>NZ_JBCHVJ010000003.1:0-570458 GCF_050474385.1 Paenibacillus sp. B1-35
GCGTGACGGAAGCAGCGATCGACTCCAGTTTCTACGACGAGCCGCTGACGAAGCTGCCGCAGACAGGCCATGTGCCGATCGGCAAAGCGTGGCTGAATGCGAAATTCTACATTGTGGATGCGCATCTAAACCCGGTGCCGGTCGGGGTGCTGGGCGAGCTGGTCATTGGCGGAGTCGGGGTAGCACGCGGGTACTTGAACCGTCCGGACCTGACGGAAGAGAAGTTCGTAGACAGTCCGTTCTCCGCGGGCGAGCGGCTGTACCGCACGGGAGACTTGGCGCGGTGGATGGAGGACGGCGATGTGGACTTCATCGGCCGGATCGACAACCAGGCGAAAATCCGAGGCTACCGGATCGAGACGGGCGAGATCGAGTCGCAGCTGCTGCGGGTGGAAGGCGTGCGCGAAGCGGTGGTGCTGGTTCGAAGTGACGCGAACGGGCAGAAAGCGCTGTGCGCGTACTACACAACGGATGGCGAACTGACGGCGGCAGATCTGAAACGGGCGATTTCCAGCGAGCTGCCGGGTTACATGATCCCGTCGTACTTCGTGGAGCTGGAGCGCCTGCCTCTGACGCCGAACGGGAAAATTGACCGGAAGGCGCTGCCGACGCCGGAAGGGGGAGCAAGCGCAGGCCGCGAATACGTGGCGCCGCGCACCGAACTGGAGGCGAAACTGGTCGCTATCTGGCAGGACGTGCTCGGGCCGGTCACGATTGGCGTGACGGACAACTTCTTCGATCTCGGCGGGCACTCCCTGCGGGCGACGACGCTGGTCAGCAAGGTGCACAAGGAGCTGAGCGTGGACCTGCCGCTGCGCGATGTGTTCCGGCACTCGACCATCGAAGCGATGGCCGAAGCGATCAGCCAATTGGAGCGACAGGAACACCTCTCCATTCCGGTTCTGGAGAAGAGGGATTACTATCCGCTTTCCTCCGTGCAAAAACGGCTGTACATCCAGCAGCAGATGGAAGGCGCCGAGCTTAGCTACAACATGTCCGGCATGACGGTTCTCGTCGGGCGCTTGGAACGAAATCAATTCGAGGCGGCGCTCAAAGGATTGATCGCTCGTCACGAAATTTTGCGAACCGGCTTCGAAATGGTCGACGGCGTACCGGTACAACGGATTTATCCGGACTTGAAGTTTGCCGTCGAGTATACGAAAGTGACGGAAAGTGAAACGAAGAGCATCGTAGACGGCTTTGTACGTGTCTTTGATTTGGAGCGGCCGCCGCTGCTGCGTGTGGGCTTAGTCGAATGGGAAGCGGAACGGCATCTGCTTATGCTGGACATTCATCATATCGTCACGGATGGCATGTCGATGGGCATCTTCGTCGAAGAGCTGCTGCGCCTGTATAACGGCGAGACGCTGGAACCGCTTCGGATTCAATACAAGGAATTCGCCGCTTGGCAGCAGTCCGAACCTGTAAAAGAGCGGCTGAAACGTCAGGAAGCCTACTGGCTGGACGTGTTGGAAGGCGAACTGCCAACGCTTGAACTGCCTACGGACTTTGTCAGACCTGCCGCTCGCAGCTTTAAGGGAGATGTGGTGCCTTTCAGCATCGACAAGCAGATGACCGACAGCTTGCAGCGCATCGCCGATGAGAACGGTGCCACCCTTTATATGGTGTTATCGGCAGCCTATTCAATCCTGCTCAGCAAGTACTCGGGACAAGAAGACTTCATTGTAGGCACGCCGGTTTCGGGCCGCACACATGCCGACATGGAGCCGCTCATCGGAATGTTTGTCAACACTTTGGCGATTCGCCATTATCCGTCCGGGGAGAAGACGTTCCTCGCTTACTTGAACGAAGTCAAGGAAACGATGCTGGGGGCCTACGACCACCAGGATTATCCGTTCGAGGAGCTTGTGAAAAAGCTGCAGGTTCCGCGAGATCAAAGCCGCAATCCTGTATTCGATGTCGTGTTTGCTCTGGAAACCAAGGAAGATAACGTTCAAAACTTCGGGGATATCAAGATCGAATCTTATCCGGAAACGCATACGGTTTCCCAATTTGATCTTACCTTGGTCATTTCGTTGCTGGATGAGGGAATGAACGGGCAGTTTGAATATGCCACCAAGTTGTTCACACGCAATCTGATCGACAATTTCGCTCAGAACCTGCTCGTAATCATCACTCAAATTTGCGAACAGCCTTCGGTGCTGTTGAAGGATATTTCCCTGAACGGGCAATCCGAACAGGAGCAAGATGTGCTAGAGGCCATTGATATTATTTTCTAATCCCTTACCCGGCCTGGGTGTATGCCGTATTTCTCTCGGTACGCATCCTGCCGGGTGTTTTTTTACAAATGAAAGGGGAAAATCCACCACAGGAATCTGACGTCAAGTGCCGCTGAGTAACGATTTCAATTTATTGGAAAATAGACAAAAGACAACAGGAATCTTAGTTTACCTTGGTATATTAAGAATCAAACCATTTAAAACAGAGATAATTCCATCATAAAATTTGAATACCCGAAAAACGAAAAGAAGTAATTGCCGATCGTTGCAGACGAGTTTAATTTTTTGACTATGACACCGGAAGAACAACAAAAGGCACACGAAACTACAGGAAGAAATACAGAAGGAAGAGTTTATCGGTTTAATGGTGGATATAATTGATTCACTTAAGGACTATGGTCAACTTATTGAGAAAAAGAATTTAGCGAAACCAAACTTAGATAAATTGAGCTACCTTTTAACTTTTTGCGGAAAATCAATCTATAAATCTGATGATTAGAGTACAAAGATGTCCAAACCGAAGTATGTTTAGTTCCAGGGTATTAAGAGATAAAAAGGAAACGTGAAGCTCTTGGAGAAGACTTTTGGTATTATGCCGAAACGTTTTGCAGTATGAGAATCAGGAGGCTGGAATAGTAATCTTTCCATAATTTCACTATTTAAAGAAATACTTTAGTTCAAAAAGAGCATCTGAAGACAGCACTTCTTGAACTCTCACGAACTACAGGGCGGTTAGTTCAAATATATGGACAATGGACTAAAGATGGACAGATTATTAGAGTTAATTCTTTGAAAAAGAAAATTGATCATTTAAGCACGTTATATGAGACATTCAGAATATTGAGGAAATGGTTATGAAAATTATATTATCGTAACAGTACAAGTTCCCAACTTCCTTTTTATGATAACCTGTGGTGGTTTCAGACTTTTTATTACACTTTAAGGAGAGGGATAAGATGCAAGCTTCTTTAGGTGATCGTATCCGGATTTTGAATCATAACCTTTTGATAGCGATAACCGCTTCGTAATAAAAGCGAAACGGAATCTCAAATTAAAAATGCTAAAAGTGAGAAAATTAACCAAAGCGAACTCTTTTCTCATATCTATCTGATCCTCTTTACGATAACTAAAAAACAATAAAGATATTTGATAAGAATATATGATTGTTGATTAGAAAACAGATAAAATACGGTAAGAAAAAAGTCAAGAATGTAATTACTAAGTTTTCTTTAAAGAACAGTTTATTGATGGAGTTATTTAAAAAAACATTAGCCAACACTAAACTAACAACAAAGTTGAAAAATGCACGATAGTATCATTCATTATATTAAGTTCTTAACTTCATCAGAATTTGTTTTCTGGCACTATCTATAAATTTACGACTGATTGGTATTTCAACAGTTTGCTTATCATTTAAATTGGCGACAACACAATTATTTCCAATTTGTTTTACATATCTAACATTAACAATAAACGAGGTATGGACTTGCACAAAATTATCATTAACTTTGGATAAAAGGGCTCTTGTTTGAAGAAGCGTTTCATATATATCAGAGGGGGTGTGAATAAGTACGCTCCTTTTATTTTTTTCAAAGTAAATAATTTCACTAAAAGAAAGACTGTAAAAAACTTTATTAAATGTAAACATAAATTTTGAATCATCTAAATCTAAATATTTAATAGCGCGATTCAAGGTAGGATATAGTTTGTCTTTTGTTACTGGTTTTAAAATGTAATCAAAAGTGTTAACCTTAAAAGCCTTTTCCATATATTCTTTGAAACTTGTAATAAAGATAATTGGACAAGAATAATTATTCTTTCTAATGGTCTCAGCAATCTCTATTCCCGATAGATTAGGATACTCAGTATCTAAAATAAACAAATCATATGTATTTCCTTTAAGGAAATCAATTAAACGAAATGGATTGTAGAATATATCGATTTCAAATAGCGAGGAGTTATATTCTAACATTAAATCTTCGATAGCTTTTGCAAAAACAGGAACATCATCACAAATAGCAACTTTTATTACCATCGTTTCACTCCTTTAATAATGGTAAGTGAAGCTATGATGCACGATCATGTCATAATCAACAATCAAATTATTACCATATTCAGGGTGTGCCCTATGAGCGAACAGCGTCAACGGTACATTAAAAAAATAAAGAAGAGTCTGTGAAGTATGTACAGGCAAGCCGAAAATCACTTACTGATATTGCTGAGGAGCTTAATATTCCTGTTGGTATTCATCAAAAATAGGAAGGAAAATACCGGAAATTTAGAGATGGGGCTTTTGTTGCTAACTCAATTAGACGCAGAGCAAGGGGGCTATTGGTACATTGAATTCTTCTACAAATTAAGTTAAATACTTAGCCACTTCTACCATACTGCAACCATCTTCCATGACCAGTTTAATTAGACATTATCATTATTAGTATAAAAATCTTGTTCTCTATATCCAATATTATACTAGAGTTGAAATATGTCAATTATTACAATTAACTTGCGGTTTGTTACACAAAAGAGAAATAGGTTGAAAATAAACTATTATCTAAAACAAATAGGATATTAATTTCTATTTGGAATCTAATGTGGGTGGTGTGAGCATATAGGTAAAGGGGGTGAATTCAATGACAAACGTTGTTTACTCTAAACCAACAATTGAGAAAATTGCTAGTTTTAAAGAGTCTACTAAAGGGATTTGGTATGGTAGATTCAGAGATGCTTTTGGTGGTTTTACTCTCTCTAAATATAATTAATATTAAGAAAGAAAAGTGGTCATTGGACAATTTTGTGATGTCCAATGACCACTTTTTGTGAAAAATCAATTGTTGTAGAAACTCGTATGTTAAATTCTATTGAAAATATTGAAAATTAAGCGAGAGGGGAGACTATTATTAGCATTCAGTTAAAAGAAAAGTTAACAAAATCAAGTTCTGATAAAGTACCATTCCAAGTACATATAAAAACAGCTTGGGCAAGCATTTTGCTTATTTCTCAACATGAGTATGTTAAGCATTCTAAAGGCGACCTAGAGATATATTGTATGCCATGTGAATATCCATATGTTGCAGATCAGATACAGGGAACTAAGGAATTTGAGATGTCAAAATTAGCGGTAACTTTTCAAAAGATTGTTTCTAAAGGGATCTTTGTTCTAGTTGATAATCACGAAATTATTGTAGGAGGAGCATTATTTGATGTTTCTCTATCATGAAAAATGTTACATGATTTTTTAATTTATTAGTGATTCGGCTAGTGATATTGCGCGATATTGACAAAAGTAGAGGGGTTTATTTTCAAGTAAATCACGTTGGAAGAGGACAGACCACTTTTTCCAGAGCAGCCACAGAACAAGTATCAAATGGGGCAAGATAATTAGGTATAAAAGATCCTGTTCTTTATAACCAATTTACTATACTAGAGTTGAAATGATGTTAATTATTACATTTAACTTGCAGTTTGTTACATAAAAGGAAAAGGAGTTGAAATATAGATTATTATTAAAACAAATAGGATATTAATTCTATTTGGAAGGAATCTAATTTGTGAGGTGTGAGCAAATAGCTAAAGGGGGTGGAAATCAATGACAAACGTTGTTTACTCTAAACCAACAATTGAGAAAGTTGCTAGTTTTAAAGAGTCTACTAATGGGCAATGGCGTGGTGATTATCTGGATATTTTTGGTGGTAGAACTAAATATCATTGGTAAATTGAGAGAGAAAAGTGGTCATTGGACAATTTTGAGATGTCCAGTGACCACTTTTTGTGAAAAATCGAGAGGGGAGACTATTATTAGCATTCAGTTAAAAGAAACAAAATCAAGTTCTGATAAAGTACCATTTCAAGTACATATAAAAACAGCTTGGGCAAGCATTTTGCTTATTTCTCAACATGAGTATGTTAAGCATTCTAAAGGCGACCTAGAGATATATTGTATACCATGTGAATATCCAAAAGTTGCAGACCAGATACAGGGAACTAAGGAATTTGAGATGTCAAAATTAGCGGTAACTTTTCAAAAGATTGTTTCTAAAGGGATCTTTGTTCTAGTTGATAATCACGAAGTTATTATAGGAGGAGCATTATTTGATGTTTCTCTATCATGGAAAATGTTACATGATATTTTAATTATTAGTGATTCAGCTAGTGATATTGCGCGATATTGTGATTTAAATATATCAAAATCAGCAGTTGCATTGAACTTGATAAATAGTCTTCCATATTATCCCTTTCAAAATATACCTTTATGGGAAGGTGTGAATAAAATCCACCCATTTTGTGTTTTGAAATATGGGAAAAAATTTGAAGAATTCAAAGTTTGGATGCCGCCAGAACTAAGTAATGATGTAGAATTGACGCTGCAAAATATAAGAGAGCGGTTTTTTGATTTACTAAGGAATCATACTAGTAGTTATGCTAATATATCTGCTGACCTCTCTGGAGGTGTTGATTCAGCCTCAATTGCATATACTTTAAAAGCACATTATGCAGACATTAAGCTATATCATGCAAAAACAGATAGTAAATGGAATAGTGATTCTAAGTGGGCCGCTATGTTTGCAAATGATATGAATGAATCGTTAAATTCATTGCCATCAATCGGTGTGTCTGGTCGGAGATTTGAAACAAACATGCCATACTCAGGATTAACTCTTCCGGATTTCCCAATATTTTGGGCTGATACAGAAGGCTATGTTGAAAAAATAGTTAATTTAAATGAGAACTATGGAGATTCAGTTCATTTCATAGGTGTTGGTGGTGATGAATTGTTTACACCTATGCCAGCATATGCGTGGTCCGTTGTAAGGCAGAACAGAATGCGTAGTGTATCGTTTGGCTTCCAATATTGTTTACTTACGAAAACATCATTCCTAAATGGTGTATCTAATCTTATGAACAATACATCATTTAAAGAAGCACTAAAAACGGAAATAGATATTGGATTTGGCTATGCTAAATCACGGAGGAAAGAGTCTGCTTTGGATTGGTTCGGAAAAATTACAATTCCAGCATGGCTTGCAAAAGATTATCATGTTCCATGTTATCAGATTGCTGTGAAAACTATAAATGGAATTTCTGGAGGTCTTGATTCGGATCGTTCAAAACATCAAGCACTAGAGTCATTGCTTTTTCAAAGGCGTGTACTAAGCCAACTTAATGTGATTTATGGAAGTAGATTCACTTGGCTAGCTCCCTTTTTAGATCCAAAGATTATTGAGTCTGCATTATCTATACCAATGCGATATCACATAAAATCTGGGATGACTAAACCCATGTTGTATCAAGCTACAAAAGGAATTGTTCCCCGTGAAGTATTTACTCGAGGCTTTAAAGGAGATTACTCAACATTTTTATACAAAGGATATAAGGAATCTGTAAAAAGAAATATTCATGCAGTTAGAGATTTCAAAATTGTTGAGCTTGGAATTGTTGACCCAGACATACTAGTCTCTGAATTATCTATGCCAACTGCTTTACACAATCGAGTTGAAGCCTTTGAAAGACTATCTGCTGTTGAGCGATGGCTTCATAATGCAATGAGTTATCCGTCATAAATGTGTAAATATGAATTCAGAAAGGGGAAATTTTATGGGGAAAATAAAAAGAGAACTTAAAATAATTGAACAAGATAATGGGGCAATGATTTTTGACAAGAGGAGAGGAATTTATTTTCAAGTAAATCACGTTGGAAAACTTTTAATTCAAGGATTAGTTGAAGGAAAAACTAGAAATGAATTAGTGGCTGAATTAGAAATGACTTTTGGTTTAGAGAGTGCTAATGCAGAGAATGATGTTAATGAATTTCTTTCCATGCTTAGAGAGGTGGGGCTAGCATAATGGACATACCACTTTTTCCAGAGCAGCCAGAACAAGTATCAAATGGGGCAAGATGGCTTGCTAGACTAGCTATACTTCTATCAGCACCTCTGAATTGGCTCCCTCCAAGTATGATAGAAAAGATATTATCTTGTTTAACGAGAAGATATCCATCGGCTTCGAAGGAACAAGTTCAGGTTATTCGTGATGCAGTATGTACGGTAAGTAAGAGATGTCGAAGTCAAGAGGGTTGTTTGAGACGTTCACTTGCGGTTGTAGTAGCAACGTGGTTAAAACAAAGATCTGTTAGTTGGTGTACTGGATACGCCCTAGAGCCATTTAGGGCACATGCATGGGTTGAATTAAAAGGTATTCCAGTTGGAGAGCCGGATGAAATAAGTTTATATTCTAAAGTTATAAGTGTACCTAATTATGGTGAGAAAATTACAGAAAAAAACGGAAAATAACAATCTAAAATCTAAAGAACTTAAGTAAGGTAGTGATATGAACCGGTGTTGTTTTTGAAGCACGAAGCAAACGTGCAAGAGTTAATCAACAACAATTGTTGCATAAGGATTAGCAAACAACAATCCTTATTGCAAGTCAGCAGCTGTCTGATGATAAAAAAGTCTGGACCAGTAAAAAACTGTGGAACCAGTAAAAAAAGTCTGGAGCTCGTAAAAAAGTCCCGATGATGCTTTGTTAGGTCATCGGGACTTTTTTATGATGAAGGAGCTGTATTCAATGTTAGGGGAGCAAACTCGAGAAATTAGACAGATAAAAGTGAACCAAACTGAGTTCTCAAATTTTAGTGCATTTTGTTTCGCCGGACCATAGCGTTATACACTAAACGTTCCTTCTACGTAGTATCAGAAGTTTTCTAAAACAATCTTCCCAATGGATCGACCGGTTTCCAACTTCTCATGTGCTAAACGCAGGTTTGCCGCATTAATGGGTTCTAGTCGTTCAGTTAGCGTCGTTTTTAATTTTCCGTCATCAATTAAATCGGCCAGGTTATTCAGTAATTTGTGTTGTTCAATCATGTCTTTCGTATGGAACAAGGACCGTGTAAACATGAACTCCCATACAAACGTTACACTTTTAGAAAAAAGCAAGTCCACGTTCAAGTTTCCTGCCCAGGAATCTTTATCTGCAGGAACAATACAGCAAATGATACCTTGGGGGGCTATGACCTCCGCCATATTCGCCATATGTTGTACAGTATCATTCAAGCAAAAGATATAATCTATGGTGTCTATACCCATAGCCTTGAGTTGAGGTTGAAAAGGATTGTTGTGATTTATAGTAATATCCGCCCCCAGACTTTTGACCCATTGAGTCGACTCTGGACGCGAAGCAGTGCCGATGACGGTCAACCCTGCAATTTTGGCAAGTTGAACGGCCATCGAGCCCACTCCTCCGGCTGCTCCGATAATAAGTATGTTTTTGTTTTTATTTGCGTTTAGACTAATTCCTAGACGATCAAATAGGCCCTCCCATGCAGTTATTGAGGTAAGCGGTAATGCGGCTGCCTCTGAGAAATCCAAACTTTTAGGCATATTTCCTACAATTCGTTCATCAACCAAGTGAAATTCACTATTACTTCCTGGTCGAGCCACACTGCCTGCATAATAGACCTTGTCCCCGGGTTTAAATAATTGACAGTCAGGGCCAACTTGTTCTACGATCCCTGCAGCATCCCAACCAAGAATTTTCGGTGATTCGACTTCATAGTTATGTTTTTCGCGAATGCCTACGTCTGCAGGGTTGACAGAGATTGCTTTGATATTTACAAGCAAATCGCGGCCTGTAGGTTCCGGTTTATCCAAATGCAGATCAATAAGGCTTTCTGGATTGGATGCTGGGAAGTATTGATAGGCACCGACTGCTTTCATCTTTTGGAGAGTATTCATGGGTATCAATCCTTTCAAATAATAAGAAATGTTGTACAGTTGCATTGTAAATCAATTAGATTACTTTAAGTAAGTACGCATATTTTTATGATATAGTATTAAAAATCAAACTTTAGGGGGATATAGGCTGATGGGAGACCGAAGAAACAAATATGGAGTGAGACCGGATATGCAAGCATGTCCAGTTGAAACAACACTGGATGTTATTGGTGGGAAATGGAAGGGTATCATTCTTTATCAACTCCTGGACGGAACGAAAAGATTCAATGAATTCAGGCGCCTTAACCCGGGAATTACGCAGTTTATGCTCACATTGCAGTTAAGAGAGCTTGAACGAGACGGCATTATTCATCGAGAAATATACAAAGAAGTTCCCCCAAAAGTGGAATACTCCCTTACTGATTTCGGAAGGACTTTAGAACCGGTCATTATTTCTATGAAAGCTTGGGGGGAGTCTTATAAAGTGCGGCTTGAAAACAATAGAATAATAGAAGGAGAGGAGAGTTAAAGGAAAGTTGGTTGGGTAACAATTTGAAGCGATCTATTAACCTAATGCTAAAGGTTACAATAAGCTTAATTAATAACTATAAAGCGGCTGCCGGCATGGTTCGGCAGCCGCTTTGCTAACGGGCAGAATCCGTTGTTGGGATTGGAATTGCTGTATGGAAAAACTATGAATTACGGAGGGCGCATAAGAGTGTAAAAAATCATGTTGCTCAAATGGCACTTCGAGGAGCTTACTTTACATCCACAACTCAACAACTAATTAATTAGCGATAAAATCATTGGTTTTGGCTGTGCTACAATAATGTGATTGATGTTAATTGCATCCAAGGGATAGGAATAGGAACAAGCAGAAATTCCGCTGACTCATGATCTCGGCGAGGCGAGTGAACGAATGATGAGAGGGATGGGAAAATGACCGATACAAGGACAAAATTGATGCTGGATTTGCAAAGAATTGAGAAGGATGAGTATCAGTTACGCGAAGGTGAGCAGCATCAAGATTTCTTACCTTTGTTACTTCAATATATTGGCGATCCTCAGCCAGAATTACGGGATAACCTGATTTATCCGATGTTCTATATGTGGATTAAGGAAGAGAATAGGTTCAGTGGAGAGGAGTTGCGTAGCCTCTTAACTGTTCTGACTGATGAGAACCATTTGTTCTATAATATTGGCAGCGAGGATGATCAGTCAGTTTTTACAAGAACGTTCTCTGCTTTGCCTATCGCTTTGATTGTGCAACGCCACAGACAGAATCCATTTTTTAATCAAGCTGAAATTGAGCAATTAATGCATACAATGCTCCGTTATTATAAAGAGGAGAAGGATCTGCGAGGTTACCTTTCGGTAGGAGGCTGGGCTCACAGCGCGTCTCACGGTGCGGATGTTTTTGTCGAGCTGGTGCAGTGCGAGGAGAGCAGCGTAGCAATGCTGCGTGAGGTTCTTGTCGCTATTTCTGGCAAGCTTCATAATGGTAAACACATCTTTAGCGATGAGGATGATGAGCGGTTGGTCAACATCGTGGATACGATGATTGATAAGGAGTTGCTTCCACATCAAGAAATCGCTGATTGGATTAGCGGTTTAGCGCAATGCTGCAATTTGCCGAGAAGCCGCAGTCAGGTGATTGCTCGTGTGAACAGCAAGAATTTTTTACGCAGTCTCTATTTCAGAAGGGGACAAGATAGCCGAGGGAATGAGCTTAACACTGTCATGCTTGGTACTGAGGCAAAATTGAACAGGTTTTCTATCCGTTAAAGGATTAGAGGGGGGCTGTCCCAAAAGCCATGGAAAAATTGGCAAAGGGATTGCCCCTTTTTTATGTCAAGAAAACAAAAAGAAACTATTCTTTTGTGAAGTATTCCAGATTCACAAAAATTCCGGGCTGAAGGTTTGAACATCATTGATTACCAGACCGTAGAGATTGAACCAATTAAAAACAGCAAATTTACATACTCCTTACAAAAAATGCTACCAAAACTGGACTTCGGATATATAATGATTTCTAACGTTGATGAACTATGGAGATTTACCTAATTTCTCCTACTATTTCGCAAGGTCGCACAGCTGGAGTCATCTCGCTTCTTGGTGTAATACTTGGATTCGTGATTTACATGATCGCAACCATGTTCGGTCTCTCAGCTCTTTTCATAACGGTTCCGTTCATTTACGAATCAGTCAAGTGGGCCGGGGCTGTTTACCTGCTCTGGCTCGCTTGGAATGCAGTCAAACCAGGCGCTGCTTCAATTCTCAAGCCTGATGGTCTTTCTATTGAACCGCCGAAAAGTTATTTTTGACGGGATTGATGACAAATCTACTGAACCCCAAAATTGCTATTGACAGGTCTTGCTGCGAGTCTTGCCTTTGATCGCA
Organism: Paenibacillus sp. B1-35; assembly: GCF_050474385.1. Classification (NCBI taxonomy): domain Bacteria; kingdom Bacillati; phylum Bacillota; class Bacilli; order Caryophanales; family Paenibacillaceae; genus Paenibacillus; species Paenibacillus sp. B1-35. The sequence goes on from NZ_JBCHVJ010000003.1 coordinate 12,353, forward strand.
GATAGTGATACATGAACAAATTCCATAATACTGTCTGACTCTTTTTTCAGCCGTGAACTTTGTTAAACTAACGGGGTCGATAGTTCAATGAGGCAGTTTATAACTTTATTATTCAGTTTAGATCCATGCTTTATTCTGACGTTGAGTAGAAAACTAATTTTCAAATATCCAGGGAAGACCGGGACTTCTTGTACCATAAGAGGTTCCGGTCTAATCCTTTATTTTTTACTAAACAATTGGTTCAGCATCGTAGAAATGATTATGATGATACTAAAAAATGCTATAAACAGCTTTTTTGCTACTGAATTCATCAGTAGTTTTTTTGTGCCTTTTGAAGTTTTACGTTTTCTTGTCCCCTATGCCCTGGGTAAATCGAACTATTCTTTCAATGGAAAAGCAGCTCCTGAACGTGCCTGCTTTGATAGCGGACACGTTTGAATCATCTCGATAAACCCGCATGCTGCCATGGAAAGCGGCATGTTGCGCATAATCATAATCCCCACGTGAGAAGGCGGCAGCCGCACGTCCAATTGAATCTCGAAGAGGGTGCCCTCTTCCAGCTCTTTCGAAACAAATTCCCTCGTCACGTAAGAAATTCCGAGTCCTTTCCTAGCAAACTCGATGAGAAGATCTACGCTTCCGACCTCAATTTTAGGTGTGAGTTTATATCCGTAGCTTTGAAATAATTCCGTAATGGTCATTCGTGCCCTGCTATTGCGCGAGAACAGGATAATTGGGTACTGGAGCAGCATATCCAGCGTTAAAACCGCATCCTTGAGCTCGGCATAACGTGTCCCCGCTACAAAGCATTCCTGCAGTTGAAAAGTCTCCCTCACTTCAAGCTGGCTATCGACGATAGGCATACGGATGACGCCTAAATCAATTTTTCCTTCTTTTAAGAAGGAAATGATTTCCGGCGTTGTACCATGATTCAGGTGTAGTCTGATCCCGGGATGCTTCTCATGAAAGTCCTCCAAGTACGGGAGCAAATAATGCTTGAACAGCGAATCGCTTCCGCCGATCCGCAGCTCGCCGCTGTCCAGATTTTTAAGTGCCTCCATTTTTTCTTCGGCCAGCGATATTAAGATCTGTGACTGCTCAATATAGGAATACAGCATGGCGCCCTCTCTTGTCAGCCCAACGCCTTTGGAATTCCGGTAGAACAAAGAGATGCCGAAGCTGTTTTCGAGCTGTTTGATGGCGTGGCTGACGCTAGGTTGGGTTAGGTATAAGGCCTTGGCAGCCTGAGTCAAGCTGCCTGTCTTCGCAGCCCAATAAAAAACCTTGTACAATTCGTAATTTATACTCATAGATGTGGTCTATAGCTCCTGTGAAATATATTTATTACTTGTATAGATGATATTCGTATTATAGTGGAACTACGAAATAGAAACCAGAGCTTGTTTAATAGAGCGCTGCTTGAAGGAGAGAGAAACATGGAGCCGACCACTTTTGTTTTGTTTGGAGCGACTGGGGATTTAGCCAAAAGAAAAATATACCCTGCCCTCTACAACTTGTATATCGATCGGAAGCTGCCGCAATCATTCTCCTTATTTGGACTTGGGAGAAGAGAACTGTCTGATGAATCGTTTCAGGCAAATGTCGAGCAGTCTATCCGTACTTTTTCCAGACGAGAAGCGAACAATTCTTCGTTAATCAAAGATTTTGTGAGCTTATTCCGTTACAGCGTTCTTCATATAGATCGCAAAGAAGATTATAGGAAGCTGCTGCAACTGATTGAACAGAGAGAAGAAGAGCTGAACATTCCGCCGAATCGCCTGTTTTATTTATCTGTCGGACCGGAGTTTTTTGAAACGATCACAGCGAGCATTAAGGAAAGCGGGCTCGGTTCCGCGAATGGCTGGAAGCGTCTCGTGATCGAGAAGCCTTTCGGCCATGATTTGAAATCTGCTCGTGATTTAAATCAGAAGCTGAGCCAAGCTTTTGCGGATCATGAAATTTACCGAATCGATCATTATCTCGGCAAGCCGCTGATTCAGAAGCTTGAGATTTTGCAGCAAAATCCGGTCCTTAATGCCTTATGGACGAATCGTTATATTGCCAACGTGCAAATTACAGCAAACGAGACCGTCGGCGTAGAAGAAAGAGCGGGTTATTACGATCACGTAGGCGCCGTAAGAGACATGTTCCAAAACCATATGCTGCAATTATTGATGATGCTGACGAGTCATCTTCCAATCAACAGTGACTCGGAAATGGTGCGCTTTAAGAAGAAAAAGGTAATGGAAGCCCTCGAGCCGCTGCATAAAGAGGAAGTGAGCGCGAGCATTATCCGTGGTCAATACAAAGCAGGAACCGTTCAAGGAAAGCCGGTAATCGGCTATATCTCCGAACCAGGGATCGCTTCTACTTCCATGAACGATACGTTTATTGCCGCTAAATTGCAGATCAATGATTTCTTTTGGCGCGGCGTACCTTTTTATATCCGAACAGGCAAACGAATGAAAGAGAAATCAACGCGGATTGTAATTGAGTTCAAGGAACAGTTAAAGATGTCCTCTCAGGAAAGTACTGAAAGAAAATCGCCTAACCTTCTGGTATTTGAAATTAGTCCTAATGAAGGCATTACGCTGCAATTAAATACAAGAGATCCTTTGCATAAAGGGGAGTTCAAGCCTCTTCAAATGAATTTTCATGAGAGCAAGGGCGATGTTCCCGAGGCTTACGAAAATTTAATTTACGACGCTCTGCAAGGAGATCCTACGTTCTTCGCACATTGGGATGAGGTCGAATTGTCCTGGAAATGGGTTCAACCGATCCTGGAAGCATTCGAGGAGAATCTGGTTCCGCTTCATCGGTATGAAGCGGGCACTTACGGTCCTGCCGAGTCCGATGCGTTATTGGCGAAGGATGGCTACCATTGGTGGTTCGATGACAAACCAGAACAACATATTAAAACGGAAGAAGGAGAACAATATGCTTACCAAGGAAACCATTGATCAATTAGCTGTCGATACGATCCGAACATTGTCTATCGATGCTATCAACCGCGCCAATTCCGGTCATCCGGGGCTGCCGATGGGAGCGGCGCCGATGGCATACGCTCTTTGGTCCAGACTATTAAATCACAATCCCGGACATGCTAAATGGTTTAACCGCGACCGCTTCGTTCTTTCTGCGGGTCACGGATCAGCCTTGCTCTACAGCCTGCTGCATTTGTCTGGATATCAGGTATCGCTTGATGATTTAAAACAGTTTCGCAAGCTGAACAGCAAAACGCCGGGGCATCCTGAATTTGGGCACACGGATGGCGTAGAAGCGACAACTGGGCCTCTGGGACAAGGGTTGGCGATGGCAGTTGGGATGGCGATGGCCGAAGCACATTTGGCCTCGAAATTCAATCAAGACGGTTTCCCGGTAATCGATCATTATACGTATGCGCTTGTCGGAGACGGCTGCCTGATGGAAGGAATCTCTTACGAGGCGATGTCCATGGCAGGACATATGAAGCTTGGAAAATTAATCGTATTGTATGATTCCAACGACATCTCGTTGGATGGAGGGCTCAACCTTTCCTTCGGCGAAAATATGCAAAAAAGAGCGGAATCGGCCAATTGGGAATATATCCGGGTCGAGGACGGCAATGACATTTCCCGGATTGCCGAAGCGATCGTCGCAGCCAAGCAAAACGAAGCTCAGCCGACGCTTATCGAAATTCGGACGATTATTGGTTACGGAAGCAAGGCAGCGGGAACGAACAAAGTACACGGCAATCCGCTCGGCAAGGAAGAAGCGAAGGCGACCAAGGAAATTTACGGCTGGAAGTATGAGGAAGAGTTCACCGTTCCAGAAGAAGTCAATGCGCATTTCGAGCAGCTGAAACGTAAGGGCGAGGCCAAAGAAGAAGAGTGGAACAAATTGGTCGCGGCCTATAAAGCGCAATATCCTATGCAGGGTAAGGAGCTTGAGCAAGTCATCGACGGTTCCGTATCGATTGAGGCAGCGGACATCCTAACGTTCGACGATTCCAAAACGATTTCTACCCGTGTAGCAAGTGGCGAAGCGATAAATCATTACGTAAAAACTGTACCTTCGATTTTTGGAGGAAGTGCCGATTTATCGCATTCGACGATGACGGACATCAAAGGAGAGCAAAAGTTTGCTGTGGAGTCCTACTCGGGACGCAATATTTACTTTGGCGTCCGTGAGCATGCTATGGGTGCAGCCGGCAATGGCATGGCCTTGCATGGAGGTGTAAAGCCATTCGTAAGCACCTTCTTCGTATTCAGCGACTATTTGCGCCCGTCTATTCGTTTGGCTGCGCTGCAAAAACTGCCTGTGACTTATGTATTTACCCATGATTCCATTGCTGTTGGGGAAGATGGACCTACCCATGAACCCGTTGAGCACTTGGCTGCGCTGCGCACCATTCCGGGACTTACGGTCATACGTCCGACCGATGCCAATGAAACGGCAAGCGCATGGGCGTATGCTCTGCAGCAAAATGAAGGCCCAGTAGCTCTGGTGCTTAGCAGACAAAATCTCCCTGTATATGAAGCCACTAAGGCCAATGTTGAAGGGGTAGCCAAAGGAGCTTATGTCTTGAGCGAAACAGGCGGCCAGCCGGATGTCATCCTTATTGGAACCGGATCAGAGGTTTCTATGGCCATGAATGCTAAGGAGGAGTTGGAGCGGGACAACATTTCCGTACGCGTCGTTGCTATGCCAAGCAGAGAGTTGTTCGATCGTCAACCCGAAGAGTACAAGCAGAGTGTCCTTCCTAATTCCGTTACGAAGCGGGTGGCCATTGAAGCTGGCATTTCGTTAGGCTGGGATCGTTATACGGGACAAGGCGGAAAAGTACTGTCGATCGATACATTTGGCGCCTCTGGCGCTGGTACGGAGGTTATGGAATACTTTGGATTCTCCGTAAATCAAGTGGTTCGCCTGACGAAGGAATTACTGAAGTAATAATAAATGTCCAATAAAATAATGGAGGCACTCACCTATGAAATTTTTTATCGATACGGCAAATGTGGAAGACATCAAAAAAGCATATAAAATCGGTATCTTATCCGGTGTTACGACGAATCCGTCGTTGGTCGCCAAGGAAGGTGTGAAATTTGAAGATCGAATCGCCGAGATTTTGCGGGAAGTACCCGGAGTTGAATCGGTTTCTGCCGAAGTAACGCCTGATGCGGTGACAGCTGAAGACATGATCGCGCAAGCGAACGAACTAATTAAAATCAATAATAATGACAAAAACATCACGATCAAGCTTCCGATGACGCTCGCCGGACTTGAAGCTTGCCGCTATTTGAGCGACAAAGGCGTGAAAACGAACGTGACGCTGATTTTCACCGTGAACCAAGCTTTACTGGCCGCTCGTGCAGGTGCCACTTATGTCTCGCCGTTCCTTGGCCGCTTGGATGATATTTCGGAAGACGGCGTCCAGCTCGTCACGAAAGTCGCTGAATTGTTCCGAGTGCATAACCTGGACACGCAAATTATCGCGGCATCCGTCCGCCATCCGGATCACGTGACGCGCGTAGCGATGGCAGGCGCGCATATTGCAACGATTCCATTTGCGGTGATCGAACAAATTTCCAAGCATCCCTTAACGGATCAAGGCATGGATAAATTCGCTGCCGATTGGAAAAAAACAGCCGAGCTTTAAGTGATGAAGTGAACAAGAAGGCACGCGGCATGCTCCCGTTGATGGAGGCGTGCCTATAGATAGAAATGACTGGGAGGGAATTGCAATGAAGAAACAACAAATCGGCGTGGTAGGTTTAGCCGTCATGGGGAAAAATCTGGCCTTAAATATAGAAAGCAAAGGGTTCTCGGTTGCGGTATACAATCGTTCGCCAGAGAAAACGAATGAGCTTCTGGCGGAGGCGCAAGGCAAGAATTTCGTCGGCACGTATAGTATTGAAGAATTCGTCCAATCGCTCGAGACGCCGCGGAAAATTCTGATCATGGTCAAAGCGGGGCAACCGACGGACGATACCATCAATCAGCTTGTTCCCTACCTGAGTCAAGGGGATATTCTTATCGACGGCGGAAACGCCTATTTCCCTGATACGCAAAGAAGAAACAAAGAGCTGCAAGCCAAGGGATTCCGTTTTATTGGCGCGGGTGTCTCGGGCGGCGAAGAAGGGGCGCTGAACGGTCCCGCGATTATGCCAGGCGGGCAAAAAGAGGCTTATGAACTGGTCGAGCCAATTCTGACCGCTATTTCTGCCAAAGTGAACGGCGATCCCTGCTCAACTTATATCGGAGAAGATGGCGCCGGCCATTATGTCAAAATGGTGCACAACGGCATCGAATACGGTGACATGCAGCTCATCGGCGAAGCGTATCATCTGCTCAAAGATGTATTGAATGTAAATACCGAGCAGTTGCATGACATCTTCTCCGAATGGAACAAAGGCGAACTGGATAGTTATTTGATTGAAATTACAGCCGATATTTTCTCGAAGATCGATCCGGAAACCGGCAAGCCTATGGTGGATGTCATCCTCGATTCAGCAGGACAGAAAGGTACGGGGAAGTGGACGAGCCAAAGCGCATTGGATTTGGGAGTTCCATTGTCCATTATTACTGAATCCGTGTTTGCACGGTTTATCTCCGCAATGAAAGAAGAACGCGTGGCCGCAAGCAAGCAGTTGAAAGGCCCCGCGGCGTCAAGCTACGACGGCGATCCCAAGGAATTTATCGAAGCCGTTCGCAAAGCTTTGTATGCCAGCAAAATCGCTTCGTATGCGCAAGGCTTTGCGCAAATGAGGGCTGCTTCCGACGCGTACAATTGGAATTTGAATTATGGAGGCATCGCCATGATCTTCCGCGGGGGATGTATTATCCGCGCAAGATTTTTACAAAATATTAAGGATGCATACGACCGGAACCCGGAATTGAAAAACTTGTTGTTGGACGAATACTTCAGTGGGATTATTGCGAACTATCAAGAAGCCTGGAGAAAAGTCGTATCGATTGCCGTAGCTAGAGGAATTCCGGTTCCTTCATTCGCTTCCGCTCTAGCTTATTATGACAGCTATCGGACGGAAAGACTGCCGGCTAATTTGCTTCAGGCACAGAGGGATTACTTTGGGGCGCATACGTTCGAGCGGGTTGATCAAAAGGGGAGCTTCCACTTTCAATGGATGGAAAATAATGAAGAATAAATAATATTAATATTGTGGCGCAATCCTTCAAACCTTATTAAAAGTATAATTCAATAGAATAGGTTAAGAGCGTGTTTTGAACAATCTTTTTCAAAACACGCTCTTTTTTTATGTATGGAATTGGAACGTGAAAACAGAGCAAACTTTGATAAAATAAACACAAAAACAGCTTGTGTTAACGGGAGGTAGTTTCCATAAACGGAGATTTCACGATGCTGCTTCAGCTCTTTGAGCGGGCAGCATTATTGCTCATTATTTTGTTTTTCTTAACTCGTATTCCGAGCTTTAAGCAGATTCTGCAAAAGGAATCGCTGACCACGAAGGAGTTCGCCGTTGTTACGATTCTGTTCTGTACCTTTGCACTATTTGGCACCTACTCAGGCATTGATGTGGAAGGCTCGCTGGTCAACGTACGGATTATCGTGATTATGGCAGGAGGCATCTTATTCGGGCCTTGGGTCGGTCTAGTCGTGGGCGTGGTGTCCGGAATCCATCGTTATTTGATCGATATCGGCGGGGTGACCTCGATTCCATGTCTCATCACAAGTATTATTGCGGGGCTGGTATCTGGCTATATTCATCTTCGAACGCCGAAAGCGAAGCGTTGGTTTATCGGGATTGTTGCCGGGATGGCTTGCGAGGCTTTAACGATGCTGTTGATCATATTCATGGCGCAACCTACAAACTTAGGCAATGAAATTGTATCCAGAATAGCAACACCGATGATTCTAGGGCAATTGAATGTGGGATTGATCATTTTGTTAATTCAGAATGTAGAAAGTGAGCGGGAAGGAATCGCTGCGCAGCAAGCGAAGTTAGCGTTGGACATTGCGAATAAGACATTGCCCTATTTCCGCTCTATCAATACCGAATCCTTGCACAAGATCTGTTCCATTATTAAAGAAGATATTCAAGCCGATGCAGTGGCGATTACGGATGCCTCGAGCGTGCTCGCTTACGTCGGTTTTGGGGAAGACCGCTATCAATTCCGGCATGAGATCATCAGTGATATGACCAAACAGACGATACGAAGCGGGGAATTCATGATAAGCAACCATGCGTTGGATGATGCGATGCCCGGCATTCAATCCTTGCTCATTATTCCACTGAAAGAGCGGGAAGAAGTGACGGGGACCTTGAAGATTTATTATCGGAAGGCGCATAAAATTACCTATCCGCTGCAGACTATGGCCGTCGGTTTATCCCAGATTATTTCGACATTAATGGAAGTTTCTCGTGTGGAAGAGATTAAGGAAATGGCGAATAAAGCGGAGCTCAAAGCGCTGCAGACAACCATTCAGCCTCATTTTTTGTTCAATGCATTGAACGCGATTGGATCCTCGATCCGAACCAGACCGGACCAAGCGAGGGAACTGATCGTCAATTTATCCGGATATTTGCGTTACAATTTGGAGTTAACGGATGATTTGATCGATATCCATAAGGAGTTGGAGCAGGTTCGGAATTATGTAGAAATTGAAAAGGCACGCTTTGGAAATCGGCTGCATGTCGTTTATGATGTGGATGAAGTCGCCGTGAAGATTCCGAGTCTCATCATTCAACCGTTAGTGGAGAATGCGATTGTCCACGGTATATTGAAGGTGAAAGGGCCTGGAACGGTCACCATCTATGTTAAAGATACAGACGATTACATTCGAATTGGTGTCCAGGATACTGGCGTGGGCATCCGTGAAGATATCATAAAACAGGTGATGGAGGAGCGTGTTCCGCCGAACCATATTGGTCTATTTAATGTGCATAAGCGTGTGAAGCTCATTTTCGGGCATGGTGTTACAGTGGAGCGACTAGATCAAGGAACGAATATCTTTTTTGACATACAGAAGGAGACACGATGAGAGCGATAATTGTGGAAGATGAAGTATTGGCCAGAGAAGAGCTGGAATATTTGATTACCAAACATAGCCGCATTGAAATCGTGGAGCGATTTGAGGATGGCCTTGATGTGCTTAAATTTCTGCAGGAGAAGGAAGTCGATGCGATTTTTCTCGATATCAACATTCCATCCCTGGACGGGATGCTGCTAGCGACGAATATTAGTAAGTTCGCGCATAAACCGTATGTTATTTTTACAACCGCTTATAAGGAGCATGCCGCTCAAGCTTTTGAACTGGAGGCTTTTGATTATATCTTGAAGCCCTACGACGAGAACCGGATTGCCGCGATGCTGCGTAAGCTGGAGACCGCCTTCGAACGGGATGTGCAGCAAGGTGGAAGTTCCAATCCTGCGGACAACAGGCCAAAATCTGAGGAGAAACGCATTAATCTGCTGAAAAATGATAAGTATATCGTTACGGATAGCGATGACATCTACTATGCGGAAGCACAAGAGAAGGTAACGAACGTATTCACGAAGAGTGGTACTTATACGATGCCGATGAGTATTTCGGACTTTCATGCTATGCTGCCTCAAGATCGATTCTATCGTTGTCATCGTTCCTATACCGTCAATTTGTCTCAAATCCATGAAATCGTTCCATGGTTCAACAATACTTACTTGCTGCGTCTGCGTGATATGGATGCCGAAGTGCCCGTCAGCAGAAGTAAAGTCAAAGAATTCAGGCAGTTGATGCATATATAAATGCAGTTCATTCCGCAATCCCGTCATTTCATGCCGCTTATGGCTTAAGAAAGCGTTTTATCTTGTAAGATAAGGGTGTAAAAGCAAAGCGTAAGAGCTTTCACTCCCTACTGATAAAACACAACTCTTGATCATAGCAGAATGGAAAGAGGGGATCTATTATGAGAACGCATCAAGCAACTGGGTCGCAGGTAAATCGCTGGCTGATCGTCCTTGGAACAATCATTGTACAAATGGGATTAGGAACCATATATACGTGGAGTTTATTCAATCAGCCGTTAGCCGACAAATTTGGATGGGAGCTCAGCTCCGTATCGATTACATTTTCCATCACCAGTTTTGCACTGGCTTTCTCGACGTTGTTCGCCGGAAAAATTCAGGATCGCATCGGAATTCGGCGTATGACGATGATTGCAGGTGTTGTTCTCGGTGCAGGGCTTATCGCTAGCTCACAGGTTTCATCGTTGTGGATGTTGTACTTGCTTGCTGGTGTGGTTGTTGGTTTTGCGGATGGTACGGCCTACATCACATCGCTATCGAATTTAATGAAATGGTTTCCTGAACGCAAAGGATTAATATCGGGGATCTCGGTGGGAGCTTTTGGGACAGGCAGCTTGGTTTTCAAATATATTAATGTGAATTTCATCAATACGATGGGGGTCTCCTATGCATTTCTGGTCTGGGGATTGATTGTGATGGTCATGGTGATTGCCGGTTCGTTGTTAATCAAAGAAGCCGTAATTACGGAAACACCTGCAGACGCAACTGCGGAGTCGCAGAGTGGGCGGAATTATACAGTGAAAGAAATGCTGCGTACGAAAGAAGCGTATATGCTCTTCCTTATTCTATTCACAGCTTGTATGAGTGGATTGTACCTGATTGGTATCGTCAAAGACATCGGTGTGCAGCTAGCCGGTCTTGATATCAGCACAGCAGCGAATGCGGTAGCTATGGTGGCGATTTTCAATACAGCCGGTCGAATCATTCTCGGTGCATTGTCTGATAAAGTAGGACGTATGAAAGTTGTAGCGGGAGCGCTTTTTGCGACGGCATTGTCCGTCATGGCCTTGAACTTTGTACCTCTGAATCTGGGCATTTTCTTCACCTGTGTCGCGGTGATCGCATTCTGCTTTGGCGGTAATATCACGGTCTTCCCGGCGATTGTGGCAGACTATTTCGGCTTGAAGAACCAAAGCAAGAACTATGGAATCATTTATCAAGGATTCGGGTTAGGTGCCTTGGCTGGTTCGTTCCTTAGTGCTTTGTTCGGTGGTTTCCAAATTACCTTTACCGTCATTGCGGTCTTGTGTATGCTCTCTTTCTTGATTGCGATCTTTATCTCCGTACCTAGCCAACGTAATCAGTCGAAGAAGAACCAAGAAGCGAAACCAGAAGTGAACCAAGAAGTTGTGCTAAAACCACATTACAATGTGGGATAAACGCAGTGGAACCTCAGATTGATAGGAAAGGCTACTCAAAAGAGTGTTACCAAAAACAAACAGGTGTTCTTTGCACAGGTAAGCGGTGTAAAAGACGCCTGTTTTTTTGTTGAATAAGAAAATTTATTGGAATGATGTTTACTATTCTAATGTCAGTAAAGGTGCAACCTTTTAAAAAGGAAATGAATCTAAAAAATGAAGTTACATTTTTCCATAATGAAGGAAGGGTTTATATGCGAAGAAGAATCGCTCTACTTACCGTTATGGCCGCCTTATTGACATGCAGCTTTTTTAATGGACCTGTACAAGCAGAAACGCACACAGAAGTTATTGAAAGTACGGCTAAATCACAGCTCGATTCAACAGTTTTAGAGAAGGTCAAAGCCGCTCTTGGGGATATTGCAAAAGGCAATGAGATGAAATCGGATCTCAAAGTAATGGCGAATAATAGTGACAATATTGATCTAGAAGGGGAGCTGTCCCAGCCTGCAGCAAGGTTCACTGTTGGTTACGACAAGAAAAAACAACGAGTGAATAATGCAACCGTCTATTATCAAATCAAAGATAAGGATCTTGCGTTGGAGTCAGCCGTTCTTAAGAAGGTGAATGCCTTCATCGCGAAGTTCGAGGATAAGAAATATCCATTAACGTTCAACGCATTATGGAGAGTAAAATCGCCATATCAAGATAATGAGCCGCGAAATTACTGGGTATTCTGGGGGACAGCATCGCTGGATATCGATCTCGACAAAGGGAACAAAATCATCGCCAGACAAAGCTGTTAACGCAATTAATCAATTAAGGAAAGAAAAAGTAAATCTTGTTCGCGCGGAGCGGGTAAAGGATGAAGTCGCCGGCAGCTATTTTTGGCATTTTAGAGATCACTACGATCATCATAGCGTCAAGATTGACGCAATAACCAATCAAGTGTTGGAAGTCGATACGATTTATACGGATTGGACGAGCGACAAAGATTTTGCCAAATCCTTTGCCAAACCTAAATATACCCCAAAACAAGCGATTTCTGCAGCAAGCGGCAAAGTTAAATCAATATTCAATGTCAATTTGGCCGGATATAAAGTGACTGTTAAATTGAACGAATATACATTTAAGAAGGACAAACAACCTACAATCGTGGGCAAGATCAACAAGAAAGGAGAATTTTATTCCTTTTCTCTTACGCCTTAAGCTGGAGCGCTACTGTCAGCAGGAAATATAGCTCTAGATTGTCGTTGTTTCAACATAAAAAAGTGTAGAGAAAGAATAGCTCTTTCTCTACACGCTGAGAACTCGCAGCCCGAGTTTTTTTATTAAAAATCAAAGTTATCTGGGTCTGGACCTACACGATGGTTTTGATTTAATCCATCAATGATTTCCATTTCTTCTTTTGTCAGTTCAAAGTCAAACACATTCGCATTTTCAACAATTCGATGCTCTTTTGTTGATTTTGGAATGGTAACCACTCCGTTCTGCAAGTCCCAACGCAAAATAACTTGGGCAACAGATTTATTATGCTTGTTCGCAATTTCCTGAATAACTTCGTTGTCAAGCAATTGACCTTGCATGAGTGGTGACCATGCTTCAAACTGAATACCGTTGTCTTGGCAAAATGCTTGCAGCTCTTTTTGAGTCAATCGTGGATGGTATTCTACTTGGTTGATCATCGGCTTAATTTCAGCGTCCTTCATCAAGTCTTGCAAATGATGGATTTGGAAATTACTTACGCCAATTGCTTTTACGCGGCCTTCTTTATAAAGAGTTTCCAACGCTCTCCAAGCATCTTTATATTTTCCTTCAACCGGCCAATGAATCAAATACAAATCCAAATATTCTAAGCCCAGTTTCTTCAAGCTTGTTTCATAAGCAGCAATCGTAGATTCATATCCCAAATCCGCGTTCCAAACCTTAGAAGTGACAAATAACTCTTCTCTTGAAATGCCCGCTTCCTTCAAGCCTTCTCGGATCCCTTGGCCAACACCTTCTTCATTCCCATAAATCGCTGCGGTATCCACGCTGCGGTATCCATGTTTAATCGCTGTTTTGACTGCATTCACCAATTCAGGGCCTTCTTCGACTTTGAAAACTCCAAGTCCAAACCAAGGCATTTTCACGCCATTATTCAAAGTTGTTGTATCTTGCAAATTTTTTGCCATCATAATTAAAACCTCCAAATTTTTTATTTTTTGCTTACTTGATCTTTTCGTTCCATAGCTCTGCTAAATCCAGTTAAGATTGTAGCGACTACTACCATAAGTGCTCCAATCCAAGTCGTATGGATTAGTCCTATCGAGTCAGTAACTAGACCGCCTACAAAGGAGCCTATCGCAATTCCGGCATTAAATGCAGCAATATTGATTGCCGATGCCACATCAACCGCACTAGGAACAAAGCGCTCAGCCAGTATCACAACATATACTTGTAAGCCCGGCACATTCATAAATGCCAACAGCCCCATCAACAGGATGGTTATCAACCCAGCAACTTTAAATGGTGCTGTAAACATCAAAATAAATAAGACGATTGCTTGTACTATAAACATATAGAACAATGCACCAATTGGGTTTCGATTCGATAACTTACCTCCAATCATATTCCCAATCGCAATCGCGATACCGTAAGCTAACAGAATGACAGCTACCGTTCCTTCTTTAAACCCAGTGATGTCTTGAAGCAATGGTGATAAGTAGGTAAACACGACAAATGTTCCGCCATATCCTAATGCTGTAATGATGAATAATAGCAATAACCGACCATTTGTTACAAGTTTAAGCTGATCACGAAAAGTAGTTTTTACTCCTTTTCGCAATTGAGATGGAACAAGTATGCTATTTGCAAGTAATGCAATAACACCAATGATAACAATGGCAATAAAGGCGGTTCTCCATCCTAACTGCTGCCCAATAAAGGTTCCGAATGGAACACCCGTTACTGTAGCTACGGTAAGACCGGTAAACATAATGGAAATCGCACTAGCTCTGCGGTCTTCTGGAACTAAATCGGCTGCAATTGTCGATCCAATTGACATGAAGACCCCATGTGAGAATGCTGATATCACTCGTGCGACTAGCAATAACCCGATTGTCGTTGAGATTGCAGCAACAGTATTGCCAATAATAAAGACAATCATGATCCAAAGTAATAATTTCTTACGTGACATACTTGATGTCAAAGCTGTCAAAATCGGAGCTCCAAACGTTGCTCCTAATGCATATAGGGACACTGTTAATCCTGCCGTGGTAACTGGAATACCTAAATCATTTGCAATAAGAGGCAGCAATCCGACACTGATGAATTCAGTCGTTCCGATTGCAAAAGCACTTACTGCTAAGGCAAGCAATGCTAACATGCTTTGCTTTTTATTTAGTTCCATATTGTCTCCTCCTTTTCTGTTATATAAATGGGAACTTTCTTTTCAGCGAATAATAAAATTTGAAGGGTATCAACCTCAAAATGTTATTGTGAAATTGAAGAAAGTATAGTATTTCTCAACCGACAAATGTTATTATGAAATATATCGTTCTTAAATGAAAGTACGCACTTGAAAGTTATATAGGAACCAGAAAGTAATATAGGTACTTTTTAGTGCCTATAAGAAGGAGGAGAATCACGATGCAAAAGAAGAAATACAATATCTCTGTTGAAGCGACATTAGAAGTTATAGGTGGAAAGTGGAAGTGTGTGATTCTTTGCCATTTGACTCACGGAAAAAAACGGACAAGCGAATTAAAGCGGCTCATGCCAAGTATTACGCAAAAAATGCTTACCCAACAGCTGCGCGAGCTTGAAGAGGATGGGGTTATCAATCGAATCGTGTACAATCAAGTTCCACCAAGAGTAGAATACGAGCTTAGTGAATATGGACGAAGCTTAGAAGGGATTTTAAGTTCATTATGTACATGGGGGGAGAAACATTTAACGAAAGTATATGGGGATAAATTTTCTGTGTTAGAAGATAGTGTGTTGAATGAACAGCTTAAGTAGGGGATGTGTATACCTCATTCCCATTTCTTCCGGGACATGAATCGTAATACAGATAATACAGCCGATTTCCTTAGAGGTGAAATCGGCTGTTTTCTTTTCTTATTTCCAAAATTGTAATCTGAGAAAAAACAGGATTGGAGCGGGAATGGCATTCATTTATCGGGCAGGATTTTCAACGAAGGTTTAGAATTAAAGATATAAACTACGAATATGCTTTTTTTCTTGAACCCTCTCATACGATGAGAGTACTTCTGTATTCGAGGAGATGATCTTGATGAACAAGAACATGAGGATTGCGGATATTTTAGTACGGTTCGACGAGATATCGAAGCATTATGTTCAGGAGCTGGACGAGTATTGTCTGACGGAACTGTGGCGCAAGCCAAGCGAGAACGAATGGTCGCTGGGACAAATGTATCTGCATCTGCCCCATTCCACGCTGAACTTGCAGCTCCGTCTTGCGGAGCAGTGTATGGCGCCTGGTGGCGGCAGCGAGGAGGCAGGCGGGAAAACGGAGGCTGGCCATGCCGTGTTTGAGCAAGGGAGCTTCCCGCCGGTTCGTATTCAGGTACCGGCCGACTTGCAGTATACGCCTCCTCAGCCGGAGAGCAAGGAGCAGCTTGTTGCCAAGCTGGAGGAAGCAAGGCGCCGCATGCATGAGATTGGGACGTTGCTGCAGAGCATAGATTCAGAGCGGCTGCAGCGGAAAGCGATTCATCCGGCTGTAGCCTTCGGCGCGTTAAACGCGGTCGAATGGTTCGCAATGGTGGAGATGCATTACCGCCACCATCTTCTTCAGAAGGAGCGGCTGGACGCTTTCTTACAAATGCAAAGTGGTTAGGCTGACGAACAGATTGACTTCGTATAGATAATCTGTTTCGAATTCAATCCATTTGAGTAATAAAATTGCATACCAAATAAACCCTATCGGGGTTCAAATTTTTAGATTACGCTACATGATTGTGAGAAATAGAAAAATTGTATACGATGCCTAAGATATCAAAGGCTGTTTTTTTCTCATACCTATGGGATTTTCGTCCGTTTTTCTGTAAGAAATTGAACAGACGAAACAATCACTTTGTTATCCTTGGATATCTTTTTGCAAAGATTGATAAATAAGTGGAAAGCCTACAACCTATTTTTACACATATCTCGATCGAACCCCTATGCATTTCATCAATCATTCCCTTGACTCTCCATTTGTAGTACTGTATAGTACTAATATGAAAAAAAATACACTTAGTAATAAAGATATTGCTCTGCAATCCGCTTTTACATTGTTTCTTACTAAAGGTTTTCTGGCAACAAGCATGGACGACATAGTCGCACGTAGCAAAGTTTCAAAAACGAACATTTATTATTATTTTAAGAGCAAGGAGGAGCTGCTGCTCGCTATTGTTAATCAGTTGATAGCACATTACGAGCAGCGAATTAATTATATTGTGTCTCAAACTGAGCTCACCGTTCAGGAGAAATTAGAAGCGGTACTCCACATTTTAAGCGATACTATTGAACAAAATAACTACCTTGGCGGTTGTCCTTTCCTGACTCTGTATACACAGACGCCTATTGACGCGGTTGAAATTAGAGATAGAATCAAGAGTTTTTTTGAAAAACAGCTGCATGGTGTTGAATTGATTTTAGCCCAAGGGATTGCACGACAAGAACTAAAGGAAGAGCTGCCTGTTAAACAAACAGCTATGTTGATTGTCTCCTCTATTGAGGGTGCTCTCTTCTTGGCTCAAGCTTCTAACAACCAAGATATGATCAAAAATTTATTTCCTGCTTTAGCTTCCATGCTAAAGTAATATTTTTAGATATATTAGTACTAGTTAGTACTATAAAATAATAAAGGAGTGTTTTTATTATGAATATCTTCATGACCGGCGGAACTGGTTATATTGGACGTCATTTAATCGCTGAGTTAGCTTCTCAGCATCAGATTTATGCACTTGTACGTCAAAAAAATCGTCTTCTTACCATCATCAATCAACTGTCACCCGATCAACAGAACAACATTGTTCCTGTTATCGGTGATCTAACGCAGCCTCGATTAGGTTTAAGTGATGACAGCTACAAGCAATTACTTGCAACTGATCTAATTATTCATGCAGGAGGTCCAATGAATATTGAGTTGAACCTCAGTGAAGCTGAGCAGTCTTTCCTCGCTCCTGCAAAATCCCTTGCTCGGCTAGCACAGGATATCCACGCTGCAAAAGAATTAAAGCATTTTATCCATGTCGTAGGCTTTATGAGTCCCTATCATGAACAAAATGCATTGTTGGATCTAGATCATTTGCTGGACAATCAACCGCCTTATGAAAAAATGAAGTTTTTAGCCGACTCTTATATACGAAAATCTCTTCATAACATGAGCATTCCCTTATCTACTGTTAATCCTAGTGTAATCGTCGGAGACTCCTTCTCAGGGAAAACAGAACAGATTGGAGGCCTTAGTATCTTAGTCGATGCCGTAAGGCGAAATCTTATGCCACTTGTTCCAGGCGGCGACGATTATTGGTTACCGATGGTTCATATTGATCATGTGGCTTCGTTTATTTCAAAACTTGCTAATACAGAAGGGTTATCAAGCAATACCTACTATCTTTTAGATTCTAAGCAAGAGAGTCCGTCGATCCGAACTGTCATCAAACTCATGGCACACGAATTGCAGACAACAAAGCCGTTAGGAACTATACCGCTTCCGTTATTGAAAACTGTGCTTAGAATGGGTGCTGGTAAGATGCTTGGTATTCCTAAAGAATCCATGAGTTTTCTTGTTAAGTCGGAATTCCCTGTTTACAGTAAATTAGAAATAGAACAAAGGAACGGCAGAAATTCATTCGTAGTTCCGTCCACGCTCCCTTTTATCATTAGTGATTTGGATTATCGGTTAAATCATTTAGGCCTGAATCAAAATGAGCAGAAAGATTTTAGTCAACGAAGAAGGGCTAACTTAGTTTCGCTAGAGAAAGATAGGAATGAAACGCCTATTATTTTTCTTCATGGGACGTTCAGCAATGCCGATGCCCTTTTGCCCCTCTCACAATTTTTAAGCAGTTTAAATACTTGGTTCGTAGATTTACCTGGATTTGGGCGTACCCCTTATCACCATAATCCTTCTGTGCTAGAAGGCTATGTAGAGAGCATTTCCACTATGATCACTGAGTTGAACAGACCCGTTATATTAGTGGGGCATTCATTTGGCGGATTGATTGCGGCTCAAGTGATGGAACGGCTGCCCTCACTGATCAAACAACTCATTTTATTGCAGCCAGTACTGCATCCTATCCAACCTAAATATAGATTTCGACGTATTACAAGTTTCGTTCTAAAATATATGGAGCCCGCCCGTTTGGAAAAAGAGCTACTTCAAGCCAATAGCTTCAGAACATCGAGTCAGTTATTGAGTAATTACGCTCATTCTGTGGTCCGTGATTTAAAATCCCCTCGTATTCGCAAAACTAACGCTACGGTCATGTCTTGCTTAACTATATCAAAATCCATTCAGTTAAATCCCGAGACATGGGATAAGAGGAAAATTAAGATACTATGGGGAGCTTTGGACAAAGATCATCATGTCCCAAAGCAGTTTGAACACTTGGATATTACACGTATTCAGTACGGTCATCAGTTTCCTGTTGAATTTCCTGAACTAACTGCTCAGTGGATTTCTCAAGCTGTAACAGTATAAAGGTTCTTTTGATAGTATTGATGGAGGTGTGGATTGTCAACACAAATTCAGACTGCTTTTTTAAGGACTCATTTTCTGAACTCAACTGGACTTAAATAACCTAAAGTTCCATGAACATGATGATGGTTAAACTGGTTCTGTTGCAAAGTTTGAAAAAAGCATAAACAGGTTGGTAAATGAAGAACAATGTTTAGGAAGTAGCTAGTAATTGTTGAAGTTCATTGTACGTTGAAAAGGCGGAGTCTCTTTGAAACATACATAAGTTTCCTGAAGATAAGGTTGATTATGGTGTTATTACGGTAAGTATCATTTATTATTTGTTTGGATTATTGCTGGTTTTCGCCGAGAAAGGGAAGAAACAATTTTAAGAAAAAGTGGTTTACTTTATGCTGAAATTTGCTTAGTATATATTTTGTTAAAATGTTGAGCGGTATCCCATGCCCATCAACCTAACAGAAACGAAAATTTCATCTTTTCATAGGTGTCCATGGGAATTTAGTTCACTTTTTTCGTTTTGGGGAACAATTAATTTCTTAAGTTGATGGGTATGGGGTGAACCCCTAATTTTGTGTTTTGAAGGAGAGGTCTTCTCATGATTATTAAATTCATTCGTCTACGTTAATTTGAAGCACAGTTCAACTACTCTCATCATTTTTTTGAAAAATGTATGGGTTTATTTGAGTGTGTTTTTATCATTAACAAATTCGAATGAAATGAGGAGTATCTCATGAGTGAAAAGATAAAAAAAATCAATGGAATTGATATATGCACAGAGAGTTTCGGCAATCCAACTCATCCTCCTGTCCTGCTGATTATGGGAGCCATGTGTTCCATGGTTTATTGGGATGATGAATTTTGCCAAAGCTTGGCTGACTCGGGACGTTATGTGATTCGATTTGATAACCGAGATGTGGGACGTACAACGACCTATCCGCCTGGGAAGTCTCAATATTCTGTGGCGGACATGGCTGATGATGCAGTTGGGGTGCTTGATTCATATGGAATTAACCAAGCGCACCTCGTCGGATTATCATTGGGTGGCATGATTGCACAGATAATTGCAATTAAATATCCTCAAAGAGTTCTAAGCATGGCTTTGATTGCCTCATCTATTTTTGGATCTGATGAGAATGATAGAGGCTTGCCTCCGATGGATGAAAAGATACTTGCTTATCATGCGGATGGAGCGGCACTGGATTGGTCGGATGAAGAGGCGGTTGCAAAATACCTGGTCAAAGGCTCTAGCCTGCTTTGTGGTTCCAAGCATGACTTTGATGAGAATAGAGCGTATAAGCAAGTAATACGCGAGATAAAACGAGCTAATAATCTGATCAGTATGTTTAATCACGCACTACTTACAGGTGATGACGCTTACGAAGGAAAGTTAAAAGAAATCAATGTGCCTGCTTTGGTTATTCACGGTACAGATGATACGATTCTTCCATTAGAACATGGAGTTGCACTTGCTAATGAAATACCAAATGCATCCTTATTAACGCTTGATGGAATGGGGCACGAAATACACTTCGACGATTGGAATACGATTATTCAAGCAATTTCGAACCACACATCGTTGGCGTAGTCGTAACTAAAGCAGTAATAAACAGGGTTACAAATAGTACTTTTTAGAGTGTCCTGATGTTTGATCAGGGCACTCTTTTTTTGGAGTGCTGTGGAACACCGCATGGGTATTTGCCATAAGTTATAGATATGATTTTAATTTATGATAAAGGGGAATGCAGCACATGAATAGGTTTATGTACAATAGCTATCCGCAAGCCATGTACCCAACTCCGCAATATTATCGGAATGAAGATGTACAGAGCAAGGGAACTTTGGTGTTTCCGGAACATGTAATGTACACGACATCTGTGGAACCCAAATTCATCGAGCATTTGATCCAACACAAAGGATTAGCGGTTGTTATCACGACAACTGTCGGCAAATTAGTAGGTACTCTGGATGAGGTTTTCATCGATCACGTAGCTCTTGTAGTTCGCGGGAAAAAGCATCATATTCGATTATGTGAAATCGTTTATTTTGAGAAAGCAGATGAGAAATAAGCATGGATGAGAGTCGATATTTATCAAAGATAATGGTGTAGGGGTATCGATGGCATGCATTATACTACGAATAGGGGACAGAAGCGTTAAAAAGAAACAGCGGCAGTTCTAAGACTTTATTTTTCAGTCTTAACGATTGCCGCTGATTTTATATAGAAGTCAATGGAACACTTTATTTCTCTTTTGACATCTGTTTCATCAGCCTGCCGGAGGCAACTCGGCCAGCATAGCCGCTAAGTCGAGGAAAAAATCATCCGTATTTTTCAGGCCCAATCCAACGACATCGAGATGATCCCAAGAATCCATGAGTCCTAAATAGTTCCATTTCCCAATCTGCGGCTTTCCTTGGTAAGTAACGATTTGATCGCTTGAGCCGTTTTTTGGGCCGTCCATGGAAATCGTGTTCACCAGCCCATCATTTGGCCACCAATCCTCATCGATGACTACATGTCCTGGGGAATCATACGCAAAGGAACCGACAAAATAGCTCGGCGGCAACAATAACGGATTCATGAGCAACTTTGGCGCATGCCATCCCGATAGCGGGATGCGATATGATTTGTTGGTGGCGACCGAGAAATAATAGACGCTTGGATTTGCCTGTACTTGCTCGTTGAACTGTTTGGCCCCGTTAGGGCTTAAATCCCATAATGAACTGTCTTGTGATATTCTCCAAAATTTACTATTTATTACCCGTTGGAAATAATCAAAAAAGGATTCATCGGGCATTCGTTTCAATCCCCATTGATCTAATTTGAAATCATATAGGGGGTGCTCGGCATTACCTGAGGCTGCGGCAATTAAGCCGATTAGTTGGTGGATAAAGGGAATGACTCCCTCTACAAAATGCGTGAAGCTGGTGCCGTTATGCGGCGCGGCTAGGGAAACGAGGCTGCTAACATACGGAAGCGGTTGATCACTGAACAACGGGGATAGATCAGATGCAGCGGTGACAGCACGTTCAGCAGCATCTCCTTTTTCCAGCAGATGAATCAGCATACGTGTGGTTTGTCCTCCCATGCTGTGTCCAATCACATGAATTTGCTTCGGGCGCCCCGTATTCGGGTCAATCTCTCCCCAGGATGGATACAGCCCTTCATACGATCTCCCATATCGCTCGTGACCGTACAGTTCTGAGTGGGCTTTGCCGTAATCTACGGTTCCCCCTTTAATCTGTGCATACAGCTCGCAGGCTCGATCCCAATTGCTCGATACCGTTCCCACCGCAGCTGTATAAACGGAATGCCCGTGTTTCTGTAGTATTTCTTGAATATCGCCGAATCCACCCCAGTATTTAAACGAAAACATCTCGTCTCTTCCCCAGCCTCCAAATCCATGAACCAGTACGATCGGGAAGTCATTGTTGGCAATGGTATTGTTGGTAATGGCATTGTCGGCTTGCGCGTGGACAGACGGCAAGTTGATAGGAAGAATAGAGTAAAAAAGAATAAAGAAGAGCAAAATGAAGCTTGACAGTTTACGGATCATAAAATGCCTCCTATCTAGTTTTGTAATCGTTTTCAAAACAGATGCTCTCAAAATTCCGCTATTCTTTCTGTTCTAACATTGCTGGATTCATGAAGATACCAAAGGAGATTTTTGTGGATGTGTGTGAAGGGATGTGTTTTGAGGGAGGACAGTTAGCATGGTGTTATACATATACATTTACCATATAAACCTATTAATGACAACTATGTAAATTAAATATTTTCTAGTAAATAGATTTTTTGAAGGGTTAGTCGTCCAGGGATCGATTTGGAGCGTTGATAAGCGGGAAAGAATGGGCTGAATTTCTCAAGATAGGGAAATGATATAATACGCTTGGATATGACTGCTGAATGATAAATAGAGCCGTCTCTATGCCATTGTTCAATGACCTGTGAGACGGCTCCGTCCGTTTATGCCCCGGGGAGGTTGCAGTGAAACTGGAAGTTTTGCGCTTCCGTGGAGAGCTTGGCATTACGAGTGCTGCTTATAGCAGCGAAGGCGGGGTTGCAGAGCAGCGGGCAGCAAGGGGGAGTGATTGCAAACCGGGGCGTTATAGCTAATATGACTTTATGTCAACAACGGGTTAGAATCGGTTCCCCTTACGTGAACTGCTCTGCTTCTGTTGAGTCCGTGTAGGCGGTCGTGGATGAAATACCGCCCGAAATCGTTTGTGCCACCTCGTCGAAGTAGCCTGTGCCCACCTCGCGCTGATGCTTCACCGCTTCATAGCCGAGCTGCTCTAGGGCGAATTCAGCTTGCTGCAGGTCGGAGTATGCGGCCATGCCGCGCTCCTTGTAGCCTTGCGCCAGCTCAAACATGCTGTAATTGAGCGCGTGGAAACCGGCTAGTGTCACGAACTGGAACTTGTATCCCATACGTCCAAGCTCGCGTTGGAAGCCCGCGATTGCCTTGTCGTCCAATTTCTTCTTCCAATTGAAAGAAGGAGAGCAATTATAAGCAAGCAACTTGCCTGGATATTTTGCATGGATCGCCTCGGCAAATTGCCGTGCTTCATCGATGTTCGGCTCGGACGTCTCGCACCAAACGAGATCTGCATAAGGAGCATAAGCGAGACCGCGCGCAATCGCTTGTTCAATACCGGCACGCGTATAATAGAAGCCCTCTGGAGAACGTTGCCCCGTCAGGAATGGCCGATCGTACGGATCGACATCGCTTGTCAGCAGTTGAGCCGCATTAGCGTCAGTACGCGCGATAATCAAGGTGTCTGTGCCCATAACGTCGGCAGCCAAGCGAGCTGCGATTAAATGGCGAATGGCTTGCTGCGTAGGCAGGAGTACCTTGCCGCCGAGATGTCCGCACTTTTTCTCCGAAGATAGTTGATCTTCGAAGTGTACGCCTGCTGCTCCTGCTTCAATCATCGCCTTCATGAGCTCGAATACATTGAGCGACCCTCCGAATCCTGCTTCGGCATCTGCCACGATAGGGGCAAAAAAGTAAGTTTCGTTTTTTCCTTCTGCATGTTGGATTTGATCGGCCCGCTGCAGTGCTTGATTAATCCGCTTTACGACTTGCGGCACACTGTTAGCCGGATATAAGCTCTGATCGGGATACATATGGCCCGATAGGTTGGCGTCCGCGGCTACCTGCCATCCGCTTAAGTAAATGGCCTGCAAGCCGGCTTTTACCTGCTGCACGGCTTGATTCCCCGTCAATGCCCCAAGCGCGGGCACGAACTCTTCGGTATGCAGCAGATGCCAGAGACGTTCGGCTCCCATCTGGGCTAACGTATGCTCCACCTGAACAGAACCGCGAAGCCGGAGCACTTCATCGGCAGAATAGGTACGTGTTACGCCTTTCCAGCGTTCTTCTTTCCATTTCGTCTCCAATTGTTGAATCGTATGTTTATCCGTCATGGCAACCATCTCCTCATATTCAAT
Organism: Paenibacillus sp. B1-35; assembly: GCF_050474385.1. Taxonomy (NCBI): domain Bacteria; kingdom Bacillati; phylum Bacillota; class Bacilli; order Caryophanales; family Paenibacillaceae; genus Paenibacillus; species Paenibacillus sp. B1-35. Next base: position 36,660 of record NZ_JBCHVJ010000003.1, read on the forward strand.
GATTTCATCCCAGCAATTCATAGCCCATCACCGTCAAAAACTCGCTGCAAGTTTCTTCGCTAATCAAATCCACGAACATCTGCTTCGCTTCTGTAAACCTGCGGTTCGCGAATTCATCTTGGCCGATCCGTTCTTCAATCTTTGACATTTCTTCTTCCGTCAGCTTTAAGACTAGTTCCAGCGTGATGTCGTTGCCATTCGTAAGCTGGCCTTCTGGATGGCGAATCCATTGCCATACCTGAGTGCGCGATATCTCGGCCGTTGCCGCATCCTCCATAAGATTGAATATCGGTACGGCGCCAAATCCCCGCAGCCATGCTTCGATATATTGCAAACCGACACTGATATTCGTCCGCAATCCCTGTTCGGTAATTGTTCCATCTGGTAAAGCGAGCAGGTCGTTTGCCGTGACATGGACATCTTCCCGTTTGTTATGGATCTGGTTCGGCTCTTTCATCTGTTCATTGAACACTTCCATTGCGATCGGAACGAGTCCAGGATGGGCGACCCAAGTTCCGTCGTGGCCGTCATTTGCTTCGCGCAGCTTATCCGCGCGCACTTGCTCCATTGCCTTCGCGTTAGCCTCGGCATCATTCCGGATCGGGATTTGGGCTGCCATGCCGCCCATGGCATGCGCGCCGCGCTTGTGGCAGGTACGAATGACGTACTGCGTATATGCCCGCATGAACGGTACGGTCATCGTGACCTGCGATCGATCGGGGAGCAGCGCATGTCGATGGCGATTCAGCCTCTTAATGAAGCTGAAAATATAGTCCCAGCGTCCGCAGTTCAAGCCGGCGCTATGCTCCCGCAGCTCGTATAAAATTTCATCTGCCTCAAATGTGGCCAGAATCGTCTCGATGAGCACAGTTGCTTTAATCGTTCCTTGAGGGATGCCCAGCTCCTGCTGGGCGAACACGAATACGTCGTTCCATAATTTTGCTTCTTGGTGGGACTCCAGCTTGGGAAGATAGAAATAAGGTCCGGAATGATTCTCGATGAGGGCACGAGCATTGTGGTAGAAATAGAGTCCGAAGTCGACAAGGCTGCCTGAGGCAATTTCTTCACCTATACGAATGTGTTTCTCCTCTAAATGCCAGCCGCGAGGGCGAATTAACAGGTAAGCTGTTTGTTCGTTCAGGCGGTAGGCTTTGCCCTCTGGGCTCGTAAAGGTGATTGTACGGCGGATGGCATCACGCATATTGATTTGGCCGCGGATTGAATTGTCCCATGTTGGGGAATTGGCGTCTTCGAAGTCGGCCATGAATCCCTTGGCGCCGGAATTGAGCGCATTGATGACCATTTTGACATCCCCGGAAGGTCCGGTTATTTCCACCCGCCGGTCTTGGAGATCGGAAGGCACGGGAGCGACGCTCCACTCGCTGTCCCGAATGTGCTTCGTTTCCGGCAGGAAGTCGGGGAGCTCGCCGGCATCCAGTCGGCGTTGTCGCTCAGCGCGGTCAGATAGCAGATTTAATCTGCGGGCATTGAACCGTTCATGGAGCTTTCCGAGGAACTCGAGTGCCCCAGGCGTCAAAATCTCGGCGTACGGTTCAGGCATGTGTCCGAGAACAATAATTTCCTTGCAATTATTAACGGGCATCTTGGACATGACCAATTACCTCCCTCTGCTGAAAGCCGGACTCAAATAGGCGGCTTGCAAAATATTCGCGATCGAGTCTTGTTCATTGAATTCGTAATCCAGGCTGCCGCTTCCATTACAGCGCAAGCACGGCGTAATACCATGCCCCTTGCATGAGCCACATTGGTGGCCGCTCTCTTGTTTTCCGTGTCCTTCGCATTCCAAACATTCCATTTCTCCATTGCCATGGCAGTAGTAGCAGTCCATTCCTAACGCCTCCTGAGTCATTAAATTTATCTGTTATAATACAGATTTATCATTCGTTGATCTGTATTATAACAGAGCTTTCGAAAATGAAAAGCCCCTTTTTTAAGAAAATTTTCCAAAAGTATAGGTCGATCCCAATAGGGGTACGGATCTTTACTGCAAAAAAAATTTTTTGATTTCACATTCTTGAGTCATGTTCGCCTGTAATGTTATGGGGAAAGCGTAGAAGTTCTAGAACCGGATTGGTTCCGATTTCTGGGGGAAGTAACTGCTAGGTTGCCTTCTCGTCCAAAAACTTTATTCTCAAAAAAAGTCGCAGAGTACCGGCGGTTTTGCCGATGCTCTGCGACTTTTTGGTTTATTTTCATTTACTTGCTTTTCTCGTCGGCTGAGGGGCCATAAAGGCCTGGAAGCGGAATATCGAGTAGCCGCAAATAAACTCCGAGCTGTGCCCGGTGATGGATCATGTGGCTTATTCCGAAGGTGCGAAGCGCGATCGCCCGCGGCTGGCTCAAAATGATATGCTCGCCGTTTCGTAAAGTCCATTCCTCGCCAAGTGCGTTCTCGTCACATTCAGATAACAGCTTTTCAAGCTTGATGACGTTCGCATCGAACTCCTTCAGTACGTCTTCACTTTTTTCCAAAGCTTCTCGCCGATTCGGTACGGTTGAAAGATCGAATTCCGGGTAAAGAAAAATTGCGATTTGCCAGTTCAGCAGGTTAATCAGGTGCGTAGCTAGCCCGCCTAACGACATTGATTTCACATGCGGCTTCCACGTCAAATGTTCCTCGGGTAAACGCTCTAGGATGCGGCGCGTTGTGGCTAGTTCGTGCAAGGCATCTCCGACGATTAATTGTTTTATCATGGATTTTTCCTCACCCCTCCTATGGCTAGAATACTATAAAACCAGTCGAGTGGAAAAGATTTCTTATGAGCTGATTTTCATACATTTGCACCATCAAACCTCGTTGGATATGATTATCTAGCAGGGTGTTTTTGTCTATTAGAACAATAATCCCTAACGTTAAATGGACGCAACCTAAGTACTGAAGGAATAGGAATGGGTGTACAGCGACAATAATGTTATGTGAAAATAAGTATTCATTTTAGGAGAGAACAACATGGATGTTTTTGCAGACTTTTTAGAGAAAATTGAGCACCCGCAGCATCGGGATCGAACAGAAGAGGTTTTGGCTTGGATCATTCAGAAATTTCCAAATTTAGTGCCTAAAATCGCGTGGAATCAGCCTATGTTTACCGATCATGGCACATTTATTATTGGCTTTAGCGTATCCAAAAATCATTTGGCTGTTGGCCCCGAAAGAGCAGGGATCGTTCATTTTTCTGATGAAATTGAGCAGGCTGGCTACGAACAGACGAAGCAGTTGTTTCGTATTCCGTGGAGCAGTCCGGTTCATTTCTCATTACTTGAGAAAATGATTGAGTTTAATATGTTGGATAAGGCAAACTGCTCAACCTTTTGGCGAAAGTAAAGCATTTTCTTACTGCTTAGAAGTTAAGTTGTGTTTGTAAGCAACATGCTATGTTACTCGCGTAAGACACGAGAGAAAAAAATGATATTGGACAATATGGAGTTATTTTGAATATCCTATGATCCACCAACTTTTCATCTAAGTCGCTGATAATTCAGCGGCTTTTTTCTTAGGAAGAAATACCTTTCTTGTTTCGAAGTATGACAACAGGAGGTCAATGCCACTCGTGCATAGATGGCAGCAGGTATAGCGTTAAGAGCGACAATGTAACGCTTACTATTTTTATACAAATCATTCGAGGAAAACGATGCTTTTATTACAAGATAATTTTTGCAAAGAATACTTGGGTATTAGAGGCGGCGGTTCTATATTACAAGCTACTTGAACCGAATGCCTGAGTGTAGACGAAGAAATAAGCGGCGATGTATTTTATGTTGGATAATGCATATGTCGAGAATTGTATATTTTACCAATATGTATTTTCATGTACAATTAGAAATTATAACCATCTATTTTTCGATCCAATCCCAAGTTAAAAAGTAAAGAGGAGATGGCGAAGCATGAAGAGATTTGGAATTTTTATTTTAGCTGCTGCCTTAGGGGCAGGCTTCAGCAACAGTGTACCTATTCAGGCAGCGGCAGCGGAACAAACATCAATCGAAATCCCAACGAATTTGGCTTTAAGCGGCAAGGCAACGGCAAGCGGAGAGTTCGCGCCACATCAAGGGAAGGATAAGGCGTTCGACCAAGATATTTTTTCAAAATGGTTGACGTTCAACAGCCCGGCATGGCTGCAATACGAGTTTCCTGAAGCGAAAGTCGTAACCTCATACTCGATTACTTCTGCGGAGGACGAGCCATATAGAGACCCGAAAAGCTGGGTGTTAAAAGGCTCTAATGACGGGACTAGCTGGACTCAACTGGATATGCAGCAGAATCAAAGCTTTACCTCCCGGCATCAAACGAAAACCTATTCATTTTCCAATAAGACAGCGTACAAATTTGTGAAATTCGATAACTTTCATAATCAAAATGGAAGCGGGATGCTGCAGGTATCCGAAATCAAGTTATATGATGGCAGCTCAAAGAACTGGAGTACGACCAAGCCTGAGGTTGCGGCCAGCGGGGAAAATAAGCCTAACAATACCAAAGAGAATCTGGTGGACGGGACTAGCGTTACGAAATGGTTAACAAAAGATAAAAACGCATGGCTCACATTCGACTTCGGGAAACCGGTGACGATCGATGGTTACTCGCTTACAGCAGCTAATGATAGACCCGAACGCGACCCTAAAAGTTGGGTTCTTCAGGGATCCAACGATAATAAGAACTGGACGAGTATAGACAAGAAAAGCAATGAGATATTCAAAGTCCGACATCAGCGCATGTATTACCTTTTAGAAAACAATACCGCAGCTTATCAATACTATAGACTCAGCAATATGAAAAATCATAGCGGAAACTCTATGCAATTGGGTGAGGTCGAATTTTCGCGTACGAATGATATCGGGCATGCCATTAACCCAAAAATCGAAGTACAGATTCTTGATTCAAAGGGCAAAGGTAAAATATTCAAGAAAGCTCTCCCCAATGCAGAGAAAGAAATATTGGCAGTCGCACGTAAAGTACATGAGATGTTATACAAGAGTCCAGCCGATGCGCCTGTAGATGTCAAAAAAATATTGGTTACTATAGTAGATGCTCCTGATGGTGTGGCTTGGGCATCGGGAGATGCTACGCAGAAGACAATAGGCTTCAGTGTGCAGTATCTGCAAAAGTTTGTAGAGAGCCCTGCCAAATCGCTGCGCGACGAAATCATCGGAATCCTTTATCATGAAATCAGTCATGTTTATCAATATAGCCATTTTGATGTGGAGGCAATAGCCGATAGCTTGCGCTTTAAAGCAGGATACCATGACCGTTATAGCGTGAGAAAGGGAGGAAATTGGGAGAAGGATGGGACAGCGAATTTCCTTCGCTGGATAGATGATACGAAAAAACGAGGCTTCATTCGTGAACTTAATGCAACTCAAGTCCCTTATAACATTGGGGGAGAAAATGAAAAAAGATTGTGGAAAGAACGCCAAATTCAATTGATTACCGGAACAGACGTACAGACGCTTTGGTCCCAGTATCAAGCGACACTTCCTAATTAGGAAGTCCCCTTCGTACTAACAAGTACACTCCAGGCATGAAGCAATTGTGCAGTAGGAGAGAATGACCCCATAACGCAAGACAAATCAAAACACCTTCAAGAGAATGCTCTTATATCGTAAGTGGATATGAGGGACAACCTTGGAGGTGTTTTTGGTTGGCAACTAGAGGTTCTAAAAAAGGTACAAGGAGTCGGAAAGGAGGTGTACCTTATAGGTTACTTTTTAGTCCCTATGTCACTACAAAGTACGTACTTCTCTTTTTGGTCTACATGATCGATAATAAATCATGTCAGTAACCATTCTTACAGACTAACGAATTTTCAATTCGAGGCAGAACAAATCTTAGGAGGGTTTATTCAATGAGAAATATACTGCAAGGTAAACTAGGTTTTGGTACTGCGCCGCTAGGTAATATGTACCGTAATATCCCAGAAGAGGAAGCATTAGCGACTGTAGATGCTGCATGGGAAAGTGGCATTCGTTACTTTGACACTGCCCCCCTTTATGGATCTGGCTTGGCGGAGATGCGTCTTGGTGAAGCTCTGTCAAAACGAAATCGTGATGATTACGTGTTAAGTACAAAAGTAGGTCGAATCATTTCGGATGAATTGGAAGACCCATCAGCTCGTGATTTAGGAGAAAAAGGCGGGCTTTTTGAATTCGGCCGTAAAAATAAAATCATGAATGACTATAGCGCGGATGCAACCCTTCGCTCGATCGAGGATAGTTTGAAACGTTTACAAACAGATCGTATAGATTTTGTATATATTCATGATGTGGCGCAAGACTTTTATGGTGATGAGTGGATCTCCCAATTTGAAACTGCCCGAACAGGGGCATTCCGTGTGCTAACACGTTTGCGTGAAGAAGGAGTCATTAAAGGTTGGGGACTCGGAGTAAACCGAGTAGAACCAGTTGAACTCTTGCTGGACTTGGAAGAAGTTAAACCAGATGTAACTTTGCTGGCTGGTCGTTACACATTATTAGACCATAAGCGTGCGCTGCAACGGTTAATGCCTGCGGCTGCAAAACACAATATGGACATTGTCGTTGGTGGTCCATATAGCTCTGGTGTTCTTGCTGGAGGAACACACTTTGAGTATCAAAAAGCATCACCTGAAATTATGGCTAAAGTTGAGAAAATCAAGAGCATTGCAGAACGTCACAACATCGGCATCAAAGCGGCTGCTTTGCAATTTTCACTGGCGAATCCGGCGGTTGCCGCTGTCATTCCTGGTGCTAGCCGCCCTGAGCGAATTGCAGAAGACAAAGCTGCCTTGAACACAGTGATTCCGGCAGCGTTCTGGGAAGAAATGCGCGAACAAAACCTTGTGGCATCTGATGCACCACTGCCAATCAATACGAAATAAAAAACGAAATTATATACGAAGTAAAAAGGAGAGAAGTCAATATGGCATACACATCGACATCGATTAAAATCTCCGCTTCACCTGAGAAAGTATGGCAATTAATCGGAGGATTTGACTCTCTTCCAGACTGGCTTCCGTATATTCCAAACAGTGAAGTCACTGAAGGGGGACGTGTACGTCATCTGGCTAACCCTGATGGTGATGCGATTGCAGAACGCTTAGTGGCATTCAATGATAAGGAGCGCTACTACACGTATTCCATTATGAAAGCACCGTTTCCGGTTAAGGATTATGAATCTACACTCCAGGTTAAAGCAGATGCTGACGGTAAATCATCGTTGATTGAATGGTCTGGCAGCTTCACGCCTGTAGGTGTTAGTGACCAAGAAGCTATAGACCTGTTCCATGGCATCTATAAAGATGGCTTAGAAGCATTACAACAATCATTTCAAGATTAAAGAGTTAGGAAGTAAAAAGGGAGTGACGCAAAGTCGGAATTGGAACTTTGTGTCACTCCTTTCGTTTAAAAAGAAATAAGTACACTCAAGCATATATACAATAGATTTGATTTCCTTATCATTTAACTATATCCGAACCCATCTTTCCCCGCCCATTTTATCGACTGTACCCGCATTGTAATGAAGCACAATTAGGCAAGCCACGAACAACGATAACGAAAGGAGATGTGATATACTCAGGGGAACAATTTAGACAGTTTATAACTATATTGGAGGAGCAATCGAAATGCTGTCGGAAAACGTGATCAATTATTGCAAAAGCAAAAACTGGTGGTTTGAAGATATTACAGAGGAGTATGAACATGCATTGGTAAAGTTAGGCATTGATTTGGGTTCAGATTTTGCTGCGTTTTATTTGCATGCAGAGGATGGGCCGACTTTCTATAATAGACGACGTGAAATCTATCAGATTTGTTGGTTTATGATCAATTCTTCGGATTATATGTTAGGTATGAAGAGAACTCATGACGTTTTAAACCTGCCTGAAGAATATATTCCGTTGGACAGCTTTGAAGGGGAGTTCGGCTTTTTTTATAATAAGAACACAGACGAGGTGTTGGGCTTAGGATTGGGCCGGCAGATGGAGGATTTTTTTGCTGGTAAATTGAATTCGCAATGGAAAAGCTTTAACTCCTTCCTAGAGTGGTATTTTGAACTGACAGATTCGAGTGTGACTCTATAGAAAAAGGCCGTCAGTATCGCTGCACTGAAGCTAACCTGATGATGGAATGCTCCAGAGGAGGCATGACGGCCTTTTATTTATATGAAACAAACGTTAAATCAAGGCCATGAACGCTCGCCTTTTATTACTTGTGCGCCCATTTCCAGATCACTTGTGTTCTTGAAGTTCGGGTAAGCCTTCTTCATCGCTGCAATCAGTTCAGCAGAATTTTTAGACTGTTTAGCCGCTTCTTCAAATTTTGCAATATAGTCACGAGTGAAGGTGACACTGGATGTATTCTCAGAGCTCTTGCCAAGGTAATGACCCGGGATAACCCGTTCTGGCTTCAGGTCAAGAATCTGATTCAGAATCTCCCGCCAGTGAACACGGCTCTCTGGGGTCTGGTTGTCTGCCATCCAGACATGCAGGTTTTCATAGATAGGTACGCCGCCCAAAATGGTTTTTTTAGACGGAACCCAAAGGACGGTATGAGACGGATCAGAACCATTGAGACCGACTACCTGTACGGTTTCACCATCGACTGTCAGCTTATCACCGTCTAGGACATCAGGCACAATCAGTTCTGTCGGAGCGTTTTCTTTCAGGATTGGACCCCAGAAATCATTCTTTAGCTTGATTGTCGCCTTAATCCCTTCCACAGTGGCGGGGGTAGCAACTATTTTTACATCAGGAAAGGCTTTGCGGATCGCTGACAAGCCGAAGTAGAAATCCGGATCTTGATGGCTGATATACACCGTAGACAACTTCTTACCCGTGTCACGGATCATTTTGACCAGTTTTTCGGCGTTGCTTTTTTCAAATTGAGCATCAACGAGCAATACCTCGTTCGGTCCTTCGATTAGGCTTGAGCTGACAGGGAAAAGACCATTTTCTCCAGGGTTGAACGGCGTGATTTTCAGTTCAGTCGTCGGTGCAGGCTTCTTAGCCTCTTCACTTGCATTGTTCGCCGTATTCGCCCTGCCGGCACATGCGCTTAGCAATAGCGTGAAACTAAGCAACAAAATAACTCCTATAGATGATTTCTTACTAAACATCACAAATCTCCCTCTTTCTTATGCTGATAATAATTGTTGAAACAGAAACGTTTCGTGACTTCCTAAAGTAGGTAAAGTATGCCCGTCACAGCTCATATGCATGCGGTTTTATCTTGTGTTTGCGTATTTAGCAACCGGCATATCAAGCGGGTCGTAGGCGACATTCTCCTTTCGAAGTATTTCGATATCTTTCGTTGTAACTATTATAGTTACAACAATTCCAAAAAAAAGAGGTTCGCTTTTCATATTGAAAAATGAATCTGAACCGCAATGGAATTGTTATTGCCTATGTGCTTTAGAAGCACCCTCTTGATGTAACCATTATAGTTACAACAACTAAGAAGTGTCAAGACTGATTTTAAAAATACTATAAAATCCCAATTGTTATTCAACAGTACGTGGTTGGGAGAGGACTTTGAATTTCTTTATGATACTGATTTGAAATCGAAATGTACGGTTGCAGGTTGTGGCGATTTTCCCCTTTAGATAAGATTGTCTGAGACAGTTTTTATGTTAAAAAACGAATATCTACTGTGGAACGTGTATTCAGGTTTGTAGTACAGAAAGGGGAGTAACATGTACACCATTGGGCAAGTAGCAAAATATTTAGGGGTATCTCGAGATACGTTGAAGTTTTATGAAGAGAAGGAATTAGTAAAGCCGGAGCAAAATAGGGAGAATGGGTATAGAACATATAATCATTTTGATATCTATGATATTGCAACCGTTAATTTTTATAGAGAAATCGATTTTGAAATTAAAAAAATCCAGGAATTAAGAAAAGGGAAGAGTATAGAGGGGATACAGTCCTTATTAGAAGAGAAAGAGCGGGATGTATGGGAGGAAATCGAATATAAAAAGCTGTTGTTAAAAAAGCTCCAGCTTGTTAAGGAAGACTGCGGGAAAATTAAACAGTTCTTAGGGAAATACATACTAAAAGAAATGAAGCCTTTAGAAATAACGGGCGAAATCGAACATTTCACTGCGTACGAAGAATATGAAGCTTTAAAACAGAATACAGAAAACGTAAAAAAAGCAGTGACACTAACCTCTTTAAGAAGAGTTATACGATTCAATGAAGAAGGTATGATTGAAGATAAGTTTATCATTGTTAGAAGAGTAGAGGAACATAAGCGTGATATAGAAGGGGAAATCCTAGTTCATCCTAAATGTTTGTATACCGTTATTGAAAATGGAAGATGGGCAACGGGGGAAGAAAGCATTGATCATCAGGTAGAAGCTAGTTTGCGAAAAGCAGCAATGGAAAAGGAGTATGAGCTTTTGGGACTCGTTTACATCAATCTATTGCTTACTACTTATGAGGATGGACTCGAACGTGTGTTTTTGGAAATTTATGCACCTATAAAGTAAGACAGACGGGTATTGACCTGTGAGTTACCCCCAGGTTTAAGCTGAAGGTGTTCGTAAATGGAACGTGTTGCTATTTACGAAATACTTAGTTGAAGCGGGGATTATGCATGAGTAGAGAAAAGAAACTCAAAAAACCGGTAGCAAGTTTTATTTTCTTAACCAATATCATTTTCTGGCCATTTTTTTGCCTTGTCGGAGCAGTAGGCATGCTAGGGTTTCCTGCATGGGTCATTGACGTCCTGTTTTGTATCTCGGCTTGGTCATCGACCTTTGCTTTTGTTGTGCTATTTCGCAAAATCTATCCTGGTCAGCGTTTTATGCGATTTGTAAAAGATACATTCAAGAATAAGCTTAATTGGATCGTAATTCTTATTGCCGGTATGATTCAAGTCCTCTTATTTTTGCTGACTTTGTTTCTCGTATCTTATCACCGCGAAGCAGGCTCAATGTTTACAATCTCTTCGTATGGGATGCTGATCTACGTTTTCGTAAAAAATCTTTTTGCAGGGCCATTAGGAGAAGAGTTAGGCTGGAGAGCTTTCGCACAGATTGAGCTCCAAAAGAGGCACTCACCATTAAAGGCTTCGATTATCATCGGGTTTTGGTGGGGGATGTGGCATCTGCCTGTATGGTTTACGACAGGATACGCGGGCATGGATTTAATCAAATATATCGCATTCTTTATGATTGCACTCATCGCTACGAAGATTGTGATGACCGCATTTTATAACGTAAATCAGAATTTAATGATTCCAATCCTGATCCACCAATTGTTTAATTTCTTTATCGGCTTAATAAATGGAAGCTTAATGGAGTTAATTATGTATAGCGCAATTCTTTATTCGATAGTGGCTGTTATACTCGTCGTGATAAATCCCAAAAACGTATTGTATGGAAAGAGAGATACTAAAGATTCCTTACACATAGGGGAAATTGGTCTAATAGCGCCAAAATTGCCGCCGGATCATCTGGAAAGATGACCCGATGGCATTTTTTATTTTGTCCATTTAGGCGTGCTGCAGTTTTTCGTCTACGATCTGAGGAAGCGCGGCAATGCCGGCTGTATTCAAAAAGTTCCAAGGCTTGTTAAAGTGAGGCTGGAAGAAGAAGTCGACAAAAGCCAGTTCGTCGATTGTCATCCCGTTTTAAATGCATACCGACATCGTGTTCATCGCTTGGGTCAGATCGACTTTGGACATGATTTGTGCCCCCAGCAGACGGCGGCTTTCCTTTTCATATACAACCTTCAAGGTTAGCGTCTCTGCCGTAGGCATAAATTCCGGACGATAGGCGTCTGTTATCATAACCGCTTCGGCCTCGATCTTCTCGTCGGCGCATGCGATTTCGGTAAGTCCGGTCGAGGCGAGATTGAACTCATATATTTTAAGTCCTGACGTCCCTTGCGTGCCCAAATATTTTGTTGTTGGCTGTATCAGATTGCGGGCTACCAGCATGCCCATCCGTACTGCATTTGTAGCCAACGGAATATAAGCGGCCTTGCCGGTTGGATTGTAATGTACAGCACAACTGTCGCCGGCGGCGAATACATCCTGCTTGCTAGTCTGCATATATGGATCGACGATGATCGCTCCATTTGGCAGCATATCCACTTGGCCTTTCAGCAGTTGGGTATTCGGACGGAATCCGATACAGAGAATGACCATATCCGTTTCAATATTGCCCTTATCAGTAATGACAAGGTTTACTAGGCCGTCCTTGCCTTCAAAACCTTCTACGGTCTGTCCAAGCTCCAAATTTATGCCTTTGTCGCGGAATGATTCTTCGATCTTGCAACTGAATTCAGCGTCCAAATAACGGTTCAAAATCCGGTCAGCGCTGTCAATCAGCGTTACCTGCTTGCCACTTTGCTGGAACGCCTCTACAAGCTCTACTCCGATATATCCAGCACCAACTACTGTAATATGATTCGCTTGCTTAGCTTTTTCAATAATGGAATTGGCATGTTCATAGTTTTTGCACAGCAGAATGTTGTCAAGCTCCATGCCAGGGAGCTGTGGAATAACCGGCCAAGATCCCGTCGTGACAATCAGCTTATCAAAACAATCCGTGAATTCTTCTCCAGTCAGCAGATTGCGCACTTGCATCGTTTTCGCATCCGTATCAACAGAAAGAACCTCATGACGCATGCGGGCGATGACCCCCAAATCGGCCAGTTGCTGTGGAGAGGAGTAAAAGAGCCCTTCCGGCTGCTTCACGACCCCGCCTACGTACAAAGCGATCCCGCAAGATAAAAACGATATGTTATCGTTGCGTTCATAAACGGTAATATGGGCATCGGGATAAAGTTTGGCAGCGTTGACTATCGCTGCTGTTCCGGCATGGGTACATCCAATTACTGCAATTTTCATCGTAATTCCTCCCTGAGCTGTAACATCTAGTGAAAAACCAAATGGTTGAATATTAATGTGACATATTTCACAATTACAGTGTACTGTGATTTATTTCACAAATCAATAGCCAAATTGTTCTTTTTTTCACAAAATGCATTGTATGCCGGCCGAGGCATAACTGAGATCCCCCTTGGAGACGAGAGGGGATTATGATCAAATATAGAATTAAACCCGAAGATTTGCCTTCGCCACTATTTAAACAACTGGAGGAACCAAATACTTAAGAAGAAATGCAAAGAGAGGCTGCCCGGCATTCTTCCGGGCGAGCCTCCTTATCATTCGTTAAAAAGACTATAGAGCGGATCGCCATTAAGTCTTACGCTTTGCCCTCGGTACGTGCCAGTTCCTTGCGTACGAGCGGCGCAACCTTGGTTCCGAGCAGTTCAATCGAACGCAGGATATCACGGTGAGGGATTGAACCGACGTCACAGTGTAAGAAGAAGCGCGTCACACCCAGGTTGCGGCGGAGCAGTACGATTTTTTCAGCGACGTGCTCTGGATCGCCAACATATAAGCAACCACGCAATTTGGAGTCTTCATCGAAGGTTGCGCGTGTGTACTGAGCTCCCCAGCCACGCTCACGTCCGATCTTGTTCATCATGGCTTGTGTTCCCGGGAACAGCAGCTCGGCTGCCTTCTCTGCAGAATCAGCTACAATCCCGTGCGAGTGAGTGGCAATTTGCAGCTTGTTTACATCGTGTCCAGCCTTAGCGGCAGATCTCTTATAGAGCTGGACAAGCGGCGCAAAGCGCTCCGGCATGCCTCCTATGATCGCATAAACAACCGGCAATCCAAGTGTACCGGCCCGGACAGATGATTCCGCGTTGCCGCCGGTGGCAATCCAGACGGGAAGAGGGTTCTGGACAGCTCGAGGGTACACACCAAGATTATCAATGGCTGCGCGATGGCGGCTTCCACGCCAGCTTATCTTCTCCGATTCCCGGATAGCGAGCAGAAGCTCCAGCTTCTCTTCATACAATTGTTCGTAATCATTCAGGCTGTACCCAAACAACGGGAAGGATTCGACAAATGAGCCGCGGCCTGCCATAATCTCAGCACGTCCATTCGAGATGGCGTCCAGTGTAGCATACTGCTGATAAACGCGTACCGGATCGTCTGAGGACAGGACGGTAACGGCGCTGGTCAGCCGAATATGCTTCGTCTGGGCCGCCGCTGCCGCCAGAATGACTGCAGGGGCCGAAGCAGCATACTCATACCGATGATGTTCGCCAATGCCATAGACATCTAGTCCAACTTGATCGGCGAGAACCATCTCCTCAACTGCTCGCTGTAGTCGCTCGGTATGACTGATGCGCTCACCGGTCACCGGATCCGTCGACGCTTCCAAAAAAGTGCTGATTCCAATTTCCAGATCAACAACCGGTTTATCGGTCATCGTGTTCGCCTCCTTTATTCATATGATACTATATAATATAAAGTAACATAACTTTTATTAGTTTCAAAGGAACAATAATTATCCTTCCCACTATCAAACGCTAAATTCATCTTGCCCGTCAGCCTGCGTTCCAATCCAATTATGAGAAACAGGTGCAAAGCGGAGAACAATTAACTCCACGCAAATACGTTCGCAAAATGATGGATTGCTGGCTAAACTAAATTCGAACCTTTGCTCATGTCTGCAGCTAATTCGATGATTCAGGCATTGTATAAGTTGATATCGTTGGGGTTAAGCAGGGATAATGATACGGACAGATAAGAGATCTGTCACATGATCGCACAGAATGACAGGATAGCAAGGGGCAGCCTTGATATTCTGTACTCAGAGAGGAGCTATTGCGAATGGAATGGCTAAATCGAATGATGTCGGCGCTTGACTTAATCGAAGCGAAAATGGAGGAGCCTTTGGATATGGCGGAACTTGCGAAGGCGGCGTATTCCTCTCCGTATCACTTTCAGCGAATGTTCTATATGCTGACAGGTATGACCGTGGCCGAGTACGTACGGAAACGGCGCTTAACCTTGGCGGCTCAAGAGTTAGCCATGAGTGGTTCTAAAGTGATCGACGTCGCGATGAAGTATTGCTACGATTCGCCAGAATCGTTCTCTAAGGCGTTCCGCAAGCTGCACGGCATCTCGCCCTCTGAGGCTCGAAATTCGGGTGTTCAGCTGAAGGCCTTTCCTCGTATTTCCTTTCACCTATCACTGAAGGGAGACAAAGAAATGGAATATAGAATTGTACAGAGAAAGTCGTTCACCGTTGTAGGGAAATCGATCCAGACGACCACGAAAGAGGGAGAGAATTTGATCGAGATTCCGAAGTTTTGGCGCGATAGTCACGCGGATGGAACCGTCGCAAAAGTTGCTGCATTGGGCAAAAATCAAGATACTCTAGGCATGTGCTATGGCGCGCAGCAGGGTGGGGAGGTCTTTCACTATGCAATTGCAGTAGAGACCGATTGGACGGAATCAGACAGTGAGTTTGAATGTATTCAAGTTCCAGCTGCGACGTGGGCCGTATTTACCTCGATTGGTCCAATGCCTGGAGCCATTCAAGAAGTATGGAATCGCATCTATCAGGAGTGGTTCCCTGCTACAGATTATGAGCAAGCCGAAATTCCAGATTTCGAACTGTATCCTCCAGGGGATCCATGGTCGGACGACTACCGCTGTGAGGTATGGATTCCGGTAGTGAAAAAATAAAAGTGATTCAATATCTACTAATCTCCTCGTCAAAAAATATGACGGCAAAGTGAAACTCGACTGGGTCGGCGAATAGATTCTTTTATCAAAAAGGCATCTCGTTCTAGAGATGTCTTTTTGTATTCCACTTTTGCAAGACGTTAGACCCTAAAATTCAAATTCAGAAGTCATTTTTCTTTCTTGTTGACTAAATTCATTTTATTTTATATAATTATCTCGAATTAGAGATACTTTAACCCAAGATAAAGTGTAGTTATCCAAGTAGCTGCTCTTCATATTTGTATAAATGTGAAACACGCAGGATACATTAATTGGGGATCGATGAAAAAGTATCGAAAATGATGTATTCAATTCAATTACAATGTTTTCACAAGATAATCGATATTGAAGGATATTCGAATTTAGGAGGAAAAAAACGATGACAAAAGATTTCTACACTGCGCTTAAAGAAAGACGTACTTACTACGGAATCAATAAAGAGGTACAAGTATCAGATGAAAGAATTAAAGAAATCGTAGAATTTGCAGTGAAACACACTCCGTCAGCTTTCAATTCGCAATCTTCACGTTTGGTTGTATTGTCTGGTGAGGCACATAATAAATTATGGGACATTACAACGGCAGCATTGAGAAAAGTAGTTGGTGATGGAGACTTTTCAGGAACACAACAAAAAATGGATTCCTTCAAAGCAGGTTATGGTACCGTATTATTCTTTGAAGATGAGGCTGTAGTGAAATCACTTCAAGAACAATTTACTGCATATGCTGACAACTTCCCAATTTGGTCAAACCAAGCATCAGCTATGCACCAATTAGTAGTGTGGACAGGATTGGAAGCAGAGGGGTTAGGAGCATCTTTACAGCATTACAATCCACTAATTGATGATGAAGTGAAAAAAGAATGGAATATCCCTGACAATTGGAAGCTTATTGCACAAATGCCATTTGGTAATCCAACAGCCACACCAGGCGACAAAGAATTTAAACCGTTAGAAGATCGTGTAATGTTTCATAAGTAATTAACTACTATGTAAACGGAACGTTCATTAAAATAAGGAATCCATTTTGAATTTGTCTTTATTCAAAATGGGTTCTTTTTTTGTGCCAACAAGTAATTTTCATCAACTTTTTGACATGCTCAGGACTTCGGTATGTTCATTTTTTCTTACAAGTAGCCGTTATAAGTAATATAGTAAATAATTGGACGGGTAAACTTTTTTGAACCCATTATAGTCTAATCGTTAGCTATACATAAAGAAACGTTGAGAGAGAGGAGAAGTTATGAAGTCAGTATTTGAATTAAGAAAAGGACGCATCGGTATGGGGTGGCTCGTCGTTTGTTCGATGATTATCTCGGCATTATCATACCCAACAAGTATACAAGCTCTGAGCAATGCGGTGTCGGCAACATACGGCAATCAGACTGGTTCCGTTCAGGATTTTGCGAGATATGACGTGGATCCGTCCACATCAGTCACTTTAGGTGCGGGTTCCTCTAAGGCGATAAAGGTATACGGATACAACTCTAATGGGAAAAAAGTATCGCTCGGAACGAAGGTTCAATGGCGGTCAGGCAACGAGCAAGTTGTGAAAATGAGCGGGGCAACGATCAAGGGCGTTGCGGAAGGCAGCACGATCGTTACAGGCGTGTACGGTTCGCAAAGGTTCGATATTTCCGTACAGGTTACCGCTACGGTTAAAAAGCTAATCGTAACCCCAGCGAAGATGGCGCTGTCTCCCGGGAAGTCTGCGACTTTTTCCGTTCAAGCGGTCTTTGCAGGCGGGAGTACAAGAGATGTTACTTCACTGGTAACGGCGAAAGCATCAGGCCAAGGCATTGAGGTTCGAAACGGTGTCGTAACAGCGGTGGGACAGCCAAAAGGAAGCGCCAGTGTAAAGCTGTATTACGGGGGCAAAGGGACAACCCTTCCCGTTGCTCTGCAGGAGAACATGGTAAACATCGATGTTCAACCTTCGTCTATCGTAATGGGAGCGGGAACGACGAAGCCTATCAAAGTCATCGGCACTTTGTCGAGCGGCAAAAAAGTGTCGCTTTCAGGAAAGGTAGCGTGGAAATCCGGCAATGATCAAGTTGCAAAGGCGACGGTTTCGGGTGTAAAAGCAATTGCAGAAGGCACGACGAGAATCGTTGGTGTGTACGGTGATCGCACTTTTGAAATTCCGGTTCAAGTCACGCCTAAATTGAAGAAGCTGACGGTTGTGCCATCTGCGACGAAGCTTGCTCCGAATCACACGACAAGCTATCGAGTACAGGCGATCTACAGCAGCGGCAACACGTCTGATGTAACTTCACTTGCTCAGTCGAAGTCAAATGGCAAGGCAACCGCGAGTTATGGTACGATCACCGCAGTCAGCAAAGGGAAGTCCGTGATTACTTTTTCATACGGCGGCAAAAAGGTATCTCTGCGCATCACGATAGAGTAGCATGAACAATTGATGCTTGGTGAAGAAAAGGTATTCGTTTTACTCTCCATTTCATTAATATTGAGAATATGATATGAAGACCGAGGGCTGTCTATAGTAGTTCATCTACTATGGACAGTCCTTTTTGTGATCATTAGTTCCCGTGTTGAGGTATACCAATCCCTGAAACTATGTAAACTCGTTTGATTTTCATATTTTCAGTAACCAAAGGGACAACCTCTGAATATAGTAATCTTAGAAAGGCAAGAGGAGGTGATACTCATGGCAGTATTTCAAATCGCTTCTATCTTGGGAATTAATCTCGCAGAGGCCCAGAAGGTGCTGGAAGAGATCCTGAATGGCGTTGTGCCGCCAATTCTTGAGCCTGTCAAAGATCTGATTCTGTTTCTTGTAAACGCAGGCTTAAGCAATATTGCCGTTGTATTGTAAGGCATTTTCAGGCTCTACGATATGAAGCGCATCCGTTATCGGGTGCGCTTCTTTTTGCTGGGACGACCGATTATATAGCTAGCTTAGCTGCAGTTTTATCTAACACGCATTCACGTATTTCTACATATGATGTACTTGGTTGGAACAATGGTAGAGGAAGGGGGGGTTATGTGCGAACATTCTGGAAGAAGATTTGGCAAGAAGAGAAGACGCTAATCCGAGCCTCGGCAATATGGTTCTCCGTAGGCATTGCACTCAGTCTATTCATTGGAAATCAGATTCATTTGGAAAAAGCAAATCTGCTGACTGGTTTTCACTATGAATGGTACCAAATTGCGGCGAACAATATCGGTGCAGGGCTTCTCGTTGCAGCCAGCGGGATTCTATTATCCGTTCCTTCCGTTCTTCTTACGCTATTCAACGGTTTTATGTTAGGCTATCTCGCTATGTTGTCTGCCTCTCATTATTCTGCGGCGGCAATTATTGCGGCGTTGGCCCCTCATGGCATCTTCGAGATTCCGGCGATCATATTAGCTTGTACCATAGGACTGAAGCCCTTTAACTGGCTCCTTCGATACGTAAGAACCAAGCAATCGGTTGATTGGAAGCAGGAAGGGTTGAGGATTGCGTGGCTGCTGGGCCTAATGATCTCATTGTTTATTGTTGCAAGCTTGATCGAGACGTATGTATCTCCCGTCACCATGAGTTGGCTGCAATAATGACGTACGAAATTGATCACAATTGCCTGCATTATAATAAGGAGTTCGTTCGAAAGTTCGCTTGGCGGTAATGAAAAAAGTGTAAATAGTAATAGCGGCATAACAAGGTTCATTGCTCCTTGTTATGCCGCTATTCGTTTGGGCGCTGGATTCTGTTTCTAATCCGTTATGAGAAAACCTATTTCTTTGAGCGCCTCGCACACTTCATCCAATCGCTCTTCGCTTGGTGAGGTCAATGTATGCAAGTGTACGCCGTTCGTCAGCTCAGAGATGAAGGCTGCTCCGCTGCTGCGAATATTTCGCATGAAGTCATATACCTCTTTGCGGGTGTTTACACGGATTTGTGCTGAAATTTGTCCGTATATAGGATGTTCTACAATAACATCCTGAACACTCACGCCATAATCGACAATGAGCAGCAATTCTTCTTCACTCTGCTGCGGCGTATGCTGAACAGCAATCACCCGCTCATACAACGCGGCGTTATCCTTTTTGTCATGATCCATATATACGTACCCTTGGCTGGTCGCGAGAATAGGCTCATTACGCGCTTTAAGCAAGGTCATATCCTGTACGATCACTTGGCGTGACACCTTGGCTCGTTGGGCCAGTTCGGTTCCCGTTAGCGGGGAGGAGGACTTCAGCCAATCCAGCAATTTGGCTCGTCGCTCGTCGCCTGTCAGCTTCGTGTTATTCGCCAATCGGCTTCGCTCCTTTCAAGGATGCAAGCAATGTCAGCATGCGATCCAAATGTTCGATCGTCGTGGATCTGCCGAAGGAAATGCGGATGAACCGGAGCGCGTCTTCCTTACTTAACCCAATAGCCGCAAGGGAAGGCGAATGCTCATGATGGCCTGCTGTACAGGCCGTTCCAGTAGAAATGCAGATTCCGATCCTGTTACATTCTAGCATAACATATTGGCCCTCCATTCCGTCAAAGAGACACCCGGCGATATGGGGGACAATGTCTACGTTCTTCTCACTCATGACACAGACCAACGGAATATGGAGATGTTCTGCCTGCGTGAACAGATAGCTGCGAAGCGAGCGGAAGTGTGCCGTCCGTTGCGCCAGTTCCTCCACGCAAAGTTCAGCCGCTGTAATAAAGGCGCCGATACCGGGAACATTGACTGTGCCCGCACGGAAGCCGCGTTCATGACTGGTTCCTGGAAGGATGGGCTGCCAAGGAACATGTGGATGAAGATAGGCTGCTCCCACACCTTTAGGGCCATGTACTTTATGACTGGATAGTGAGCAAGCATCCACCCCAAGCTTCCGGATATCAATCGGAAGCTTGCCGAAGGTCTGAACCATGTCGCTGTGCAGAAAGATGCCTCGGGTGCTGAGAAGAGGCGATAGCTCGGCCAGCGGCTGAACAATCCCCGTTTCGGAGTTGGCGTGCTGGATGGATACCAAGCCTGTGTCCGATTCCAAGGACGCTTCAAGAATTTCTTTCGTAATGATGCCTCTTTCATTTGGCTCAATGAGGGTCACACGGTACCCTAGCTGTTCTAGATATGGAATGGCGTTGCGAATAGAGGCATGCTCCATTGTCGTTGTGATCAGATGTTTCTTGCAATCTGGCAAGCCGTTCAAGATCGATTGAAGGGATAGTAGGTTCGATTCTGATCCTCCGCTTGTAAAATATACCCCCTCAGTAACACCGCCGATCATGTTCGCCAGCTTCTCACGGCAATATTCCAATATATATGCTGCACGGCCGCCAGCATCATGAAGACTAGAGCTGTTGCCGTACACTTCGCGGTTCAATTCGTTAAGCATGCGAATTGCACGTTCATCCATAGGCGCGGCAGCAGCGTAATCCAAGTAGATCAACGTATTGATTCCCCTTTTATATGCAAATCCTTGCTTGCAAACTGATTGAGCTTATTGTAAGGTGGTATCAGATTCAATGTCAATACAGGTGTAAAGACACATGTAAAAGTATGAACGTTATCATTGTAAACGTCCTTAGTACGTAATCCAATAAATAAAGAAGTGAAGAGCTATGAAAATCGTAGACCAATCTGTCATTGTAGTTGGATCAGGAGCAGCGGCATTGTCTCTCGCATCCTCGTTGCCTGCGCATATCAAGGTAACCGTATTAACAAAGGAAAAGGTGCTAGCCAGCAATTCATTCCTTGCGCAAGGGGGAATAGCGACTTCCTATCTGCCAGATGATTCGGAGTTCAGTCATATCACAGATACGCTTACGGCTGGAGCAGGGCATAACGACTTGGACATGGTGAAGACTGTCATTCGAGAAGGCAAGAAGATCATGATGGAGCTAGTGGACGAACAGTTCCCTTTTGACCGTGATCACCATGGCAAGCTGATGCTTGGGCGTGAAGGAGCTCATCGTGCAAATCGGATTTTCCATGCTGGCGGTGATGCTTCTGGCCGAAGGCTGGTGGAGTATTTGCTGCGGGAGCTGCCTAGTCATATTCAGTTCCGTGAATTTGTTACGGTTGTGGATGTGCTGGTGGAGAATGGACGTTGCCAAGGTGTTGTGCTCATAGACAAGGAGGGGCAGATCGTGACGCTGTATGCCGATCAAGTCGTGCTGGCAACAGGCGGCTGCGGCAGTCTCTATTGTCATCACAGCAATCATCAGGTTGTAACCGGGGATGGATTAATGCTGGCTTATCGTGCTGGAGCTGCCTTAACAGATCTCGAATTTATGCAGTTTCATCCGACGCTTCTCGTGAAGGATGGGCGCAGCTATGGGCTCGTGTCTGAAGCGGTGCGCGGCGAAGGGGGCGTGCTGATTGACGAACATGGACGCCGGATTATGAAGGGCCGACATGAACTAGAGGATCTGGCTCCGCGCGATGTGGTTGCTCGGGTAATTTATGAAAAAATGCAGCTTGGGCATCACGTATCTATTGATATTCAGGCATGCAATGATTTTCGAAGTCGGTTTCCTAGCATTACCCGTCTATGTGAAGAGGCAGGAATTGATCTAGAGGAACAGCGCATTCCAGTTGCGCCGGGCATGCACTTTCTAATGGGTGGCATTCAAGTTGATGCATGGGGAGAGAGCGCGGTTCGCGGACTGTTTGCAATTGGAGAAGCGGGATGCAACGGACTGCATGGGGCGAATCGTTTGGCAAGCAATTCGCTATTGGAAGCACTGGTTTCAGGCCGTAGAGCAGCACGAAGGATCAGTGAGATGGGGGGACAGGGATCAGAAGCAAGCGAAGTGGGAACTAGAACTGGAGCAACCGAGGTTGGTGCAGCTAGAGCAGATACAGCAGATGCAGCAGCCGAAGCAGATGGCGCAGCTACAACAACAGCAGTTGAAGCAGATAGCGTAGCTACAACAACAGCAACCGAATTCGTCGAAACGGCTGGTGGCGAGGTGACATCTCAACTGATATCCATTCAGGTTCCGGAGATGACGCTTGCTGAGCTTCAACGCAGGATGACCGCAGCAGTAGCGATTGAACGGAATCAGGATCAATTGCGAAACATGAAGCAGTGGCTGGAAAATATGCCGTCACAGGCAATCAAAGTGCAAAAAATCACAAGGGATCAGCTGGAGTTAACAAACCTATGGCAGTTGGCTTGCCTTGTTACGAAATCAGCCCTGCTGCGGGAGGAAAGTCGTGGTGCTCATTTCCGAAGCGACTTCCCAGAACGGGATGATAGACGATGGGGCAGCAAGCAGATTGTGCATTCCCAATCAGGAACCCAAATCATTGTAAATGAAAGGATCATGCCATCTTGGAACGTTTTCAGTTGAGAAGGCTGCTGGAGTCCTTCTATGCAGAGGATATCGGCAGCGGAGATCAGACTTCATCTTTCCTATTTGACGGTGAACAATGTGAAGCTGTCATTCGCAGCAAAGCAACAGGCTTGCTCGCAGGAACAGAAATCATTACGGAAGGCTTCCGATTGATGTCGGATGACATTCAAGTGTCCTTGAAGAAGCGGGATGGCGATTCATTGTCTAATGGAGAAGCGATAGCAGTTATGAGAGGGCCCGCTGCCGCACTATTGACCGGAGAACGGGTTGTGTTGAACCTGCTTCAGCGGATGTCGGCTATTGCGACACAGACACATAAGGCGATCCAACTGCTTGATGACGAGCATACCCGAATCTGTGATACGCGCAAGACAATGCCGGGCCTGCGGATGCTGGATAAATATGCGGTTCGCATAGGCGGGGGCTACAATCATCGCTTCGGACTGTATGACGGCATTATGATCAAGGACAATCACATCGCGGCCTGCGGCTCGATCACGGAAGCAATCAAGCGGGCGCGTTCATGTGCGGGACATATGATTCGAATTGAAGTGGAAATTGAATCGGAAAAGCAACTGCTGGAGGCCGTTGCTGCAGAGGCGGACGTCATCATGTTCGACAATCGCTCACCGGAAGAGGTGAAGCATTTTGCATCATTAACGCCATCAAGCATCGTTACCGAGGCATCTGGCGGGATAACACTGCACACACTTCCGCAGTTCCGAGGAACCGGCGTGGATTATATTTCGCTTGGATTTTTAACACATTCTGTATCCAACTTGGACATCAGCATGAATGTTGAGCTTGGATAAGTAATCGGGAGGAGGAGAGAGACAATGTCTATTTTAGACGCACTACTTGTTGGATCTGCAATGATGCCAGAACGCTATAAGCAGTTGGGCGTGGAAGAAATGGAGCGTCGGGTGCGTGACATTAAGCTGAAATTTGGCTCCAGACTGTTAATTCCGGGTCATCATTATCAAAAGGATGAAGTCATTCAGTTTGCGGATATTACTGGCGATTCGCTGCAACTGGCTCAGCAAATAACCGATGCCGAGTACATCGTATTTTGCGGCGTACACTTTATGGCGGAAACGGCTGACATGCTGTCGGCCCCGAGCCAGACGGTTGTCCTGCCGGATATGCGTGCTGGATGCTCGATGGCTGATATGGCTAACATGCAGCAAACGGAAGCGGCATGGGAGCGTCTGCAAGCGATTTATGGAGATACCATTATTCCGTTGACTTATGTCAATTCCTCGGCTGAGATTAAGGCATTTGTCGGACGCCATGGCGGCGCGACAGTGACCTCGTCCAATGCCAAGGGAGTGCTGGAATGGGCCTTCAAGCAGAAGGAGCGCATTCTTTTTCTGCCCGATCAGCATCTTGGCCGCAATACGGCCTATGAGCTAGGCATTCCACTTCACGATATGGCGGTGTGGGATCCAGAGGGCAATGAACTGGTAACGGATCGTGAGAATGTCCAGGGCATTCAGGTCATTTTGTGGAAGGGGCATTGCTCGGTTCATGAGAAGTTCACGGTAGACAATATTCGCAGCATCCGGGAGCGGGACTCAGAGGTGCAGATTATTGTGCATCCCGAATGCTCACGCGAAGTCGTCGAGCTGTCCGATTATGCGGGATCGACAAAGTACATTATTGATACGATCAATGCAGCGGCATCCGGTACGAAGTGGGCTATTGGCACGGAAATGAATCTGGTGAACCGCATCATTCATACTCACTCTGATAAGCAGATTGAATCGCTTAATCCGCATATGTGTCCATGTTTGACGATGAACCGGATCGACCTGCCTCATTTGCTCTGGTCGCTAGAGCAAATTGAAGCCGGCAAGCCGGTAGGCGTCATTACGGTGCCAGACTCAATTAAGGTCGATGCTATCAAGGCACTGGATCGAATGCTGAACATTCAGTAAGAACTTTCTTGACAGAACTGCATACAAATGTAATAGTTAAAGGAATGGATATATTTGCCTATCTATTTCGAATGAAAGGGCGATGCAGAGTGAGGCGCGTTCATCATTGTTACTGGGATAAGCAATTTCATAGGTCGCCCTTTTTGAACAAGAGGCTGTGTGGAAGATAAGAACTTCCGCACAGCCTCTTTCTTTTGGTAAAGCAAGAAAGGAGAGGGATGGTTTTGGCGGTTAAACATTTGCATCAAGAGGAGCATACAGGGCCTATTACACTGGATGGAGGACAATTGACGCTTCGCCAACTGGTTGCGATTGCCTATGACTATGCACCAGTTGTGCTTGCCGCTGACGCGGTACAGCGTGTCGTGCGATGCCGGGACATGGTCGAGGAATTCGTCGATGCGAATAAAGTGGTATACGGAGTTACGACCGGGTTCGGCAAGTTCAGCGATGTCATGATCTCACCGGAGGACTCTGCCGAGCTGCAGGCTAACTTAATTCGCAGCCATGCATGTGCGGTAGGCTCTTCTTTGCCAGAGTCGACGGTACGCGCGATTATGCTGCTGCGGGCAAATGCCTTGTCCAAAGGTTTTTCGGGCATTCGTCTGGAAACGCTTCAATTGCTTGTCGACTGCCTGAATCGGGGCGTGCATCCGGTTATTCCCGAACAAGGCTCGTTAGGCGCTAGCGGGGATTTGGCTCCGCTGTCGCACTTGGCGCTTGTGCTGATGGGAGAAGGCGAGGCCGTCTATAACGGGACACGCATGTCAGGCTATGAGGCATTGGCATCGGCAGGCTTGAAGCCGGTTCAGTTGCAAGCCAAGGAAGGATTGTCACTCATCAATGGGACACAGATTATGACGGCAATCGGCGCACTGACTTATGTGCAAGCACTGCGGCTTGCCAAGACGGCGGATGCCGTTGCTGCCCTTACGGTGGAATGCCTGCATGGAATTACGGATGCCTTCGCGGATGAACTTCAGCGAGTCCGGCCTTATCCGGAGCAGATTGGCGTTGCAGCTAATTTGCGAACATTGCTGGAAGGCAGCCAATTGACGACGAAGCAAGGTGATATTCGTGTGCAGGATGCCTATTCCTTGCGCTGCCTGCCTCAGGTTCATGGCGCATCGCGTCAGGTGCTTGCCTATGTGGAAGATAAGCTGAACGTCGAGATGAATGCGGCAACAGACAATCCGCTCTTATTTTTAGAAGAGGGAACGGTCATCTCCGGGGGCAATTTCCATGGGCAGCCGATGGCGTTTGCAATGGATTTCTTAAAAATCGGCATGAGCGAGTTGGCCAATATTGCGGAGCGTCGCACGGAGCGGCTTGTCAATCCAGCATTATCCGGCGGTCTTCCGGCATTTTTAAGCCATCAGCCCGGAATAGCGTCCGGCATGATGATTCCGCAGTACGTCAGCGCATCGCTCGTCTCTGAGAACAAGGTGCTGGCTCATCCAGCGAGTGTGGACTCGATTCCGTCCTCTGCCAATCAGGAGGACCATGTATCCATGGGTACGACAGCCGCACGGCATGCAGCCCAAGTCGTAGACAATGCAGCCAAGGTGCTGGCGATTGAACTGATTTGCGCGGCGGAAGCCGCTGAATTCAGAGGGGCTGATAAGCTGGCACCAGCGACGCGTTCAGTATTCGACTTGGTGCGCAAAATCGTACCTCCGGTAACGATAGACCGCTCACTTGGCAAGGAAATTGAAGCAGTAGCATCCGCACTTAGCAAGGGTGATTTCCTGTATGCTGCAGAGAGCATAACCGGATCATTATATTAATCTGCTTAATTATAAAAATGGTTTCATATGAAAAGGAGGCGTAACAAGATGAATCAAGTGAAGAGAAGCGTTTGTGCACCACGCGGCAAGGAGCTGACATGCAAAGGATGGGTTCAGGAAGCGGCCATGCGCATGCTGATGAACAATTTGGATCCAGAGGTAGCAGAACGGCCAGAGGATTTGGTTGTCTATGGCGGAATTGGCAAAGCGGCCCGCAATTGGCCTTCCTATGAAGCTATTGTCCGCGAGCTGCAGCGGCTGGAGAGCGATGAAACACTGCTTATCCAATCCGGTAAGCCGGTAGGTGTATTTCGCACCCATGAGCGGGCACCGCGCGTGCTTTTGTCCAACTCAGTGCTTGTGCCTAACTGGGCGAATTGGGAACATTTCCGTGAGCTCGAACGCAAAGGGCTGATGATGTACGGCCAGATGACTGCTGGCAGTTGGATTTATATTGGGACGCAGGGCATTCTCCAAGGCACATATGAAACGTTTGCGGAAGCGGCCCGCCAGCATGCGGGGGGTTCGCTGCGCGGCACGCTGACATTAACGGCTGGCCTGGGCGGCATGGGCGGCGCTCAGCCTCTCGCTGTAACGATGAATGATGGTGTTGTCATCGCAGTCGAGGCAGATCGTTCTCGGATTGAGCGCCGCATTGAAACGCGCTACTGCGATGTGCTTGCTGAAAATGTAGATGAGGCGCTGGAGCTTGCTCGGCATGCAATTGATGAGAAAAGATCGTTATCGATTGGGCTGCTTGGCAATGCGGCTGAGATCTTTCCCGAATTCGTCCGCCGCGGCATCAAGCCTGACTTCGTAACTGACCAGACGTCTGCTCATGATCCATTGAACGGATATATTCCTGCTGGATACAGCTTGGAGGAAGCGGCAGCTTTGCGTACCCGCGATCCGAAGCATTATATCGAGCTGGCCAAGGCCAGCATGGCAGTTCACGTTCAGGCGATGCTTGATCTGCAGAAGCAGGGGGCTGTCGTGTTCGATTACGGCAATAACATACGGCAAGTTGCCTTCGACCAAGGCGTGCAAGATGCGTTTGCATTCCCGGGCTTTGTTCCCGCCTATATTCGTCCGCTGTTCTGCGAGGGCAAGGGGCCGTTCCGTTGGGCTGCCTTATCGGGCGATCCAGAGGACATCCGCAAGACAGACGAACTCGTATTGAAGCTATTCCCGGAAAATGATCATTTGCGCCGCTGGATTACGATGGCGCAGGAGAGAATAGCTTTTCAAGGTTTGCCGGCCCGCATTTGCTGGCTTGGCTATGGGGAACGCGCCAAGTTCGGCCTTGCGATCAATGAGATGGTCAAATCTGGCGAGTTGAGCGCTCCGATCGTGATTGGCCGCGATCATCTTGACTGCGGCTCAGTCGCATCTCCGAACCGCGAGACGGAAGGCATGAAGGACGGCTCCGATGCAGTAGGCGATTGGGCGATTTTGAATGCACTCATCAATACTTCGGCAGGGGCTTCTTGGGTATCTGTGCATCACGGCGGGGGCGTCGGCATGGGGTATTCCCTGCATGCCGGCATGGTTGTCGTTGCCGACGGGACGGAGGAAGCGGCGGAACGGCTGCGCTGCGTTTTGACAACCGATCCGGGCATGGGTGTCATTCGCCACGTAGATGCAGGGTATGATGAAGCGGTTGCGACTGCGGATCTGCACGGAATCAGCATTCCAATGCGCCAGCAGTCTTAATATACACATACATGTCAATGTCGAACATGCTGCACAACGAGGGAGGTTGCTTTCTTTGAAAAAAACGGATTTGCTGCTAACGGGAATCGGATGCTTATACACGCCAGAAGGCAGGGTGCCGAAGTGCGGAGAAGAAATGGGCCGCGTTCGTCAAATACAAGATGCGGCTGTTGCCATTGACCAGGGACGAATCGTAATGGTTGGGCAGAAGGATGAAGTGATGGCAGCTTTAACAGCTGAAGAAGCAATGATTAAGGAAACGCTTGATGTGGGCGGCCGCATTATGACACCGGGGCTGGTCGATCCTCATACTCATCTCGTCCATGGAGGATCGCGCGAGCATGAGCTGGCGATGAAGCGCTCGGGCGTGCCGTATTTGGATATTTTGGCGCAAGGAGGCGGAATTTTAAGCACCGTCAAATCGACGCGGCAATGGAGCGAACAAGAACTGTACGACAAGGCGCATCGAAGCTTGGATGAAATGCTGCTTCAGGGCGTAACGACGATTGAGGCGAAGAGCGGCTATGGCTTATCTCTGGATGCGGAGCTGAAGCAACTGCGTGTAGCGCGTCGGCTGCAGGAGAACCATTCCGTAGACGTTGTATCCACCTTCATGGGAGCGCATGCCATTCCGGCAGAGTACAAGGGTCGAACAAATGATTTTGTAGACATAATTATTCGAGATATGCTTCCAACGGTCGCGTCAGAAGGACTGGCGGAATTTTGCGATATTTTCTGCGAAGAAGGCGTATTCGATGTGGAGCAGTCGCGTCGAGTTTTATTGGAAGGCAAGCGCTATGGACTTATTCCGAAAATTCATGCGGATGAAATTGTAGCATTAGGCGGTTCTGAGCTAGCCCAAGAGGTGGGAGCGATCTCAGCAGAGCATCTGGTAATGACAACCGATCAAGGATTATCCAGTCTGGCCGCAGGTAATGTGATTCCGGTCTTGCTTCCGGGAACGACCTTCAATCTTGGTCTGGACCAGCATGCCCGTGCCCGCGACATGATCGACAAGTTCCGGCTGCCTGTCGCTCTTTCAACCGATTACAATCCGGGCTCATGCCCGACGGAATCGATCCAACTCATCATCATGCTGGCATCCTTGAATTTGAAAATGCAGCCTGAAGAGATTCTGACGGCATGCACGTTGAATGCAGCCGCTGCGATCGGACGTGCAGCAGACATCGGCTCTATCGAAGTCGGCAAGCGGGCGGACTTGACCATTTTCGATGCGCCGAATCTAGCTTACTTGCCATATCACTTCGGCATTAACCACACGTTTGGTGTGATCAAGAACGGAACGCAGGTTGTATGGAACCGTACTTTGAAGACGAAAGCAGTGCAAGGTGAAGGTGTACGATAAACGATAACTTCTCTTATTTGCGCATAGGTTACATCAAGGCCCGCCGTATCATTTATGCTGAGCTTTTTGAGCGGAATGGCGGAGCACACGCAACAAAAAATCCCCCTCATTGAGGGGGATTGTCATATTCAAATGAGAGGAGCCGGCTATCAACCTGCGGCCCATACATCCAATTCAATTTTTAATTCAGGAAGACCCAATCCAGCCACATAGGCGATCGTCATGGAAGGAGGGGTAGCGCCGAATACGTTATTCCACTCCGCATCGAAATGATTCCAGTCGATTTCTTCCGTCGCCCAAATATTCACTTTCACGACATGATCAGGCGTCAACTTCTGAGAAGCAAGGATGGCAACAATGTTGCTCATCGTGTTCGTTACTTGTTCATTGAAGTCAGTGGGAATGTGATTGCTTGGATCGATTCCAATTTGACCAGAAAAAACATACAGTTCTGAATTTCTGCTAATTTTGGTTACATGGCTGTACTCTCCAACCGGCTTTGCAATCGATTCAGGATTATATCTGGAAACGATAGAATTGGTTTGTGTCATTAATCATATCTCCTTTTAAATGGTTTTCGTTCATTTCCTTCAAAATGGACAGACGTATCCCGTCCCCATGAATTCTAGAAGAAAACAGCAGTAGAATACCCGATACCGAAGGATAGGTTTTTCAAAGCTCTCTTTTTCATCAGGTATTCACTCCTTCCCATTTAAAAGTTAATCATTTGATGTAAAACACCTAAATTATAGCATTAAATTTCCTCCAATACTAGGGAATTTCACTTGGGGAAATAACAGACTTTTGAATTGATATCGAAGAAGAAAACAGTAGCATATATCGCTTCGATTATTTTTATGATGGTTACTATAGGGAGGGATTTGCATGAACCAATTTGCCAACATAAGCCTTGAGGAACGAGAAGCTTTGTTCACTTCGTTCATGGCCAGGTATGAAGCATTTAAGCAGCAAAAGCTTTCATTAGACATGTCGAGGGGCAAGCCTTGCTCTGAACAACTGGATTTATCGAATGAACTGTTCTTTCCATTGACGCAGGAAGCGTATTTTGACGGAAATACAGATCTGCGGAATTACGGCGGACTTGATGGGCTTCCGGATATGAAAAGATGGTTTGCCGAGCTGCTGCAGGTTGCGACGAATGAGGTCATTGTCGGCGGCAATTCAAGCCTAAACATGATGTACGATACGATAAGCAGAGCCATGCTGTTCGGTGTATGCGGCAGTGATCGGCCATGGGGGAAGCTGCCCCGAATTGCGTTTATATGCCCGAGTCCGGGTTATGACCGGCATTTTGCGATATGTGAGACTCTCGGTATCGAAATGATTCCAGTCGATATAAATCAGGACGGTCCCGACATGGATCGAGTTGAGGAGCTTGTTAGACAAGATGATGCGATAAAAGGAATCTGGTGCGTTCCGAAATACAGCAACCCGGAAGGGATTACGTATTCAGATGAGGTTGTCCATAGACTGGCTACCATGACCACAAAGGCAAATGATTTCCGCATTTTCTGGGACAATGCCTATATCATTCATCATTTAACGGATACGCCCGATCAGCTTCAAGATATTCTGTCTGCCTGTAAGTCTAGCGGGAACCCTGATCGTGTCTTCATGTATTGCTCGACCTCCAAGATTACATTCCCAGGCGCCGGCGTGGCCGCAATGGCTGCGAGTCTCACGAATATCAATCATATGAAAAAGCAAATGGCCGCACAGACCATTGGTCCAGACAAAATCAATCAGCTCCGGCATCTTCAATTTCTGCAAAATACAGAAAAAACGATGCAGCTTATGCAGCGGCATGCGGCGATTCTAAGACCGAAGTTTGAAAAAACGCTGACCATTTTCGATGCTGAACTGGGCGGTTTGGATATTGCCACATGGAGCAAGCCCAACGGGGGTTACTTTATCAGCTTACATACGTTGGACGGCTGCGCTGATCGTGTTGTCGCTTTGGCTGCTGAAGCAGGCGTTATCTTAACGAAAGCGGGCGCCACATTCCCTTATGGGAAGGATCCGCGGGATCGAAATATTCGAATTGCGCCTTCATTCCCGACCATACAAGAGCTTGAACTGGCAATCACGATCGTATGCCTATGTATCAAGATAGCAACGATTGAGAATTTGAACAATATGAATGCCAAGACCGCTAGACAATAGTGTATTGGTGGGCGCTGTTCATGCTTGCAGTGGTAAGCTTTAAGAAGAAAATGAAGGGATAAGTATAGGGGTTCAGCAGTATGCCCGCCTTCCTTTACCTATTCTAACTCAGCGAAGGGCTCGAAAAATCTCTCGCTAGAATGCATATTCGCCGTGTCCCACAAGGATTCGCGTCATAAGGTATAGGAGGGAGGGGAACAAGAATGGAAGCATATTATAATTGCTTGCACTGTATGAACAAGAAAGTTCGTATTCTAACGGTGGATCGTAAAGAATATCGAGGGACGATAGTCAAGGTAGATTTTCAAAATGTCTATTTGCGTCCCGAAGCGAATTATGGAGGAGTGAGAACATCTGGCTTCTTTCCTTTCTTCAATGACGAAATCTTAACGCTGAGCTTGTTCACATTGCTTGCTATCGCATTGATATGACTTGATGTACCCGGAGCTCGGCATTTACCGGTCGATTTCGTCTCATGACGAGCTTCGGGCTTACATATTCTTTGTTTGAGTTTACTCATTTTATAAAAGAAGTAAAAATGTTCAGTGAATCATGTCATAATGCTGCCCTAGTTGGGAGCCTGTATGAAACGTAAAATGATAGATAGAACGACAACTCAGATTCCTTATGCTTCAAATTATTTTGGGAGGTCATTGATTTATGAAAAAACAGATTATAGCAGGTATTTTGGGGCTTACTATGGTAGCTGGCATGTCCACGCCAGCGTTTGCAGCGATCGATTTTTTTAATGAGATTGAAAATAACGATGCGTTTAAGCGTGCTAATGAATTCCCTCTAAAAACCCATACCATGATTAACGGTAAAGCATCCCGTGATGACGAGTACGACTATTTTAAGTTTAAGGCTCCCGAGACTGCATTCTTTACATTTGACTTTGGCGCTGCTAACATTGAGCTTCCTGTTGAGGGAGCAAAAGTAACCCTGTATGATGCCAATAGAAAGAAGATTACGAGCGGAGAAGTGGACTCGCGCAACGAATTGAAATTTAGTGAAAAGTTGACTAAAGACCATGAATATTTTATTCGTGTAGAGAACAATTCCAGTAGATTTTATGATTATATTTTAGAAGTCTACAAAAGAAACTAATTGCAACATCAAAAATATCGACTCGTTTGTCCCGATGAATGATTTATTCATCGGGACTTTTCTTTTGGTGTAAAAAATCCTCGACATATTGGTTTTACCATGCAAGATGTATTTCGATCGGAGGCTGCTCTAATTTGATACTAATAGAACCGTTATAATCATATTCTTATAAAAGAAAATAATAAGAAGGAGGGTACAGTTATTTGGAAAAAGTTAAGGTTCGTTTACGCCCCATTGTAAGTAAGTTGAATATGCCCACTGTTTTGAAAACGGCTATACTTCCGGGTGACTCAATGGAAAGATTATTTATTGCAACCCAGGTAGGAGAGATTTTTTACATAGGAAACGGGGAGGTAAGGACTTTTTTAGATATTCGCTCACGAATCCTAAAATTAGGTGCCTCTAGTGGCGGGTATGATGAACGGGGATTGATAGGGCTGGCATTTCATCCTGAATTTTATTACAATGGCCTGTTTTATCTCCATTATTCAGTAGCTGGAACCCAAGGTTCAGGTGCTCTTCCAGGTTCTTTTGAATCTTTTAAGCCGAACCCGTGTGATTCTAAAACCTTACACTTGAAGTGGCTTAATAGAGAAACTCAATATGATCATATAGATACAGTTGAAGAATGGATTCTACATTCGAATGATGAACCTCAAAGACGCCGGACATTACTGAATATAAGAAGACCCTTTTTAAATCATAACGGCGTCAATAGCTTAAACTTTTCACCTGAAACAGGAAAACTTGTTCTGACAACCGGAGATGGCGGATCAGGCTATGATCCATTTCATTTAAGCCAAAATAATATGGAAATCGCGGGAAAAATCATTGAAATCGATGTCGCCAAACCTACATTTATCGATAATCCGCCCGTCGTTACACGTTTTAATGAGCTACCCGCATCTATTCAAGAAACGCTTACGGTAATGGCCAAAGGAGGCCGCAATATACCGGGCATTTCTTTTCAAAGGCTTTATCATAATCAGTATATCAAATACGTAGGAAATGTCGGACAGGATCTCGTAGAGTCGATTTTTTCATTCATTCACTATAAACCAATACCGGTTACTCAGCTTGTTCAAGCTTCTTTAGCGAATTCTGTACTTGATCAAGAAGGATTTATTAATTTTGGCTGGAGAGGGTGGGAAGGCGCTTTTCCTACTTCGCTTCTAACAGGCTGTTCTGCAGATCCGGCTTTGGATGAGAAAACAATTTCTTATTACGATGAAGCAATAACAACTTCAGTGCGGCGTCTTCCGCCTCTAATTAGTTATTTTCATAAGGATCCCCGAACCGATAAGTTTGGAGGTACTGCACTTACTGGAGTCCAGGCATATTTGGGAAATGAAATTCCCGGTTTAACGGGAAGCGTTGTGTTTACCGATCTTGCCAGGAATGAAGGATCTCCCCCTCCAGTTAAAGGGGTTTTAGCTTATACCAGGGCTAGAACGGATTGCAAACTAAGTGATTTTCGTGTTATTGAAACCGATTATGATTTTGGGTCTCAATCCGCTTATTATGTAAGTTTAGGCACGAATCTGAGTCAATCCAGGTTATATCTAGGGGTTTATGGCTCTACAAAAGTAACCGACGTTAACCAAGGCACTGTTTTCGAAATTGTTCCATAGTTCAGTTTCTCCCTACTATTTTTTATGCGCCCTTCTCATTATACTTACATGTGACAAGAACTTTTGTATGGTTGATCAACATTGTTTAGGGGGAGCAGCATTGAAATCACCGCTTATGTCTTATGCCACATTATTTCTTGGCGTACTCGCTTTATCGACTTCTGCGATTTTTGTGAAGTTAGCCGATGCGCCTGCGGGTATTATAGCGTTTTATCGGATGTTTTTTGCAGCGATTATGCTGCTGCCGTTTCTTCTCGTGAACAAAGAGAATAGGAGAGAATTACGTTCACTATCGAAGAAGCAATGGGGATTTGGAATGCTGTCGGGCTTATTTCTAGCCGCGCATTATGTGTTGTGGTTTGAGTCTTTGAATTACACGTCGGTCGCAAGCTCGACAGTTATCGTAACACTGCAGCCGCTGTTTTCTATGGCTGGAGGCTACTTTTTATTTAAGGAACGCTTTCGAACAGGGGCTATTCTTGGCTGTCTGGTGGCTATTGCGGGCAGCTTGGTCATCGGATGGCAGGACTTCCAAATTAGTGGACAAGCGCTATTCGGCGATATTCTTGCTTTTATTGCGGCGGGTGTAATTACGGCTTACTTTTTTATTGGGAAGCATGTTCGCAAACAGCTGTCACTCATCCCTTACTCCATCATTGGTTATGCAAGCAGTGCGCTTTTGTTAAGTTTCTTTTCCTTGAGTCAGCAAGCATCCTTCTTCGATTATTCCGCTCCAACATGGTGGTCCTTTTTTGGACTCGCCTTCATTGCAACGATATTAGGTCAAACGATATTCAACTGGCTGCTGAAATGGCTTAGTACGTCCGTCATTTCGATGAGCATTTTAGGAGAGACGGTCGGAACATGCATCCTTGCTTATTTCATATTGGATGAGGGTATCACACTCCAGCAAGGCATTGGGATTGTACTCATTTTGACTGGACTTGCGGTCTTCTTATTACAGCAGCGAAATTCAGTCGTGCCGCAAGTAGCTAGTGAGGAAATCAGGGCATAATTAGTATGTACCATAAGCGACATGACGCGACGGCGAACTGGGAAGACTAGGAACAGCACGATTGTCATAAGCACTACGGATATTGCAAGCATAAGTGCCATGGTAGACATGACCTCATCCTTCACATCGCCTAACACGATGGGCATTCCACCTGTTTGAACGGTAATAGCAGCATCGAAGTTACTGCTGCTAATGATGTGGTTGATTCTCGAGTGATTCAGGCGTAGGTGCCGATATTTGTGTTTTTTGATGTATTCAGTACGATGACAATATGTTCACCTTGTCCTGTAATCATAGGAGAGAGTTGAGATGGAACCTTCCTATTATCAGAAAAGACAAGCTGACGCAGCAAGTTGTCATTCATATCTTGCACGGCAAGCAAGTCTTTCAGGACTTGAGCAGCTATAGCTGTTTGTTGTTATTCCGTCAGCAAATTCTGTGTAAAGACTGCAATTGTTTCATTTTGCTGCTTGGTGTACAGAAAAAATAAAGTACTAGACTGGAATCGTTGATTTTCCGCGATTTTTGTGTATGAAAATGGTCAGCATTCGAGAAATAAGTTGTAGACTGACTCATGATTATGATTCGTTAAAAAATGAAAACCAGAAAATATAGTTAGACTGAGTGAATGAGAGGTGTGACTACGCATATCCGTCCACCGGAATCGGCATGCAGATCGGTAGTGCGCATTGATTCCGGAGTACCAGGAATGTGAGCAGCTGCTGTGTAAGTCCACCGTCACGCCTTACAGCGCCTACAGTCTAAAACTTTATTTTTCATTGATTAGACTATTATAAATAGTGGATACTATGTTCAATTTATGAGCATATATCCACTATATTTATATATGATAGATTCATTATTTAGACGTCGAAGTTACTGTTTACAATGTATATAATGTAAAGATTAAATGCAACGTATGATTCTATTTGTGGAGGGCGTAGCCCATAGCGGGAGGCGTAGCGAGGTTAAAAACCGAGCGTAATCAATTAATATTGGAAGGTGAAGTCGTTGAGAGTACAAGAAGTTATCCTAAAGGATAACAACAAACGTTACATGTTGATAGATGGAAATGGTTTACCTGTGATCCCTGTTTTGAAATACCTAAAATACTTAGACAATACGGGAAAAAGTAGAAATACGCAGAAAACGTATTGTTATGCGTTAAAGCAGTATTTTGCGTACTTAAAAGAGACGAATAAAGATCACAATAATATTCGATTAGAAGACTTGGTGGAATTCGTTGGTTGGTTGCGCAGCCCTTTTGAAAGCAACAAGATAACTCCATCTTAAACCGATTCAAACAAAGAGGACAGAAAAGACCATTAATCTAACAGTAACAGCTGTTACAAACTTTTATGATTATTTGTATCGAAATGAAGAGCTTATCAATGGTATGTCCGAGAAGTTAATGCGGCAGGTATTTACTGGAGGAAGATCACGATATAAAAGCTTTCTGCATCACGTTCATAAGGACAAGCCGTCTATAAGAAATATATTAAAAATTAAAGAGCCACGCAAGAATGTTGAGACACTTTCAAAAGAACAAGTGCAGCAAGTGCTAAACGCAACAACAAACATCAGAGATCAGTTTCTCATCCAAGTGTTATTTGAAACAGGTTTGCGAATTGGTGAAGTCCTCTCACTCTATTTGGAAGATTTTAAGTTTGATTACAGAGGCCATCGGATTTTTCTAAAGGATCGAGGGGAATTAGAAAACGGAGCCATGCTCAAAACAGGTGAGCGTGGAATATATGTGTCCCAGGCGTTAATGGACTTGTTTGATGACTACTTATATGAAGTTCTTGATGAGTTGGACTTTCGTTCCAATTTCGTTTTTGTAATTCTTCGAGGTGAAAATAAAGGTAAGCCCCTGACACTTACCGCTGTAGAAGCTCTTTTTAAGCGTTTAAGGGAGAAAACGGGAATTCGCAAACTTCACCCCCACCTTTTTAGACACACACACGCTACGATGTATTACCAAGAAACCAAAGACATAAAGCAAGTGCAGGAACGTTTAGGACATTCGCAGATTCAGACCACGATGAATCTATACCTAAAAATCAGTCTACGTACATACCGTGAGGAATTAAGCTTTCATGAGAGATTAGAGCAAGAGCTTTCTGCTTATCCTGAGAAGACCATTCATACTGATGGATCTATAAACGTGAAGCATGTAAATAATCCTTATTTCCTGGTCAATGATAAATGGAATGTTGATTTTATCGGAGATATCAAACAGTTTAAAAAGCTGGCGGAGAATTATAATCACTCAACTCAAAATATCCATTTTCGAATCAAAAGCTCTACGGTTAATTTAGAAGCAAAATACTTTTGGTATCACGAGCTATTTTATGCTGAGAAAGCTCTCGTCACTATTTTTGTGGGACAATGCTGGAGCGTATTTACAAAATTCCTAAATGAAAAGTATCCTACTCTATTTTCCCTGCTTGACTTAGGTATTGATAAAGTTAGAGCGTGAATGGCTATTTTGGTTGCATGAACAGAAATATAAGACACAAGAGATTCAAAAACATGCATTTCGTGCCGAAGTTACACGAAAAACACATTTGGCGGGCTATTTGCGATTGTTTCTTTCAAAGTTCGTGCAATTAACAGACACCCGTGAAGAATGGGAAAAAGATCGCTGGGATGTAAGGATACTGCATGATAAATATGGGATTCACTATAACAAGAGTAATTCTGCTCACTATCTTGATTTCACGAAGATCGAAAGTTTTAATATGCGTCTTCAGATTAAAAAATACATTAAACTACGTCTATTGAGTAAACACAACTTTACTTGGGCTTCAGCAATAGCTTATATGAGTTTTTTACCAAATTTTCTTTCTTGTGTGTCTTTAATGGAACCAAATTGGAACGATTTAAGAGGCTTAAAACGCACTCACATGGAAACATATATTCGATGGTTACACGGCTATGCCAAGGGAAGTATAAAGCACAGAAATACACATCCTGAACGTTATATAAACAAAGGATTTCTAGTTGTCGGCAAGTTTCTGGAGGATCTTCACCGTTACGAATATGACATCGCTCCTGAAACTCCTGTACAAAGGCTCCTTTTTCCAGAGGATAAGCCCAAGCTTCGAAAAAAATCTATTGACCAAATTGACTACATTCCAGATTATGTTTTAGAGCAATTATTCACCCATATTAATTATTTACCTAAAGAGATAACTCCTATCGTATGGGCAGCCTTTAAAACAGGGCTGCGCGTTTCCGATGTGTTAGGCTTAACTTCGGACTGCTTAGTAAAACTAAACGGCAAATACTCCATTGTAACGGATATTGAAAAGACTTATGTTCAAGGTCATCGAATTCCCATTGACGAAAAGTTGGCGGATATTCTTGCAGTTCTCATTCAACATTCAAAAGAAAGAAGCAATCAAGATAATAATCCAGAAGGATTAATTTTTGTTCGTTATCGTGGTGCTCGCAAAGGAAGGCCATTCAACCAGCATTGGCTTCTGAGACAATTAAATGAACTGGCTATGAAAAAGAATATCACCGATGAAAATGGGAATGTATTTCACTTTAAAACCCATCAGTTTAGACATACTTATGCAGTTAAGATGCTAAATGGTGGAGCGGACATTCTGACTGTCCAAGAGTTGTTAGCCCATGCTTCTCCTGAAATGACCTTGCGGTATGCAAAGTTGTTAGACGATACGAAAAGAAAGGCTTTTGAAACTGTAATCACTCAAGGTGTTTTTAGCTTTGACCTTAACGGTGATGTGCAGGAAATTAAAGTGGGAGAAGACATTCCTGCAGAGATCTTAAATGCGTTATGGCAAGACCATAAGTTGAATGCAATGGATAACCCTTATGGGACATGCCACGCTCGTTTAAAAGGTGAATGCCCTCACATGGAAGCACCACCTTGCTTAACGTGTAATGGAGGAAGCCCATGTAAAGATTTAGCCATAGGCTTCTCTGAATTGGATGTACAGAAATATGAACTGCATATTAAAACCACATCAAAGGCTATTGAGGCAGCAAAACAACACGGTCGTGAAGATATGGCTGAGAAGAATGAGAAAAATCTACTATGTTATCAGGGGATTCTAACTAACCTTCAAGAAGGCAATATCATTTTCGGTAGACAAGACCGTATAAAAAGAAAGGTGAGTGCTGGAAATGGCTAATTACGACCGTACAGCTCATCTGAAGAGAATCCATGCCCAACGGAAGGCGAGTACCCTAGAGAAGGTAGATCAGGCGATTAAACGCCTCTTACGAGCCAACAAGAGCATCAATTTCAATAGCGTATCAGAAGAATCGGGTGTATCGAAAGCGAGTTTATATAACCATTCAGATATCCGCGAGAGGATCGAATCCTTACGCCGTCAACAATCACAAGCACCTACCCCAAAGCAAATAAAGCGTGAGATGAATGATGCGAATAAGGATATACTCATCGAAACGTTAAAACGCAAAATCAAAGCACTGGAGAACGAGAACAAAGAAATACGAGAAGAAATGAAAAAGGCTTATGCTCAGATTTACGAAAAATTTTAGTTGCACTTCATTGAGCTAACGGGCAGGATAGTTTGAGATCATTTGCGGTGAACCCTACCATAAGTAACGACGAAAAATAGGGAGTGCTCGGGCACTCCCTTCTAGCTGGTATTGTATCTTATCAAATGTTTACTTCACATTATGCCAATAAGGCGAACGAACAAAATGCTTATTTTCGGAGCGAGGCATTATATCGGTGAGTGTATACAAACCATGTAATGCTTGCTGTTAATAATGCCGACGAAATCAAAGCTGTAAGAACACTATATGTTTGCCAAATAAGTATCGTTGACCAATCTAATGCACAGCACATTATACACAGGGCAATCGTAGCAATCAGCAAAATAACTGTTACCATTATTCGCTTTTTTGTCATTGGCTGCCGCTCATTCGTTTTCCTTCTGCGTAATCCTAAGAGAAAGAACAGAACGGCCAATAGGCAAAGAATAATTGTGGTGGACGATAAAATGATGTCCAAAAGCTGTGTGCCGCTTATTTCATATGACTGCGTTAGATTGCCGTCTAATATATCTTTAACTTTTAGTACCATGCTTCTATTGATATTTGCGCCGTTGGTCAGCAAGCAGATGGCTGTTCGTTCATTTGGCAGTATGGCCACTTCGGTTCCGAAATTGGGATTGCCCCCTGGGTGCTCTATAATCGTTTGGTTGGCGTTTACCGACCAGCCCGCCGCATAATACATTTCGTTGACAGCCGGAACAGACATATCACCCTGATGTGATTTTTCGATAACCGTATGGAATATTTCGGGTATGTCCTGCACAATACCCATCTGTATGCCCATCCAACGCGCCATATCTTTTGTACAAGAAATAATGTAGCCTGCGGGTTTATTCCCGGAATAATCCGGCGCGTTATATGGAGTTGTCATAAAAAAGGAAGAACGGTAGCCCTGTGCCAACTGTCCGGTGGCTTGAGCATCTTCTTTATAAACATACGTCTGGTGAAGACCTAACGGCTGAAATACCTGTTCCCTCATAAAGTCTTCATAGCTTTGTCCCGACACA
This sequence comes from Paenibacillus sp. B1-35, assembly GCF_050474385.1. Taxonomy (NCBI): domain Bacteria; kingdom Bacillati; phylum Bacillota; class Bacilli; order Caryophanales; family Paenibacillaceae; genus Paenibacillus; species Paenibacillus sp. B1-35. Next base: position 77,853 of record NZ_JBCHVJ010000003.1, read on the forward strand.
ATCTCAATAACCAAACCCAATACGTCATAATTAACGGTTCCATAGTTATACTGTTCACCGGGAGGGAACGCCAACTCAGCATCTACCAGCATTTCCACAGTCTTTTGCAGCAAATCTGGCGTATTGCCTTGTGGAATATTTTGAGTATGCCTACCATTTGTTAGGCCGCTAGTATGGTGAAGAAAGTTATTGAGTGTAAGGCTTTGCATATCAACAGGTTTCCCTTGATACTTTAACGTAAACCAAGGTAAATATTTTTGGACAGTGTCAGTCATTGACAGCAGCCCTTGCTCTTCCAACAGCAGAATACCCATGCCGGTAAAAGCTTTACTGACCGAGGCCAACTCATATAGTGTATTTTCACTTGCAGACAACCCACTTTCACGGTCTGCATACCCGGAAGAAAAGTAGAACACTTCATCATCAGCAAGTATTGAGATTGACATTCCCGGCACACCTGATATACGAGAGGCATCATCCAGCAACGCTTGTATTGCCGTAGATTGCGTATTTGACAACGACGCATAACTTTGTGTTGCGAATCCTGAGAATAATATAAGTATCGTTAATACAAAAACAATAGTCTTTTTCATAAACTCTCCATTTCGAAAAATCTATGCGAGGATAATATAAACAACCCGTAGTACGCCTTATCCGCCAAATGTGTCATTTCACTATATTTAATATAGATGTTCAATGATCAGATTACTATTGTAAACTTCACATTCTTATGGATATTATTTTTAGGAACACAAAAAGACCCATCTGCTTCATCAGCAGAAGGGTCAATTGTCTGAAAGTATTCCTCAACGTTCTCATCAAAGGTTAACTGGATCTCTTCAATCTGTTTCGTTACAAAATCCTATTTATTTATAATATTATACATACAATCTTTAATCCTCAACATATATACCTTCGCAGTTTGGCCATTAGAATTGCACCGGTAATTAATTAAGCTAACGGGAAACGTTAGTTAAACATAAAGGGTTCCACATATTAGTCATGCATAATATGTAGAACCCTTTATTTTATTTGATTTGATTTCCTTAAGTTTAGGTCTTGATAATTTTCAGTCTAGAACTTTATTTTCTTCTGACAAAGAGCTCTTCCGACAATGGGAACTCTTCATGTTCCTAGAGATCCTTTCGGAATCCAAGAACGGCAGATATACAAAAAATAACTCGCGTGGGTTCTCCAACATAAAAAGGACTGCCTGCAGCAGCCCTTTTAGATACGCGCTTGATATTCTACTAAATGCAACCTGGGATTCCTGCTTGTGAAGTAGTCCATTCCTTTGTTGTATTAACTGTTGTTGTCGTTACCTTAATAAGTCCTATGTTTCCAACTGATATCCACGATTCTACTTTAACTTTAGCTTTCAGTTCAACTTTTTTGCCGTCATCAATAACTTGAGCTCCAACATCTCTACTAGCTATTGTGAAAGTTGTTAATACATTATCATCGTTATCTATTACTGAAACGGTAGCATTATTGACAGCGGTAAATTTGTTCCACGAGTAATTGGCACTTGCTTCATAAGATAATTCAAACGATCCACCAAGATTAGTTGTATAATATAACATTTTCATGCCAGTACAAAAATCAGCTCGAGGAGCTATTGCATTAGGGTTTTCTGTTGATGTAACTTCTTTAGGAAGTTGTTTTAATTGATTAAGAGCTTGTTCCAATTCCCCGACAGTAACAGTAACGGAATCATCTGAAAAAGCAACAGCATCAGCTTTTTTCAGATCTCTAGGATCTAATCCTAGATATTCAATAACTTGGTTTACATTCTCTTCAGTTACAATTGTGTCCGTTGATAATGCTCCACTTGCGCTCGCCTGTCCACCAAAAATTAGAGCGATTGAAAGACATAGAGCGATACATAAACTAATAGATTTTCTTACCATTGGACTATCATCCTCCTTTTTTTCACTTCACCATACTATATACATATTTACCAGTATATTTTTCAATTAATTGAAATAAATTGTAAATAGACTTTTGGAAATGACTATATTCCTTTCGCTTCAAATGCGCCTTCAACACGATTCCATTTCAGCGATTTGTGTGTGTTAACTAGTCCAACAAGTATATAATCATAAAAGAAAAGGAGGTGCTGTATCTAAATGGAATTTATAGAAATAGGACTAAAACTATTTGTTTTTATAATAGGTATTTCACTATTCTTTGCTCTGGTAGGTTTTCTAGTCAAAAAATATCTAAGTAACTTCTTTGATAAAATATTTTCTTCAATTAAAAATATTTTCAAAAAAAAGGACTGACCATATTGTACGAATTCAGACAATTTGTAAAGACTGTGCACATAATCCCGGATTTTGTGAAATAGTCTAGCCTCTCGAACGCCGTATTCGGGCAAATTCAGCCTTGAGCGGGGATTTTCTTCTTCGGTCGATGATACATAATCCATCTTCAAGCAAATCATGAGTGCTTCCCAACTCTATATTCTCCTTCGGTCACTCTATGTACTTCGTACCGATCATCCGTACCCGTTGCTACTCCGCCGAACGTCACGTTATCTCCTACATCCATCTGGCGGATTGTCTCTTTCTGCACATTGTTTAATATCATGTTCTCATCTTCTTACTTTTCAGGGTAATGATAAATTAGCCCATGATCGAACTTATCCGGATCTATTTGACTCGACTTCAGATCATGAAGCTGCAGATTGATTTTGTTGCTGGACGATGTGACCGAGCGCGCGAATCATATCACTCAGTTCGTTCACCGTTTTTTGTAGGTCAGATAAAGCTTTCGCCAGATTTACTGTCACATGGCCACCATTATCATTTACATCGTTCACCGTTCTGATCGTAGGCGTTCTAGCTGCAGCCAACACATAACTCTTATGCCGCTTACGTAGCTGCAGGTGATGGTCGTGTTGCCGAATATGAGTTGGCTTTCTTTATTTTTCCTATTCAAGAGACTCGATTCATTTTGCCATCGCTGCTTGCTCTACGTTACCAAAATACGCAGCCGCCAGCTGATTGATCGATAGAGCATGGGTTCCTTCCGGAGTCGTGCTGCCTTCGCGTATGAAAGATGCATTTCCCCATAGGTCTAATGACGATTATTACAGCTACTCCCTTGCTTCTGTTGAACCCATTATTCGGCAATATGAGTGGATCAACAACACACTCACTCGAAACTTCCCAACAAGTAGCGACAGCAGCCTATACAAGCGAAATGCTCCTGAAACTGATATTGTTCGCTGCGATCAGTATTGCATGTGCGCGTATCGGCACCAAAATCAAATTGCCGACAGCTTATTTATTAGGCCCTGCAACCGGCATTGCCCTTGTTCAACGATTCGGAGTCGACGGAGTTCCTCTTCCTCCTTCTGTGATTCATATGGCTCAGCTTCTCATCGGCACTTATGTAGGGATGACGCTAAAACCAGGTCAGATGACGAACAAGTTGAGGAACGATTGGCCTTGCGATTGCCAGCGGACTCACGCTGGTGGTTGGTGCTCTCGCATTAAGTGTGTTGCTAGCGGCACTGCAATCTGTATCCGAGTCGACGGCGCTGCTTAGTCTCGCTCCCGGAGGCATGGAGCAGATGGGGATCATTGCACATGAGATTCAGGCTGACCTCTCGATGGTATCAGGCTATCAGATATTCCGTACTCTGTTTATTTCCTTTGCGGTTCCTCCTCTCTTACAATTCTTGTTCCGCATCATGCTAAGAAAGAGACAGGCAGACATCATCATTTGTAGCGTGGACAGATTTTTTTTAATAGATAGAACCAATTCATTCCGTTATAATCATCTCAGATTGCTAGCACATCGGAGGTGCTCTACTTGCTAGAAGGAAACCGAGATTATTCTCATACCCTTCACCACATTCATTGGGACGACCTGCGCGCCGATTGCGAAAATTGCTTCGGGCTTTGCTGTGTTGCGCTCCCATTTGCTGCATCTGTTGATTTTGCCATGAACAAGGATGCGGGAGTGCCTTGCTCGAACTTACAGGCTGATTATCGCTGCGGCATTCACACGAATTTACGAGAACGAGGATGTAAAGGGTGCACCGTGTTTGAATGCTTCGGCGCAGGACAGAAGGTGTCGCAGATTACGTTTGAGGGAATCGATTGGCGGGAAGGCTCAGAGAGAGCGAAAACGATGTATAACGTCTTTCCGATTATGCATCAGCTCCACGAAATGCTATGGTATTTACATGAAGCGCTTATGCGGGAGGCAGTGCGTTCTATTCGTCAAGAGCTTAGCATGGCGCTGACAGAGACGATACGTCTGACAGAGCTCCGTGCAGATGAACTTCTGAAGCTGGATGTTCCTACACATCGCGCAAATGTAAATATGCTGTTAGTGCAAACTAGCGAACTGGTATGGCTGGAGGTACGCCGCAATCTAAAGGGCAGTTCGAATGGAGAACGAAAGAATTATCGCGGCGCTGATCTTATGGGAGCCAAATTAACAGCAGCCGATCTCAAAGGGGCTAACTTTCGAGGCGCTTATCTGATCGCTGCTGATTTGAAGCATGCGGATTTGCGTGGAGCCGACTTCATCGGAGCGGATTTGCGAGATGCTGATCTTTGCGGTGCGGATTTGCGAGACAGTATTTTTCTGACTCAGGTGCAAATTAACGCTGCGAAAGGGGATGCGCATACTAAATTGCCTGGAGAGCTGTTCCGCCCGGCACATTGGACACCATAGCAGCAGTAGGCAAGCTGGCGTAGAAAATAATGGTTGCGTAATATATTAGACTTCCGTATATTGGTATAGTGCTTCTTTTGAGGATACGGAGGTTATTGGTTTGTTTTTACTTTATTATTGATATCGATCATTTATCTCAGACAAGTCCATGAGGAGATGATCGAATATGATATACAAGTACTCAGTCGATGGAATTACAGTTGAAATGTTAGAAGGCTTTTTTGTGAATTGGCCGAATCCGCCGAGTCCGGAAACTCACCTTCGGTTATTGAAGAACAGCAGCAAAGTGATTCTGGCGGTGGATGAGCAGACGGGTCAAGTCGTAGGATTTATAACAGCGATAAGTGACGGTGTGTTGTCTACATATATTCCACTGCTTGAAGTATTGCCTGCATATAAAGGCAAGGGAATTGGTAAGCAATTAGTCAGTCAGATGCTCAAAAAGTTGGATGACATCTATATGATTGATTTGTGCTGTGACGATGACCTGGTTCCTTTTTATGAACATTTCGGCATGATGAAGGCGAACGGGATGATGTTCCGGAATTACCGCATGCAGTCCGGAAGTCCTGACTAAATCAACGTGAAAAACGCTTGGACTTCTGTCCAAGCGTTTTTTTGCTGGCTGTATGATCTACCAATTAGAGCCGCCTGAGGAATTTTTGTTGCTGCTGTCCCAACTGGAGCCGCCGGAGCTGTTCGAACTGCTTCCCCAACTGGAACCGCCGGAGCTGTTGGAGCTGGAAGAGTTGGAGCTGCCGCCCCAGCTGCCCGAGCTGCTCGAATTGGCTTGCTCGCGGCGTCTCTTCTCTTCCTCGATTCTGCGCTCCTCGGCGCGGCGGGCCTCCTCGCGTCTTCGTTCTTCCGCACGTCGAGCTTCTTCGCGGCGCCGTTCTTCTGCCAGTACGGCATCATAGGCTGCGTTCATGGCATTAATGATGCCCGCCAACATGGCAGCCTCCTGACTTGCGCGCTGGTAGTCTCCCCGCTGCATATAATCATTGGCATTGGAGATCACTTGCGAATATTGATAATCAAAATGGGACAATTTTATTTTTCTTCGTGTACGATTGTAAGTTGAACGATACCGTGCTTCCATATCGTTAATATTGCGTTCCGCATCGCGCTTCAAAATCGCGGTTCGCTCCACATCCTGGAGGTAGGCCTCTGCTTCCCGCACATATCGGGAGCTTAGCTCCGACATGAAGTCGATGTCATAAGGAGGCTGAGCAATCAACTGCTTCAGTCCAGAGTCAAGCTTCAATAGAGACGCTTCAGCAGGGCCCCATACTTGAACGAGTCGATTGCGGGCGATGACGTCCCGGCCTCGGGAAAATGCTTGTTCGCCGCTCTTTAGCTGCCTGTTGATCAGATCAACCGCCTGATCTAATTTCGTGACGAGTCCTTCATATTGCCTTTGATTGCGATCCTGATCCTGCAGAGCTTGCAAAATTCCGTCAAGTTCCTGACGAGCCAATTCGTATTCCTGCACCTCTTCGGAAGATAACGAACGAACATCGTTCAGCCTCGATCGCATTTGGGCAATTTCGGGAAGCCCGTTATGATACAGCTCCCAAGCATGCTCCCAGTAGGTAGATCGATATGTATGGGTGACTCGGTTATGAAGCTCATTCATCTGTCGTTCTTGATCCATAAAATTCGATAATCTCTTCGCAATAGCTTGGATGTCTTCGGCATTTTTTAACTTCAAATCAGCTATTCGCTGCGTCATTTGAACGGCCTCCGCCAGAAGCTGGCGTCTATGCTCTGCCAATTGGGCAACTTCTGAAATATTGCCGATTTGCAGCTGCTCCAGCATCCGTTCATTCGTGTCCCTAGCTTGCTCCAGACAGCCGTAAGGATCGATTCGGATCAGCTTAAGCCTATGCTCCTGTACGATGCTTTCGAAGCGGGAACGGCTGCTGGCCATCTCGTTTGGGAACTGCTGGTATAGGTTCGCATAGTGCGAGATGGAAGAGATATCTTGCGACAACTGCTCGATTCCAGTCTTGCAAGTGTCCATGATGGCATTGGCGCCGATCGGATCGAATGTGTCCATATCGTCCACAGTTTGGATGCGATTCACAAGGTCATGGTGGCGCTGCTCGATCCCGTCCAGCGACCAGCCCCGCGCATTGGTTTCTGAACGATATTCATATTCGAGCTGTTGAAGGCGCGTACGCGCTTCGCGTATGCTGTCCACAAGCTGCCGTTCAATCGACTCGATTTGTTCAATCTGCCTCGATAGCTCCGCAACTTCGTTTTCTTTCGTTTGCCGCACGTTCTCAGCGGAATCGAGTTGTTTTTTTAACGTAGGCAGCATCGTGCGAACGAAGCTGATTTGTTGAAGCTCCTTCAAGCTAGAATCGAGCTCGATTATGGATGACGTTAACTGCCCTTCGATGGACGACGCCTCCTGCTGGGTCGTGCCCTGATATAACTCGGCGTAATGACGAACGCGTTCGAGCGCGTGGCTGACAGCAGCCATCACGACAGGAATTTGATTACGCAGCTTGCGTAGTCGTTGCAGGCGCCATGTCCATATGCATAATGGTATGCATAATGCGATACTGCCGGCTATGACTCCCACGGTCGGCCAAGGGATGCCATTCCAAAATCGTTCGAATGCTCCGGGTCCGGCAGGCTCCTGCGGCTTTATTGGAGCTCCGCTATCGCTATTCGATGTGTTTGGATGCTTGTCGGATGGAAGATTTCCAGCAGGTTCTTCCGGAATCGAAATAGCTGCGGGCTTTAATTGCTTAGTCGCTTCTATCAAGGTAATAGCGGCTCTGGCGAAATTGCCTTCCTTGGCTTTCGGAATAAAGTGCCTATCGACGAATTCACTTAGTTTGGATCGGGACTGGCCATCCCCGTTAAAATCATCGGGAAGCGCATCGATCTTCTCCTGCAGGGCAGGATTGTTGAAGTTCATTTCTACGCGCCGATCTTCCTTGGATAAAACGATAAGTATGTCATCCGCTGTCAGCTTCCATTTACGATACACTGCGGTTGCATACTCGGCTGCATCTTGTCCATTTAGACTATTGATGGTAAGGAGATAAAAGGTATACGGATTCCCTTTCGCGGCCCGTTCGATATATGGAATCGATTCTTTAGGGATCATTTTGGCCGTATCCTGAACAACGCCGGATTTTATCGGCATAGAAGCAGCTTGAACAATTCCTGGGTGAAGCAAAATCACAATCATCATGATGGCGGATAGCCATCGCATTGCATTCCTCACAGTGATCCTCCGTTTCCATTCGTGTTGTATGTGTTGTCACCTATCATGCTACTTCCAGTATAAGGGGCGATTGGGGGAGCGGGAAGGACTTTTCTTACAACTTATGCCGGCCCTCTATTCAGAACTGAACTGAAAATCCATGGAATTGGTGAATGCCTGTTCCGAAGCGGACAAGCTCCTTTTCTCGAAGTTCTGCTGCTGCATCTTTCACCGCACCTAATAATTCGGGCTCTAGCCCAAGTCGGTTATGGGAACCGAATATTTGCACAATGCCCTCGATCTCCGAGATTTTCTGCCATGAGGACACAAGATCTTCCGGACTCGTTGAAGGATAGAACGCATAGATCGGTGTCTCATCGTACAGCAGATCGCCAGCAAATAAGTATCCTCTGCTTGTATCGTGCACCACGATATGTCCGGGAGAATGACCTGGCGTATGATAAACGATGAGTTTGCGATCTCCTAAATCAATTGCATCTCCATCTCGCAGAAGGCCAGTCGGCTTGCCTTGATAGGGAGTGTAGGCAGCAGGATCGAAGGTAGCCGGTAAAGGTCTCGTAATATCACGCGATACATCTTTGCGAACCTGCTCAATTGGCAATCCTTTAATGCCGTTGACAAGCCAATCTTCATCCATCTCGTGGACGTAAATGCGCTCGAACTTGCCATGGCTGCCGATATGATCCCAGTGAACATGGGTGGTAAGCACTGTGATGGGCAGACTGGTTAGTTGATTAGTCATTCGCGTGATATCATCAATGCCGAGGCCCGTGTCAATTAGAGCGGCTCGTTCGCTGCCGATGAGCAGAAAAGAATGAACTCTCTCCCAATGGCCGTATTCGCTAATTGCGAACGTGCTATCGTCCAGCTTGGAGACGGTGAACCAAGCATCGTCTATGACGATTGGATATTTTGTTGCGCGCTGCTCACGCTTGGTTGAGTTAGCTAGCATGCGGTATCCCTCCAGAAAGTGAAAACGTAATCATGGAATGGCAATATCTTCGCTGTCATCTTGAAATGCAATTAAGGACAAATAGTAGCTTTTTTGTTCTTCTGTTTTCTCTGTCTGTAAAGCATGTTGTTTACGTTCATTTTTACTATGATTCTGCCCTTCATTCCCCGTTTGCTGCATAAAATGCTTATCCAGCAGTAGCTTGAATTCCTCGATGAAGGCGTGGAAATTTTCTTCCGTCGCCATCATTTGATAGGTGTAGGCGATGTTCTTCCGCTGCTCCAGGTTGCTGCTGTTCAGAGCGAAGGATGCAGCCGGCGCGCTCTCGATCTTTGTGCGGGTTGCCTCGACAGTTTCCATGAACACTTGACGCGATGTATCGATTAGATCCATGCTCGGCAGCAAATGATCCTCCGGAATAAAGCGGCTCGCAACTGCACGGTAATACTTTTGCACGATACCGTTCTTCTCTTCTTTCCGTACGACTTGAATTACCTGATGCTTCTCTAGCTCCTTCAGATGAAAATAAATATTATTTCGCGTTATACTAAGCATTTCGGCAAGCTGCTGCCCAGTATATTCTTGCTTGACCAGGTTCATAAGCATCTTTGTCCGGAGAGGATCAGCGATTGCTTTTAGCTGCTCATGAGTCTGGATTTTATAGACGCTAGTCACATTCATCCAATCACCTCACTACGATTTACCGGTAAATTAAAATTTACTGTTGATTGTTCATAATACTATCATGAATCGCCGAGATGGACAATCCTTCCATTCGATATCGGGGAGATAAACAGCGTGAGCTGGGATCCTGATGTAATATAATTCCGCCTCTACGCTGATTTTTGCTTTTTTGATACACTTGGGACATATGTCCTTCCCCGGAGGCATGGGTCTGATTTTAAATATTAATGAAATCGAAATCCAACTTAGGGGAGCGGGAAAAATGGCAGGAATCCTATTTGCATTGTTAGGCGGAGCGTTCATTACGCTGCAAGGTGTGGCAAACTCCCGAATCAGTCAAGATATTGGCACTTGGCAAGCGGCAACGATTACCCAGTTTACGGGATTCGTACTGGCCTTCATTCTTCTACTGCTTGTTCGCGACGGTAAATGGAGAAGAATCAAGCAGGTGAAGCCGCTCTATTTGACGAGTGGAGCCTTGGCGGCAATCATCATTTGCAGCAATATTACGTCTATTCATCACGTCGGCGTTACCTTGACGATTGCTGTGGTGTTGATTGCTCAGCTCAGCGTAACCTTTATCGTCGATAGCAAAGGTTGGTTCGGTGTAGCGAAGCAAAAAATGAAGCTGGCACAGTTCATCGGCATTGGGATGATGATCGCCGGAGTGATTATATTAAAGATGTAATTTTGCGGCAGGGGTGAAGGCGCGCTATGAAAGAAATTAAGGATCGTGAACAACTGGCTCACTATATGGAGATTCATCAGATACCCTCGATATTTAATGCGAATATAACGCCGCATTTGACATTGTACCGTTATGAGCAGGGGGAACTGATCTGTTCGCAGGGCGATCCTGCCGAGTATTTATGTGTGCTCGTGAAAGGAAAGGTCAAGGTGTATAACACCTCGGCGGAGGGCAAAGCGCTGATCGTGTCGTTCAAAACTGCACTTGAAGCAGTCGGAGACATTGAATATGTGCAAGGCATCGACTTCATGAACACGGTTGAGGCGGTGTCTCCGGTTTATATGATCGCCGTCCATTACCGTTGGCTGCATCAGTATGCGAAAGATGATGCAAATCTGCTTCAATTTCTGTTGAAAATCATAACAACGAAGTTTTGCATGAAATCGGATTCCTTAAGTTTTAATCTGATGTATCCGGTGGAAGCGCGCTTGGCAAGTTACCTCTTGTCCATCTCGTACGATGAATCGGATCCGCGATTTAATGGACAGCTTCGTGCCGTAAGTCTGCGGGACGTGGCCAATTTCATCGGCACCAGCTATAGGCATCTGAATCGAGTTATTCATAAGCTTTGTGATGAAGGTTTGGTCGAGCGCAATCGAGGCTTCATTTCTGTAAAGAACAGGGAGCGATTGCGGGCATTGGCTGGCCATAATATATATGAAAAGTGAGAGGAGAACGTTTATGATTACAGGCTTGGTACTGGCGCTCATAGCCGGCTCGCTTGTGGGCATTCAAAATGTATTCAACAGCCGAGTAAACGAAGGCGTGGGAACGTGGACGACTACGACGATCGTGCTGGGCATGGGATTTCTGGCTTCATTCGCGATTGGCTTGGCCGTTGAAGGCAAGCAGCTATTCGATTTGCCGAATATGAAGACATGGTACTGGTTCAGCGGCATCATTGGGGTCGGCGTCGTTCTTAGTGTCGTACAGGGAGTGAAGCGGCTTGGCCCGACGTTTGCCGTCTCGATCGTGATGGCGTCCCAGATCAGCTTTGCTTTGTTATTCGACTCATTGGGGTTGCTTGGCTTAGACAAGGTTCCTTTTACGGGAAAACAAGCGATTGGAGTATTGATCATAGTTGGAGGTATTATCGTATTTAAGACAGGCGGCAAGCGCAGTGATGTACGCAAGGCGGTGCCGAGCCAGCCGGCTGCTTCGGAAGGCATATAAGACATGTGTGCGGTACACAAATTTGATTATTATATCGGTTTAAATGAAGTGAAGTTGAAGAGATCAGCGGAGAGGATAAGGGAATATCAATGTCAATGAGAACTTATCGAACCTTATTATTTGACGTGGATGATACATTGCTGGACTTTCAGGCAGCTGAAAGGATGGCGCTGCGCTTATTATTCGAGGAACAGCGGATCGAGCTATCGGAAGAAATTGAAGCGTATTATAAGCAAATGAATCAAGGGCTATGGAAGGCTTTTGAGGAAGGCCGCATTGATCGCGATGAAGTCGTGAATACGCGATTTTCTTTGTTATTGAAGGAGTACGGGCATGAAGTTGACGGCGTTTTGCTGGAGCAACAATATCGAAGTTATTTGGAACAGGGACACCAGCTTGTAGACGGGGCTCTGGAAATGATTACGGGACTGCACGGCGCATATGATCTGCACATTGTGACGAATGGTGTGTCTAAGACACAGGATCGGAGGCTTCGTGATTCTGGACTGCATCCGATGTTTACGAGCATTTTCGTATCAGAGGATACAGGGTACCAAAAGCCGATGAAGGAGTTCTTTGATTATGTGTTCGCACGCATTCCTAATTTTGACCCGCAGCAGGCATTGATTATCGGGGACTCATTAAGCTCGGGTATGAAGGGCGGGCAGCTCGCAGGCCTGGATACCTGCTGGTTCAATCCAGAGGGGAAAGTGAATACGACGGATATTGTTCCTACCTATGAGATTTCTAGGCTCCAGGAGTTGAATCAAATATTGGGGCTAAAGTAAGCGTTCAGAGTCAATTGAAGCCTTTCATTCAATTGATTATGGAGTGTGCTGCTGATAGTCTGCAGGCGTATTTATTCGCCGTGGAATAATAGAAGCGGGGCTGTCTTGCGGTCATGTTAATCATGATGGAAAGACAGCCCCGTTTTGTGCTCTCATTCAATTGTACGGTGATGGCGTTACTTCCAATGTCCGCCTTCCACGATAATGTCGTCAGGGGTGACATCTGCACCGAGTTCGTCTTTTACATATGTATCATATAGTTGAAGCAGGAACTTTTCCTTTCCTAGCGACTCCAGTTCCTGATTCACCCAATCGCGAAGCGCGGTATTGCCCTTCTTGACGGCTGGTGCAATTGGGGATTCCTTCTCTAGTTTCTCTGGAATAAGGGAGAAGCCGGGATTTTTCCTTGCCCAAGCAAGCAGAATGAAATTATCCTGTGCGTACCCGACGCCGCGCCCATCCTTTAACGCTTGCAGCGATTCGGTGTTTTTCTCGAATTTAACCAGTTCAACATCAGGGTAGTTTTTCGTGAAGAAAATATCGGCTGTCGTTCCCTTTGTTACGATAATTTTCTTCCCTTTCAAATCATCTAACGTTTTAATGCCGCTTTTATCGTTTACGAGCACCTGTGTAGTGACCTTCAAATTTGGGTTCGTGAAATCAACGATTTCCTTGCGTTCATCCGTTACGGTCATATTGGCTACGATGAGATCCACCTTGTCGCTTTGCAAATACGGAATGCGGCTTGCCGGCTCTACAACAACAAACTCAATTTTGCTTTCATCTCCGAGCAGGTCCTTGGCGAAACGCTTTGCCAAATCATTGTCGAACCCAACCAGCTCGCCTTTTTCATTCGTGAAGCCGAATGGGGGCTTGTCGGAGAACACGCCGACGATAAGTTTGCCGCGTTCTTTAATTTTGCTTAGTATGCCAGCGTCTATGCCCGCTGATTTTCCGCTTTCCTGCTGATCGGCTATTGCAGGTTGATCTTTCGAGGCATTGCCTGCATTATTCCCATTGTTACTGCTCGTGCCGCATGCGGACAGCAATCCTAACGCTAGCAATACGACTAATAAGGTGAATCCCAGTTGCTTCTTCATCCCATTTCTCTCCTTTTCCAGGTTTCAATATCCATAAACTTATCCAAAAAACGCCGAGCTCGTTCGGTTTTCGGCTCTGTAAAAAAAGCGTCCGGCACACCTGTCTCGCCTATTCGACCTTCATCCATAAAGACAATCCGGTCGGCTACCGCCCGGGCGAACCCCATCTCATGAGTGACGATAACCATCGTCATGCCTTGATCCGCCAAAGTGAACATGACTTCCAGCACCTCGCGCACCATCTCGGGATCAAGTGCGGCCGTAACCTCGTCGAAGAGGATGACCTCGGGATTCATACACAATGCCCGCACGATCGCGATCCGCTGCTGCTGGCCGCCTGACAACTGCCGGGGATAGACATCCTTTTTGTCCAGCAGACCTACACGAGCAAGCAGCTTCTCCGCTTGGGAGACAACTTCCGCTCGGGGGCGGCGCTGGGCCTTTACAGGCCCGAGCACGATATTGTCCAATACGGTCAGATGGGGGAATAAGTGATAGCTTTGAAATACCATTCCGATTTGCTGACGAATATGCTGCCAGCGCGTGGCAGAGTGGGTCAATTCTTGACCATGAAACTGAATGCTGCCGCTCTGCGTCGTTTCGAGTCCGTTCAGGCATCTGAGCAGTGTGCTTTTGCCGCAACCGCTTGGGCCGAGTATGACGTTCACTTCTCCTCGGGCAATCTGCAGGTTGATGTCCCGCAGCACCCAATGCTTGCCGAACGACTTTCCGACATTGGAGAGTTCAAGCAATGCGTCGGGCATGAATGCTTCCTCCTTACTTAGTAACCAGTGGGGATTTTGAAAATTAAGACAGCAACTGGCGCTCCAGCTTCCGCGATAAAGCAGATAACGGGTAACAAAGGATGAAATAGAGCAGGAATAACGCTCCGTAAATCAGTACAGCCTCTCCTGTCCGCTCAATAATTTGCTGCCCTGTCTTAATCACCTCTGTTACGCCAATCAGAACGGTGAGCGAGGTCGTTTTTAGGATGCGTGTGTACACGTTAATCGTGGGCGGGATCATGCGCCGCAGCGCTAGCGGGAACAGAATGTATCGGAACAGTTGTACCGTGCTGAGTCCAATCGCTTTGCCCGCCTCCAATTGCCCCTTCGGCAGCGAGACGAGAGCCCCTCGCACGACCTCGCCAATCTCTGTAATTCCCCAAAGAGACAGCACAAGCACTGCACATACCGAACTTGGCATATCCAGATTGAAGAAGATTGGGAGACCGAAAAAGAAAAAAAACAGCCACACGAGAATCGGAATGGAGCGGAACAATTCCAAATAAACACGGGCAAAGATCCTCACTCCTACTTTTCGAGAAGTGCGCAGAGCGCCGAAAAGAAAGCCTCCAATCGTACTAAGCAGAATGCTGCAGATGGCGATAAGAAGCGTGTGGTATAAACCCTTGGCAAGCTGGGGAAGCGATACAGCAAGCAGATCAAGTCCCGAACTGTCCATGCTGGAACCTCCTTTCCAACCAAGAGAGGACAAAAGATAATGGCAGAAACAACAGCAAATACAAGGCCGTCATCATAAGCAGCATTTCATAAGTTTTGTAGTACAGCGCAATGTAGTTCGTGGTTGTGTACAAAATTTCCGGAACCGCAACGGCAGACACAACTGTCGTTTCCTTCAACAGAAAAATGAAATTGGCGAACAAGGACGGCGCGGCAATCCGCAGCGCTTGCGGCAGAACGATGTTGCAGAACAGCTGCCAACGGGACAAACCGAGTGCTAATCCCGATTCGAGCTGGCTCTTGGGAACGGCTTCGATCCCGGCACGGAATACCTCTGTCAAATATCCGCCGCCGAGAAACGTCATTGCCAGTAAGGCTGTGGTGTAGCTGGACATGCGAATTCCGATGCTTGGGAGTGCAAAGTACAAGAAGAACAATTGAATGAGCAAGGGTGTATTGCGAGCCAACTCGATATAAGCACGCACGATAGAAGTGAACACAGGCACTCGAAAATAGCACAAAATGGAGTTGAGCACGGCGACGAGCAGGGAAGCAGAGATGGCCGCTCCAGCAATCCCGATCGTTACTAGGGCTGCATGAATGAAGTCGGGCACATGCTTCAGCATGAAGGTTGTATCAAGTGTCATGTTAGCCAATTCCCTCCCACGGAGTGGGAGGTCTGCTGGTAGCATCTATTTTGCTGTTCAAGCGGTCTCCGGGCTTGATGACAGGAATGTTCGTCTGGATGACATGCGGATACTTAAGGCCTAGTCCGGTATTTATTACAACGACACTGTCACTATCCTGAATCCATCCGCTATCCCGTAAGCGGCGAGCGGCAACTAACGTAGACGCGCCTTCTGGGCAAATGAATGCTCCTTCTAGTTCCGCAATAAGGCGCTGTTCTTCTAGTATTGCGCGATCATCTATGGCAATCGCACAGCCCTCGGTTTGATAGAGGGCATCCAATACGAGGAAGTCCCCGAGTGCCTTCGGTACGTTGATGCCGAACGCAATGGTTGAGGCCTGGGGCCAAAATGTAGATTCAATTTGCCTGTTCTTCCAAGCTTCAACGATTGGAGCACAACCGGCAGATTGAACGGCGACGAATCGAGGAAGCTTGCCTTGAACCCAGCCAAGTGCCAGCAATTCCGTTAATGCCTTATAAATGCCGATGAGGCCAACGCCGCCCCCTGTTGGATAGACGATGACATCGGGCAGCTTCCAGCCGAATTGCTCAACAATTTCGAAGCCTATCGTCTTTTTGCCCTCGATCCGATACGGCTCCTTTAGTGTTGAAGCATCGTAAAGGCCGTCATCGTCGCTGATCGCTTGCGCGACAATTTTGCCTGCATCGCTAATTAAGCCCTTGACCAGATGCAGTCGGGCTCCTGCAATCGTGCATTCGCTGCGGGTAATGGCCGGCGCATCCACAGGCATGACAACCGTGGAGCGTATGCCTGCACGTGCAGCATAGAGTGCCCAGGCTGCTCCCGCATTGCCGTTCGTGGGCAATGCCAGTTCGCGGACCCCCAGCTCCATGGCCTTGGATACGCCAACAGCCGCGCCGCGGGCCTTGAAGGAGCCGGTCGGCAGAAGCCCATCATCCTTTAAGTACAAGTGTGGAATGCTGATTCGTCGTCCAAGCCGAGGCAGGGGGAGGAGAGGGGTGAAGCCCTCCCCCAAGGAGATGATGTTTTGAGCTTGCTCCACAGGGAGCAGTTCATGATAACGCCATAGGCTTGGTTCTCTTGCAGCCAGTTCGGAGCGGCGGACGGATGCTTTCAACTCATCCAGCCGATAGGCTGCAAGTAATGGGGAACCGCAAGCACATAGATGTGCCTGCCTGTGCGGGGGATAACTTGCCTCGCATTTCGGGCAGTACAAGTGGGATATATAACTGAATGACACGGTATGCTCCCCTTTCTGCGATTGCAGCGATTGTAATAGGGGCCTCCGTTCGTACGGTCAGCAAATTCATTATGCTTTACAAGGTTACATCCAAAGTAGGTAACAAGTTAACCTAATACTAAATGCTGGTAATCCGATTTGTCAACTATGAAATTAGTAATCCACTTCTTGATGGCTCTCGAACGGGTAGGATGATGATTCTGCGCAGGTCAAGCAGGAACAGGCTAGGGACAATATCGTTTTTCGGTCAACCTATCACCTGGATTAATATGGCAAGCGGTGGATGGATGAACAACCTCTGCAATGCGGTCGATTATTTGCCCAAGGAGGAATGGACGTCTTCGAGGCAGTGGTCACAGCTAGTTATCTCGATTCCAATTTGAAGCATAATGAAAAAAGCAGGGGGGCCTATATAAAAAACAAAAATAGATCCCCTGCTTCTCAATAAACTGTTGTATGTAACCGACATTTTCCTCTTTTCACTCAACTTCAATCTAAATTATTCAAATTGACTCAAATACAGGTCTTCTAGATTAGGTTTAACCAGCCTGGATTCGATATTCGTAGGTAGCTTGCCCGCCCCATCTATGAAGCGTACTTGTAAGCCTTCTGGTGTCGTCATAATGTTACTTACTTTATAGTTCGTCTGTATCTGATGGAGTTGATCGATCGAAATATAGGCCTCATATACGTTTCCTTCTAACGTTGTAACAATATGTTGCGGAGTATCTTTTGCGATAAGCTGACCGTTCTTTATCAAAAGGATCTCTTTGGCTATAGACTCAATATCAGAGACGACATGTGTAGCAATAAGTACAATCTTATTTATAGCAATCGTAGAAATAAAGTTTCGCAGTCGAATGCGTTCCTTCGGATCAAGCCCGGCGGTAGGTTCATCTAATATAAGGATTTCTGGGTCATTGAGCAGTGCTTGAGCAATGAGGATTCGCTGCTTCATCCCTCCAGAGTATGTACTTAACCGTCGATCTGCCTCACTAGCTAAGTTAACGGTGTCGAGCAAATGCTCTATCTGTTGTTTGGTTTGCTTGGCTGTTAGACCCTTAAGAGAAGCGATATACCATAAGAATCGTCTTGCTGTAAATTCTCCAAATATTCCTTGCTGCTGTGGCATATACCCGAGAACATTGCGATAGGTACGTCCAAGCTTCCGAATGTGCTGTTGATTGTAGGTTACGGTTCCTTCGTCAGGTCGAAGCTGATCGGTAATCAGATTCATCAGCGTTGACTTTCCCGCTCCATTCGGTCCTAATATGCCATAAATGCCCGGCTTTAGTGTAGCGCTAAAATTAGAGATAGCTGTTTTCTTACCTCGTTGATAATGTTTAGTCACATGCTGTAAAGATAGCTCCATATCGCTTACTCCTTTCGTGTAAACTGTCCATTATAATTTCTCCAACCTAGTACAACGGCCCCAGCGCTTATGACAAATATGCTGCTAAAATAGGTTACTGCCATCATTGTGGCGCTCTCATCGCGAAGGAACGAAGTCAATAGGAACAGTCCATTGAACGTAACAGAAGCAAGCTGTTTGAATCCGATATATGCAAGCGCAAGCGGACTGATGAATATCGCCGTTAGTAGCATTAAACTAAGCGACTGCTTGCGAACGTAAATTGAAAACAACTGGATAACAGGAATAATCAGCATACAACCGAGAGTTTGCAATATGTTTACAAGACATACATATTCGATGATCGACAAATTCCAAGGCAATGCCTCGAATAGCTTCACGCTCTGAATTGATGCCATCCAGTCGATAGCAGGGTAATGCTGAATTAGATTGATATAGATGGGACTATATATCATCGCTAGCAGAACAAGGCTCGAACAGAGAGCGATTGCTATTTTATATGTGAATAGTCTGCCTCTACCAAGCAGCGTTGCTCGCAACAAGAAAATACTGTTATTGCGATAGTCTTGTGTGAAAAGGGGGCTTATCAATGCACATAACAAGGATAGATAGAAAACGCCCTGCACAATATCTCTTGAAGGGCGGTCAAAGAGTTGATCGCTTGTAATTTTATTAACAAAACTAGCAGTATGTCCGGTTTGCGCTTGCACGGCTAACAAATATTGATATTGCTCTTCTACAAGACGGAATGATTTCTCCTTGTCTGAAAATATCTTCCATTCCAATTCTTTGTCTCGATACGCTGATTGTGTAATTTCTCCGTTAGCAACCTTCTGTTTCCACTTTGCTTGCTCACTTCCTAATTGATTGAAGCGTTGTCTTTCCGCTTCCATAAAGGCCTTTTTTTCTGATGTCAGAGGGCCCTGCAAGTTCATCAGATATTGATTATAGATAGCTTCCTCCAGATTGTATGTTCGCGCCTCCGTTTGGATCATCTGCAGAGACATTAAGACTCCGAACCCTAATATGATCCATCCTCTTCCGGTGATCATCAATTTATACCATTCATGAAGGAATAGGCTGTTAGAACGACGAAACCGGAAAGTCCAAATGCGAATTCTTTGCCCCATATTCCCCCATGGAAGATGAATCATCAGGTTGCGCTGAAATGTATACAGCCATAGAGCACCTAATGTGCCGAGAACGATGAATGTTCCGCCCGCTATAAAAGACAAGGTTGCTTTAGAAACGGGATAGCCAAACCAATAAATATTGCGGTAGTCGCTAATGAAGTGGAACACATCGAGAAAGGCAACGGGATTGAGATACTTCAAGCTATTCATATATGAATTTGGATGAATCTGCGTGTAACAAATAAAGCTAATTCCGATGAGAACGAACAAAGTCACGTACACCGGAGTCGGACGTTGAGACCCAATAAATAACAAGGTCATCACAATGGCGATAAGCAAGCAAGCGAGAGATTTCAAAATGAGATATTGAATAAGAAATTCGAACACGGTTAGGGGCTGTACCGCGCTTTGGAAAGATGTCATCGACTGAATGTATCGATCCCAATCTCCAAAACCGTATAAATAATAGGCAACGAACAGAATAGACCCATAGAATAATAGGCTTAATAGCAACGTCACAATCGTGAGTGTGCCAAGCTTGACAGCAGCAGTGTCTATTCTGCCACGCCGGGTAGACTGTAATAAAGGCAGAAGACCGGCTTCTCGTTCGCGATGAAAGATATATATGGTGACCAGAAATAGCAGCACTACTATAGTTAAATCCAATGGTATAAAGGATGTGGAAGATACAATCCCTTCTTCAAGGCCGATATAAAGCGGTAAGTGTTGTAGTGGTGCAAAGTCTTTCAACGTTTTGTGAATATTGCGAGATGATGCATTCTCTTGAAAAATAGAGACAGATAACATATCTGTAGCACGCTGCTGCATCTTTTGCATACGTGAACGGTAGTTGTTTATGGCTTCGTATTGTTTTGCGATTTTACTATGTAGTAAGAGGTCACGTTTTAGTATAGTGTTGTCATTCGCATATGGACTGGATAAATACGATGCAACAGCTTCGGGCTGCTGCCGTTTCTTTTCTTCAATTTCCTTCTTCCACTCGGGATTATGAGTTGCAATGACAGCTTCGGATGCAAGCAGCATATAGAATTCAAGTTCTTCTACCTTGCTGCTTGCAGTTTGATGTCCTTCTTGGAAGGGAAGGTGTTGATAGGTTAATTCAACAAGCTGGTAATGCTGCATGTTACGAATAAGTGGTGAATTCTGTTGCCATTCCGTATACGTATACAGGGAAATATTCATCAAGAGCAGGATAGGTACTAATCCAATGAATAATCTCTTTCTCCCTATTTTATACAGCTCGTAGTAGAGTAACCTCATGTTTGTCCCCCACATCGATGTAAGTTGGATTAAAAATGCAAAGGAGATTCAATAAACGGTTGAAAGGAGGCTTTTCCTGTCTCAATCTCGTTTTTATCCAGCAGGTACATTGCATAATTTTCATCTCCTCGATCAATGACAAACATATATCTATCATCACCTACAAAATGATAATGAGGCGAGGAGAACAGCGACATATCCACTTTATGAACCTCTTTTTTGTTCTTGTATATTTTCATTTCGTTAGAAATGTTCTTTGCATTCCTTGCTTGGAACCATACGGGTCGAACGTAGGTGTATCGATCATCAATAAAGTAAGTTGAAATAATAGGAGAAGACTTGATGTCTGTTTCCTGGATGTGTTCTCCCTTCAGATCAGAGCTGTAGATTTTTAATCCTCGTGGATCAGTAATGTCCGAATCATCCTTCTGATCTGCAGGGTAATAGTAATTGAAATACATTCTATTCTTATGAAGGCCAAGAGAAGCAAATCCACCGTCCGTCTTTTCCCATAGTGATGACAGTATAGATGTGGCGAGATCGTAACGCAATGCCCGATATCCCTTGTCTGTGAACTCATTCATATAAACTTGTGAACCATAAGGTACGATATCCGTTATGCTCCCTTGTTTGAATTTTCCGCTGTATAAGACTTCAGGTTCTTGGGATAAATTGTCTATCGGGAGGCGGAGCACTTGATACTGTTGTTGGCTATGGAGATCGAAGTCGATAGCTCCATAGTAGATATTGCCGCGATGAATCGCAGTTCCACGCAACATTGCGTTAGGAAATGTCTTTACTACTTTGCGATTGGTTCCATCGAGATTGAGCTGAACAAGTTGAAAGATTGAGGAACCTTCTTTATCTAGACGACTTTCTATCGTATACAAATGTCCTTTATAGTATTGCAATAATTTGGTTTGTAAAGGGTTGATGTTGGCAACATAAGCGTTACAATTTTCATCACTTTTCTCTTTACTGATTAAGCAGGAATGATCGGGGCGGTTATCTAATAGAACGGGTTTCATTGTTGGCTTATCGGCATAATAGATATAACTTCCGTCCAACATATAATATCCATTCTGAGTAGTGGTTACTAGTGCACCTATCCCTTGTGCATGAAACATATAGGGATAATCGGTTTCAGCGTTATATTCATCGTTGAGTGACTGCTCTGATGAGGAGCAACCAGAATTAAGGAATATAAGAATGAATAATATGGGGAGCAAGGTGAAAGACTTGTTCATCGTATCACTCCTAAAATAAGATCAGGACTCTGTTTATAGAGAATCGCTTCATCCATTGAACAGAGTCCTATATCATTAATGCAGCATTGAGATCATGATGGAGTATTAGTACGAAACGCTAGTGTTGTCAGACCAAGAGGCTTGTCCACTAGCTACAAAGTGTGAAGAATATGCTTTGAGTGACGTAGGATTGCGCTTCGTTGCTTTGGCATTTGCACTTACACTTGTTTTGTAGCCATTGTCGGATCCGTAAGCGTAATATACATCACTGATATCGCCCCAAGTGTTTCTGTTGTGGATATTTTACCATTTTTTATTGACATTGTAACATTATCAGGTCATAAAGGAGCTCTCAAATTTGAAAACTTATTTAAGAGTAAAACAGTTCCTTTTTCCAAATCTCCATAATATTCGCCGAATGCATTGTTTGGTAATAAGGATAGAGCACCATTATTCGCAAGAGCTAATGTTGGTACTGTTTCTTGCCGATATTAGAACGAGATGCTAATGATTGGATGAAACCAATTACGGCAAAAGAAGCTGCTCAATTGTTTTATAACTATTATTCGGGCGACGCAGACACAAACAGATTTACTTCTTGATAACGAAACGTAAATGCTATGGGGTGCCTAGCTTATCACTAGCATGCTTCCAAAATAACGGATTTATCGGCACAAAAATTTATGCTTTCTACAAAGTCGTTCGTAACTATGTCATTTTATACATACTGAACATATGCTAGAATTTTTACGTTAGAGGCGTTATAACGTCGAATCTGGCATTTTTATTTAGTTCCAGTGTAAGTTTTGTAACGTTTACAATTCATAGGGGGTCGTCATCATGTTTAAAAAGTTACAGAACAAGATTATGTTCATTTTTGCATTATTGCTGGTTGCTTCTATGGTCATTCTGCAACTGGCAACTAACTTGCAGATGACTAACAGCTTTAAAGAAGAGCTGGACGAAGTAGGAAGCGCAGAAGCGGTGGCCTTATTGCAAGTTACGGATTTGCGTCTAAATAATTATGCAAAAGATATTTTGCATTTTAGTGAAAATTCTGAAATTAAAGACATTGTAAAAAACCGAGAAAAGCTAACTCCTAACATGATTGAAATGATGAAGGATTATACAAAAATCAATCCTGAAGTATCTGCTATTTATATGGGGAATTCATCGAAGCAGATGTTTGATCCCGAAGCTAATGTATACAAAAAAGATTATGATCCTCATACTCGGCCGTGGTATAAATTGGCTAACGATGACAAGGATAACGTGAAATTCAGCCCTCCGTATAAGGATAGTGTCAGTATGAAGATGAAAATAGCGATCTCTAAGGCCATTGTGGAAAACAACAAGGTTCTTGGGGTTATTTCGCTTGATGTGAACCTGGATCAATTGACAAAGCAAATCAGTGAAACGAATGTAGGATATAACGGATTTGGATTTATTTTGGATGCAGAAGGAAACTCGGTAGTGCTGCCGGATACAGAAGATGCACAAGGAAAAAATCAACGGGGAAGACCTTATGTTGACAAAATATACACTGCAAATGAAAGTGCAGGGAAGGTTAACTATACGGATAAAGGCGAATCGGAAGTTCTGTATTATACGACGTCTGGTCTTACAGGGTGGAAAATCGGTGCTGTCTATCAAGAAGACGAACTGTTAAAGCTCACGAACCATATTAAATACATAAACATAATCATAACCTTATGTGCTATTGTCGTTTCAAATGTTATTATCTACTTTGTCGCCCGCTTCTTTACGAAGCCAATCGTTCAATTGACGGATCAGGTGCAGCTAATGGCTAATGGAGACTTTACCGTGGAAGGGAAGGTAAGTTCGAAGGATGAGATTGGCCAATTAACAGGCCACTTTAATCATATGGTTCAAAGCGTGCGGGAAGTCTTATCCCGCGTGATCGTTTCCTCTGAACATCTCTCGGAGTCGGCTGAAAATCTGAGTGCCGTATCGGAAGAAACAAAAGCGGCAAGCGAAGAAATTGCTCACGCCATGTCGGATGTCGCACAAGGATCGGCAGAGAGCGCAGCAAACCTGGATCAGATGCAGCATGTCACAAGCCAATTGGCCTCGCAGTTTGTATTGGTGGAAAAAACGATGTCCTCCATGCAGGCGAAGTCAAACCAGACGCAGCAGGCAAGCATCGATGGAAAAGAAACGTTGGCAGTGCTGCAAGCGCGCTCCGATGAATCGTTCCGTGAAATTCAATCGATCGAACAAGTATTGAACCTGCTCGTGACCAAAATCAACGACATCCAGGCCGTGGCCGAAATGATCAAAGCGATTTCAGCTCAAACCAATCTGCTTGCTTTAAATGCGTCGATCGAAGCGGCAAGAGCGGGAGAGGCTGGCAAGGGATTTTCGGTCGTCGCCACAGAAGTGCGTAAACTTGCAGAACAATCCGCCAGTTCGACAGAGCAAATCAGCAGCACCATTCAGGGCATTATGGAAGAGGCTGCGAATGCCACTCGGGCGATGAGCCGGACCAAGGAAATCACCTCGGAACAAAATGAGGCTGTGCAGTCGACAGAGATCGCATTTGCAAGCATTCAAAGCTTGATGCAGCAAGTGATCGAGGCGATCAAGGAAATGTCGGGCGAAATACAGACGGCGTCTGAGCTGAAAGAAAACGTGGTTCAGTCCATTGTAAATCTATCCGCAATCTCGGAGGAATCCGCAGCCGCCGCGGAAGAAGTCAGCGCTTCGACACAGGATCAGTTGAAAGCAATCGATACGGTTTCGCAATCGGCGGAAGCTTTAAGTAATTCCAGCAGCGAATTAGAATCGCTAGTGAAGAGATTCAAAATATAAGCTATCATTGTGATGTTACGCGGCGGTACGCTGGGCTCTTCTACGAACCCAGCTACCACCGTTTTTTATTTGAGCAGTCTTAAGCATAAAGTTGGTTGATTGGTTCATACACTGCTCTCTTCATATCTCGCCAGTGCCATGGCCGCCGTCTCGCGCATGCGCTTCTGCAGGTATGCGCTATCCTTCACACGGACGCGCTTCCAAGAAAGCGTATCTTGGACAAGAGGAACTCCTGCTCATTCCACGGCAGCCGGATTCGAATCTGGTAGCTGCGCTGTTCCTCATCGTACATCACCTCCGTCTCGAAGCAGGATAAGGTATACAGGATGCGCGACCGTTCGCGGTTATAATGGGTTCTTAATAAGCAGCGATATCCTTCCATTCTTCGCTCAGCTCGCGCCGCTATTGTAATAGGGGCCTCCGTTCGTACGATCAGTAGGCTTATCTTGCTTCATAAGGTAACATCCAAAGTATGTAATTAGATATACAAGTACTAAATTTATTTAATCCGATTTATCAACTAAGAAATTGTTTTTTTCTTTCAAATTAGGCCTAGGGTCTAAACCTGCTGTCAAGGCGATCACTTCTCATGCTTTTGAGCTTTCTCTATCCTTTTTTTGTTCGACTTGCTAGGGTTAGAACCAGAGTAATTTGCAAAAAGGAGTCGGGTAATATGTTCAAAGAACCATGACCATGATAAGCCATAAACGCTGCAGCTATTCTGCTTGTGCTTGTGAGCGGATAACGAAGTCATGATCACTTCACGGATTAAGTTATCGAGGAGGCATGGAAACGGCTCATTTTACGGTTGATATTTAGATGCGTTTTTCCATATACGCTGGAGCAGTTGGTGGATGAAAGGAGAGTAGATCGGTATATATTCAAGGGAAAGCTTTACTAGCTTCAGGAACAGGCGAAAAAGGATCAGTCAGGAGACAATATCGGCTTTTCAGCAAAACCTATTATGTAGATCAGCACGGCAAGCGATGAACCGATGAGGAGTTAGGAGTTAAAAGAGACCTTTCTTTATATGGAGGACGAAAAACTAAACAAGCTGATTCCTGTCAAAAACATGAATCAGCTTGTAGATTAGGCAGGGCTAATTCTTTATCTAAGGTAACTTTGATTAACTTACCTTCTATTGGTATTAGAATTTTCAAATGTGGGATGGTATAAAAATACATTTATTTACTCCATTCGTTGCTAAGTACTTCTGCTTGTTTCATTATCAACTCAATGGCTCCAGGTGTTTTGTCCGGTGGATACTTATATTTTTGAAGAGTACGTCGCACCAGAATTTTCAATTTTGCACGGACGCTTTCCCGAACTTGCCAATCAACAGTAGTGGATTGTCGTAGTTTCTCAGTAATTTCTACAGCGATCTTTTTCAGTGTTTCGTCACCAAGTATTCGTACTGAGCTTTCGTTATTTGCTAACGCATCATAAAAAGCTATCTCGTCAGGTTTTAATCCTAGCTTAGCATCTCTAGTTATTTCCAATTGGAAATCTTTTGCCATTTGAATAAGTTCTTCAATTACTTGTGCCGTTTCTATAGCGCGATTATTATATTTACGTAATGTTTCTTGTAAGCGGTCTGCGAATTTTTTTTCTTGTACAACGTTACTGCGTGTTTTAGCTTTGATTCCATCTTTAAGTAATTTTTCTAACAACTCAACAGCTAAGTTACGATAGGGCATTTGGCGAATATCATCGAAAAATTCATCAGAAAGAAGTGCAATATTCGGCTTTTCAAGGCCACAAAGTGCAAATACATCGGATACGCCTTCAGCCAGTACAGCATTATCAAGAATTTGTTTCAGTGCAGAGTCTTTCTCCGCTAAGGTTCGTTTGATATCTACAGAGGTAAACTTACTAATGGCTGCCTTGATGGCTGAATAAAAAGCAATTTCTTTGCGAAGTTCCTTTGCTTCATCAAGAGTACTACAGAGTGAAAAGGATTTTGTTGTTGATAACACTAAATCAAGATATCGCTTTTTTCCATCTTTAAGACCTAGTATATAATTTGCGGCAGGTACTAAAAGTGTGTGTGCCTCCGTTTCAAATCTACTAAGGTCAATACCATCACCTTGAGGTGTCTTGGCAAACATGTCACGGATAGCATCCATTTTCTCAACCAAGATAGCGTAGGATTCCTCCGCACGCATTGTCGGCTCGCCTTTACCTCTAGAGTCGGTATAAACTTTTAATGCCTGTTTTAGCTCATTTGCTATACCTATATAATCCACAACTAAACCGCCAGGTTTGTCTTTGAATACCCTGTTAACTCTGGAAATAGCCTGCATTAAGTTATGACCCTTCATCGGTTTATCCACATACATCGTATGGCAGCATGGGGCGTCAAAGCCAGTCAGCCACATATCACGTACAATAACAAGTTTAAGAGGGTCAGCAATATTTTTAAAGCGTTTTTCAAGGCGTTTTTTCGTCTGGCTATTATAAATATGAGGTTGCAACAAATTTTTATCTGAAGCCGACCCTGTCATAACGATCTTTATGACACCCTTCTCCGGATCAGGATCATGCCATTCAGGTCGAAGGGTAACGATTTCGTTGTACAAGTGTACACAAATATCACGGCTCATTGCAACAAACATTGCTTTACCTTCTATGATTTCGGTTCTTTCTTCGAAGTGAGCAACTAAATCAGCTGCTACTTGTTTTAGTCTCGGTGTTGAACCTACTAATTTCTCAAGGCGACTCCACTCGCTTTTTGTTTTTTCACGAGCGAAAATATCCTCTTCGTCTTCAACTACTTCATCTACTCGATCTGATAGAGTGTTGATATCATCGTAATTGAGTTCTAATTTAGCAAGGCGAGATTCATAATAAATAGGTACAGTGGCACCATCATCAACTGCATCTTGAATGTCATAAATAGACACATATTCACCAAAGATAGAACGAGTGTCTTTGTCTTCTAGGGATATTGGAGTACCTGTAAACCCGATGAACGAGGCATGTTGCAATGCATCACGCATGTGTTTGGCATAACCAAATTTGTATTTCCCATCCTGGGTTAGAACAGCTTTCAGACCATATTGGCTACGATGTGCTTCATCTGAAATGACAACTATATTATGACGGCCATTCAAAAGTGGATGTTCTGTTTCACTTCCTAGTAAGGCAAACTTTTGCACTGTAGTAAAAATGATACCACCTGACTCACGCTCTGCTAATAATTGTCGCAGTTCTTCTCTAGTATTTGCTTGTACTGGTGTTTGCTTTAAGAGTTCATGCGCGTTGCAAAAAGTCGAATAGAGCTGGCCATCAAGATCATTACGGTCAGTAACAACAACAATCGTGGGATTGTTCATCTCTTGCTGTTGTAAAAGTTTTCCTGCATACCAGCACATGGAAATACTCTTTCCAGAGCCCTGTGTATGCCAGACAACACCGGCTTTTTTACATCCTGGAATAACCTCTTTACCGTAGGTTGCCCGTGATTCCATAACAGAATTATCTTTAGGTTGCCTAGAGGCTATAATTGTTGCCTGAACTGCTTCACGAACGGCATGAAACTGATGATAGCCTGCAATCTTTTTGATGACTTTTTCTTCATCTATTTCAAAAAGCACAAAGAATCGGATGAAGTCCAGAAAAAGTTCACGGTCAAAGAAACCACGTACTAATGTTTCTAACTGCCATTCAAGTACTGGTTTGTCATCCTCGTGTTTAATTGTACGCCAAGGTTGAAAGCGTTCTTGATTTGCTGTTAAAGAACCAACACGTGCTGTGTACCCATCGCTTACTACTAAAGCTTCATTAAAAATAAACAGATCTGCGATATCTTCTTTGTAGGTTTGCAACTGATTAAACGCATCCCAGATATCCGTGTTCTCGTCACTTGGATTTTTTAATTCTAACACTGCAAACGGAATACCATTGATAAAGCAGACTATATCAGGACGACGTGGCTGTTTTGTACCAGTGATGGTAAGCTGATTTACTACAACAAATCGATTTTTATTTAGACGATCAAAATCCAATAAAAATGCATGATCATGTATCTTTTGATTATCATGCATAAAGTCAACAGGAACGCCTTCTAATAAATATTTGTGAAAGTTTCGATTTTTGACTACTAAATCTAGACTTTCTATATTCTTTAATTTTAATAACACTTGCTCATAGCATTCTAATGGCAGATGTGTGTTAATTCGAGAAAATGCAGATTCTAAGTCTGATTCGAGTAGAACCTGACAATAGTCTTTACGCATAGGGGTATTGCCATCATGCGCAATATTAGGTCCATATAATATATCCCACCCGTTATCTCTAAACCATTCAAGGCAGAGGTCTTCTAGTTTTTTTTCGTTCATTTTTTACCTCCTAAATCTTGGCCTTTCCTGAAGCACAATCAATAGCAAATTTAAGCAAATATTCAAGAAAAGAGTGGTCTTGATTCTTTTGCTCGTCAAGATTAACTTGGTACCAAATTGGTCGGATTTTTGCTTTTGATAACAGATTTTCCTTCTCAATTTTCCTGTGATACTCAACGGGTTCTGGCAAAAAGGCAAAATGATCTGGGATATCAAAAGTATTAGAGTTAACAATATCGATAAAAAGTTTTAGTGTGCGGTCTTTTTCTAGACTACAACCTATGAACAACAACGAGTGACTAATAAAAATCTGCCTCAAAACTTTTGCCAGAGGTTTTGTATAATCAAAACCATCTTTGCCATAAGCATCATCATATTGAGATTTAGAAAATATATATGTTTCAGATGAGCTATAGTGGCCGTGTAGTTTTAATATGCATCGTTCTCCTTGTATTAATTGGGAAGCGAATTGGTTTTGGGTCTGCTTTCCATGCATATAACCTTCCATTGCTCTATGTTGCTTCTGAAAAACCTTTTCTATTAGCGCATCGAAATTTGTCGTAATAATGCAGCCATCTGCTAATTGGGGGAGAAGTGTTATTGGCCCCAATATTTCTTTCGCATCAGCCCCATCAAATGTATTTCTAATGAAATTCTCCATCTGAGCCTTATCATTATCATAGATAATTTGAGCTGCCTCTAGATAGTTGTATTTTTCTACATGTTCTTTTACTTCTTTTAGATAATGTAGCGAAGGGAGCATCGCACGTTCCTCAGACGTAGATACTCCTTCAAGTTTCTTTACAAGTTTTTGAATAGCTTCCCCCCACAGCGGGTAGTTGCAGGGACGGGAAATCCCCGCTCCGACGAATGGTGCTATCCGTTTGCGTTTAAGTGATTCGACAAATCTAGCAAATACATTCAATTGCTCAGATTCATCTAAATATCCTTTTGCATCAGCATGTTGATTAATGACTTCTTGACTTTCATAACGCTCTAATTCATCGAGATAAGCTGTAGGATCATGCCAAAAGAGGACATCACTTGGTTCGACAAAATATTTATTACCTTCATCCGAACTAGAAGCTAGCCCATTAATTGAGAGTGGTTTATCTCCATTTAAAGCAGCATGAAATTTATCATTTTCTTTATCGAGCTCATCTTTTACGGACATTTTAAATTTTTGTATTGTTGAGATTAGTCCTTCCCACTTGTTACTCAATTTGTCACTCCTCTGTGTGATCTCTATCCGTTATACCAAATTTTATTTCACCTGATATAAACTTAGGTAAAAGAGCATCTCTTATTCTTGCTAATATTTTTGACTCTTCACTGTTATTCTTAGCAGTATTTAAAAATGGTTCTACAATTTTTGTGAAAATATTTATTAGATCCTTCGGATAAATAAGCCAAGTCAAATCAGCAAGTGCGTTAATATCTGCTCGTTGCCTACCGCTAGATCCAGTCATTGATTGAATAGCTGCACTTCTAAACGTTTCATTGCGAGCAATGAAATAACCAAGTAATGGATGGTATCCCTTTCTTGGGTGTATGACAATATATTCGGTTGAACCCCAACCAACTTGAGCTTCCTTCAGAAAATCAACATATGCAGTTTTACCATTCTCCAAGCAGGGCGTTATTCTTGCCAGAAGCGTGTCCCCATTAATAAATTTTGTTCCACCATTCATTTCACGTTCAATAACGTCTTTCACAAGGTGCCCCTTAGTAGGGACATTTTTCATATCAAGATAAGGTGCAATCGTACCTTTTGTAAGTGTTCTTTTTGGGTTGAATTCAAGTATATCTGCTAGATTTCCAACCTTCCAGCCACTTGGTTTCTCACCTATTACAGATTCTTGCATAGCTGCTGGAAATAATGCAGCTGTTTTCTTTAATTCCATGTAAGCCTCGGGTTGTTGCTCTTGCATCTGGATAAGAGCAATTTCGCTTTTACCAGAAATCGTACTCATGGCTGCTCGTTCCGCATCATCAATTGTTCCACCCACTTTGAGTACAGAGATTTTGGACGTAACTGGATCAAAATCTATAAACCAGCTTTTAAAAATTGCCTGGGAGATAGATTCAAGTGTATTGTTAATCTCGTTATTAAGTTCTATTTTGTTATAAAAAAATTTCATTAACTGATTGATCTTTTTCATTGTTGTTTCATCTGGCCAAGGAATAATAGCATTTGCAATTTCCTTTGGATTAAATGCTGGGTAAGCACCACCATCTGCTATTCTTACAAGATAATCATTAAAAATATCTGATGTAATAAAACTATATAAATACCATGCATTTTCTGATTTGTGAGTTGAAACGACACAAAGCCCTGTTGATGCAATCCAGTTTTCACCAACATTTTCTAAAAACACATGTTGACGGAGCTTAGGTCGAACCGTAGAAATAAGGAAGTCGTTGTTTTTTAGTCTTCGTTTAGCTCTCGATGGGGCATCACAATATTTTATTTTTTTTAGTTGTTCGAGAAAGCCAGAGGAAACTGATGAGATATCCACATACCAGATTTCAGATGGCTCATCACCTTTTTTAATTGAATCAGCATTAATATCAGCAACTTCGCATACTCTTTTCGTGGTCCAGTTATCTGGAAGTTGGATACCTATTTGATTAAAATTAAAGCTCATATCCTAACTCCTTTAAGTTTTTCTTTATCTTATCAGTGAGACGATAACTCTTTTCAAACTGTTTTTTTAACTGTTCTGTTAGTTCTGCCATTTTTTCCTCAAATGGCTCATTTCGATCCTCTTGCTCAACTGAACCAACATATCGCCCAGGGGTAAGAATATATTCGTTTTCTTGAATGTCCTTTAGCCCTGCCGAGAAGCAAAAACCAGGTTGGTCTTCGTATCCTTCACCAAGCTTCCATGAATGATAAATATTGGTTATTTTGTCGATATCTTTTTTCGTAAAATCACGCAATACACGATCTTTCATATATCCGAGGTTTCGGGCATCAATAAATAGAGCTTTGCCTCTACGATCTACTTTTCCATTAATACCTCTTTTATTTTTGGTCAAAAACCAAATGCAAGCTGGGATTTGGGTATTTGTGAAGAGTTGTCCCGGTAATGCCACCATACACTCAACTAAATCAGCTTTAATCAATGCTTGACGTATTTCGCCTTCGTTATTGATATTAGAGCTCATTGAACCATTGGCGAGTAAAAGTGCCATTGAGCCATTTTCGTTTAAATGGTATAGCATGTGCTGGATCCAGGCAAAGTTAGCATTACTTTTTGGAGGTGTTCCGTACTTCCAGCGTACATCTCCTTCAAGGTTAGGATGCCACCAATCTTTTACGTTAAAAGGAGGGTTCGCCATAACAAAGTCTGCCCTCAAATCTGGATGCTGGTCATCCAGGAAAGAGTCGGCATTCTTCCTTCCAAAGTTAAAGTCAATTCCTCGAATTGCCATGTTCATTGCAGCAAGTTTCCAAGTAGTAGGGTTGCTCTCTTGACCATAGACAGAAATATGTCTTTTTTGTTCTGAAGCGTTATAGTGTTTCTCCTTGGCATGTTCTTCAATAAACTTTTCACTTGATACAAAGAAACCACCGGAGCCCATAGCAGGGTCATATACTCGACCTTTATATGGTTCTAACATTTCAACTATTAATGTAACGATACTTTTAGGAGTATAGTACTGACCACCTTGCTTACCTTCAGCAAGTGCAAATTGTCCAAGGAAGTATTCATAAACATGACCTAGGATATCTTTACTGTGTAAGTCAAGTTTTTGACCATTATATTCGGGATTGCTAAAACTGGTATCTGAGAAGCTATTGATTAGCCCAATCAGCTTGTCGTTGTCTAATTGATATTGGCTAATACGGTTAAGAATACCTTTAAGCTTGTTATTAGTTTGTTCAATCTCATCAAAAGCGTTATCGATTAACCATGAAATTGAGCGTAATTTTACGGGCCCTCCTTGCTCATTTTTCCATATTTCTGAACCAATAGGTAAAGCGGATACACTTTTTAATGTACTCCACCGGGCTGCTGGCGGTACCCAAAAAACATTTTTTTCCTGATAGTATTCAATGAGTTCTAACTCTTCTTCGATAGCTTGTTGATAATCTTCATTCGATTGGTAATTTTCTCGGGGTAAAAAATATATATTATCATCATCATCCAGTTTGAATAACTGTTTTAGTTCGTTCTGACGTTCTTCAAACGCATCTGACACATATTTTAGAAAAATCAATCCTAGGACAATATGTTTGTAGTTAGCAGCATCCAAGTTATTTCGTAGTTTATCTGCTGCTTTCCACAGTTTGTCATTGAGTTCTTTAAAAAAAAGTTGTTCGGTGTAATTCATACTAATCTCCTTATGGTTAAAATTCGATTTTTTTGGATCTTTCATACATTATGAACATTTGAATTTGTATCGGCACAAAGCATGTCAACCCGTCTTCTTTAGGACTACGTGTATTTTTGCAAATATTCTTGTTTTTTATTATTGGACATAAATTGAAAAATGAAATATTCGAATGTAAGTTTCAAAATTAATTTTACAACACTTATATTTAACCTTCCACTGAGGTTAGAATAAAACT
The DNA here is from genome assembly GCF_050474385.1 of Paenibacillus sp. B1-35. Classification (NCBI taxonomy): domain Bacteria; kingdom Bacillati; phylum Bacillota; class Bacilli; order Caryophanales; family Paenibacillaceae; genus Paenibacillus; species Paenibacillus sp. B1-35. The sequence goes on from NZ_JBCHVJ010000003.1 coordinate 111,395, forward strand.
AATTATTAATGATTAGTTAAAACAGAACTTACATACCACTCTCCTCATACCTTGCCAGTGCCATGGCGGCCGTTTCACGCATGCGCTTCTGCAGGTATGACCCCTCCTTCACGCGGACGCGCTTGCCGAGAAAACGTATCTTGGACAAGAGGAATTCATGCTCATTCCATGGCAGCCGGATTCGAATCTGGTAGCTGCGTTGTTCCTCATCGTACATTACCTCTGTTTCAAAGCAGGAGAAGGCATACAGGATGCGCGATAGTTCGGAATGATAATCACGGATGACCTCAATCACTGCCTCGGACTTGTGGCGATCGCGTAGACGGGCAAGTTTCGCCAGAATATATTCCGCTTCCGCTGGCGGGATTGATTCTGCTGCCAAAGACGTAATATTGCGCAGCTTGGTGCTCATGAGCCCGCGGTGCTGACGATGGTACCAGAGCAGGTACCATTCTCGCTTAATAATGGAATACTCTAATTTATATGGAAAGCCCTCATGCTCCTCGTTGACACGCCCGCCCTTGATCGCGTAACTGATGCGTATCCCTGTCCCGGAAGAGATGTACCTACGGAGCGGCTTTAGCATCGGATGATAGACATGCTTTTCCTTGCTTTTGGCCTTCTCAATGAGATTATGGGAGGTATCCATGAGTATCTCTGAGGACAGGATTTCATTTAATTTGGTTATCGTATCTTCCGAGAAGGCCTCGCTCGCTGCAGGATGTGCGAGCATCGTCTTCAACCATGCCCGTTCATGAGAGGTAACGACGAATGTTCCCGCTCCTTCGAGACGAGTCAAAATCTGATAGCCAAAGATTTTCTCAAATGGGTTCATAGTAATCAGCGATCTCCTTCCATTCCTCTATCAACTGGTGCCGCAGATATCTGGGCTCCAGCACCTCGCAGCTTGAACCGAAGCTGCGCAGCCAAGGCTTAATCTCTGTAATTCCATTTACCGTAATTTCATATATAAAGGAATGCTCATCTTCTTCGACGATTTCTCCCCACTGCCCTTGCAGCAGCACACGCTGCTTAATGAAGTCCGGGTCTCCCGGGCGAGGGCTGAAGAAGCGGGCACGCACCTTCACGGGACGGCCGGTATCGATGAGCCAACTGTATTGAATCTTCTCCATCAGCGCCGCTGTCTTCATCTGGAACACGTCCTCGGACACAGCATCCGCTTCTTCAATGTGGGTCATGCCCTCCATGCGGAACTTGCGGATACCTTCTCTATCGCTGCTCAGCATATACCATCTGCCATATTGATGATCGTACACGATTTTTAAGGGCAGAGCCTTATGCCAGCTTCCTTCGGCTTCCCGCTCGAAGCGCGGATTCGTCTGTTGTGCGGCATAGCTTTTCTCCGCCTTGGGCGTGAAGTATTGGAATTTCACTCTGCAGCGTTTCTGGATCGCGGCCAATAAGGTAAACAGATGGGCTTCATCCAAAATGCGTGAATGATAATGATATTTATATAAAAAGATGTCGGTAAGATGTTGGCCGTTATGGTCGAGCAGCAATTGCTTCTTCAAGCTGTCCCGCAGCAAATAGCCATGGACAGAAGGCACCTGCGTGTTTGCCATAACATCTACGAAATCGTATAAATCCAGCAGTTCCTCATCCGACAATTGCTGAATGAGCTCATCGTTCAAGTGGAAGCGATATGGGCGGGATGCATTCGCTTTGCGAATGACGCCGACCGATTCCAAATATTTCAGGTCGCTTCGAATTGTCTTCTCATCAGGCATCGGCAGCTCTTCCGGCGTTTTGCCGCAGCATTCATCCATAAGCTCCATAGCCGTCATGGATTGCTCCTGCAGCGCCTCCAAAATAGTCGATATCCGAACCGATTCGGATTCCTTCAGCGACTTGGCTCGAAACAAGAACAATAGGGCGGGATCGGATGAATCGTAATTGCGTGGATGAACAGCTTCCGCCAGTTCCAATTCCGACGCGTGCTTAGACTGTAAATCGGAGGCTGCGGCAACTTCCTTCAGGCGCCGTGCCGTTTTGTCCAATGTATGTACGGAAATGCCCAGCCGATCTGCCAACTGCTGTCTGTTGAATGCGCCTCTCATCAGCATGAGTGTGCGCAAATATTGAATCTCCTTATCGAAGCTCTCCTTCGCCACGTCTAATCTCCTTTCTCCCAAGCAGTTCTCTTTCATTGTATCAGGTAAACATGAGCGGAAGCACGAAATAATCTCGGTAAGTCGTAATACATTCGCCATGTTCGCAGCACCGGAAATAAGGGATGATGAATACAGGAAATAACGGGCTCGAGCTTCATGAACAGAGATTTCTAATGTCGAAGCAAATCATGCGTAAAGGGTTATCCGAATGTCAGAAGGAGTGGTCACACATGGCGAATATACGTCAGCAAATTATAGATGCGTTACAAACGATCGAGAAAGAGGAACGAGTACGCATATTGTATGCTTGCGAATCGGGCAGCAGGGCATGGGGATTTCCATCGATGGACAGCGATTATGACGTCCGATTTATTTACGTAAGACCGATGGACAGCTATTTATCCTTATTCGAAAAGCGAGACGTGATTGAGCGGCCGATCAGCAATATGCTGGATATCAACGGATGGGATATGAAGAAAGCATTGTCTTTATTTCGCAAGTCGAATCCTCCTTTGCTTGAATGGCTGCAATCTCCGATTGTATATGCAGAAGCATCGGATGTGGTGGCGCAGATACGTGCCCTATCCTCCCATACCTTTTCGCCGAGATCCTGTATGTATCACTTTTTGCATATGGCCAAAGGAAACTACAGGGAGTATTTGCAAAGGGATCAAGTGAAAATCAAAAAGTATTTTTACGTGCTGCGCCCGCTGCTGGCCTGCCAATGGATCGAGCGTTATAACGAGATGCCGCCTATCGAGTTTCCGGTGCTGGTAGATTGGCTCATTCCGACGAACGGTGAACTTCATGCCGCCATTCAACAATTGCTCGCACGAAAGATCGCAGGAGAAGAATTGGATCATGAGCCTAGAATTGAGGTCATCAATGTCTTTATTGAGGAGTCCATTGGGTACTATGAACAGATTGCCGCGCAGCAGCCTGTTGCAGCAGGCGGTTATGATGGACGGCTTGACGAATTATTCCGCTGGTCGATAACCGCATCAGACACAAGGAGAGAAATAGAGATGCGAGAAATACCAGAGAATAGAATAACATTGTAACTGATCTTTAATCATGCGCCGGTCAAGGTGGAGGCAATAGGTAAGAAGGACAGAGTACACTTTTTACCGCTAAAGCAGGCAGAGTTTTATGAAATTGTGCCATAAAGTCTATGGAAAATCATGCTACAGTAATGGTAGACTATGGTTCTCCAATAGATGGAGGAACTTTCAATTTGATAGAGAAGGGAAACGCAAAGATGAAAAGAATGGTACACGCGGGAAAATGGATGCTGGCGGTTGTGCTGAGCATAGGCTTGCTGGGAACCGTAAATCTGCCTGCGGCGTCAGCAGCGCCGCAATCGGACAACGCAATTCAAGAGTATGGATTGCATTCGTTGATCAAGAAAGACGGTACATATTGGGTGTGGGGAAACTTTCAAGCCGTACCGACTCAATTGCATGGAATAGGCCCTGTAAAACGGATCATCGGCTCCTATGTGGTAACGGATGATAAGAAAGTATGGTTCTTAGAGGATGACAACACATCGCCAGAAATCAAAATTCACCCTGTGTCCGGCATCAGCGACATGGTTTATTTCTACGACGATTTAGCTCTCGATGCGGACGGAAAAGTATACGTCGCTGAGGACGAGGACAACGAAAGCTATAAACATGTTCTATCAGGCTATAAACATGTTCAATTCAAGGAGCTGCCCGGCATCAATCAGGTTGAAGAAATCGTTTTTTTCTACTATCCCGGTGAAGCGAACCAAGAACGATGGTTCTTTCTGAAGAAGGACGGTACTATATGGGAAGGGGTAAATAAACGTACCTCTTTTAAAAAAGTTGCTTCTTTGCCTGAGTCGACTCCTACGAAAGTAGAAGGGGTGACGGGGATTCAATCAATTCATTCAAATGGAGAAACGAATCTGGCAATCGATGGTGCATCTCGCCTATGGTTCTGGGGTGCCACAATGACGGGAATGTCCGATGGCACGAAAAGGCATGACCATCCAAAGCCGATTCAACTAAAGAATATCTCCGATGTGAAAGCAGCGTATATTGTAGAGCGTTCAATCATAGCGTACACAAATAGCGGCAAGGTATATCGTACGTCCATCGATACCGAATCGATGTCAGACAACGCCAAATTTGATCTTGTTGCATCCAATATCAGCTCTCTTAAAGCAGGCTGGCGGCATATAATTATGCAAAAAGCAGATGGCTCCCTATGGGGATGGGGCGTCAATAAGGATGCGGATTTAGGATATGGCGACTACGAGTTCATGCATGAGCAGGCGGTGCCGGTACAACGCGCCGTAGCGCTTGCCTTGAATGGAGAGGCCGTTAAGTTGAACAACGGCGTTGTCATTCGCAAAGATCAGGCCTTTGTCCCTATACGTTCGATCTTCGAGAAGCTTGGCGCCGCGATCAAGTATGATGAAGAAAGCAAGGTAGTCACGATCAGCCGCTCCAATGCTGGCACCGGCAGCGCGGAATTGACCATCGTTGTCAACTATAAGACGGGGACAACGACGCTGAACGGAAAGGAAGTTCAACTGGAAAATAAGCCTTTTGCAATTAAGGGAACCTCTTATTTGCCGCTCCGCTTCATTAGTGAGAAGCTGGGAGCGAAGGTAGACTGGAGTCAGAAGGAAGACAAAATTTCGATTACGATGAAATAGAGAGTATGAAGAGGGGCTTGCTCCGGTTATGGCAATTACCGGTCAAGGCTCTTTTTTATATAATTAGCGTGTTCTCAAGCTTCCTTCTAGAGTCCTTGATACTCTGTTAGATGCAGGTTATGTGCATCTTCTTGTCGAATACATTATTTTCCCTCGGTCGATTCCAGCCAAAACCAAATGTTTAATGAACTACTATTGTAAGGGAAGGCAGGGGAGTATGTGGACAATCTAAAAAACAAAAAAATACTTATTGTGGACGATGAACCTGACATTCGGACCATGATCGATATGCTGCTGCGCAAAGAGGGCTATTATCGAATTTATACGGCATCCGACAGCAAATCAGCAATAGCTGTGTGCCGCAGAGACAAGCCTGACATCGCCATATTGGATGTAATGCTTCCAGATCAGGACGGCTTTGCGCTGCTGACAGCCATCCGCCAATTCTCCAGCATGCCGGCGCTGTTCTTGTCTGCGAGGGGCGAAGATGAGGACCGGCTGCTCGGATTAGGTCTTGGAGCCGATGATTATATGGTGAAGCCTTTTTTGCCAAGGGAGCTGATCCTTCGCCTGAACGGCATTTTGAAGCGAGTATATCAGACGCATCAGGAGGATAGCTTGCCGACCTTTCATTTGGAAGGATGCACGGTGGATTTAGAGAGCGCTGTGGTATATCGTAAGGCCGATGGTGCTGGAGAACGTGAGCAGCCGCTGACGGCCAAGGAGCATGCGATTCTTATGAAGCTCTATGAGAATAGAGGGCGTATCGTAACGACTGATGCATTGTTCCAGGCCGGTTGGGGCGATGAGGGCACTAGCTACGAGAATACGTTAATGGTGCATATACGGCGAATTCGGGAGAAGATCGAAGCGGATCCCTCTAATCCCAGCAGCCTGCTAACCGTGAGAGGGCTCGGATATAAGCTTATGGTGAAGGAGCCATAGGACAATGGAAGACATTATCCGCATTATTCGCCGGTTTACGGGCATTACATTTGCTATTTTTGCCGGGATCGTTGCCTTGAATTTGGCCATGCTCGGTGTTTTCGTGTTCAAGGAAATTAATGATGGACAATCTCCACAGCATGTCGTGGAGTATGTAGCGAACCATTTGCAACGGATGGGAAAGACATATGCATTAGATGCCTCCTCCCGCCAGATGCTGGAGGGTACTGAAGCATGGGCGATGCTGCTTGATAAGGGCGGCCGAGTTATATGGGATTACAAGCTGCCTGGGGAAGTCCCTCGTTCATATTCTCTAACCGAGGTTGCGAAATTCACCCGTCATTTTTTGCTTGAATATCCAGTGTTTGTGTGGGAGTATGCAGATGGACTGATCGTGCTTGGTTATCCGAAGAACAGCTATGCGAAGTATCATTTCTATTTTCTCGTGCCATGGATACGTTCTTTACCGCAGAGAGCCTTATTCCTGCTGCTAGGCAACATCGTACTGGGATGCGTGCTGGCTATTATAATTGGTACTCGGCTTGTCCGTTCATTGAAGCCGCTCACAGGCGTTGTTCACGCGCTTGGCAAGGAAGAGGCCGTTCGGGCAGAGGAGAAGGGGATATTCGGCAAGCTCGCGCGAAGCATCAATGATACCTCTGAAATGCTTCGAGAAAGGCAGGCGGCTCTTCGTACTCGCAATGAGGCGCGGTCGAATTGGATTGCAGGAATTTCTCACGACATTCGCACGCCTCTGTCCATGATTCTTGGCTATGCCAGTTCTCTGGAGGAACATGCGGAGGTGCCTGAGGAGCAGAGGCAGCAGGCGGCAATCATTCGCAAGCAGGGGGAGAAGCTGCGGTCTCTCGTCAGTGATTTGAATCTAGTCTCCAAGCTGGAGTATGAGATGCAGCCCTTGAACATGGAGCCGATACGATTGGCGGCTCTAGCCAGACAGGTTGCTGCAGACTTCCTGAATCAAGGGCTGGATAATCGGTATACGATTGACTTGCAGATCAAGAAAGAGCCTATTCAGGCTGAAGTCGATCGCAAGCTGATGCTTCGAGCCATCACGAATCTGGTACAGAATTGCATCGACCATAATCCAGATGGCTGCGTCATTTCGCTGCTTGTAAATCAATCAACTGATGGTTCGGCTTGTCAGTTTACGGTAATGGATAACGGAGTAGGGATTCAGCGTGATGCGTTGGAGGATCTGTTGAAACTGCCATACTCTGCGGAGAGACAACATTTGCGACAGAATGGACATGGTTTGGGGCTTCCTATGGTTGCTAGAATTGCCGAGGCACATCGCGGACATCTGTTGCTGGAGAGTGACACGGGGCAAGGCATGTGCGCTACAATTGAACTGTCAAGCTGTTCGGCCAAGGAAGCTAATCTAAGCTAACAACAGACGAACATAGACCGGATCAGTAGTTTTGCATGTAAGGGTATTTATGGAATGTCACTCTTGTCATCACGTTCTCACATTCATGATATAAAGAATATGTTTCTTAAATAAATAATCACGAAAAGGGCCGTTTTCTGATCAGCGTATGATCCAGAGAGCGGCCCTTTGTTGGGATTATACATCTATGGCTTATAGGTTCTTCTTATGTTCTCAGGAAGACTGTCATATCGGACTTCATGCCAATAGGTAACACCTCGGAGCCTTGTCGTATACAGCTCCAGATAAGCTCCCTTGCGTAATTGCTTGCTGGTGGTAAAGTCCAGCTGTTTTTGGTTTCCTTGGTTGTCAAAAGCAAGGAGGCTGTATTCATATCTGCCGTTCTTGTTTTTAATCGCTTCATTACTGTGGATTTGTGTATAATACAACGTCTTCCCATCAGGGTCATCCGGCGTTAGTCGTTCCGGAGCAAGTACGAAAATACCGAATGCGACGACGGCTGCGAGCAGCAGCGCGGCAATAAGGATTATTTTTTTCATTGCAGATCTCCCTTTCAGAGCGAATTAGGCTTGAATAACATCATTCCTCTGCAAGCTGCGAATGGCATAACTAGTGAACAGCACAATATAAATGCCACTCATCACATAGAATTGAATATGCTCCGCACCATTCAGACTCTCTTGGCTGAGTACACCCATGCCAATCGTCAGCATGGAATACGGCAGCAGCATGCCGAACTTCGCGACATACAGCCCCAAACCAAGGAAAACAGCACATAAACAGATGCCGATCGGTGCGGCAAAGCTGCGGATTCGAAGCGAGAGCACAAGCTGTATGGCAGCTATTGAGAGAGAAGATATCCAACCTCGGAATATCCATCCTATCGCATCGGGAGGAAATTCCGAGGAGATATCAAGCAAGTATCCCATACATAGATACAGAGTAAAAAATATCAACTGGACAAAAAACAAGAGTGCTCCAACGACAATCAGCTTGGCAATGACGACGCTGGCGATGGATACGGGAGCCGTCAATACAGCATTCCAGTTCCGGTTCATATGCTCTAGTCTGCATGCATAGGCACAACAGATCGCGATTAGCACAGGGAGGAAGAACATGCCGTAAAAAAGAGCAGCTTGCGTCCACAAGCTGTACCATTCCTGCTGCAGAACCTCTCGATTTAAATAATAATTTACGCAGCCAATCACGAGACTAATAACGGGAAGAACAACAAGAATGATCCAAATTCGAGAATGCCGCAGCTTCAGGACTTCAGCGGAAACGCTTCGTAACATATCGATTAACCTCCTATACTTCCCTGCGAGAAACATGTATATTACCTGCCGCGTAACATGCGACTGCGATGAGTAGCACCACAACGGTCAGACCGAAGCTTGGTGGCTGCATCACGTAAGTTGCGGATTTCCCTGTATATAGATAGGTAACAGGAGACAGTCCGGAATAGTAAGACCATATGAATATTCGACGCACAAATGCAGGAAATAGATCTGCTGTCATGCCTATAAAGCCGCCTATCATTCCTAGACACAGGGCAAAGGACTGATTCTTCAAAATAAGGGAAATCCACTGCTGCAAGGCAATGATGGCTAAGCTTGTCAGAAGCGCTCCTCCAATATGCAGAATGAGAAGCCGCAATGGGAGCGAATCGAAACCGTTCATCACGCCGAACGTAAAAACTATGCCTGCCTGCAGGACAAGGTACAGGCAGATAATCGAGACAGCGCATATGAATTTGGCCGCATAGAGGCTGCTCCGATTCATATTTGTTGCCATTAACAACTTCCATGTGTTTCCTTTGTGTTCCATGTCGCACAAGCGCGATACGACGATAGCCGATATAATCGGGAGAAATAATCCGTTCATGGAGGCTGTAGTTGCAATTACCGTTTTCCAGTCCGCGCTGCTGGGATTTCGAGCGATCGACATCGTTGTCGATACCAACGCCCATAGCATTTCAGCACCCAGAAATAAGACCATCATAGCGAAGATGCGCTTACGGCGAAGTTTGAAATATTCTAGGGACAAAGCTCTTGTCATAAGCTTCTCTCCCTTCCGGTAAGCTCCAAGAAAATATCCTCCAGTGTTCTTTTGCGTTCTTCGATCCGTAGAACATCAATGCCACTCAGCACGAGCTCCTTATTCAGCCTTGCCACCTGTTGATCGCTCATATGCTTGATCTGAAAGAATTCGTCCCGTAGGCTGGCCATATAGCCCTGATTTTGCATCCATGCTGCTGCTGCAGTATTATTGCTCGTTCGAATTGCGAGGGACGACCTATTTCGCTCTTGCAGTGTCTCCATCTTTCCTTGGTATAGCAGATTGCCGTCACTAATAATGCCAACGGAGGTGGCGATCTGCTCAATTTCGGAGAGCAGGTGGCTGGAAAGAAGTACGGTAATTCCGTATTGCCGCGGCAGTGATTTGATCAGTTCGCGAATTTCACCGATGCCTGCGGGATCTAATCCGTTCGTCGGCTCATCCAATATGAGCAGCTTGGGGTAGGAGATAAGAGCCATGGCTATGCCCAGCCGCTGTTTCATACCGAGCGAGTAATGCTCTACTTGTTTGTTTTTCTGGTTTTCAAGTCGGACAATTCGCAGCGCCTCTTCCACATTTTTGCTCGGAACCCCGCGTAATTTCTGCATGACGCGCATATTTTCAAGTCCAGTCAAATGACCGTAATAAGAAGGAGATTCAATCAGGGAGCCGATCTGATTGAGAACAGTTCGCCGATGTTTGCCGAGCTCCTGACCGAATAGGGTAATGCGGCCATCGGTGGGCTTGGCTAGACCAAGCAGCATCTTCAAGGTTGTGGATTTCCCCGCCCCATTCGGGCCAAGGAAGCCGTATATTTCGCCTTCTAGAACCTCAAGGTTAATGTTGTTCACCCGGCATACATGGTTATAAAATTTTGAAAGTCCGCGAGTAGCAACGACGGGCTGGGCATTCATCAAGGATCATCCACTCCATTCACTATTTCCAATTATGATTTCATGCTTCAACTGTAAGTCCTGCACCTTTCATAAGGTTGAAGATTACCTTACGCCAACCTTAAATGATGGTGTTCACATCCCAATATGAGAAAAAGTTGAGACGAAGAGACAAGCCTTCTGGATTATAGTGAAAGACAACGAGACAGTGCCAGCAAATTGTCCAGTTGGATGATGAGGGGCGAAAATGGGGGAATAGTTATGGATCTAATCTCAAAGGAAAAAGTGGACGTTCGTGTAGAAGATATTATCGAGCAGCTAAGGTTACATGAGGAGGCTGTACGGCAGATATTGCACGGAGGGATTGAGATACATAAGAAGGGCCTGAAGGCTGAGATGTATTTGGAACCGTCAGCCAAGGCCCTGTTGAGCTGTCAATGAATTCCCTTGCACTTAATCATTTCGGTAACGTTTTGAATTGCTTTGTTCAAGTGGCGATAGTAAGTTGCGCGACTCATATTGCAAGCAAGCGCAGCCGCAATGTGATTGTTGGGGTACAGGTTATATGCCGTATTCAGGAGAAGCAGGTCTTGTTCTTGTAGAAAGAGTGTGTTTTTCTCAAGGATGGGCAGTAAGCGTGCTTGTAAATCGACCCCATTTGTAATCATGGGGAAAAAGCGGGTGTAGTAACTCAGCTTGCCCGGATCGTGCAAGAAGGACAGTATTTTGCGGACGTCTTGCATCGTAATCTCGTACTGATTGCTGCTGGATTGGCTTGCCTGCTGGGAGAAGAAGGACATAATCCAATTCCCAAACCGCTCCTGCCTAAGATCTAGTTCTAGTATGTCCGCTCTTGCATATGTAGTATCACAATCCCTTGTACGTGTGGGACGAAGCTGGAATCCGACTTGCTGGAGGAAGGTTTTTAAATTCGGATTGGTCGCTACCAGCACTGCGCGAGAGCCTTGTCCGAGCAAGGAGAGTCGATCTCGGGTGAGCAGACCGACCAGTTCTTCACGGGTGAATATGGGATGCTTGTCCGTAGCTGTGCACAAGACAGGAAAGTATGTGTCAGCTTGATCCGCTCTGCAAGCTAGTTCTTTAGATGTGAAGCATTCGCGCAGTTCGGAAGGGAAGTGCTTTTGCATGAGTCTGCTTGTGTCCTGATGTACAAGGAGCATGATGAACATGCCAATTGGCTTTCCGTCCGTTTCACGCAAAACAACAATGCTCTCCGGGAATTGGAACGCGAGATCATCCATAAATTGGTGGTAGGTATTTCGCTGCCATGGATCAATGCTGTAGTCGCACCATCGATCAAGAAGCTCATGAAGGGCGGGTAAATCGGTCTCGGTCATAACTTCGAGCGATGAATCCGGCGAGTCTACCGTCCAGTCTGCATACAATCGATCGGATTGAAGGGTATCCTTGCACAAAAAGAGTAATTTTGCAGCAATCTCGCGTCGTCGATGAAGCTCTGCTTGGGAAAATTTCTGATATAGAAGCATGGCCGCCTTCGTTCTCAGCTCTTCTAATCGCTGGGGCTCCCTAGCACGGAAATCCCGGTACAGGTGCATGCGGGCAATATCATGAAGAGCAATGCCCTCAGGGCCTGTTCGCATAAATGACATGCTTTGCAGCAGCCGATATTGTTGAATCGTTACTGGGCGATTCAGGAACTTGGAGAGCATTTCTTGGTTGGCTTGCTGCAAGACAATTAAGGCATCAACGCACGGTTGAACCTCCTCAGTCGTAAGCTCACGCAGTAAGTGGGCACTAATTGTTTGAGATACAATATTGGTATCTATTCTCGACAACTCCCGCTTTTTTTGAACAGCTTCTACAGCAAGCGCTAGAGCGAGTGGGTGGCCGTCTGAGCTTCGCGCAATTTCCCCGCTGATTTCCTTCGAAAATGCCCCTGCATGTGAGATATAATCCATGGTTTCCGTATAAGAAAAATGAGCCAGTGGCAGTTCGGTAATATGCCTTCCCCTATGCGGATGTGTTCTCCATACAAGTGGAATAGGGGATCGAGAGGCGAATACAATGAGGACGCCCTGAGATGACAGCTTCGGCCAGAATGCATTCATCACCCACCCTTCCAGGAGTGAAATATGCTCGCAATTGTCAATAAAGATAGCGATGCGACAGGAGGCGTGAGCAGACATTAGCACTTCGAGTGGATTGGCAGGATTGTAATTATATAATTCGAATTGAATGGCGGATGTAATATACTCCAAAAACCCTACTGGCGTCATGATGCTTGAGCGTCCGTCCAGCCAGATGCTTGGCCATTTTCGCTGCTGAACCGCTAGCATCATCTCTGTCATTAGGGAGCTTTTGCCTATGCCCCCCATGCCGGATATGTATAGGATGTGGGAAGGGGCTTGAGGATTGTCGAGCCAATCGAGAACATGACTCATTTCTTTGCTGCGCCCGACGAATGGCTTGGTTAGTTCCAACCAATGGAGCTGCACGATATCGGATGCGCCTCCTTGCGATTTATTTTATTTCCCATGTTAGCGATTCTCTTCTTATCTGGCAATATCGGATAGTAGAAGTTAGAATATGGGGCTAGTTATTACAGGGATAAACGAAGAATGAATTGCTCGCCAATAAACCCCTTGTGTCTTCGGCCTGTGTCTATGAACCCGACCTTCATGTACAAACGCTGCGCCGGAATATTTTTGTGATTCACAGCCAGCGCAATCTCATTGCATGCGGGGAAATGCTGAGATACAAAGCTTTTGAGAAGCCCCAACCCAATTGCGGCGTATCCTTGTCCCTGCTGCGCATAATCGATGGATAAGGCTGTGAGCATGAATGCGTGGGGATTCGTGGTGTACTCATGAATATATGCATTCTCATGCAAGACAAAGAAGCCGACCGGCTTGCTGTTAGCTGTTATGACGATCGGGTGCTTGCCATCCGACGAATCCAGACGCTGAATTGGCAGTGCAGTATATTGTTCCTGCTCCTCCGGAAGCTGATAGGCTTGGAGGGGCTTCAAGTATTCGGGCTTGTAAAATTGCAGTTCTATTGAATGGGCCTTCATTTTTCTTGTTCGCACCTCGATTTTTACGAGAATTAGAAAAATCCTTTTTATAGTGTAGCAGTACGTTTGTTTGTTCTCAATGAAATGTGAATCTTTGGATATCGGAAAGGGAAATATTACCTCTTTGTTGAATTCATTGTTAATCGTTCATTCAAAGGAGAGGTACGCAAATGAAAATCATTGATTTGAGTGTATCCATTAGTCCTCGTATTCGTGAACTGCTTCCGGCCAAGATTGAATATTCCAGTCACAAGGAGGGTGCGAAGCAGGCAGCCGCCATACTTGGATTAAAGCCGGAAGATTTTCCGGAAAGCCAAGCTTGGGCTACCGAAACGGTAACCTTGAATACGCATGCCGGCACCCATATTGATGCGCCTTGGCATTACTGGCCAACCTCGGAAGGCAAGCCGTCAAGGACAATTGATGAGCTCCCGTTGGAATGGTTCTTCTCTGATGGCGTGCTGCTTGATTTCAGTCAGAAGTCTTCCGGCTATGAGATTACGACGGACGATGTAATCGCTGAGTTGGATCGAATCGGCTATAAGCTGAAGCCGCTGGACATCGTCTTAATCCGTACGGATGCGGACAAGCGCCTCTATGAGGAGCATTATGTGTCTTTGCATGCTGGGGTGTCAGCGGAAGCGACGCGCTGGCTGATTGATCAGGGCATTAAGGTTGTAGGCACAGATGGCTGGGGGTGGGATATACCATTGAACCTGCAAGCTGAGGCATATAAGCGCGAGCCGAAGGCGGGCGTTCTGTGGGCAGCTCATTTCGTTGGCCAAGACCATGAATATTGTCAAATTGAGAAGCTGGCGAATCTGGAACAGCTGCCGAAGCCATTCGGATTTAAGGTGTGCTGCTTCCCGGTAAAGGTAGAAAAGGCGAGCGCAGGCTGGTCGCGTCCAGTTGCTATTTTTGAATAAACCCCAAAAAGTGCACAAAATCGGATTACAGATAAGAGGAGAGAGTTTAGAACAGGAAGCCGTTCTATGTTTTTCATTGTTTTGCAAAGTATAAAGGCGTAAAGTAAATGGTATAATTTTCCAATAACTACCTATAATACATTACGCTTTTAAATTCAGATTAGGAGGGATAAAATGGAGGCTATGAAAATCGGATACTTTAGAAAACCTGTTTTATTGTTTTTGATTGTTGCTGTAATATTGTCAGGCTTTTTGGGATTTTCGGTTAAAGTCAATGCTGCTATGCAAACTCCTGTAATGGGGATTGACGGAAAGAAGTATAGCGTAGTATTGGGGAAAACTGGTGAACATATTATTGTTTTCAGAAATGATGTTGAAATCACGACAATTTATACTGGTGGAAGCTTCAGCAGTGACTTTGTAGATATTCAAACTTATAGCTTTACCAATGATACATTAAACATTTCTACGAAGTGGAGATATAAAGGCGCATATCAAACCTTTACAGCCTATAATGTTTCAAAAATTAAGGATAGAATTATTCTATCAACTGCGGGTGGTTCCCCAAGGTTTGACTTTCCAAGAGATTCAACGCAAAGACAGGTGAAAATTGGGAGGAAAGGGAACTGGTCAAATATCGGTGGATATTATCAGCACAACTTGCCAACTGACGTTGTAAACCAGACGGCGTATGCCAGAGCAATTAGTAGTGCGGGAGAGTTGATGGAATTGACTTATACAACCCCATTCCCTGCTTTTGGAACGTCAGCGATGTCAACGGAAAGTCCAGACGGAACGAAGTATGTTATAACCTCATTACAGTTATCGGCTGGAACTGCTACAATCAAGGCTCAGCGACCCGATGGTACATATGAGACAACCGAAATCTATAAAAGTTCAGATTATATTTTCTCTCAAATCAAAAATATGTGGTGGAGTGGTAACAACTTGAATGTAACATATCAATGGCGTTATGCGAATACGAATCAAACAGCAACCTTTTATAATTTAGGTAAGTTGTAAGGCAAACGAAGCTGTAGAGGCAGCAGACGCAAATCCTTCTCAATACAAAGTGAATTATGGGAGTGTCCACTTATTAATTTAAACCTGAGTATATGGACGTATATCGGTCACAGACTTCTCCTGATTACGCCAAAATTTTTACGCAATACGAATTAGCTGTGGATTGCACGTTAGAAATGAGTTCAACCTTGCACCTTGCAAGCCGAGGAATGACAAGACAGGAATATGTAAAGCATCTGTATGGATAGCAGATGTACCGATAGATAAAAAGGAGATAATTTACTTCATGTCGATCATAATTCATGCCATATCATATGAGCATGTTGATGAATTAGCAGCCTTAATCGTACGATTGAATCGCGAGAAGCAGCATCATGTTGGATTTTGCGGAGATCAGGCAGGGGAAATTGCAAGCACACTAAGAGAGGATTTCTCAGATCTCGATTTGGAATCCTCCTTCGTTATTGCCTGTGAAAATGAACGAATAGTTGGTGCGCTTGGCTTTGATGTTGATCTTGAACGTGGCGTGGCAGAGGTGTGGGGGCCATTTATTGACCAGGATTCAAAATGGAATGAGATCGCTAACCAACTCTGGGAAACGGGAATGAATCAGCTTGGTGGCAAGGCGCCGACTTTCTATTGTTTCTATAATGAGGAGAACAAGCGAGCATTGCAGTTCACAGTTGCGGTGCAGGCGGAATTTTTACATACTCATTTGGTGTTGAAATGCTCTCGCATCGCATTCAGCTATGTTCCAGTCCAGACGACGCTGCAGGAGATCACGCCAGAATACGTTGAGGCCTTTATTGGGCTGCATGATGCCTCGTTCCCAAATACGTATTACAACGGACAAGAGATCATTAGCCGGCTACAGGACGAACATCGTATCTTTATTGCAGTGGATCGAAATGAGAGTCTGCTCGGTTACGTCTACGTGGAGGCGGATCCTGAAGCACAAGAAGGAAATATCGAATTCATTGCCGTATCGCCGCAGGCACAAGGCCAAGGGCTCGGCACTTCACTCATGCAAGAGGCGCTGCGCTTCCTGCTCATCGAGAAGGAGATTGATGAAATCTCATTATGTGTGCAGGAGGAGAACGAAAAGGCGATTTCTCTCTATCAAAAAGCTGGCTTTCAGCAAGAGCATCGGCTTTTGTTATTTAAGACAACTTGGCAAGGTGAAAGCCAAAGGCCAAATGGCTAGATTACGGTGAGCCTGCCGTTGAAGAAGCTATCGGGCTGTACTATGCAGCGTTTATGTTCATTGGCTTGGCACTTGGAATGATGAAGAATGCGCAGATCAGCTTGGGGCGGGATCGAATATAATAAGCTCCAGTTAATGTGGAGCCAGAGGGAACCGGAATGAATGACCTTCATTCCGGTTTTTGTTATGAAGTGCACCTAGCCAAGCGAGGTGGAACAGACTAAACACGAATGCGTTCATTATTAGTTTGGTAAGAGGAGCATCGCTTACTGTCTAATATGGATTGCATCAATTCCATGATTATGGACATTTATCCTCATTCCAATGGCTGGTAAACTCACATCATAATCTTTCAATTCAATAGAGGTGAAGCCATGAATGGAGTGCGTTACAAAATAAGAGAAGTGTTGGACAAAAACAAGATTGAGACATTTTTGCAGCAAGCTCGAATTGGACATCTTGGAATGGTCGATGGTCATCTGCCGTATGTTGTTCCTCTCAATTTCGTTTGGACAAATGGAAAGCTTTATTTTCATGGAGCCACTGGTGGGAGAAGAAATCACGTTATGGATGCGAATCCGGAGGTCTGTTTTGCGATTTGTGAAGAATATGGAACGATTACTGATCCGGTGCCAGCCAAGACGGACACAGCGTATATGAGCGTAATGATTTTTGGCAAGGCACAGCCCGTCGTCGATTTGGATGAAGCTACACACATGTTGCAGGAAATGATGTATAAGTATGTGCCTGGTTACTATAATCGGCCGTTACCCAAGCAGCACGTAGACAAATACCGGTCAGCAGTATTCAGTGGGCCGGTTGAGGTGTACCGAATAGATCCACATCATATCACCGCGAAAGAAAATCCGATTGAAGAGGGGAAAATGTTTGCTCCCGGAAAAACCGTGTAAGCTGTTTTTTTATACATAAGAACCTGTAAAAGCTCTTCGAAATCATCGAATTATAAAATGAATGCTGCCGTTACTCATGCGGCAGCATTTGCATTATTAACTAGCGTTTTTTGATAGCTCGCTCAATCGTTGTTCTTGAGTTCGATGAGCCGGACCAGATGAAATGGAGGGAAAGTGAATGAAGAATGCTTTGGAAGTTTCGCGTTCAAAATCTGTATCCGCATATGAAGAAGCCAAGCGAGTCATCCCTGGAGGAGTCAATAGCCCTGTTCGCGCTTTTTCATCGGTGGACTTGACCCCCGTTTTTGCGGCTAGCGGGCAAGGGTCACGAATAATGGATATTGACGGGAATGAATAAGTTGACTATATCGGATCATGGGGACCGCTAATATTGGGGCATGCACATCCTGAAGTGAATAAGGCAGCTGCAAGCGCAATAACTAGCGGAGCAAGCTTTGGCTTGCCCACAGAGATCGAAACCCGAATGGCCAATCTGATCAGTAAAATCGTCCCTTCGATAGAAAAGGTTCGCATGGTCAATTCGGGGACAGAAGCTACGATGAGCGCGCTGCGCTTGGCTAGGGGGTATACGAAGCGGAACAAAATACTTAAATTTCAAGGCGGTTACCATGGGCATGCGGATGCGCTTCTCGTCAGGTCGGGATCGGCTATTGCGACACTTGGGCTGCCGGATAGTCCCGGCGTATCGAAGTCTGTAGTCGCGGATACGCTGGCGGTTCCTTATAACCATATAGAAAGCGTAGAGCGCATGTTTGAACAATTTGGGGAACAGATTGCAGCCGTCATCGTTGAACCTGTAGCGGGGAATATGGGAGTTGTTCCGCCGCAACCGGGATTTTTACATGCGCTGCGTGAACTGACTAGGCACTATGGAAGTCTTCTCATTTTTGATGAAGTGATGACCGGCTTTCGTGTCGCATATCAAGGCGCACAACACTTCTATGGGATTGATCCCGATCTCACTTGTTTAGGTAAGATTATTGGTGGTGGCTTTCCAGTTGGTGCTTATGGCGGGAAACAAGAAATCATGGACATGGTTGCGCCTGAAGGCCCCGTTTATCAAGCAGGGACATTATCAGGCAATCC
The DNA here is from genome assembly GCF_050474385.1 of Paenibacillus sp. B1-35. Lineage (NCBI taxonomy): Bacteria > Bacillati > Bacillota > Bacilli > Caryophanales > Paenibacillaceae > Paenibacillus > Paenibacillus sp. B1-35. The sequence goes on from NZ_JBCHVJ010000003.1 coordinate 129,743, forward strand.
TGTGGCGATGAATGCCGGCTATAAGACCTTACAATTACTTGGGCAGCCAGGCGTTTATGATGAATTGGAACGAAAATCGGCAAGACTGGCTGAAGGTTTTAAGGGAAACTCGGATAGGACGGGCATACCGTTGACGATCAACCGAGTAGGGTCTATGTTGTGCCCTTATTTTACAAATAGAGAAGTCATCGATTTCGAAACGGCTCAATCCGCCGATAATGATTTGTTTAAGGAATATTATCCATGGATGCTGGAACACGGAATCTTGTTAGCACCAACGCCGTATGAAGCGGATGTTTGTGTCGCTTGCCCACTCGGATGAAGATATTGAAATGACAATCGAGGCTCATTACCAAGTCTTGAAGAAGCTAAGCAATAGCGGAAAGATAATAAAAACGTAAACGGGAGCAGTTAGAGGGGAGAAGACATGGAACATCTAGTAGAAGAGAATCTCAAAGCCGTTAGGCAGCAGATGGATTTGGCTTGTCAAGCATCCGGGCGCAAGATAGAGGACGTGAAATTGTTGTTGGCGACCAAAACCGTACCGCTTGAAAAATTGCAAATGGCGATACAGATGGGAGAGACTCTATTTGGAGAAAACAAAGCGCAAGAACTTCGTGACAAATTTCCGCTTATGCGGCAATCTAATCAGGTAGAATGGCATTTTATTGGGCATTTGCAAACGAATAAAGTGAAGGACGTTGTCAAATATGTTACGCTCATTCATTCTGTAGACCGTTTGAAATTGGGGCAGGCCCTGAATCATCAACTCGTCAAAGAGAACAAGACTATGGATATTCTGGTGCAAATCAACACCTCCTACGAGGAAAGTAAATTTGGCGCTTCTCCGGAAACGGCACTGGAGTTGGTGGAGCAATTGTCCCAGTTCGAAACGTTAAACGTGAAAGGCTTAATGACGATTGGAAAACTAAATGCTACAAACGATGAGACCCGGCATTGCTTCCGATTATTAAAATCGATTCAAACCCAAGTTAGAGAGAAAAAGTTCCCGCGTGTTGAAATGGATATCCTCTCGATGGGCATGTCCGGTGATTTCAAGGTGGCTATCGAAGAAGGGGCTACTATCATTCGCGTAGGGACAAGCGTATTCGGGCAGCGTTACTTGCCGGACAGCTATTACTGGAACGAAAACGCGCGCCAGGACGATTAGGAGAAAGGCCGGATAACGCTTATGAACCCAACTTTTCTGCATGGTTGTCGACATTTTAACGCGTTAGATTAAGATTGGCGATACGCAGAAAGGCATTGTCATTATGGACGTGTTCAATGCCGAGCAAGCTAATGTCGTGACGGGGATGCTTGGCTTATAAAAGCATCCCCGCTAGACGATAAATCCCTTCTTCAATGGCTGCTTCATCTACTTTAGCAAACCCCAGCACCCAACCTTTTCGATCGCTTTCCAAACAATACGTGCTAAGCGGATAAACGCGGATTCCATTTTCGAGCGCTAACTTAGTCACGGCTTCCTCGTCAAACGATTTATCAGCCTCAAGAAGCATATGCAATCCCGTTTCTACGCCGCTGAGTGTGAAGTGTTCGCTTAGACCAGTCGCGATAATCGACTTCGTCATGGCTTCGTGTCTGCGACGATATACATTTCGAACTCGTCTCATATGACGCATAAAATGGCCATGCTCGATAAAATGAGTTAGTGTTAATTGCTCCATAATCGGCAGATGGCGATAGGTTAATTCATGGACTTGGGCAATTTGACGAATGGCCTCTTTGGGACCGACAATTGCCGATAACCGAATGCCAGGAGCGACCATTTTGGAGTAACTCATCATATATAACGTGTTCTGAGGCCGTTGACTGAACAGCGTTGGGAGCGGGTCACCGCGATACCGAAATTCACTATCGTAATCATCCTCAATAATCCAGAAACGCTGCCCAGCAGCCATATGCAACAATTGCTGCCTGCGCGGCTCCGACATAATTGCTCCAACCGCACACTGGTGCGATGGCGTAACATATACAAGTTTGGACCCAGGATGAATGCGATCAATACATAGTCCGTGTTCGTCGACCGGAATGGACTCAACCTGCATGCGCCGATACTTCATTACCATCCAGGCAGCAGGGAAGCCGGGATCCTCAACCGAAACTGTTTCTCCTTCCTGTAACAGAGCCTGGGCAATCAAATCAATGCTATGTTGGGCGCCTGAGGTTAAGATGATCTGATCGACATCCACATGAACGCCCCGTTCAAGCGACAAATAACGTTGAATCTGCTCTCGCAGCGGCAGAAATCCATAGGCGTTTCCGTAAGCCCAATTGTCCAGGTCTGATTCTGAAGAGGCATGCAAAAAGGATTGTCTCCAATTTTTTCGAAAATGCTCGTCTATGTATGGCTCATGAGGACTGAAATCAATTTCTACTTCACGCTTATCTTTGTTTCCGAACCAACTGTGTAAATGGCCGATTCCTGTGTGCAATGATGGCAATTCAGGAGGGATCGGCCCTTGTGTGGCAGCATCTTCAGAAGGACGAGTCGCATATGTCCAATCGCTAACTCTTGTCCCGCCGCGACGAGAGGTTACGGTATACCCGCGGCTGAATAATTCCTCGTAAACAATCTGTATGGTTGAGCGGGAAACACCAATCAATGGAGCGAGTTCACGGGTAGGGAGCAGTAATTCGCCTGGCGGCCATTTTCCGGTTGTAATATTTTGAATCGCTTGATCCAGAAGCTGCTGCCAGATAGGCCGTTTGTCATTTCGATTTACTTGTAACATTCAGACAACTCCCGCGTTTTTGGCGTAATTATGGATTGTTATAATGCCTAATTATGGATATTAATCAACAATCCATTGATTGGTATACTAGCATGACAATTGTTGATTGTACAATACAACAGAAATCTCTTCTTAGGGAGAAAATTTCAGAATTCAATAATGACGGCCAGCCTGTTAGTTGTCAAAAAATAAAGATATAGACTGAGAAAATAGAGTCGAAGACTGTGAGAAGCCAGTAAGCTAACGGGGACACGATAGCTTAATACAAAGCAGCCTAACCGATATGGATTCAAATAAACAAGCTTATCATTTCTCAAATTAACGAGGCAAGATTAATCAACTGTTTTATTTATTTTCTGTTTTTCCGATCAATATCTGAAGGAGAGATGGTCACGAAGCGTAAATCAAATAAGGAGCGCGTAATAAAAAGACCCCAACTTATTTTTTCTTATTATGAATTACGTTAAATGGTGTATGACAAGATGATTGACTGACACTAACTACTAAATATGACGAGTGACAAAAAAAGGTGTACCGATTAATAACCGCGTAAAACGCGGTTTTTTTATTTTAGCGGTACATATGTCATGCCGCTGTAGAGTCAGTCATTAAGCTAACGGGGCAGTTTAGTGACAGTAAGAGAAGTTTTAGGTAATTCATACTGTTCTGATCGGCCTTATTTTCTGGTGATGAATTGACATCGGACAACTTGTCCGTTACAATCAATCCATAACGGACAAGTTGTCCGAATTTGTAATGTGAAGGGTGAAACTGGATGTATGTCAAAAAGTTGTATTTTTTACCTGTAGGTGAATGTTTCCTAGATCAATCGGCTGTTAATCGAACCCTTGCCCCCGGGAAATTAGTCGGAATGCCTGTGTGGTCTTTTCTGTTGGAAACGACCAGCGGGCCGATACTCATCGATACGGGAATGCCCGATGCATTTATCAACAATCCTGATTACTACAAGGGGACTAGACGTGAAGGGCGCGTCGTCCCCAATATGTCGGACGGCGACTCGATCGTGAATGTGTTAAAACGTGTCGGTTATCGGCCTGACGATATTCAGATGGTCATTAGCTCCCATTTACACTTGGATCATTCTGGGGGAAACGGGCATTTCCGCAATACGCCGATCCTTATTCAAAGGGCAGAGTATGATGCGGCCATAGGCAACGAGGATTACTCTCCATTAGAGTGCAGGCTACCCGATTTACAATATCAAATCATTGAGGGTGACCATGAATTGATTCCGGGAGTTCAAATTTTCTCCACTCCGGGTCATTCCCCTGGGCATCAATCAGTCCTCGTTACGACGGAAAAGTCGGGTCCGGTGCTTCTGACGATTGATGTTGCTTATACGCGGGAGAACTTCGAGAGTAACATACCGTTCTTGACATTCGATCAAGAGATGGCTGCCAAATCGATTATACGTATGCAGGAGTTGATTCAGGATGTTCGGCCGTCCTATGTTTTCTTGGGACACGATAGAGATCAAGCGCAAAAATGCCGTACCTTTCCTGACTTCCTGTAATGGAGGAATAGGCTATGGATACTCAATCAATGGCTTTATCCGGCAATGAGCGGAAATTAATGGGGACACTTTGCTTGCTCATTATTTTCGGAAACATCAATATGACCATGTTTAACTTGGCTATACCGTCGATTTCCGCTAACTTTGCGCTGACCTCCTCACAGGTGAGCTGGGTCATGGTCGGTTACAGCATTTTGATGGCCATCGGCGCTGGTACTTACGGCAAGTTAACGGAGTCCTTTTCCTTCCGTCAGCTGTATGTCATTGGTTTAATCCTTTTTGCTTTCGGCTCTATGATCGGCTTCTTTGCAGCTTCATACTTGCAAGTCATCATTGGGAGACTGCTGCAAGCAGCAGGGGCCTCATCCATCTCTCCCCTGTCTTATGCGGCAGTAACCCTATATTTTAAGCCTTCCGTCAAGGGACGGGTACTGGGAACGTTATCGGCCACAATTGCCTTTGCTTCCGGCTTCGGGCCTGTGTTCGGCGGTTTCGTGGAGCAATACTTTGGCTGGCGTGCTTTGTTCATCGTGTCCAGTCTAAGCCTATTTGTTATCCCTTTGGTATTTAAATATGTTCCAAGCAAGAAACACGACCGAGGTTCATTCGATTTTCTTGGAGCTGTTTTGTTCTCCGCCGGACTGGCGTTTGTGTTGCTAGGGGTTACGAACTATTGGTTTATGCTCATTGCAGGAGCAGCATTTCTTCTATGGTTCGGTATTCATGTTCAGAAAAAGGAACATCCATTTATCGATGCATCTTTCATGGAAAACGCTCCTTACCGACGAATTCTAGGGATTGGATTTCTTACCTTCGTTTGCAACACGGGGTTAACCTTTACTCTTCCTGTCATGATGAAGAACGCTTTTCATTTACCGACTAGCGAAATCGGTCTGCTGATGCTTCCCGGTGCCGCCTGCGCAGCTTTGCTCGGATCCCGGATCGGAGGTTGGACGGATCGTTTCGGAAGCTCCCGCGTGCTTGTCATATCGCAAAGTCTCGTCATCGGCGGATTTATACTGCTGGGTGTATCCGTACATTTGCCGCCATGGATCGATGCTTTATTGATCATTATCCTTATGATTGGATTCAACGGTGTCCTCACCTCTAGCAGCAATTTAGTTTCGACGACACTCTGTTCGGCTGAGCTGGGTGTGGGGATGGGTATTTTCACACTGGCCTATCTGCTAGGCGGAGCATTCGGTCCTGCGCTGGTCGGACGACTGATTGATCTAAAGATGCCCTTTTCTGTTGTTTATTTTACCATTGCCCTGTTGGCAATCCTGACATACTTATTCGCAAGAAAAACAAATCCTAGCGAAAGCTATGGTAATTAGTTGGTAGACGGACGACTTGTCCGAAAGATAGGGAGGATAACGAGATGAGTCAATTAAATTCCCAACTGTCCTTTGCTGCTATTCATGAGCTGGCCGAAGGGATCCGAACAAGGGAAATATCCCCGGTAGAGATTACAGAACATGCGCTTCATCGCATCGAACGTTTGAATCCGAAACTGAACGTTTTCGTTACCCAAACGTCCGAGCTGGCGGTTGAACAAGCAAAGCAAACGGAACGTGATATTATGCATGGTCGGTACAAAGGGCCCCTTCACGGGATTCCCATCGTTCATAAGGATCTATATTACACGAAAGGGATCCGAACAACTGCCGGTTCGAAAATATTGAACAGCTTCGTCCCCGATTACGATTCGACGGTTGCAACTAAGCTACATGAGGCTGGAACAGTTCTGCTAGGCAAAGTTCAGACTCACGAGTTCGCTGCGGGATTGACAACAACTAGCCCGCACTTCGGTCCTTGCCTCAATCCGTGGAACACTGAACTTGTAACGGGAGGTTCAAGCGGCGGCTCTGCTTCTGCTTTAGCGGCTGGACTTGCTTATCTGGGCACAGGCTCGGATACCGGAGGCTCTATCCGCATACCCGCCGCCCTGTGCGGCGTCGTAGGGATGAAGCCGACGTACGGTCGGGTCAGTCGGTATGGTATCATTCCAATGGCCTGGTCATTGGATCACTCGGGTCCGTTGACCCGAAGCGTCATGGATGCGTCCCTGTGCTTGGATGTGATGTCAGGCTTCGATCCAAAGGATGAATCGACGGTCGATCTGCCTGCTCCAGGTATCAAAATGTATCCGAATGGTCTCAGGGGTGTACGTATCGGATTGCCGACTAATTACTATTACGAGGATTTGATGCCGGAAGTGGAAGCTGCGATGAAGGCCGCTATCAATAAATTCCGAGAACTGGGAGCGGAAATCATCGAAGTCAGCCTGCCCATGATCAAACATGTTAAAAGCGCGACGATGGCCATTATGATGACGGAGATGTACTCGAACCACGAGAAGTGGCTTGAGACAGAATTGGAACAGTATGGTGCGGATGTCCGAATGTTTCTTGAAAGCAGCAGAGATATTCCGGCTTCCATTTACCTCCAGTCTAAGCGGGCCCGACAATTAATTGTCAATGATTTTTTGAATGCATTGTCCGGAATCGACATCCTATTGACGCCGGCAACACCGATCACCGCGCCGCGTGCAGATGATAATGCTAGTGTATTCAGATTGAACTCATTTACGGTTCCGACCAATTTGACCGGCTTGCCTAGCCTGAGCATGCCTTGCGGTTTCTCACCTTCCGGTCTGCCGATTAATATGCAATTGATTGGCCGCCCCTTCGAAGAAGCGACAGTACTAGGCATCGGCAATACTTATGAGATGAATACCGGCTGGCACAAGAGACATCCGGATTTGTAAGCCTGACTAAATTTGATGGAGGGTATCCTATGGAACAGAAGCAACTTAACTCTGAAGTTAACAGGAAAGCATTGACCGAAACCGGAACAGATACGACGAGCGACAACAAAAAAGCCTACGAGCAGTTTATTCCTACGATCGCAAGTTTGAAGGAACTGGACCTAACTGGCATTGAACCGCATTTGCCTCCAATTTACAAAAAGTATTATACCAAGAAATAAAAAAAGTTCATCGGTCACCCAAATGAAAGTATCTTTAATTTTTTTTACGAAATGTATTATAATATGAATTGACGGACAACATGTCCTATACACGAAAAACGGACCATTGTCCGTTTTTTCGTATTAAATAACAGTTAATTTAAGAAGAAGGGAGATGTTTATAGTGAATTCAGAATCGCAATCTGCCTCTACGAAAATTCCCAGAGAGGAGTTAAACCGAAGACGAATTTTGGCGTCAGCTAGAGAACTTTTTATCAAAAACGGTGTTGACAATGTCAATATGCATCAGATTGCGAAGACTGCTGGAGTAGGACAAGCAAGCCTATACCGCCGCTTCTCGGATAAGGGCGACATCTGTCAGGAGATCGCGTGTGAAGAATACCAACCCTTGTTTGATGAAGTTCAAATATTTCTTGATCAATCCCCAGAAACCGCGGCCTTGGACCGGCTTTACCATGTAATCGTAAGATATGTTTCTTTTTTAGAGGCGAAAGTTCCTTGGCTCTGTGAGGTCAGTCGGGCCTCAACCGGGCATCGTCCGTTACAATCTCCGTTATGTCAATGGATGCGCAATATAAGCAGAAATCTGCTAAATGAGGCCGTTGAACGGGGAGACGTATCCGGGGTGGACATTCCATATACCATTGAAGCCCTGCTGGCCGTGCTTCACAATATCGATTACCATCTCCAAGAAGAAGGCTTTACGAGCCAACGAGTTCTTGATGGATTACAACGCATATTTATTGAAGGTTTAAAAGCTCATAGACGTTAATTGAGGTGAGGGGCTGGGAAGCCAGCCCTATGTTCTACTCTACTAAATCGTCGTTTCGGATTTATGGTGTTTGTGCCGGAAGGTCTTATTTTTTGCTCGGTTGCCGCATGCCTTCATCGAACACCATCTCCCCGTTCCGGGTCTGGATCGATCCACGAATACCCACTGGCAATCCTTCGCTGTACATACACGTATGCGATGCCATATCTTTGTTCGTCTTAGTTCGTACACGATAATGAGTAATTGAGCTAATCCCTTAGCTGCATTTTCATGCAGAGGCACAAGCCGCTCTCCATTCTCATGGAACATGAGTCCGAACTGGAAACTCTTCGTAAGCTGCTCCAGCTTAACCTGTTCCCCAACTCCATCATGCTCATTGTTCACTATTGTTTTGCGCAGTTCATCTCGAAGCTCACACGCCAATTGCAATTCTTCTGCTGAAGCAGCATCATCTGATTTTGCAATAAGTTGGTGCTGCAAGAGCCACTCGACTAAGCGGCTAGGCTCCGTTAAATGCTCGATCCCGGGATCTCCCTCGTACCGCGTTCGTCTATCATGTGTATTGAAGAAATCAGCAACCATCTCAAGCTGATCATATCCACTCGTCATCTGCTCAACCACTCCTATTGACACATCACAAGTTAATCATTTAGATTTATTTACCAGTTAGCTAACTGTTTAAATTATTTTACTGGTTATGTTTGTTGGTGATGTCTTATTCGTGCTTCATGACTTCAATATCAGTGTATCACTAGGTCGTTCTAAATTATAGATTTGATGAACTCGCGGCCTAGCTTCCCCAAGTCCTTTCTATTTATTCTCGCGTTTATTCTGCCAAGGAGCGAAGATAACGATGAACTTGAATCCTTTCACAGTGAGTATACCTGACGAAGAAATCGAACAATTGAAGCAAAGATTGCGAATGACAAGATGGCCGGATGAAATCCCAGGAGCAGAATGGGATTACGGGATTCCGATATCGTATATGAAGGATATGGTTCATTATTGGCTGTACGATTTCGACTGGCGCATGGTGGAACGGCATATCAATTCCTTCTCTCATTACAAAGCAATGATTGACGGGAAAGACATTCACTTTGTGTACGAAAAAGGGAAGGGAAGTCGCTCTATACCGATTCTCATTCCCCACGGCTGGCCGAGCACATTTTATGAGATGCTAGATTTGATTCCGTTTTTGATACAGCCGGATAACGATGGGGGCGATGAATCCATCTCATTTGATATTATCATTCCTTCGATTCCGGGGCATGGGTTCTCAAGTATACCGTTGGAGTCAGGATATGAGGATAGACAGGTTGCGAATGTGTTGGTCAAGTTGATGGAGGGGCTGGGCTATGAGCAGTTTGGGGCACATGGCTATGATTTGGGTGCAAGCGTGCTTGGCTTGTTATGCTTGGATCATCCGGAGCGGGTCATTGGGTATCATACGACATCACCGGGGAATCCGAGTCCTTGTATAGGCCAGGGCATGGAGATGTCCGAGGCGGAGCGTGCTTTTCTGACATGTGGCGATCAGTGGTATCGCGAAGAGGGGGGATATGCGCATCTATTGGGAACGAAGCCTCAGACTGCGGCATATGCGCTGCATGATTCACCAGTAGGTCTGGCAGCCTTTATTTTGGAAAAGTGGTATTACTGGACGGTATTTGAAAAAGGGGAATCGATGGAGCAGTTCAGCAAGGATGATTTGCTGGCGAATGTATCGATCTACTGGTTTACCCAGACGATCAACGCAGCGAACCGTTATTATTATGAAGGCAGGCATATCAAGTGGCCGGGGGAAGGGGACATCTGCACTGTGCCGCATGGCGTATCGCTGACGAAGACGCAGCCTCACGAGCGCCCGCCGAGGGAATATGTAGCACGACTGTTCCCGAACATCCTGCAATGGGATGAGCTGAATGCAGGAGGTCACTTTGTAGCGCTCGAGCAGCCGGAATTAGTTGCAAGCCAGATTCGGTCATTTTTTTCGAAAATAGATAAACAAAAATAAAAGAGGGAACAAGCGGAGGCACCTGAACTCAAGGTGTCTTTATTTGTATGAATTACATAAATCTATTAATATTGTTGAGAAATATTGTGTGGGGTTCAAATTTTATACTATAATTGGAGGACTTATATCACTATCGCCGTAGTTCTTTAGGAGGAATCATACAGCCTTTTCAATGGCGCGTGGAATGGATACAAGCGAAAGGGGGTTCTTGTTATGTTGCGCAGCGGTAAATTAATAAATAGATTTATGCTGATGATTTACATGCTAACCTTTCTTATGTTAGGCCTATTTTTTATACCTAAGTTGAGTCCGATTTCAATCAGTCCTGAGAAAGAATTGCAGAATGGGAAAGACATAGCCATTGTGATCAACAGTTTGAGTTTTCCGTTTCCGGCTGGTTTGGACGAAAATCATAATCCTTATTTGGATTATATAAAAAAAAGTGTCGGATTCAATATCCATGTCGAACTGCCGCCTGTACCCAGTTATGAAAAAATGATCGACACCATCATTTCGAAGGAACAGAATCATCCCGATATGATCAACATCAATTCCCCGATCCAATTTGCCAAATTCGTAACGCAAAATAAGCTCCAGCCTCTCGATCATTGGATAGACGAATATGGAGCAGATTTGAAGCGTCTCATACCGGAAGAATTATGGAACCGCGTTCGGTATAACGGCTCGATTTACGCAATTCCGAGTGGCCAGTTGGTGAAGGGGAATGAAGTCATCTACATCCGCAAAGACTGGCTGGATAAACTGAACCTGCCGATACCCGTAACGCTGGAAGATTATAAGGAAGCAATGAAAGCATTTTCGGAAGGTGATCCCGACGGAAACGGAAAGAGAGATACATACGGCTTTACGATGATGAAGGATTTGTATCATTCTTCCCCGCTTTTTGGGGCGTTCGGAGTTCAATTGAACCAATGGACGGAACGTGGGGGAAAGCTCGTCTATGGCAACGTTTTGCCGGAAATGAAGGAAGCGCTCTCATTCTTTGCCGAGCTCTACCGGCAAGGATGGATTGATCCGGATTTCCCTATTTACCGCAGTAATGTTATGAACGAAAAAATAATAGAAGGAAAGGTCGGAATGTTTTCCGGAGCTTGGTATGATTCGCGCGGGGTTATTGCTCAAAGCCTGAAGAAAGATCCGCAAGCGAATTGGATAACCATTGACTATCCGATAGGCAAGAAAGGGAAGCAGGGAGTAGGTGCATTGAATCCAGTTTTCGGGTACCAAGTGGTTCCAAAAGGGAGCAGTCATGCTCGCGAAGTCATTCAATTTTTAAATTTCATTGCAGGTAAAGGCAGAACCTCAATAGTTCTGGGATTTCACAATCAAGTGTGGGATTGGAAAGACGGGAAAATTGTCAGCAAATTTAATGAACATGACAAGCACCTGTACAGAGGCATGTATTCTGCACTGGTGAATGTGGACAAACGGTGGCTGTTGCGTGCACGCAATGATTCCTATGGCAAAGAATTTCGTCTCAACGATAACATTGATAAAATAGAAAAAAATGTCGTGCAAGATGCATACGGCGGCCCGCCCCCTCTTACCATGGTAAGAAAATGGAATGAACTTTATTCATTGCAGGAAGTCTTCGTAAAAATCATTCTCGGCCTAGAATCCACGAATTCATTCGACGACTACGTGAAACGATGGTATGAGAGCGGAGGCACACAAGTTACGCAGGAAGTAAACGATTGGCATGAATCGCATAAAAAATAAGGATGTAGCCATGAAACGATACCAACGTGTGCATCATAAGTTTCTGCAAACCTCGCAACTACGGCTCAGCATCTATTTCTTCATCGTGCTTCTGCCGCTGGTTATCATTAGCTTGTACGTCAATAACAGAGCGAACCAAATTATTATTCAAAAAACGACAGAACAGACTCAAGAGAAGGTGGAGTCTGTTATGAATAACCTTGAATTGTCGTTGCACCATTTTGAGACGTTAACCAATCTAATTGCAACGAACCATAACATAAATGAGAAGCTGAAGGTAAATGGATCGGGGATGTCGCCTCGTACCATTGTTCAGTACTCTGAGCTGCTGCAAGAGCTGTGGAATATTTCGGCGGTGAGTCTGGTGGCTTCCCAGATCACGATTTATCAGATGGAAACCCATACGATGATATCTACGAAATATGGAGGAAAGAGAATTGAATCTGCGACCGAGCGAGAAAGTTTCGCCTCTTTAAATCGGCTTGCGGATCAAGTGGGTACGTTCTTGATGTCCCAACCCAAAGAGGGGAAAGAATCTGTAATCGCAGATTTAGTGGAGGCCAATTCCATATCTCTAGTCAGAAGGCTGAATGCCTTCCCGGATAAGAACAAAGCAAGTTTACTAGTTGTAACTTTACATAAAAATGCTCTCCAGACACTCATAAGCCCGCTGTTGAGTGCCGAGCTGACCAGCTTGCAAATCACGAACAGAGAAGGAGAGTCCATTCTATCCGTTCCCAATGGCGATCCAGGCGAAAAACGCGATGGAGATATGCTTAAAGTCAGCGTGCAATCGTCTAGTTACCCAATCCGGTTGGAGGTTTTTCGGCCGATCGAAGAAATTTATAAAGAAACAAAAACGATGAGGCAATTTACCTATTTGATCATAGCGTGCAGCTTCGTGCTTTCCATGCTTATTTCTTGGGGAATTTATAACCGTATCGCTTCCCCTTTAGACCAATTAAAGAATGCAATGAAGGGCTTAATCGGTGGAGATTATGACATACGGTTGCATACAAGGCGGAAGGATGAATTTGGTTATTTGATGGATTCGTATAATCGAATGGCCGAGCATCAAAAGCATTTGATTCAGGATCACTATGAGCAGCAGCTTCGTATTGCCCGAACCGAGCTTACGTTTTTGCAATCTCAAATTAATCCGCATTTCTTATATAATACGCTCAACTCTATCTACTGGACGGCACAAAACTACGAGGCAGAGGAAATAAGCGAGATGGTGCTGAACCTGTCCCACTTTTTTCGGTTAAGTCTTCATAAAGGGAAGGATACATTCACGGTAGAAGAAACGATTACACATCTAGGCTACTACTTACGCATTCAACAGATCCGTTTTTTACATTGCTTTCAGGTCGTTTATGAGATACAAGAAGCAACGAAAACGATCCCCGTATTAAAGCTGCTTTTGCAGCCTTTGGTTGAAAATGCGGTAATTCATGGACTGGAGCAGATGAAGAGCGATGGTTTGTTAATCATTTCGAGCTTCTTGAAGCAGGGGAAATTGATGATTACCGTGCAAGATAACGGGAGTGGAATAAGTGAGCAGCGCCTACAATCCATTTATCAAGTTATTCAGGAAATCGAAGGAAAGACGGCTCCTTTTTCTTTTTTGGAATCCCCGGGAAAGGAGCTATACGGCTTGCGCAACGTTTGTTCGAGAATGAAGATGTTCTATGGCCATGATGCACACATCCGGTTCGAAAGCCAGTTAGGAGTGGGTACAACAGTAACTCTTGAGCTGCCTATTGCCGAATGCGACAGATGAATACTTTTGATAGGGAGAGGATCACTTGAATCTTCTTATTGTGGAAGACGAGACTAGATTTTTGCAAAATCTACTTCACATGCCTTGGGAAGATCACGATATCGAAGTAGTAGGATCGGCGAATAACGGGGCTGAAGCTCTTGCTCAGATCCAAATAAAGCAGCCCGATATTATTTTAATGGATATACAAATGCCCGAAATGGACGGTCTTTCCTTGGCTTGCCAAGTGGCTCGAGATTATTCGAGTACGAAAATCATCATTTTAAGCGGTCATGATAAATTCTCCTATGCGCAGACAGCGGTGGAACTTGGTGTATACAAATATTTGCTCAAGCCTGCTGCTGAAATGGACATTCTCCAGACTGTGACGGATGCAGCCCGATGCATTAAGGCCGAGTTAATGGAGCGAACGCGTCAGCTAATGATGCAGGAGCAATGGACACAATACCTTCCCATCCTGCATCAGCATACGCTTCGCAATTTAGCATATGGAAAATATCAAATAGAAGATCTAGAAGCGTCCTGTGCTTCATTAGGACTTCATATAGATATTCATTCTCGTTATGCAGTAATCGTTCTAGACGTGGATGAACAAACCGATTCTAGCAATGAAAACGGCATGACCATGGACAAGCTTGTGCATTTTATTCGAAATCATTTGCCGATTCCTGATTATTATGTGTGCACGGAAGAGGATAAGGCGATTATTGTAATTGGAAGGGCCGGAGCGCTGGAACAAAATCAGCAGCAGCTGTTCGGAATTCACATCATCATGGAGAAGCTTATTCGCAACATTAAGCAATGTCTAGGCATTGTCGTAAGTGCGGGAATTAGTGGAGGAACGGGAAAGATAGACGAACTGCTGCCCTTATATATTCAAGCTAAAAAGGCGCTGCAAAATCGGGTCGTTTATGGAACAGGTATCGCAATTCCATATGATGATCCGCTCCAAGTCGAGTTCACGAACCGACCAAATTATGAACATGAGGACAAGCAATTGGAGATGGCTTTGGAGGCGTTGGATCAAGAACTTGCCATGCGAATGATTTCGAACATGTGTGAGGCGGTGAAGAACAACTCAGCGTCGTACGAAATCATGATGGAACAATTAATGTACATCGTTGGCGTATTGACACTCTTTATTCGCAAACGCGGATGGTCCGTACAGGATGTGACGGGAGAGGATTTTGATTTTCTCTCGAATGTACAATCACTTACGACGCCCGAGCGTATGTACGATGTTTTGCATCGTGCCGTAAGAAGCATAATCTCTTATGCCGAGAGTCATGACAGAAAGGTTACTCATCCCACTGTTCAAGCCATTATCGAGCTGCTTGAGACGGAACAGGAGCAGGAATTTACGTTACATACGATTGCAGACCGTTTTTATGTGAACGCCTCGTATTTAAGTCGTTTATTCAAGCAGGAAACAGGAATGCCATTTACTTCTTATGTTCTCGAACACAAGATGGAACGGGCGAGGACGGCACTGATGAATGGTGCAAGAGTGTATGATGCAGCCGCCATGATTGGATATAGAGACGTCAGCTATTTTACCAAAATATTCCGAAAATATTGGGGCGTGACGCCAAGCAGTGTAAAAAATAAATGAATAGGTCTCTAGTGAATCGAAAACTATTAACTAAGGAGTCGATGTTATGAACACGAAGCTAGCAAAAACAAGAAAGGCATGGTTTACTGTAATGCTTACCTTCACGCTTACTTTAAGCTTGTTTGTCAACTTATTTTCAACGCCAGTGATTAAAGCGGCCAAGGACGCAGAAGGGAATGAAATGGATAGCACTGCGATGGCTCGAAGTGACCTGTCAACAAGCAATATGGTGTTTTTATACAGCGGTCATTTTGGAGACGGTCAACATTACATTCCCTATGAATCGACAGAGCTCGATCGGTTGGATACGGTGAGGCAATTTGTTATTGCGATAGATAATAAGACAAATAAAATTGATAATTATAGAGAAAGAAATTTGATTGATGATGTAAATGAAACGCTGCGGACAATCGTGGATACGAACAGCGAATATAGCGTGCTGGTTCCTCTTCCGGCACACGATGTATCGAGTAAGTTAGACGTTGATAAGTTATTCGATGAATATGTAAGCTATATAAAGGCATTAAAACAAAAAATAGGTTCAAATTGGGACTCGGTAACGGGATTTTATTATCCTAACGAAGCCATATACTTCTATGGGACTCAAAATTACTGCTACTCGCAGCTTAAAAATCAATCGCAAGTTCAATTGTTGAAAAAACTTTCGGAGTATATAAAGAACAGTGACGATGTAGACAAAGCAACTTCTTTTGCATGGGCTCCATATTATGGTTTTGGTCCTAACAGAGAAAAAATAGTGGAAACAATTGCATACATCGTGGACGAGACAACGGTCTTTGATTACGTATATATTCAACCCCACTACTATTTTGACAATGACTACAAAATAAATTTGCAGCCGATTTACGATAGCGTGAAAGAAGGAAGAATATATGGGGATGGCGGTCGGTTGGTTGCAAAGAATCATTTAGATAAAACGAAAATCGGAATTCAAATGGAGATTGATTATAAGTATTTTACCGATACAGGGCACAGAGAAAGGTATGACCAGACAGTTGATAAATTCAAGGATCTTTTAGGCGAAAAAGGGCGATTCAGCTTTTACATAGGATCGAAAGGCTTGATAAATAAATATAGTAATCCATATTTCAGAGAAACACTAGATAAAGTGAACGAATTCTATACAAATTGAGTTTATATAAGCCGATTCTTTTATTGAAGGAATCGGCTTTTTTCATTTTTGAGGCAGAAGATAGCTGGGACTTCCAACATACTGTTAAGGGATGATGATGCTGGGTATGTTTTAGAGCGATTCATTTTCGATATTGAATGGTGAAAAAGGTATGCAAGAAGGAATGAATTGCTTACAATAGTAAGGTTGGGAAAGGAGTGTATGATGAGTTTTTTTAGCTTGATATTATTTGCCCTGTTTGTTTTTTTATTTATAAGGGAAAAAAGGCGTATTAGTCTTTCATTCCTATTCATAGCAGCTTTAGCGAATTTAGCGCTGAGTCTAGTGGCGTTCTCCAACCAGATTCCATGGGTGAACCTAATTGTGGCCGCGGCTATCCTCGCCTCTGTTCCTTTGAGCGTACTGTTTGTGACCATATATTTGCTGCTTAACGGACGAATCATGTTGAAGAAGGAAAGCAAGAAGCTCGCGAATATGCTGTCATTATTATTGAGTCTCCTGATATTTGCGATGATCGGGATGTTTTTCTACATTTTCTTTATTTCTTATAATGATAAATTTGCGATTTTTTATATCGGGACGCTGCTTATCTTCATGTATTTTTCCTTTGTGTTCGTCAGCTTCCTAGCGTATGCAATTTTTTATCACTACTGGAGAATATGGTACAAGCCTGATTTCATTATCGCGCTTGGCTCCGGCTTGATCGGAGGGGATCGTGTTCCCCCGCTGCTTGCGTCACGCTTGGACAAAAGTATCGAGCAATATCGGAAGTATGATGAAGAGCCTAAAATTATTGTGTCTGGCGGTCAAGGACCGGACGAACTGCTCAGTGAAGCGGAAGCCATGAAGAACTATATTGTGGGGAAAGGAGTACCCGAGCAGGATGTGCTGATCGAGGACAAATCACGCAACACGATGCAAAATATGCTGTTCTCGAAGGCGATTATGGACTCCATCAAACCAGATCATAAAAGTATATTTGTTACAAACAATTACCATGTCTTCCGGGCAAGCATTTTTGCGCGGCTCGCGGGATTGAAGAAGTGCGAGGGGGTAGGCGCGAAGACGGCAAGATATTATATGCCAAGTGCTTTCATCCGCGAGTATATTGGCATCATCATGATGTACAAATGGTGGCATCTCGCAGTGGTATCGCTGATCGTATTATTTACCGTCATGTTGCTGAGAGTGCTGTAAATGATGGGTGCGATATGAAAAAAGATCGAGCCGGGGAACTAATTCGCTTAGTACCCTGACTCGATCTTTTATGTTTCATAATCATGATTTTGAAGTGTACCGGCATAAATCGCTTCTGTAATGACGTATTATTGCGGCTTCACCATAATCTTCACTTGGTTTTTCTCTTTCAAGAGTGCCTCGAAGCCATGATCGACGACTTCATCCAGTTGAATGCGCTTCGTCACCAGCTTCTCTGCTGGGAAGTAGCCTTGCTCCATCAATTTGATAACCGCAGGAAATACATTGCGGTAACCGATGATGCCTTTCATCGTCCGTTCTTTCGTCACGATGGCATTTGGTTTAATGGCAGCTTCTCTTTCGAAAATGCTGACAATCATTACTTCGCCGCCAAGTTTTGCTGCGTCAATTGCATTGTTCAGCACTGCAGGAACTCCAGTTACTTCATAAGCGACATCTACACCGCCGCCTGTCCGTTCACGAAGCTCCTTTACGACATCGACTTGCGATGGATCAAGCACAATAGCTCCCAGCTCAGCTGCTTTCTGCTTCCGCTGTTCAGATAATTCAATCGCATAAATTTCCGATGCGCCGGCTGCTTTCAATGCCTCAATAACAAGCAACCCGATTGGGCCTGTGCCGAATACGGCTGCACGATCCCCGACCTGAAGATTACTTTGACGAACCGCATAGAGCGCTACAGCGGAAGGCTCAACAAGCGCGCCTTGCTCATACGATACACTGTCCGGAATCTTGTGCACCATGTGCTCGTCTGCTGCTACATATTCCGAGAATCCGCCACCGCCGCCTGCCAGACCAAGGAAGCCCATTTTATCGCACAGATTGTACTTACCTTGCTTGCAGGCCTCGCATTCGCCGCACGCGAAAATCGGTTCTACAACAACCCGGTCGCCTGCTTGGAATTTGGTTACGCCTTCGCCGACCTCGACGACATGTCCGGAAAATTCATGTCCCATAACGATAGGAGCTTGTTCTCCTGTTAAGGGATGGGGAGCGCTATTTGAAATGAAGATCGGTCCCGCTGTGTACTCATGCAGGTCACTGCCGCAGATGCCGCAGCATTCGACTTTGATTTTTACCTTGCCTTTGCCGGCTGCTGGTTCTGCAATGTTCTCCACGCGCAAATCTTTAACGCCATGCCATCTTAATGCTTTCATATGTTCATCTCCCCAGAAGTATATGGATAAAAGGTTGTTCAAAACGCACAGTTTTGAACACGAATCGAATATATGAATTGGAAACGAGCAATACTTTTCGGAAACGTTTCCGATATTAAATATGTCACACTATTAGCGTGATGTCAATCACAGTCATTTTTTGTAAGGGGATCAGGTGAATAATGTGAATCCAGATGGTATGATACAGGCATAAGGTTGGTTGAGATGGTGGAAGCAATTCCAACAGTTACGGGAGGAAGATACAGCAGTGGTTCAGAAAAAGGTCACGATTGAGGACGTTGCGCGGCGGGCAGGAGTTGGATTGGCAACCGTATCGCGTGCGATTAACGACGCGGAGGGCATAAGCCCGAAGACAAAGGCGAAGGTGATGCAGGCGATCGAAGAGCTTGGCTTTGTACCAAACTCTTTCGCACGAAGCCTTAAGGTGCGGCAGACGAAGCAAATTGCGCTAGCAGTTCCCGATATTCGGAATGCCTTCGTGCCGGAAATTGCCTATTCCGTAGAGCAGGCGGCTAAACATTATGACTACCGGGTTGTACAGATTAATACGCTGGGCAACGCGAGAGCGGAGCTGGAGATATTAAGGGAAGTAAAAAAGCTTCATGTGGATGGCCTGATTGTGCTTCCGCTTGCTTATCCTGCCACACTGCCTGACTTGATTAACAAGTCGAGCCTTCCGATATCCGTTATTAACTACGGGAAGAAGCTCGGGGACGATGTGAAGGCGGATATTGTCAGTTTATCGACACAAGAAGGCAAGCTAGTGATGGAGCATTTTATGAATATCGGACGGACACGAATTGCATACGCTGGAGCACCGAAGCACATCATTGAGGAGCGTTTCTTTGCCTACGAAGATGCCCTGCCGCAAATAGACAGCTCTTTGATCTATTTCGGAGATGATTTTTCAATGCAAACCGGATTAAAGGCAGCAGATTATTTTGCAGGTCTAACGAAGATGCCGGATGCGATTTATGCGGGCAATGACATGATTGCGATGGGTCTGCTGAACCGGTTTAAGGAATTGGAAATTCGTGTGCCAGAGGACATTGCAATCGTAGGCATCGATAATATTTTATGGGGGACGATTACAACGCCTCGGCTCAGTTCAGTATCAATCATGGGGGCCGAAGTAGCTAGGGTAGCGACAGAGCTGCTGCTGAACCGAATCATTGAACAGAAACGCGGTGTATATGAACGTGTACAGTTTGAACCCCGTCTTATTGTAAGAGAGTCGAGTGTGGCGATGACGCGCAGCTCACAGCAATTGGACTGAGATTTGGATAAGGAAGAAAGAGGAAGGTATGGTAAAGGCGGATGATGGGATGGATATCATGCTGGCCAATTTGTTGCAGAAATACAGCGACTTCGGATGGCTGTGCAGAGTGGATGAGTGATTCCGCGTAATATGCACGGTTGAGCAATTGTAATACACCGTTGGAACATGGGTTGTAATAACCATGTTTAGCGGTTTTTTTTTGTTTTTTAATGCTGTAAAAATCAGCATTCGAAACATTGACACAAATTTGTCACATTTCAGCGCGAAACCATAAAACATTTTCCTCTATTGGATCATCTAACATAAAGGCGGAAAATTCATACTTGGATATGATTTCAACTTAGGAGGGTGAAAATGTGAAAAAGCTAATATCAGGTTTTGTTGCGGCAGCACTTGGCTTTACGCTGGTCATGCCTGTACCGGCGCAAGCTGCGCCTGCAGCTTACACCGTATACGTGAATGGGAGCAGTATTAGTACAGGTCAATCGCCTGTTTACACGCAAGGCCGTGTGCTGCTTCCCATGGCGGCTATTTTCCAGGCGCTTGGCGCCAGTGTAAGTTACGATTACAAAACGAAGAAGGTGTCAGCTTACAAGGGAGGAACCTCGGTAATTTTGACCTTGGGCTCCAAAGCGGCAACGGTCAATGGAAGAACTGTCTATATGGATGTTCCAGCTAGAGCAATGGGTGGCAGAACGATGGTTCCGGTACGTTTCGTAAGTGAATCATTGGGTGCTACAATCACTTATGACAACAAAACGAGAGTCGTTCGCGTGACTTCTGGCAGTTCGCCGACATACCCGGATCGCCCGACGTACCCGGATCGTCCAACAACGCCTGACTATTCCGGTAATCTTCAAGGCGTAAACTATGTTACGGTTCAAATCTCCGGTCAGTCTGGAGATGCCAGCGATATTCGAGTGAGCTTCTCCAAGGAGAGGAATGAATATAATCTTGATCATTATCGCGTCATGATTGTTAAAGCTTCAAACTCCTTTAATTTGAACAAAGCACGCTCCGTATCTTCCAGCAATTATACCGTAGTGAACAAAAACGCTGACGATCCTGTAGTCAAATTGGATTCTCGCGCCCGTGACGTAGATGGAGACTATATTCGCACGAATGTGAAGTATGAAGCTTATGTATTGTCAGTGGGCAGATCGAGTAACGATCAGGTGCTTTCTAACTCATCTTCTACCTTTACGTTAGGCGATAATGCAGTTGCAGCGGCGACGAATGTGCAAGTGCGCAATGTGGCGAATTATAACGATGGCCGCGATATGCAGGTTAGCTTTACTCGTCCATCTAACGACAGTCAAATTCAAAATTATCGGATTATGGTCGTTAAAACGAAGGATGCATCTCGTTTCGATGCTTATGAAGCAGACCGCGTATCCAGCCAAAATTATACCACTGTATCGAAGTCCAGTAACTATACGTTGACGACAACATTGAGTTCGACGGCAAGAGATACATCAGGTGACTATATCCGTAAAGACGTGTCCTATACCGTATTTGTCGTATCTGTCAGCAATACGAGCTCGTATAGCAACAAGCTGTCCTCCAGCTCATCTTCGATCACGCTTGGACAATCAGCTGGTGTTCCAGTGATTACGAAAGTTAGCCAAGTGGGCAATTATGGAGATGGCCGCGATATTCAGATCAGCTTTAATCGCTCTTCCGATGAATCGCGCGTAAGCTACTACCGGATTTTTGCAGTGAAATATTCGGATGCTTATCGCTTTGATTTGACTGAAGCAAACCGGGTTTCATCCAGCAATTATTATGATGTCTCGAAGAATGGCTATAGCATTACTTCAACATTGCCATCTAATATGCGTGATGTGAATGGCTCATTAATCCGCAGAGGGGAAACGTACCGTCTGTTCGTCATGTCAGTTTCGAATAGCAACTCTGACTACAATGCATTGTCGGGCGCATCCGATTCCATCAATATTTCGAATAACTCAACGGTATACAATGCTTCCAATGTAAGAGTAAGCGATGTAGGAGATTATAATGACGGCCGCGACATGATGGTTACCTTTAATCGTGCATCGGATGAATCGAATATTAGCCAGTATCGCATCATGGTTGTGAAATCAAGCAGATCGTATCGCTTTGATGTATCTGAAGCGAACAACGTATCCAGCTATAACTACACGTCAGTGAACACGAATGGAAGAGACATCAGCCTCAAGCTGAGCTCTACTGCTAGAGACGTAGATGGCGATCTGATCCGCAATGGAATCAGCTACCAAGTATACGTGCTTTCGGTTGGACGCGGCAGCTATGTGAATTCCTTGTCCAGCTCTTCAGATTCGATTACATTGTCTAACAATTCGACGGTCTATCCAGCAACGAACGTATCGGCGAGCAGTATGGGCGGCAATTACAATGATGGACGGAACATGGGGGTAACATTCAACCGTGCCGCAGATGAATCGAATGTGAATCATTATCGTGTCATGGTTGTGAAGTCTTCCAATGCAAGCCGTTTTAACCTGACGGAAGCGAACAGAGTAAACAGTTGGAACTCGACGGTCGTGAATCGTAATGGCAGCAGTTTGTCAACAGTACTTGGTTCGGATGCAAGAGATGTGGATGGTGCGCCAATTCGCAACGGTATTAGCTACCGGGTCTTTGTGCTCTCTGTAAGCGCGAATAATCAAGCGAACAATGCGTTGTCTGCTCCATCTCCTGAGGTTACGCTCAGAAGCAATGCCTCAGTTGATGTTGTAACGAATGTAGAAGCGAAGATTATTGGCGGAAACGGCAATGCCAGCGATATTGAAGTGGGCTTTGCTGCATCATCCAACAATTCTTATGTTAATGAATACCGCATTATGGTCGTTCGTGCTGATCAGTCTTATGCCTTTGACACATATAGTGCGGGACTTGTGAGTTCATCAAGCTATATTCGGGTTGGAAGCCAAAGTGGCTATGTGAGACAATCGCTGACAAGCAGCTTGCGTGATGTTCAAGGGAATGTCATTCAAAAAGGTATTGCTTACCGGGTCTTTGTGCTTACGGTAGCTGACAATAGAAGCGGCTCCTCGAATGCTTTGTCTTCGCCTTCTGGTGAATTTTCCTTGGTAGATCAATCCGTGCAGGCCCCTACGAATGTGTTTGTGGCGAGAGAAGGAGCGAATGAATTCAAGGCCTACTTCTCGAAGCCAAGCAGCGACAACGGAATTGCCTATTATGGAGTAATGGTCGTTCCTTCCGTATCGGCAGATTCATTCAACCTGGATCAGGCGAATCGTGTGGGAGGAAATAATTATAAATTGGTAAGCGTGTCGGGCGATGGATCGACCATGTTCTCGTTGTCCGATAATGATGTATACGGAAATCCAATTCGCACTGGTGTTGCCTATAAAGTATTTGTGGTGTCCGTAGCGGATGGACGATATGCAACGGTTAATGCTCTCTCAAATGCCTCTAATGAAATCATTGTTGGAAACTGATAGTAAATCAAGCCAATGGCAAACAGACTGAACGGCATAGAATAATAGCATTTTATAAGAGCCTCGAATGCATTTCGAGGCTCTTATGCATTCATAAGGGAATTATTTTAGGGATAAGAGGGATTTTTATGCTGGTATTCAATGATAAGGAGTAATTTTAACATTAGGTCTTCAATCGACAATTTTGTCGAATGAAAAAAGGAGAGGAAACGAATGGAAATGTTAGAAAAAACGCAGTTTAGGGGTGTTTTTGTCGGAAAAAAGTCGAAAAAACACTTAATTACAACTAAAAAATGACAAAAAATGATTGTCCGTGTCGAAAATTTGAAAATTGATATGAAAAGGTATTAATCTTTTCATTTAAGCAGCCGATATAAAATATGGGTCTGTAGTTGGATAATTATGAACAGGTATCCAGCATGCTGATATGTAATATGTACTTTAGACCTAATCACGCGATACATGTCACAAGAACTAGTGCGTAAACAATGTTATGACATTCTTGCCTGGTAATCGATTTGCAACAATCAATGGAGACATCAAGAAGAACAACATCAGGATTAAAAGGCAAACCCAGTCGAAAGTTGGGGGCGCAAAGCCTCGGGCCTAACGTCTATTGGATTATGGCAGCCGGGCTGCCATTCGAGTTGCGGTAACCAAACAACGGTTATTTGGTGACAAGGCTATTCCCAATGGCCTTTTTTTTGCGCACAAAGGTTGGGGTAAATGATGGAAATTGTGTTGCTGAAGTGGGACGAATGTACTTCCTATAAAAACATAGCTTCGTTGATGGATCGATTTATCCCGTATGTTACGCCTGAAAAATACAAACGGTTAGACAGACTTCGAGAGCGTAAAGATCGTTACCGCGTGGTTGCAGCTGATATATTGGCTCGCATCCTGCTCTCTCGAGCGCTGAACCGATCGAACGACGAGATTGTTATTCGTACTCATTCATTCGGCAAGCCGTATATAGAGGGCAACCCGGTATTTTTCAACATCTCTCATGCCGGTGCATTCATTGCAGTGGCATTGGATAGAGCGCCAATCGGGATTGATATTGAGCAAGCAGGGGAATGGAGCATGGATGTGGCTAGGCTGATATGCTCGCCGCGTGAGCTGGAATTGCTTGCAAATACGGACGACTGCCGTGCGCGTCAGGAATTGTTTTTTTACATATGGACGGCTAAGGAAAGTGTGTTGAAGGCAATTGGTGTAGGTCTCAGTCAGCTTCCAAGCACTTTCGAAATCGTGCAGGAGACAGCCGTACCTGTACAGCGTAATCAATTATGGAAAGTTAATCATTATTATGTAAAGCAATATGTCGTTCCTGAAACAGGCTATTGTATGACTGTGTGCGCACAGCATATGGATTTTGCCAAGCAAATAGAGTACATCACATGGGAGCAGTTGACTCATTGGTTTATGAAATGGGTTGGATCGTGATAAAGGAGAGGACGAAGATTGGCTTTCATGGAATTGACAGTAGAACGATTGACAGGCTATGACGCACATTCTATTGAGCTGCCTGAGGAGACGTTGCGTCTTCTGAAGGATCATTCGACCGAGCATTCGGTCAAGTTGGAATCCGTCATATGCGGAGCGTGGGCAACGCTGTTGTCTCGTTTCTACAACTCACAGCAAGTAACTCTTCATGCCGTTCAATCGAGTAATGGCAATGGCAATCATACCGTAGTCAGCCAGGATGACGTGACCATGCAAGGAATTATGAACATTCATAACAGTTTGTTGGCTTGCACAGAAGGGCGTAACCTGACTTGCTCTGAAATAGGAATAGACAGCGATGTAGCAACATACTGCTGGTACGGAGCAGATGCTCAACCGATGCTTCCGGAGGGGACACAGGAATGCGGTTTGCATTGCTGCATCCAATCTGTTGATGGAGTTGGTTCGACACTGCTGTTTACCATGTACTATAAGGAAAATCATTTCCAATTATCGACGGTGGAGAAGCTGGCGGAGTATTTCCTGCAACTGTTGCAGGAAATGGTTAAGCACCCTCAGAAGCGCATTGGCGAACTGGAGATGTTAACGGAGCAGGACAAGCACCAGTTGATCGAAGGAATGAATCAGACTCGGGTAGATTACCCGCATACATTTACAGTTCCGGCACTGTTCGAGGAGCAGGCGCAGCTTCATCCTGACCGGGTAGCTGTAAAGGAAGATGGCCGTGACCTGACATATCGTGAGCTGAATGTGCGTGCGAACCAATTAGCGCGCAGATTGCAGAGTCGGGGCATTGGCCGTGAGCATTCCGTCGGGATTATGGCAGAACGAAGTGCGGAGATGGTTATAGGGATATTGGCTATCCTCAAGGCAGGGGGAGCTTATGTACCTATTGATCCGGATCATCCTCAAGATCGCATTCAGTACGTTTTGGAAGACAGCCGCACGAAGCATGTGCTGTTAAGCCGTTCATCACAGGCGGATTTGCCTGCTAACATGGAGCTTATCTATATTGATGACCCGACACTTGCTGATGAGTCAGGAGATAATTTGGCATCTATCAATCAGCCGGAAGATCTTATTTATATTATTTATACATCTGGATCGACAGGACGGCCTAAGGGCGTTATGGTTACCCATCGCAATGTCGTTCGCCTAGTTAAGCGAACGAATTTTGTGAAGTTTAACGAAGGCGATCGAATTTTGCAAACGGGGTCATTGGTGTTTGACGCCTCAACATTTGAAATATGGGGCTCGTTGCTGAACGGCTTAGGTCTGGTTCTCATAGACAAGACAGTCATATTAGATGCAGAACAATTAGAGCAAGCACTCGTTCGCCACGGTGTAACGACCATGTTCTTAACAACAGCGCTTTTCATTCAATTGGTGGATCGCAATCCACGCATTTTTGCGCCTTTGCGTCAATTACTCGTAGGTGGAGAGCTGATGTCGCCGAAGCATTTCTATCGTGCAGCCAAGGAGTGTGCACCGATCGACATCTCGAATATCTATGGGCCTACGGAAAACACCACCTTCTCGACTTCCTATCTGATGAAGGAGGAAGGAGAGGGCACGATCCCAATCGGTACACCGATCACGAACTCAACTGCCTATGTCGTAAATAATTATGGCATGCTGCAGCCGATTGGAGCTGTAGGAGAGCTGTGGGTTGGTGGTGAAGGTGTAGCACGCGGCTATCTGAACAAGGAAGAAATGACGCGCGATAAGTTCATCGATAGTCCATTTGTGACTGGTGAGCGCATCTACAAGACGGGTGACCTTGTTCGCATGTTGCCAGACGGAAACCTGGAATTCGTGGGACGCAAGGATCATCAGGTAAAAATTCGTGGCTATCGCATGGAGCTTGGCGAGATTGAAGCGCAAATTCATACGCATGAACAGGTAACGGAAGCATTGGTTGTTGCCTTCGAGGAAGCGCCTGGTCAGAAGGCGCTATGTGCTTATATTGTCGCAGATGAAGATATGACAGCCGCTATAATGCGCGAGTATTTAGCCCAGCATTTGCCGGAATTCATGGTGCCAGCTTACTTCATGTTCTTGGAGCGGATGCCGCTGACGATCAACGGGAAGATCGATCGGGCCAAGCTGCCTCAGCCTGAGAAGCAGGAGCGCATGTCCGCTAACTATCAAGCGCCGACAACGGCGACTGAGAAGAAGCTGGCGAAGATTTGGGAGGAATTGCTCGGAATATCCCCAGTCGGTACGGAGGATCATTTCTTTGAAATAGGCGGACACTCCTTGAAGCTGGGGCAGCTGCAGGCACGTATTTCGGCTGAATTCCATGTCTCGTTATCCTTTAAGGATTTGTTCTCTAATCCATTTGTCGGCAAGCTTGCTGCACAGATTGATGGAGGAGCGGAAGCTCAATTTGAGTCGATTGCGCCTGTTGAAATGAAGTCGCACTATTGTCTCGCTCCAGCACAGACGCGGATGTTCGCTCTTCAACAGCGAGGCGGTGTCGGCATGGCTTATAACATCCCGCTTGTGTATGAAGTGAACGGCCAGTTGGACACTGATCGGCTGAAGCAGGCATTGAATCAATTAGTCCAACGGCATGAAGCGTTCCGGACTTCGTTCCACTGGGAGCAGGATAAGGTAGTGCAGAAAGTGCATGCAGCGATCGAACTGGATGTGCCGGTCATGGAAGCGGAAGGCCGTTCGGCCGGCGAACTAGCGCAAGCATTCGTTCGCCCATTTGAGCTGGATAAGGCACCGCTTTTGCGAGCTGCTATTGCGAAGCTCGCGCCTGAACACTATGTGCTGATGCTGGATATCCATCATATCGTATTTGATGGGACATCACTCAGCGTCTTTGCAGAAGAATTGGCGGCGCTGTATGAGGGTGAGCAGCTTGCGCCAATAACGCTGCAATATAAGGATTACGCAGAGTGGCAGTCTGCACGTGTGCAAGATGAGCAAGAGCATGAGCCTTATTGGTTGAGCGTTCTAGAGGGTGATATACCACTGCTTGATCTCCCAACTGATTATCCGCGTCCTCAGGTGCAATCGTTTGAAGGGGACATGGTACGCATTGCGTTGTCCGCGGAGACAGTGGAAGGGTTGAAGCAGCTTGCTCTTCGTCAAGGCACTACGCTCTATATGGTGCTCTTATCGGTATACAATGTACTTCTGTCCAAATATGTGGACAAAGAAGACGTCATTGTAGGCTGTGCGGTTGCCGCGCGGACGCATACAGATGTTGAACGAATGATGGGCATGTTCGTCAACACCCTGCCAATTCGCAGTTATCCAGAGGGCGGCAAGGTCTTTGCACAATATTTGAACGAGATGAAGGATACGCTCCTGCTCGCCTATGAGCATCAGGATTATCCGCTCGACAGTCTAGTAGAACGGCTGCAGCTGAAGCGGGACTTGAGCCGCAACCCGCTGTTCGATACGGTATTTGTTATGCAGAATATGGGCAACATTTCGCTGCAAGCAGGCGATGCAAGCTTTACACAGCTTCCTTACCATAACGGCACGTCGAAGTTTGATTTGACGCTGGAAGCGATTGAGCAGGAAGAGGAGCTCGCATGTAACTTTGAGTACTGCACGAAGCTGTTTGCACGCACCACGATTGAGCGATTAGCGAGCCACTTCGAGCAGCTTGCGATGCAGGTTGCACAGCAACCGGACAGCATTATTGGCGAGCTTGATCTGCTTACTAAGCAGGAACGCGAGGAAATTGTTCATACGTTCAATGGCACGACAACGGACTATCCACGTCATGCAACTGTGCACAGCTTGTTCGAGGAGCAGGTTCGTTTGACGCCTGATCGTATTGCACTTGTTGCCGGTGAACGAGAGTTTACGTATGCGGAGCTTAACACAGAAGCCAATCGATTAGCTCATTATTTGCGGGAGCAAGGGACAAAGGCAGAGCAGCCTGTAGGGCTATTCACGGAGCGTACCCCAGAAATGATTATTGGTGTGCTTGCGATCTTGAAGGCGGGCGGGGCTTACGTGCCGATCGATCCTGACTATCCGCAAGAACGCATTCAATATATGCTGGAGGACAGCCGTGTTGCCATTGTATTGACGAGCGACCACTTGGCAGAAAGATTGCCTGATGGACTAAGAAGCATTGGCTTCACAGATTCGGCACTGTCAGCTCAACCAAAGGACAATATCGAGATCGTTAATGAACCTGATCACCTCGTGTACTTAATGTATACATCCGGATCAACTGGCAAGCCAAAGGGGGTTATGGTAACCCATCGCAATGTCGTGCGTCTTGTGAAAAACACGAATTTCGTGTCGTTCCAAGAGAATGATCGTATTTTGCAGACCGGTTCTCTTGTATTCGATGCCTCGACATTCGAAATATGGGGAGCGCTGCTCAACGGCCTTCAGCTCGTGCTCGTGGACAAGCCAACGATTTTGGATGCAGATCAATTGGAACAGGCAATTGTACGGCAGGGCATCACGATGATGTGGCTGACCTCACCGTTGTTCACGCAGCTTGTGGAGAAGAATGAGCGTCTGTTCAAGCCTGTTCGTACGCTGCTTGTTGGCGGCGATGTATTGTCGCCGAAGCATATTTATCGTGTGCTCCATCATTGTGCGCCGATTCAAATCGTGAACGGCTATGGACCGACGGAGAATACAACCTTCTCCTGCTGCCATCAGATTAAAGCTGAACAGAATGGTTCTATTCCAATCGGAGCACCGATTGCAAACTCGACGGCATACGTCGTGAACAACTATGGCAAGCTTCAGCCAATTGGCGTTGCCGGCGAATTGTGGGTAGGCGGCGACGGGGTAGCGCGCGGCTACTTGAATCGCGAGGACTTGACGATGGAGAAGTTCATCGACAGTCCATTCAAGGCGGACGAAAAGCTGTATAAGACCGGTGACCTTGTACGCTGGCTGCCAGACGGTACGGTTGAATTCCTAGGACGCAAAGACCACCAAGTTAAAATCCGCGGCTATCGCATGGAGCTTGGCGAGATTGAGGCGCAAATACGTACGCATGAGCTCGTGAAGGAAACGCTTGTGACCGATATCGAGGAATCACCAGGACAAAAGGCACTGTGTGCTTACATCGTAACTGAAGGTACAGTAACAGCAGCCGACATCCGACAGCATTTGCACTCGCATTTGCCGGATTATATGATACCGACCTATTATGCATTTCTTGAGCAAATGCCGCTTACGACGAACGGCAAGATCGACCGCTCGAAGCTTCCTGCACCAGCGAAGCAGGAGTGGACAGGAGCAGGCTATGTGGCCCCAGAGAGCGAAATGGAGATGAAGCTCGCTGAGCTGTGGCAGGAGCTTTTGGGAATAGCAACTGTCGGCGTATGTGACAACTTCTTCGAGCTTGGCGGCCATTCCTTGAAGGCGATCACGCTTGTCGCACAGTTAAAGCAGGAGTATGAAGTCGATGTGAGTGACGTATTCGCTTATCCAACTATCCGGCAATTGGCACAGCGGATGAAGTATCGTCCGAACCATATGAAGGATAAGCTGGAGCGCATTCGCGCGATCTATTCTGATGCTGTAACCGCAACAGAAAATGAGACTCACACAGAAGCATGGGAGCAATATCGGAGCCGCAACGAAGCGTACAGTAAGCGGGATATTGCGCAGCAGTTGACATATGCCAAGGTTCTGCTTACAGGTGCTACAGGATATTTGGGTGCATATTTGCTTCGTGATTTACTGCAATATACATCCAGCACGGTTGTAGCGGTTGTGCGCGGCACATCTCCTGAACAAGCACGCGACAGACTGAATGAGAAGCTGGCTTATTACTTCGGCGACGATCTGGCAGCAACGTACGGGCAGCGGATCGAAATCGTAAATGGCAACTTGAGTGATGAACATCTCGGACTTGCACCAGAACAATATGCTAAGCTGGCAAATGAAGTCGAATGCATCATCCACGCTGCGGCTAATGTCAAGCATTATGGACACTATTCGGAGTTCGTTTTGAATAATGTCACTGCAACAGAGCATTTGCTCGAATTAGCTGTGCAAGGGAAGAAGAAGGCATTCCATCATGTCTCCACGATGTCAGTCGGCATGGGAACGATCGAGGGCAGGGAAGATGTTCTCTTTACGGAGGATGACTTGAATATCGGTCAGGTGCATGACAATTATTATGTACAGACGAAATTCCAAGCTGAGCAGCTAGTTGAACAGGCGCGTCAGAAGGGGATAAGCACGAATATTTATCGAGTCGGGAACATTGTGTGCCATTCGGTTAGCGGCCAGTTCCAAGAAAATATTCAGGACAATGCGTTCTATAAAACGATCAAGTCCTTCATTCAATTGGGCGCTGTACCGGCTTCAGGCCAAGATACAGACTTGTCCTTCGTAAATCAGGTAAGCCGAGCCATTGTTACGCTGCATGACAAACCAGCACTGCATAATGACATATTCCATATCTACAACCCTCACCGGATCAGTATGTCTGACATGCTGTCTGCGCGGGAAGATGTTCAGGTAGAGAAGCTGCCAATGGCCGAGTTCCTCTCTTATTTGTTCGAACGATATGAAAAGGGCGAGGATCTTGAAGCCGTGGAAAATGTGATGCTCCATAACGGCTGGATGGATGAGGGATCTGCACTTACAGCGTTTGAGCATACCGCAGAGCGGACGACAGCCTTATTGGGAGCATTAGGCTTTGCTTGGACTATACCGGGTTCAGAGCAAGTGACAAGCTTGCTGAGACACGGATTCGACGTTGGCTTCCTGACGCATTCCGCGAAGTAGAGAATCGTTCTGGGGATATTCTGTGCAGGGGGGATGAACATCGATCATAGCTGGAAGAGTCTGGTTGCGGATAGTCGGCAAGCAGATAATTTGATTTTATGTAACAGGAAAAATAGCAATAAGCATTGGCATGAGGCGACATATTGAGTAATATTCAGTATGAGCAGTTGAGCAATGGTTTGAACAACATACTATGAATCATTTACATCTAGGAGGAGATTTACTATGTTCGAAACAAAATTTGATGCAGTTAAAAACCGTGTGTATGTGAAGCTTGAAGGCATGATGACAATTGAGGAAGCGAAAGAGTACGATATGGCTGTTCGCAAAGAAGTGGATAAAGCGAAAGAAGGCTATACGTTCTGCATCGACATGGCAAAGGCACAACCAGCACCAGCTGACGTTAATGACTATTTGTCAGGTTTGCGCGATTACATGGCTACCAAAAAAACAAAAGGATCTTCCATGATCGTAAGCTCTGCATTGACGAAGCTGCAATTGTCCCGCTTGGTTAAAGATCTTGGCGGCGCTTATGGCGTAGCACAAAGCTACGAAGAAGCAGATCGCTATTTGGATAGCTTGTAATATCGTCTTTATTCTTTATTCTTCATAAGCAAGGACAATAAAGGGATGACCTGCCCGTTTTCGGACGGGCAGGTCTTTTTGTAACGAGTAACTAGAGCAAGTGCAATGACCAACTACGCGTAGTATATAAGAATACCCTATTACATAAAAGGTGTGACAGGAATGAAATCTCAATCTATGAACGAACGAATACGTGCGTTATGGAATCGCTGTTTTCAATCACTGTTAGCGCGGATATTATTGCCTATCAGTCTTATTACTCTGCTTGTCATTGTGGCGACCAGCATGGTGAATGCAAGCTTTATTAAAAATGTCGTGAACGACATCATGGTCGAAGATACCCATACAGCCGTTCGGCAAATTGGAAAGCTCGTCATTCAGCAGGGCAAGGATGATCCGAAGGCGGTATTGAATTTGATCGCTTATAAGGAGAACAGCTCTTCCTTGCTTGTTAAGAATGGTAAGGTAATAGCCCGTTCTGGAAAGGGTCTGACTAAGGAAACAGAGGGCAGCCTGCAGCCGCTCATCACAGGCGAGCAGAATGAAGTCAAGCTAAGCGATGGACTCGGCGGATATGCATATGCGGCAAAAGCAGGGGACTATACGGTAGTCGCTGTTTCGAATTATGATGATTTTGACAATAGTCTTGCCTCTTATAATTGGCTCATGTTGGCGGTGATTATTAGTTCCTTGCTCGTCATCTGTGGCGTAACTTGGGTACTGGTGGATCGCCTGTTTATTAAGCCGATACATAAGGTATCACGTGCTGTTGAACATATAGGCTCGGGTGACTTTTCGCATCAAGTAGGAATGACGGAACAACGCAAAGACATTTGGGGCAATGTAGCGCGCAGCTTTACAAGCATGAGAGTCAATCTGAAGGGATTGGTCGATCATGTTGTCGATACAAGTGAGAACATTAATACGACCTCGAATGACTTTGCAATCAGCTCGCAGGAAACGAGCAAATCATCGGAGCAGATTACAATTTCGCTGCAAGATATATCAATGGGCGTGGACGAGCAGGCCAAGAAGCTTGCTGAGGTCGGTCAAATGATCGAGGATGTGACGATGGCAATCGGCGAAGTGGATCAAACTGTGAAGACGATTACAGGCGAATTCACGAAAGCCAATGATAAGGTTGTGCATGGCAACGACATCGTCAATGAAACGATCAGCCATATGAAGCAGCTGTCTGATAATGTGGAAGCAAGCACGGGCATGATGAACAGCTTGCAACAAAAATCTGATAAGGTCGGCGAAATTCTAACGATTATTACTGATATTGCGGGGCAAACAAATCTGCTTGCATTGAATGCTGCGATTGAAGCAGCCCGGGCAGGGGAGCATGGCAGAGGCTTTGCGGTTGTAGCGGATGAAGTTCGCAAGCTGGCTGATCAATCGAATCAGGCCGCTCTTGAAATTCAGCAGATTATTGGAGAAGTTCAATCCGAAACGGGAAATGCAGCCGAGACAATGGATAAGAGCAATCATTTCGTCCAATCTGCCATTCAAAGTGTAAATGAGAC
This sequence comes from Paenibacillus sp. B1-35, assembly GCF_050474385.1. Classification (NCBI taxonomy): domain Bacteria; kingdom Bacillati; phylum Bacillota; class Bacilli; order Caryophanales; family Paenibacillaceae; genus Paenibacillus; species Paenibacillus sp. B1-35. Next base: position 163,562 of record NZ_JBCHVJ010000003.1, read on the forward strand.
GGGCGATGTCTTCCATGCCATTGTGGCGATGATGCAGGAAATATCCAATCTAGCCAGCATGGTCGAGGCAATCGTCCAGGAGGTCAATATTAGCTCTCAAGACATGCTTGAGCGTGTTCAGGGAGTTGTGGCCATTTCGGAGGAATCCGCTTCAAGTGTGCAATCGATTGCTGCTGCTACTGAAGAGCAGAATGCGGTTATGGAAGAGCTGGCAAGCTCGGCCGAGGAATTCAAGCGCATGGCAATGGGATTGCAGGAGTCATTGACGAAATTTAAATTTTAATATCTATTTTGACAACTAGATTATACAGTGCTTGAACCGGTACCTATCTGAGGTATCGGTTTTTTTATTGGCTGCCAATAATCGCATGATTTTGCTTCCAGCAGGGAATAATTTGTCTGATCATCCAGCATGTTTGCCACTTTCATCAATGTGATTACAGGAGGGTTGATTCATGGCGGACTTCGATTTTGCAGCTTCCCTGAAGGAACAAATATCGGCACAATTTCATCATCGCGTCAATCTTGTGGTAAGAAGTATTTTGCCTAGTGTTGCTCTATGCTATATGCCTGATCATGTCGACTTGCAGCAGCTTCATACCTCCATTATTAATCCTTTGCAGAAGCTTGATGAGACGCCATCTCGCGAGGAATTGAACAGTTTGCTTCCCGTTGGAGAGCTTATAGATATAACTTCCGTTCTGGATTGCATTCCCTTGATCGTGAAGGGATGGGTTTATATCGCGACGCCCCAGGCTGGAATTGCAGCTAATGTAGCAAACCTGCCTAAGCGTTCTCTTACCTCACCAGAGAATGAGACGACCATATTAGGCCCAATGCTTGCCTTTACAGAGTCAATCGAAACGAATACAACTTTGCTGAGGAATTCGATTCCGGATACGGATCTGTGCAGCGAGGAATTTAAAATTGGCAACAAGCGCAATTTGACGGTCAATCTCATGTTCATGGCAGATCGAGTTAGCCAGGAGCGGCTTGAACTGGTACGTCAACGCATTAAGCGGCTTCGCCTCAATGATGTGACGGGCAGCTCTGAGCTTTTGCACATGATCCAAGATAATGATTTGAGTGTCTTTCCGCAATTGATGCTGACGGAACGTATTGATTTGACGAGCCATTCTCTGCTTGAAGGCAAAATCATCATTTTGTTGGACGGAAGTCCGCTTGTGATCGTAGGTCCGAGCGAATTCATTGACTTCTTCTTGTCGATGGAAGATCGCTATTTAGGATGGGGAATCGGGACATTTATTCGCGCGCTGCGAATGGTTGCGTTAATTCTTTCTGTATTTTTGACTCCAGCCTATGTTGCCGCACTCACTTTTCATTATGAAATGATTCCTTCCTCCTTGCTCGTATCCTTGATTGAATCACGCTCTAGAGTCCCGTTCCCACCTTTATTTGAAACGTTGATCCTGGAAGTGACGATGGAGCTGCTGCGGGAAGCCGGCGCCCGGCTGCCGACTAAGGTTGGACAGACGATGGGCATTGTTGGCGGTATCGTCATTGGGCAAGCCGCGGTTCAAGCCGGATTTACGAGCAATATACTCATTATGCTGGTAGCCCTTGCGGCTCTTGGTTCTTTTGCAACTCCAGATTATTTGATGAGCAGCAGCTTACGGCTTGTCCGGTACCCGATGGTTCTCTTTGCAGGCTTCTGGGGCAGCATCGGCATTGTCTTTGTAACAGCTTTAGTCATGATGCACCTGATTCGTCAGACGAGCTTAGGAAGACCTTATTTCTCACCAGTTCACCCTATTAAGCATTCTGACTTAGCCTATGATGAGGTACTGCTTCCTGAACCGGGTGGCTTGACTTCAACTGGGCACAAGCTTCGTAAATATATCCGATCCATCTCCATCCGTTCGCTGTGGACGGGGAAAATCGATGATTAGTCATTTGTAGGTGATAAGATGAATAGCGGGACACCCCATAAATATCAATTCAAGGCCTACATGCTGCTGTTCCTCGTATGCAACGTGCAGATTGGTGTAGGGTTATTCGGATTTCAACGGTACATATATAAGGAGGCGGGACATGATGCTTGGATGTCTGTTCTGCTTGCAGGGATCGCCACCCACTTCATTATTTGGATTATGGTGAAAACCTTGGATATGCATCAAACACTCGACCTGTACGGCATCCAGCAAGTGCTGTTCGGCAAGTGGGCTGGTGGAGTGTTGAGTATTTGCATGATGCTCTATTTTCTCACGAATATGACGACAATTGTCAGGACGTATATTGAAGCCATTCAGTCGTGGATTTTCCCAGATTTTCCGACATGGCTGCTCTCGCTCATATTGGTTGTACTTATGGTGTATGGCAGTTTGGGTGGGATTCGGGTCATTTTGCAGACTTGCTTTATCAGCTTTTTCTTGATTATCGCTACCTCCCTCTTGTTCAATTATCCAATCCGATATGTGGAGTGGAGCCGGATATTGCCGATTTATGATACGAATGCTCAGCATATTTTCGTAGGGGCTATTAAGATGGGTTTTACGATTACGGGGTTCGAAGTTATTTTTATGCTGTACCGTCATGTGAAGGATAAGGATAAGGTGATGCGCTACGCTCAAGCGAGCGTGCTTTTCACCAACATTCTGTACTTGTTTATTATGATCGTATCGATCGTCTACTTCAGTGAGAATCAGATGCTTCGCACGATCTGGGGTTCCATCAATCTATTGAAAATTATCAAGTATCCTTTCTTGGAGCGGATTGAGTTCATCGCCATTCCCTTCTGGATGTTAGTTGTGCTGCCTGGCATTATGCAACTGGCTTGGAATATACTGCGGGGCACTGTACAGCTGTTCGGCTGGAATGAGAAGCTGACGTTGTATGGATTGGCCGCCATTGTCATGGTGGTATCCAGCTTCCTGCATAATCGGGGTCAAGTAAATCAGCTGAACGATTATATCGGAGTGTACTCCGTTATTGTTTCGTATTGTTATCCTCTACTCTTGTACGTATTGACGTATGTGGTTCAGTGGCGCAAACGTGGGAAGGGGAGTGATGCTCAATGAGGTTGTTGTTCAAACGCTTGTTCAAGGCGGTGTGTGTGCTTTCCATGCTAGTGCTTCTTACTAGCTGCGTACAGACTAGCGTACTGGAGAAACTGGGGCTAAGTGTGGCGATCGGGTACGATGCATTGCCCGAAGGCAAGTTGACAGTTACTTCAGTTCTTACAAATCCTGAGCCTGAGGCAAAGAAGAAGACCAAGATTGTGTCTTGTATCGCGAGCAGCAGCAAGGGGGCTCGGATCAACAATAATCGCCAATTGTCCCATACGCTTGTAAATGGGCAGGTTCGCGTCGTTGTCTTTGATGATAAGCTGGGCAAACAAGGAATAACAGATGTCGTTGAGAACTTGACTCGGGATCCGTTCTTCGGAGATATGATTTTTCTGTCCATAAGTGAAGGGCCGTCGCATGAATTGCTGAATCATAATTACGAGCAAATTCCGAATATCGGAACGTATTTGTATGAAATGCTGCAGCAGCATATTCAAGATGATTGGGTGCCTTCTTGTACAGTTCATGATTATCGGAGCGCCTTCTATAGCGCCGGTAGAGATCCGGTGCTACCAATGCTACGCAAGCTGTCTAATGGAGTTGAAATTTATAGTCTGGCCTTGTTTCAAGGAGATAGGGTGGCCGGAACGATCGGAGCGGGAGAGAGTTATTTGCTTAAGCTGCTTCTTGGGAAAATGGCTACTTTGAAAGAGCTAAAAATCGATCGTGAGGAGCTTCGTCCTTATTTACATGAAAATCGAAAGGCAGATGGTTATGTACGGGTGGTCATCTCGACCCTTGGAAGTAAGGAACATATCCGTCTCCTTTCGACATCTCCACTGAAATTCCAAGCCAATCTACGCATCAATGTGGAGCTGCAGGAAATTACCGATGAATATGATTTCAGCCAACCACAGGCCAGTAAGCTGCTTCAACAGAAAATAGGGGAGACATTAACAAAGGAAACAGACAGGCTCATTAAAAAGCTCCAGCGCATCGGATCAGATGCAATTGGCTTCGGCGAGGTATACCGCAGCTCAGTAAGGCACTCCGAACTGACATCTGAAAAGTGGAAGAAGATGTTCCCAGAGGCCAGCATTCAACCTCAAGTCGAGGTGAACATTGTCCGAACAGGTACGATTGAATAATAGAGTTCACGATTTTTGTTTACCTTTGTTACGAGTTGAACGATTGACTCTTACGTAACGTGATGGTGTAGCCTGATGGTATTCCGCCCTATCGGGAAGGAGTATACCATGAAGAGCTGCAGGTGAAACCTTATGAATATTCACGTCGAAGACACGTTAAGTCAGTACGAAGCATTGGCAGCGATGCCGCCAGAGAAGAGAGATGACTATTTCAGGCATACGATGATGAAGCCATTTCAGTCGATGTGGGAGACCATTCATGTACCCATAACAGCGAAGCAGCCGAACGGCTATGATGTGGTAATGGCTACTCAAATGATGGGCTTCCTTTCGCTTCAGCATCAGGATGGGATCGAGAAGGCAAGGAAGTGTCTGGAGGAAATTTGCATTCTGGAGCTTGCGAAGGAGACCTTGTTGGAATGTATCCACCGCATAGACTCGGCGGGGCTGGCAGTAAGGGCAGAGGAAGTGAGACTCGGCGCGTACATTGCTGATCCTGACAAGCTTAGCAGCCAGCAGGGCTATACCGGATTTGGCGGAATTCCGGGATATGTTCTCATTATCCTGGATCCAAACAGCTACAATATTCCGCGACTTCCGGCGCTAATCGCTCATGAGTTCCATCATAACATCCGCTTCTCCTATTTCGATTGGAACCATGGAGATGTAACGGTGAGCGACTATATGATCATTGAAGGCTTGGCAGATTCCTTCGCAACTGTGATGTATGGAGAGGAACTGCTCGGTCCATGGGTCACAAATATACAGGGCGAGGAGTTGGATAATTGTTTTGAGGTTATCCGTGGAGCATTGGATACGAAGGGGTTTGCCGAGGTGAGCAGCTATATGTTCGGTGATGAAGCGGCTGTGCGTGAAGGTTATCCAACGGTCGGATTGCCTGCGGGTGCCGGATATGCGGTTGGCTATCACGTTGTTCAGTCCTTCTTGAAGAGGAACCATGTATCTATTTATGAAGCGACTTTGCTGCCCACGGAGGTCATCATCCAAGGGAGCGGACTGTTGTAAGCTTTTATGGGATGGAAAGCTTGACCCCTTAGTTAGGTCATGTAAGACCCTAAGCAAAGGACTTCTGCCTAGGGTCTTTGGTCTTTATCCTTTATTGTTCATCGAGCTTGTTGGGTGTTGCTCTTGTGTCTATTGTATCTTGGTCGCTACTCATGCTGTAGTTCATCTTTTCTCATAAATCGGATCAGCTTTTCCTCGGTAGACGAATGCTCAATCGGGGTAAATACGCTGCAGCGCAAGTCCATGTTCCCCTGCAAGAGCAGTGAAGTAAGGTTGAACAGCATCTTGCCAGCTTTCGCATGCCGGAATTCGATGGTAACATCAGGGGCGATGCTGACTGGGCTCGCTTCCCACAATGCATGGAATTCGGGATGAAGCTTGGACATTTGCTCCACGAAATTCGTATACCATTCGTCTCCTACATACTGACCGTAGTAAGCTCGGAACATAGCTAAGAAGCCTTTAACAAAGTGCTCCCAATTGACAGCTAACGAGCGCAGCTCTTTTCTGGTGAAGACGAGCCGGATTAAGTTGCGCTGCTCTAATGGAAGCTGTTCGAAATCGAGAAATACGTAGGCCGCGGCGGCATTCCAACCGACAATATGGAAGTGCCGATCCGTAATAATCGTTGGGCAATATGTCAGCTCGCTCAATATTTTCCCAAGCGACGGTGGTATCTTCGTGATGCTAAATTCTTGCTGCGGGGTGTTCATATGTTTCTCTAGTGCTAGATCATACAAATATTTGCGCTCATCCTGATTCAATTGTAGGGCGGATGCTATAGCATCCAGTACAGATGGTGATACCGTAATATCTCGCCCTTGCTCCAGCCAGGTATACCAAGTCGTGCTGACTCCCGCCAATTGGGCTACCTCTTCTCTGCGCAGGCCGGGTGTTCGGCGCCTGATACCAGCCGGCAATCCAACTGATTGAGGTTGTATGATCGAGCGCTTGGATTTGAGGAAGGTAGACAGGGCTTCCAATCTAGTTTGATTTGACATGGCTATCCTCCTAATACAAGCTAGTAGTACATTTGTTTCGCTTATGTAGAATTATCGACTCAATCAGCCGCGATTTCCTCTCGTGTTTTACAAGATGACAACATGCTGCCCTCGCTCATTTATTTTCCAAGAACGTAACGACTTGCTGGATCTTCGCTGAGCATCCTGATCATAAGCTTGGGCTAGAGCTGCTTTGAAGGTAGTCATGACATTAACCTCTCTGTCCATGAATTGCGAACGTTTGTTTCCTTTATTATAGAAATAGATTCCTGATGCTGTCAACGATAGATACAATTGAGATACAGTGGATCGCATTCTAATTCGCTCACTGCTAACGTCTTAACGCCGTAGTTGATTTAGGATACAGAGTAGATTCAGGTACTAATTATACTAGTATAACCAACAACTTGTAATAGGATAATACCTGTGTGACAATATCGTAAACCGTTGAGTGGCATGATCCATGAGATGGTTCTTGAAAATGTTGAGCAGATACACATTTACAAGAAGACAGTAGAGACATAGGCTTATACGATTACATTACTAAAGGAGGGGTATAGATGGAGCCCGTAGTCATTACAGGATTAGGGGTGATCTCCCCAGTAGGAAATGATGTAGAAACGTTTTGGCAGAACTTAGTTGCCGGGAAGTCGGGGATTTCCACTATAGATACATTCGATGTAAGCGGCCATAAGACGAAAATTGCCGGTCTTGTTCGTGAGTTTGATGGAGATGAGCTTTTCGGGCGCAAAGAAGCAAGACGGTTGGATCGATTTACTCAATTCGCACTTGCGGCTGCAGAACAGGCGTGGGCGGATTCTGGGCTGGTGTTGGATGAGATTGATCCAGAGCGTTTAGGCGTCTATGTGGGATCAGGCATTGGCGGAATTGAATCCTTGATTGAAAGTGTCGATGTGCTGCGCAGCAGAGGACCTGGCAGAGTCAGTCCGACCTTGGTGCCAGCCATGATGGCGAATGCTGCCTCAGCGCAGATCAGCATTAAATGGGGAGCGCTTGGACCAACGATGTCCCATGTGTCTGCTTGTGCGATCGGAAATACAGCGATTGGCGAGGCCTTCCGCCTCATTCGCTCTGGAGGGGCGGACATCGTATTTGCAGGCGGAACGGAAGCGGCGGTTACTGACTTGTCATTAGCCAGCTTCAGTAATGCAACGGCATTATCAACAAGGAATGATGATCCGACGAAGGCAAGCCGTCCTTTTGATGCGGATCGGGATGGATTCGTCATGTCTGAGGGTGCGGGCGTGCTCATTTTGGAATCGTTGTCGCACGCTTTGCGAAGAGAAGCGCGAATCTATGCAGAGGTTCTCGGATACGGGGTAAGTTCCGATGCATACCATATTGTTGCAACACACCCTGAAGGACGCGGTGCTTATCTCGCAATGAGAACGGCATTGCATGATGCATCAATTTCTGCCGAGGATGTTGATATCATTAGCGCACATGCAACGAGTACGGAGGTTGGCGATCTTGCCGAAACGATGGCTATCAAAAAAATGTTCGGCGAATATGCCAGTCGTATTCCGATTACAGCAAACAAGTCGATAATGGGCCATATGCTGGGGGCTGCTGGGGGAACGGAGGCGATTGCGCTCGTAAAAAGCTTACAGGATGGCGTCATTCCACCCACGATTAATTTGGAGAACCCAGACCCGCATTGTGATTTGGATTATGTCCCTCATGAAGCACGCAAAGCAAACTTGAAGGTGGGTCTATCTAATTCCTTCGGCTTCGGCGGACATAACGCGGTTATCGTGTTGAAAAAGGCTGAATAACTAAGTTGCATAACTGTATGAACATTAAACGTACAAAGCCCCTGAACTGCGTATATTTCGCATAGTCAGGGGCTTAAAGATTTCTGGGGTTTTACGATTCAAACTGCTTTTGCTGGAAACGGGCAATCGCCTCATATTCCTCATCGAGTTTGCGGAAGATGGAAATGTAAATCGGCAGCAGCTCATGATAAGTTGCAGCATGATCCGGATCTGGCTCGTGCTTGTGTGTGGAGCCTACCATGTCGGCTACGATTTGAAGCGAGTCGGTTCTTCCAGTAGCGTAGAGACCGAGCACGACTGCCCCGAGACAAGAGCTTTCAACACTTTCAGGCACAACGACCTCCTGGTCGAAGATGTCGGCCATCATTTGCCGCCAAAGCGGTGAGCGGGCGAAGCCGCCTGTCGCATGAATTTTGCTTGGTCGTCCCATCTGTTCTTCCATGGCAAGCAATACGGTGTACATATTAAAGATAACGCCCTCCAGTACGGCGCGGATCATATGCTCCTTCTTGTGGTGCATCGTTAAGCCAAAGAAGGAACCTCGCGCGTTCGCATTCCAGAGTGGAGCGCGCTCACCTGTCAAGTAAGGATGGAACAGAAGCCCATCCGCACCGGGCCGCACTTGTTCAGCGATTCTTGTAAGCAAATCATAGGCATCAATGCCAAGGCGCTTTGCAGCTTCGACCTCGGAAGCCGCGAGCTCATCGCGTACCCAGCGGAACAGCATACCGCCGTTGTTCACGGGGCCGCCAATGACCCAATGCTTGTCAGTCAGTGCATAGCAGAATATTCTGCCCTTTGGATCGGTAAGCGGTTGGTCGACAACCGTGCGGATCGCTCCGCTCGTTCCGATCGTTGCCGCCACGACGCCAGGTTCGATAGCATTTACTCCCAGATTGGATAGAACGCCGTCACTCGCACCTACGGTTGCTGGTGTCTCTGGAAAGATACCCATCTCCTGTGCGTATCTCTCGTCCATCCCAGTTAGTTGGTGCGTGGTTGGAACGAGTGAAGAGAGCTTGTCTGACGTTATGCCTGCGAGTTCAAGCGCTTCTTCATCCCAAGCCAGCTGCTGTAAGTTCATCATGCCCGTAGCAGAAGCAATCGAGTAATCAACAACATACGTATGGAATAGCTTGGACAGCACGTATTCCTTGATGGAAATTAACTTGGCAGCCTTGTTCAGCAACTCAGGGGCTTCATCACGCATCCACATCAGCTTCGTCAGAGGGGACATTGGATGAATCGGAGTACCTGTACGCAGGTACAAGGCATGTCCCTTCGGATCCTGCTTTAGCCGAGCAGCATATTTGGTGCTTCGATTGTCTGCCCACGTAATGCATGGTGTCAGCGGATTACCGTTTGCATCGACAGCGATAAGGCTGTGCATCGCCGAACTGAAGGACAGGAAGAGCACGTCATCAGCTTGTACTTGTGCTGTGTTCATCGCTTGCTTCACCGAAGAGATTACGGCTTGGAAAATAAGCTCGGGATCCTGCTCGGCAATTATAGCGTTTGGCGTATGCAGCGGATAACCTTGGCTGCCGGAGGAGACGATCTTGCCGTTTTCCTCGAACAGGACTGCCTTGGTGCTTGTTGTTCCCATATCAATTCCAATCATGTATGCTGTATTACTCATAGGGTTAACCTTCTTTCTTTCATTGCCTTGTATATTACAATACTGTGCTTAACAGTAATATCAATGCTAATCCGACGACAGATAAGATCGTCTCCATGACAGTCCAAGACTTGAGCGTTTCAGGCACGGACATATTGAAAAATTCCTTCACCATCCAGAACCCGGCATCGTTCACATGTGACAGTACAATGGAGCCTGCGCCGGTTGCCAGCACAACCAATTCTACATGAACTCCCGGATTCATCGCCAGTACCGGGGCAACAATCCCGGCTGCTGTCGTCATGGCAACGGTTGCAGAACCAGTTGCGACACGAATCAATGCTGCAACGAACCAAGCGAACAGAATAACATTAATATTGGCTTGAGTAGCCAGTTCAGCGATTGCGCTGCCGACACCGCTATTGATAAGCACTTGCTTGAATGCGCCCCCGCCGCCGATGATCAGGATGATCGTTGCGGTTGGTGCCAGACATTCACTTGTGAAGCGGGATAGGTCTTCCTTCTTGAAGCCGCGTGTATAGCCGAGCGAGAAGAAGGAGAAAACGACTGCGATTAGAAGTGCGATAATTTCATGACCGATGAATTTGCAAAATACAGATAAGCTGCTTACGCCCTGAGGATCGACAATGTCTGCAACAGAACCAATCAGCATGAGAATAACAGGCAGTAAAATCGTGAACAATGTGATGCCAAAGCCAGGGAGCGGTCGATCGCTCTTTTGTGCAAATTGCTCAGCCAGCTTGGCTGGCGGCTGCACCTGAATACGCTTACCAATGAATTTGCCGAATATAGGACCAGCAATAATTGCTGTAGGAATCCCGATCAGCAAGGAATACAAAATTGTATGTCCAAGATCGGCTTGATAGGCGTCAATGGCGATCATTGGTGCCGGGTGCGGCGGTACGAGACCGTGCACAGTCGATAGACCTGCCAGAATCGGAATGCCGATTTGGAGCAGTGACTTGTTCGTCTTGCGCGCAACGGTAAAGACGATTGGAATAAGCAAAATAACTCCGACTTCAAAAAATACCGGAATGCCAACTATGAATCCCACTAGCAGCATTGCCCAGTGAACGCGAGACTCTCCGAACTTATCGATTAGCGTAGTAGCAATTTGTTCAGCACCGCCGGACTCAGCCATCATCTTGCCAAGCATCGTGCCGAGCGCGATGACGATTGCTATGGTGCCTAGTGTGCCGCCAAGACCTTGTGTAATCGATTGCACAACATCCTGCGGCTTCATGCCGGTCAGCAGCCCAAGCATAAGTGCGGATATGAGCAGGGTTACGAAAGGATTCCATTTTAGCTTGGCAATGAACACAATAAGAAATACGATCGTAATAAATGTCCATACTAGTAATGTTAGATTGTGACTCATTCCGAATAATGTGCTCATGATGTAGTAGCCTCCTTTGAAAAGTGCACGTTATGCGTTATATTCCAAATACAGCGCTTTCATTCAAACTTGAATACTTGTCGACAACTTGGTGATACAAAAACCTATATTTGTTGCAGCTTGCCGTCAGGATTGCGGCAAGCTGACATGCAAAGTGCGATTTGAATCGGCGAAGTATGCAGATACAACCTGCTGAATCGTAGAGGTATTCTTCGATTGAAGCCCTCTTACAATCGTGCGGTGCTTCTCAATTACGCTAAACAGCTTCGCTTCACCTTCAGAGAAAATTTCTTCCGTGGTCAGGAGCATGACGGTCATAACGATCTGCCGGATGCTCGTCCACAAATGAAGGATACGCTTATGTCCCGCTGCAGTGACAATCGCCTCATGGAAAGCCAAGTCCTGATAAGCAAATTCAACAGGATCATTGTACTTCATCGCCAGCTCCATCTTATCGATCATTTGCAAGAGCTTCATGTTCAGCTCATCTGTATTCATAATGGCGAGCCGCTGCTGAACAAAGCTCTCAATAAGATAACGAACGTCGTACAACTCCTCAACATCGGTAAGGCTTAATCCCAATACAACAGCTCCCATTCGTTCTAAGCGGATAAGGCCTTCGTTAGAGAGCGTTTTCAACGCTTCGCGGACAGGAGAGCGGCTGGTGCCGAAGTCGGTCGCCACTCGATTCTCCGATATAATTTCGCCTGGCTTAATCGTCCCATTAATGATTTGTAGTCGCAGCTCACAGGCGATGGATTCCCCAAGGGATGCGCCTTGCAGCCACTGCTTTGGATAGTGTGCCATTTTTGAACTCTCCCCATGAATGGTTTTCTGAACCATATCTTGCATAAGATTTGGTTCTGATTGTACCACAGTGCTGCACGACGCGACCATCGGGTTAATCGTCATTCCATAAATGTTTAAATTAGTCCTTCGTAACGACTTGGTGTCCGCCGAACTCGTTGCGCAACGCAGCAACTACTTTGCCGTGGAAGGAATCCGATTCAAGCGAACGATATCTCATGAAGAGGGACATCGCGATAACAGGTGCGCTTGCTTGCAGCTCCAATGCAGTTTCCACTGTCCATTTGCCTTCGCCAGAGCTTTGCATTACTCCACGAATGCTGTCCAGCTTCGGATCTTTGGAGAAAGCGTTTTGCGTCAGATCCATCAGCCAGCTGCGTATAACCGATCCGTTCGACCATACGCGTGCAACTTGTTCGTAATCAAAATTGAAGTCGCTCTTGTCCAATACTTCGAACCCTTCTGCGATGGCTTGCATCATTCCATACTCAATTCCGTTGTGAACCATTTTCAGAAAATGTCCACTGCCGTTCTTGCCTGCATACAAATAGCCTTGATCTACTGCGATATCCTTGAACAAAGGCTCAAGTGTAGCGAACACTTTCTCGTCGCCGCCAATCATAAAGCAGCCGCCTTCAGCCGCGCCGGATATTCCGCCGGATGTGCCTACATCGAAGTAATGAGCGCCCTGCGCTTGTAACTTCTCGCCTCGAGCGATCGATTGCTTGTAGTGGGAATTGCCGCCATCAATGACGATGTCCCCTGGAGAAAGAAGGGGGAGCAATGTTTCTACTACTTGATCGACGATTTCGCCGGCTGGAACCATCATCCAGATGATTTTAGGCGAATCCAGCTTGGATACGAGATCTTCGATCGTATCTGCAGGAGTTGCTCCGAGTGCCGCTGCTTTTTGACGCTGCTCTGCGTTTACATCGTAAGCGACTACCTGATGCTTATGCTGCAATATGTTATCTACGAGGTTGAAACCCATTTTGCCAAGGCCAATCATGCCTAATTTCATGCTGTATTCACTCCTGTGATCATGCTGTAAGTACAACAAGTATACTTGTATACAACTTAATGTGATCTTATCTTACTGTCTTCTGGCTGATCTGTAAAGTGGAAATTGTAAGCGCTGTATCAAAGTTGCATCTTAGGATGCCGTCTTATTAGGGTGGTTCAAATGGGAGAAAGTTATGTATTCCTGCCCAAGTTGCATCCATATATATTACTTCAGCTTAAGGAAATCCATTGCGAAGAATAAAGAAATATTAGATGATATGAAAGTGTATGACTCGGTGTGAATTGCTCCTGTTTGCGATCACATTGCATGTATATATTCCCAGTGATATGATTAAGAATAAATAAGGAGTCGGCGGCAACCGACCCCTACACAATAGCCGCTTTTAAGGGCGGAAGGCTTTTTGGAGCATAAATAGACCGCATCCTTTGACCTAGGGCGGTCTGTTTATGTTTATTGAGATACATCAGCAGTGTAATAATCAATGTAATTAACGCTAGTATCCATAGACCGAATTGAAGCATGGCGGATAACGCTTCATATACGCTCACAGGCATCACCTCCCTTCCGGAGGATAGCCGACCGCCCTTGTAAGCCATTCTATTGTATGTTCCATATATATGCCTTCAAAGCTGAATGAAATGTAAGAGAGCAGATAAAGAATCACTTTGAAATTGAAATGAAAATATTGTTGACAACTCATATTTTCAGATGTAATATTTTCAACAACAAATGACAACTTCATACTACCTTATCAAGAGTGACTGAGGGACTAGGCCCTATGACGTCCGGCAACCTTACTAGTGAGTAAACGGTGCTAAATCCTACGGAATGATTCCATTCTGAGAGATAAGTGTGGCGATACTGCCAATTCAACCTCTTTCTCTTAGGGAAAGAGGTTTTTTAGTATTCATCCAGGGTTAAGCAACAGGAATGGCGGGGGGATCATATGATCGAAATTCGGAATTTGGTAAAGGAATATCGAAGCAAGTCATCGACCGTCATCGGCGTAAATAACGTATCCCTTACGATTCGCAAGGGAGAAATTTACGGGATTATCGGACGAAGCGGGGCGGGGAAGAGCTCGCTGCTGCGCTGCATCAACCTGTTGGAGGAGCCTACATCCGGCAGCATTTTTGTCGATGGAGTTGACTTGACGAAGCTGCGCGGGGAGAGCTTAAGGCAGGCAAGATTAAAGATCGGCATGATCTTTCAGCACTTTCATCTTATCCGCTCCAAAACAGTATTCGAGAACATCGCCTTTGCCCTAAAGGCCAACAATAAGTCGAAGGCTGATCTTGAGCCGCGGGTAATCGAACTGCTTGAAATGGTTGGGTTGGCTGATAAACGCGATGTATATCCTGCCCAGCTCAGCGGTGGTCAGAAGCAGAGAGTAGGCATCGCCAGAGCGCTGGCGAATGAACCGCATGTGCTGCTGTGCGATGAAGCAACATCTGCGTTAGATCCGGAGACGACACAGTCGATTCTGGAGCTGCTGAAAAACATCAATCGCGAGTTGAACCTGACGATAGTGCTGATTACGCATGAGATGGAAGTCGTGAAGGACATTTGTGACCGGATGGCGGTTATGCAGAACGGGAAAGTGGTAGAAGAGGGGCCAGTCTACAACATTTTCTCTGATCCACAGCATCCGATGACGCGCTCGTTCATCAGCAGTTTGTTCCAGTTCAACCTTCCAGAACGGCTGATTCAGCATTGCAAGGGAACGATTGTGAAAATTCAATTTGTGGCACCACAAGCGGAGGAGGCGATTATTACAGATGTGATGGCTCACTTTAAAATTAGAACAAATATTCTGCATGGCAAAATTGAATATATCCATGACAAACCGCTTGGCATTCTCATTTTAGAACTGGACGGAGAAGTGTCAGACTTGCGGCAGGCACTCGACTACATCAAAGAACGAACCTATCGATTGGAGGTCCTTCATCATGCTGAGTGATTCGATCATCCAACTGCTGCCGGACTTGGGCAAGGCTTTTGTCCAGACGCTCTATATGGTTGGAATTTCACTGTTTGCTGCCATAATTCTGGGTCTTCCCATTGGAATTCTTTTATTTGTAACCGATAAGGGGCTGTTCCTTGAAAATGCGTTTACGAAAAATGTGCTGGGTTTTATCGTCAACATGATACGGTCGATTCCGTTCATCATTTTGCTGGTGACACTGCTGCCGCTGACGAAGCTCATTGTCGGCTCCACGATTGGTCCGACGGCTGCTTCGGTATCACTCTCGATTGCGGCAATTCCGTTCTTTGCCCGCTTGGTAGAAACGGCGCTGCGCGAGATTGACAAAGGCGTCATCGAGGCGGCAATTTCCATCGGTGCAACACCGTGGATGATCATTAAGGATGTTCTCCTTCCTGAAGCAAAGTCAGGCATCATTCAAGGCGTGAACATTACAGCAATCAGCCTCGTCGCTTATTCGGCAATGGCTGGAACAGTCGGTGGAGGCGGAATCGGCGATTTGGCGATTCGATTCGGTTACTATCGCTACGACAACACTGTCATGTTTGCCACGGTAATCATTCTGATCTGCTTGGTGCAGATCATTCAGTACGGCGGTGACTTTATAGCGAAGAAAGTAGACAAGCGATAATGCTATTTCAGCGATGCTTATTTCAGACTAACTGCTGAATCCAGCAAGGACTGCTGTTTGATTAGCAGTCTATACAAAAAATATCGTCAAACGGAGGTTATCATCATGAAGAAAACAGCTCTTATTCTTTCTCTTATTCTAGCAATTGGCTTGCTGGCCGGATGCGGCGGCAAAGATACATCAACAGCTTCAGGCGAAAATAGCAATGTGAGCACAGAAAGTAAGGTGCTGAAAATCGGGGCGACAGCAGGCCCTTACAGTGATATGGTAACGAAAGCGATCAAGCCGATTTTGGAGAAGAAGGGGTATCGTGTCGAGCTTGTTGAATTCGGAGATTATGTACAGCCGAACTTGGCGCTGTCCAACGGCGACTTGAGCGCGAACTTGTTCCAGCACAAGATCTATATGGAGAACTTCGCAAAGGAAAATAAAATTGGCTTGTCGGAGCTCATTTCTGTGCCAACGGCCCCAATGGGAATCTATTCGACCAAGTTCAAATCATTGGACGAAATCACAGACGGGAGCACAGTAGCAATTGCGAACGATCCGACCAACCTGGCTCGTACATTGGGACTGCTGCAAGACGCAGGACTCATTACGGTGAACAAGGAAATCGACCCGCTGCGTGTATCAGAGAAGGACGTGAAGGACAATCCGAAGCAGCTTGTTCTGCAGCCAATTGAGGCTGCTCAGCTGCCGCGGGCAGTAGATAGCGCTGATCTGTCTCTTGTTCCCGGTAACTTCGCGCTTGCAGCGAAGATGAATCTGCTCGATGCATTAAAGCTCGAGAATATGCCGGATGATTATCGCAACCGCGTCGTGGTGAACACAACTGACTTGGATAAGCAGTTCGCCAAGGATTTGAGGGAAGCTGTTGAATCACCAGAATTTGAAAAAACGATGGATGAGCAGTTCAAGGGCTTTGGCAAGCCAGAATGGATGCTGAAAAGGAAGTGAAATCAATGCCGAAGGAAAAGGAAGGGCAATCTATCGTCGTTAGAGGCACACCAGCCGTGTATCATTGTGAGACAGGTATATTGGGCAAGCTGGTCGCGTTATTGGCACCATTTCAATACAAGCGAGTAATCGTCGTTCATGGCGATCGCTCCTTGGAAGCAGCACAGCCGTATTGGCCACAAGAATCGAACATAACGTTGTTATATCTGCGTTATCAAGGGGAATGCACATTGCAGGAAGCACATCGCATTGCTTGCTATGCATTGGCAGAACGAGCGGATGCCATTCTTGGTCTCGGCGGCGGCAAGGTGATGGACTTGGTTAAAGCGGCGGGCAATACGTCGGGGCTGGATACGATTCTTGTACCGACGCTCGCTTCGAATTGCGCAGCATGGACGCCACTTAGCGTGTTCTATAACGAAGTAGGACAATTCACCCACTA
Source organism: Paenibacillus sp. B1-35 (assembly GCF_050474385.1). Lineage (NCBI taxonomy): Bacteria > Bacillati > Bacillota > Bacilli > Caryophanales > Paenibacillaceae > Paenibacillus > Paenibacillus sp. B1-35. The sequence continues at coordinate 180,439 of NZ_JBCHVJ010000003.1, forward strand.
TTCCGTATTTCCGAAAAGCACGCTTATGGTGCTGCTTGAACCACGCATTGCTTTGCATGCACCTGTTGATTATCTGCGCGCAGGGATAGCCGATACATTAGCAAAATGGTATGAGGCGGATGTGCTCATTCGCAATTTGCAGCACCGCTCAGCCGCAGTACAGGTAGCACATCTTACAGCTCGTCTATGCCATACTACTCTTCTGGAACATGGACGTCAGAGCATTTTCGACGCGGAACAGAAGCAGCTATCCGATGCTTTCGTAGAGGTAGCGGAGACGATCATTATGACGGGCGGCCTGGTTGGCGGTTTCGGCGATCATCTTGGCCGAATTGCGGGGGCCCACTCAATCCATAATGGCCTGACCGCTGCGCCAGCTACGCATCATTTGCTGCATGGGGATAAGGTCGCGTATGGCATCCTCGTTCAGTTAGTATTGGAGGACAATGTAGAGGAAGTGAAGCAGCTTCTCCCATTTTATAAGGATTTAGGTTTGCCGTATCGTCTTAATGATTTAGGTTTGTCCGGTGAAGATCGGGCAACGCTGGAGAGCATTGCACGGCAAGCTGCTGCTCCACAGGAATCCATTCACCTGATGAGGCAAGAAGGCGTAACCGCGGCAGACGTATACGGGGCTATCGTAAAGCTGGAGCAAATGGTATAGCGATTAACGAGTGAAGCGCCATCTATTCGCATAATGCGGAGGACGGCGCTTCGTTGGATTTTATTGCACGCTCTCTACAATCATGACGAGTTTACGTACGGGCTACGACGCCAATTGAGCATGCTCTTTCGGCTTGCGCTTAAGTAACTGTATGCCTCCCACTATAGCGACTGTCAGTAAGATAACAATTGCCAAGATGAGCAAGAGCGAATAGATTGAATTCGTTATGGCTGGACCGCCGTTCACCAAATTCATAATCCCATTGACCGCATAGGTGGCAGGAGAGTAATCACTTATCGTCCGATAGAAGGTCGGCAGCAGCTCGCGCGGCAGCATGGCTCCAGATGTAATCAATTGAATCGACAACAGGGCAATATTGACCCATGCGCCTGCATCACTAAAGATATAAAATGAAAGCTGCACGACATATAAAAATGTAATGACATAGACGAGCTGGAACAGCCACATCAAGGCAACGCCTTGTTCAGAATGAACGCCCATAAGTGTAACCATGCCTGTGCCAACAGTTGTGATCACAATAGAGGCTGTAATAGTAAGCAATGAGCGGGCCGTTAGCAATGTCCAGCAGCCGCATGTCTGCTTGAATGTTTTGGCGGCCTTATTCATTTCCATGGCGAGCAGCATACAGCCGACAAAAGAAGCAAGCAGCATCATCATAGGCACCATCGACCATGAAAAATTAGAGATGGGATGAAGGTTGTTCATATCGGCTACGATGCGCGCAGCCATTGACTCTGAGAGACTATTCGCTTGTATATGTGGAATTTGTGCCTGCTCCAGTACATTAGTCATACCCGTACGAACCGCTTGTTCATTGAGCGAGGCAGTAAGTTGACTTGCGACCGATTGCATCACACTTTTCACCATGCTTGGATTGGATTCATTCACAGAGTAGGTGACGACTGCCTTCTGAGCTGGATCCATCAACTGCTTAGAGAAGTTTGCTGGGATGTGCACGACCATTTGCAGCTTGCGTTCGTTAAGATGTGTCATCGCTTGTTCCATACTGGCTTCCTCCGTCATATGAAAAGGCAGCTTTTCTATCATCGCTTGCACGGCTTGCGTGCCGATCGCTTGATCCTCATTCACAACCGCTATGGCGAGCCGATTCACATTGTCCGTCAAATGATCATATCCCGTCAGCCAGATTAGGCTGAACAACATTTGAAAAATAAGCGCAGTTATCATGCCGATTATGACTGTCGGCGACTTCAATAGGTGAAAATAAGCTGATTTTACAGACATCTTGTTCATGAATACATACACCTCATACCTTTATTTATTTATTTATCAGTCAATAAATATAACACCAAAAAAAAGTGCGACCTCGCAGAGGCGCAGTGAAGCAGGTTCTTATACCGTTTATTGTTTTGGCCACGGTGATAAATTAGGCGCTTCTAGCACCTCTGACATCGTAATAATTAGACCGGAGCCGATGAACATGCTGGCAGCGAACTTGGCATTCGGAATTCCAGCTTGTTCAAAGCGTCGAATGACGGTCTGATGAATTAAGGTGAAATGGTCGCGTACCGCATCTCGCACCGCTGGCTCTGATGTCGTAAATGCCTGCATTGTCACAAGCATCTCGTCGCGATGCGTCTCGATAAGTTTGCCGAAGGCGCGTCCCATCGTCTCCACTAACTGTTCAGGGGGGGCATCCACACTGGAAAAGGCCTCTTCAATTTTCCCCTTAGCGCGTTCGAGAACAGCAATGAATAATTCTTCCTTGGATTTGAAAAAGTGAAACACATAGGGCTGCGTCACACCAGCCGCCTTGGCGACATTAGCGGTTGTAGTTTTGTAAAAACCGTGCTCGGCAAAGGATGCGACAGCGGCGTCAATAATTTGATCCTTGCGAGAGGGAGAGGCTTCTTTTGGCGACATGTCGGTTCAACACCTTACTTGAATTAGTTATTTATTAATCAATAAATTAATGCTTCTCGTACGAATTGTCAAGCGAATATAACAAAAAGGGATGGGTACTTTCAAGCCAAGATCATGGTCTGCCTTAGTCCAAGCAGAATGCCTTTTTAAGGCATGTATTCCCTTCTGTACGTAGTTCATGAAGCCGGAATGCTTCCTCTTTGTAAAATATGGACAATTTACCTGCGACGTTATGCTAGCACAGCCCTATATGCAGATCAATAGGGTTCCTTTGGAAGAGCGAGGGAATTAATTTTTTTAAAATAATATTGACTTTTCTTGCGAAATGTGTGTAACATTATCTCCATATTCATCAGGCGATGACCAAAGACATGATTTCCTGCACGAGCTGTCCAGAGAGAGAAGCGATTGGTGCAAGCTTCTTCAGCTACGGTTGTGAAATTACCCCTTTGCAGCCGTGGTGTTGAACTCAAGAGGCCGCAATTGCGATCCAAGCAGTTGCAAGCGGCGACTTGATAGTAAGCAGCACCGTCCCATCCTCGTTATCGGATGACCAATGAAGGATCTTGCAATTGCAGGGAATGGCGGCTTGGCCCGTTCCAACACACAATGCAGGATTGAATTAGGGTGGAACCACGAGACAGAACGCACTCGTCCCTTACGGGGAGAGATGCGTTTTTTTGCGTTCTCTCAGGGCGGCGTTCTCCATTCAATAACGACTATGAGGAAAGGGAGGCTGAAGCATGGAGATCAAGGTAACATTTCCAGACGAATCGAACAGGAGGTATTTGCAAGGCACGACCATCGAAGAAGTTGCAGCATCGATTAGCACAAGCTTGAAGAAGCAAGCACTTGCCGGAAAAATCGACGGTACGCTCATGGATGTTGACACTGCGATCGAGCATGACAGCCTCATTGAGATCGTCACAGCAGACAGCAAGGATGGTCTTGCCATCATTCGCCACAGCACGGCACATATTTTGGCGCAAGCCATGAAACGCATATATGGAACGGATGCAGTTAAGCTCGGGATTGGACCGGTCATTGAGGATGGCTTTTATTACGATATTGATATTGAAAAGCCATTGTCGACCGAAGACCTTGCGGCCATTGAACAAGAAATGTCCCGCATCATTCAGGAAAACCTGCCGATTCAGCGCGAGGTAGTCAGCCGAGAAGAAGCCATTCGCCTGTTTACAGAATTGAAGGAGCCGTTGAAGCTGGAACTGATTCACGACCTGCCGGAGGATGCGGTCATTCGAATTTACAAGCAGGGGGAATTCCTTGACCTGTGCCGCGGACCCCATGTTCCATCGACTGGGCGCATTAAGGCATTCAAGCTGATGAAGGTGTCTGGCGCATATTGGCGGGGGGATTCGAACAACAAAATGCTGCAGCGCGTATACGGCACAGCTTTTGCAAAGAAGGATCAACTGGATGACTATTTGCATATGCTCGAAGAGGCCAAGAAGCGCGACCACCGCAAGCTTGGAACGGAGCTCGGACTGTTCATGTTCTCTGAAGAGGCGCCGGGCATGCCATTCTACTTGCCGAACGGCATGATCATTCGCACAGAGCTGGAAGATTTCGCGCGCGGGCTTCAGCGAAGACGCGGCTATGACGAAGTTCGCACGCCGCTTATGATGAACAACCGCTTGTGGGAGCAGTCCGGGCATTGGGATCATTACAAGGACAATATGTACTTCACTAAGGTTGACGATACAACATTCGCTCTGAAGCCAATGAACTGCCCGGGACATATGCTGATTTATAAAAATGAAATGCACTCGTATCGCGAGCTTCCGATTCGACTTGGCGAGTTCGGTCAAGTGCATCGTCATGAAATGTCCGGCGCTTTAAATGGCATGCTTCGCGTCCGCACGTTCTGTCAGGATGATGCGCATCTTTTTGTCCGCCCGGATCAGATCGAAGAAGAGATCGGCAAGGTTATGGCGCTGATTGATCATATTTATAACGTATTTGGCTTCGAATACAAAATTGAATTGTCCACGCGGCCAGAGGATTCAATGGGCTCCGAGGAATTATGGAACGAAGCGGAGCGCGCACTGCAAACCGTATTGGATAAGCGCGGTGTCGCATACCGGATCAATGAAGGGGACGGTGCCTTCTATGGGCCGAAAATCGACTTTCATATTTTGGACGCACTCAAGCGGAGCTGGCAATGCGGTACGATTCAGCTCGACTTCCAAATGCCGGAGAAATTCGACCTGTCCTATATTGGAGAGGATAGCCTGAAGCATCGGCCTGTTGTTATTCACCGCGCGGTGTATGGCTCGATTGATCGGTTCATTGGCATATTGACAGAGCATTATGCAGGAGCATTCCCGACATGGCTTGCGCCCGTTCAGGTGGCGGTACTGCCTGTGTCGGATCTTTTCGCCGATTATGCATATCAAGTGAAGGAGTCGCTGGAACAGTCGGGCATTCGTGTGCAAGTGGATGCGCGCAATGAGCGTTTAGGATTCAAAATACGCGAAGCGCAGAAAAGCAAAGTTCCTTACATGCTAATTGTAGGAGAGCAAGAGCAGGCTAGCAGAAGCGTGTCCGTCCGTAAGCGGGGCGAGGGCGATCTAGGAATGCAGCCAATTCAACAAATTGCTGAGTGGATTGAAAAGGAAATAATAGCCAAGGTGTGGAATAAAATCTCATGAATTCGGTATTTTGAACGCGAAGGAGATGAGTAGAGATGAACTTCACAGGCTTGCGAACCTATACCCAAATGAATGATGAACAGCTTAAGGGACTGCGCCGTTTGGAAGGCATATGCAATGAGCATGATCAAATTTTTTTGAAGCTGAATTGGGATATGCTTACTGCACGTACGGATAATCTTGCTAATGACTATGTGTATACGGCTAATGGCGAGATCGTCGGATTCCTTGGGATATTTCAGTTCAGTCCGTCGGAAGTGGAGATTAGCGGGATGGTACATCCCAAGTACCGGCGTCAAGGCATATTCAGTCAGCTTGTCAAGGAAGCGAAGCAGGAGTGCAGGAAACGCCGAGTGGAGAAGCTTATTTTTATCTGTGCTCGTTCTGCCCAATCTGGGAAGGGATTTTTGGAGAGCATTGGGTCGAAGTACAGCTTCGCCGAATACTGGATGAAGCTTGACGGTGGGAAGGAGCTTAACAGCGATTTCGCTGCCTGCTCAGCGCCACTTCGTTTACGATCGGCGGAAGCGGATGACGTAGATATGCTGATTAAGGTGAACATGGATGGCTTTGATTTGAAGGAAGAAGAAGCAAGAGGGTACGTAGAAGGTACGTTGAGCTCTTCTGTTGATCGCATTCATGTTATCGAGATTCAGCAGGACAATGGGGAAGGGCTGCCAATCGGAAAAATTCATGTGATGCAGGAGGAAGGCAATGCATTTCTGTTCGGCTTCAGTATTCTGTCTGAGCATCGAGGCAAAGGATACGGCCGTTGGGTGCTGGAGAGCATGATTCGGCATATTCGGGAGCATCAGCCGTCCGCCATGATCGAATTAGAGGTTGCAGTCGAGAATGATAGGGCGCTTGGGTTATATACGTCTTGCGGCTTCCAAGTGCGCAATGTGAACGACTATTACGTATTAGAGCTGGCGTCCGAGCCGGCCGAACGGTCGTCAGATAGCTGCATGGTTTAGGAGTCTATTACATGTAAGAATAAATCGGATGATCCAAAGAGTATCCGTCCAGCTAATGAATACGGAAGAAAAAGCAGTGTGGCACAGAAATTGAAGTGCTGCACTGTTTTTTTGTTGTCTAATGAGAAAAATTGGCAGGTATTATTCTTTGCTCGTGTTGTCTATTTAAGGAACTTGTAAGAATGGGGTAAGAAAAAAGAGAATTCTGCCATGTACGATGTAATCAAGACAAAGAAATGAATTTTCTTATAGGAAGGATTTGATTGTGCATGATATCCGCCTTGGGCAACAAGATGCTGCAATCGCTGTGGATGACATGGGAGGCTGTATTCGAAATGATTACTCCTCTGCGGAGCGTATATCAGTCTCAGTACGGAATATGCAAAATTGTCGTTCGAACACATCGGGGCTCCTCTATTCGCTGTGAGGATGGAACCTGTATTCATAAAGGGGATTATGTCTGTGAGATCCATCTTGATAATCGGGAGGTGCTGGAGCTGTCACGTACGGTAGGTGCGGATCGTGCAGCACTTGTTACGGCGCGCAGGCTGCGCGATGCGCTGAAGCATATCGGCCATGCGGTTGACACGAAACCCGAATTAGCGAAGGTGAGGGCGCTGACGGGGATCACTCTGCTTCATCGCGGCATTATTCATGGGTTAGGCTTCGAGCTGCATCCATTGGAAACGAAGTGGATGAATCAAGTATCCACCATATATCTGCGCTTGCTGCTGCGCATGCTCAACCCGGATGGCGCCAAGCGGCTGAAGCAGCAGCGTTCCAAGCTTGTGCCGAAGATGCTTATGATGACAAGGGGAGCTCTTGTGAATCGATATGCGAGTGGAGGGAAGGTGTAACATGGATAATATCATAGCTGGGGTTCTATTATTAGTAATCATCATATATATGGGGCTTCCTTTTTTGCTGACTCGAATATGCGGCTGGGGCGTATTCCGCAAGGCGAGACGGAAGCGGGCACGTCGACATATTGCATTTACGTTCGATGATGGTCCTGATCCGGACTATACGCCAGAGCTGTTGGACTTGCTGCGCGAACGGGGCGTGAAAGCAACCTTTTTCGTTCTGGGCAGCAAGGCGGAAAAGTATCCGGAGCTCGTAAAACGCATGCACGAGGAAGGCCATCAGATAGGCATTCACAATTATACGCATATGCCAAACTGGATTATGAGTCCACGAAACATTCGGCGTGAGCATGTGGAGCGTTCTGCGGATATTATCGAACGCATTACAGGCGAGCGCCCAACCTTCTATCGCCCGCCGTGGGGGATATTGAATATCGGAGATTTGTTCCTGCTGCGCAAATCTTATCGGGTTGTGCTGTGGTCGATTATTGCGCGGGATTGGAAGCTGGATACAGGGAAACGCAACTTGCGCAAGCTGCTTTCCGAACGCATCGAGCCAGGTGCGGTCATTGTGCTGCATGATAGCGGCGATACATTTGGCGCTGACAGGGAGGCACCCAAGCAAATGATCACGGTGCTGCGAGAAGTGTTATCCGAGACGAATCAACGTGGATTGAAATGTGTGCGCACGGATGAGTTACTGAAGCTTGAGCATGCAATGTAGAAGGGACGGGATTAAAGGCAGTAAAGTCAAAAAGCAAAAAGAATCCGCCTACCAGCGGATTCTTTTGCTTTTATTCGTAGAAAATACTAAAAAATCGGTTCAATATCGATTCGTTTCATGGACTTACTGGAGATTAAAAATGGTTCGGCAAACTTTCTCGTAATCGAGTCAGCCAGTTGCCCTAGAAGCTAATATTTTGGCGGCTTGATATATATTTTCCGCATGGGTAATGGCAGAGATGACCGCGACCCCATCTGCACCTGCTTGTATTACATGTGGCGCACGGTCTGCCGTTATGCCGCCAATGGCTACGATCGGCATGGATGTTAGCTTTGTTAGCCGCTGAATGATTTCAGTGCCCTGCGGCTGCTGTGCATCTTCTTTGGAAGCAGTCGGATAAATCGGCCCTACGCCAAGATAATCGGCGCCCAGTTCTTCTGCCAGCCGAGCCTCGGCTGTAGAATGAACGGATACACCGAGGATTTTGTCGCCGATACGTTCCCTGACTTGGGCCGCAGGCTCGTCGTCCTGACCGATATGAACTCCGTCCGCATTCAAGGCAAGTGCCAGTTCCACATCATCGTTGACGATGAAGGGGACGCCGTGCCTTCTGCATATCGCCTGGATACGTCTTGCAAGATCTTCCTTTGCCGCAAGCCTCGCCGCCTTAGAGCCTTTTTCCCGGAACTGTATCATCGTTGCTCCTCCGCGTATGGCTTCCTCGACAACCGATGCCGGGTCTGTCTTGCAATTGGAGCTGCCGAGCACGAGGTACAGCCGCAAATAGGAACGCATGCGGCCTTCGTCAATACGGCTTTCTATACTTGTCATCTGACCACCCCATCCTTCTGCCGCTGCCGATATGCCCAGTGGTTTGTCGGGCCGTTGCCGCCGCCAAGACTAAGCGTCTCCTCTATTGCTGCCTGAATATAATGACGCGCAGTACGAACCGCTTCGTTGGGAGCAGCGCCTTTCGCGAGCTCTGCCGCAATAGCTGCCGAATAGGTGCATCCCGTGCCATGAGTATGCTTGGTCGTGATTCTCCGGTCTTCCAGCATTGTAAAGCAAGTCCCGTCAAAGAACAGGTCAACGGCAAGCTCGGTAGTCATGTCATGGCCGCCCTTGATGACGACCATTTTGGCGCCCCAATCGGCAATTTTCGTTGCGGCCTCGCACCGATCTTGCAGGGACACAATCTTCATTCCCGCAAGCGCTTCTGCCTCCGGGATGTTCGGGGTGACAATCAGCGCGAGCGGCAGCAGGCGGCTCTTCATGGCCTCAATGGCCTCTTTCTCGAGCAACTGCGCGCCTCCCTTGGCAATCATGACCGGGTCGACGACAACGTTGTTCCAGCCGAATGCTTCAAGACGATTCGCCACGGTCTCAATGATGTCTGCGCTGAACAGCATGCCTGTTTTGACAGCATCAACACCGATATCTTCTTCGACGGCGTTCATTTGTTCGGCAACGGCTTCAGGAGGCAGCGGGTACACACCATGAACGCCGAGCGTGTTCTGTACCGTCACGGCCGTAATCGCTGACATGCCGAATACATTTAGCTCTTGAAATGTCTTGATGTCGGCTTGAATGCCGGCGCCTCCTCCGCTATCAGAGCCGGCAATCGTCAATGCTCGTGCAACCGTCATAGCCATACCTTCCTTCTTGCAGCAGCTTGGCGAGGGGTGATAGTCGAGGCTGCCGTATCGAACTGGCCGATTTCAGACAATGCATCAAGAAATGCGGTCTGGAAGCTGCCGGGCCCTCGGTGGCCAGCCGTTCGATAGGCTCTTGCGGCTGCGCACCCATAATAAGACATCGCTGAGGCTCCTGCCAGCAATAAATCAGATTCTATCGCGGCAAATGCCCCGATTACAGATGTCAGCAGACACCCGCTTCCCGTTATGCTCGTTAACATCGGATGACCGCCCGCAATGATGTAGCCCGTTGTACCGTCCGTAATGACGTCCTCTTTTCCCGAAATGGCAACGATTGTGCCAAACCGCTCGGCTGCCCGCGCAGCAAGATCGAACAACGCTTCCGGGGTGCGAGGGGATGCTTGGGACTCTACGCAATCAACGCCCTTGATTGCGCCGGCTTCACCCATTAGCTGGGCAATTTCCGCGGCGTTGCCGCGCACGATCGAGACGCGCAATTCTTTTAACATGTTCAGCGCTGCCTTCGTCCGATAAGGCGTTGCGCCTGCACCTACCGGATCGAGAAGAACCGGAATGCCGTGCACATTCGCCGATCGACCTGCGATAAGCATAGCTTCTATCATATCTGCATGGAGTGTACCAAGGTTCAGCACGAGCGCGTCTGCTGCCTTAGCCATGTCCGCGACCTCTTCCTTGGCCGAAGCCATCACAGGGGAGGCGCCAATGGCAAGCAAACCGTTGGCGGCAAAGTTGGCGACGACAATATTCGTAATATTATGGATGAGGGGGCGTCGTTCCTTAATGCGCAGGGGGAGGAGCTGCATGCCGTTCATCCTTGCTTCACCTCTGCCTTCTCCGCCAAGCGTACCGGCCAGTCCTCTTCTTTATAAGCCATGTCCCAGAACATATATTCCAGTTGGCAACTGGTCAGAAAATGCTTTTTCAGCTGCTGCTTGCGTGCTGGTGAAAACGGCATTACCCATTCATCCAGCATGCGGCGCATCTTGTCCGTAATCCCGCTGCCGAGGTCTCCATAGAAATGAATCCACTCATAGAACGGATGTGTCTCATCCGGATTCACTTCTTTTAGCAAGTGTTGTCCAATCTCCACATATGTCCAAGGGCACGGCAGCAAAGCTGCTATAATATCTTCCAATGTGCCCTCGTGAGCGACGGTCAGCATATGGGACACATAATGGCTTGCGGATGGAGCAAGCGGGTAGCCTTGGAGTTCTTCGAACGTCACGCCTGCCACGTCGCAAAAATTACGATGGGGGTGTGTCTCGCTGTTCAGCACAAACGAAATTTGCTCGTTGAAAAGAGCCATAGTATCACGGTTGTCGCATTTGGAAATCGCAATGCCATAAATACGAATAAAGGCGTTCAAATATTCAAAATCCTGCTTGACGTAGTGGATCAACTGCTCTTTCTTAACCGTACCCTCAGCAATTCCCCGAACGAACGGATGCTCCATGATTGCCCGGTATATCGGCTCCGCTTCGTTTCTCAGTTCCTCCGTAAATGTAAGCATGAACAGCACCTCCGCATGATTGGATAGTGGATGAATGCAAACTGAAATCTGGACAGGGAGCACTTCGCGGCAGCAAAAAAAGCCGCCCCGAAATGGAGCGGCTTCATCATGTCAGCATAAAAAAGCTATGAACTGGCCGTCTCCACTTCCCTCCGCCGGTATTACCCGGATCAGGTTCAAAGGGTCCAAAAATTCTTGTCTCAGCCGCCGATTGCGGCTCCCCTAGTGGATTTCATATTAAATTCATCTACTAGTTACTGTATCTTCCATTTTATATTTTGTCAAATGATGGGCTGTGTGAATGGTGCAAGTTCCCGTTAACTGCTAGTTATGGAGGAAGAGAGGGGTGCTGCTGCTATCCATTCAATATTCACGTTATCGCGTCTCCAATTGTTCGGCATGGGGTGATCGCAAATGACAGCCGTTGCTTGGTTCAAGTCGCAAATTCGGCATAACTGATTGACTCCCAGTTTCGTATGGTCGCCAAGCACGTATACGTACTTGGATTGTTGAATCATTAGGGTCGAGCAAAACGACTCTTCCATGTCATAATCGCTAATTCCCGCAGGGGTAATGCCTGCGCAAGAGATGAATGCTTTATCAAAATGAAATCGTGTCAACAACTCGCAGGTCATAGCTCCGGCAATCGACTTCTGCTCGGGATGAGCGACACCCCCAAGCATGATGACCTTGCCTTCAAATAACTTGGCTTCCTGTCGCTCCATAAGCAGCTCCGCGGCAGGTATGGAGTTCGTCACGACGGTGACGCCGACGACTCCTCGAATTGCCCGCACAAGCTCGATCATCGTCGTGCCTACATCAATGACAATCGTATCTCCGTCTTGAATGAGTGCGGCGGCAGCTTCCCCGATAGCTCTTTTCGCCGCTTGCTCCATACTGCTCTTTTTACCGAATCGAGGCTCTATCTGCATATGGGAAAAGGCAATGGCCCCGCCGTATACTCGTTTGAGCATTTGCTTCGTTTCGAGCTCGTCAAGATCTCGTCGTATTGTTTCTGGCGTGACCTCCAAGCTGCTGGCCAAGGAAGCAACCTGTATTTTGCCATGCCGCTGTAGCTGCTGCAAAATATGCTGTCTACGTTCTTCAGGCAGTAGCGTCATGAAGCGGAATCACGTCCTTCGGATGCAGATACACCGTCGTTGTCGCACCTACGCTGATCCAATCGGAATTCCGATGAATTTGATCGATGACGACATGCTCTCCATGCACGCATAATTCCATGCGCATAATATTGCCAAGCATCGTCACGTTGCGCACGATTCCCGTTACGGCCAACCCGCCAACGAGCGGCTGCCCGGAGAACGTCTCAGGTCGAATCGCATACAGCTTGCTGCCTGAAAGGCTGTACTCCGGTGCAATCTGTCCCAGCGTTTTGGCACTCCATACGTTGTAGCTGCCGATAAAGCGTGCTACGAACTCGCTGCTCGGTTGCGTATAGATCTCTTGCGGAGAACCGTGCTGCGCAATATTTCCTGCATTCATGATGTAAATATGATCGCTTACCGCCATCGCTTCTTCTTGGTCATGCGTAACGAGCACAGTCGTCATATTCAGCTCGCGCTGAATGGAACGAAGCTGTTGCTGCAGGTTTTTGCGAATTTGGGCGTCCAAGGCACTAAGCGGTTCATCCAGCAGAAGTAACTTAGGCTTGGTAACGAGTGAGCGGGCAAGTGCGACACGCTGCTGTTGTCCGCCAGAGAGCTCGCGCGGGAAAGACTTCTCTTTGCCTTGCAGTCCGGTCAGTTCAAGCATTTCGCCAACTGAACGGCGGATTTCATCAAGCGGCATTTTCTTCATCGTTAAGCCGAATGCGATATTATCAGATACCGTCATATTCGGGAACAGAGCGTAAGACTGGAACACCATGCCGATTTCCCGATCCTTTGGCTCGACAGCGGTGACATCCTTGCCGTCGATATGAATTGTTCCGCTATCCAATGGGGCTAGTCCGGACAGGATGCGCAGCAGTGTACTTTTACCGCAGCCGCTAGGGCCAAGCAGGGTAACCAATTCACCTTTTTGAATATGCAGGTTGATGCTGTTCAGCACCTTTTGTTTATTGAATGTCTTGGCAACTTGGTTCATCTGTACATAGCTCATTTTAGGAAGCCTCCTTGCTTATCATAGCTGGGGTAGTCGGAACGGGATTATTGAAGGTATCTTCAACTGGCTCTGCGAATGGCTTGGATGTCCGCCCGGTCAGCTTTACGATCCATGCGCTCAATATGGCCATCAGAATGAAATAGGTAACAGTAATGGCGCTTGCAATATGTCCGCTCTTGTTGAGCTGAGCATATAAATAGAGCTGCATCGTCTCAAAACGTCCGCCAACCAATATGTTAATGAGGACGAACTCTCCAAACAGAATCGAGAAGGAGAGGAGCGCGGATACGAGAATGCCTGGCATAATGTTCGGCACGATGACGCGCAGAAATGCCGTCATTCGACTTGCTCCCAGCAGCTCTGCTGCTTCCATCAACGATTCGGCCTGAACAGCGCGCAGGCTGTTGCGTGTTCCTTGGTACATGAACGGCAGCATGCCGACGACATAGGCTCCGAAGACGATGATGATCATGGAGAAGCCTTTGTCCGAGTAAGCGCGAATCAAGCCGACGGCCATAATGACACCGGGAACCGCATAGGTGAGCATGACAAGCGTCTGCACCCAACGCTCCAACTTCGGTGCATATAAGGAAATGGCGAACGTAGCCGGCACGATGACGATAACCGCTGTCAAGGTAGCTGCACTGCTTAGCATCAGGGATCGTCCGAACGCCTCCATAAAGCGGGTATCCTGGAACAGTTCGCCGAACCATTTCAGCGTTAACCCTTCGGGCAAAATCGTTTGATTCCATGTCGTCGCGAGCGAATACAGCATGGTGGCAATGACCGGAATGAACAGATAGAGCAATACTGCGGAAAAGGCGAGTGTTGGCAAAGAGCGAGTCAGTCGTTTCATGGCAAATCCCTCCGAACTTTGCGCGTCAGCCATTCATTGACGAGCATGGCGGCTAGCAGCGTCAAGCCTAGCAGCACGCCCAAAGCGCTCCCTAGCTCTGGACGGGCGAAAATATCTCCCGACACGAGAGCGCCGATACGAACAGGCACAAGGTTGTAGTTGCTGCCTGTCAGGGCATAGGCAGATGCATATGCACCCATCGCATTCGCGAACAAGATACTAAATGTGCCTGCGATCCCTGGCAGAAGTACTGGCAGACCAATGCGTTTCCAAAATTGAAACGGCGAAGCGCCCAGCAGTGAAGCAGCTTCCTTCCAGTTGTCTTGAATGGCATGGTACAACGGGTAGAGCAGCATAATGGCCAGCGGAAGCTGGAAATACACATAAATAATCGTCAATCCAGACCATGAATACAGGTTGAACGTAGCCGTCATATCAATGCCGAACTGGCGGAACAGCATCGTGAACAGACCACTGTTGCCAAGAAGCACGATGAAGGCGAAGGCAAGCGGGATGCCTGCGAAGTTCGATGTTAAGTTCGTAATGACGAGCAGTCGTTCCTGCACGCGCTGCGGAAAGCGAGTAAGGGCGTATGCGGCAAATATAGCCGCAATGATGCCGATGAAGCTGGACAGCAGGGAAATGAGAATACTGTTCTCAAATGCCTTCCAGTAATACGGATTCGTGAATAGTTCCTTGTATTGATTAAACGTAAATGCCCCGCCGCCGTCTTCCTGAAAGCTTCCAGAAATCATCGTAAAGAGTGGGACGAACATGAACAGCGCCACAAAGATGAATAACGGGATAATCGTGATGTACAGCATGCTGTTAATCCGTTTCATGTACGTGCTCCTTTCCTGTAACGTTATTTCCTAAGTCACACCGTGATAAAAAACTCCTATCGAGGTAACTCTTGGTGAGCGACCGCGTCTCTCAAGGTATGTTTTTTTCCATTCCAGAAAGGCGCCTCCTTATGGAGACGCCGGCCTGAACTCCAGCATAGACAGCGGCTGCATCGCTTCAGATGGAGCGATGCCGAGCAAGCGGCAGGCGAGCGGCGCCAGTTGCAATTGAGGTATTTCCTGTTCATAAATGCCAGGTGTAATCTTGCCGCTAATGACGAACAGTGGAACATGCCGCTCTGCATCTGTTGTGCCGCCATGATTCCCATCATTGTTCATGCCATGGTCAGCAGTGACGATGATCTGATAGCCTGCGCCCGTCCAAGCTGGCAGCACAGACGCCAGAATAATATCTGCCGCCAGTGCGCGAGTGCGGTATTGAGCAGAATCTCCTGTGAACTTATGCCCGTCATCGTCAATGTTCATCGAATGGACGTACAAGAAGTCTGGAGCGTACTGCGTGAGCAAAAAGTTCGCGTCCGCGAACAGATGCGAGTCTGGATAGTAATCCTCAAAATAGAAGATTCCGTGCTGAATCGGCTTGTCGGTATTCAATTGTATGCGATCCGCTACCAGATGGAACGGAGCAGAGTTGTACAGCTCGCTTACCCAATAATAAGAGGCGGTCGCATTTGTCAGTCCATTTTCCCGGGTTAAATGGAACAAGCTGCGTTCGTGCGATAATCGCACGGTTTGATTCGTAGCAATGCCGTGGCGCCATACCGGAGTGCCGGTCATCAGAACCTCGTACAGCGGGCGGGACAGGCTCGGCAGCTCGGAGCGCACTTTATAGCGCGCCGCCTTGCCGTATTCCACCAAGTGTTGCATGTATCCCATTTGCGTGAGAGCTGTATCATAGCGTAAGCCATCCAGCATGATGAAGATGAGCTTGTTGTCATGCTGCACGTTGTTCATGCTGTTATTTGACATGGATGAGCACCTGCTCTTGCCATAACTGCGGCAGCTTCTTCGTTGTCTCTTCCCATGCCTTCAGATCTTTTACAGGCTTAGCGTTGTTGTACATTTCATCTGGAAGAAGCATTGCTTTCGCATCGTCTGCGAGTTTCGCATTGGAGCGGATTGGACGAGCATAGCCGCGAGCCAGGTTGGATTGTCCTTCGTCAGACAAGATGTATTCACGCGCCAGCATTGCTGCATGCGGGTGTTTCGAATACTTGTTAATGACGGTCGCATAGCCGCTCGTTGCAGAGGCTTCTTGTGGAATGACAACCTCGAAGCGATTCTTGTCAATTTTGTCACGGTAGCCTAAGGCGTTGAAGTCCCACAGGAATCCGACTTCAACTTCCCCTTTTTCCAGGTTAGCAAGTCCTGCATCATTGGAAGCGAGGCGGCCTTGCTTCGCCAGCTCAGCGAAGAAGTCGATGCCTGGTTGAATGTTCGTTTCATCACCGCCGAATGCGTATGCAGCAGCGAGAACTGCGAATTGTGCCTGGTTCGCCTTCATGACATCCCCAACAGCGACCTTGAATGTTCCATTTTTTATGTCAGCCCAAGATTTCGGCGGATTTTTTACTTTGTTCTTATCTGTGATGATGGACAATGTTCCCGTGTAGCCGAGCAGCCAATGACCTTCATCATCCTTGGCCCAGTCCGGAATGTCGTTCCAGTAGGACGTTTTATAGGGCAGCGTGAGTCCCTTTTGCTTCGCAAGCGGTCCGAACGCGATGCCGACATCGCCAATATCAGCGGTTGCGTCCTCCTTCTCTGACTCGAACTTCGCCAACTCTTCAGCACTGGACATATCCGTATCGATATGTTTCAAGCTATATTTCCTTCCTAAATCGTTCCACGTTTGCACCCAGTTCGCCCAAGTGTCAGGCATGCCCACCGAGTTGACTTGCCCCTCTTGTTTTGCCTTCTCCACAATTTGATCCAAGGTCAACTTGGAAGCGTCGATTACTTCAATCGCAGCTTGTCCAGATGAGCAGCCCGTAAGTAAAAATGCGGAAGCAAGTACCGTTGCTGTCCATTTCATGAAACGATGAGTTCGCATGAGTTCATGACTCCTTTTTCAATTAGTTTTCATTTTGGTTTCCTTCCGTTTACGTCTCTAATCATAAACAAACAAAGTTAAACCAACATCAAGCGGTTGATAAGGTATTGTAAAGGGTTGCAGGAAAGTGCTTCCTTTTAACCATAAAACCGTACTATAGAATGAATGTTTCTATGAAGCTACCAGAACAGGAGAGAAGAATATTGTCTAGGCAAACGCTTGCGATTATTGGAGGAACAGGGACAGTAGGAAGGCATGTAGCTGCAACCGCAATTGAACATGGATTTTCAGTACGTATTTTGGCACGCCGTCCGGAGCGAGTCCAATTGAAATCAGCGAACGCGATTATAGTAGAAGGAAATGCATCAGATAAAGCTGCCATTCGTTCTCTTTTAGAGGGAACGGATGGGGTTATTAATGCATTTGGACAGCCGATGCGAGACAAGCCGATTTATAGTGAAGTGACCAAGAAAGTGGTAGAGATAATGAATGAATTAGGTATTCGTAGATATATTGGGGTTACAGGGGGATCGCTTGATATCGAAGGAGACCGCAAATCGTGGATGAATCGAATCGGTGCACGCTTGTTCCGTCTATTCTACGGCGATATGATTCGGGATAAGCAGCGGGAGCTGGACATTTTACGTGCATATGAGTTGGATTGGACGCTTGTACGGCTGCCATTCGTGCACGAAGGTGATGTCAATAAGCCGGTGAAGGTTAGTCCTTATGATATGCCGGGGATGAGAATCTCAAATCATCGCATTGCTCAATTTCTAGTGGATCAAATAAAAGACGCAGCATATCTACGCCAAACCCCATTTATTTCGCAATGATATTCCTACTAATGGAATGGGATTTTACCAACATTTGCGGTATAATCTTGATTGAACAAGATGATCTACGTTATACTTTTCTCACTACAAATATCGTGTATAAAGGGAGTTAGCGAAATGGAAAAGGTACTTATTTTCGGACATAAAAATCCAGACACAGATACGATTTGCTCCGCAATTGCATATGCAGACTTGAAAACACAATTGGGCTTTAACGTTGAACCCGTCCGTCTTGGTAGTGTGAACGGAGAAACACAATTTGCATTGGATACATTCCAAGCAGAAGCGCCACGTTTGGTAGAAACAGTAGCAAATGAAGCAAAAGGCGTTATCCTCGTTGACCACAATGAGCGCCAGCAAAGCGCAAATGATATCGAGCAAGTGGAAGTGCTTGAGGTTATCGACCACCACCGCATTGCGAATTTTGAAACAAGCGGTCCTTTGTACTACCGTGCTGAGCCTGTTGGATGCACAGCGACAATCTTGAACAAGATGTACAAAGAAAACGGCAAAACAATCAGCAAGAACATTGCTGGTTTGATGTTGTCTGCAATTATTTCCGACTCCTTACTGTTCAAGTCCCCGACTTGCACGGATCAAGACGTAGCCGCTGCTCGCGAATTGGCTGAAATTGCAGGCGTGGATGCAGAGAAGTATGGCTTGGACATGCTGAAAGCAGGCGCGGACTTGAGCAAGAAAACAATTGCAGAGCTGATCTCCCTTGATGCGAAGGAGTTCTCCATGGGTAGCTCCAAGGTTGAAATTGCGCAAGTCAATGCGGTTGATGTGAACGACGTATTGTCCCGCCAAGCTGAATTGGAAGCAGCTTTGTCTGATATCATTGCAACAAAAGGACTTGACCTGTTCGTATTCGTTGTAACCGATATCTTGAACAGTGATTCCGTAGCGCTTGCGCTTGGTTCCAAATCAGAGGCGGTTGAAAAAGCGTACAATGTTTCGTTGGAAAATAACACAGCTTTGCTGAAGGGCGTTGTTTCCCGTAAGAAACAAATCGTTCCGATACTGACAGATACACTTAGCAAATAATAATATTCGCAGCAGATGAGCTTCTCTGTGTCAGACGACTGTTTCCTTTTGTAAGGGGCAGTCGTCTTTTTATTTTGATTAGAAGGCAATAAGTCTGGGGAATACATATAGGAGGAATTATGTAGTAACTGTTGAATAGATTACGGAGTTATGGCATCGTATTCATCTTTAACTGTCTATCTGTCTATTTGAAGGAGGAAATGGATTTGGATCGTTCTATTTCGGAAACGATAATTCAGCGAAAAGGTGCATCGAAAGAGGCGAATATTCCGAGTGAAGTTCAGCAGCTCCTTTGCACTGGAGCGATTGAAAGTGTAAATTTAACAGAATGGCTGACTGTGGATCACGTTATGCTGCTTGAACATGTGCTGCCGGAAATCGACTTAGAAGGCCATCTTCCTAAGCTGCTTATGGAAATAAAAGAAACGGACAGCAGACGCGGCATGAAGGCGATACGTTTGATAGGACAGCGTTTGTACGATTATTGCGAAAATGAGAATACTCCTGTAGTAGAAACTGAACAATTTCATAGAGTAGCCAATCATCGCTCGGATTCTGTTAGATGCTGGGCTGCCTACATGGCAAGCGGTGATGCACAGTTATCCGTGGAAGAGGCGTTGTCCCGCATTCGTCGTTTCGCGGCGGATCCGCATTTTGGCGTTAGGGAAATTGCATGGATGGCAGTGCGCTCTCATATTGACTCGAATTTATCTGAAGCGATAGCGATTTTGATTGCTTGGGCAACCGATGACGATGCAAATGTACGCCGCTTCGCAACAGAAGCGACAAGACCGAGAGGGGTATGGACGAAGCATATTGAAGCATTGAAGCAAAGCCCATGGCTGGCGCTACCGTTGCTTGAACCGCTCAAGTCAGATTCGGCTAAGTACGTACAGGATTCGGTCGGCAATTGGCTGAATGATGCGAGCAAGACGAACCCAGAGTGGGTTCAAGAGCTGTGCGATCGTTGGAGCGCAGAATCTAACACGAAGGCAACAGCGCGAATTGTAAGCAAGTCCCTGCGTACCTTGCTGAAGCAGGCCCAGTAAGCGCAAGGGAACTATATCTTATATTTGGCTGATCCGCTGATAACTCTATTAGCTAGATGCCAAATCACTAAAATCCCAGATTTTCTGCCCTATGCTTAGGTGCATGGTTAGGGAATCTCACAATAAATATTCAAAATGGATTGACAGGGATAGGTAAAACAATCTAATATTGTTATTACAATCCGTAAAAATAGTATGACCTTATGGGTCTTAAAGAGCGAAGCACGCTTTTTGCCAATCGGCAATTAGCGTGCTTTTTTTGTTTTGTGGTGTGCTCTGCAAGTGAACTGCTGCTAGTGAAGGCAGATGAGTTAGCAAAAGTCAGAAGAGATGGCCTTTGTGCATAGGTGTGGGGGGAGGGATGCCAACTTCTGATTGACTTCGAATAAAGAAGGAGGAGATAATTGGAATAAAATTACGAATTTTGTGTTGAAATCTTAAATTTTTCCGATATATATGATATGTTCCATAATTTTCGCACCTTAGAGATTCATACAAGAGAGATAAGAGATGAAGTGGCTCATCCACGTAATCAAGCCAAATTTCAGTATAGGAGAAGATACTTATGAAAAAGGTTATACTCTCGACATTGGCGGCAGCCACACTCTTGGCAGGTTATACCGCTGCGCCGGTTAAGGCTGAAGCAGGTGTGGATACCGTTAAAGTCAATTTGAAGGCTGTCTCTACGTTCAAGGATGTGAAGGGTCATTGGGCAGAAAATGTTATCGCTAGGGCACTAGAGTTGAAACTGATAACAGGCTACGAAGACGGAACATTTAAACCAAACGGTCAAATTACTAGAAGTGAATTCGCTTCTATTCTCAGCCGAGCTACAAAGCTTGCTGCATCTGCTGGAGATAATCCATTTACAGACATGAAGGGTCATTGGGCAGAAGCGGCAGTCACGCAGTTGACAGCTCAGGGTTTTATTAAACCTGGGGACTATCCAAATGGATTTAAGCCGAACACCCAACTGACTCGGTATGAAATGATGAAGTGGATTGCAAACGGTCTTATTGCTTCCAACGAAACGTTTAAACAGGCCTTCGAAGATACCCAGAATACTTTAATCCCAGCACCAGAGGCAATTCGTGGGGAAATTAGCGCTGAAAAGATTCCTTACATTGCACTTGTTCGCGGCACCGGTATTGCTGGCGGCTTCGAGGACGGAACCATAAAACTCCAAAACACGACCACACGAGCTGAAGTAGCTGCGATTCTATTGCGTTATATGGACGTAGAGGGGAAAAGTGCGGATGCATATCGTGATCTTAATGAACTGAGAGAAGTCGGAACGACAGGTACGAATGTGATTACCCTTGCAGGTTACAAATACAATCAAGGTAGTTTTGCAGATATAGTTAACACTCCAATAACTCTGTCGAACAAATCAGCGAGACTTAAAGTCAAACATTATATTGTTGTTGATGCTAGAGCAGGTAATTTAAAAGGTGTTTATTCTTCTCTGTTCTATCCCAAAATTGAAAATTATCAAAAAGGACAATTCATAGCTTATGCGGAACTCGATTTTACATCTCTTATCGATAAACCGAGTGCTCTGACCTATAGTCAGGGATTAAAGACACTTCTGATTACTTTTTACAGAATCGCAGATAAAAATTATGTGGATTCAGTTGGTATTGAAACATTCCCACAAAGCACTGCAAACTACTTTAAGAAAAATGAAACGAAAACACTATGGACTACTGGTTTTTTAGACACTAAAGGGAAGTTCAGTATTCGAAATGATAACGGGGAAATTGTATCCTTCCAAAAAGATTAAATTAAATAGTTGGTGAGCATACATGCGCAATAGAAAGCGAGGAGCGTCCTTTTCCTTCTTTATGTCGCTGGTGATCTTATCTTGCAGTGTTGTTTTGGTCAGTAATATCAGTAACAGCATTGTGCAGGCTGCAGACACCTATCCGCCGAAATCTCATACAATTAATGAGACTATCCAAGCTGAACCTGTACCTGGAAACCCCGGAACCTACTGGTATCAATTGGACAACGGGGATTTCAAGGCCGACTATACTGGAGGCTCGGTAACAGTCTCGAATGCAGGTTCATGTAATAATCCTTTTCCTACAGATGAAAAGGTAGTTCCAGATGATGTAGATCTATCGAAATACCCGGCTACAGATTGGGGGAATTACCAGGGGTGGCGCATTTCTCCAGATGGAGTCACTGGTAAACATCTAAAGCAAGTTGTATGGTCTCCAGCTCCGTCATATGAAGCAGTTGGAGATCCTACAATTACAAGCAGTAGCACAGCTATTCTCCAAACAAAAACTGGGGGATCTAAGATCCCGACTGACGGACCTACGGAATTCATGAAGCGGCCAAATCGATGTCCCAAGGTCACTGTCATGTATTTAACTCCAGTTCGAATAATTTGGGAAGGGACAATTCATCAAACGAAAGAGATCGATGTAAATCCTGATTCTATAATCAAAGTAGGACAAAAAGTGCAAATGAACGCAAGCGTTAAAACCAAAAACTGGGGACAAGATAGTTGGAGCAATGGGGTTTCCGTCGCTTCCAGAGCAGCAGAAACAAGGTGGTACAGTTCAGATTCAGCTATCGTGGAAATTAGCAGTACAGGGGAGATAACCGGTAAAGCTCCGGGGAAAGCCAGAGTACGAGCCATTTGGGACAATGGGACATACCGGATCTCAGACACTGCTGAGATTACGGTCACCACCCAACCTGGACTTGTTGTCAATCTGCCAGACGCGTGTACATCTGATACGGCAATTCCAAAGCAAGCTGAAGCGGCTCTAACAAAACCCGATAAAAAAACATATATATTGAAGAGTCACCCTAAATTAACATGGAGCAGCTCAAACGAAAGTATTGCAAAAATCACGCCGGATGGAAAAATAACGATCACGGGTGTAGAGGGAAACACCAACATAACCGCTCATTTTTATGACCCCACTCAAAATCTTGACGAAACGGATACCAAAACTTTTAAAGTCAAGGATTGCAGTACGGGCGGTGGCGGCAATGACGGGAATGATGGGGGTGGAGGAAGCTGCTCTCCGGTTATTAGCTCTCCTTCGAAAGGAATCGTAAATTACAAAATGGAAATGGAGCCTTCCTCCAGTGGTGTAGTGCATGCCGATGAACGGGGCAGCGAGCATTTCAATGTTCTAAAAGGCATTCCAACATCAGAGTCCCTTTACGTAAATGTTTTTGGTAAGAACTATTTATTCCAAAACAAGTTTGCCAATATGACGGGCAAGGTAACGTACACGGTTCAGGTAAAAAAGACGTATATTCTCAAATGGACCATACCTGGTTCGCCTGGCGACCCTCCAACACCACCAGTCTCC
Organism: Paenibacillus sp. B1-35; assembly: GCF_050474385.1. Classification (NCBI taxonomy): domain Bacteria; kingdom Bacillati; phylum Bacillota; class Bacilli; order Caryophanales; family Paenibacillaceae; genus Paenibacillus; species Paenibacillus sp. B1-35. The sequence goes on from NZ_JBCHVJ010000003.1 coordinate 203,593, forward strand.
AAGAGCGATACAGTGACTGTAACCAAAGACATTACAGTCGAAAGACCTTATTCTTATTGGCAAATCGACAATCTTGAAGCGTACAAGATTTCTAAGGCAACGGTTACGAATTATGCGCTTCCGAGTGGAAACATAACTCTTAATCCAGCAGGATATGCGGCGCCGAATCTTACATCTTCCAACAGTGTCCATGTTAACGATCATGTGCAACCATCTCCCTGTCAATCTATAGATTTGGGAACAGAGACAAAGGATGGAGGTTCATCACGCCCTTCTGTTCCTGATGAAACGAGTGAATTCCGTTCTAGGGCTGAGTCTAGTGTCGGACAAAATAAAGTTCGAAACGATTATGTTGTCTTCAATGGCTCTACAATCATGAACAACGGATGGGTGGATCAATCCGCACCGGCTCCAGGTTCAATTCCTTCTTCTCCTGTAATTGAACGAGATGTATTGTACGGGAAAAACTACATGATCAGCAAAACACTTGTGAATAAGGCCAATACCCCAAGCTCAGGCACAATCTACTACAGTCTCATACCCGGCAATATCAATGGCGGCGGTGACAAGCAATTCCCAATCAACGGCATCAACACCGTAACCGTACATACGCCTGTCGTGAATTACTCGTCGATTACCGACGATCGAGAACATAACCAAAAGACAATACCAAACGATAATCGTGCGGCGTTAATTCTGGATCGGCCTTTTTCGATCCGCATACCGACGAGCGGTCAGCATGTAAACGATCCGGGATACGGCAACCGCGACTATGCGAAATATTTCCGTACGAAGCAGGTATGGTTCCCATTCGATGTCTACACAGCAGATCGGGGCACATTCATTCCGAAACGTACATGGACAGATATTCCCGTTACCCAACTGGATACGACGTTCTTTCTGCCAGTCTGGGTGGATGAAGGAGATTACACAGTCTTATTCCGAAATGTCGCCGAAAATACACCGGATTCCTTCACGCATCAGCCAACAGCCAACACGGATTGGCAGCATCATGTGGCGACTCACGAAATCGCAGTGGAGGTTATTGGCAGGGTGTATGATTTCCATGTGACGGACATTATGGATTTCAATTGGGAAACCGTGTTCCGCAAGCAAAAAGGAAGCAGTGAGCCGACAGGGAATTCCTATTGGGTCGGAGCGAATGGCATCGATGGTGAAGCTCGAGGCCATGCATTTCCTTACGAGCTGCCTGTGCGCAAAGGCAGTCACCCGGATCCATCCTTCAAGAATGTAGCGGTGAAGACGGGATACGCCTTCAAGTTTGACCTAAAGACAAAGGGAAATATGTTCGGTCCAGGAGATGGCATTCATCTGAAGCCGACATTTTACTTTACGGACAGTAAGGGGCAGAAGCGTCAGGAAGTGGATGTGTACTATCATACAGAGGCAAAAAAATTCATTCGCATTGGTTCGGCAGACGATAAGTTGAAGCGGAGCATGGCGCTGAATGCGCGCCTCCGCAATATACCAGGGCAGCTTATCGCGGATGCCGCGGCTCGTTTTTACGAGCTGTTTGCCAGCAGTATGATGGTGAATCGTCAGGCATATATCGACGCATGGGTGAGAGCGGCGAAAGACCCTACGGTGATCGGCAGCTACAGTGACCTGTTCCTGCCGTACAATGTCCGCACATTACACGGGCCGACAAATGTGCCGTCAGGCGTCTCTGCGGCACGCGCCTATGCATCCATTCAGCAATGGTACGGCGAGTATAATTTGCCTGCCAAGTTGTATATCGTGCCTAAGGGCTTTGATTTATCGAAGCAGTTCAGCTTTAACGATAAGGCCCCGTTCTTCCTGCGCGATGGCTTTCTCATCGTGAACTTCGACATCGAGACCGTTCGTGATGGACAGAAGGGCAGGCCGCATTTGCAATACATCAAGGCTCCGCTGACGAATCAATGGAAGCGCGAAGGCTCTCGCTCCCAGTTCACGGATCCGTACGGCGTCACCTTCCAACTGCGTGATGGAGATGTTATGTTCTATCGGGCAGATCAATCGTCTGTAGATGATTTTGGGGTGACCGGCACGCACTAAAGTGCTGCAGTTCGACTAAAATATTTACATCACAAATATACTTGCGGTTAAACAATAACCCGTCATAGAAACTCAGATAACTAGAGTTCATTACGGGTTATTTGTATTGTAATGTGAAGATGTTTAAGTCTGTTACTCTGGTAATGATGAATCGGAGCAATGTGACCAGCGCTGCTGCCAACGGCAGAGATTGTAGCCCCTATGCACCGTCAAGCAGAAGGCAGCCGAACCAAGCGCCCTAGCACTTTCAAGATAGAAGACGGCGATGTTTTGATAATGGCTTGCAGATTAGGGCTTGAACCTCTACTCGCGTCACCTTTTATGCTGTATTTGAGGAATTTAATAGGAAGGTGACAACAATGAATGAGTCAAGCAGGCCGACACGCAAAGAAATGGCAATCATCCAACTGATGCTGGCCATCTCCTTAGTGCTAGGGGTTCTCCCCCCGCTTGTGATGTATTTCGTGACAAGGAAGTCAACATCGTATTATCGTGAAGCTAGCCGCAAAGCACTGAACTTTCACTTGACCATTTTCCCGCTCTTTATAGTGAGCTATGCTTTGCCGTCGTTGTACAAGTACATTCTGCTTATGATCGAGACAATAATTATTTTGTATGCAATGATACATATTGCTAGAAATAAGGCATACCGTTATCCAGCCATTCCTTACATCAAAAAACAGACAGAATCGAGGCGAGTTTATCATGACTGGCATGCTGACAATCGGACAGTTGGCGGAACGAACAGGAATCACGATTCGAACGCTTAGATATTATGACAAACTTGGATTGCTAACGCCTAGCGACTACAAGGAAGGCGGGCACAGGCTCTATAATGCGGACGCCCTCAGCCGATTGCAGCAAATTCAGGCTTTGAAGTTTATCGGGTTTTCACTCAAAGACATTGCCGATTTATTAGAGATACAGCAAGCAGAGCAGCAGTATATTCGGAAGGTGATGGCGTTCAAAAAGAAAGAGCTTCTTGCAGAACAGGAACGAATTCAGCTCATGCTTGACCAATTGGATCATATGGATACAATCATTTGCCATCATCCAATCATTGATTTGCGTCTGTTTTGCTTTATCGTACACTCGATTCTATGGGAGGAAGAGCACATGGAGACGCATAACCTAGGAGGAAATCCAATTCACAATTTTCGCAATGAGGCACGGGCTGAACTGGATCGGAAGTATTTCGCATTGCTCACAGATATGAAACAACTGGTTGCGAGCCAAGCAAGTCCGGATTCGGAGGAAGCGCAGAGGTTCATGCAGCGATTTATGGAGCTGTATGAATATACCATAGCGAAAATCAGTTCCTCATCGGTGGCGAAGGCAGATCCACCAATGGATCACTCTAACATACTCGTTCCATTTACAGAAGAAGAACAGGAATTTCTAAAAGAAGCGTTCCAAGTGATGTCTTGTAACCAAGAGAGTTAGGCTATTTCCATTCCTATGGGGTTCAGGGATCGTCGCTTATTGTGCCTGTCATTGAAGCCGATCATATCAGAGCGCTGATATGTGTGCTTGCCAATGTGGACAAGAAGCGGCTTATGACTTGGCAAACGATTAGTGTTGCGGCTTGGGCAATCGGCACAGGGGGGGCTGCTCCTCGGCGTTGATTAGTACAATGGCAGCATCTAATGTACATACTTTCGCGGAAATGGGGCTGCTCCTGATGAGAATCCGATCCCTCGGTTCAGCCCCTGTGCAGTGCGCACATTCATAGCGTAACAACAAAAGGTTAGCCGCGCTCCCTATAGCAGCAGCTTGGCAGCAATCGGATAATGATCTGATGCGAGCGATTGAATGACTGTTCTATCATCGCTAAGCTCCAGACAATCATTGACGAAGATGTAATCAAGCATCTCGACTGCATCCCCTGCAGGGAAGGTGTAGGTCTCAAGCTCACCTGCGAAAGCGCTGCGGAATGCTGATGACATTTCGGCAACTTCGATAGAATCCGGATGTGCATTGAAATCTCCTGTCACGATGCACGGTTCTGATTTGCGGCTTGCGATGGAAAGTATTTCTCTCACTTGGGCAACCCGCTCAGGCTGTTCCAATCCCAGATGTGTGTTGTACATATGCAGAATTTCCCCGCCGACATCCAGAACAGCAGCAAGCAGGCTGCGTTGTTCGCTCTCGTCGCTGCTGAGCAGATGGTTTTGATGCGACAGAATCTTGTACTTGCTCAATATCGCTGTCCCATATTCTCTTTGCTGCGTTCGCCCTGGTTCAGGCGCTCGAACCACGTTTGCCCCGTAACACCAGTGCATCCCTAATTGTTCAGCAAGCATCGCGATGGTATCCTCGTAATTACTTCGAGCCGAAAAATAACGGTCGACCTCTTGCAAGCCGATGATGTCCGCCCCGGACGCACTAATCACTCCTGCGATGCGGCTCACATCATATACGTGATCCATTCCTTCACCATGCTGGATGTTATACGACATGACCGTCAACGAAATTTGCGATATGGACATAGTCTCACCCCTTAATTGCGCCAATCATGACGCCTTTTTTTACAAAACACTTTGCAAAAATAGATATAATAGCAGAATCATCCCCCACTAAAAAAATTTGCAAAGAAATCATCGTCGTGAACAACTGCCGTCCTGCCAAATCTATTCGTGTGAGCGGGTAGGCGGCAGCAATCGTCATCGCTAGATTAATAACTGTTCCTATTATCGTATAAATGAGCGTAATTGCATATCCATTCCAGATTCGGCGCCGAAAAATGAGTTTCGCCCATTTTCCATATAATTGTTTGACAGACGGATCAGTCATGTTATAATAACAACTGTCAGTCTAATTGATAATGAATATCATTATTGAAAATGTAAATTGATTCTATCCGCTTACATATCAACTTTCTCACATCGAGAAGAGGTAAGGATGGTCTATGAAAAAGAGATATTTAGCCATCGCGCTTGTCATATTATCAATCGTATCGCTTTTTATTGGTGTTACGGATATTAAGCCGCTTGATCTGCTGAACATGACCGATGAGAAAACGTTAATTTTGCTCAAGAGCAGAATTCCGCGTCTAATCAGTATCATTCTTGCAGGTGTCAGCATGAGTATATGCGGTCTCATCATGCAACAGCTTAGCCGCAATAAGTTCGTATCGCCAACGACAGCCGGAACACTCGATTCCGCAAGACTTGGAATCCTGGTATCCTTAATGCTCTTCACCACATCGAGCCCGATTGTGAAGATGCTGGTCGCATTCGTTTTCGCATTGCTGGGAACGCTGCTGTTCATGAAGATTCTAGATCGAATCAAGTTCAAGGATACAATCTTCATTCCGCTTGTTGGATTGATGTTTGGTAATATTATCAGCTCGATTTCTACCTTTTTTGCATATAAGTATGATCTGATTCAGAACATGTCCTCCTGGCTGCAGGGTGACTTCTCCATGATTATTACAGGTCGCTACGAGCTGCTGTATATCAGCATTCCGCTCATTATCATTGCGTATCTGTATGCGAACAAATTCACGGTTGCAGGCATGGGTGAGGATTTTTCGAAAAACTTGGGACTGAACTACAAGCGCATCGTCAATATCGGATTAATTCTCGTTGCGCTTGTGACGTGCACGGTCGTACTGACCGTAGGAACGATACCGTTCCTCGGACTGATTATTCCAAATATCGTGTCGATGTACCGTGGTGATAACTTGAAGAACAGTCTGTCGCATACGGCGCTGCTCGGTGCTGTGTTCGTTCTGTTCTGCGATATTTTGGGGCGTATTATCATTTATCCATATGAATTATCGATCAGCTTAACGGTCGGGGTAATAGGAAGCGCCATATTCGTGTACATGTTGATGAGGAGAAGGGCACATGGGTTATAAAGCGAAAACGGGTATTCTGGCTCTCCTGGCACTTGCCTTAATCGGATTGTTTCTATTCTTGAAGCTGGGTGACAACTGGGATTATGTGCTTCCAAAGCGTACGCTGAAGGTGCTGGCGATTGTGCTCACTGGGGCGGCGATTGGATTCGCAACGACCGTATTTCAAACGATTACGAACAACCGGATTTTGACGCCTAGCATACTGGGACTGGATTCGCTATACATGCTCATCCAGACATTTGTTATCTTCGTGTTCGGTTCGAAGACATTGATGATGATGAGCAGCAACATGGATTTCTTAATGTCAGTGGGCATCATGGTTATTTTCTCAGGACTCTTATTCCGGTTCATTTTTAAGGGCGAAGGTCAGAATGTATACTTCATGCTTCTCATCGGGATTATATTCGGTACTTTTTTCGGAAGTGTATCTACCTTCATGCAGGTGCTGATTGACCCGAGCGAATTCTTAATTGCCCAGGATAAAATGTTCGCCAGCTTCAATAACGTCAATACGAAGCTGCTGCTTATCGGTGGGATACTGACATTGCTCGTTACGCTCTATTTCCTTAGATTCGTTAAGTATTTAGATGTACTGGCACTCGGAAGAGAGCAGGCGATTAACTTAGGTGTTCCATATGATTACGTCGTGAGAAGGCTGCTTTTTGTAGTAGCGGTTCTCATCTCCATCTCGACAGCGCTAGTCGGACCGATTACGTTCCTTGGCTTGCTCGTCGTGAACGTTACGTATCAATTTTTGAAGACGTACCGACACAGTTACTTAATTCTAGGTTCCGTGCTTATCAGCATTATTGCACTGGTGGGCGGTCAGCTTATCGTGGAGCGGGTATTTACGTTTTCCACCACGCTAAGCGTCATAATCAATTTCGTCGGTGGCGTCTACTTTATCTATCTTCTATTGAAGGAGAATAAATCATGGTAGAAGTAAGAGGCGTATCCAAACAATACGGTGGCAAAAATGTGGTTGAGAATGTATCAGTTACAATTGCCAAGGGTAAAATCACATCCTTCATCGGTCCAAATGGTGCAGGGAAGAGTACGCTGCTCTCTATCATAAGCAGGCTCATTACGAAGGATTCGGGAGAAGTCCATATCGATGGCAAAGAAGTCAGCGAATGGAACAGCAAGGATCTGGCCAAGAAGATATCCATTCTGAAGCAATCCAATCATGTCAATCTGCGCTTGACCATTCGGGAGCTTGTCTCCTTCGGGCGGTTTCCCTATTCGCAAGGGCGCTTGAATGATGAAGATTGGAAGTACGTAGATGAGGCAATTGAGTACATGGGCCTTTCCGGCATGCAGCACAAGTATCTGGATCAGCTGAGCGGCGGTCAGAAGCAGAGAGCTTACATTGCTATGGTTATCGCACAAAACACGGAGTACATTTTACTGGATGAGCCACTTAACAACCTGGATATGAAGCATTCCGTGCAAATTATGAAAATCCTTCGCAGACTGGTTAACGAAATGGGCAAGACCATCGTGATCGTAATTCATGATATTAACTTCGCATCCTGTTACTCGGACTATATCGTCGCATTGAAAGACGGCAAAGTAGTCAAGGAAGGCTCGACGCAGGATATCATCGATACTAAGGTGCTGCAAGACATCTATGATATGGATATGTGCATTGAATGCATTAACGACAATAAGATTTGTGTGTATTTTGCCTAAGCAAGGCGACATCGGTTACACCGTTCGGTAATGTTGCAATGCAGCATGCATCTGTGCAGCAACGCGATATTAACGGCGAAAATATATAAGGTTCAAAATATGTTGTAGAGGTGAAAAGAAGTGAAAAAAACAGTATTAATCCTACTCATTGCCATGATGGCAACGCTGGTTGCAGCATGTGGTTCCAATAAGTCAGACAGCAGTAATGGTTCGGCATCTACGGGAACAGAAGCGAATCAAGCAGCGGAAGAAATTCTTGTTAAGCATGAGCTTGGCGAAACGAAAGTGAAGAAAAACCCTTCCAAGGTCGTTGTATTCAGCTACGGCGTTGTGGATACTTTGGACAAATTGGGTGTTGAAATCGCAGCCTTGCCGAAGGCGAGCCTGCCTCCTTACTTGAAAAAATACGAAGATGCGAAATATGTGAATGCAGGCGGCTTGAAGGAGCCGGATTTCGAAGCGATTCATGGTATGAAGCCCGACCTGATTATCATTGCAGGACGTCAAGCGAAATTGTATGATCAATTCTCTGAAATCGCACCAACGATTTATATGGACGTTGATACGAAACGCTACATGGATTCTTTCAAAGAAAACACACAAACATTGGGCAAAATCTTCAACAAGGAATCTGAAGTTCAAGCAGAGCTGACCAAGATTGAAGAGTCCGTTAAGGCTTTGAACGAAAAAGCGAAAGCTGCGAACAAGAACGGACTTATAATCCTGGCGAATGACGGAAAAATTAGTGCTTACGGTGCAGGTTCCCGCTTTGGTATCATTCATGATGTATTTGGGGTTACGCCTGTAGATACGAACATTAAAGCATCTACGCATGGTGATCCAGTATCCTTTGAATATATTGTTGAAAAAAATCCAGACTACTTGTTCGTTGTTGACCGCGGTGCAGTTGTCGGCGGTGAATCGTCTGCGAAGCAAGTCGTTGAAAATGATCTTGTGAGAAGTACGAAGGCATATAAAGAAGGCCATATTGTTTACTTGGATCCGAACTACTGGTACTTGTCCGGCGGCGGTCTCATTTCTGTAGAGGAAATGGTGAAGGAAGTAGACGGAGCAATGAAATAATTCAGTTCTGCTGCGAAACAAGAGCATGAATTGAACCCAAGTGCATGAGACGTGCGAATGTTGCGCATGTTCTCGTGCACTTTTTTTATTTCCCACAACAGCGAAGCGGACAGAAAGCTTTGGCAAGATTTTAATTGATGCTGGCCGGAAGGGAGATTTATAATGATTATTGGGTATATGTGGAAGTGATAATGAATTGGAGGGGAGATTACATGCATTTGGAGCAAATTGATCTGTTCGATTTGGCTTTTAATAATGCATCGATCGGGATGGCAATCGTGTCGCTGGAGGGGAAATTTATGAAAGCAAATCACTCCTTATGCGAAATGATTGGCTATGAAGAACGTGAACTGCTCTCTCTGGACTATATGCATATTACCCATCCAGACGATCTGGAAGAGAGTATTATACATATTCAACGACTGCTGGACAAGCAGATCCCATCTTTTCATATTGAGAAGCGCTACATAGGCAAGTCTGGAGAAGTCATATGGATGCTCTTAACCGTATCGCTTGTTCATGATCAGGGCGGCAAGCCGCTTTTCTTTTTTTCTCAGTTTCAAAATATAACGTCGTGCAAATTGACAGAGAAGGTACATCTCCAGACGAAAGCGATTTTGAAGGAGAAGGAAGCGACCTTTCAATCCTTATTAGAAGAATTGCCGCTTGCTGTCATTGTTACGTATAACGGCATCATTCGTTATATGAATCGCGCTTCCGTTGCCTTAATCTGTGCTACTGACCCAGCGGACATCCTTGGCATGCCGGTTATCGATATTGTCGAGCCTTCGAATCATAAGCTTGTGTATGAGCGGAGACGCAGATATCAGGAGGGGACACGCTTAGGGCCAGTTAAATATGATATTCGCTGCTTAAACGGTGAAAGCAAATGCGTAGAAGGCTTTTCCCTCCCTACCACCTTTGTTGGGAAGAAGGCGACCATCGGCGTATATCAGGATATTAGCGATCGAAGCAAGGAAGAAGAGCGAATGCTGCAGTCTGAGAAGCTGTCCATCGTCGGGCAGTTGGCCGCAGGCATCGCGCATGAAATTCGGAATCCATTGACTTCGATTAACGGCTTTCTCAAGCTGATGCGTACGACGAAGACGGATAAGGATCAATATTTTGATATCGTGGAATCGGAGTTGAAGAGCATTGAGGTAATTGCAAATGAACTGCTGATTCTAGCGAAGCCGAATGTGGTCAACAGCCGAAGAACCGATCTCGTTCAACTGATGGAGCAGATCATTGCATTCATGAGCGTACAATCGACATTGAAGAACAGCAATATGATAACCGAGCTGTCGGAAGAGGCGCTTTGGGTTGATTGCGAGCCGAATCAGATTAAGCAGGTGTTCATTAATTTGATTAAAAATGCGCTTGAAGCGATGTCAGGGGGAGGCAATATTTATGTACGCGCCAAGCTGGATGGCGATTATGCAGCCATATCCATTCAGGATGAAGGCTGTGGAATTCCAGCTGATAAGGTGAACAGTCTCGGGCAACCGTTCTATACAACGAAGGATACGGGAACAGGCTTAGGGCTGATGGTCAGCTATAATATTATTGAAAAGCATGGTGGTAAAATTGAGGTGGACAGTGTGCTTGGCGTAGGCACCACATTTATCATCCGCTTGCCGCTAAGGTCGGATATCCCTGCATTTCCTACATGAATCGGCACCAAGTCATCGTGAAATTGGAGCCGCTTAAAGATGCCCACTTCATATTACGCTGAATGAAGGCACGCCTACGATCAGGAGATGCGACTACCGTATATCCAGCGAATTTACATGTTGAAAAATACGGGGTTTGGGATGAAAAAAAGGGGGGCACTATGAGTTATCAAAAGGCATTGGAACGCTATATGGAGGCAACGAATACACATGACTTCGGGAACGTGCAAGCTTGCTTGGATACAAGCGCCGTATATTGGTTCTCGGATCGTACATGCAAGACGCTTGAGGAGATTCGGGCATATTTTGAACATGCCTGGGAGGTTATTCAAGATGAAGTGTATTCAGCCTCCGATGTACAGTGGATTGCAGTGGACGAACAGACGGCTGTATGCTTGTATACCTATCATTGGAGCGGACTTTATCAAGGGAAACCGGCTGAGGGAAGCGGGAGAGCGACGAATGTGTTCAAGCTCATTGCAGGAGAATGGAAGCTGGTGCATGAGCATCTAAGTGCATTGAAATAAGCAAGTACCCATGAGAACAGAAGGGAAAAAGGGAGGTCGGCTGCCTTTTTCCCTTCTGCAGCTCGACATCCCTCTAAATACAATCCTTATGCGTCTAAGTTCGCTAATTCATAAATGGCACGCGCATAAATAGCAGTTGCCTTTAGCAAATCATCGATCTCAATGTATTCGTCTACACGGTGAGCCATTTCTTCTCTTCCTGGGAACAAGGCGCCGAACGCGACTCCGTAGTCCATGAATGCAGCGTATGTACCGCCGCCCGTAGTCAGCAAGGTAGGCTCAAGCTGAGTTTCTTCCGCATACACCTTTTGCAGCACCTTGATCATCGGATGCTCTGCATCGACATGGTGCGGCTTTTTCAAGTCCGGTTCTTCTACGACGAAGCCGAATGCATCCATCTTCGTTGCCAATGTGTCCAAAATGGACTGTAAATCCTGCGTAACTGGGAAGCGGATATTTAGATGGAAAAACGATTGCTTGTCCGCACCGTATTCGAATATGCCCGCATTTACCGTCAATGGACCTGTAATGTCATCCTTATAAGCGATGCCCAGCTTGCTGCCCAAGTGATCATCCGTCAAATAAGCATCTACGCAGCGGATATAACGATCCGCATCTGCTTGGAACGTGTACGAACGCAAAAATCCGAACAGCTTTAGTGCAGCATTAATGCCTTGATGAGGCTCCATGCCATGCGCGGATTTACCTTTGAGGCTGAGTGTAATATGGCCGCCGTTTACTTCGGAAGAGCCTTTCAATTGCTGTTCAGTGTAATAATTTTCGAACTTGGCTGCCAATTCTGCAAGAACAGCAGCATCGCCAGAAATAGTTGCAGTCGCTGATTCAGGCACCATATTCTCAACACCGCCGCCATGGAAGGACACCAATTCAAGCTGTCCCGCTTGACGATCGGAAGCAGAGCTGTTGTCCGGCTGCAGCAGGAAGCGGGTATTGATTTGTCCCTTTTCCGCATGTGTAATTGGGAAATCGGCATCTGGCGCGAAACCGTAAAGCGGCATTTTCTCACGCTTCGTATAGGTCTTCATGCATTCCATGCCGCTTTCTTCATCTGCACCGAAGATGATGCGTACATTGTGCTTCAAGGGCAGACCAAGCTCCTTCACGATTTTCAAACCGTAATAAGCAGCAAGCGTGGGCCCTTTATCATCAATGGCGCCACGTGCAAACAGCTTGCCTTCACGAATGTCAGGGGAGAAAGGAGGGGTTGTCCAATGTCCAGTTGCAGGGACTACGTCAACATGGCATAATGCTGCAACATATTCACCGCTCTTCGATTCGCCGTATTCCGCGTAGCCTACATAGCCGTCCAGGTTTGTCACACGGTATCCGTCACGACGAGACATGTCCAGCACATAATCAAGCGCACGCGCTACATTGTGACCCATTGGCTTGCCAGGCTCACTCGTGGTGGCATCCTTTACACTCTCGATGCTAAGCAATCCATTAAGATCTTGCAGTAGATCGTCCTTGCGCTTCAATACTTCTTCCATCCAATTCATCAAGCCGCACTCCTTTTGTATTGAAATTGAACATGTGTTAGTGGTTGATTAGTGTTGATTAGAAGCGACGTTCATCCATGAACATATGATTGCCGCCTGAGCCTAATTATAGCAGGTGCAGACCAGTAACAACATAGAAGCAGTATTGAAATCCGGGATATTGTGCCTGTTGTTTATATTAGGAATAGATGTTTTATCAAACCCGGTCACTCTATTTCAGATAAAGTCTATTCGAATAAAAAGCTTGTGCAGCAAGTATCGGCGAGACGGTAGCTGCATATTATCTATCAACCCATTCATTACATGGTGTATAAGGGGGATACAATGAAATGAAATCGCTTACGAACAAAATGGGAATGAGCTTGCTGCTGGGGATATTGGCAGCGAGTGGCTTGAGTTCATTTGGATATGCGGCGGGAAATGGCGCCAACTCCATAGCAGTGAATGGTACGGTCAAGTCGCCAGTAAATAAATTGAACGTCGGACAAGAGGAATGGAACACGTATGATGCAGCTCAGGTACAAGAAAGAGTGGACAAGGTCAAGGAGCTGTTGAAGGCTGCAGAACAACGATTGAAAGAAGTGAAAAGTCAGTTTCGTGATGTGCCGTATTCTAGCATAGATAGCAAGCTGATGATGGCGAGATCTGCCTTGGCAGCCGAGGAATGGGGGAATGAGCAGCGCAGTTTGAAGGAACGCGGCAAGAAGCTGAAGGAGCTTGAACGCTTTGCTCAGGAGGCATACAACTTGAGCGCAGAGTCGCGCAAGGTAGAATTACGCGGCATTTGGATTGAGCCCCAAGAGACGAATGCCGAACAAGTGCGCGAGCATATACAGCGAATTAAGTCCGCACATTTGAATGCAATATATATAGCAGCGGAATCCGCCGCTTCCTCCCATAGGATCGCCCAATCTACGGATGTGAAGTTTGCAGCATTTGATCCGGTGCAGGTATATGGAGCGGAAGGAGCCAAGCTTGGTGTGGCAGTGTTTGCTGTAGACAGCAGGGATAGGGGGCGGATTTTGTCCACTGGAGGAATTGGCACGCTGGGAGTAGCGATAACGGATCATCCCGTCTGGACGGTTGCTGCTGTGAAGCTTGGTGAGCATGAGGCGGCAACTGAGAAGCTCCTTCAAGAGCAGCGCTCGCTTCATGGAGCAGGGCTCGTGATTATTGATGAGAAATCCTACTTCAATGGAACTGTGGATTGGCAGTGGTGGATGGGGGTGTATCGCAGCCCGGCTGTACTTCCTGACTATCGCTCTGCTCAGCCTATAGGGCTGCTGCTTGAACAGATGTCACGCAAGATCGGTTCGATTTATGTCCCGCTCCATGGCATAAGAGAAGACGCTGCGACGCGTTATAAAAGTCAGTTGGATCAATTGTCATCGAGCATCTATGGGATGAAGAAGTGGGACAAAAATGGTGCGCAATCGATACGCGGAATTCTAAATAACCTTAGGGAGGATATAGGCCGTGATTGGGGCATCGAGGAGGAAGTAAAGCTTCGGATGAGCTTCGATATAGAGGAGGGAATTGCACTTTGCGATGCTTATTTAGCTCAGTAAAGGAGATGGCAGTGACTCTTTTAGCAATTTAGTATCAACAGGTTTTGCTATACGTTGATGGAGCCGAATGACAGGCTGCTTTGTCTGCAATAGAGACGGGGTAGCCTATTTTTTTGTTTGTATTTTCCGAATGTTTGGCTTGAACAAGCGAGGTTCGATGTGAAAAGAAAATACCCCTGAAGAACATGTCATTCAGGGGCGCTGCGCTACGATTACGATTGCAAAGGCGGATTTTTATGGCACTTGCGGCATACCGGATAATAGGTATCATTTCCTCCGATTACAATCTGTTCTCCTGTATAGACAGGCCTGTTATTTGTGTCAACACGTAAATTCATCGTTGCTTTACGTTCGCAGAACCAGCAAATCGTTTTCATTTCTTCTATTTTATCTGCGTACAACAGCATGTAACGGCTGCCCTCGAACAGTTCATTGCGGAAATCATTTTTTAATCCAAAGCCCATAACTGGAATATCAAGCTCATCGACAATGCGGGTAAGCTGCATAATTTGAGCATGATCTAAAAATTGCACTTCATCAATAAGTACACAAGAGATAGGGCCTTCATGATGCTGTACAATCTCGAATAAATTGGTGTCTTCGTAGATCGAAATTGCCTTGCGGCGCAAACCGATTCGAGAAGATATATACCCGCTCTCGTCTCGATCATCTACAGCAGGGGTGAAAATCAGCACCGATTTATTCTGTTCCTCATAATTATGGGCGACCTTCAATATTTCAATAGATTTCCCACTGTTCATTGCGCCGTATCGAAAATATAACTGAGCCAACTTCGCCACTCCGTTCCATTCTATGTTGATGAGATTATAGAATAGCATAGGAAGCGTCTCAGGTACAGAAACAGAAGTGGTTTAGCTTATTAATCCAGAATAACAGCGTGATCAGGCTGGCCGTGTATCTGGAATAGTAAGCGAAGCTGCGCTTCCGTGTTGCGTTCTGCTGACAATGGCGGGAGCTCGTTCTCGGCGAAAAATCCCACCCCGCTTGTTTCTGTGCCGCTCATTGCTTCTCCTCCGATAATGTCGCACAGGATGAACAATTTATAAACATGGTTCGGTTCCGGCGGATGCTGGTGGAAGCGCTTGTCAAGCACGGCAAGCAACCGAATGGCCCGCGCTTGGAATCCGGACTCCTCTTGAATCTCCTTCACAACAACCTCAGATGGAGAAAAACCGATATCCGCCCAGCCGCCTGGCAGTGACCATGCTCCGTCTGCTTTCTCCTTCACGAGAAGGAGCTTTCCGTCGCGGAAGACGACGCCTCTCACATCAACCTTCGGCGTAGCATAACCAGTATCGCTGGCAAAAGATACGCGAACCTGCTCCTTATCAACATCTGAGCAGGATGTCATCATATCCACACTAATATCGCGCAGTTCCTCATAACGCTCGCGGTCGTAGGGATTGTCTGAATAGGTCAATCCGATTTGGGCAAGTGCTTGAATCCGCTTGGCCCAGTGGAGCTGGCGCCATTCAATGGCTGGATGCGCTATCGATTGCTGCACAAGTTCCGTAAGCTCGGATGGCTGTGAGAAAATATCATGAGGTGCCTTCTCAAAGGTTGCAGACTGAACGGTACCAAACCATTTGGCGCCTATTGTATGCACGTTAGCAGCTAAGCCAGCCTCAATATCCGCATTGCTGTCACCGATCCAGATCGCCTCGTCTGCACGAACATGAAGTGCGGCAAGTGCAGCATGAATGCCTTCAGGATCCGGCTTCGGTTTCGTGACCTCATCGCCAGTTATCGCAATATCCACATATGGAGACAAGCCGAGCGCTTCATTAGAAATTTGATAGGCACGGCGGCCCTTCCCTGTAATAATGCCGATTGCTATGCCTTGCTCTTTCAAGGCTTGCAGCATCTGAATAATAGCGGGTGAAGAATGAACAAGGCTGGCATGCCAATTGTGATACAGCTCAAAATATTCCTCGATAGCGGTCGGCAGGAGGCCTCTATATTTCATATTCGCAGTTAATATGCCCTCTTCTGTTGGGCCGAACATGTCTATAATCTGTTCCTTGGACACCATCCGATTGTCATATCGTTTAAAAATGTCTTGGAACACGTGAAGAGTCAAGGGCAGCGTATCGGCTAATGTTCCATCAAAGTCAAACAGAACGGCTCTGATCATTGCATTCATCCTCCTTGGTGGATTACGAGATTATGAGCACTTGTACATGATTGGCCTTCATTGCATGGTCTAATTCAGGTGAGAGCGGTTGGTTCGTAATGAGCATATCGATGTCTGTTAAAGACAAGCCTCGATAATAATGCGTGTGTCCAAGCTTCGTATGGTCGGCAAGGACGATAGTCTGTCTAGAGCGGCTGGCGACTTCTTTTTTCATATATATGTCTTCTTCATAGTGATAATAAATGCCTGCTTCCGAGATTCCCGCTGCACCTAAAAAGGCTTTATCGAATTGAAAATCGCGCAGCTTGTCTATCGTCGAATATCCAGAGAGATGCCTTGTCTTAGGTTGGACAATCCCTCCTAGCAGATGCGTCTGAACGGCTGCATGATTGGCCAGCAAGATGGCGTTATCAATGGAATGGGTAACGGCTGTTGCACGCGCAGCCTTTAAATAGGGAATCATGCTGTGCACGGTAGTCGATACATCCAAAAAAACCATATCGTGATCTTGGACAAGCTTCGCTGCTTGTCGCCCAATTCGTCCCTTGCCGTCAGTTTCATTGTTTAGCCTTGTCGCATATGCTTCGATCTTCTGCTCCAGCCGTGGAAGTGTGATCCCTCCATGGGTACGTGTAACGGCACCGCTCTCTGTCAGCTTCACGATGTCGCGCCGCGCCGTATCTCGAGATACGCCGAACATGGCACATATTTCTCCAACCGTCATCGTGTCATGCTGCTCAAGATGCGTTAAGATGCGCAGCAAGCGCTCTTCTTGGTACATTTTTGCTATCACCTCATGACGTTAATCATAAGTATATATAAGTAATATTTCAAGTGTATATAAGTAAAATGCGCATACATAAGTCAATATTTGTTGTGACTGTTCTGTTTTTTTCGTTGTGCCACATAGGAGATTAGAGTCTTTTATTTTGTGGAAATTTTGGCTGAGGTGGTGTTGATTGAATGAAACAGGGATGGTATTATTTAGTTAAACAATGTTTTAAACGATGTTTAATAATAATGAGGGGGATTAGATGAAGCAAACTGATATATCGCTGGACACGAAGGGCAAAATTTTGAGCGCGGCTCTCGACATCCTGAAGCAGGAGGGATTCGAGCATATTACGATCCGGAAAATTGCAACCCGCTCTAACGCCAATATCGCCTTAATCAATTATTATTTCGGATCGAAGGACATGCTCATCAACGAGGCGATTAAGGAGCTATTATCTGGCTTTCGCAGCGCCTTCGACGTCCTTGATGAGCGAAGCATATCACCTCTTGCTCGGCTGCGAACGTTTTTAATCCAATATGTACAGGTCATTCAGCAATATCCAGAGATTATCACGCGTACGATGACCGCTGGCGCTGCGATGTTCGCCTCCCAGCAGGAGTATGGTGAATTTCTGCAAGCTGTTGGATTCGTTAAAGTCAAACATACCCTTCAAGAGATTACGCAAGAGGGAAATTCCGAAACACTGACCATGATGATGATGCAACTGTTCGGCGCTGTATTTCTCCCTGTCATGATGAAGCCACTGCTGGAATCAGGAACGGGAGTTGCGGTTGCATCTGTGGAAGCCCATATTGATTTGTTGTTTGAGCGTTATTTTAATACGGCTAACCGCTGAGTCGAGGATTGTTCGAATTGATGGATTACCGGTTACATGAAGCCAAGCATTCTTGTATGTAAAATGAAGACCATTACGCATGCAGTGGCGCTGCGACTGCGAACAGGAGGAAAGAGTTATGAATTTTCTCAGAAAGTATTGGCAGGATCTTGGGTTGGTTGTCGCTGCATTGGTCTGTGTGTACTTGTTTCTTGGGGGAACGGAAATTCCCGACATCAAGGTGATGCTCTGGTTGAGCTTCGTGGCCATACTTGTCCATCAATTTGAAGAATATCGATGGCCGGGCTACTTCAGCGGTCTATTTAATGCTGTTCTCTTTAAGAGCAAAAGTCCGCGGCAATTTCCGCTCAATCCCCAATCCGCAATGATTATTAATCTGATTATCGCTTATGGGTTCTATTTATTTCCTCTCCTCTTCCCTGACGTGATATGGCTTGGCCTCGCTCCTATGCTGATGGGATTTTTCCAATTCATTTGGCATGGCATTTTCGCAAATATCAAGGCAAAAACGCTGTATAATCCAGGACTTTTCTCCGTATTGGTGTTGCATATTCCGGTTGGCGGTTGGTATGTTTTTCATATCGTATCGAATGGCCTTGTTCATACAACGGATTGGATACTCGGGACGATTTACTTTGCGGCAGCCGTATATGTGCTTATCGTGAAGGGGAATATGTGGCTCAAAAATCCAAATTCTCCATACTGCTTTACGGTGAAGCAATTAGGGCCTTATGCCAAACATATGTAAACGAGCGGGGAATTTGATATCATTTTGTCTGCGCACTTTCTCTTCATGTATGCAGACCGGTTGGATACGGAATTTCATCGTCGAACGATAGAGGAGCTTTTACGAGTGGCGAAGGAGGAAGTGAGAATTTTCCCGCTGATTGATTTGGAAGGCAAGCGGTCGTCTCAGGTGGACGAAGTGATTCATTTGGTGCAAAATAGGGGCTGCGACGTACAAGAAAAGGAAGTCCCTTATGAGTTTATGCGCGGCGGCCTTGATAGGATCAAGGCTGCTTTTTTTTATTTGCGTAAATTGCAAAATTTACAAATCCAAAAAAATACGCACGATTCCCGTTAACATTCGTATGTGAAAATACTTCCAGAAGCCTATTGCAATACCTATTGCCATGAGAAAAGGGTGAAGACATGAATCGTAACATGTTAACGGTCATCGCAACGTCGCTAGCACTATCCACGATCATATCTACAGGTGCTGTCAGTGCAGCGGAAGCCAACAAAGGGCAAGTAAGCATCGCAGCAGTGACGAAGGAAGCAGCGAAAGCATCCAGTCAATCTATCGGGGTTGACGGTGCTAGCAGTAATATCCGCACGCTGAATGTAAAAGGGAAGGTATTGTACTCCGTTCGCGACATTGCCAATATATTTGGTGCGCACATCCAAGCTGAGAGCAAAAGCGTGATTACGCTGGTTGGAGGAAATCCAGCAAAAACGATTACGATCCAAGTAAACTCGAATGCTTATCAAGAAGACAGCGCAGCGAAGAGCTTCACAGTTGCGCCGCAAGAGCAAAAAGGTGTGATCTACGCTGAGCTTAACGTGCTTGTGGAAGCATTCGGTGGAGACGTAACGGGGTCTGGAAGCAAGCTGAATCTGATCAGGGTGAAGCCCCTCGAAGGCGACTTCAGCTCACCACGTGTAAACAGCAACGGTGAAGTGATAGCGGCTCGCGAATTCGATGGATCGGTTCAATTGTATAAATGGAATCCTACATACCGGGTATATGATGCATTGACTTTCAATGAAAACGCAGCGAACACAGCAGTTTCCCCTGATCTAAAGTGGGGGGTATTCACAGATGAGTCAAGCCAATTGTTTTTGATGAATATGAGTCTCGGAACGGCGCAAGCGATTGGAAAAGATACTTCCGTGAAAACAGATCTGACATGGTCGGCAGACGGCAAAAAAGTGTACTTTGTACAGGGGGACAAGCAGGAGAAAATTTCTTGCGTGAGCGTAGACAGCGGCAAAATTACGACTGTATTGGCTGACAAAGTTGAGAATAAGTCGGATATCCGCTTGTCTGCAGACGATAAGACGCTTCTCTATGCGGTGAACATTACGGGGGTGGCGAAAAATGACAAGGATAGCACAGAAGATTCCTTGTCCATCGACTTCTCTGGAGCAGGCTCCCAATTGTTTACGCTGGATTTGACTGCAAAGGATGCGAAGGCAGTTCAGTTGACAACGACGCCAGACAACAAGCTGTATCCGAACCTGTTGGCAGATGGACGAGTTGTATACGTAAGTGGCGATACGGATGGAGCGGTTGAGAACAATGTTTTGAAGGTTATTCAGGCTAAGGAAAAGAAAGTGTCTGATTTCGCAGTTGATGTAGACGTGTCCTTGGCGGTTACTTCCGCTAAAGGTCAATTGATCATCGCAGTGACGGAAAAGGACGGAAAGTCAAGCATCTATGCGGTGAAAGCAGACGGCGCCAAGTCGAAGCTGTACACAACAGAAGGCACAATTACGGAACTGTTTCCATCCGCAGACGCTTCTCAAATTGCCGTGATTGAAAATGGTCAAGTGAAATGGGTTGCAAATAATCAAGCAGTTGCATTAACGAAATAACCATTACGAAGGGAGAACATCACAATGAAAAAATTGAAAATTGCATCTTTGGCTATTTTAGCCTCTTTATTCCTCGTATCATCCGCTTTCGGCGGAGCATCTACCGCTCTTGCTAAGGAGGACTTGAAAGGCAAAGTAACCATTAATGGATCTACAGCCTTGCTGCCAATGACACTGCAAGCAGCGAAGGAATTCCAAAAGCTGCATCCAAAAGTGAAAGTTGCAGCTTCCGGTAAAGGCTCCATCACTGGACCGCAAGCTGTTAAGAAAGGCATCGCTGAAATCGGCGCGTGCGATTGGGATGCAAGCGTAGACGTTCCAGGCTTCAAAGCATTCGAAGGTCAAGTTGCTCACAAAGTAGCGGTAATTCCTTTTGCAACAATCGTAAACAAAAATGTGAAGGTGGATAACCTGACAACGGAACAGTTGAAAGGGATCTACTCCGGTAAAATCACGAACTGGAAAGAGGTTGGCGGCGACAATGCAGACATCGTTGTCATCACTCGTTCCTTCGGTTCTGGTACGCGCGTTAACTATCAATTGAAAGCATTGGATGGCGGCGACATCATGAAGAAAAAGGACAACTACAAAGAAGTTGGTTCTAGCGGCGACATGAAAACAGCAGTTGCAACAACTCCGAACGCAATTGGCTACATTGACCTTGTATATGTGAACAGCGATGTAAAAGCCGTGAAATTCAACGGCGTAGAAGCTACTACTGACAATGTCATCAAAGGCAAGTATCCAGTATGGGCTTACGGTTACTATATGACAAAAGGTCAGCCTACAGGTGCTACAAAAGCATTCATCGAGTATATTCAAAGTGCGAAATTCCAACAAGGTTCGCTGAAAAAGCTGAAATTCATCCCGATTTCCGCAATGAAGTAAACGGAACGAATCGCTGTAAGAGATTTCATTCACGGCCAGCCCTCAGGAAGTCGGGGGCTGGTTGTTCTATGGGGGAACGAGAATGAGCACGCCTGTTCATGAACTAGCACCGCTTAGCGGAGCCAATATCCTTACTACAACGAAGAAAAGCAAGTTCGACCGATATGCTCGCGTACGATTTACGAACCGCCTGTTCCATTACTTATTTCTGCTGTGCATTCTAGCCTTATGTGCTGTGCTCGGACTGGTCATCTTCTTCATCGGCAAGACGGGGATATTGACCTTCCGCGATATTTCTCTAGCAGACTTCTTTTTATCACTCGATTGGACGCCGGAAGATGGAAAATTCGGGGCCGGTGCATTTATTATCAACACCCTGCTGCTGACAGGACTTACCCTGCTGATTGCAGTTCCGATATCTGTTGGCATGGCAGTTCTGCTTGTAGAGATTTCTCCAATGTGGTTTAAACACTTCGTTCGGCCAGTGCTTGATTTGTTGGTTGGTATTCCTTCTATAGTATATGGCTATTTGGGCTTAACCGTATTGATCCCACTGATTCGTGAATGGACAGGGGAGAACTTGGGAGACGGCCTGCTTGCAGCCGCGCTCGTTCTGTCCCTTATGATATTGCCGACCATATGTCGGGTAAGTGATGAAGCTATCGCAGCCGTACCGAAGAAATATCGGGAAGCGGCCTATGCGCTGGGCTCTACTCGCTTGCAGGTCATTATGCGGGTTGTGCTTCCGGCAGCGAAGCGAGGCATTATTGCAGCGATTATTTTGGGGATGACTCGTGCGATTGGCGAAACGATGGCAGTTGTCATGGTCATCGGCAACACCGCTCAGCTTGCCGGCTCTTTATTTACGCCAACGGCGGTGCTGACGAGCAACATTGTCATGCAAATTTCAAACGTAGAGTTCGATTCAACCTGGAACTATGCGCTTCACATGATGGCGTTTCTGCTGCTGCTTATCTCCTTCCTGCTTATTGTTGTCATTCGTTTTATAGGCAAAAAAGGGGGCGCACGCGCATGAGTTCGTTTTCCTCAACAGGCCAAAACAATCGAGCCAAGCTGTACAATCAGACGGCTACGGTGCTGTTTTACGCACTTGGAGCAGCCGTTCTGGTGCTCATCTTCTGGCTGCTGTATACGATTTTGAGCAAAGGGTTGTCTGGCATCACGCTGGAGTTTCTAACGAGGGTTCCAGAAGAAATAGATGCGGGCGGTGGCATTGGGCCCGTATTGTTCAACTCGTTCTATATCTTAATCCTGTCCTTGCTTATTTCCGTGCCTATTGGAGTAGGGGCAGGCATTTATATGGCGGAATATGCGCCTGCGAACCGCTTTACAGAAGGTCTTCGCATGTGTGTCGAATCCTTATCATCCGTTCCTTCTATCGTATTCGGGCTGCTTGGGCTCGCGATTTTCGCAGAATACTTCCAAATTGGACTCACAATATTGGGCGGGGCGGTAAGCTTGGCATTTTTGAATCTGCCCATGCTGTGCCGGGTTACGGAAGAGGCAATTCGAGATGTTCCGATCGAGCTGCGCAATGCAGCTTATGCGCTCGGGACGACGAAGTTTCAGACGATTCGCACGGTCGTTCTCCCTGTAGCCTTGCAAGCGGTTATTACTGGAATATGCTTGGTGGCAGGCCGTGCGTTCGGTGAATCGGCGGTTATTATTTTGACTGCGGGGTTGAGCACTTCCGGAGAAATGTGGGACTTCAACCTATTCTCGCCGGGAGAGACACTCGCTGTTCATCTCTGGTATGTGCAATCCGAAGCGATTGTTGAGGACGCTAGTCAAATTGCTGACAAGGCGGCTGCAGTCCTTGTCTTTGTCGTTCTATTCATCAATTTGGTGTTCCGCATTCCGCTCTGGTTCAACAACCGCAAATTGAAAAAATAACGCAAGCATAAATAAAGCTTCCCAAGATGGCTAATCTGGGGAAGCTTTACTCTTTTGTATGGATTAGAAGGATTGGAAGGTGACGAATTCGTGAACGGGCTTGCGATAGCCGCGCGGACGCGGGCTTGATGTATCTTCCTTGCCAAGGGTAATCATCATAACGGGAACGTAATGGTCTGGAATATTGAGCGCTGTTCGAACCATTTCGGGATCATAGCCAATCATTGGGCAAGTGTCCCAGCCTCTGTCTTTGGCAATAAGCATGAACTGCATCGCAGATAGGCTGGCATTGCGAATGGCATCCTCACGGCGGAAGGACTCCCCGCGATTGATGTAGAAATCCTTCGTACTGCTTACAAAGTGATCATACTCCTGCTTGTTAATCACGCCCAGATTCAGCAAACCTTCATTCAGGGTGTCCACATGTGTATAGGCGTTCATATCGCCCAGCACCACGATCACGGCTGAAGCGGTCAAGACTTTGTATTGCTTGTAAGCAGCCTCATACAGCGCATTCATCTTGTCTTTATCCGTGATAGCAACATAATGCGTATGCTGCAGATTGTAGGCGGATGGAGCGAACTTCGCAAGTGAGAACATGTCACTCAGTTCTTTTTCCGAAATTTCGATATCCTTAATAAATTTATTGGCTGAGCGTCTTTGTTTGACGATGGTTTCGATATCATGCATAGGTCTCATCTCCTCTTACGTCTTATGATAGCATGTTCGGGTATTCATTGTTGTAAAAAGATCATACCATATTAACTATAAAAAAGTAAGTGAATTACGAAAAAATATTAAAAATAATTAGCCATGCGTTTACAAATGATTGCTCGTCCTTGTTATATCAGCAAAAAACCCGCAAACCGACCACCATGTGGTGCATTTGCGGGATAATCGCATGTCATTTATTCCGTCCATAACTGTGGATGATCTGAGGATACAAGTTGTGCAGCTCGAGCATTGCTCTCGACCTGGGCTTCGTTTTTGCATCCAGGGATGACACATGTAACAGCAGGGTGGCGCAGACACCAAGCAAGTGCCCATTCCGCCATGCTGACACCCTCCGGCACTTCGGTCTGGCGAATGTGCTCGGCTTGCTGCAAACGCTCATCAATGAACTGCTGCTCATGACGATGACGCACATCATTGGCGGCGAAGGAAGCACCTGGCTTGTACTTGCCGCTCAAGAGGCCGCTAGCAAGCGGAACGCGTGCCAGAACGCCTAGATTCTGCTCGATACAGGATGGAAATACATCCTGCTCTGGGCCTCGGTCAAGTCGATTGTACACGACTTGGATGACACTTGCGCCCACGTCTGTTGCATTCGCCGACTGGTGCATGCTATTGCTTTTATTTAAGGATAGACCGATATGACGAATTTTACCGGCTTGCTTCTGTTTGTCCAGCATTGTCCAGAGCGCGTCATTATTGAAGGCATCGTCATCACCTGAGTGGAATTGATACAGGTCGATATACTCAGTCTTGAGCGCACGCAAGGAATCATCCAGTTGCTTCAATACCTCTGGAGCATCGTATTCATTTGTCCGATTCAGGTGAGAGTGGAAATGGTGGCCGAACTTCGTTGCAACTACCCAATCCTCACGATTGTCCCTGCTCAAATAATCCCCTATGAAGGATTCCGAAAGGTGATCGCCGTAGCATTCAGCTGTATCAATGAAATTAATGCCGAGCTCCTTCGCTTTGTGAAGGGTGGAATCGACCTCTGCTTGTGTATAGTCATGTCCCCATTCACCGCCGAATTGCCAAGTGCCTACACCAATTACAGACACTTTCATTCCTGTCTTGCCAAGCTTGCGATATTGCATGGAAGAACACACCTTTCTTATGTATTAAAAATTTGACTTCATAAAGTGGATGATACTTATCGTAATCATAGCATAGGGAGCCGATTCAAGCCTAATCATGGAGCATATTTCGACCTGAGCTGAATGATATATGAAAAAAAATTAATTTCATAATCCGCTATTATTCATGATAATATGAGTTATAGTTGCAATGTATGCCCTATCATTATTACGTTTTTTGTCTTTATAACGCATGATTACAGGAGGAAAGTATGTATTATTTTTTAGCTTTTCTGATCTCTTCATGTATCGTGATGTTTTTGATACCTCCGCTGCGCAAGCTTGCGTTCCGGATTGATTTTGTTGACAAGCCCATGCCGGACAATGAGCGTAAAATTCATCGGGAGCCGATCCCGCTTACGGCGAGCATCGCCATTTTTGTTGCATTCATCGTTTCTTATGTGATTTTTGTTCGAAATTCTGCGATCGAATCAATTGCCATCATATGTGGTGGGTTGCTGATTCTCGCTATCGGAACAATCGATGACTGGTACAAGACGCACGGCAAAGAGTTTCCGGCATTGCCGAAGCTGCTCGTGCAAATATGCGCTGCCGTAATCGTGTATTTATCCGGGATCACCTTCGAAGGCTTTACGAATCCATTCACGCATGAATTTGTAAGCCTGCCTGCATGGCTCCAATGCATCTTGACTGTCATGTGGATCTTCGGTGTCACTACCGTCATCAATTTCTCAGATGGGATGGATGGTTTGGCAGGAGGATTAACTGCGATATCGGGCGGAACCTTGTTTGCAGTCGCCCTGGCTCAAGGTCAGAGTGTATCTGCGATGATGGCGATTATTCTCGTCGGAGCTTCTATCGGCTATCTGCGATTCAACAAGCCGCCGGCAAAAGTATTTATGGGCGACGCAGGCGCGACATTCCTTGGCTTTATTCTCGGCGTTATCGCTTTGGATGGCGCATTTAAGCAGGCCACTGTATTGTCCTTGTTCATTCCGATATTGGCCTTAGGTGTACCGATTCTGGATAACGTATTCGTTGTTATTCGCCGGATGCTGAATGGCCAGCCTGTATATAAGGCGGATGCGACACAAGCGCATTACCGGCTGCTGGCAGGAGGTCTGAATCAGAAGCAGGTTGTGGCAGTGCTCTGCTTGGTTAATCTGTGCTTTGGTTTAACGTCTATTATTCTGACGCTGTTGCAGGTATAAGAGAATTGATGCATGACACAGAAAGCCTTTCCGTTCAGGAAAGGCTTTTTTTCGTGTTGTTCGGCTATACTTCGATATGCTTAATAATTCGTGCAGGATTTCCCGCTACGACTACGTTGTCTGGAACATCTTTGGTGACAACGGCTCCGGAAGCCACGACAACATTGCTGCCGATGGTGACACCCGGGTTGATGATCGCACGACCGCCAATCCATACACGATCCCCAATCGTAACCGGCTTCCCAAATTCAAGGCCGGAGATGCGCTCCATTGGGTTCAAAGGGTGAGTGGCTGTGTAGATATGAACGCCTGGAGCGAGGAAGCAGTTGTCTCCAATATGAATCTCGCATACGTCCAGCATCACACAGTCGAAGTTGGCATAGACCCCTTTGCCAAGATAAATATTATAGCCATAATCACAGCGGAAGGTTGGTTCAATGTACACGCCTTCGCCTACTGAACCGAACAACTTCTGTAGTATTTCTGTCCGTTCGCTGTAATTCGTTTCTAACGTTTGGTTAAACATGCGGGTAAGGCGCCTTGCAAATTCACGATCCTTAACGAGTTCTTCATCTGCGGCCATATACATGTCGCCTGCTATCATTTTCTCTTTCTCAGTGCGTATGGTCATTGCGAATAACTCCTCTCCAATCCCTTTGTCGAGTAGGGGGTAATACCGTTATTATCGACGGAGGCATCTGCATTTGCAAGGGAAGGGGAAATCTCTATTTCTGTGGTAAATAGGGAAAACGATGCGATATTCGTCGAAATTTGAAACTTTTACAAGCAGGGATATGTCTAAATAAATAGAATCCCTATGAAAGGACATGATTGTGAAAGGAGCGGGACGAATATGAAAAAGTGGCTGCTTATCATGATGAGTATGTTGGTATGGGCGGGGTTCTCGATGCCAGCACAGGCCGAACAAGCAGTGCCATCCGCTATGCAGCAGGCGAAGGTTTACTTCAATGGATACGATATTTCGGAGTGGAAGTGGGATCAGCAGCATATTGTCGTTCCGCTGTTTGCATTTGATGATTATAGCTATTTCAATCAAGATGGCAGTAAAGGCAAGCAGGACGTTACCTACAAATGGGATGCAGCTGCTAAAACGGTATGGGTATATTCTGCTGATAAATCACGTACGATTAAACTCATTGCAGAGCAGCCCAGCGCATGGGTAAATGGAAAAAAGGTAGCATTGGACGCGCCTGTTCGGATTATAGAGGGCCATACGTATGTGCCGCTGCGTTTTATTAGTGAAGCGCTAGGCGGCAAGGTCAAATGGGATGCGAAGAAGAAGGCTGCGATCATCCGCACGCCGGAACGGGTGAAGCGTGACGAGATCATACGGACGGGTGAATTAGAGGCAGCTCGACAGGAAGCGCTCCGTCTCCCGTTTGTCTATCCGAACCGAGAAATTAAGCCGCGGTCGGAAGGCTTCGAGGCGACCATCGTGTTCCCGGAAGGGGAGGCGCTTCGCTACCGCTATCATATTAAGGATGTTACCAGTGTTGTAGCGATCACAGAGGACGGATTGGCTGAGGTCGTATGGCAGGGAAGAACGGGAACAAGCGCGGACAAGCTGTTTGAAGAAATCGGCAGCAAACCTGACTTTGGCACATCTATGGTATACTTCCGTCATTCCTTCCCGGTGGAGAACTTCGTAACGTATGGTAAAATGGATGCGCAAGGTCGTACGACCGAGCTTGGCAAGTTCGACGTGATGCTGAAGCTGCGCTCGAATGCGGACGCAGTGATATCTATTCGAGGAGAGAAGCGGACGGATGCACGCCCACCTCAGGAGGATCGAAAGTAAGGAAGGAGCAATCATGAAGGTACGAAATAAACGGTTTGTGTGGTGGCTGCTCGCCACGTTGGCCTGGATGGCTTTTATCTTTTATAAGTCTTCACAGTCGTATGGAGAGCAGGATTTGCGACCTACGCTCGCTGCGTGGCTGCCGCTATCTATGCTTGAGCATTGGCTTCCGTCTATTGAATTTACGTATGATGGGGGCTTGGTGACTTGGAAGCAGCCCTATGATTTTGTAGAGTTTTTTATTCGCAAGGGAGCGCATGTAGCTGAATATGCGCTATTGACATTTCTGGTGATTCGTGCGCTGCTTGCCTTGAGATGGGAACGATGGATGGCCATTGCTGCCGGCGCTGTCATCTCTGTTGCCTATGCAGCATCGGATGAGTGGCATCAGAGCTTCGTGCCGAATCGAACTGGACACGCGATTGATGTCGCAGTAGACTCGATTGGAGTTGTGCTTGTTGTGCTGTTATTCCTCATTGTGGGGAGGTTCAGCCGCCGCAAGAATAAGGGAAGAGGGCTGCATTTCCCGTAATGTTATAGGCAAGGATACGTTAGTAAGGCCGCTGGAGATATGTTCTCCGGCGGCCTTATTGTTTATTTATTGCGGCTTAATGACTTCCATGCCGCGCATGTAAGGCTGCAGTGCCCGTGGAATACGGACAGTCCCATCCGGCTGTTGGTGATTCTCCAGCAGCGGGATGAGAATTCGCGGGCTGGCTACCGCTGTATTGTTAAGCGTATGGCAATATTGAAGCTGTCCCGCTTCATCACGGTAGCGAATATTGCAGCGGCGGGCTTGGAAGTCAAGCAAGTTTGACGCGGAATGCGTTTCACCGAATTGGTGGCGGGATGGCATCCACGTCTCGATATCGTACTGTTTATATGTCTTTTGCGACATGTCTCCCGTACATACTGCCATGACACGATAGGGAAGCTCCAGCGCTTGCAAAATTGCTTCCGAATAGCCCACCATTTCCTCCAAAAGCTGATTCGACAGTACGGCATCATTCGGGGCGATGATAACTTGCTCCACCTTGGCAAATTGATGGACACGGTACAAGCCGCGGACATCACGGCCTGCAGAGCCTACTTCGCGCCGGAAGCAGGCGGATACGCCAGCCATGCGGATCGGTTCGGTGACATCTACGATTTCATTGCTGCAGTACGAGACGAGGCTAACTTCTGAAGTGCCCACGAGCCACAGACCATCTTCCGGCATGGCATAGCATTGATCCTCGCCAAGCGGGAAGAAGCCGGTACCAATCAGCGCGTCCTGACGAACCATGAGCGGCACATCCATAATGGTGAAGCCGTGATCCATGAGCAGATCAAGTGCAAGCTGCTGTACCGCACGATGCAGCAGAAGCCCGGCATTTTTTAAATAATAGCCTCGGGATCCTGCCACCTTAACCCCACGACGAATATCCATAATGCCTAATCGTTCGCCAAGCTCGACATGATCAAGCAGGGGATAATCGAAGTTGGGCAGCTCGCCTATCTGCCGCACTTCCACATTATCCTCATCCGAAATTCCGATCGGAGTATCTGGCGAAGTGATGTTTGGCACAAGAAGCTGCAGGCGGCTGTATTCTTGTTCGGTTTCTGCCAGCTTCGCTTCGTGCTGCGCAAGTTTGTCATTGCACTGGCGAACTTGTTCCTTCCATGCTTCCGCTTCACTTTGTCGTTCACCGTCCCGTATGGCAGCAGCTATACGGGACGTAATTGTGTTGCGCTCCTGGCGCAGGGCTTCTGTCTCCTGCAGCAAATTTCGCCGAATCTGATCACAAGTGAGCAGTTCCTTTACTTCGAAGGGGATGCCTTTTTGCTGAGCTGCCAACTGCACCTCGTCTGGATAATTGCGAATCCATTTCATGTCTAGCATAGTCACCGTCTCCTTTACCGCGATTCCTGTTAGTAGAAAATACAAATAGCGCTCCTCATCCGATTGGGACGAGGAGCGCTAGCTCGCGGTGCCACCCAACTTGATCATCATTGCTGCAAATAAGCGGTAGCTTACAGGAAGCAGGTTGAAGATCCTCTTGGTTCCGCGGTAACGGGCGGTGCCGGTTCACTTAGGGCACATCGGGCAAGCCGACGCCTTGACGAGAACGCCTCCGAGTTGGATGCTCTTCATTGGCAAATTTCCGTATCTGAATTGTTGATATCATTATATAGCTTTTTCCCTGAAAGTCAATGCATCATTCGTTTGTTTTACTCCGTTGCTGCATCATGGAGTCGGCGCAAATGAGCGGTCAGCTCTTGAATGCTGCGCATCAGACTATCCACGGGAATATGTGCGGAAGAAGCTTTATTGACCAGCTCTGCTGGGATACAGCTGGCAGTTGACTTCAATTCGCGCCCTTTTGGCGTAAGGGTAATAAAAACTTGCCGCTCATCCTGTGCGCCGCGCTTACGCTCAATGAGTTGCTGCTGCTCCATTCGCTTCAGCATTGGTGTTAGCGTACCGGAATCGAGAGATAGTCGTTGACCAAGCTCCTTCACGGTGAGATTGTCCGTTTCCCATAGTGCAAGCAAGGTAATGTATTGGGGATAGGTCAGTTGCAGCTTCTCCAGCATAGGCCGATACAGCTTCGTAATTTCCTTGGATGCTGTATAGATGGCGAAGCAGAGCTGATTGTCCAGCTTGAGTAGGTCGTCTGGCTGTATTGTGTTGTCCTGCTTGGATGTCATGATGTTCTCATCTCCTGCTGCACCTTACAATAAGGCTTCGATATCTTCTTTCAGCTTGGAAGGGGAGGTTTGCGGAGCGTAACGCTTCACGACGGCCCCTGTGCGATCGATGAGGAACTTCGTGAAGTTCCACTTAATATCGGTACTGCCAAGAAGGCCCTTCTTCTCGGACACCAAATGCTGGAACAATGGCTCTGCATGATCGCCTTTCACATCAACCTTGGCGAACATCGGGAAGGAAACGCCATAGTTTACTTGGCAAAATTCCATTGTTTCCTTCATATCTCCAAACTCTTGATTGCCAAACTGGTCGCATGGGAAGCCGAGAACGACCAAGCCCTGCTCCTTATATTGGTCATACAATTGCTGCAGCTCAGTAAATTGAGGGGTGAAGCCGCATTTGCTGGCTGTGTTAACGATTATGAGCACCTGTCCTTCGTAGCTCGACAGCGACGCTTCATCTCCGTTCGGTTTTTTGACGGAATAATCGTATACCGTGTTCATATCATTTCGCTCCTTTATTTATAAAAATTGTAATATCGTAAATCAATGAAACGTTTCGGTTGTTTATCAAATATAGTGCTGTAATCGTTATATCATGGAATAATCATTTGTGCAATTATATTTTATAAAATTAAATTGTGCACAATTTAAATGAGGTGTTATGGCGTGGTATGACATCTATATTATCTCTATACAACAGAGGAAATCATGCGTATACTCTGAGAATCAATGCTATTTGCCTACCTCTGAAGCTCAGGGGTTCGGAAAAAGAAAAAGGGCCATCCCTTCTGCTGGTTGCACAACCATGGAAGAGACAGCACTGCGCCGCTCATTATCGAACTAGAACGCCAATGGTATATAGAATCCAAATATGTACCGGATAAAATACGTAGAACATATACTTGGACCACTTGGCATGATACCCGCGTTCTCCGTCATACAGCAGAATCGGGATTATGGCGAATATCATCATCCACTGATAGTTCAGGACAAATAAATTGTCATAGGAGAAGACTTCATCGGGCGGAATGCCGAGAGAGCCGAGACCTACGGCAATCAGCAGCATTACAATTACATATGCGATCGCCATTAGACTCCTTCGTTCACGGAAAAGATAGAAAATCAGCGTCATCGCGACGCCGAGTATGGACGCCTCTGTAAATGTCCCGCCGATTACGGCGAGGATGATGTATAGAGTTCCAAGGGCGTAGTAGCGTGTTTTCTTCGTCCATTCGATTGCAGTTAAGAGCAATAGTCCCATTAATAGGGACAAAAAAATATTATTCATGACGCTGACAGTCTCACTAGGCAATGCGAGCTGAAGCAATGTGCTGCCAAGCTTGGTAATGACTGCCCACGTAAATAGGCGAAGCATATATTTGACGCGGCTCCGGGTGTGGTAGAAGCCCTCTACGATAAAGTAGAAAAAGATTGGAGCGACGATCCGACCGAGCCACCCGAACCATATGGGCATACCTGGCAGGAACTGGTTCATATGGTCAAGCACCATAAGCGTCATGCCGAGCAGCTTTAGTTGAAAACGATCCAAACGCACATTACATCCTCCAAATTCTGTTGGTTCTTATGTTGTTGGAAGGGATAAAAACAAAACCGTCCTTCTATTCCCATGCCGTACTGCTTGCATACAATATCCAGATATGAAGCGGATAGTACAGGTAGAAGCCGTATTTTCCCCATATGGATTGATACCCACGTTGTTGATTGTAGAAACTGATCGGAATAATAGCAAAAATCATCATCCACTGAGCGTTGATCCGCCAATCGTACGCTAAGCTCCACAATGCCGGTTCTCGGTAAGCGAACAAATCCATTCCGATAGTGAATGCTAGGGAAGAGATGATAAAAGCGACAGCCATTGCGCGCCCTCGTCCCCGGAACAGGTAGAATACAAGTGCCATCGAAACGGACAGCCAGCTGAATTCTACTACAACTATCATTAAGGATGCTACAGCACAACACAGCACCCATCCTGCCACACCCGATTCAGTACGCAGTGCCCAATCATAGGTTGTCAGTAATAATAACGCCCCAAGCATGGATAGAAAGATATTGTTTGGGATCGATCCCCCAGGAAGCAAATAGAGGAGCAGCGTGCTTCCGGCAGCCATCACGGCAGCGCCTGCAGCCAGACGCAGCAAATAACGTCTTCGATTACGAGTGAATGCATACCCTTCAATGAGTAGAAAGAAAAAGATTGGCGCGGACAGCCGCCCAAGCCAGTGAAAGGTGAGCGGGACGGAGTCTGGGAAGTATGCCTGTATATGATCCAGTGTCATGAGCGCGGCTGCCAGCAGCTTCAGTTGGAAGGCGTTGAACGACATGAGGCGCAGCTTCCCCTTTCCCTATAAATACCTTGCGATAGTCGGAATCCAATACGATTATACCCTTATCATATCAGAAGCCAAAAGGCGGTTGAAGGTCATGCTATAATAGGAGCAGCAGAATGAAGGGAAGGAATGGATGTATGAAATCACTCGTACTTGCGGAAAAGCCATCGGTTGGTCGCGAGATCGCCCGTGTACTTGGATGCCGCACGTCTCATAAACAATATTTTGAAGGGCCTGACTATGTCGTAACATGGGCATTAGGCCATTTGGTCGGATTGGCGGAGCCAGAAGACTATGACAAGAAGTATCAGACTTGGAATCTGGAAGACTTGCCAATGATTCCGCAGAAGATGAAGCTGAAGGTGCTGCGCGAGTCATCGCATCAATTCAAGGTCGTACAGCAGTTGTGCAAGCGTCAGGATATTAAGGATCTCATCGTTGCAACAGATGCGGCGCGTGAGGGAGAGCTGTTGGCACGCTGGGTCATGGAAATGGTGAAGTGGAACAAGCCGTTCCGCCGCCTATGGATATCGTCGCAGACGGATAAGGCAATCAAGGAAGGCTTCCGCCAACTGAAGCCAGGCAATCAATTCGATCGCCTGTATGAATCTGCGCGCTGTCGAGCAGAGGCGGATTGGCTTATCGGCTTGAATGTAACTCGCGCCTTAACCTGCAAGTTCGAAACTCCACTGTCTGCGGGACGTGTGCAGACGCCGACACTTGCGATGATGATGTCGCGGGAGCAGGAGATCAAGAACTTCCAATCCGAGGAGTACGACACGATACACGCGGATTGCGGCGGGTTCGAAGCAGTATGGCGTGGGGCCAACGGAGACGGACGCATTTTCAATGAACAAGCAGCCCAAGCCATCGCTGCCAAGCTGCAGAACGGTCGGCAAGCTGTTGTGGCGGATTTGAAGAAGTCCACGAAGAATGAACCGCATCCGCTCGCATATGATCTTACTGAGCTACAGCGGGATGCAAACCGCCGTTATGGATTCTCAGCCAAGCAAACATCGAATGTGTTGCAGCGTCTATATGAACAGCATAAGCTTGTCACTTATCCGCGCACAGACAGCCGCTACTTGTCCTCGGATATGGTCGGTACTCTTAAAGAGCGACTGAGCGCGATGGCTGTGGGGCCTTATGCAGCAGCTGCGAAGTTGCTCCTGCGCGGGAGCCGCAATCTGTCTGTTACGAAGCGCATCGTGGATGACAGCAAGGTTACAGATCACCATGCCATCATTCCAACCGATGAGCCGCTGCGACTGTCGGCGTTGTCTACAGATGAACGCAAGCTGTACGATTTGATTGCGCGGCGCTATATCGCCTTATTCCTGCCGCCAGCGAAGTATGAGCAGGTTGCGGTTACAATTGAGCTTGGCGGTGAGCGACTCTATGCGAAGGGACGCACGATGCTTGACATCGGCTGGCGTCAAGCCTATGAAGGGGACTGGGATGATACATCCTCAAATGAGGATCAGGAGGAGGATCATCAGTCGGCTTGGAATAAGGAACAACGCCTGCCGAGCTTAACGAATGGCGATAAGCTGGCAGTGAAGCGAGTAATAACGCGCAGAGATCGCACGAAGCCGCCGGCCCGATACACAGAAGCTACGTTGCTGACGCAGATGGAGAAGCATGGACTCGGCACGCCAGCCACACGCGCGGATATTATTGAGAAACTTGTATCTTCTGATACCATTGAGCGCCAAGGCGCATCGCTTCAACCGACAGGCAAGGGGGAGCAGTTAATTCGCCTTACTTCGGATCAGTTGAGATCTCCAGAGCTTACCGCTCGCTGGGAGCGGGAATTGGAGCGTATCGCACGGGGCGAAGCGCGCACTTCAACGTTCATGAATCAGATACGGGAGATGACCGAGCAACTGGTAAAAGAAGTGAAGACGAGCAGCGCGGAATACAAGCCGCATAATTTGACGAATCGCCATTGTCCGGAATGTGGTTCACGCCTAATGGAGCGGAAGTCGAAGCGCGGTACGCGTCTTATTTGCTCCAGCAAATCTTGTGAATACAAGCGTTCTGATGAGAAGCAGCTCTCAAATCGCCGCTGCCCGCAATGCCATAAGAAAATGGAATTTAAGATTGGCAAGGCAGGCAAGTATGTGCAGTGTCTCGCTTGCAACATAACCGAAAAGCTGGAAGAGGGCGGAGGCAAGGCACGCAAGCATGAAACGCGAAATTTGCTCAAGAAATACGAGAAGCAGGAATCAATCGGCAACAGCTTGGGCGACTTGCTGAAGGCAGCGATGGAGAAGCAGGATAAACAGTAAAACGAACGAAAATACGCGTCAAATTGTACAGCAGAAAATGAAATGAACACGACAGCGATCATGTAACGTTCATCGGTGATGACAAAATCATTACAAGTAGAACAAAGCTGGCTAACAGGGTCATATGACCTATTGAGCATATGCTTTTTCTAGTTTTAATAGGCCCTCTGTACTGTGGAAAAGGTGGACAGAGGGCTTTTTTTGTCATATTTTTCATGTAATTGTAACCATTTTCTTGAGATGGTAACAACATTGTATCTATTTTTTGATAAAATCAATAGAGTTGTAATGTTTCTGTAATGCCCTAATGCTAGATTTATATTATAGTAGTTGTCGAAACAAGTCGCTAGAAGGAAGTGGATAAGGATAATGATGGATCGAGGGATGGTGTCGGCCGGCAACCGTCGCCGTAAGAAACGCAAAAAGTTAATTGGACGCACCGTATTGCTCATGCTTCTTGTCGCCATTGGCGTCGGCATATACGCTGGAGCTAAGAGCCTGCTCGGAACAGATACAGCATCTGGAAGCGAGTTGATTGTGACAGAAGTCGTTCCTTTTGGAACAGCAGCACAAGAGAAAGAATCACCGAAGGAGTACAACGGCTTAACTCGCAAGGTTGCCTATTTGACGTTCGATGATGGGCCGAGCAAATATTCCAATGATATGATGGACTTATTGAAGCAGCATAATATCAAAGCTACTTATTTTATGCTGGGCGATAACATGAGACAATACCCGGATGCGGTGAAGCGCATGATGAAGGAAGGCCATTATCCAGGTCTGCACAGCATGACGCATGATTACGCTAAGCTGTATAAGAGTGGCGGCTCCAAAAACTTCATTGACGAGTTCAAGGAGGCGCAGGGCATTGTAGACGAGTTAACGGGCTACAAGCCGACATTGATCCGTGCTCCATACGGCAGCGCACCGCAAATTGGCGAGTCATTCCGTAAGGATATCGCAGATGCGGGCTTTAAAATGTGGGACTGGACACTCGATTCTTGGGATTGGAAATATATCGGACAACCGAATCGAGTGCTGGAGCAAGTTAAGGCGGGCTTGACAGAAGATGTAGAGGTTATTTTGCTGCATGATCGCCAGCAGACCTTGGATGCATTGCCAGCTATTATTGATTACATTCAAAGCAAAGGTTACGAGTTCGAAGTGTACGACCCGAATGCGCATTTCGTATGCAATTTCCATCACGACAAACGATTGTAGCACGGGGATAGGAGGTTAACACATTGGCAAGTTGGAAAAAGCTAACCGCCGTTGCCGCGCTGGCATCCGTTCTGCTTATTGGCTTGACTGGATGCGGCGCTGCACCGACGACACAAATATTTGAAGGTTTCGAGAAGGCATCTGCTGCGGAAGCGAACGTTGCAGAAGCAGTGAAGACGCTGAGCACACTGGAAGCGAAGGACAGCAAGCAATACGATAATATCTTGTCTCAAGGCAAGCAGGACAATCGCAATGTACAGACGCTGATCGACAATTCGAGCAAGGCGCTCGAAGAGCGTACGCAGGCAATGGAACAACTGAAAAATACGCTTGATGACGCTCGAAAGAAAATGGGCGAGCTTGACGGCGCAATCAGCAACCTGAAGGAAGAAGGCTTGAAGAAGCAGGCAACAGAAGCGTACGACGCTTATGTGAAGCGCTACGAAACGTTCACTTCCATGTATGAAAAGTACGGCAAATGGATTCAGCAAGAGCAGGCGCTGTACAACGAGTTGAAGCAAAAGGATACAAAGCTGAAGACTATTACGAAAGCTGTCTCTGAACGCAATGAGGCCTATCGTGCAGTCGAACAGTTGAAAATTAAGTTTAACGAATATACGAATTCATTCAATGTGAAGAAGTCAGAGTTTTACAAGCAGGCGGGCATGCACGTAACTGGCACAGAGAAGACAGATGGTGAAGGTGCCAAGACGGAGTCGAATTCATAGGATTCATGAAAATCATAATTAGAAAAAAGACCGTTTCGAGGCAGATGAACTGCTTCAAAACGGTCTTTTTTATGCGAGATAGCAGGAGGCTTCGCATGTGGAATGAGTTCCTGCCTGCTAGCTCCATGTTCGATGTACGAAATCGGCCACAAGTAAAAAGATAACGTAAGAGATAATAGCGGATGCAATATACGTTATCCCTACCTTTATACGTTGCTGGAATAAACGCACTACGCCGAGACTAAGCAGCGGACAAACGATGAGCAGGAAAAATAAAATCGTAACGAATAATTGTGGCGAGATCGAACTAATATCTACATACGTCATGGATATACACCTCTTCATAAACGTTGACTCTAAACAGGACAGGTATCTTCTGGCTCTGAAATTATCCTTTTTCTTGGCGTGTGATACATATCACAGTATCTATTATAGCGTTTTCACGGCTGTTCGTCTGTTATTTCATTTCCAATATTAAGGCGAAATTAAGGCGAATTCATGACGGCTAAAAGAGTGCAGGCAATCATTGACAGGGTCAAAGCGAGGATTGTACGATGTGGGTACTGACAAACAGAAAGAATAGGAAGGCGAGGAGAGCGATCAATGATGCAGTATATGGTTGGGATTGATCTGGGCGGAACGAACATTGTATGTGGATTGGTCAATGAGCAGTATGAGCTGGTAACCAAGGTGAAGCGTCCAACTGAAGCAGACCTTGGTGTAGAGCATGTCCTGAGCAAAATGTCTGAGATGGTCGATGAATTGTTCGTTAAGGCTGGGGTGGATCGCAGTCTTCTTGTATCGGTAGGAGCAGGAATTCCGGGCTTTATTGATCCAGAGCGAGGCGTAAGTATTTTTGCATCGAATTTGAAGTGGAACAATGTGGATGTTTCTGGTCGGCTTGGCGCAAAGGTAGGGGTGCCAGTCTTTATTGATAATGACGTCCGAATGTATATATTCGGAGAAGCGATGAGCGGTGCGGGGCGAGGTGCAGGGATTGTTCATGGTGTCACCATCGGTACAGGACTCGCTGCAGCGACGGTTGTTCATGGCGAACTGCACTATGGAAGCGGGTTCATGGCGGGTGAATTGGGACACGTGGCCATTGATGGCGAGACTACGCCGTGCGGCTGCGGCTTGACGGGATGTTTGGAGACCGTCGTATCTGCTACAGGTATTGCTCGTCAAGCGAAGGAAGCACTTGAGAAGGGTCGCGAGAGCTTGCTGCGTACTCCT
Source organism: Paenibacillus sp. B1-35 (assembly GCF_050474385.1). Classification (NCBI taxonomy): domain Bacteria; kingdom Bacillati; phylum Bacillota; class Bacilli; order Caryophanales; family Paenibacillaceae; genus Paenibacillus; species Paenibacillus sp. B1-35. The sequence goes on from NZ_JBCHVJ010000003.1 coordinate 242,139, forward strand.
TATGAGCGCGGTGAATTGACAGCAGCTCATGTCTCGCAAGCGTACGATGAAGGCGACAAGCTCGCGATCGAGATTATGAATTATACCGGACAGGTGCTAGGAAAAGGATTGGCGTATTCCATTTCCCTGCTCAGTCCGGACGTAATCGTAATCGGCGGCGGAGGTGCACTTGCAGGCGAACGAATTTTGAAGCCGTTGCGGGATACGCTAAAACAGTATGTGTATCATGGATATTTAGAACGGTTGACGATTCGCCAGGGCGAACTGATTGATGACGGCGGTGTGATTGGCAGTGCGGCATTTGCTAAGAGTCGTGCAGAGAAGCTTGGTCACGTGTCGTTATAAATGTAAGGTACCAATAAAAACAAGAAATAAGCAGAAGGAGGTAGATCAGATGACAGTACGGGATGTCCAAGATTTCTTCTCGGGTACGGATATTACCGAGCGGATGCTTCAAGAGCGTATTATCGCGATTTTTCGTGGGTTTACGGCTGAACAGGCCAATATGGCCGCAGAGGCACTTGTGGAAGGCGGCATTCGCTTTATGGAAGTAACGATGAATACAGCAGATGCTGAGGAAATCATTTCCCATTGGCGCGAACGATTTGCAGGGCGGGCTTATATCGGTGCAGGCACTGTTATTGATATTGCCTCTGCTCGTGAAGCCCTGACGTGCGGGGCACAGTTTCTGATCTCTCCGAACTTAGACGAGGAAGTAATCGCATATGCGGCGGAACGAGGCGTCGATGTATGGCCCGGGGTATTGACACCAACGGAGATCGTGCGCGCATGGAAGGCAGGTGCGAAGGCAGTCAAGCTGTTCCCGCTAGGATCACTTGGTCCAGAATATGTTCGGGAGGTTCGCGGTCCTCTTGGGCACATTCCGATTATTGCAACAGGCGGAATTGATATGCATACGTTAGCTTCATATGGTGCCGCTGGTGCTTCTGCATTCGGATTGGGCTCCAAGCTTCTTCCGAAGGATGATATCTTGTCGGGCAATTACGAAGCGCTGGCTGTAAATGCAAGTCAATTTGTTGATATAGTGCGCAAGCTCCCCTGCTCTCATTTACCGTCAACCAGAGAGCGATAGAGAATGATCGGGTGTGAGATTATAGGAATACGTTAATGATATACATACAGTTTACATCCAGCCGGTTCTGTGGGTATGGTGTGTAAAGAGAGGTGAATCATGTATGACAATGCTGTGGACATATGGAGTAGGTTCACTTGTTCTTGCTGGAAGTGCGGCAAGCGGTGCCTGGATGCTCGCTGTGAAGAGCCAGTCCCCGCGCCCGATTCCCATTCAGAAGGAACCGGATCGTCCCTTTGATCGAGTAGTGTTCCAAGGGACTGCGACACTGCAAGGCTGGTTCATCTGGGGCAAAGGGAATACACCTGCGAAGCGAGCTCCGGTTATCGTCATTTCTCACGGGTGGGGATCGAATCGAGCGCGTGTCATGAGGTACGCTGACCCGCTGGCAGATGCGGGTTTCAATGTATTGGTATATGATGTGACCAGCCATGGAGAGAGTGGAACTGTAAAGGCTCCTTCGGCGCTGTTGTTTCGTGATGATTTGCTGGCTGCGGTTCGATACGTGCGCCAACGGCCAGATGCAGACCCAGAGCGAATTGCAGTTCTCGGGCACTCTTTAGGGGGATTCGGTGCTGTTTTGGCGCTGGAGGAAGGACTGAATGTACAGGCGATTGTAACGGATTCCATGCCATCCCGTCCATTATCCTTAGTGGAGGCTGAGCTTCGTCGGCGCAAGCTGCCAGCATTCCCGCTTGCAGTGGTCATTCCGCGTATTTGGCTGTATCGTTCTCGCATTCCGGTTTCCGTTTATGACAGATTGGATGTCGCACAACTATTAGCGGCACACTATGAGCGCACGCAAGGGGATACTCCTGTCTACATGATTCATTCACGGCAGGATGGATTCATCCCTCCAACGGAATTGGAGCAGCTCATTGAGCGCTTGCCCTATAAGCAGCCGCATCTGATTGTCGATACGAACGGACATAGCTGCTCGGAGACGGATCCGCGTTTTTGGACGGAAGTAATCCCGTTCTTCAAGCGCCAATTGAAAATAAACGAAAGTTAGCAAGCTCATAAGCCCATCTTTGTCATCCAAGTTGCTTCTTGGCGCAGAGTGGGCTTCTTCGTTTTTCACTTTTAACAGATTCTATGTAACTTTTTTAATTTTTTTATAGGCAAATGCTCCATCTGTTCGCTACCTCTCGTCATATTCCTCATGTCTTCATCGCTATGATTTTCCGCAATACGATGCAATTCCCGGCTCTTGCTGCCGCAGCTTGTCGAGCACAACAGAAAGGCAGCGAATTCTCACTCGCTACTAGAGTGCTATAACTAGACAGTATTTGCGATAGCACTATGTTACGCTACCTAGCACACAAAGGCGGATCTGTTCCGCTGATGCGAAGGTGGTGAAGGCATGTACATTGATTCAGAGGTTCCATCCCGCTTGGAGCGGCAAAGGCGGGGCCAAGTGAGGAAATGGATTCGATTCCCAAAGTTCTCTATCTTCCGGCTGCTTATGCTCGGAAGTGTTTTGCTAGGAATAGTGGTCGGCTTTGCCTTATGGCCCACGGTTGAGGCTCGCTCCTCGATGATTGCCTTACATAGTCAAGCAGAAATGAGCCGATGGCTAAGCGAGCAATTTACACGAAGAGTAACGGTAATCTCGTTCCGATATGAAGGTGACACGAAGTCGTTAACCGAAATGGCCGGTCAATCTTTATCGGCTGCCTTATATTCGGATCCGTTCATTCGGTACAATGTCAGCAGATACTCTTATCAATGGAAGGGGAGCACAGATTCCGCTTTAGTCAATGTGTATGTAGACTATCGCGAAACGTACGAGCAGTCACAATATGTAAGGCAGCAAGCGAAAGAAATTGTGAGCCGAATTACGAATGCGGGACAATCCCCACATGTAAAAGTAAAAGCGATTCATGATTATATTGTCAGTCACGTTGCCTATGATGAAAGTATGACGAAATTCACCGCCTATGAGGCGTTAACCGAGGCTACAACTGTATGTCAAGGATATGCACTGCTTATGCAGGCTATGCTTGAAGAGGCTAATATTCCTTCCAAGATCGTCGAAGGTAAGGCGGGCGGGCTGCTGCATGCGTGGAACCTGATTGAACTGGATGGGCAGTGGTATCATGTGGATGCAACATGGGATGACCCGCTCCCGGATCGCGGGAAGCTGGTGCGCTACACGTACTATATGCGTACAGATGCGGAAATGAGAACCGATCACGATTGGAACGAAAGTGCGGAGCTTCCGAAGGCTGATGTCCCATATGAGCGAGCGCTAGAGCAAATGCACCAAGGGACAGATCAAGGCATGCGTTCCTTTGTTAAAGAGCTGGAACGCGGCTGGAGTCCGGACGTGCTGCTTCCAGAACGGGAGGTCAAGAATGTAAGTGACCTTGTGGAACGCTATCAGTCTGCACAGAAGGTGAGGCGGGAACAGTTCCAGGTTCGTTATACAGGCAGCGAGCTTCAGCTTCGCGCTGATCTGCATGATATGATGGACAAGCTAGGGTTGTCTACACCGTTCGAATATAGAGTATCTGTGTTGAATAACAGTGACGACCTTCTTGTTGATATTGAGCTCCAGAAATAAGAAGGGTGGAGTCGCAGCCGAGGTAAAGATTTTGATGTAGAATAATAAAAGGCCCTGCTTCACACGTGACTAACGCGTGAGGCAGGGCCTTATTCTATGCAATGTAATTTATTTGTGATCAAACTTGCAGTCCTGAAGTGGGATCACCTTTGTACGATTCTTCCACTTATAGCCGAACCATACGATCAAGAAGAGCGGCAGACCAATGTAGGTCATTATCAGCCCTTTCCAATCGATTGCTTCCCCAAGGAAGGCTTGGTAGTTCTGACCCAGTACGACGAACATACACAGTACGAAGGCAAAGATCGGTCCGAACGGGAAGAAGCGGGCACGATAAGGCAGTTCCTTCAAATCATGGCCTTGCGTGTTGAAGGCCCGACGGAATCGATAATGACTGACCGCAATGCCGAGCCAAGCGATGAATCCACACATGCCAGATGCATTTAACAGCCATGTATAGACAATTCCATCTCCGAAGAAACTGGCTAGAAACGCCATCATACCGATAATACTCGTCATAATCAAGGCATTGACAGGTACACCGCGCTTATTCAGCTTGCCAAGGAACTTAGGCGCTTTGCCTTCCTTCGCAAGTACCCAGAGCACGCGCGTTGATGCATACATGCCAGAGTTGCCCGCAGACAGCACAGAGGACAAGATAACTGCATTCATAACCGAAGCGGCGAATGCGAAACCGGCCTTCTCGAATACGAGCGTAAATGGGCTCGCATTGATGTTGTTTACTTCACTGGACAGCAAGCTTGGATGAGTATATGGAATAATCATTGCGATAATAAAGATCGCCAGGATATAGAATAGCAAAATGCGCCAGAATACTTGGCGAATGGCACGGGGCACACTCTCGCTTGGGTTCTCACTTTCGCCTGCAGCAACACCGACAAGCTCGGTTCCTTGGAAGGAGTATCCGGCAGCCATAAATACGCCAAGAATCGTAAAGAATCCGCCATGGAACGGTGCGTCGCCGATATGGAAGTTCTCGAATCCGATGCGTTCTCCGCCGATGATGCCGAATATCATCAATACGCCTGTAATTAGGAAGATAACAACTGTCGTTATTTTAATAATGGCGAACCAATATTCAGACTCTCCGTATCCTTTAACAGAGATATAATTCAACAGAAAGATGATGCTTAGGAACAGGAAGCTCCATAGGAAGGAGTTGCTGTTCGGGAACCAATATTTAATGATCAATGTAGCTGCGACTAATTCAGAGGCGATTGTAATCGCCCAGTTAAACCAGAAGTTCCAGCCGAGCGCGAAGCCGAAGGCTGGGTCGACGAATCGTGAGGCGTATGTGCTGAATGAGCCGGAATCCGGCATGTATGTTGCAAGTTCGCCAAGGCTCGTCATTAAGAAATATACCATGATGCCGACTGCTGCATATGCGAGCAGCGCTCCTCCGGGACCTGCTTGCGCTATAGCTCCGCCGCTGGCAAGAAATAAACCAGTACCGATTGAGCCGCCGAGCGCAATCATGGTGAGGTGGCGTGTTTTCAGGCTTCTGCGAAGCCCTTGCTCTTTCTGTTGCTGACTCAAGTCACTCACTCCTGTTCTAAATCTTAGTATTGCCGGAAAGGAGCGGAGAACATAAAAAAACCGCTGAAGCGTATACGTTCAAACGGTCTGACCGTCCCCATCATACCCTTCCTTAAAGATAGCGCATCATACGTAGACGGGTAATCTTCATATGACAGTGCCGTGCCTATTAGACAGCGACCCCAGCACGCGTACCGGAAGCGGATAACGCGAACTTCGGCGGTAGTTCCTTTTCATTCGAATCATCGGCTCTTCCTGCCTCCGCGAATGTACTCTTAACAACCGCAACCTCTACCTCATCGTGGAATAGGATGAGGATTTGTTGCACTATGAAGATGGCATAGCCATCATTGTTGCCTATATTCGCTAAGTATAAAGAAACTAGGTTGTAAGTTCAATGTTAAAAAGTAGAAATAGGCAGAAAGTATAAGTGCAAGTAGAGAGAGAGTTGTGTATGAAATCAAACATTTAAGCTGAAATATCCAAAAATATATTTTAAAAAGGAATTTTACTCCTTGCAAGCGGTTTCGCACATGGTATAAGATGGATGCAAAGAGAAAGCAAGTTGGGAAACTTCCGTATTAACCATCGACAGACACTGTAGGGAGGCATAGGAAATGAAGAAGGTTACTGTAGCATTGCTAGGGGCAGGTCAACGTGGTGAAATCTATACCGATTACGCAATTGGCCGCTCAACTGAAATGGTAGTTGTCGCTGTGGCGGATCCGAGTGCAGCTCGTCGTCAGCGCATTGCAGATAAGCATGGTATTCCGGCAGAACGCCAATTTTCTTCGTGGGAAGAGCTGTTCTCGCAGCCAAAGCTTGCTGACGCTGTATTTATTTGCACACAGGATAAGATGCATTATGAGCCTACTATGGCAGCATTGGGCGCAGGCTATCATGTTATGCTGGAAAAGCCAATGTCTCCTGAGCCAATAGAATGTATTAAGATGGGACAAGAAGCGAAGAAGAGAGGCCTCGTTTTCTCTATCTGTCACGTACTGCGTTATACGAACTTCTTCTCCACGCTAAAGCAGCTGCTGGAGGAAGGAAGAATCGGCCGCCTTATGTCCATTCAGCATAATGAAAATGTGGCGTACTGGCATCAGGCGCACAGTTTCGTCCGCGGGAATTGGAGCAATTCCGCAGAGTCCTCACCGATGATCCTGCAGAAGTCTTGTCATGATATGGACATCCTGCTGTGGCTGGCTGGTGCTGAATGTACCCATGTATCCTCCTTCGGTGCCTTGTCTCACTTTCGTTCGGAAGAGGCTCCAGAAGGCGCAACGAAACGCTGTCTGGATGGATGTGCTGTGGCTGATGAGTGCCCGTATTATGCGCCAAAGTGGTATTTGACAGATGATATCGGCTGGCCAACATCAGTAATTGCAGATGATATGAGTTATGAATCCCGCCTGCAGGCCTTAAAGGAAGGCCCGTACGGCCGCTGCGTCTACCATTGCAACAATGATGTGGTAGACCATCAAGTGGTGAATATGGAATTCGCGAATGAGGTAACCGCGGTATTCACGATGACGGCCTTCACGTATGACTCTGGCCGCACGTTGAAGTTGATGGGAACGACTGGTGAAATTCGCGCTCATATGGAAAAGAACGAAATTGAAATTATCCATTTTAAAAATGGTTTCAGAGAACTGCTCAGTCTGCAAGCGCCAGGCGGACATGTAGGCCACGGCGGCGGCGACCAAGGCCTTGTGAAGGACTTCCTAAAGCTGGTACAAGCAGGAGGTGCAATTCAGGGGCGCACATCGGCAGACATTTCGGTACAAAGCCATATGATGTCCTTCGCTGCGGAAAAGGCGCGCCTGGAGAAGCGTACCATTTCGATTGAAGAGTTCGTCCGCGAGCAATTGGCTGGCGAGGCGGAGCCTGCAATAAACTAATTCCATATACGAAAGTCAGAAGCTCTCCGTATTAATCGCGGAGAGCTTTTTTCTATTTCAGGATTGTCTCGTATTTCGACCTTGACTAACCGATCGATTGCTTCATGAAGCGAGGGTAACGCGCCCAAGCGAGTGCGAGTGCGATAATTCCGATACCGAGCAGGATGATAGCATTCAGCCATACGTCCGGTACATGAGCACCATGCGAGATAATGCGCTTCAGTGCATCCTGCGCCCAATATTGAGGGAGCATGTGGCCGATCGTTTGCATGAACTTCGGCATCATCTCATGCGGGAACCAGAGTCCGCCGATCATGGCTCCGCCAAGCGCGATTAATTGTGTCATAGCAAGGCCTTGATTCTCTCCCTTTGCGATAAGGGAAATCAGAAGGCCGAGGCCAGTTACACAGATACCAAGCGCCGCAATGATAAGCCCAACTGCCAGCACATCGCCAAGCCGCATGCCGTATACAAAATGCCCGAACGACAGCAGCACCGCGCTTTGGAAGAGTACGACGATAATATAAGGGACCCACATGCCGACTAAATAAGTCAAAGGTTTCATGGGTGTACTGCACAAACGCGCCGTCATTCCGCTTTCTTTATCGCGTATGAAGCGGCGCACCATTGAGATAATAATGAAGAATACGAACATAACGGTATAACCAGGAACCACTTGACTAATCATATCTACGGGAACAACATTCTCCATTTGCTCCTTAACGGTCATTGGGGGAGTAAAGATTTGCTTCATTTCCTCGCCCGTAATTCCTTTGCCTGCAAGCTGCTCCGCAGCGCTCGCCTGACGCTGCTCATCGACGATTCGCCCAAGCAGAGCCTTAATAGGAGCTGTTGATGTGTTGTCATTCTCATCGCGATAAAGCGTCAATTCAGCTAGAGTCTTGCCCGATTTAATGCTTGCTTCGAAGCCTTGCGGAATTAGAAGCAGTGAAGATTGCTTACCGTCACGGATGCTCGCGATTTGCTGATCAATCGTGCGTTCTGTATCTTCCTTCAGTTGAAAACCTTGCACCTTGGCTAACGATGCTACAATCGCTTTCGAAGCGGGGGACTGATCCTGATCGACATAATTTAACGTGATGCTGGAATTCCCCATATTCCCGAAAACAGAAGCAAACACAACAATAAAGATAATCGGCATCAGAATCAGCCAGAAAAATGTCCCCTTTTCCTTAAACAGCAATTGAATCTCCTTGCGAGTAAAGCTGGTAATCATTCGGTTTCTCCTCCTTGAAAGTTACACTCCTATACATGTTTCTCGGTCTGAGCTTCTATTAAGCATCCCGAAGGGACGTTCCCGTCAAATTCAAGAACACGGTCTCCAATGAAGGTTGAACGATTTCGAGATGAGTAACCTTTACATGATTCTCAAGACAATGTGCAGACACGCTGTTCATCGTCTTGAGTGTATCGTCGGTATCAATAATCCAGCCCTTTTCTTGGGCAGTCACTGTACCGGGAATCGAGTCGAAGGAAATCGCAGCTTGTTTATCCATTTCGACATATACGGAATTAGTTCCATACTGCGCAAGCAACTCATGCAGACCGCCTTGGGCGATAACAGAACCGTGATCGATGATGGCGAGTTCCTCGCAGAGTGCTTCGACTTCTTCCATATAGTGAGTCGAGTATATGATGGATACCCCTTCTTGCTTCAGCTTGCGGATCATTTCGAATATATGATTGCGCGATTGTGGGTCAATGCCGACAGTAGGTTCATCAAGAACAAGCAGCTTCGGACGGTGGAGGAGTGCAGCAGCGATATTCACGCGGCGCATCATACCACCAGAGAAGGTGCCAACGGCGTCCTTGGCGCGATCCAGAAGCCCGACCTGTGTCAAAACGGTTGAGATGCGTTCCTTCAACGGGCTTCCTTTTAAGCCATACATTTCTCCAAAAAACTTCAAATTATCGTACGCGCTGAGCTTCTCATACAAGGTGATGCCTTGGGGGACATAACCGATTATGTTCCGTACCTTTGCGGCTTCTTTGACTGCATCTATCCCAAATACATGCAAAGCGCCACTATTCGGCTGGAGAATGCCAGAGATGATCTTCATCGTTGTCGATTTGCCGGCGCCGTTGGGGCCGAGTAGGCCGAAGCAAATTCCCGGACGGACTTGAAATGAAATATTGTTCAATGCAGTGTGGCTGCCATACTTTTTGTGCAAGTTCGATACTTCAATTGCCAATGACATACAGGTTCCTCCTTAATTCAAGCGAGTTCCAAATTCCGATAGTTGAAAATCCCAGATTATTGGGAAATGAGTTCTTTTTTCATTAATGCAGAAGAGGCACTAATAAACAGAATAGTCATTATTAAGAATGCTGCTGCGATTATACCGATTTGATCTGCTGATAACACGGATAGTATGTTGAAAGTGACATTATCCCCAGAAACTTGGGCACGATCCAGCCGAGTTAACCAGAAGATGGAGTTACCCGTCAATCCGTAAACGATCCATAGAATAGGCGTTAATGGCTTCAAGCTGGAACGGGATACGATACTCGTTAGAATGCCGAACGCGCTCATAACGGGAATGGTCAGCATGATGATGCCGTACCAAATCATAGATTCCTCCAGAAATACGCCATACATGGCTAAGCTCAAAGTCCCTTTTACGAGCAGTGCGTAGATAACGAACAACTGCATAGCGAGCCAAGCCATTACATAGAACATGAAAGACATGAATGAACTGACAAACCACTTGGATAGGATCAGTGTGCTTCTCGAATAAGGAAGCGTCAGCCACCAGCCGATGGTTCCGTTTTTCCATTCCCGCTTTACAAGCCCGTATCCCAGCACGAATGTCATATAAGGGAACCCGATGGTGATGATCAGAATGCTATTCGGTTCAAAATGCTTGGCGTTCATAGTGATAAACACGAATAAAAGGATGATTCCAATCGCCCAGTATACAAGAGCCCATTTATTATTGTTGGATTTTGCTTTATGACTGCGGCGCTTAAGCTCATCTTTGGCCAAGAAAAACATTGCACGTAAATCCATTTCTATTCTCCTTCCTTGTGACGATACAAATTGCGGTACAGCGATTCCATCGAGCCATGTTCGCTGCGCAGTGTTTCAACGTCGCCCTGAAGCAGTACTTGGCCGTTATCTATGAATACGACATAATCGAATATCCCTTCTGTCTCGTGAATCTCATGGGTACTAATAAGAACGGTCTGATCGCGTACGGTCAAATTGTCGATAATCGATGCAATGATCCGCTCGCGGGACAGTAGATCGATGCCGGAGAACGGTTCATCCAAGATGAGCAACGGAACATGGCGTGCCATGCAAATGGTTAGCATTAACCTTGCCTCTTGCCCGCGTGACATGCCCTGCGTTGGCATATCCTGATCCAGCTTCATGAAGGCGACAAGCGCATCGGCCCGCTCCCGTTCAAAATTCGGAAGAAGGTTCTCGGCCCAATCCAAAGCGCGCTTCACGGTATGCCCCTCGAACCAGCGGGCCCGATCGGGCAAATAGGAGATATCACGGTTCGTCTGCCATCCAGGCGTACGTCCAAGAACTTCCAGTTTGCCTTGATCCGGCTGTATGAGTCCGGTAATCATGCGGAATAGAGTGGACTTGCCCGCTCCATTCGCTCCCAAAATACCGATAACCTTGCCTGCCGGTATTTCAAGCGAGAAATTGTGCAGGGCCAGCTTCCTTCCGTAGCGCTTCGTAATATGTTCGGTCCGTATTGCAATGGACTGACTCATCCTTCTTGTCCTCCCTTATGCGTTAATAGGTGCTGAATATCGTCCAATGTAAATCCAATGCTGTACATTTTCGATAAAAACTCTTGTATCGCTTCTTCAGCTAAAGAAGTGCGTATGCTTGCAACTGCCTCAGCATTCGACGTAATAAATGTACCTTGTCCCCGGCGCGTTTCCGTCAATTGATCCCGTTCGAGTTCTTGGTAGGCGCGCATGACGGTGTTCGGTGTAATCTTCAGAGCTTGTGCAAGCTCTCGGACAGAAGGAATTTTCTCACCCAATGCGATTTCCCCTTTCGCGATGGAGCTTCGGATTTGATTAAGTACTTGTTCGTATAGTGGTTTGCTTAAGTCCAACGTGAATCGCATTCCGCCAACAATCACGTCATTCAATGAGCTCCCTCCTTCGGTGTGTCACTTGTATGTAGTGTATTATATCACTTGATACACTTAATACAATAGGCAAATGAAAAAAGTGTTAAAAAAATTACGTGAGTCTGGAAATTGGAGCATTTAAACAGTATGGTGATCAGGAATGTGCCGATAGAATTGAATAAATAAAAAAAGAGCAGCTTTCCAGTGCTTGCACACGGATTGCTGCCCTATGGCCTTATCAATTTATATAGACGACTGATTGTCTTGTCCGCGCAGACGAGCCATCTGCTGCCATACGGTGCCGACTGCCTCTTCGCCGGAGCGAATGCGCTCGATTGCCATGCGTGCTTGCAGGGCAACCTCGAACTCGTTATCCTGTGCGGCCTGCTCAAGTGCTGCCAGCGCACGCTCATCGCCGGCTTCATAGAGGAAGCGGGCTGCGCGCCAGCGGACGAGTTTATTTTTATCCTGCAAAGCTATAATCATCGGCTCGATTGCGATTGGATCGCCGATATCAGATAGCGTATCTCCAGCTGTGCGTCGAACGCTTACAGATGTATCCTGAAGCGCTTCGATAAGGAGCGGCATGCATTCGTCGGTTTTGATTTCTCCTAAGTATACTACAGCGAGACGACGGATCTGGCTTTGCTCGTCATGAAGAGCCTTCGCAATAAGTTCTAGTCTCTCCGGTGTCGGTTCCATCCGATCCAAGGCCGCATACCGCATGCGCCAATCCGGATTGTTCAGATGCTGCTTCAATTCTTCATCCGACCATTCTCGGCGTTCCTCAATGAATGGCTCATCCGTACGACCCTTCGCAATGGCTTGCTTTACAAGGGAGGCCACTCGTTCTTCGGTATAGGCGGCCTCAAGCTCCTGTTCAACTTCACGAGCGATATCGGCAAGCTCTCCGTAACGGATGCCGTAGTCGCTAAGCTTGCGTTCTTTAATAAGGGTAGCGCTCGCAACTTCGGTTACTGCTCGTACGAAGCGATCGGACAGACCTACGCGTTCTTCTTGTCCATTGGCTTGAACCCGAATTTGCATCGGAATGCTGCGGAAGTATTGAACGTACACTTGTGCTTCCCCGAAGGATGTCCAGGAAGCCAGATCGTCCTCTTGCGTGCTATCCGCTTGGGATTGTCCGAACAGGCCGCGCACCTCTTCAAGGATGCGAGCCCAGTCGGCATTCGGAAAACGGTCAAGTGCGATAAAATCGGCAGTATGGAATACGCTCTTTACGCCCTCGATATCAAGCAAGCTGGCGATAATCGGAGGAGCGGAGCGTCGGTTATCTTCTGAATAGGTACGTCGAATGCCGGCAGGCAGTGTTTCGTCCAAGTGCAGCTTCATAGAATTCGGACTTGGAGTCGGTTCAATTGTGATTAAGTTCATTGACATGCACCTCCGTTGGCGTGTGTTTTGCTTCTATTGTATCGTATCGGAGTGTGAGGAACAATGAAGAGGGATAAGCTTGTTAGTGTCAACATGCCAGTACTGGTGCAGAGAAAGCAAAATGGCATTTTTCAATAAATAGTGGTTGGAGCTAATCATTTAGGGCAATACATAGTCTTCATCACTCGACCAACAGATAATAACGTGCATAGGATGGAAGGATGTCGTCAGGAAGTGAGCAGCTTAACATATCGGCATGAGAAGAAGGGCTTCTGCTGTAAATTTGGTGCTGTAGAAAGGTTCTGGTATGCTAAAGGGAGGATGCGGTTTGATCGACATTTGCTCCAATTGCAAGGGAACAGAATAGCCCTTGTCATTCGATCCGAACTATTCGCAAATGAGGTGGTGCTTATGAAGCGCTATTACGTCAACATGGACGATGTGACAACGGTTAAAGCATGGAATCAATTTCGGCGTTGGCAAGCTGAGCGCAAGGATAGATTAAAGACGAAGGACTATTCCTATGTCGTACCGAATGTAGAGCCGGACATAGCATTTTTGAACGCCAATCAAACAGAGACAACGATTACGTGGATCGGTCATTCGACCTTCCTGCTGCAAATAGGCGGCTTGAATATTGTAACGGATCCAATCTGGGCCACAAGAATGGCGACGCAAGCCAGACTTGCTCCGCCGGGCATTCCGATTGAAAAAATGCCTCCTGTGGACGTCGTTATTATTTCACACTCTCACTACGATCATCTGCATATAAAGTCATTACGGAAATTGACAGGGCCTCAAACTAAGGTGATTGTACCGGATGGTCTGCTTGGGAAGATGAATCGCAAAGGCTTTTCCAATGTACATGAGCTGGCATGGTGGGAGCATCTGACAATCGCAGAACGGGTGAAAATTACGTTCGTGCCGGCACAGCACTGGACACGGCGGACATTGACGGATATGAATCGCTCTCATTGGGGCGGGTACGTTTTGGAGCATGTATCGAGGGATGCAAAGATGACGAAACGAAGTACAACTAAAGGTGCTTCAGAACCTTCAGTTTCTTCATGCAGGAAATCGAGTGACGCCCTTCCGTATAAAGAGGAACAGGGTGCCGCATATGAAACAATATATTTTGCGGGCGATAGTGGATATTTTCGCGGGTTTGAGCTAATTGGCGAGCGCTTCCGCATTGATGTCGCCTTGTTGCCTATCGGAGCCTATGAACCGGAATGGTTCATGTCACAGCAGCATGTCTCGCCAGAAGAAGCGCTGCAAGCTTTCGAGGATGTAAAGGCGTCAAAGATGATCCCGATGCATTATGGGGCCTTTAAGTTGGCTGACGATACGCCGAAGGAGGCGCTGGATCGGCTGGAAGCAGAACGGGTGAAACGGGGGATTGCCCAAGAGCGTGTATGCGTATTAGCGCATGGCGAGATATGGAACTTCGCAGAAGCGTTCGGACAATCCGTATCTGCACCATCCTCGTCTTCACGTGTGCGAATGGAATCACAGTAAGACCACGCTTCGCGGCAGTATGCCTCCTGCGTTAATTGGTACGAATTCGTTATAACTGCGCGCAGTATTTTAAACAGACCAATACAAGCAGTTATATAAATGAATAAACTAGAAAAGGGAAGCCTCTTTTGCAGAGGCTTCCCTTTTGTATTAGCGCTGACGCTTTTTATACTTGCAGTGATACCATTCTCATGTTCGATACTTGCTATCAACGGCGCTTGCTTACACGGCTGCTCAATTTTGACAGCTTTTTATTGTTCTGCACATATTGACGGGCAAGCTGGGCATTTTCTGAGCGGTGCATGTATGCGATTTCCCGCTGGAGCTTATGATAGCCGCGCAGCCTGCTTGCATCAAGCTCGCCGGTATCGATAGCCCCGCGTACGGCACAGCCGGGCTCGCGCTCATGCTTGCAATCGCTGAATTTGCATTGTGCAGCAAGGCTTTCGATATCCTCAAAGGTGTGCGACAAGCCCTCACTATCGATAGCCGTCATAGCTACTTCTCTCATGCCCGGCGTGTCAATGAGCCATGCGCCGTTGTGCAAACGCAGAAGCTCACGATGCGTTGTGGTGTGGCGGCCGCGGTCATCGTCTGCACGCGCTGCTTGCGTCAGCATTTGCTCGGTGCCCGTCAACGCGTTGGCAAGTGTGGATTTGCCGACACCGGAGGAGCCAACCAACACGACAGTCATGCCTGGGGCCATGCGTGCGCGAAGATCATCCATGCCCTCGCCAGTCATAGCAGAGACGCAGAACACATCGACGCCGGGAACGGCCTGCATCGCTTGTGCCTCGAAGAGCTCAGGGTCGTCCGCCTCGTCGGCTTTCGTCAGCACGACAGCAGGCATGGCGCCACTGTCCCATGCTAGAGTGGCATAACGCTCCAAGCGCCGCGGCTCGAAGTCGCGAGACATGGAGGTAACGAGCAGGGCGAGGTCTGCGTTCGCCGCAACGATCTGCGTATCGCGTCTGCCCCCGGCTACCTTGCGTCCGAACATGCTGCGGCGAGGCAGTACGCCTACAATCGTTGCGCGTCCTTCTGCATGCCGAGGCGCCACTGCGACCCAATCGCCGACGGTCGGCCAATCGCTAAGTGTTTCCATTCCGGCACGTGCCTGTCCAGACAGCTCTGCAAGCCATTCTCCATCGGTGCCAATAACGCGATAGAGATGCTTATGCGCCAGCGCAACGCGTGCGGGCACGAGCTGTCCTGCAAAACGGCGTGCAGCAGACTCTGAAAGCTCATTCAGCCAAGACTCCCACGTGTTGTTCCAAGCTTCATCGAAACCAAGATCACGCAGATCCTTGATTGTGCCATGAAATCCATCTTCGATATCGAGTGTGCTGCTCTCTAGCAGAGGCTCTTGCTGTGAGCAAGTATCTACTATGAGTTGTGTATCCAGTGTGTTGTCATTAGGTTTTATTGTTTCCAATCTGAATTCTCCCTTGTATGCGGCATTTAGCCGCTTCATAGTGAACTTGGTTGTACCTGCGAATGAACGACATTGCGGCATGGTCAAGTTCGGGAGAGACAGACGTTTCAAGCGACTCTAGCGTCGTCATGTATTGGGCTCAATCCATTGCATCATGCGCTAGGCGCTGAAATGTTCCTCCCGAACGTTATATACAATGCTTTTTACCATCTAACATCCCTCGCTTTCTTTTTTTAGAGGTAGTTCAAAAAGCCCGCTTTTAATCACGAAGCTGTACAGGAAGGATCTCGCGTCGAATCTTGCATTCACTCTCGAAGTCCAGTGCTCATGTAGTCTTGCCTACACTCCGCGCTTCCTTCTTCGAGTTCAAGCAACCTTCTTGGTGCTGAAAACCGATCTTTTTGAACATTCATTTGAAGAAGTAGTTCAAAAATCCCGCTTTTAATCACGAAGCTGTACAGGAAGGATCTCTACGTCGAATCTTGCATTCACTCTCGAAGTCCAGTGCTCATGTAGTCTTGCCTACACTCCGCGCTTCCTTCTTCAAGTTCAAGCAACCTTCTTGGTGCTGAAAACCGATCTTTTTGAACATTCATTTGAAGAGGTAGTTCAAAAATCCCGCTTTTAATCACGAAGCTGTACAGGAAGGATCTCTACGTCGAATCTTGCATTCACTCTCGAAGTCCAGTGCTCATGTAGTCTTGCCTACACTCCGCGCTTCCTTCTTCGAGTTCAAGCAACCTTCTTGGTGCTGAAAACCGATCTTTTTGAACATTCATTTGAAGAGGTAGTTCAAAAATCCCGCTTTTAACCACGAAGCCCTTGTGAACCTCTGTAGGAATGGGGCATCTCCGACATTCGTTTGGAAATAGGGACACCTTCATTTTGATAAAGATGGAAATAGTATATACATAAAATACAAAAATGGCTATGTCTAACTCTACAAAGATCATGGTAAAAATGTTCAATCGTCGCATTATATTAATCCTTGTGCTATAATATCAGTTTGAAACCATTAATAGGCAAAGGACGGGAATGCCATGATTAGTACAACCGGCGTTACGCTCCGCTACGGGAAACGAGCGCTGTTCGAGGACGTGAACATTAAGTTTACGCCAGGGAACTGCTACGGCTTGATCGGCGCGAACGGTGCGGGCAAATCGACATTTCTTAAAATATTGTCTGGTGAAGTTGAACAGACAAATGGTCAAGTCAACATTACTCCTGGAGACCGTCTATCGGTCTTGAAGCAGGATCATTATGCATATGACGAGTTCAAGGTGCTCGATACGGTCATTATGGGCCATGAGCGTCTGTACTCGATTATGAAAGAGAAGGATGCCCTCTATGCGAAGGCAGACTTCACGGAAGAAGACGGCATGCGCGCAGGCGAACTGGAAGGCGAATTCGCTGAGCTCGACGGCTGGGAAGCGGAAGCGAACGCAGGCGAAATGCTTATCGGTCTCGGAATCCCTAGAGATTTCCATGATAAGCAGATGTCTGAGCTTGACGGCAACCAGAAGGTACGCGTATTGCTCGCACAAGCATTGTTCGGCAACCCGAACATCTTGCTGCTCGATGAGCCTACCAACCACTTGGATCTCGAATCGATCAACTGGCTCGAGAATTTCTTGATGGATTATGAAGGCACTGTTATCGTCGTATCTCACGATCGTCACTTCCTGAACAAGGTATGTACGCACATTGCAGATATCGACTTCGGTAAAATTCAGTTGTACTCTGGTAACTATGACTTCTGGTACCAGTCCAGCCAATTGGCGCAAACGATGATGCGTGATCAGAACAAGAAGAAGGAAGAGAAGATCAAGGAACTTCAGGCCTTCATTCAGCGCTTCAGCGCGAACGCATCCAAGTCGAAGCAGGCGACTGCACGTAAGAAGATGCTCGATAAAATTACGCTTGACGACATTCGTCCGTCGAACCGTAAATATCCATTCATCAACTTCAAGCCTGAGCGTGAAGCCGGCAAGCAATTGCTGACAATCGAAGGCTTGACGAAGACAGTGGAAGGCGAAAAAGTATTCGACAATCTTCACCTTGTTGTAAATAAAGGCGACAAGATCGCACTCGTAGGTCCAAACGGATTGGCGAAGACAACTTTGTTCCAAGTTCTCATGGGTGAGATTGAACCGGATGCAGGGACATTCAGCTGGGGCGTTACGACGACACAAGCTTACTTCCCGAAAGACAACTCCGCTTACTTCGATGGCGTTGAGGATTCCTTGGTTGACTGGCTCCGCCAATACTCCAAGGATCAAGACGAGACGTTCCTTCGCGGCTTCTTGGGCCGCATGCTCTTCTCTGGGGAAGAAGCATTGAAGAAAGCAAGCGTATTGTCCGGGGGCGAGAAGGTTCGCTGCATGCTCTCTAAGATGATGATGAGCGGCGCGAACGTGCTGCTGCTCGATGAACCGACGAACCACTTGGATCTCGAGTCCATTACAGCGCTCAACAACGGCTTAACTGACTTCGACGGCACAATGCTGTTCACGTCCCATGACCATCAGTTCATCGAGACGATTGCGAACCGCATTATCGAGATTACGCCGAACGGCATCATCGACCGTGTATGCACGTACGACGAATATCTTGAAAATGAAGAAGTGAAAGAACTGCGCAAGAAGCTGTATCCAGTAGAAAGCAAATAAGCGCAAAATAGATGAGAGGAAGTTCAAATAGCCGGGAGGCTGTTTGAACTTCTTTTTTAGCAGTTCATGAACAACATACGAAAACCCGTGAGATCTACCGCATATAGTACGGCAATCTCACGGGCTTTTTTAATATAGTGCTACTTTGCTACCTGAATATCAAGAGTTTTTACGCCAAGAATGTCATCAAGCTGAGTCTCCATTTGCTCCTTCGTAATCGTACTGCTCTTGATTGATCAAAACGGGCTTACATCTTTTGCTGGGCAGCAGCATCATCAAACTTAACTACCTTCATCACTTTATTTCCGTCTTTCGTCATGCCGTTAACCATGCCGGACTTCACTTCTATATTGATGCCAAGCTCTTGAAGCTGAGCTTTTACTTGTTCTTCGGTAAGCGTCCCCGCTTTCATTTGGTCAAGAATGGATTTCACTTTTTCCTTGGTTGCTTCATCAAGGGTATCCATCTTCGATTTATCCATCTTTACTTGGAAGTAATGACCCTTGCTGAAATCCACATCCATGTCGATGCCAAGCTCTTGCAGTTGGGATTTTACTTGTTCATTCGTAAGGGCTCCTGTTCTCATTTGCTCAAGAATTGCCTTCACCTTTTCTTTCGCAGCTTCGTCAAGGTTATCGAGTTTTGCTGCGCTTACCATTACGCCATGAGTTGCTTTGCTGAAATCCACATCCATGTCGATGCCGAGCTCTTGCAGTTGAGCTTTCACTTGTTCTTTCGTAAGGGAACCGGCTTGAGCTTGCTCAAGAATCGCTTTTACCTTTTCTTTGGTGGCATCATCGAGATTAACAGAATTCACTTTGCCTAATTTAAACTTGATGCCGTC
Organism: Paenibacillus sp. B1-35; assembly: GCF_050474385.1. Taxonomy (NCBI): domain Bacteria; kingdom Bacillati; phylum Bacillota; class Bacilli; order Caryophanales; family Paenibacillaceae; genus Paenibacillus; species Paenibacillus sp. B1-35. The sequence goes on from NZ_JBCHVJ010000003.1 coordinate 261,241, forward strand.
ATGATCTCCTTTGATACCAAACTCTACATCGACGCCAAGCTCTTGCAGCTGAGCTTTCGCTTGCTCTTTCGTAAGCGTTCCCTTCTGCATTTGCTCGAAAATCGCTTTTACTTTTTCTTTAGAAGTTTTATCAAGATTACTTGTTGCCTTTACCTTAATAGCAGTTGCTGCCAGTTTCCCTTGTCCGATAGATTGTGCTGGAACCTCAGCCGCGAATGCAGATCCCAAAGAGGCGAAGGTAAGTACAGCACCTAAAGCAGTTGTAGTTAATGTCTTTTTCATTGTCGTCAATCTCCTTTGCAGTCGTAATTTTGTTGACAGCCTCATTGTATGGCTTGTATCTGGAGTTATGATGAAGCTCGTGTAGAGTTTCAGTGGGGATTTCATGCGCGTCTTCATATAAACTTCAGATTCCGCAGCTATACTGGTTTACGAGGTGAGATGGCAATGAATGATCGAATTCTAGTAATCGAGGATGATCAAGAGATTCGGGAACTCATCAAACAATTTTTGATGACTCAACAATATGGTGTTGAAGTTGCATGTGATGGAATAGAGGGCATGAAGCAATTTAATAAGCAAGCCTTCGATTTAATTTTATTGGATGTCATGATGCCCAATTTAAACGGATTTGAGGTAGCCACGATGATTCGAAGCGAGTCCAATGTTCCGATCATCTTGCTGACGGCATTAGAGGAAGAACAGGATCAATTGAAGGGGTTCGATCTCGGGATCGACGATTATATTACGAAGCCTTTTTCTTTTCACGTATTGATACGGAGAGTTGAGGCCGTGCTGAGAAGAAGCAAGGATCAAGGAACGAATAATGGCTTGGTATTCAAGGAGGTTCGAGTAGATTGCGACGCCTATAAAGTGTTTGTGAATGAGGTAGATATCCCTTTAACGACCAAAGAATTTGAAATCGTGCAGCTGCTGGTTCAAAACGAGAAAAAAGTACTCACCCGAGAAAGCATTGTCGAGAAGGTATGGGGCTTTGATTATTACGGAGAGACGCGCGTTATCGATACGCATATTAAAAATATTAGAAAGAAATTAGACATACCCTACATTAAAACGGTAAAGGGGATCGGCTATAAAATTGATGAGTAAATGGTTGGACATGCTGAAGATGAAGCGCATCACTCATAAGCTTTTTGTGATTACCTCGCTCATTTTGTTATCCTTTGCCGTCCTGATTTATGTATCGTTGTACTTTTTTCTGCCAACCTTTTACGAGCAGTACAAGACGGATCAGCTAAAGACTGGGATCGAAGAAATCATAACGAAATCGAAGGAGCTTGATTTGCAGTATGGCGTGCTGCTTCTTGATACTTTTTCCAAAAAAAATAATGCAAACGTCTATCTTCAAAATAAAGAGGGAGCCATCATATACTCGCCATATTTTCCTTCGATTCATAAAGCTTATCCGCTATCGGCGCTATCGGCGGAAATAAGAGCTGGAACGGCCAAGACGTCTATAAGTACAAATTCCTATAATGTCAACGTTCCTATTCAATATCGGGATATGGCTGCCACGCTTGTCGTATCAGCTACCTTTCAGCCGATTGATGAGGCTTCGCAGGTGCTGGCTCTTTTCCTCCCTTATATGAGTATTATCGTGATCGTGATTGGCATAGGGAGCGCTTATTTGTACTCCAGGTTTATTACCAAGCCGCTGCTTTACATTAATCAGGGCGCGCGGAAGATGGCGAAATTGGATTTTAGCGAACAAATCGAGGTTCGTTCCTCGGATGAATTGGGGGAGCTGTCCAATAGCTTAAATGAAATGTCCGTTAATTTGCAGCAATCGATGCTGGATTTGCAAACTGCGAATCGGCAGCTAAAAAGCGATATAGAAAAAGAAAGGGAGGCAGAAACGAAACGCAGAGAGTTTTTCGCGATTGCAGCACACGAGTTGAAGACACCGCTAACCGTGATGAAGGGGTATTTGGAAGGGATGATTTATCATATCGGCCCTTATCAGGATCGCGATCAATATTTGCGTAAAAATCACCAAATTATTGAGGAAATGGAGAAGCTGGTGCGCGAGATTTTAAGTATGTCGAGGCTGGAGCGACATACGTTCAAGCTGCAGCCGGAAGAAGTAAATCTTTCGCAGCTTATGGATACCGTTACTGAAAACCTTGAATTTTTTGCCGGTCAACGGGATATTCAGCTTCTGAAGCAGATCGATTCAAATATCATGATCCATACTGATCGCATTCTGTTGGAAAAGGCGTGCAAAAATATTATTCATAACGCGATTATGTACTCGCCGCAGGGAGAAAAAGTATTCATTCGGCTAACTCGGAATTTACAGCGGAGCTGCCTCCAATTTCAAGTCGTTAATACGGGAGTGAGCATAAAAGAGGAGGATCTGCAGCATATTTTCGAACCTTTCTTTCGCATCGAAAAATCACGAAACCGCAATACAGGAGGAAGCGGTCTAGGGTTATATATTGTAAAGCAGATTTTTGATGCTCTTGGCATCTCATTCTCTATGCACAATATCGGACAAGGGGTTCTATTTGAAGCTGTGATTCCGTTATCGGAACAAGGGATCACTAGTTAGAGACGGGAACGCAACCGTAGCTAAATGAATGCCATTTCATGACGAGCGTTGGGTCGATTGATGGTCAGACATGCCCATGATCGGCCTTTTTCTTATTATAAGGTCACAAAGTTTTCACGGCGCTAACGTTATAGCGGATGAATTGTCTGCAAAAGTAAGGTAATCTAGTAGAACAGCAATCATATGTAAGTTAGCTCTTATTCTGTACTCGACTGAATCTACTTCTACATCGATGGGAGCTGGAAAGATGGAATTCAGAGTAAAGGACTTATTTCAAATCGAAACATTAAAGCAAGCATTCGTGGTCAGCGGCAAGCAAGGATTGCACAACCCGATTCGGGGCGTTACCATCATTGAGGCGCCGGATATTGCGGAATGGATTAGCGGAGGAGAATTGCTGTTAAGCAGCCTGTACCCGCTGCAATCATATGATGACTGCGAACAGCAAGCCTTCATGACTCAATTGTCTGAAAAGAATGTAAGCGCTTTAGTAATCAAAACCGGTCGGTTCGTGCATGATATCCCGTCAGGCATCATCGAAGCGTCGGATAGATACCATATTCCCGTCATTCAAATTCCGAAGCAGGTTCCTTACCGCGAAATTATGTATCCGGTCATGGAATCACTGTTCAACAGTCAAGTGGTCAAGCTCAAATATTTCAAGGAGGTTCATGATCGCTTCATCGCGCTGACGCTGGCGAATAAAGGCTCGGACAATATGATTGCCTCCTTAACGAAGCTCATCGGGAATCCGGTTACGTTGTATGACCGGAACTTCGGGACGATAGCGGCGACCGATCCGCGGTTGGCGGCGTTTGTAGTGCTGGAACAGGAGGAGAGCGACGATAACGTTCGAATCGATACCGAATTTTCTTGTTTCAGGCAGCGCGTGAATTATCCGGACTGGAATGGAAGCACCGCCCATCAACTCGTGATCCCGGTTGAGACAGTCAATCATATTAAAGTGCATCTGGTTATCCATGAGACATGCAAACAGGTGGAGGCGCTAGACTTCATCGCGATAGAGAATGCGGCCACCTCCTTGTCGCTTGAGCTTATTAAGCAATATGCGGTCGCCGAGGTGGAAATGAAATTCAAGGACGACTTAATCGACGATTTGCTGCACGCGAAGTTTGAATCGCTGCAGAGTGTATATCAACGGGCTAATGTAATCGGCTGGAATCTAAGCAAGGCGCACATTGTCGTACTGTTTCGCCTGCAGAGTCCGGATCATGGCCGTATAAATGATGCGGAACGATACGGTCTTCATAATCCGAATCAACGCATGCTGTACGAGCTCATTCAGCAGCGGCTGCCGGAAGGAATCATACGGAGCCGAAGCGATCAGCTAGTCGTACTGTGGAGCGCGGATAGTGAGCAGGGGGATAAAACAGCTTGTATCCGTTCGATAAAGGAAGCGGTTTGCGATATTCAACAGATCTTCTGTAAGCGCGTTCAGCAAATAGAGGTGCAGGTCGGAATCGGAAGCGCGGCGGCGGATCTTTTGGAGCTGCCGCGGAGCTACAAGGAGGCACAGGATGCATTGCACCTCGGCACGATGATGAACGGCAGGTCCGCCATTGCGGCTTTTTCGGATTTGGGAATTTATCGCTTGCTTTGTCAAATCGAAGATGCCGGAGAACTGGCGAAGTTCATTCCGCCATCGCTGCATAAATTGCTTGCTTACAAGCAGCCGAACCGCAACGATTTAATTAAAACGCTGCAAACGTTTTTGCAGCACCATCAAAACGCGGCCAAGACGGCCGAGGAATTGTTCTGTCATTATAAGACGGTGACGTATCGCATGGAGCGCATCAAGGAAATTACCGGGATGGACATGGACGATCCGGATGAGATGCTGTCCGTGCAGGTCGGGTTGAAGATTCTTGTGCTGTTGGAGGACAAACCGCTGGCGCCCCATATCGCAATCGGATAATCGGATAACAATCGAATTATGTTTTGAGCTCTCAGACTTAGTCTCATGAATGCAAAGTACGTTCATGAGACTAAGTCTGTTTTTTTATAGGCTCCTCTTGTTCCTCGCTTATCCAAAATGGATAAAAAGACACCCCGTTTTTTATCGAGTTGCCTCGATGTTATTCATTTTTAAAGCGTTTACAATCAAGGTGAAAGCACAAACGGCCTTGGCAGCAAGTACATAAGGCCGCTGAAAGAACGCTCTTTATTGCACCGCGGATAGGCGGACGCGTGCGCCGTTTATCTCGCTTGGGTCATGCACACACATCTTGCAGAAAGGACAGATACGACTATGGATCATATCCAAACGGAAACCGTTCGTCTTGTCGAGTGGCTGAGCCAATTCGGCAACGACCCGAATGGAGGCGTTTCCCGCCTGCTGTATTCCAAGGAGTGGACGGCTGCGCAAAAAGCATTGGAGCAATGCATGAAAGAGGAAGGATTCATTACGTATTATGACGAGATCGGCAACTTGTACGGGCGGCTGGAAGGCAGCCTGTATCCGGAAGAAACGATAATGAGCGGATCTCATGTAGATACGGTACGCAACGGTGGGAAATACGACGGGCAATATGGCATCATAGGGGCTTTGCTGGCTATGAAGACATTAAAGCAGAAGCACGGGCAACCGCTTCGCAACTTGGAAGTGGTCTCATTTGCGGAAGAGGAAGGCAGCCGTTTCCCCTTTACGTTCTGGGGAAGCAAAAATCTTGCGGGCACAGCAAACAAGGAGGATGTTCAGAATATAGCCGACTTCCAAGGCGTTCGCTTTGTTGAAGCGATGGAGCAGGCGGGTTTTCAATTCCCCGATAGCAAGACGGAAAAGCGCAGCGATATTCAGGCCTTCGTGGAGCTGCATATTGAACAAGGCAGCGTGCTGGAGCATGAAGGCTTGCCGGTCGGCGTCGTTCACAGCATCGTCGGCCAGCGGCGCTTCACGATTGAGCTCTCAGGGGAAGCCAATCATGCGGGAACTACGCCGATGGGATATCGCAAAGATGCCGTGCATGCGGCGGGACGCATGATTCAACAAATTCTGGATCTTGCCCAAGCCCACGGCGATCCGTTAGTGACGACGGTTGGCAAGATCGAAGTAAAGCCGAACGTGGTCAATGTCGTGCCGGGCAGCGCGCTGTTCACTTTGGATATCCGTCATACGGACAAGTCAGCATTGGTTCGATTCAGCGATGAGGTTACTGAATTGATGGAGCGCACCGCCAGAGCAATCGGAGTCGAGCTTAAGATCGAGATGTGGATGGATGAGGATCCCGTTCCGATGGATCCCCGAATTCTCGATGTACTGGAGCGGCAATGCGAGAAGCATGGCATCCCGTTCAAGCTGATGCACAGCGGGGCTGGACACGATTCCCAAATTATGGCGAAATTTGTACCGACAGCGATGCTGTTCGTCCCGAGCCGCAAAGGGATCAGTCACAATCCGGCCGAGTATACCAGCCCTGAGCATCTGGCAGCCGGCGTTCAAGCCTTGACCCATGCGCTGTATGAGCTGGCATACGAGGCATAAGAACATCGTGAGCCGGACAAGCAGGCAGACATACAACTAGGTACGCTGAGGAGAGTGAAATTGTGAGGGACACGGGCCAACAGGAAAAGTGGGAGTATTGGAAAAAGGTCATCGTGATGCTTTGTCTCGGATGGACGGTCATTTGGATATACCGCACCATCTTGAATCCAATTCTTCCCGAAATACAACGAGATTTGAATGTGACGTCAGATGCAAGCATGGGTCTCATCTTCAGTGTGTTTTTCTTCGCGTATACAATGATGCAAATTCCGTCGGGTTTGCTGGCGGATAAGTTCGGACGAAAGACGATAATTATTCCGGGGTTCATTCTATTCACGTTAGGCGCAATTCTCGTCGGGTTCTCCAGTTCACTCATGTTCATCTTAGTGGCGAGCTTCATTACGGGATTGGGGCAAGGAACCTACTACGGGCCAGCCTATTCGATATCTTCGGAGACGATCCCGAAGGAGAAGCGGGGTGTCTCCACCGCGATTATTAATAGCGGTTCTGCCATCGGCATGGCGATTGGCCTGATCGGCTCCAGCTTTCTCGTAAAGGATGCCGGATGGAATTGGCGGGTGCTTCTCTTCATTACGGCAGGATTGGCATTTCTATTAATGCTGGTATTTGCCAAGAACATTAAAAAAAGCACTGCACCATCCAATGCAGCGGCCAACGCGCAGGGCGATACGCAAGATAAGGCGACATTGAAACGTTTGCTTGCCAATCCGAAGATGATTGCTTCTTATGTGCTATATTTTGCAACCTGCTACGGCTATTACATGATCGTGACCTGGCTTCCCTCTTATTTGCAGGAGGAGCGGGGCTTCCACGGAACCGCGATCGGCTTTGCGGCTGCCTTGGTCGCATTCAGCGCCGTGCCTGGCGCGCTGCTCTTCAGTCGGCTGTCCGACAAATTCATGCATAAGAAGATTACGTTCATTATTCTATTGGAGCTGCTGGCTGCGGTCATGCTGTACTTGACGGTTTCCGTTAGCACGAATACGCTGCTGATCGTTTGCCTCATTTTGTACGGTTTCTTCGGGAAGCTGGCGGTCGAGCCGCTCTTAATCTCGTATGTGGCGGATATTGCGCCGAAGCAGGGAGTCGGGGCAACATTCGGTTTCTTCAACTTCTTCGGTATGATGTCTTCGGTTGTGGCTCCGTTCGTCACGGGACTCATATCGGACGCAACGGGCAGTAAAGTATTGGGCTTCTATCTGGCCACGGTCATCATTGTCATCGGCTCGACGGTTATGGTGCTGGCGAATTTGAAGAAGGAGCCGCAAGCAACCAAGGGCGAGGAACATAAGCAGTCTGCATGATGTTAGGATACGTATTTATTGCTTTTCCCTCTGCAAGCGAATTCAATTTCTAAAGGAGCGTGTATACCATGGGTTACCCACAAGATTTGTTAGCGAGTCGTTCGATTATTAAACGAGGCAATTTTGCACTGATCCCGCCGGAAGGCTTGGTCAAAAATGTCGTGCCGGGCTTTGAACAGTGTGATCTTACGATACTGGCTTCACCACGATTGGGCGCCAAATTCGTCGATTATGTGGTGACGATGCATGAAGGCGGCAAAAACGTGCAGGGTTTCGGCGAAGCCGGCGTCGAAACGTTCGTGTACTGCATGGAAGGACGCGTAAAAGCTTCGGCGGATAAGCAGTCCTTCTCACTGCAAGAAGGCGGCTACCTGTACTGTCCTCCGGGAGTGAAGCTGTATTTGGAAAATGAACAGGTGCAAGATACGAAATTGTTCTTGTACAAGCAAAAATATGTCCCGCTCGATGGAAGCGAGCATGCTCCGTGGGTCGTATCCGGAAATGTGCATGAACTTGAAGCGATGGATTACGACAATATGACAAACGTCAAGCTGAAGGATTTGCTGCCGACAGATCTGGCATTTGACATGAACTTTCATATTTTATCGTTCGAACCGGGCGGCTGCCATCCGTTCGTCGAGACGCATTACCAGGAACACGGAGCCATTATGCTGTCCGGCGAAGGCGTCTACAATCTGGACAATGAATGGATTCCGATCAAAAAGGGCGATTACCTGTACATGGGGCCTTACGTCCCCCAAGCGACTTACGCAGTAGGCAGAGAGCCTTTCGCTTATTTGTATTCGAAAGACTGCAACCGTGACGCTTCCTTGTAAGTGGTCAGGCGCTTTTTGAACCATAAATGGTATGCAAGAGATAGAACAGAAATAGAACATACGGTTGAACGGCAATACGGATTAAGATAATGAACCGTCTTCCGCTGCTGGTGCAGCAATGCGTAAGCTGATTGATGGCAGCGGGAGGAAGGCGGAATAATTGCAGAGAGGTGCTGACATGAAAGTAACCAAGCAGAACCTGCATCAGCTTATATGTACGAAGTTGACCCGTGCCGGCCTGTCCGCAAGCCATGCGGACGTGGTGGCGGACGTGCTTGTTCATGCCGATGTTCGCGGCGTCCATTCCCATGGCGCGATGCGGGTCGAATACTATGCGGAACGCATTTCCAAAGGCGGTACGAATGTAAGTCCGAACTTTACGTTTGAAAAGACAGGCCCATGTTCTGCCGTATTAGACGGGGATAACGGGGCCGGGCATGTTGCAGCGAGGCAAGCAATGGAGCATGCGGTGAACATGGCCAAGGAGAACGGAGTCGCCGTGGTCGGCGTGAGACGAATTGGACATAGCGGCGCCTTGTCCTACTATGTGCAGCAAGCGGCTCGCGAGGGGCTTATCGGCATCTCAGTGTGCCAATCCGATCCGATGGTTGTTCCTTATGGCGGAGCTGAGGCTTATTACGGCACGAATCCGATTGCTTTTGCTGCTCCGGGCGAAGGAAATACGCTCATTACCTTTGATATGGCGACGACCGTACAGGCTTGGGGGAAAATTTTGCACGCTCGTTCGAAGCACGAGGCGATTCCCGATACATGGGCGGTCGATAATCAAGGCGTGAAGACGAACGATCCATTTCAAGTGCATGCGCTCCTGCCGATCGCAGGGCCAAAGGGATACGGCCTTATGATGATGGTAGATGTGCTGTCAGGCATTCTGCTCGGCCTGCCGTTCGGCAATCGCGTCAGCTCGATGTATCACGATTTGACCGAAGGCAGAAATCTGGGCCAACTCCATATCGTGCTTGATCCGTCCTTCTTTACCAATTTGGAGGAATTTCGCCGCAACATCACGCAGACGATGCGCGACCTGAACAGCATTCAGCCTGCACCGGGCTTCGAAAAGGTACTGTATCCGGGGCAAAATTACGATTTGATCGAGCAGGAGAACGAGGCGAACGGAATCGAGATTGTAGACGAAGTCTACGAGTATCTCGTATCGGACGTTATTCATTACAACAAGTATGATCATAAAGATCCGTTTGCCACGTAAACCAATCCGTTATTCAATGACGATTCTGATGAACATTCGAACTCGCTGAACTCGCATTAGTAACTGTAGCAACTGTACTTGCAATCGTGCCAACATTACGGACAACCAGAGGTGAATCAAGATGCTGCATACGATCATTAAGCCGAATTCATATCAAGATTCCGTCAATTTGATGCTCTTGACGAATCATATATCAGCATTAGAGGGCGTAGTCCAAGCCTCGATCATGATGGGGACGCCAGCCAACAAGGATATCATGGGCAATTCCGGACTCTATACGGATGAACTGGAGAAGGCGGGAGCCAACGATATGTGCATTGTCATTGATGCAGAGGCGAACGGGAATGTGGACGATATGCTCGCCGCCGTTGACCGCTTTTTAAGCGATCAATCTGTGAGCGGCAGCCAGTCTTCCACGTTGAGCGTTCGCTCATGGGAACGCGCTTTGAAGGAGAATCCGGGCGCCAATCTGGCGATGATCTCGGTACCGGGACAGTACGCGGCCGAAGAGGCGGACAAAGCGCTTGAACTTGGTCTGCATGCATTCATTTTCAGCGATAATGTGCCGATCGAAGCAGAATTGAATTTGAAGCGCAAGGCGCATGAAAAAGGCTTGCTCGTCATGGGGCCGGATTGCGGTACCGGGATTATATCCGGCGTTCCGCTCGCGTTCGCGAATCGCGTAAAGGGAGGCAATATCGGCATCGTCGGCGCATCGGGCACCGGCATTCAAGAAGTATCGACATTGATCGATCGCATGGGCGGCGGCATCAGCCACGCGATCGGCACAGGCGGGCGCGATCTCTCGGAGGGGATCGGCGCAATTACGATGCTGGATGGCATTCACGGATTGGAGCATAGCGACCAAACCGACGTCATTGTCGTCATCTCCAAGCCGCCGGCGAAGGAGGTGCGCGATCGGGTCGTTCACCAGCTGCAGGGGATCTCAAAGCCGGTAGTTGCCCTATTCCTGGGAGAAAAGCCTTCCGCGCATGAAGGAAATATGTATCAAGCATACACGTTGGAGGAAGCGGCGAGGATCGCGATTGATTTGGGGAAAGGCAACCCGGTGCTGCCTCTGTACAGTGTGCCGCTTGAAGTGCCGGAGACGGAATTGCAATCGGATCAAACCTCGATTCAAGGCTTATATGCTGGAGGCACTTTGGCTGCGGAGGCGGCCATGCTCATTGCGGATGCGCTTCAGTTGCAGGATGGACTTATCCACGAAGCGGGTTATGTGCTTCGCTCGAACGGCCATGCCATTGTCGATCTGGGGGATGACATGTACACCCAAGGCAAGCCGCATCCGATGATTGACCCGGCCACGCGGATTCAACATATCGAGAAGGCTGCGGCCGATCCCGCTACGGCCGTCATTTTATTCGATGTCGTGCTCGGCTACGGCGGTCATGACGACATGGCAGGAGTGCTGGCGCCTGCAGTCGAGAAAGCTTCGTCCAAGGCGAAGGCGGAAGGGCGCAACATTTATTTTGTAGCTGCATTATGTGGGACTTTGCAGGATCCGCAGTCATATGCGGAACAGAAGCGCAGATTCGAGCAGGCGGGCGTGCTCGTGAAAGAGAGCAACAATCAAGCAGTGCGCACGGTGCTAGCGATGATGAATCTTAGCCTTGAAGATGTACCGAAATCATATCGTCCGGCAGCTACGGTCTCTGCCGACAACCGTGAATCTTCCTCATTCGTTCAGCAACTGCTTAACGGAAAGCCATCCATTATTAACGTAGGACTGTCCAAGTTCGCGGAAGCCATTGCGGCGAGCGGCAGCGGCGCCACGGTGGTGCAGTACGACTGGCGTCCGGTTGCGGGCGGCAGCGCCAAGATGCAGCATATCTTGAAGCAATTGAATCAATACCGATTTAACGGGCGAATAAGATTGGTTCATGCATAAGCGATGACCAGTGAAATGCGCGAACTAGTGAATGGGAACTAACAAGCGGTCTGTATTGCAATTGCCAAGACCTTTATGGATCCTGCAGAACAAACAACTGGGAGGAAATTCGCATGAATTATAACACCATTGATGAAGCCAATCAGGCGGTTATTGATAAAATCTCCGGCGGTACGCCGTTCCTCGTCGATGTCGTGGCGGCCCATACCGTTATTCCAGAGCTGAAAGGCAAGACGCTGCTCCATGCGGGACCGCCGATCGTTTATGCGGACATGACAGGCCCCATGCAGGGCTCTTGCGTAGGCGCCGTGCTATTCGAAGGCTGGGCGAAGGAGGAAGCGGAGGCCCGTACGATGCTGGAGCAGGGCGAGATCCGCTTCATTCCGTGTCACCATGTGAAAGCCGTAGGTCCGATGGGCGGCATCACGTCGGGCAATATGCCGGTATTCGTCGTGCAGAACCGCACCGAAGGCAATGAGGCCTACTGTATTATGAATGAGGGAATCGGCAAGGTGCTTCGCTTCGGCGCTTATTCGGAGGAAGTGATTGCTCGCTTGACTTGGATGAAGGATGTGCTGGGTCCGACGCTGTCGCGTGCGCTTAAAGCAACCAAGGGCGGGCTGAATCTGAATGTCATGATCGCGAAGGCCATAACGATGGGTGACGAGTTTCACCAGCGCAATATCGCGGCTTCGCTTGTCTTCTTGAAGGAGATAAGCCCTTATATCGTCAATCTCGACATGGAAAAACGGGAGATACAGAGCGTCATCAAGTTTTTGGCGGACACCGACCAATTCTTCTTGAACATCATGATGGCAGCGGCCAAGGCAGTCATGGACGGCGCCCGCACAATTGAAGCAGGCACGGTCGTTACAGCGATGTGCCGGAACGGCAAAGAATTCGGCATTCGCATAAGCGGCATGGGCGATGAATGGTTTACTGCGCCCGTCAATACGCCGCAAGGGCTGTTCTTCACGGGATACTCGCAGGATGATGCCAACCCGGATATCGGCGACAGTGCAATTACGGAAACATTCGGCGTAGGCGGGATGGCGATGATTGCTGCACCGGGCGTTACGCGGTTCGTCGGCGCTGGTGGATTCCAGGATGCCTTGGCGACAAGCAATGAGATGATCGAGATCTCCATCGATCAGAACCCGAATTTTACCGTTCCGACATGGAACTTCCGCGGCATCTGTCTCGGCATTGACGCCCGAAAAGTCGTCGAAACCGGAATTACGCCAGTTATTAATACCGGCATCGCCCATAAGGAGCCGGGAGTCGGGCAGATCGGAGCAGGCACGGTTCGTCCGCCAGTCGAGTGCTTCGAGAAGGCGCTCGAAGCGTATGCGGCCAGACTTGGACTTCTGTAGCGCGCCGTTGTATACGTCTTGCCTCAGGGGAGAGGAGATTCATGCGGAACTGCCGGCGCTCCTATCCCAGAGGCGGCTTGGCTTTGTTCACAGCGTTTTCGAAAACGGCATCAATTTGGCGATAGGAGAGGGTGAGGAACTCGTCTTTATCGGGACGACGAAGAACGGCAGATTACCGTTCGGCATCCATATGGGAGTGGAACGCGTAAGAAGGCTGCGCTGCTCTGTTCGCTGTGGCGATCCCGTGATTGCCTCAACGCCGGATATGCTGCTATTCCGGCATCCATCTCGTCCACTCGTTCTAGACTTGTCTCAGGCAGAACCCTTTCAATATCATATCGAACAAGAACATTACCGCAGTTATCGTAATTTGATTCATATCGACACGATGCTGCATGCATGCCGGGCATGGGGCGTATCAACCGGGCTTGGCGTGGAGTGGGACCGATTTCTTGCGGAGGATTATTACCCAGATGAGCCGCAATCGATCACGTTACGGCATATGGAACAATTGATGATCAGCTTGGTATGCGGCGAAGTTCAGGCGATTGCAGAACATTTGCGCTTTTTCCTTGGCCGCGGACAAGGACTGACGCCAGCGGGAGACGATTGTCTGGTCGGCATACTGGCTGTTCAGGCATTGACGCAAGCTTTTCACCCTGCGTTATTGAGCATTTTGCATCATATTATAGAAAGAGAAGAGATTACGACGGATGTGAGCAAGGCTTATTTGCGACATGCGCTGCGCGGGCGCTTTAGTGACAAGGTGGTTAAGGTGCTGAACGCGATGATGATGGAGGATGCCCTTTATTTTCAAGCCAAGCTTGTACAATTGCTGCATTCCGGACATAGCTCCGGGATCGATACAGCATTCGGAATCGCTAATTCCATTATGGCACTAAGGAGGTATGAGCATGTCAGAACGAGTTGTGATCGCATTGGGAGGCAACGCCATTTTGCGGCCTCATCAAGAAGCGACCTATGAGAATCAACTTGAAAATGTGCGCAGAAGCAGCGAGATCATCGCCGATATCGTGCAGCAAGGCTACGAGGTGATCGTTACGCATGGCAACGGTCCGCAGGTCGGTTTGATTTTGCAACAGAATGAGGAGGCAAAGGATGTCGTTTCTCCCTTCCCATTGGACGTATGCAATGCAAAGTCTCAAGGGATGATCGGATACATGCTTGATCAATGCTTAAAAAATGAACTTCGCAAGCGCGGCTTAACGCAGCATGTTGTTAGCGTGCTGACGCAAACGCAAGTGTCTCCAGAAGATGAAGCGTTCCGGCATCCGACGAAGCCGATCGGCACCTTCTATAGTGAGGAGGATGCCAAGCGCATGATGCGGGAGAAGGGCTGGAACATGATGGAGGATGCAGGTCGAGGGTGGCGGCGCGTCGTTCCCTCGCCGCAGCCGCAATCCATTATGGAAGCGGAGACGATCATGAAGCTGGCCGCAGACGGCAACATTGTCATTGCATCCGGCGGTGGCGGCATTCCGGTTGTGCAGGCAGCGGATGGAACGATTTCCGGCGTCGAGGCGGTCGTGGACAAGGATCGCAGCGGCCTCAAGCTTGCTCATGAAGCGAGTGCCGATATTTTCATGATGGTAACCGATGTGAATCATGTTTTTATCCATTACGGCATGCCGGAGCAGCGGGCACTAAATCATATCAGCACGGCGGAAGCGAAGCAATATGTCCGGGAGGGCCATTTTTCCGCAGGCAGCATGGGACCAAAGATGGAGGCAGCCGTCGCATTCGCCGACCAAGGGAAGCATGCTATCATTTGTTCCCTTCAGGAAGCGGCCTTGGCTCTCCAGGGAACGTCGGGAACGCATATTTCCTAATCCTAAGTTGGCGCTAAAGAGAGGATTGCATCAGACGGTTATCAATTCTGCTGCAGTTGCATTGAAGAAATAGCACCAGCATTTCTCTCGTTAGAGGGACGCTGGTGCTATTGTATGTAGGTATGTCATTCATATTATTCAACGAGCTCTTTACCTTTCGTTTCCGTACCGAGCCAAAGTACGGCAATCGCACCAATCAGAATGGTGACGAAGAACAACCAGAAGATCGCGCTGACGGCGACTTGGCGTGCAACCATCATGCCGACGAGGTAAGGGGCGATGATGCCTCCGACTCTGCCGAAGGATGCAGCAAGACCAACGCCGGTTGAACGCACCTTAGTTGGATACAGTTCAGGTGTATACGCGTACATGCCTCCCCATGCGCCGAGGTTGAAGAACGACAGGCAAATTCCGGCTGCGATCAACATTCCTTCCGTTGTCGCGCTGCCGAACCAGGCGGCGCTTGCCGCAGTTAATACTAAATAGACGACAAGGACGAACTTGCGCCCGAACTTCTCGATGAAGTAAGCCGCGGTAAAATATCCGGGCAACTGGGCAAGCGTCATGATGAGCACGTATTCGAAGCTTTTGACCAAGCTGAAGCCCTTCAGCACCATGACAGAGGGGAGCCACAGAAACATGCCGTAATAGGAAAAAACTACGGTAAACCATAATACCCATAGCATGATCGTGGAGCGGCGGTGCGAACCGGACCATACCGATACGAAGCGGTCGCGGAAGGACAGCTTTTGCTGCTTACTGCGATTGGCCTGTTCGGTGAAGCGCGGTGGATCTTGGATGGCTTTCCGCAAGTACAGTGCGTATAGTGCTGGGGCTGCGCAGATGAGAAATGCAGCTTGCCAGCCATAGGTAGGGATGACGAAATAAGCAATCAATGCAGAAGCGATCCAGCCAGCCGCCCAGAAGCTTTCCAGCAGAACGACGGCACGACCGCGCTCCTTCGCGGGAACGGATTCAGAGACGAGTGTGGAAGCGACAGGTAATTCACCGCCAAGGCCCGCTCCGGCGATGAAGCGTAATATGCACAGCATCGTGAAGCTCGTTGCAGCCGCGGATAGCCCGCTGGCAATTGAAAAGATGACCAGCGTCCAGAGCAGTACAGATTTTCGGCCATACTTGTCTGCCAATGACCCGGCCAGCAAGGCTCCTACTGCCATGCCGACCGAGTTCATGCTTGTAAATAGTCCCGTCTGCTGCGGGGTTAAGCTCCATTCGGCTGCCAGTGCAGCCGCGATAAAGGAAATGATGCCGATATCCATCGCGTCGAACATCCAGCTCAGTCCGGCACTCATCAGCAGCTTGCGCTGCTTCGGCTTATCCAACGTTTTCACCGTATTCATTTCATTATCTGCCTCCACTTGATATGAGTTTGGATATGAGTTTGTTCAAAAGATCACAAGCGAACTCTAGAACATCCTTTAATGAGGTGCCACTTTCTCTCTCGTGTGACACCATTCACAGTATGGACTTTATCATAACAAATAAAGCTAATTTTGGTCATAAAATTTATCGAAAACTAGGTAAGTTAGTCTGATAGCGAGCTTCAGCCTAATCAAAAAAGCGACGACCCCAATTTAATCGAAGGCCATCGCTTGTCATTTACTATTTAACTTGCTGATTAGTCGAAGTTTGGCGCGGCGTACCCGTAAGCCCGACAACTTCGTCGTACGCATCAAATATAGCTCGCGCGATTGGCGCTGCGCTATAAGCCCCGTAATTGCCCTCCGGAACAACGACTGCGACAGCTAAGGTCGGATTTTGCGCGGGAGCGTACGCAATGAACACTCCATTTTCTACTCTGATGCCTTTTGCGACTTCCTGTTCGGATGTTCCCGTTTTCCGATAATAGTCATAATTGAACCCTTCAAATCCCTGTACCTTCACTCGGCTCATGCCAAGCTCAATCAAGTCCCAATAGGCTTTATCGAACTTTGCTTCGTTCAGCATCTCCGGCTTAAACTCTTTTACTACCTTTCCGTCCGGATCCGTAATTTTGCTGACGAACTGCGGCTTCATTCGCTTGCCATGCGAAGCCAGCGTAGCCGCATACTGGGCAAGCTGAAGCGTTGTATACTTGCCCTGCTGGCCGAACGAAGCGTATGCAAGAGCGGATTGCGCGCTGGCGCGCTCGGCTTCGCTCATGTAGTCCTTTAGGCCGGCTATCTCTCCAGGCAGTCCGCTGCCGGTCTTTACACCAAGTCCGAACATTTCCATATATTTGTCCCATGTCTTCAGTCCGTTCACATCCGTTCGGGAATATAAACGTTTGCCGATCATATCGATCATAAAGGCATTGGAGGAGAATTCCAGCGCTTTTGCGGCATCGATGCGACCATGCGACTTGTTGTTCGCATTCCGGATTTTCCTTTTTTCGAGTCCGATTTCGGCATAGCCGATGTCAGGATAATCATCGTACACGCTGAACAGCTTTTCCTTCAAACCGATAAGGACGGACAACGGCTTGATTGTAGAGCCAAGATACACGATGGAGTTCGGGTGCTTGTTCATTTCTTTTTCCTCGTATGGGCCGTAGGCTGCTTTAATCGTGCCGTTGTTCATAAAGGATTTATTTTTTTCGTAATCCTCAACGCTGATGGAGCCGTTCTTCCAGACATTGCTGTCATAATCCGGCATGCTGGCCATAGCGACGATATTGCCCGTCTTTACTTCCATGGCGACGGCATAGCCCGTACGTGCGTTAGGGGCTCGCTCCACGGAATTGGAGGAGTTGCGTATTTTCTGCAGCGTATTCATAATCGCGTCTTCGGTCTTCATCTGAATGCTTTTGTGAATGGTTAGGTGAAGATTGTTGCCGCGCTCGGGCTTTGTCAATTCCATTGGGCCCATAATTCGTCCTGTTACGTTAACCGGGAACTTTTTGAGTCCGTTTTTGCCGCGGAGCTCTTCCTGGAACATGAACTCAAGCCCGTCGACGCCGACATCCTCATAATCAAGGTATTTGAGTTCCTCGAGCCGGGAATTTCTATTTTCGTATATCTCCTTATAATAATCGTAAGACTCTCGGACACCTCTGAACTTTTTCAGATAGCCGATCGTTTGCACCGCGACTGTATCCTGATCATAGTTTCTGACGCTGTCTTCCCTAATCTCAAGATCCTTATATTCTGACTTATGCTCCAAAAAGTAAGCAATATCCTTCGGAGATAGATCCGTTTTGATCAAGCGGGGGACATGTACGGGATTTACATTGGCATTCAAATCCATACGCTTTACGATATCCTCGACAGATTGTTTTTCCTCTCCCGTTTTGGTATTACTTTTAAATCTTTCGACGAGCTTTTCAGCGAGCTCCTTGGCTTCCGCTATATTTTCTTTCTTCTTGTAATTTTTGTTCACGTTAAAGTAAAGAGATTGTCTCGATGTGGAATAAGCGATCTTATGATTGCCAGCATCATAGATGGTGCCGCGAATCGGTGCGATAGCTGTAGTCCGGTAGCCCAATGAAGTTTCTTTTTGCTTGAGGGCGGGACCATCTACGAATTGCAGTAACGCCAAGCGTATAATAAGTATGGCAAATAAGGCGAATGTAAGAAAGAAAAATCCAGTCAGCCGGACAGAAAACTTGCGTTCATTTTCTGATTTCTGTTTGTTTGCGTGCGTTTCATTCGATAGATTCAAAACACTAATTTCCTTTCTGCATCTGCGTATCTTGTTCCGTTTACCTAGTTCGTCATTTATTTTGTCCAAGTGAACCTAATCCTTTGTTTGTTAATGATCATATATTCATATATACAACAAGAATATAATTATTGTCCAAATTAATATTCAATATGAGAAAAAGCAGACTTATACGTCTATTAGATGCAGCAGCGATTGCGATGGTTTCTTGTAATAATTTACAAATTGATGTAACTGTTCAGCGGCTTCGCTTAGTGTTCGACTTTTCATTTTGAATCGACTGGAGTAAGATAATCCTAACATCATCATGATACGGACAAGTTCCAATACGTTGCAGGAATGCGAAGGAGGAGCCATGCTTCAGAAATTCGGTTTTTCACAATATGAAAGCAAGGTATATGAGGCGCTGGTGGCAGGAGATGGCCCAATGGATGCTACAAGTGTAGTGAAATATTCGGGTGTGCCAAAGGCGAAAATATATGAGGTGCTGTCGCGCCTTATCGATAAAGGCTTAATTTCGGATTCCATATCAGAAAAGAAAAAGACATATTTAGCGCTGCCGCTTCAGGTTGTCATCGACAAGCTGTCCAAGGAATTTGAGCAGAGCATTGAGCAACTGAAGCTGATGAATGAACGCAAAATCGTCACGGACAATCAAGTGTGGAGCTTGAAGTCCGAAGCCTCGATTGCGGCGTACTGCCAGCATATCCTCGAAGAGGCGGCAGACACGATTATCGTCTCGATGTGGAGCGATGAATTCAGAAAATATGTGCCTCTGCTCGAACAGCGGGAGCGGGATGGTGTACGCGTAGAGGCTTTTGTAATGGGGAAGAACGTGCCGCAGGCACAAGTATCGAAGCTGCATACGTTATCGCCCACGGAAGAGCATCATACGCTGGAACGATACATGCTGGTCGCAGCCGACTCTTCGCAAATTATGTTCGCGGGGATGGAGCAGGGGGAATGGCAGGCCATGCGCACCGGGGCGCAGCCGTTCGTTAAATTCTTCATTGAGTTCTTTTACCATGATGTTGCATTGGCGAAAATTTCGCAAAAATATAATGCAGAGCTACTAGCGGACGAAGAAATGAAATCCTTGCTTATGCGGCTGCGCTATTAAAGAGGATTAAACTGTTGCATGAAGAGCCTCAAGTGTAAGGAAGTAAGAAGCAGGCCTCCGAAGAGGTCTGCTTTTTATTCATCCTATGGAACTGATGATTACTTATTGAGATTAAATTGTGCCTAAGAGTTTCATCATGCGATAGAGAATAGAAGCCACTTGCGCGCGAGTGGAGCTTTGATCGGGAGCGAAAGTGTTGTTAGACATGCCATTGATCAATCCTTTATTTACCGCATACGCTACCGCGGCTTGGGCATTCGCCGAAATCCGATCTTTATCCTTGAAGTTTAATTGCACTTTCTCGCCTTGCAGATCGACTTTCATGGCATTGACCATCAATACGACCATTTCTTGGCGGCCCAGGATATCATTTGCCCCTGCCATCGCGACGTAATGACTCCATTCTTTCTCTTGGCCAAGAATACGATCCAAGTGCGCCACGAATTCTGCGCGGGTTATCGTATCGTTCGGAACGAATTTGGATTCGCTTTTTCCGTTGGTTACGTGTTGAGCCGCGATAACTTCGATTTCATGTTTTGCCCAATGGGTTTGAATATCGTCGAACGAAATTTGAACCTCCATCAATTCGAAGGAACCGAGCGTTGACGTCGTAAGTTGAATGTTCCCCGGCTGATGCGCGGCATTGTATCCTACATATCCCCATTTCCCGCTTCCGTCTTGCTGGTATACGCCTACTTTTTGCAAATCGATTACTTTGTTGGACGGCTTAAGGCCGATTTCAATCGGATGGCTCAATTTTCCTTTATCGTTGCCGATCGTTACGATCTTCGATACGATGGTTGTTTGATTTACCGACAGGATCTTCACTTCACCATTGTCAGGATCTTTTACCGATAAGATTAATTTAAAACCTTTTTCACCAATAAAATCAGCCAATGCATCCGCAGGGACTCTGATAGTGAATCCATTGCCGGTAAGGGTCAACCCTTTGCCGGATGCCAGTAGTTTGACGGCCGTAGCTTTGTCGAAGATTGCATCTACACTGTTGTAGTCGTTGAAGCCAATATCGGTAAGGTTCAGCGTGACGTCGGCCGCTTTTGAATCTTTCAACTGGGCGATCAAGGCCTCAGTCGATACGCTTATCGTTGCGAAAGTCATACCCTTATCGTTTTTCTTCATATAGAGCGTGCCCGCTTTTACTTTCTTACCCGATGGTGCAGGAGTCGATGATGAGCTTGGTGTGGAAGTTGATGGCGAGCTTGGAGAAGTCGGTGTTCCTGGATTCGTTGTGCTAGAATCCTTGGTTACGGTGACTGACACCTCGTAAGATTTGCCTTCGTAAGATACAGTGATTGTCGTTTTCCCTGCTCCGACGGCTGTCACCTTGCCGGTATTGCTTACTATAACAATGTTCGTACCAGGTACGCTATACTTTGCATCCTTTGTAACGTCTTTCTTACTTTTATCGCTATACGCCGCGGAGACTGTAAGTTGAGCATCCTTCCCAACTTTAAGAACCACGCTGTCCGGCGATACCGAAATCGACGTTAATTTGACTGGTGTTGTCGTTTCTTCTGTGACAGTAACAGGTGCCTCGTAGGTTTTACCTTCGTAAGATACGGTTACTGTCGTTTCACCTTTTCCTATGGCTGCCACCTTTCCGGTGTCGCTTACCGTAGCAATGGCTGAATGAGCTACACTATAATCAGCATCGTTTGTAACGTCTTTCTTGCTTCCGTCGCTATACACCGCGTTAACCGTAAGCTGAGCATCCTTCCCAACTTTTAGAGCCACGCTGTTCGGCGATACCGAAATGGACGTTAATACAGGATCGACTGGAGTTGTAGTGACGGTAACGGGTACCGAAGCCGATTTCCCTCCATAAGATACCGTTATCGATGTGCTGCCTTCACCTACCGCCGTTACTTTACCATAGACAACGTCTATGACACTCAGATCGTAATCGGTATAGATGGCCCCATACGTAACATCACTAACGGTTACCGGGAATGGCTTGCCGTCGGCGTCAATATATTGAGCCGTTACTGTAAGATCCGCAGTGGAACCGACGCCTAAGGTTAAAGCCTCTGGCTGTACTTTAATTCCGCTTAACACGGGATCTGCGCTAGTAATCGTAACGACTTTCTCCGCATGATTAGCCGCCGCATCATCTACGATCAATTTCAGCTTATTTATTCCGCTTGTTAAACCGTTTAACGTGATTCCGAAGTTTCCATTTTGATCGAGCGTTACCGGTTGCGAAGAAATCAAGTTGTCGTTACTGTCCGATAGTTCGTATTTCATGTGCAAGTTGTCGTTAATGTTGTAATCCAAGTTCAATTCTTTTTCAACGACGGGTCCGAATTTCACGTAAGAATCGTCGATCGAACCGGAGAACTGCAAATTCGAACCCGTGACATTCAGACTGTCGGACGAAACGATTTTAGGCGTGCTCGTCTTGATATATACCGGAAGAAATCCCCTTGCTACGACCGCCGTTTGGGTGGAGTTTAGCGTTGTAATCTGCATGGCATAGACGCTTTCCGGAGCCAACGCGCTCAGGGTTGATCCCGATTGTCCCCACGGATGATATTTACCGGTAAAGTTTAACGTTTTTGCTCCCGTTGTCGTGCTGCCGGTGTTCAAAATCCATCCGATAGAACCGTCTCCGTAAGGTCCGCCAGTTAGATCGTTTAGATCATAAAGTTCAATGTACGTAGCTGCTTGCCTATCGTAGAATTCATATCTCACAGTCGTGCTGTCCAGCTTGCCATCCCCGTTTGGAGAGATATGGTAGCTGTCGATCGTATAGGTCTTCAATCCCGTAGGTGGGGTGAAATTCGCCGCGAAGGGAAGAATTAGATTTGTCGTTCCGTTTGTAATCTTCACGTAACCCAGCATTTCGTTACCGGTTGTTCCAGTCCCTTTCGGAACGTTTAGCGTCACGGTTAAATTTTGTTCATCTGTTAACGTAAAGCTGGACTTGTCGACCGTTACGTTCGAACTCGCTAACGTGCCTGTTGCCGCTTTTGTCGTTTGGATGGATACCGTATAGTTGCTTGGGCTTCCCGTTACGTTTTTGACTAGAATAGACCGCGTTACCGTTGTTGGATTATTCGCATTCGGAAACACGTTGCCGAAGGTGATCGTGCCTTTGATATTGTCATAGGTCTTATTGGAAAAGGTGGTCGGTTCCGATTCATACGCGAGCGCTTCGGTCGTCGCTGCTTTAAGCGGCTGAATACGTCCCGGACCTTGAGCGAATACGTCGTTTTTGGTTACGTCCAGTTGCTTAGCCGTATTCGAAATCGCGACTTTGATATCGAACGGAGTCCAATCCGGATGCTGCGATTTAAGCAAAGCTGCAACCGCTGCTACGTGTGGAGCCGCCATACTCGTTCCTGTAAAACGGTCGTAGGATTCGGTATAGTCAGGCTGAGGCTGTCCTTGATCGGCATAATCTTTGCCATAGGCAGGAATCGATGACATGATGTTGGTTCCTGGAGCGGAGACGTCCGGTTTAATATCAAAGACCGGATTGGTAGGCCCGCGCGAACTGGAATTATTGATATCGTCGCCTAAAGTCGAACCGGTAGTGAATTCTCCGAAGGTAACGGTTCCTGTGTCGTTCGCAAGAGCCTTTCGCAGCGCGCTTCCGTCTGTGTAGGACATATCAAACGTTGGGATGGACGCGAAGGAATCTCCTACAAGAACCCCCGCTGGCCCTGGAGTATTCGTTCCGCTCGAAGAGTTGTGAACAATAACCGCTACGGCACCTGCGCTTTTTGCTGCTGCGATTTTATCCACGAAGGCAATATCTCCGCGGGCAACGAGAGCGACTTTGCCGTTCACATTCAGACCTGTGTAATCCGTCGTTTGGCCTACGCCAGGGATTGCAACGACATCATACGTTCCCGTCAAAATATTTTTCGGTTCTGTGCCGAATTTCCATGCCATCAAATTCATGATATATGGTGTGCTGGTTCCCGCTTTGTCTAGAGTTACGGAAGCCTTTCCAGCCATCGTTTTTTCCGGAACAGTAGAGTTGCCTACCGATATCGCAAAAGCTGCCGTGCCTGGACTGCCGATGGTCCCTCTGTTTGGACCTGAGTTACCCGTAGAAACGACTGCTACCGTGCCCGCTAGAACCGCATTGTTGATGGCGATTGCGTCAGAAGCAACTTGGCTATTGTTAGGTCCGCCCAAAGATAGATTAATAATGTCCATTTGCTCGGCTACGGCTTTATCGATACCCGCAATAACTCCTGAATTCGAGCCGCTCCCGTACGCGCCCAGCACGCGATAGGCATACAATTCAATCGAAGGGGCAAGCCCCTTTATACCAAAAGGGTTCTTGCCTTGAGCAGCAATAGTCCCGGCAACATGGGTTCCATGTTGGGTATTAAAAGGTTCTCCAGTAGTAGGGTGCACCCACGGTCTATTATCAGGGTGATCCAGCGGTGTTGTTTCATACGGATCGTCATCCGCTCTAGCGCGAGCGTATCCCGTCTCAGAACCATCTACTACTTGCGTAATAAAGTTATGTCCGCCTTTATAAACGTCTTTTAATTCCGGATGATAATAATCGATTCCGGTGTCAATAACGCCTACTTTAACTTCTTGGCCTGTATAGCCTAAGGCCCATACGGCTGGAACTTCAAGGAATGGATTACTTGTGTTCATCATTGGATGAACTTCACTATCCGGCAGCTTTGAGGACTCTATCCCTAGAGCGTGGACTTCCACGTCAGGCTCTACCATTTGTACACCGTTCAGCTTAAGCAACTGTTCCACTTGACTTGCTTTTGCCTTAAGAGAGACTCCATTAAATGCATAATTGTATGTAAAGCCTACGCTAGCTTTGATTTTGTTGCTGCTTAATTGGCTAACAAAGCTTTGTTGCTGTTTAGCGATTTTTTGTTTCGTGTTCTGTTCTGAGGCTGCAGTAAATGATTTGCCCTCAAGCATACTCATACCTTTCGCTAGAGCTACCGGGGCTTCGGATAATTGGACGATAACTGAAATTTCCTTGTCGTCGGTAAGGTTTTGTAAATCGGGATGCAGTACTGGCTCTTGACCTTCTGTAAATGTATTCTGATCAACAATCTGCTGCATTTTTGCGCGCACTTCAGGACTCAGTGCCTGCCCCGTCAATTCTGTGTGTGAATCAAATGCGTATGCGGAAATCGGAAACAGTAGGGAAAATAGCGTCAATACGGCTACTAGCAAATGGCTTACAAATAAACGTAGATTCTTCAACCGGCTTTACACTCCTCTTCTATAAATTATAGATAGCACTTACCAGGTTTTTTACACCTCCTTACATATTCTGAAAATGATGGCGGTACAACTAAGAATATATGATACATATTGTATCGTGTCAACGCTTTCATGTTAACGAAATGTAACTAAAATTAAATTTCGTAAAATTAAAAGTAAAAAACGACACTCTATACCAATTTTCGGAGTAGAGTGTCGTTTTTTGGGCTTATTGCCTGCATTGAATATAAATTCGCTTCCAATTAACCAGGTGGTTAACCAAATATAAACGCGTGGAATTTGCATCATATCGGCTGCCTTCGGCTTGCTTCATTTATTCAGCTGCAGCAGCTGTAGTTGCCTTAACTTGGGAAGAACGAGTTAGAGAGAACATGGCACTACCCAGCGCCAGCAGGACGAACAGGCAGCCAACCCATGCATTATTGGCTACTGAGCTCTGTTCAATGACAAGACCGCCCACGACAGAACCGCTTGCAATACCAAGATGAAGTACTGATGAGTTCAGGCTAAGCTGAATGTCAGCCGTATCGGGAGCAGACTGCATGAGATAGCTTTGCTGCGCCGGGGATAATGCCCAACTGAGCGCACTCCAGATCACCATAGCGATCAAGAAGACGTAGAACGATACTTGTGCCGTTAGCGGCAGGACAAACATAATCACCGCGAAGCTCGATACAATAAGCAGAATGGAACGTTTTGTTCCCCACTTATCCGCCAGCAAGCCGCCAAGTCCTCCGCCAGATACGGCTGCCAAGCCGAACAAGAAGTACACGATGCTGGTCATGCCTGGGCTAAGCTGGAACGTCTTCTGTAAATAAGGAGTCAAGTATGCATAGAGAGTCAAATGCCCTGTCAGCATCAAGTACGAAATGAGATGGCCGCTAACTAGCTTCGCACTTTTCAGAGATGCAAGCTGGGTGCGCAAGGTCGTAACCCCGGAAGGAGGTACCTTCGATAAGAAGGCGTAAATCCCGATGATCGCAATTGCCGTTAATCCAACAACAAGCAGGAACGGTGCTCGCCATCCGTACGCATTCCCGATAACCATGCCAATAGGAACCCCTAAGACAAGTGAACCGCTGATGCCCATGTAGATTACGCCAATGGCGCGTCCTTTATATTCCGGTTGGACGAGCTTCGAGGCAATTGTGATCGACAACACGACAAGCAGCGAGCCGCTGGATGCAGACAAGGCTCTGGCCGCGAGCAATGTTGCATAATTCGAGCTGAACGCTACGATAAGATTCGAGATCAGGAAAATGAACAAAAAGACAATATACAATTTTTTGCGCTCAAATTTGGCCGTGAGATTCATTAATATAGGCGCCGATACAGCAAAAGCAATCGAGAAGATTGTAATCAGCTGCCCGGCTGCACTGACGGAAATGTTCAAATCCGAGGCAATCTGATCGAGGATTCCTCCAATAATGAGTTCTACCGTACCGACCACGAATGCCGCTACTGCTAAAATATATACACGAAAATTCAAAAGAGACATTCCTTTCTGTTTTGGATAAAAAGTTACTACTATTATAGTAACCTTATTGATTGTATGCAACAGAAAAGTATTCCTGCGTGTCCAATCTGTTGTGCTCTATAAGACGCGAACAAGCCGGTCCAAGATGAAGCATCCTGGCCGGCTTGCTTATTTGCAGCATCGATTGCATTCATTACGATGTCCTGGTTGAACGAAAGGCGTACTGGAAGGCATTCAGCAGCTTGGCGAATGCGCGCTTGCGGATTTGTCCGTAGGTTACGGCGCTGATTGGGGGATCGAATCGGAAATTGTATACCTTCGTATCCGTCATGCGGGCTTCCTTCATATATCGCTCGCGGATAAGCAGTTGCTCGTCCGGCTCCAATTCGTGCACGATGGATTCAATCAATTCGCAAAACGCCAGACATTCGCTTGCTTTATCTGTATTATAGACCGCTACAGCGGCAGTTGGGTCGCCGACCCGGTTGGTCGCGCCATTTTCTCTCGCTTCATAATTCGTTGTAATGCGCGCTTCGCGAACTGTGAACCTCATCACTTTACACATTCTGTATTTGGCAAATACCTCATCAATTCGTGCTTTTGCTTGCTTCACATCCATCGCTTCATGCTCTGGCATGTCCAAGAACCCCATCATCATTAGGCAAGGCCTCCTTCGTTTCCATTCATACTCGAGGTTGTGTACTTCCTATTTATCTATTGGGTCCAGCATCGAAATGGAACACCGTGGGCAGGTATTCCCATTATACCACAAAAACAGGAACATGTGTTCTTGTAAATAATTAAAAACAAATCAAAAAGAAACTATAAAACGAGTTTAAAGCAAACGTATGTTCGCCGTTTTATACTATTAACGTGGACATCGTGAGCAGAAAGGATGCTGCATTAATTGTTTTCAAGCAAGCAGTATGACGCTCAACTCAGATGTCCGACTAGCAAATTAGCAATAAAAACTTTAGCAATTTTCCCAGTAGATGAAGGGAGGTGATGTGAATTGATTGTATATCGCGACATCGTAGAACGATGGCTCTTGCCCATGGGGAAGGCATTGAACATGCCGATTGTTCCCTTGGACGGCCTAAGGGCAGATCAGACGGAACCGCTTATCGCGTATGACGTGGCTGAGCCCTACATTGATTGCTCGCCGCATCATGCGGAGTCAGAGGGGATGATCGAGAAGGTCATCGAAATGGAGTGGCTTCTTCTCATTTGCTCCAAAGAACGCATGGATATGGCGGAACGCTGCCGAGATTTGCTCGGCTGGCAGTGGACGGAAGGGTTGGAGTGCTTGACGACAATCCCAGCCGTGCAGGTGCATATTGGGCCCGCGCAGTGGAAGACGGAGCCGACTGCCGGACTAGGTCTCCACATTAGGCTCCGAATGAAGGATCGCTTTGAGCGAACCATTACGTTCATTGAAAAAGTGGAATTACAACGAAACGAAAAGAAGGAGTGATTGTTCATGTCTATTCAAGATGTGCAAGTAACGATTGATTTACAAAAGCCTACAGGTCGGTTGTCCTTCGGAATGCCGCTTATTATCGGGAAAAAGACCGGAGGTTCTGCCTATAAAGAATATGGGGATCTAAAGGCAGTCAAGGATGATTTCGCGGATACGACGGTGGAATACAAAATGGCGGAGGCGCTCTTTGGACAAGGTGACCGCTCACCGGCTCGCATTGCGATTACAGCTTGTGATGAGAATGAAGAACCGGTAGTTCGCCTTCGTTCTGTATTCGATAACGGCTGGTACTATCTGCTCTCCTCCGATAACAGTGAAGCTGTAGTTGAGGCATTGGCCGCAGAAATAGAGAAGGAAGATTACCGTCTGTTCTTTACCCGTGCTGCTGATAAGACAAAGCTTCAAGCGCTGAAGTCCAAGGCCTATACGCGAACGGTCGTGTTCTATCACACGGATGCCGCGGTATACCCAGAAGCTGCGCTCGTAGGTTCGGTTGGTTCCGCTGAAGTTGGCTCTGTGACGTGGAAGTTCAAGAAGTGCACAGGAATCGAGGCGATGAAGGTAACGGCTGGCGAGTTGATGGAAATCCACGACAGCGGCGCGATTACGTACGTGAACAAGCAGGGTGAGGCCCGCACTTCGGAAGGCAAGACGCTGTCCGGTGAGTATATCGACGTCATTATGGCGCGTGATTATGTGCGTGCCCGCATGGAAATGCAAATTCAGAATTTGCTTAATCAATCGAGCAAAATTCCGTACACGGATGCAGGAATTGTCCAAATCGAGAGTGCGGTCATTAATGTGCTGTTGGAATCTTCCCGTATGGGCATCATCGCGACAGACGACAGCGGCGAGCCGTTGTTCGGTACGTCCTTCTTGCAGCGCAATGAGGTGAATCCAACCGATCGCGCGAATCGCGAATACCGCGGCGGCTCGTTCTGGTTCGAGATCGCGGGCGCGGTGCATCAGGTGAAGGTGAACGGTGTTATCCGCTTTTAGTGGATCACTTTCCATCACGAAGCATGACGCTTCGATTTCTTGCAACCTTCTTGGTGCTAAAAGTGATTTGTTTATCACAAAACATTTTCTATTAAAGGATGGTGCTTATCTATGAGTATCGGTATTTATGATGCAAAGCAAGTTTCTGTAACAATCAACAACGGTTACCTTACGGGATTCGGCGAAAATACATTCGTTTCCTGTGAAAAGGACGAGGAGCAGACGGTTGCGCATGTTGGTGCGCGCGGCGAGGTAGCGATTGCCCATAAGAACAATCCGCTCGGAACAATTAAGTTGACATTGATGTCGACGTCGCCTCAGCTTCCGCTCCTGTATCGTCTTGCACGCGAGAAGAAGTTGTTCCAAATTTGGGTGAAGTCCAACAATCAACCAAATGAAACGATCGGCGGTACGCAGGCTGTTGTGAAAAAGGTTCCGGCGGCTACGTACGGCTCGGAGCTTGAGGATCGTGAATTTGAAATCCAAGTGCTCGACTATACGCATCGAACAGAATAGTGAATTTTAATTTTCAATAAAAAAGGATTCGGAAAGGGTGGCTACTTGTGAGCAAGCAAAAGACAGTAACGATCGAAACTGAGGAATATGTGCTGCAGCATCCGGGCGCGCGGGCGCTCATGCGATTGTATGATGCAGCATTGAAGGCAGACGGGGGGTGGAAGCTGGAAGCGTCGATGGACTTTTTCCTCCAACATGTCATCGTGTCTCCGCGCCTAAGCTGGGAAGGTCTTGAAGAGAAGACCGATCTGATGACGCCGCTCTGGCTCGAGTGTGCGCGCTTCTTGGGCATGGTCGATACACCCTTGGAATCCGAATCATCCGACGTATAAGCAATCCATCTCCCGCAATCCGCTCCGGCAATTGTTCTGGCGTGTCGTCCTGAACAGCCGGGGCGGCATTACGTATGCAGAAGCGAGCGGCATGAGCATTGAGGAATTGTGCGAAGCCGCCGCCGCTGTGGAATGGATGTACGGGAAAGGAGGGAGTTAACCCAATGGATGATCGGATCTCCAAAAATATTCACCGCGAACTGCGCACAATGAACGGGAAGCTCGATGAGATGGGCGTTGTCTCCCGCATATTGACGGACAGCATTAAGGAACAAACTGCGGAGATGAAGCGAAAAGCAAGACAGAAGACGCCGAAGATAGGGGGGCTCGCTGTAGCTTCGGCCTCTTCCTCTGCTTCCGCTTCTGCAGAAAGCAATTTTTCTGCCAAAATGAGCACGATGATCACTGCCTTGCAAAGACAAGTGATGTCTTTAAGTGTAACGAATTCACCTACCGTTTCGGTAACGACGAATGTGGATGCATCACTTTCCGGCGAGGTTAAGATTGAGAACACGAATGAGCTTGCTGTGTCCATCGCTCAGCAGTTGTCCTCTTCGCTGTCGCAGCAGCTGTCGGCAACCCTTGCTTCCGTGCAGTCCCAAAGCATATCTGCCTTGGTGCAGGTCAGCACCACGGTAAATGGCAAGTCGGGGAAGAAAGAAGAGAACAAATCGAAGTCCTTGCTGGATTGGCTGCAGTCTGGTTTCAATTTTGTGTACCAATTGAATGATGAGGTCACGAAGATTAGGGATGCGAAAGAGAATACGAAGCTTGTAAAAGAATTCCTCCAGAAAGAAAAAAATGAGAAGAGTGGAGATTCTTCGAAGTGCTGCTGTACTGGAGATTCTGGCGGTACCGGCAGTGGGGAAGGAAGCGACGTTTCAGCTGCGGACGAAACTTCCGAGAAGAAGAAGGATAAACGGAAAAAGAAAAGAGGAACAAACAGAAGATTAAGTCAAGCGAAGTATGGCAAAAGACGTGCGAATAAAACGATAAGCAGATCAAAAAGTAAGAACTTTGAAAGACCGACATATAAGAAGAAAAATGATTTCAGAGAACTGGGGAGGGCATCTCAAGGCCAGAATAGAGCCGTTGGAAATTCCCCGCATAAGAATCTTGGACAAGCCGCGAATGCAGGAAATGGAGGAAAAGGATCTCCCGCTGCGGGATCATCTGCAGGACAGAAGCTGTCAGCGTCCCCGGCACTTAACCCTCAACAGGATCTTGGCAAGGCTGTCTCAGGAACAGGTACGCAAGGGCAAGGTACTCCACAGAACAATCCGCAAACAAGCGGCAGTAAATCCGGATCAGCACCTGGGAAGAACGCTGGCGGCGGATTGTTGGGTAAAGCAAAAAAGTATCGTAAATGGGGGATACTTGGGGCGGCAGTCGGGAGTGTATCGATGAGATTGTTCGGAGGGGGGGAGAAAGCGGAGGAAGAGGGGAACTCAGATTCCACTACTGTCCAGACATCGGCTGTTATTCAATCAACGGCTGAAACCGTTCAAACCGTTCAATCTATGTCCGAAGCAGCTAAGGCAGCCTCGACTGCTTCCAACGCGAGTAAGGTAGCCTCTGCAACGAAAAAGGTTGGCTGGCTAGGAAAGTTGTTAAAAGGCGCTCGTACAGTAAGCAAGGCAACAAGATTTTTGAGATGGAATCCTGTTGGATTTCTGGGCGGACTAGCAGTAGATGCTGGCCTATGGGCAGCAGAGAAGTTTTTACTCCCCAAGGACGAAGAGAACCAAGACAACGAGAACATTGAGGATGACAAGAAGAAAACTTCTGCCATGGTGAGATCCAACATATTTGCAAAGAACCGTGTGCTAGCTGCTTCTACATCTTCAACTTCACATCCGTTTTCTGGATCACGTGGAAGTTTCGGGCCGGCACCAGATTCAGACCCATCCGGAACAATGACATTGACTTCCTCTGCATCAAATGACCAAACGCTAAATATGCCTGGGACTAGCCCAGCAGCAAGCGGCAGTATGGAAGTCAGCGCGAACAGCAATGTCACGATGAACTTGAATGTGAACGGCTACATTGATAACCGCATGATAGAAGAGATTAAACGGATCGCGCGCGAGCAATACGATGCTTCTTTCCGAGCGTTCCAGCGGAGCATTGAAGACAAGCTGCCGAAACCGAAGCCATTCCCGAGGCCGCAGGTGGCGGAAGGAGGAATGATGTCCTATTAATACGCGAAAAAGCAAATTAGGCGGAGTAGAACTGTTCGTCATCTCGGAGGAACCGGAATATTCGGTGCAGGTGAGCAGTCACAATGTGGAGAAGGGCGGCACCATTACGGATCACATCCAGAGGGATACAGCAAGTCTGCATCTGGAAGGGTTGCTGATCGGGCCGCAGGCAGCCAATTTCAAGCAGCGTTTGGTGAAGGCAATGAATGAGGGCAAGCTGCTGCAATATACAGGCCGCAATATGATGCTGAACTGTGTTATCACCAGCTTGCGCACCTCCCATGACAGCTCGATTGCCAATGGCATGTCCTTCACGATGTCATTGAAGCAGGTCAACATCGTCAAACCAGCGTATAGCAAGCTGCCACCAAAGAAAAAGGCGGCCGTGAAGCCGAAGAGTCGTTCCGGCAAGCGGAATACATCCTATCGTCCGAAGCCGGAATCGCATACAGTACGCAACGGGCAATCCGTAAAAGATATTGCAACTTATTATAGTGTTAGTGAAACGATCATTCGGTCAGTCAACCAGCTTGTCATTCCAGGGGTGCCATTGATGCCAGGAATGTCTATTATGCTTAGTGCTGCCCAGAAGACGAAGAAAAAGACCTTTGCATCAGGCGGTGGCGGCAGGCAAT
This sequence comes from Paenibacillus sp. B1-35, assembly GCF_050474385.1. Lineage (NCBI taxonomy): Bacteria > Bacillati > Bacillota > Bacilli > Caryophanales > Paenibacillaceae > Paenibacillus > Paenibacillus sp. B1-35. The sequence goes on from NZ_JBCHVJ010000003.1 coordinate 293,497, forward strand.
ATATACAGGATCGGTAAGGCTAGGAAGCTTCAGAAAGGAGGAGAAGGATGGCGATCATCGGGATCGACAAAGATCTTGTTCCTTACTCATTTGATATGGATTTGGGCGATCGAACCTATACGTTCGAAGTGCGCTACAACTCCACCCATGATTATTTTACGGTGGATTTATCGGAAGGGGATACTCCGTTGGCGCTTGGCGTAAAGCTGGTCTGGGGAGTGCCGCTGTTCGTCAGTATGGAGACGCGGGAGTTCCCGCTCGAGCTCATCGTCCCTTATGGGGATAATCCGGAAGAACAGATTACGTGGGATACGCTTGGAAGGTCTGTTCATCTGCACTTGGGGGATGACGATGGAATACTTATTTAATCGCGGGTGTGAAATTTTAATTGGCGGCTATCGATTCAACTACGGTGATCTGACGATGAACGTTCACGTGGATTTTGATGATAACCATGAACCAAATGAATCCACCGTGGAGCTGTATAACTTGTCCAAGCATACGCTGGCGAACATTCGCACGGGGATGCGAGTCATTGTAAATGCGGGGTACGGCAAGGATCTAGGCACTGTGCTTCAGGGCAACATTGTTGAGGTGCGAACGAAACGGGAGCAGATGGATCGGGTGACGACGATTCAAGTGAAGGATGATTTGACGGTGTCCGTATACGAGATGGCACATACGTATCGGCCGGGCACGAAGGCTAGTGAGATCATTCATGATTTGCTAAGTCGGGTGCAAATTCCGCATGGAGCTGTGCAGCTCGGTTCTAATCATTCTTATATGAAGGGATTCGTTGTGAAAGGCGATCCAGTTGCGTCGATACGCCGGGCAGCTCGTGACTGCAACACAGAGGTATTTACACGGCAAGGCAAGCTGTATTTCAAACCGCTTGCAGGTGCCGGATTAGAGGTAACTGGTATTGTTCTCTTATCCGCAGACAGCGGGTTAATTGACAGCCCGCAATCATATGAAGAGGACAAGGTTAAAGGTGTTCGCGTGACGTCACTCTTGAATTATCGGTTGTATGCAGATGCGCAGCTTCGATTAGTTAGTGAGGATTTTGACGGCGTGTATCGAGTGAAGCGGGGCAAGCATATCATTTCGATGGATCAATTCGTGACGGAAGTGGATTTAGTCAAAATTTAGTTTCGAGGTTCCAGTTGATATAGGACTAGCGAATAAAAAGCGACGAGGAGGTGACGCTATGGGCGCGAATCGAGCAGTTAGTGCGTTGGAAGCCTGGATGGATCATAAAATGTCGGGAACGGCAGGGGCACAGCTAGGCACGATTGTAAGCATGGGAACGGGGACGGCTGATGTGGAGCTGGAAGGCGAGACCGGCCTTATTCGTTATCAATTGCCGATTTTAGAGCAGGCAGCAGACATCGTAATCGAAAGCGGAAGCCGCGTACTGGTTGTATTTACAGAGGCTAATAAGGGGGGCGGCGTCATTGTCGGAAAGGTGGCTGGAGGATGAGGACTTGGGCGCTTCATGATGGAGATCTTCAACTATCAGATGGACAAATTGCTTGGATCGATGGGCGTGAGGAACTGGCGCAAGCGGTTCGCATCCGATTAGGTACTCGCTTGGGCGAGTATTTTTTTGCGCCGGATATGGGGCTGGATCAGGAGCGAATGGTAGGCAAGCAGGCAGATGAGGATACCATTCGCGAGGCAATTATGCGCATCCTTATGGATGAACCCCGCATTCAATCGGTTGAGGATGTTGAAGTGACGTTAGATAAGCATTCGCGTACGGCTCAAGTACGCCTAGTCATGACAAGCTCTGAAGGAGAGGAGGTTGAGCTTATCTATGCTGACGGCAGCGGGATTGAAGCGTAAAACCTATCACGAAATTTATGAGGAAATGGTGGAGGATCTGGGCAAGCAGCTCGGACAGGACATCAATACATCGGAAACATCGCCGCTTGGCATGATGATGCAGCTCTTTGCATGGCATTTGTCTGTGCTGTGGGAGGATGTCGAGCAGGTATACCACGAGTCGTACATTCAATATGCAACAGGAGTTCAGTTGGATGCCCTGGCCGTATTTTATGGGCTGCGCCGCAAGCTGGAACAGGCGGCCTACGGGGAAATCAAGCTGACAGGCATTCCGAAGTATACCGTTCCAGCAGGACTACAGGTTGGTACCAAATCAGGCGTGTGGTTCATGACGGCTGATGATTGCGTACTGGACGATTCAGGCAATGGAGAAGTTGCTGTTGTAGCAATTGTGCCGGGCATTATCGGCAATGTGCCTGCTGGCTCCATTACGGAAATGCTCACTTCCGTGAAGGAGATTACGAGTATTACAAATCCGGCCAGTATGGCAGAGGGACGTGAGCGGGAAAATGACGTCGAATTCCGCGACCGATTGCGCGCCGCGCGTGATGGCAGCCATGCTGCAACCGTGGACGCAATTGTATCCGCTCTGCTGCAAATTCCAGACGTGAAATCAGCGGCTGTACGCGTGAATGATACGATGCAGACGAACGACGAAGGCATTCCAGCGAAGTCGATTCGTACGTATGTGTATGGGGGTCAGGATGAGCGGATCGCGCAGACGATTTTTGAGAAAAAAGCAGCGGGTATTGGAACAGACGGAACGAAAACCGTAAAGGTGCGCGATGTCAGCGGCGGTGAGCATGATGTGCGCTTCAGCCGCATGAAGCTGCTCGATGCTCATATTGAGGCCGAAGTAAAGGCAACATCGAGTTTTTCTTCTCGTGGGAAGGAGGACATCGTCACGGCGATTGCACAGTATATTGGCGGCGTTGGCGCGGATCAGCAGGATTATACGGGGCTTCCGCAAGGCTCACGCATCGTGTACAGTCGTTTGCTGGCAGCCATTCAGAATGTGGCTGGCGTCGAGGAAGTTATTGAGCTGAAGGTGAAGCTCGGCGATGGCGAATTCGTCAGCGGAAACGTGAGCATTCCGCTGTATGAAGTGGCAAGAGTGGCGCCTGAACGGATAAAGGTGGCGGTGAGCTATGTTTAAGCTGCCAGAGGTAATGGAGCTGCTTCCGGATGTCATTGTGAAGGAAGGCAGCCGCTTCGCTCAGCTTGTAAACGTATGGTTGAAGCAAATGAATGAGCTAAGCAGCACGATCCAGCGAATATCGGAATGGAGAAGCATCGAACAGGCAGAAGGTGCCGCGCTTGATGAAATCGGCGGCAATTTGGGACAAGCGCGCGGTCAAGCGACCGACGAGGTGTATCGTTTGCTCCTGCGCTCTAAGCTCGCTCGCATGAATTCAAGCGGAAGTTTGGATTCTGTCATCGAGGTGCTTGCCCTAGCTCTTCAAGCAGCACCGGACGAGTTCCGCATCGCGGAGCAATACGATGACCCCATTCAACCGGAGCCCGCAGCGATTCAGGTTACGGAAGTGCCTTATGAGAAGTTGAATGGGGTCGGACTAAGTCCATCGCAATTCGTTTCACTCGTTGAGAGTCTCGTCGCGGCTGGTGTCCGCGTGACGCAGGTCGGCCTGACCGGTTCGTTCGAGCTGGCCTCTGCCTACGATGCGCTTGAACAATCCGAGTACGGCCTTGCTGATGAGACAATGACCGTAGGTGGCACGCTGGGTGATTTTTATGTGCCGGGGAATGACTATACGTTGCCCGTGTAGAGTGATAGTTCAATAGAGTAGTTGAAATTTTTTCGCTAACAACATATCAATATTTATTCAAAGTCATCCATATTAAAATAAATGACTTTGTTATTGAAAAATTCTATTTACTAAGGAAACTATCTCAACAACTAGGATTAGCATGTTCATGCTCTTAATTTACTAGGAACCATTACGAATGAAAAATGAGGTGACGATTCATGGCGTTTGAAAAAGAGCTTCCACAATGGAAGGAAAAAGGGGTCAAGCCCCCGCAAAGCAAGCTGGACGAAGGCTGGAAAGTACAGGACAAGCCTCCCGCAGCGTGGCTGAACTGGCAAATGAATAAGACGTACGAAGCTTTAAAAGAAGTGCAGGAGAAGGCAGCGGAGAAGACTGAGGTAGCTTCAGCAATCGAGGATACGAAGAAGTACACGGATCAAAAAGTAGGGGAATTAGGTACACATGCGGGTGATGCTACAAAGCATATCACTGCAGCCGAACGTAATGCATGGAATGCAAAAGAGACGCCAGAAGGTGCTCAAGCTAAGGCTAATCAGGCTGAGTCGAATGCAAAAGTATATACAGACAGCAAACCTTGGCAAAAACATCAAGTTACCGAAGGGGTTAATGCTAAGGTTGTAGCAGACTTAAATACAGACTTACTTACTGGGTGGTATATGGGTGCCGACATGGTTGGTGCGCCAACTAATGAATGGCACTATGTTGAACATATTCGCCACAATGAACTTTGGTGCGTGCAAAATGCATATTGTTTTAATAGAAATAGTTATTATACGAGAGCTAAGAGAAACGGCTCATGGGGAGCTTGGTCACAAGATCTTTTTCAATCTGGCGTTGACGCGAAAAATCGCATAGCGGGTGCAATCAACGCCAAGGGAGTACCAGCATCCGCATCGGATGATTTTGCTACGCTAGCTGCAAAAATCGGACATATAAAAACAGAGTTGAAGCATGAAGGTAGAAATAGTGAAACATGGGATAAAATAGATGTTGAAAATTTGGCTTTTGAACCATCTATAGTTATTGCCAAGGCGACTTTTTATCTACGTGATCCAGGGTTCTGGATTAAAAGTTACGTTGAACTTGTTTTCATAAAGGGACAAAACAATAGTGCTGGTACAACTACAGATTGCTATGTCAACTCTGAAAAGTACGCAAATTTTAGCGCAGACATTGAGTGGGCGCCAAATGGATTTATGATTACTGGAAGAAGAGGATATGGACATTTTGATCAACAGGTTTTAAATTTCCAAAGTTGGGAGGCTTTTGGATATTGATTAGGTCCTCGCGTTATCGCGAGGGCTCTTTTAATTTCAAAGGGGGATTTACATGGAAAGATGGGACGTACTGCTAAAATCAAGTATTGCGGCCAGCGGAGGTGTCACTGCGCTGCTATTTGGCGGCTGGCCGATGCTGCTGCAAGTGCTGCTTATCATGACCGTAGCGGACTACATCACCGGCATTATGGCAGCCGGAACTGAAGGCAAACTGCGCAGCAGCGTGGGGCTTATCGGCATTGCGCGCAAGGTGTTCATTTTTGTCATCGTATCGATCGCGCATCAGGTGGATGTTGTGCTTGGAGGGCAGCATCTATTAAGGGATGCGACGGTTTTTTTTTATATGGCGAACGAATTGCTGTCGATCATTGAAAATGGCGGGCGCCTAGGCGTGCCGCTGCCGCCGGTTATTAAGCAGGCGGTGGAAGTGCTGAAGGGAAAAGGGGGAATTCATGATGAGCATCGACATTAAGCAGCGCTTACTTCCAGATGGAAGAGGGAATAAGCCGAACCTTGCCATGAAGCCGATGTATCTTACCGTGCACAACACGGACAATACGGATGCCGGAGCAACAGCAGAAGCGCATTCGAGATATTTGCTGAATGGCAGCGGAGGTGCGAAGAAGAGCTGGCATTACACGGTGGACGATAAGGGTGTTTATCAACATTTGCGAGATAATGAGCAGGGATGGCATGCAGGGGATGGGACAGGCCGTGGGAATGCCTTGTCCATTGGAGTAGAGGTGTGCATGTACGCAGGAATCGACGAGCAGGTTGCATGGCGCAATGCAGCTGAACTGCTGGCCACGCTGTCAATCCGGCACAGCATTGCGCCTGAGCGCATCGTGCCGCATCGCCATTGGAGCGGGAAGGCTTGTCCATCCCGACTGCTGCCGCATTGGCAGCAATTTATAGAGATGGTGGCGCAGGCAAAAGAAGCAATGTCAGGTGCCCCCAGTGAAACGAAGCCGCCAACGAATTCGGCTTCAGATCCGAATTCTGAACAGCAACTGCGTGCTGAGCGGGTAAAGGTCATTTGGGAAGGCGCAATGGGAGAGAACTCGCAAGGCTTCTTGATTGACAACAAGGTCTACGTCCCGGTACGCGAGGTTGCGAAACACAGCGGACTGCGCGTGCAATGGGAAGCGGCGAAGAGGCAGGTTGTCGTTCACGCAAACGCAAGCAGCAAATAGAATGAGGCGACTGGCATGAGCTTAGCCTCTAATGTCGGACCAGCCCAGATTAGAGAAGATCCTGCCTCGTGATCCTGTTTTGTATCCGGTCCATCCACCATATTTTCGGTTAAAGCTATTGCTATAAAAGCCTGTCCATGCTCTAGCCTGCCAGAAAAGAATACTTTTCCATCTGACTGCACATTCTAACATAATGTGACATTGTTGCTCGTGAACAACTTTCCTTAATGAGTACAACTTTTCTTGCCGGTTCCAACAGGTTGTTGCCGGTTCAATTGTTGTAAAAAGAGGCAACACTGTTTCTATAGACCCACACGGGATCGTTGAGGTAAGATAGGATTCCGGGTTGGAACGGCATATTCCAAAATATGCCTCGGAATAAGGAGTCAGGGAGGGGTCAGCGTGAGCGCGGACATATATGCAGATATGAAACAAGGGGAAAAAGGTGCATGGATTAGCATTGCTGCCTATATCGCCTTATCCGCATTCAAGCTAGCTATTGGCTTATTCTACCAATCGAAGGCGCTGCAAGCAGATGGATGGAACAACTTAACGGATATCGTCGCCTCGCTTGCCGTTCTTATCGGACTGCGCATTTCGCAGAAGCCGCCGGATCGCGACCATCCCTATGGTCACCTGCGGGCTGAGACAATCGCTGCCTTAATTGCATCTTTTATTATGGCGACTGTCGGGATTCAAGTGATCCTATCCACAGTACAATCCTTGTTCAATGGCGAATCCACAACGCCGAACCTACTCACGGGATGGGTGGCGCTAAGCTGCGCGATCGTCATGTACGTAGTGTATTTATATAACAAGCGGCTGGCCGAGCGCATTCGCAATCAAGCGCTTATGGCGGCAGCACAGGACAACCGTTCCGATGCGTTTGTAAGTATTGGCGCAGCCGTTGGTATTTTTGGCGCTCAGCTAGGTCTTAGCTGGCTCGATCCGCTTGCCGCATTAACGGTTGGCTTCATTATATGCAAGACAGCATGGGACATCTTCCGGGATGCAACCCATACATTGACGGATGGGTTTGATGAGGCGCAGCTTGAACGTCTGCGCAAGACGGTGGAAAGCACGGAAGGCGTACGCATGATTAAGGAAGTGAAGGCCCGCCTTCATGGAAGCTTAGTGCTCGTTGATGTTGTTGTGCAGGTTGATCCGAAGCTAAGTCTGATTGAGGGGCACCATATTTGCGATGACATAGAGCATCGAATGAAGCGAAAGCACAATATTACCCATGTACATGTGCATGTGGAGCCTATGGATGCTGAATCGAGTAGCGCAGCACAGCAGCAATTGGTGTAAAACATATGATAGAAAAAAAAAACGTGTTCAAGAGTGGCGATATGGTCGTCCTCAAGGGCACGTTTTTTTGTGTTTTCTTTTATAAAAACAAGAGAGAAGGGCAGCGGGTTTCAAGCATTGGTGATGCAGCACTAGTATAAGGATTATCTAAATATTGTAAAAAGTTTTGCTATTACTGGAAATAGTTAGGTAAATAGTCCTATTAAAAGGTTACAATTTTGTCTTTTTTAAGAGAATAGACCGATAGTAACCGGCAAAGAAGGCTCTATATAATTATGGCGTAGGGGAAATGGGATGTCATTACAAATATAGAATTTAAAATTAAAAATAGAAACAATTGACATCTTGTTCATATGAACATCGACTCAACATTCGGTTCGCGATTACAGTAATGACCAACAACTTAGAGGAGGATTTTCCTATGAAGAAGAAATTACTGTTAGGCGTAATGATGTTCACAATGGCAGGTCAAATGATAGTGCCGTCACTGCAAGCTGCGCCTGCAAGCAATGCGGTGCAGGCCGCATCTACAGCAAGCTCTAATCAGAATAAAGGAGAGATTGTGCAATCTGTTAATTTGAGAACGAAGCCGAGCACTTCATCCTCAATCATACGATTGGTGAAGACAGGCGAATCCGTTACGATTTTGGACAAGCCCAACAGCAGTTGGTACAAGGTGAAGGATGCCAAAGGCAACACGGGGTATGTAAGCTCTCAGAGCAAATATATACGAGTAGGAAATGCTTCATCCGGCTCGAATAGCCCGGGAAATTCGAACAGCAGCAATGATTCCTCATCGACCTCCCCCAGCAAGTCTGGAGAGATTGTGAAATCTGTTAATTTGAGAACGAAGCCGAGCACTTCATCCTCAATCATACGATTGGTGAAGACGGGCGAATCCGTTACGATTTTGGACAAGCCCAACAGCAGTTGGTACAAGGTGAAGGATACCAAAGGCAACACGGGGTATGTAAGCTCTCAGAGCAAATATATACGAGTTGGGAATGCTTCATCCGGCCCGAATAGCCCGGGAAATTCAAACAGCAGCAATGATTCTTCATCGTCCTCCTCCAGCAAGTCTGAGAAGATGGACAAAGTGGAGAACGTAGCGAAGAAATACATGGGCACTCCTTATGAATTCGGTTCCGATCGGAACTCTACCAAAACATTCGATTGCTCCGATTTTGTACGTCATGTTTATAAGGAAGCGCTAGGCATCGTACTGCCTGCAGATTCTCGCAAGCAGGGCGCTTATATTCAGGATCAAGGCGGCGTGAAAAAGAGCATAAGCCAGTTGGAGCGCGGGGATTTGCTGTTCTTTATGACTTATAAGGGATCGAGCGCGTCCAGTTATAAAAATGTAGATAAATCAAAAGAGCGAATTACGCATGTCGGCATGTACTTGGGCAATGGCAAAATCATTCATACGTACTCGAAAGATTCCGGTGGCGTTCGAGTTGACGATATTCGCAATACGAGCTGGGAATATCGATTCCTGTTTGGTGGAAGTGTAGTGAAATAGAAAGCACTCATCGCTGAAAATAGTGCTGAACGCATCGAAAAGGGCTATCCATCATGCAGCGAGGCTGCAGAGATAGCCCTTTCTTTTGCCTAGGAATAAGCATCTAATCAACATACTCACGCATGTACACTGTACTCATCCATATGTTGTGGAACATGTAAGTTCCTCATTATTGATATTTGGGAGGCCCTTGCTGCTCATCGATCTTCGGCCTTGTACGATACTTCTTTGTCTTCGCCATGGCAACTGCGATCCATGAGCTAAGCAAACTTAATGGAAGCAGCAGGGCGGTTGTGGTGTAGCGTATGGTATTATCCTGATACAGCACGTAAGCAATGACAAGCACCATAAGCGGCGCATAATCTACATATCGAACCATTCGATGTCTGATGCCTAGGCGATTCTCAACGATACCGAAGCAGAAAAACCCGGCAACAATAATGGCAGCGAACAGGAATGTGCCGCTAATCCAGCCGAGAGCTCTCATGAGAAGAGCAAGCGTGATTAGGGCGTATCCGATGAAGCCTACTCCAGTAAACAACATGTTGCATCAACTCCTTGGCTAAGATCCTAATCGTAGATGATTACGTCAGCAATTGCAACACGGTACGGGCACAGGCCTTTGGATCCGTCATTGCAAGAGCGCCAAGCTGCCGCTTCTCACGCAGCCTGTCATAGTGATGCTGCAATTCGTTGAACCAACGTGTAATGGTCTCGGGCGATTCAATTTTTTCACCCATGCCATGCTCTGTGAAATATTCGCAGTTCTCTTCTTCTTGTCCAGGTATCGGATCATAGAAGAGCATCGGGATGCCCTTCATCATTCCTTCTGTACAAGTCATTCCCCCAGGTTTCGTTACCAATAAATCGGAAGCATCCATTAGACGCGATACTTCTTGCGTATAGCCGAATATATGTATGTTCGGATGCTGGAACAGTGGATCCTGCTCCATGCGTGCGATCGCCTTCTGATTGCTCCCCATGCAGAACAGAAGTTGAATGTGATCGCGCCAGGTCGTCATGTATTGGAGCAGCTCCTCATTCAGTGACAATCCCCAGCCGCCGCCCATTACCATCACAGTCGGGAGTGGACGCAATCCGAGCTCATGCTGCGCTTCCGATTGCGGACAGCGCTCCCAAAACTTCGGGTGAACGGGAATGCCAGTGACGACGATGCGGCTATCATCAATTCCGCGTTCCAGCAGCTTGCCACGTACTTCTGGAGCGGAAACGAGGTATTTCGTAACTTCTGGGTTAATCCATGTGCCGTGCGCATCGTAATCCGTAATCAATGTATATAAAGGAAGATGAAGTCCGGAACGCTTTAAGCGCGATACGATGATATTCGGAAACGGATGGGTACACACAATCGCATCAGGGCGCAATTGTTCGAGCACGTGAGAAGCTTGTGTGTAGAAAATGCGATGCAGTGCGAGCTGCGTGACACGGTTCAGCGATTTTTTATACTTTTTTCGATACAAGAGTCCAACTAGCTTTGGCTGCGTGCTTACCGTCTTACGATAAGCAGCGAAGATCAGCGGGCCGACCGTCGGATTCAGGAATTTGCCTAGCTCAAGGACGCGGGTTTGCACATCGGGCTCCAATTGCCGCATTCCATCCGATAAGGCATAGGCCGCTTGCGTATGGCCTGTACCGAATCCTTCCGAGAGAAGGATAATTCTCTTTTTTCGCATGTTCTCACCCACAATCATTATAACCGGAATCGTGAAAGGAAGCATCAGCCAAATACGACGAAACTAGGCGGTCATTTTCCTTCAGTTTAGTTGAATTTCAAGGGCAGGTATGATATGGTTCAAATAACGGCATATGACTATAATCTTTAATTGGTCATTCAGTCAAATGTGTTCCAGGAGAAAGGAGGCGGGGGATATGACCATTGACCGCCGAAAACAAATCGTAGAAGCGGCAGCGCAATCCTTTGCTTTGTTCGGGTACAAAGCGACAACGATGGATCAAGTAGCGAAGATTGCCAAGGTAGGCAAGGGGACGATTTACACGTTCTTTACGAATAAAGAAGAGCTGTTCGATGAGATTTTACAGCAGCTCATTTACGAGATGAAGGAGATCGCGGATCGGGAAATTGCCGAGGACAGACCGTTTATTGATAAACTGTACCGCGTACTGGATCGCGTACTTGATTATCGAAGCCGCCACGAGCTGGCAATGAAGCTGTCTCAAGAACTGCGCGACTTCGGTACCCCAATGGCGAAGGAAGCGCTCGCCAAGATGGAGCAAGAATTGCTTGAATACATAGAGCGTGAAGTTCGCGTTGCTATGGAGCGTGGTGAGGTGAAGCAAGGCGACCCGAAGGTAGTCAGCTTTGTCATGCTGCAATTGTATAAGGCGCTTACGACCGAATGGAACAAGCTGAATGAGCCGCTCGATAAGGAAGCCATCAAATCTTATTTTCGCCTTCACTTTATGGAAGGCTTAACGATACGGGAGACTTAGTAAGCGAGGACGATACAGATAGAGCAACACCCTTCTGGCAGATTGAAATGAAGCAGACTGCGGAAGGGTGTTTTTTCATATTTGTGATTTATTTTTTAATTACGACCATCTGAGCCTTTTCTAGGATTTCAGATAAAGCCGCTATGTTATGCTTCGGATCCTTGCTGAAATGAGCAACCGTCAAGCCAAGCTTGTCTGCATTCAGCTTCTCCCACGCTGCATCATCCAACAGTACAATCGTTTTGGCAAATCCGCGCGATTCTCCAATCACAATATCACCGCCGTATTGGCCAGCTAACTTCACGCTCTTCAGCTCTGCCACTGTTTTACTCGTCTTCGCAAAAATAACTGCTTGATCACCTGTCACTTCAGGCAATTTGGAAATGATTTCGGTTGTATCTTTATCCTTCACTTGCTGAAGCAGTCCATCATTGAACAAGCCCTGCGCGGTTGACTTGCTGATGGCAATGACGCGGTCATCCGCCTGTTTTGCATCATACTTCAACACAAAATCCTCAGTCTTCGTGACATCATTCTTCGTGTTTTCAAGCGCTTTCTTGATTTGCTCCTCCGAGCCATACATAATCAGTCCGTTTGCCTTCGTTCCAAATAGACTGCATCCTGTTGCCATAACAAGTACAAGCATCATCGTTGCCAATATTCCAAGTTTCTTTTTCATTCGATGCACCTCAATTGCCAGTAGTAATGATTACATCGTTAACGATACAGCAGGGCAGATATCGTTGCCATTGGTTTAGATGACAGCACTCTTTCAATCTCGTAAGAAATAGGACTATAGTATCAAAATGGCTTCCTCTGACAAGAAGTTATCCGCATAAGATAATAATTTTTCTCCATTTTACCGTTATAGTAGATATGTACTTTTTTGTTCCTATGGGACTACTCATACGAGCAGAACGGGAAGGGAGAAGATAAGGTGTACCCATCAAGAAAAAAATCGACATGGCTCAGCCTAACGCTTGTATTGGCGCTGCTCATTGGCATGCTGCCGCTGCAAGGCATCGCAAATGCGGAAGATACGATTACAGGTATTGCTTTTGAATCAAATGTATCCCCTGTATACGTCACGGTAGAGGGATCCTCCGTGCAGCTGAAGGTGCTGGGCACAGTCAGCGGCAAGACTGACAAGAAGGATGTTACGAGCTTGGCTACATGGACCACATCGAATCCAAGTGCGGTTAAGGTGGATGCAGGTTGGGTGAGTGGTGTAGGCAAGGGCACTTCAGAAATTACAGTTAAGTACCAAGGATATACGTTGAAGAAAACGGTTGTATCTGAATATTTATTTGATCAATTGGTTGTTAAAGTAGGAGACACTTCTCAAGAAGTTGGGAATGAAGTGTCAGCTAAGCTTGGAGATAAGCTCACTTGGAAAGTATTCGCCCTCGACAAGTCGACGAGTACGAATAATGATGTCACGTCGGAGGCTTCCTGGACTTCCTCCAGTACGGATGTTGCTGACGTGAATAAAGGTGTAATCACACTGAAGTCTAAAGGGAAGACGGACATTACCATCAAGCATAAAGGCTTGAGCAAAAAAATCGAGCTGAAGGTCGAACAGCCTTATGACAAGCTGGAACTGTCGCCGGAGAAGCTGATTGAATTTGAATATGGCGCAGCGTCCCAAACGGTAACAGCTAAGGCGAAGACAACAGATGGAAAGCTTGAAGATGTAACTGATAAGGCGGATTGGACAACGAGCGATGCGAATATCGCTGAAGTGAAAAACGGGGTCGTCAAGCCAATTAATGTGGGAACAGCAACCGTAACCGCTAGCTACTTGGGCTCCTCGCAGTCCATTACAGTAGTCGTGCGCGCTTCTTACCAAGCAATGCGCATTACACCGGATCAGAAGCAGCATGTTATGCTTGGGGATGGAACGCTTCAAGTGCAGACCTTCGTGCTTAACTCTGCGGACAATCAGCAGGAAGTGACAGACCTTGCGGAGTGGACTTCCAGCAACCTGATGGCTGCAACTGTAGATCACGGCAAGGTGTATGCGAAGAGTGAGGGCACAGCAACGATAACTGCTTCTTACAAAGGCTTGACTAAATCCGTTGAAATTACGGTATATCCAACGATTGAGAAGCTAAAGTGGACAGAAGAAGATAAGGATGCGAAGCCCGGCGATAATCGCAAGCAGAACTTGATCTTGGAAGATGTGAAGCCTATGCCTAAAATCAGCGGTGTTGCTCTGAGCGGCAATACGCTGGATGTATCGGAATTGGTGCACTGGACGTCCTCGAATGAAAGTGTTGTCTCCATTAAGGACGGCAAAATGAAGGCAGTAGCAGCGGGAACGGCAACTCTGACTGCGAATGTTCGCAATCAATCACTTCTATTAGAAGTAACCGTTCAGCGCAAGGCGCTCCTATTGCAGGCAAACAACACGGATGTTAGCGTCGTGACCGGCCGCGAGCAGCCATTGCCTGAAGTGAATGTCATTTATGCAGATGGAACAGAAGAGAATGTAACGACTCAAGTAAAATGGGAGTCAAGTTCTCCAAATCTGCTCGTTCGCGACGGGAAGATGAAGGGGCTTATTGCTGGGCGTGTAACGCTGACAGGTACGTTCTCGAATGTGAAACTGTCAATTAAGGTGACAGTTGAAGAGGAAATCGTGAAGTACGCTATCGTACCTTCCGAGGTTCGCACGAACGTGAATAAGTCCCAATCTGTTAAGGTGACAGGGACATATAGAAATGGCAAGACAATTGCTCTTGGTTCACGCATTAAGTGGACGGTTGAGAATGAAAAGGTAGCGACCGTGCGCGGCGCTACAGTGAAGGGTGTAGCGATCGGCAGCACGAAGCTGGTCGGAGAGTATCAAGGCAGAAAGCTCGAAGTGGTCGTACATGTTAAGCCTCGCTTGCTGAAGCTTGAGTCGAATCCGACGAGTGTAAAGCTGGGCATCGGTCAGTCTGCTTCGTGGAAGGTGCAAGCGATTTATGATACGGGTGAAGTTGTGGATGTGACTTCTTCCGTGACATTCGTTCCTTCCAACTTGAAGATCAAAGCAGCAAGAGGTACGGTACAGGCCGCTGCCAAGGGCAGTGCAACCCTGAAGTTTACCTTCGATGGAAAGAGTACTTCGATGCGTGTAAGTGCGAAATAATCAACTTTCGTGGAATATGGTGAACGATAGCCTGTAAAAAGGGACTGCTGGGGCAGTCCCTTTTTTGATATAAATGTTCAGATGATCCGCAATAGGGTTACATGCTAAGCACTTGCACCTTCTGGGGCAGCTGCACTGAATAGCTTTATCTTGATTGTAATCGTGGCAAATGCGAGCAGAGAGAATCCGATTCCGCACCAGATAAGCTGATGCATGCCGAGCTGGGAAATCATGAAGCCTGCAACTGCGGTACCAATTGTAATCCCCAAGTTAGAGAAGGATACGAATAGACTGTTGCCGAATTCAGGTGCTTCCTTGGCTTCTGACGTCAACCAGGTTTGGCTGACAATCAGTCCTCCAGAATGCACGGTTCCCCAAATGAATATCATCCCAATCATAAGAAACAGATAGGTTCCTGCATAATAGACAAGCAAATACACGAACGAATACAGAAGAGGGAACAGCAAAATCGTTTTTGTTGTATTCTTTTGCAGTAAGGTTCCGAACAGAAAATTCCCGATTATCATGACAAGTCCGAATACCATAAGCATAACACTGATGAGTGAGCCGTTCATCCGAGTAATCTGGCTCGTATACTCGGCAAAATAACTATACACGGAGAACATAGCTGCGAAGATAAAGATAACGGCTGCAATGTTAAGCCAAAGTCCTGGCTTGCGCAAAATGCCAAGCTGCTTGCCGTAAGACATTTTCTCCTTGACTGGCATCGATGGCAGCCAAATGAGCAAACCAATCAATGCGATAGCATTCACCACTGCTCCAAATAAGAAAGAGGCCGATAACGAAATGCGCTCCGCTAAATAGGATGTAATTGGCACTCCGAATGCAAATCCTACAGTGATCCCAGCAAATACGCGTACGACTGCCTTGCCGCTTTGTTCCGGGGGAACCAGGCTTGCAGCAGCTACGAGCGCAATGGAGAAGAATACAGGATGGAACAAAGCAGGCAATATCCGAAAGAGCAGCATAATCTCAAAATGCGAGGTGAAAGCATAGACGATATTAGACAGCACGAACATGGAAATTGCCGTGAGCAGAACGCTCTTACGATTAAATCGGGAAGCAATCAAGGTTAGGAACGGGCCGCTGATGGCTACAATCAGTGCAAATAAACTTACGAGCCATCCAGCTTCAGAAGCGGTGATCTGAAATTTCTGTGAAATTTGAGGCAGCACGCCTACAATACCCATTTCCGTCGTAATAATGCCAAATACTCCAAGTGACAGGATAAGAAGCAGTAAAGGGTTTGATTTACTCATTTTCAAGGTGACTCCATTTCATCTCATAATGATTCAAGCATGTTCAATCTAATCCTAATAAATAAATATCTATATATGTAGATTTGAAGATACAAAAAAAGAAGAACTTCCTCCTTTCCTATAAATGATGGGTAACATACTCGGCGTATTCTCGTATTGTCTGTTCATTACGGCGATAGTACGTCCATTTGCCGACTCGTTCAGACTCCAATAATCCAGCCTGCTGCATGGAGAGCAGATAGCTTGAGATGACCGATTGCGCAAGCCCTGTTTTTTTCTGAATATCGCCAACGCATACGCCTGTAGCAAAAGAAATTCCATACTGAATATATTTCTCTTCGTCGAAATGCTCCTCTGGGTGCTTTAACCACTGTAAAATATTGAGGCGTGTATCATTGGATAATGCTTTGCAAATGAGTAAAGGATCCATACGCTTTATTATATCTATATTTATAGATTTGTAAATATGACAAATGACTGTGCGGTACTGTCCATATGAATGTTCCATAAATTATATCAATATGCGATACAACGAATATAAATACATATAAACTCGTTCAACCTATACTTTTTTTAAGAAGAAATTGGATTATGTGTGTCGAAAAATGCAAAAAAAGAACAAGAATTTATAAACATTTATAATGATCTATGCATGGGGTGGGAATAGGTTATATTGGCTCTATACAAAGAAATTACCGACTATTATATCTTATCAAGGGCATAAAAATATTAAATTGCCATCAAGTTGGCACGATGTTAAAATAATGAATCAATACAAATGAATAATTATGAATTCATCATGTGGACGTGTGAAATGTTGTCGAATCTATGTTGCGTATGTCGATCACTTTATTATAGAAAGGTTGCTTCGTATGAAACTGAACGGATTACCTCCCAAGCAAGGATTATATGATCCAAGGTATGAAAAAGATGCGTGCGGTATGGGCTTTATCGCTCATATTAAAGGGGAAAAGTCTCACGAAATTGTACGTCAGGCGCTGCAGATGCTGGTAAATATGGAGCATCGCGGCGGTCAGGGAAGCGAGCCGAATACAGGGGATGGAGCAGGGATTATGCTGCAAATCCCGCATCGTTTCTTTGTCAGAGAGATGGAACAGCAAGGAATTGCACTTCCTGATGCAGGTCTATATGGCGTAGGCATGCTGTTCCTGACACAAAATGAGCGTGTGCGTGAAGCGCATGAAGCTCGTCTTCGCCGCATTGTTGAGGAGGAGGGGCAGACCTTGCTCGGGTTCCGCACCGTTCCGACGAATGGAGAGGGCCTTGGTCAATCAGCGAAAGCCGTCCAGCCTTATGTACGCCAGATGTTCATTGCACGGAGCGAAAATATCGAGAATGAGCTTGCCTTTGAGCGTAAACTGTATATGATTCGCAAGCGGGCAGAGCAGGAAATTCGGTATACTGGCGAAGAAGAAGCGGGTACGTTCTATATTTCGAGTATGTCGTGCCGGAAAGTCGTATACAAAGGAATGCTGACGACCGAGCAAGTCGGTCAATTTTATCTCGATTTGCAGCATGACTCGCTCGAATCAGCAATAGCTCTTATACATTCGCGCTTCAGCACAAATACATTTCCGAGCTGGGAGCGTGCACATCCGTATCGCTATATGATCCACAACGGTGAGATCAACACGCTGCGCGGCAACGTGAACTGGATGCATGCCCGCCAGACACTGTTCGCATCTGATGTTTTCGGCGCTGATTTGGAGAAGGTGAAACCGGTCATCAATGATGATGGCTCGGATACAGGCATGTTCGACAACACCTTTGAATTTCTGTATTTAGCGGGCCGCCCGTTGTCGCATGTTGCAATGATGATGGTGCCGGAGCCATGGAACAACCATGACAGCATGGATCCTGCGAAGAGAGCTTTTTATGAATACCACAGCTGTCTCATGGAGCCTTGGGATGGTCCTGCCGCCATGGCGTTCACGGACGGCGTGCAAATTGTCGCCACCTTGGATCGGAACGGATTGCGCCCATCCCGTTATTATGTGACGAAGGACAATATGATCGTGCTCAGTTCAGAAGCGGGCGTACTAGATATTCCACCTGAGCAGATCGCATATAAGGATCGGCTGCGCCCGGGACGGATGCTTGTCGTTGATACGGAGAAGGGCTGCATCATTTCGGATGAGGAAGTGAAGGCGCAGATTGCGGAAGAGAATCCGTATCAGTCCTGGCTCGATGAGCATTTAGTAGGGCTTGAAGATTTGCCGGATGCACCGGAAGTACCGGAGCCGAAGCATGAAAATGTGCAGCAACGCCAGCAGGCGTTCGGCTATACGTACGAGGAGCTGCGCAAAATTATCGAGCCTATGGCGGCTACAGGTGTAGAGCCGCTGGGATCAATGGGGTACGATGCGCCGCTGGCTGTTCTATCCGAACGCCCGCAGCGGCTGTACAACTATTTCAAGCAATTATTCGCCCAAGTTACGAATCCGCCTATCGACGCCATTCGGGAAGAAATCGTGACCGCGACGAGCACGACGATTGGACCTGAACGAAATCTTCTACTTCCCGAGCCGGAGAGCTGCCGACAAATTAAGTTGGATTCGCCGGTGCTTTCAAATGAGGATTTCGCTAAGCTGCGCCACATTCGCCGGCCGGGATTCAAATCGATTACGATACCGATTCTATTCACGGCATCTGAGGGAGCGGCAGGTCTTGAAGCTGCCTTAAAGACGATGTGTGAGGCTGCTGATCGGGTCATCGGCAAGGGACATAACTTGATTATCTTATCTGACCGCGGCGTAGAGGAGGAACAGGCTGCAATCCCGGCGCTGCTCGCGGTATCATGCCTTCACCATCATCTAATTCGTCAAGGCACGCGTACGAAGGTAAGTCTGCTGCTGGAATCGGGCGAGCCGCGCGAGGTTCATCATTATGCACTGCTGCTCGGCTATGGCGTCAGTGTGGTGAACCCGTACGTTGTATTCGAAACGCTCGATGATATGATTCGCCAAGGCATATTGCATGGCATTACCCATGAGAAGGCTGTTAAGAACTATATGAAGGCGGCGACCAAGGGCGTCGTGAAAATACTATCAAAAATGGGTATATCCACAGTACAGTCGTACCGTGGCGCTCAAATATTTGAAGCCATCGGATTGAAGCAGGACTTTGTCGATCAATACTTTACATGGACGCCGTCTCGAATTGGCGGCATTGGATTGGAGGAAGTCGCGCAGGAGGCGTTGTCTCATCATTATCGTGGCTTTTCCGCACAGCCGGGAAGAGACGCAGAGCTTGATTCCGGGGGCGAATATCAATGGCGCAATGACGGGGAAGAACATCTGTTCAATCCGCAAACGATTCATACGCTCCAGCATGCGGTGCGCACGAACGATTATCGACTGTTCAAGAAGTATTCCAAGCTCGTGCAGGGCGAATACAATAGCAGCCGCACGCTTCGCTCCTTATTCGTCTTAAAACCCATAGGGCCAGCGGTTCCGCTTGAAGAAGTAGAATCCGTGGACTCGATTGTAAAGCGATTCAAGACGGGAGCGATGTCGTTCGGCTCGATTTCGAAAGAAGCGCATGAGAGCTTGGCAATAGCGATGAACCGCATCGGCGGCAAGTCGAATTCCGGTGAAGGCGGAGAGAACCCGGCTCGCTATGTGAAGGATGCGAACGGCGATTCTAGACGGAGCGCAATTAAGCAGGTTGCTTCCGGTCGCTTCGGTGTAACATCAGACTATCTTATCAATGCGGATGAGATCCAAATTAAGATGGCGCAGGGAGCGAAGCCGGGAGAAGGCGGACAGTTGCCTGGGCGCAAGGTATATCCGTGGGTCGCTGAAGTACGCGGCTCAACACCTGGGGTGGGACTGATTTCGCCGCCACCGCACCATGATATTTACTCAATCGAGGATTTGGCAGAACTGATCTATGATTTGAAGAATGCGAATCCACGTGCGCGCATCAACGTGAAGCTCGTCTCGGAAGTCGGTGTCGGAACCATTGCCGCCGGTGTTGCCAAGGGACGTGCAGATGTAATCCTCGTCAGTGGTTATGATGGAGGCACGGGGGCTTCTCCGCAAGGCTCGATCCGCCATGCAGGTCTGCCGTGGGAGCTTGGATTGGCGGAGACGCATCAGACGCTGATCCTGAACAATTTGCGTGACCGCATTGTCTTAGAGACGGACGGGAAGATGATGACAGGACGCGATCTAGCCATCGCCGCCCTGCTCGGTGCAGAGGAATATGGTTTCTCCACAGCGCCGCTTGTAGCCGTCGGCTGTATCATGATGCGGGTGTGCCAGCTTGATACATGTCCTGTCGGTGTGGCAACACAGAATCCAGAACTGCGCAAAAACTTCACAGGCGATCCACAGCATGTTGTAAATTTAATGCGGTTCATTGCGGAAGAGCTTCGCGAATGGATGGCGGAGCTTGGGTTCCGCACGCTGAATGACATGATCGGACGTACAGAATGCTTGGATATGAAGAATGCGATTGACCACTGGAAGGCGAAGCATCTCGATCTGTCTTCGTTGCTGCATCAGCCGGAGATGCCGGAAGGCTCCTCGCGTATTCAAGTTCGCGAACAGAATCATGGCCTAGAAGAGACGCTGGACATGAAGACTCTCGTTCCTGCAGCTCGAGCAGCGCTGGAAGCGGGAACGCCTGTTGAGGGAACCTACCCGATAAGCAACGTAAACCGTGCAACGGGGACGATTTTGGGCAGTGAAGTAACGAGACGATATGGAGCGGCAGGATTGCCGGAGGATACGATTCGCTATACGTTTATTGGGTCAGCTGGACAGAGCTTCGGCGCATTTGTTCCACGCGGCATCACGTTAACGGTTGAAGGCGACAGCAATGATTATGTTGGGAAAGGGCTCTCAGGCGGCAAAATTATCGTGAAGCCGTCTGCAATTGCAACCTTCGCGGCAGAAGAAAATGTCATTATCGGCAACACGGCATTCTATGGAGCTACTGGCGGTGAGGCTTACATCCGGGGCATAGCAGGCGAGCGCTTCGCCGTCCGCAATTCAGGCGTACATGTGGTCGTTGAAGGCGTAGGCGATCACGGCTGTGAATACATGACCGGAGGCCGTGTAGTCGTACTCGGCAAGACAGGCCGCAACTTCGCAGCAGGGATGTCGGGAGGCATTGCTTACGTATGGGATGAGGATCAGACATTCGTGAACCGCTGCAACTTGGAAATGGTGCTGTTGGAACCGCTCGAAGGAGCAGAGGCGCATCAGGTTCATGAGATGATTGAACGTCATGTGCAAGCGACAGGCAGCGCAATTGGCGGCCGCATCTTGCAGCAATGGGATAATGGAGCGCGCGGGCGCTTCGTCCGTGTTATTCCGAAGGACTATAAACGAATGATGCAGCAAATTGCAAAGGTCGAGGCACAAGGCATGACCGGAGAAGCGGCGCTGCTTGCGGCATTTGAAGCGAACATGCGTGATTTGTCACGTGCTAGCGGAAACTAAATTATGGTATGATAGCTATGGTCTGCAGCTTGGAATATCCGGGCTCAGGCCATGGCTTTTTTTGTTTTGTACAACTTCTACTGAAATTGTTGGTGATACAATGAAGCTTTCGCCTAAAGGAGCGTTCCGGAATTATACGCGGGAGATGAATGTTTTTATTTGGGCTAGCATGATTAACTCAACAGGCGGCGCATTGATGTGGCCGCTCACGACGCTATTTGTTCACACGCAGTTAAATCGTTCCTTGGCTGATGCAGGGTTCGTCATTCTCATGCAAATGCTTGGTGGAGTATTTGGACAGTTCCTTGGCGGCGGATTGTACTATCGGGTTGGGGTTCGGCGCTTGCTTGTATGGGCGCTTGCGATTACCTCTGTTTTGCAGTGCTCGCTTGTATTCACGGCATATGCGAGCTGGTGGGGCTATGTTATTACAATGGGAGTCATTGGGCTTACGAATTCCGTATCGATGCCTGCGATCCAATCGTTCATTGGCTTCCGCTGGTCTGACCGGCGGGATGAATTGTTCAATGTCATCTATGTCGCGAACAACATCGGAGTTGCACTGGGGACTGCACTCAGCGGTGTACTGGCTGATATCTCATTTAATTTGACCTTCCTGCTGAACGGGGTCACGTCAGCTGGCTTTGCGTTCTTCTTCTACCGTTTCTTGCAGGGAATGAAGGAAGAAAGGGATGTAACTGCGGACGAGAAGACAAGCGGTGTGCCGGATCAGTTGGATATAATTTCAGCGGTAGATGCAAGCAGCAGACCACAGCCGGCAGCAGGGGTTCTTCCGGAGCAGACGATATGGAATAAACTCGCTGCTTACCGCATATATTTGTTCATGTCCTTGGGGGCTATGTTCATTTGGCTGGCGAACTCATTGTGGGGAAGCGGCATTGCACCGCATATAGCTGATCAAGGTATGGGATTCTCCATGTACAGCTTGCTGTGGACGCTGAATGGCGTACTCATTTTTGCGGCACAGCCGATTACAACATGGATGAAGCGCACAGTGGCGAAGCGGATTACGGATCAGCTGACTTGGAGCGGCATCTTCTATGGCGCAGCTTACATTATCATCTGGATTGTACCGAATTATGCCGGCTTCGTGCTCGGCATGGCGCTCGCAACCCTCGGAGAAATGCTTGTATCTCCTGCTGTTCCAGCATTCCTGTCAGCCAGGGCTGGGCGTGAAGCGCCATTTTATATGGGGGTTGCAGGCGGAATCAGCTCCATTGGAAGAATGATAGGGCCATACTTGCTAGGCGTTACCTACGATCAGAGCGGACTTATTGGCGTAGCCATCATTTCCATGGTCATTGCTATTTTATCGGTCATTAGTTTCATCATCCATGCATGGCTTCAGAAGCAGGATACCAAGCAAACAGGGAGCAAAATGTACTCGTCGACAGAGTCAATATCGTAAACCCTTATATCGACAAAAATAGAACCAGCATATTTAAACTAACGCTCCAATATCCGACAGCATCCCTTAGCAATCTGGACTATAATGATCCATAATATGCGAAGACATGCCAGCTTGCATCATAATAGAAGTGAGGGACCGTGAATGATGGAGAAGGTGGAGAAAGAGAAGCTGGACTGTATAAAGAGATGTGAGGATGCTCCAGCCACGGCAGTTGATAAGATGGTGCTTGATGTGATGGACGTGTTGAAGCAACTGGGTATTAACGAGACTGTCTGGTTTCAAGAGGTGAGGAGGCTGCAGTCTTGATCTCTTCATATAGAATCGAACAAGCAATGCAAAATGCAAACATGGAAGAATAGAAATATAGAAATGAAAAACATCCTCCTGGAACCCTGAGCGTTCTAGGGGGATGTTTTGGTTGTATGACAGCTAGCCTGCGCTAGGAATGTTCGATTGTAATAGGATGGTCTGAACTCGCTATCTCATCGCCCTCTCGGCGCGGACAAAGGCAATGAACCGACGCGCTTCATCATCTGTAAGTTCTCTTCCATCGATCGTAAGCCGGAATTTTTGGAGCAGCGCATCATCCGATAATTCCAAGGAATCTGCAAATTCCCGTACACGAGGTGTCAGGTCAGGAACAGCTATGCGACCAACCAAAAAATCTATAGACACTTCGAACAAATCAGCTAATGTAGTCAAGGTTTCAAAATCAGGCTTTCTGCGATTTTTTTCATAATGAGAGAGCGCGGCCCGAGTAATCCCCAGCTTTTCTGCTAATTCCTCCTGCGTCCATCCCTTCTGCTCGCGTAAATCCGATATTCGATTTCCCGTATTCATGCTAATGGAGCCCCCTTCTAATTCCGCGATGCTAACTTGGATGAAATAAAATGTCACATAGACACAAAAATAATCCGAATTATGAGTTGACATGATACGAAATGTATCGTAAGTTTAAAATGGAGTTTTGATACAAAATGTATCTTTTTCCGTAGGGAGTTATGACAAAGTGTATCAATCATGCAATTTGTAGTCAATTCCTTATATTTCAACTTACATACTGATTAGAACAAAAAATCTGAAAATGGAAGCATTGTTTCCTCGAAACAAAACGAAGCGATCAGACTTTAAAAATAATCACCAAATCGTCACAATGACATCCGTTCTCATATTTTACTATATCTCGGAGTATTGCGCACTTATGAAATTAGTCCTAGATCCGAATCGGAGGAATAATTTTTTGATTGATATATACTGCCATTTGCTGCCCCGAGTAGACGATGGATCAAGACATGATGCAGAGGCGCTCGACTTGACCACAATGTAGCAGGCATCGGATGCGCACATGTACATCGCAGAGGCTTTGAATGGAAGCAGGATTATGAGCTGCTATAGAAATCGTATGGTTCATCATTTGTTCAAGAGATGCAAGAAAATGCGGTGCGCCTCATTCATGATGAACCGATAACCCCAGTGCCAACGGTGTAGCCCTGTAAAGCGATGAACAGCAGACTACGAGGAGGATGGAACAATGGAGCTGGATATGAAGCATATACTTCGTACATTGTGGAAGAGAAAGATATTCATTATGGCGGTTGCGCTTATTGCGATTCTTGCATCAGCCTATTACAGCTATGCCATTCTCGTTCCGCATTACGAAGCGTCGACCAAATTGATCGTGAACAAGACACGCATCGTTGAAGGGGAGAGCAACCTCAACATTAACGATCTGAATGCGAATATACAGCTCATCCAAACCTATAAAGAATTGATACGTACAGACTGGATTACACAGGATGTGCTGAAACTTCACCCAGAATTTAAGCTAACCCCTCATGAACTGCTTGCCAAAATCAAGGTTTCCTCCATGAACAACACGCAAGTGATGACGATTTCCGTAACCGATCCTTCCTACAGTCAGGCAGCTGATTTGGTGAATGCCATCACGAACATATTTGTTAAGAAAATCCCGAACTTATATCAAATTGATAATGTAACCCTGCTTACGGCAGCAGATCGCAATTTGCATCCCGCACCCGTTGAGCCGAATCGGCTCTTGAACTTGATCATTGCCGGAGTGGCAGCCTTAGTAGTGAGCATCGGAGGGGCATTTGTTCTCCAGCATTTTGATGACAGGATTCTAGAAGAAGAAGATGTCGAAATTGCCGTTGGTGCACATGTGCTCGCAATCATCCCGTACATTCGCAGACAAGACGTAAGACGGCGTTCCTCTAAAGCATCACCGAAAAATGAAGTTTCACCTTCGAAGGGAGGAGAAGTATATGCGGCGACTCAGCGATAGCTATGCAATGATCACAGCCCGCAACGCTTTATCTCCGGTTACCGAATCCTTCCGGGCATTATGCACCAACTTGCAATTTATACAGGGCGACAGTGGTGTATGGACGCCTCATGTCATTGCAGTCACCTCAGCTTATCCAGGGGAAGGAAAGACAATAACGGCAGTAAATCTGGCAGTCGCTTATGCTCAGGAAGGGAAGCGTGTGCTGTTGATCGAGGGCGATATACGCAAGCAGAGCTTTAAGGGCATATTCGGTCATGAAGGCGGAAGCGGTCTCGTGCAGGCTATTCATGCTGATGAAGCTCCCGTCGATGCAGCCTATGCATCTGCCATTGAAAATCTTTTTGTCATCCCTGCAGGTTATATGCCAGGAATCCCGAGTGCGGATTTGTTTGCCTCCAAGCGGTTTGAAGGTTTTGTTCAACTGGCAAGAGAGCAATATGACATCGTCATTATGGATACACCGCCTGTGCTGGTTGTGAATGATGCGAAGCAGATTGCACTGCGATGCGATGGGGTGCTGCTTGTAGCCCAGTCTGGACGAACAAGGCGGAAATGGCTGCAGCAGGCACAATTTCAACTGGAGCGAGTCAATGCGAACTTATTAGGTACAGTGCTGAATCGCTATAAAGGCAGACAAGAAGCGGGCTTGCAGGCTTATTCCGGTATGAAGCGCTAATCGTGTTTATGCTTGTTGCTTATGTAAGCCTTAAGTTAGAGGCATGAGCACAGATAATGATTTGATAGGTGATGTCTCCTATACCTCTATCATCGGAGATACTCGGCCATGCTGTGGGCTAGGCAGCCTTAGACGTTCATCGTCAAGGGTGTGGCGTGAGGAAGGGTTAGATGCCCTATCTAGTTATGTATTTAAAAGTATTAGAGTTATACCGTGCCATGGTGCCGTCTACTTGCGAATGAAGCGAATGTTGGGCACGGTATAGCTGTTACTTTTAAGAGTGTAGGAAAGGAAGAAGGCCAATTGGACAATAACATCAGAAAAATGTCAGCATTGATGAGCATGGATATTTTGCTGACGGGTGTGAGTGTACTGTGGGGGTTTGCGTTACATTGCGGATTTGTATGGACGAACGAGTTGGTCAGGCAATGCCTGAGTTTTGCCCTGCTCGCAATGGCTGTATCAATTATAAGTTTGCATTCTTTTAAGCTTTACCGAAGGGTATGGGTATATGCGAGCATCCAGGAACTGGTCAGCATATTAAAAGCAGTAAGCTGCACGACCATCGTTTCTGTTCTGCTCTGGAACTTGGTATGGGCTCCTGTCCTACCGCTTTCCTTTGTTATTACTATATTTGAGACGATGCTGCTGACAGTAGGAGGGACAAGATTTGCCCTGCGCATGCTGCGCAAATACCCTTTTGCGGTTGGGCGACGCAGTTCAGTTGCAGTTACGCAGCGTGCGCTTATTGTTGGTGCGGGAAGCTGCGGAAGTGTAATCGCTAGCGAAATGCTGAACCGCCCCGATGAGCACATCGTGCCTGTGGCATTTGTAGATGACGACGCAGCCAAGCACCGTTATAAAGTACACGGTGTATCGATAATCGGGAATCGTCACGCCATTCCTGAGCTGGTACGTTCCCTCAGCGTGGACAGCATTATCATTGCAGCTCCCTCCGCGCCAAGACGAGATATTAAGGACATTATCGATATTTGCAAGCAGACAAAGGCTAGATTGCGAACGGTCCCAAGCATCCATGATCTGATACAGGGCAAGGTTACATTGAATGAAATTCGAGATGTGGGGGTAGAGGATTTACTTGGCAGAGAGCCTGTCCGGAAAAATTTAGATGAAATTGCATCCTATCTGCATAATCGAACGGTGCTGATTACAGGTGCAGGAGGGTCGATTGGTGCGGAACTGTGCCGCCAGGCTGCATCGCTCGCACCGAATCGCCTTATTCTGCTCGGTCATGGAGAGAACAGCATCTATCAAATTGAAATGGAGCTGCGCCATAATTATCCGACACTTCTTATTGAGACGATTATTGCGGATATCCAAGACAGAGACAAGATTGAATCGGTATTTGCGTATTACCGTCCTAATGTTGTTTTTCATGCGGCTGCCCACAAGCATGTTCCGCTAATGGAGCGGAATCCTGCCGAGGCAGTAAAAAACAATGTATTTGGCACCAAAAATGTTGCCGAATGCGCAGATTGCTATGATGTTGACTATTTCATGCTGATCTCGACTGACAAGGCTGTCAATCCGACAAGCGTGATGGGAGCGACGAAGCGGGTTGCAGAAATGATTGTGCAGAGCATGAGCGTAACGAGCAAAACGGTATTTACTTCAGTTCGGTTAGGAAATGTGCTTGGCAGCAGGGGGAGTGTCATCCCTCGTTTTAAACAGCAAATTATGGCGGGAGGGCCGGTAACGGTCACGCATCCGGAAATGATCCGATATTTCATGACGATACCCGAAGCCGTTCAATTGGTAATCCAAGCGGGTTCCTTAGCAAAAGGCGGGGAAGTGTTCATCCTGGACATGGGGAAGCCGACGAAAATCGCGGAGTTGGCTAAGGATTTGATTCGTCTTTCCGGGCTCGAGCCGGATGTGGATATTTCAATCGAATACACCGGAATCCGTCCCGGTGAGAAGCTGTATGAAGAGCTACTTACGGCTGAAGAAGGACTGACCTCTACGAAGCATGATCGCATCTTTATTGGCCGTCCAGCCATCCATTCAAGAGTGATGCTGGAAACGAACCTGTCAAGGCTGTCTCTTGTACTGACAGATGAAGCAGACCATATCCGCTCTGTGCTGAAGCAGCTTGTTCCCTCTTATGTGCAGTGCATTCCCATCGAGTCTGCGGCTCATCCATCCAATCCATCAGATGAGGAAAAATACGAAGAGATTCCATGGTCGGAAGGGCAGCTTACGCTTGTTTAGCGATGAGCCTGCCGCATGCTGCCGGCTGTAAGCAGGATTAGAAGCAAAACTAAGGAGCTTAAAATCATGGCAGACGGTCATTCTGTGGCTTGGCCACGCAGCAAGGAACAGCAGCATACAGGGCAACGACCAGAGCACTGCATAGAGCAGCAAATCGATCAACCAACAAAGTGGCGCACTGATCACTGCACAGAACAACGAGCAGATCAAGCGGATTACCGTACGGATCACTGCATAGTGCAGCAAACAGAGTCACGTGCCGGTGCATCTCTGGCCCGCTTATTTTCTTGGACGCTAATCGGCAATGTCGTGTATGCAGCATGTCAATGGGCGATGCTTGTTGTGCTGGCGAAGTTCGGGAGTCCAGAGGATGTCGGCATATTTTCGCTTGCTTTAGCTTTGACTGCACCTGTATATTTACTGACAAATTTCCAGCTTCGCGGTATTCTAGCGACTCGAACCAAACCCAATAAGCGTGAGACGGATCCCGGGTCAAGAAGGAAGCTGGAGGAACTAGGTACGGGAACATACGTAGGTTTCCGAATCGTATCCTCTTGTACTGCATTATTGATATCTTTGCTTCTTGCAGTCTGCGGCGGGTACAGCGGGCAAGTATGTAAGGCAATCGTACTCGTTACCTGCGCGAAAACAATCGAAGCCATATGCGATATCGTCTATGGCTGGTGGCAGCAGCACGAGAAGATGCGATGGAGCGCAACATCCTTGCTTTTGCGCGGCGTTTTCTCATTCGTGGTATTCGGCGCGATATACGTATGGATAGGACAGTTAATCCCAGCACTTGTTGGTTACGCCGTTGTCTGGCTGCTCGTTCTGCTGCTGCACGATCTGCCAAGAGCGAAACGCATTGAAGGATTCGGTATCAGCTGGAAAACAGCGGAATGGGGCAGTCTGCTGCGCTATTGTTGGCCAATGGGGGCTGTTATGATGATCGTATCGTTGCAGTCGAACGTACCTCGTTACTTCATTTCACATGTATACGGCAATGAAGAATTGGGCTATTTCTCGGCATTAATGTACGTGATGGTAGCGGGAACGACGATAATTAGCGCCATTGGACAGAGCGCCAGCCCCCGTATAGCTCAGTTGTATGCTTCTGGAGACAAGAAGGGGCTCATTTACCTGCTTCAGCGCATGATTTGGCTGATAGGGGGTGGATCATTCCTGCTGCTGCTGGCCGTTATCCTTGCAGGCAAACCTCTTTTGACGCTCCTGTATAACGCTTCATATGCAGCCTATCAAGACATGTTCGTGTGGATTACCGTTGCCTCAAGCATCGGCTATGCAGCTTCCTTATACGGCTTTGCCTTAACGGCTGCGCGCAAGTTCTGGAGCCAGTTCATGGTAAGCCTAGTTGTGTTGGGCGTACTGCTTGCCTATACGTGGCTCTCGATAATCTTTGAGGGCGGGACAATCCATGCTGCGTACGCACTGGTATGTGCCAACATTGTACAGTTTATAGGAAGTGCATGGCTGCTGCGCAAATCGATTCGCGAGTGCGAATTCATGAAGCAGCTAGGGGTATGATGGTTATGAGTGTGCGAAAAATGTTTGTTGCTGTCCTTATCGGATGCTGTTTAGCGGCCTTGGCTGCTGGAGCGCTCCTGATCGTGGGCTTTAAGCAGGAGCCTGTGCTTTGTCACATTGTCTTCATGGTCGCATTGAATCTTCTGTTTGGCATCATGTACGTACATAAGGCCCGTATACGTTCGCCCTTCACGGATATTGTCATTGTCATGCTGCTGTTTTTCACACTATATGCGGTCGCGTATCCGCTCGATGATTTGCTCGGTTCGATACAGGATATCTCGGAAGAACAATTGCTGGATAACCTGCAAATCTTCTCTTTAGCAAACTTATGCCTCGTTGCGGGGATGTTTATTGCCGGATGCTTTATGAAGTCACCGCGTCGCAATAATAAAACAATCCAACCAGAGAACGCTTTATCTCTTGGGGCAGGTCTAACTTATCCATTTTTGTTTTGGCCGGCGCTGATTGTGTTGTTCATCGGAGCTTGTATCATGATATATGATTTCAGCCGTTTAGGGGGATGGAGCGTAATCGGCATCTCGAATCGGATGAATAACTTTCAAGCGCAGCGCCAGTTGGAAGGCTTGTCACTTCCTTGGAAATCAATCATGTCAAGCGCGATGCTTATGCTTGCTCTTAGTATTCGGGGAAAATGGCAGTTCCGCTTTTTTCTAATCCTGATGTTTTCGTTTTCGCTGTTTTATTTTATGGGATTGGGTAGCCGAAGCATCATCTTGTCGACCTTCCTGCCAAGTTTAGGTGTGCTGATCGCGAAGGGTTTTATCCCGTTAAACCGCCGCTTGAACCTGCTGTTTTTTATTACGCTGCTTCTCTTGCTCTCTCCTCTTTTCTCTGCCGTTCGTTTAAGTCTGATGGAGGATATCCCGCTAAGTGCATTGCCCGCTAAATATTGGTCTTTTTCCGCAGGGGAAACGGGCTCCTCCT
The DNA here is from genome assembly GCF_050474385.1 of Paenibacillus sp. B1-35. NCBI lineage: Bacteria > Bacillati > Bacillota > Bacilli > Caryophanales > Paenibacillaceae > Paenibacillus > Paenibacillus sp. B1-35. Next base: position 323,932 of record NZ_JBCHVJ010000003.1, read on the forward strand.
TTCAAGTAACGATGGATATTACGGCAACGAACACATATCCAGAAGCCGATGCAACCTATACGACCGCCGTCGCCTATGTGCTTCCAGCTGCGGTCTATAAGGCTGCATTTGGGCATGCCAAGCCTAAAAATTTGGGCGACTGGTATGTTTGGTATTTCTATCCTTACATCTATGGCGAAGGGGGAGGACGGGGATTTTCCCCAGTTGCGCAAGCATGGATGAATGGACAGTATTCAGGAGTGATGATTGTATTTTTTATCATTGGATTTTTGACGATGAGAATGACGAGGGGCCGCTTGCTGCAATACGTTTGCTTGCCGCTCGTTATTTTGTTTCAGCGCAGTTCATTCCATGCGGTCATGTCTGAGCTGTTATTCAACTTAGCCTTCATCGGCTGCATTATGCTGCTGGCCGCCATCATGCGGAGTCAGCACATTCGCAGGCAGCCAGCACACAGTCGGATGCCGAAAATCATGGTTTAGCTATGACATAGCTTCTTCAGTGTCTGCAGTTCTGTCGTCTAATTCCAAATATGAAAAGCAGTGTCAAATGCTCGAATAAGGGGAATTCATTTATGAATCCATCATCGAATCAACAAGCACGCAAACGGGACTCTGCTTGTAAGCCTCGAGTGATGTATTTCATTACTTCGATGGCAGGAGGCGGTGCTGAGAAGGCCGTCGCTTCCTTATTGCAATGCCATAATTCTGAACAATTCGAGCTTCATTTGCTCGTCAACCGCTTCGAAGGTCCGTACAGTGAACGAATTCCAGCGCATGTGAAGGTGACAGAGCTGGGGGTGCGGAGACTCAAGCATGCTCTTCCTGCTCTCATTCGCTGCCTGTGCGAAATTCGTCCTGATGTTGTTGTATCTCACATGTGGGAGAACAATGTACTGACGATGGCGGCGAATCGCTTCTTGCGCAATTCGTTTGCCGCGATATTGGGTGAGCATAGCGCGATTAGCCGCAAGCGGCGAATCGGGGCGAATCTGCTACGCCGCTGGGCGTACAGCAGGGCTGATGCGGTAATTGGCTGTTCGCAGCATATGGGCGATGAGATTGTTACACTGCTGCAGGTGCCTGTCCATCGGGTGCATGTCATTCCGAATGCAGTGATTGATGAATCTTTTTATAAAAGATTACAGGAACCGAATCCCCACTTATGGATGCACACGCGGGAAGAGGGAGAGCGAGTTCCCGTTGTAGTAGGGGCTGGGAGATTGGTGCCGGAAAAGCGGTTCGATCTGCTTCTGCATGCTATCGCTCGAATAAATGAACGGCAAGCAATTCGCGCCGTCATTATTGGGGAAGGCCATCTGCGCAATGAATTGGAATCTCTTCGTTCTGCGCTTGGACTCGATCATGCGGTCGACTTCCCTGGCTTTACAAAAAATCCTCTGCCGTATATGGCACATGCGGATGTATTCGTACAGACTTCAGATGTGGAGGGGCTTCCGACTGCATTAATCGAGGCGGTGGCTTGCGGCACGCCGGTTGTCGCTACGAATACAGTTGCAGGAACAGCAGAGGTGTTGGATGGAATCGAAGCGGCAGCCCTCATCCCTTGCGGCGATGTAGAGGCGCTTGTGCAGGCTATTGTTATGCAGCTTCAAGCTCAAGCAATCGATAATCACACAAAGGGGAAGAGACGGCATGCGGCGTCGGAGTGTCCGGTTGCAATGAAGCGATATGTATCGGATCAAGTCACGGAGCAATATTCGAAGCTAATAATGGATATATTGGCGCAGCGGGGCAGGCTGGATTGCATTCAATCTCGCACAGCGCCAGATGGAAGGGAGAACAAGCGTGAAATTAGTGTTCGCATATGATGTTGTGGTTGAGCAGGATATTCATGCCAATCGAGTGTATCATAATTATTTTGATTATACGGTCTGGCAGCGTTACTTGAATGTATTCGATGAGGTGACGGTCGCGACACGCGTGAAGCAGCTTGGAGATAAGGAGAAGCCAGCGAATACGAAGCTGTCCAGCGGGGAGCGAGTGATGTTCCAAGCCGTTCCTAACTTAAGTAATCCCATCGCTCAGTTTCAAAATCGAGCACTTGCCAGACACGCCCTCAAGGAGTGTCTGCTGGCGTCAGATGCGCTGATTGCCCGATTGCCTAGTGAGACGGGAGCCGTAGCGATTCAACTGGCAAAGCGTCTGGGCAAGCCGTGGGCAGTCGAAGTGGTGGGCCATGCATGGGATGCATTATGGAACTATGGAACATGGCAGGGCAAAGTGTATGCACCAATTATGACGTGGCGAACGAAGCAACTGGTGAAGCGTGCTCCGTTCGCCCTTTATGTTACGGAACATTTTCTGCAATCCCATTATCCATGCAGGGGGCGCACTACCCATTGCTCGAATGTGGAGATTCCGATTCCGGCTGTCGAGCAGGTTGCGAAGCAATTCACGGCAGGCTCTAAGGATGTCGTTCGTATTGGGCTGGTAGGCTCCATGGCGACGAGGTACAAAGGAATTCATACGGCGCTCCATGCGCTTGCCTCGCTTAAGGATGAGCTGCGCTTTGAATTCCGCATCTTGGGAGAGGGCGACCCAGTGCCTTGGAAGGCGTTGTGTGAACAGTTGGGCATCATCGACCGCGTTCACTTTTATTCGCCGCTGCCTAGCGGAACGGCCGTATTTGAATGGTTGGATGCGCTTGATATGTATATGCAGCCAAGCTTGCAGGAAGGGCTGCCTAGAGCCTTAATCGAGGCAATGAGCCGTGGGCTTCCCGCCATCGGATCGACCGCGGGTGGGATTCCGGAGCTGCTGCCGGAAAAGTGGATCTTTCCAGCGGGGGATATGAGCGCACTCGCTAGTCGTTTGCGTCGAATGATACGCGAGACTGGAGAGCGTTCTGAAGCAGCAAGAGTAAATTATGAGACTGCGCAGCGATATGCGAAGGAAGCATTGGATCAAAGACGCAGCGACTTTTGGCAGGAGTTTCGAGATTATACCTTGTCTGGGGTCGATCATTCCGTTATAAGGTTGGTGTCAAGATGACGGTAATTATAACGGGAGCAGCTGGATTTATTGGTTCGCATGTTGCTCGCCGCTGTATGGAGCAAGGGATTCGAGTCGTCGGTGTCGATCAAGTGAATGATTACTATGATCCCGCACTGAAGGAAGCGAGAATCGCCTTATGCGAGCAGGCTGGCGGCGAATTTGAACTGCATCGATTCGGAATCGAGGAGGAAGGCAGGCTTCGCGCGTTGATGGAAGAGGTTCGTCCTGGTGTCGTCGTCCACTTGGCTGGCCAAGCGGGTGTACGGTATAGTCTGCTCAATCCTCGCGCCTATGTTGATTCGAATCTCGTAGGATTCGTAAATGTATTGGAAGCTTGCAGGCATGTATCTGTGCAGCATTTGCTGTATGCATCCTCCAGTTCGGTATACGGTGCAAATAAGAAAATTCCGTTTGATGTGGCCGACCAGACTGATGAGCCGGTCAGCTTGTATGCCGCTACCAAGAAATCGAATGAGCTCATGGCCTATGCGTATAGCCATCTATTCAACATTCCAAGCACGGGGCTGCGATTTTTTACCGTATACGGTCCTTGGGGCAGGCCGGATATGGCATACTACTCCTTTGCGGAACGCATCTCGCAGGGATTGCCGATTCAAGTGTTCAACTATGGCGAGATGCAGCGGGACTTTACGTACATTGACGACATCGTTGGAGGAATCATGAAGCTGTTGAATCGTGCGCCAGCTCGAGAAGGTGAGACGCCTCCGCATCGGGTATACAACATTGGCAATAATCAGCCGGTCTCGCTCATGCGCTTCATCGAGGTGCTGGAACAGTATTTAGGAAAGAAGGCGGTCATTGAGATGCTCCCGATGCAGCCGGGTGATGTTCCTGCCACATACGCGGATATTTCGGCATTGGAGCGAGAGATTGGTTATCGCCCTCATACACCGATTGAGATCGGCTTGAAGCACTTTGTGGATTGGTATGTATCCTATCATCGGAAGGAAGACGCCATATGCTGATAACAGCCAAGTCCGATGTAAGGGAACGCCAATCCAACACAAGAAAGCCAAGAATTTTACTATCGGTTACGATTGCAGCGAGTGTCAGCTTTTTCGAGGGGCATATTCATGCGTTGATTCATCAAGGCTATGATGTTGCAGTTATATGTGATGATCGGCCTAGTGACGCCCTGCTTGAAGGAGCGGAATATATTCGCGTGCCAATGAAGCGGGAGATCTCGTTACTGTCCGATCTTGCCAGCCTGTTCCATGCAGTCCGGGCAATTCGGCGCTGGAAGCCTGACCTCATCAATACCGGCACGCCGAAGGCCGGACTGATTATGGGGCTGGCTGCTTGGATATGCAGAGTGCCCCATCGCATCTATACATGCCATGGCTTGCGGCTGGAGACGCTTCAAGGTTGGAAGAGAATTATGCTGACCTTGTCGGAGCGGATTTCTGGAAGAGCAGCGCACCAAGTGATTTCGGTTAGCGGCAGCTTGCGCCAGCGAATAATTGCGCTTGGCCTTGCTTCTGCCGATAAGGTGAAGGTGCTGCATCACGGCAGCTGCAAGGGGGTAGACGCTTCAAAGTTCGAGCCTTCGGAAGAGCTGCAAGCTGAAGCAGCGGTTATTCTCCAGCAGTTGAACATCCCTGTAGAGGCCGAGATTATCGGATTTGTGGGCAGACAAACCAGGGATAAAGGCTTGGATCTGTTAGTCGAGGCGTTCTTGCGTGTTCAAGCGCAGTTTCCTCATTTGTATTTATTAATTCTTGGAAATGAAGAAGAAGGCGATCCGATTATGGATCATACAAAGCGTGCAATCGCTCGAGAACCTCGCATTATTTCAGGAGGGTATCAGGAGCGGCTTGCACCTTTTTTTTCGCTGATGACGATGCTCGTTCTCCCTTCTTATCGCGAGGGCTTTGGGAACGTTGTGCTGGAGGCAGGTGCGGCAGGGATTCCGGTCATTGCTTCTGATGTTACGGGTTTGAAAGACGCTGTTGTAAATGGGGTAACCGGCAGTCTCGTACCGGCTGGCGATGTAGAACGAATTGCGGATCAGATACGAGAATTTATACTTTTTCCGCTGATAAGACAGTACATGGGTTCTGTGGCAAGGAAGCGTGTGAAGGAGCATTACAATCCTGCAGATATTATTGCGGCACACGAGGCGTTCTATAGAAGCATGCTTCAATCTACTGCAAGGGGAATCAGGCAGAGGGAACTTCCTGCGGAGAGGAAAGGGGAGACGTTGGGATGAAGACGCTGGTAACAGGCGGTGCGGGATTTATCGGGTCACATGTTGTGGAGCGTCTGCTTCAAGCTGGCCATCAGGTCGTCGTTGTTGATAACGGAACGAGCGGGTACTTCGAGAGTATTTCTAGTCATGTACGCTGCTATGAGCTGAATATTGCTTCTGATGAGATGCGAATTTTGTTTGAACGGGAGCGCCCGGAGGCGGTATTCCATTTGGCTGCCCAGAGTGATGTTCAATGCTCGATTCATCAGCCAATTGCAGATGCCAATACGAACATTATCGGCTCAATCAGGCTGATGGAGATGTGCGGCCAATATGGTGTGCGAAAATTCATTTATTCCTCCTCAGCAGCGATATATGGAGAGCCGCAGCATTTGCCCATTCAGGAGCAGCATCCGATTATGCCGCTGTCGCCATACGGATTATCAAAGTATGTCCCGGAACAGTATTTGCGGGTATTGGCAGAACAGTACGGCTATCAATATGTGATTCTGCGTTATGCGAATGTATACGGCGCAAGGCAAATGTCCAAGGGCGAGGGCGGTGTCATATCGATTTTTACCGATCGTGCTGCGCGGAATCAAGCGGTCACAATCTATGGAGATGGCAGTCAAACTCGTGATTTTATTCATGTGGACGACGTTGCTGGCGCCAACATTGCTGCACTGGAGACAGATGACAATCTGATCCTCAATATTAGCACCTCACAGCCGACCTCTATTCATGAGCTGTATCGATTGATTCAGCGGATGTGCAACGGTCAAGAGCCGAGGTTCGCTCCTAAAAGAAGCGGGGATATCGATCATAGCTACTTATGTAATACAGAAGCTATGCAGCGGTTGAATTGGCGACCGCAAGTAAGCTTGTTAGCTGGATTGGAGCGTACGCTTCAATATACGCAAGAAAAACTGGGCGTGGGCAGTTTGCAAAGCGGATCAGATATACCTATGGGCGGGATATTCCCAACTGCATCAGCCATTACTGTATAGCAACGGAGGAGTAAGCAATGCGAATTCGAAAGGCGATAATTCCCGCAGCAGGTCTTGGAACACGGTTCTTGCCCGCCACCAAGGCGCAGCCTAAAGAGATGATGCCTATTGTAGATAAGCCGACGATTCAATATATCGTTGAAGAGGCTACAGCGGCTGGAATCGAAGACATCTTAATTATTAGCGGACGCGGCAAACGCGCCATCGAGGATCACTTCGATAAGACATACGAGCTTGAAGATAATTTAGCTTCCAAGGGAAAGCTGCGAGCACTGGAACAGATCCAAGCGATATCGGAATTAGCTCATATCCACTATATTCGCCAAAAAGAACCACGGGGGCTTGGACATGCGATCTATTGCGCCCGATCCTTCATTGGCAATGAACCATTTGCGGTATTGCTGGGCGATGATATTGTGCAGTCGAGCATTCCGTGTACGAAGCAGTTAATCGAGGTGTATGACCAATTCCAATCGCCTGTTGTTGGCGTTCAATGGGTCGCGGATGCGGATGTCCATAAGTACGGAATTGTTGAGCCGTCGGGGGCATTATTAGGGCCGCATGTCTTGCAGGCGAAGTCCTTCATTGAAAAGCCTGCGCTGCAGGATTCTCCATCTAATTTTGCGATGATGGGGCGTTATATTTTGACCCCGGAAATCTTCGATATTCTCGCTACACAGTCTCCTGGGGCAGGTGGAGAAATTCAGCTGACGGATGCAATTCGGCGCTTGCATGATTCACAGACCGTGCTCGCTTATGAATTTGAAGGCATTCGCTATGATATTGGAGATAAATTGGGCTTCTTGCAAGCGACGATTGATTTTGCTTTGCAGCGTCCAGACTTGCAAGCGAGCATATACGCTTATTTGCATCACATCGTCGAGCGTTATGAATGGCTGAAGGAAGTTGGCTCGGAGAAGGGTAAGGAGGTTGTCACGGGATGAATGGACGTTCTATTGCCGTTGTGGGTACGGGGTATGTTGGGCTTGTGTCGGGGGTGTGCTTCGCTCATGTCGGTCATCGTGTCGTGTGCTGCGATATTGATGAGCAGAAGATTGCCATGCTGCAGCGAGGGGAAATTCCTATTTATGAGCCGGGTCTCGATGGGCTCGTCAGGGAGACCGTCGAGGCGGGGAGATTGAGCTTTACATTCAATACTCAGGAAGCGATCCTACAGGCGGATGTCATCTTTATCGCTGTAGGCACCCCGATGAGCGACAGTGGAGAAGCTGACTTAACCTATGTCCGAGATGCTGCTGCCATGATTGCCCGTTATAGCCGCGGCTACAAAATCATCGTCACCAAAAGCACAGTCCCTGTTGGCACGGGGCGCATGTTAGCCGATCTCATTCGACATCAGGCCGCTGCTGATTTTACATTCGATGTTGTTTCGAACCCCGAATTTTTGCGAGAAGGCTCGGCGGTTCATGATTGCTTGAACATGGAAAGGGCGATTATTGGCTCGGACAGCGATTGCGCTTCCCGCATGATCGAGAGCCTGCATGAGCCTTTCGGGACCGTTGTGCTGCGCACGTCACTGGAAAGTGCAGAGATGATCAAGTATGCTTCCAACGCCTTTTTGGCGATGAAGATCTCTTACATTAATTCAATCGCGAACTTATGCGAGAAGATGGGCGCCGATGTTCAAGAAGTAGCGCATGGAATGGGATTAGATAGTCGAATCGGCGGTAAATTCCTACAGGCCGGAATCGGATATGGAGGCTCCTGCTTCCCGAAGGATACCTATGCGCTGCGGTATATGGCGAAGCATGCGGAATGCGAATTCCCGATTCTTCATGCAGTAATTGAAACCAATGAGAAGCAGCGTTTGCGAGTGGTGGAGCGGCTGAAGCATGAACTGGGAATGCTGAGAGGCAAACATATCTGTGTGCTCGGATTAGCATTCAAGCCGAATACAAATGACATGCGTGAAGCTCCGTCCTTAACCATTATTCCACTCCTGGAGCGGCAGGGAGCGATTGTTCATACATACGACCCGATTGCCGAGCAGGAGGCGCGGCTGCATCTTGGCGATTCACCGCACTATCATCGAGATGTGTACGCGGCTGTCACGAACTGTGACGCAGCAATCATAGTGACAGAATGGGATGAAATTAAACAAGCCGATCTGGAAATGATACGTGCGCTCATGAAATATCCGCTTGTCGTCGATGGCCGCAATTGTATGAATCCATTAAAGATGGAGGAGCATGGGTTTCAGTACTTTGCAATCGGCAGACCCGCTGTTAGCTGGGGAGAAATGATCAGGCACGAAGTCGTCATTTAATCAAGCAGCAATCGGTAAAATTCAAAAAGGAAGGTGATTATGATATGGGGATGCCTATTTACCTTTCTTCCCCCTCTTTAAGCGGTTACGAAATGCAGTGGATCGGCCAAATGATGCACAGCCAAGGTATCCTTCCCTTTAGTGAAACTGTCCGCCTGTTCGAGCAGGAAATTGCGCATCTTACCGGGACACGAGCTGGTGTCGCTGTGAATTCGGGCACGGCAGCCATTCATCTCGCGCTAAGATTAATCGGAGTTACGCCTGGGGATGAGGTGTTCTGCTCGTCGCTTACGTTCGTAGCCAGTGCGAATCCGATCAGATACTTAGGGGCTACCCCTGTGTTCATTGATTCAGAGCCTGCGACGTGGAATATGTCTCCGATCGCGCTTGAGCGCGCCTTGCTAGAGGCAGAAGCTGAAGGGCGGCTGCCGAAAGCTGTCATTGTTGTCAACTTGTATGGACAGAGTGCGGATTATGAACCAATCGTCAAGCTGTGCTCACAGTATGGGGTTCCCATCATTGAAGATGCGGCGGAATCGCTAGGAGCCACTTATTTAAATGCTCCGAGCGGGTCATTCGGCCAATTTGCCGCCTTGTCATTCAACTGCAACAAAATGATTACGACAGCTGGCGGCGGCATGCTCGTATCAGATGACATCGAGGCACTGCAAAAGGCAAGATTCTATGCATCGCAAGCCAAGGATCGTGCGCCCCACTATCAGCATAGTGAGATGGGCTACAACTACCAGATGAGCAGCCTTGCCGCCGCTATGGGCCGATCTCAGGTTCCGTTCTTGCAGCAATTCATTCAGAAGCGGCGGGCGATTTATCACCGTTATCAGCAAGCATTTGACTCCGCAGCAGGGATCTCAATGATGCCGGAGCATGCAAAGGGTTGGTCAACGCATTGGCTAACAGCGCTTACCATTGATGCAAATACAGGGATCACAGCTGCTGATGTCGTGAAGCAATTATCTGAGCAACAGATTGAATCACGGGTCGTATGGAAGCCGCTCCATCTGCAGCCGTTGTTCGCGGATTGCCGCTATTATCCCCATCAAGAAGATGAATCTGTGTCCGAACGTCTATTCGTAGAGGGGGTTTGTCTGCCTTCCGGAGCAGACTTGCTTGAAGCTGATCAGCAGCGTGTAATTGAGGCTGTCGTTCACATTCTGCAGGGTAATTATGCTGAACTCAAATCCTAGCGAAGAAACCATTCGCACCGTACAGAGGAGAAGAAATATTCATGAAGCGATTACTGGATATTGTGGCTTCACTGATTCTTATTACCTTACTATGCCCTGTCATGCTCATCGTTGCTATGTTGGTAAAGACGAAGCTGGGCTCGCCCGTACTATTTAAGCAGCAGCGGCCAGGGCTGAATATGCAGCCCTTTCATTTATGGAAGTTCCGCACGATGACAGATGCTAGAGACAGCAATGGAGAGCTGCTTCCAGACGCTCAGCGATTGACGCCTTTCGGATTGTGGCTGCGCAAGACAAGTCTTGATGAGCTTCCGCAATTATGTAATGTGCTGCGTGGGGAGATGAGCCTGATTGGTCCCCGTCCATTGCTTATGAAATACAATCCGTATTACGCGGATTGGGAGAAAAAGAGATTTCTCGTTCGTCCAGGGATAACAGGACTTGCTCAGGTGTCTGGGCGAAACTATTTGCCGTTCCAAGAAAGGTTCCAATTGGATGTGCAGTATGTAGAGCACTGGAGCATCTGGCTGGATATCATTATTCTGTTGAAGACAATCCGAATTGTGCTGTTGAGAAAGGATGTCGCGGTTTGCACGAGCTCGGCAGAGCCGGATCTGGATGTGGAACGCAAAATAAGCGGATAGTCGCTGAAAGGGGGATTCGCATTGGAAGATAGATTGAAAAAGAGGCTTATTATTTTTGGAAGCATTGGGGTATCAGTTCAATGCTTGCGCTGGCTGATGGCAAGGGAGGATGTACATATTATAGGTGTTGTGTGCAGCCGTGCCCCGATGTCCGCATGGCGCGCAGCCATCGGAGACGAGGATATGCAGCAAGTGGCGCCGACACTTGGCATTCCACTGCTGACATTGGACGATATACTGCGTCTCGAAGCCGATATCGGTCTTAGTGTTCGATTTCATGAGCTGCTGCGCAGCGAGCATATTGCAAGATTCCGATATGGCGTCGTGAACTTACACGGAGCTCCCCTTCCCGAAATGCGCGGAGCTATGTGTAACATCATGGCTATTCTAGAGAATCGGCAGCAGTTCGGTACGAGCTTACATTGGATGGACGATGGCATTGACTCTGGCAACATTATTGATGTGCGGAGGTTTCCGATCGAGCCGCACCATACGGCATATGATTTGTTTTGCCGAGCCAATGAATTGGGTCTAGAGCTGATCAGGCAATGGCTGCCCTCAATTGTGGAGGGGACAGCTCCTTCTTGTCCTCAGACCGAAGTAGCAAAGGAACTGGGGATCAGTGTCAAGACATATTACAAGAATCAGATTCAGAACTATAAAGAAATTAAGCAGGGGGCAAATCCGAACGAGCTATGGAACACGGTTCGTGCTTTCCATTTCCCAGGCCATACCCCTGCCTACATAAAAACACCATATGGCGATGTCACCTTGCAGGTTGCGAGCGGGAGCGACAACTAATTTTGGACATGGCGTAGCTTCTTCGAATTTTTGAATCGGCTTATTGCATGATAACGAAGGGAATGAACGGTCATGAATGTACGTTGCTATGATCTCTCTCAAGCAGACGAATGGAATCAAATCATACGTCAGATGCCTTGTGCAGATGTGTATTATTTAGCGGACTATCTGAGAATCTATGAATATAATGGCGATGGGAAGGCGATTCTATTCGTCTATGAAGACGATGATGGAATGATATGCTATCCGTATCTCATGAGGACCATTACAGAATTGCCGTGGCTGCAGGCGCAAGGATGGGATAACCCACTCTACGATATTTCGACAGCTTATGGTTATGGAGGTCCACTATGCAATGCCACAGAGCCCCAGAAGCGAGCACGATTATTTCAAGCCTTTGATCAAGAGTTCGAGAGATGCTGCCGAGAACAGCATATTATTACGGAATTCGTTCGATTCCATCCGCTGCTGGAAGGGTGGAACGATTATACATCCGTATCCCCGCAGTGGATTCGCAATACGATATGCATGGATCTAACACAACCGGAAGAGGAGCGTATTGCAGCTTATACGAAGGGAAATCGCAATCGCATCAGACATGCGCTCAGAAAGGGATTTACCGTCACAACAGCAGGAGAGGAAGGTCTGGAAAAATTCATAAGTCTGTACAAGGCTACAATGGATAAGAAGCAAGCCCTGTCCTACTATTATTTCAATGATGATTTTTTCTATAATACCGTACGTTATTTGCAAGGAAACTATACCTTGATGGAAGTTCGCGATGAAGAGGGCGTTGTTGCGTCGAGTCTATTTTTATACAAGGGAGACTATGCCCACTATCATCTCATGGGATCTGATCGCGACAAGCTGCGGGACTCGCCAGTCAATCTGCTCATTCATGAAGCTGCTGCATGGGCGGCTGCCCAAGGCTGCAAGAAGCTTCATTTAGGCGGCGGTTATACGGGCAATGACGGGCTGTTTCGATTTAAGCAAAATTTTAACGCGCGAAGCAGTACCGATTTTTATATTGGTCGAAGAATTATAAACCACGAAATCTATGATGCATTACTTCGCATGCTCCCCAGTTCAGTCCCCGAGGATTATTTTCCTGCATACCGACATCCTTCACTGAAGAGCATGCTTCCTTCGTACAGCATACGGTGCATTGGGTAACTACTTGTGAAAGGCTAATCAACTAATTCCATTTGGCTTACTCGTGCATACGATAGAGGAAGCATAAACTCTATTTCAAATTAATAGAGAATCCAGATGCTTAGAAGAAGGGGTGTGCAATGCAGGGGACATCAACGCGCATTTGGAAGTGGAGGTTTGCGCTCATAGCATGCATGCTAGTATTCTCGTCATTCTTTGTGGTGGGCAGCGCCCAGACGACGAGTGTATTGGCAGCTGCTAATCCAACGCCGCAAACACCAAAGGCGCAAGGCGTTAGTGTGAAGAAGTTCGGTGCAGTCGGTGACGGAGTGAAGGATGATACAGAGGCATTAGTTAATGCGAGTAAGCTGACAGGGTCGATTTACTTCCCGACGGGCACATATGTGTTGAAGAGCAGCTTAAGCTTCGGTGAGAATACAACCCTTGTATTTGGTGAAAATGCCCGCATACTGACCAGCACAGGAGTTATTCTTCGCATAGATGGCTCGCTCAAAGCAGGCTTATACCAAATATTCAGCGGTACAGGAACCGCAGTCGGCCAGGCTAAAAATGTGAAACATGTATATCCAGAGTGGTTTGGGGCAAAAGGCGATGCTGTTGCAGACGACCGTCCTTCCATTCAAGCGGCAGTTAATTTCGCCGGCCAGTTGTCAAAGGGAGGGACCGTGATCTTTTCGGAAGGACGTTACTACATCCTCGGAACGATGACGGCCCCCAAGAAGAATTTTGTATGGTTGAATGGAAACGTATCCTTGTCCGGGAAAGGCATCGTTAAGGTTGCTAATCAAATCGGGACGTATAAGAGTATTTTTGAATATACGGCTCCGGTCAGCAATATTTCCGTAACGAGTCTCACGATTGATTCGAATAGTGCGAACAATCCGCGAACCGGTACTCCTGATTATGCGACGGATGCACGAATCGAAGTTCAGATGACAACAGGGGAAACGGTAAAAATTGACTCTATCACGATAAAAAACAGCCTTGCTGTCCAATCATTAATGTTGAATGCGGTATCCAATGTAACGGTTACGAATAGTTCCTTCTTGCAGATGGGGGCGAATACCAATCTGTTCTTTGATACTTCCGCGATTTATATTGTCGGAGACAATTCTACGGTTGCGAATAACCAGTTTGAAGCAACTGGGTCTGGGGCGAACACGGCGATCGAAGTTCATGGTACTACGAAGACGGTAAAGGGCAATGTAATAAAGAAGTATCGAACGGGAATATTGTATGCAACAGAAACGAATCCCAATGAAGAGAATCGAGATTCATTGCTTACAAACAATCAAATGCTGGATACGATATTCGGCATGAGCTTATGGGCAGTGAACGGCAATATTTCGAACTTAACAATTGAGAACAACTATATCCGCGTGCACGCCGCAGGCGGAGGAAACTACGTCCCGGATGAACAGGCATCAGGCGTTCAGTTTTATAATCCGAGCACATATAAATGGAGTAACATCGTCATACGAAGCAATACAATTGATTTCGTAAATCCCGGCAACGGTTACATGACAACGAATCAGCATGCTGCGGGCATTGACTTAGCCTTGTACGGAAGCGGGACGAATGTAGATGGTCTCCTCATCGCAAATAACTTTATTCGCAACGCTTATGCGAACGGCATATCATGGAGCATACTCGGGCCTCAATCTGGTGTGATTGTGGAGCGCAATACAATTGTGAATCCTGGTTCCTTATATAATGGCAATTCTGGCTATAGTTCTGGCATTGCATTGTATGGCAATCGTTCCTTCATTTCCTGCTATGTACGCAACAACTCCATTTCAGATGATCGAATACCGGCGAAAATGTATACCGGATTGCTGTTATACAGTCCAGGAACGTACGACAATGCGGCAACACAGCTGTATTGGCAAAATAACTCGATTGTTTCCAACTCTCCTCTTCTTAGCGGCAAAACGATGGTCGCGCAGGGCAATACACCGATCATACAGACTACGCCGTTCTAATTCCAATGTTCACAGCTCCATTCTTCATGATCAGATCGCAGGCCCGCCATAATATGCAAGGAGCCGCTTCAGTGGCTCCTTATTGCTCTGGAATGGGGTGTGTTCATGAAAGTCAGTCAGACAGCTTTATCTGAAGTGCTTTTAATAGAACCGACAGTGTTTGAAGACGAACGAGGCTTCTTTATGGAAAGCTACCATGCCGATAAGTGGAGGCAGCTAGGCGTAGATTATTCGTTTGTGCAGGATAACCACTCCTTGTCCGTAAGAGCGGGCACACTTCGCGGCTTGCACTATCAATTGGAGCCGTATGCGCAAACGAAGCTGGTGCGAGTCGTTGCGGGGGCTATCTATGATGTCGCAGTGGATATTCGCCAAGGCTCACCAACTTTCGGACAGTGGGTTGGCGTCATCTTAAGTGCGTCCAATCATCGTCAGCTCCTTATACCTCAAGGCTTCGCACACGGATTCTGTACCCTTGTTCCGAACACCGAAGTGCTGTACAAGGTGGACGCTCCTTATCATGCGGCATCCGACCGAGGCATAGCATGGAATGATCCTGCAATCCATATTGCCTGGCCTGTAAATGAGCCCATCTTGTCTGAGAAGGATGGCAAGCATCCGTTATTGAACGACGCTAAGCTCCCTAGCGGGTTATCAGCCTTGCATGCTCGCGATAAAGGTGGTGCTGCCGAATGAACAAGGAAGATATGAAGGTGCTGGTTACAGGAGCGGGCGGACAGTTCGGGATGGAAATGTTGATCGTGCTGCATCGCCAAGGCATTCCAGCAGTCGGTTATGGACACGGTGACATGGATGTAACGGATGAAGAACAAGTGATGAAGGTGATGGAAACAGTTCGCCCGACTCATGTTATTCACGCCGGTGCATATACGAAGGTGGATATGGCCGAGTCCGATCCCGATCAGGCATATCGCGTGAATGCCTTTGGTACGCGCAATGTGGCTGTAGCGGCCAGCCGTATCGGGGCCGCACTAGTATATATCAGTACAGACTACGTGTTCGATGGAAAAAGTGATAGCCCGTACAACGAATTCCATCCTGTTCGACCAATCAATGTATATGGGCGTTCGAAGTGGGAAGGCGAGCGATTCGTACGGAATCACCATTCAGCCGCTTTTATTATACGCACCTCTTGGGTATTCGGCATTTACGGAGACAACTTTGTCAAGGCGATTATAAGGAAGGCAAGTACGGAACAGGTGCTGCAAGTTGTCCATGACCAGGTGGGGGCGCCAACATATGCGCTTGATTTGGCGGAGAAGATTGTTGAACTGCTCTTCACTAGCAAATATGGAACCTATCACATTACGAACAGTGGAAGCTGCTCATGGCATGAATTTGCCGCTGCGATTATTAAGGAGGCAGGGCTGAATGCTGTCGTACGTGCGGTGCCAACCTCTGAGTTCCCGCGACCTGCCCGCAGACCAAAATATTCGGTGCTGGAGCCGCTAGCATTGAGACTGAATGGATTTTCTCCTCTTAGGCATTGGAATGAGGGGTTACGGCATTTTTTGCAGAAGGATACCCAACCTGAGCAGTAAGTAAAGTATGGAATTGCCCAAGGGGACACATTGAATATAGCTGGAAAGATGGTTGGAAGGGGCTAGGCTGATGCAGATAAATAAACGGCTGCGAAGATGGCACAAGGTAGTTCTTATCTTGCTTGGAATATTGATTTTAGTTGCTGCAGCATTCCTTCTTATCATATGGCATATGTTGAAGGGAGCGGCCGATGCCATGTATGAGCCGCTTCCAAACAAGATGGAAGGGAACATGCCGAAGCAGCAGTCCTTCTCTTTCATCACACCTATTGTAGAGAAGAAGAATCAGGCAGTGACGGCGCCGACAGATCATCGTCAGCCGAATTTAGCGGAACAGCCCCCCTTTACACTGCTTCTGATTGGTACGGATGAGCGGCCAGGAGACAAGGGAAGATCAGACTCACTGGCTCTCGTTCTCGTTCAGCCGCGCAGCGGGACGCTGTCTTTGCTTAGTATTCCTCGTGATACAAGGACGGAAATTGTAGGCCATCATACCGTTGATAAAATCAATCACGCTTACGCATTTGGCGGGGTGCCCATGACAGTGGCAACGGTGGAACAGCTCATGAAGGTGCCTGTTCATTATTATGTAAAGACAAATATGAACGGCTTTGCATCGATGATTGATTTGCTGGGCGGCATCGAAGTGGAGAACAGTCACCCTTTTATAGAAGATGGAATATCTATCCCACAGGGGAAGGTAACATTGAAAGGGAAGGAAGCGCTGGTCTATGTTCGGATGCGCAAGCAGGATCCAAATGGCGATTTTGGCCGTATGCAACGGCAGCGGCAGGTGCTGCAAGCGCTGCTTAGCAAATCCGCTCAACTCGGATCGGCTTCCCGGTGGATGGATTTGCTCGAACAGTTGAAGGATAATTTTCGTACGAATTTGCAATTTGACGATTGGCAGGAGTTGATGGTGCATTACAGGCCGCAATTGCAGCAAGTTGAACAGCACGTGCTGCAGGGGGAAGGCAGGATGATAAACGGAATTTACTTTTTTATCCCTAAGGAGGCTCAATTGAAGAAATTGGCTGAATCGTTACGCAATCAATTGGGGAGTTGAGCATATGATTACATAAGGCAATACTGCAGATGCTACACTGAACATACATCGATTCCAGCGTGTAGCTTCCATTTATCCCCCTGTTTCTATGGGTGAATTCATTAGTTCTCTATCAGTAACCGGCCCTTCAGGGGCTGGATTTTGCCTCCGTTAACTCCTTCTCCTCTATATATTGAAGAGAAGCAAGCGGTTATCCCGCTTGCTTCTCGCCTTCTTTATGTTCAGATACTTTGGCCGCTTCCTGTTGACTTCCTTTACTGTCCTTCTTATTGGCACCACCTCCGGAAGAACGTTCCATAAGGCTTGTTCCGTTTAACATCCCGCCTTCCTCGATTAATAACACTTCGGATAGACAATTGCCGCATACTTGCCCAGTCGAGGCAATTACCAACTTACCGTTGGCGTGGATATCGCCAACTACGCTGCCTGCAACGACAATGTGACTAGCGGTAAGCGTAGAGTGCGCCTCTCCATGCTCTCCAATCGTTATTGTTCCGCTGCAGGTTACTTCTCCCGTGAACTTGCCGTCGATTCGGATGTTCGCCTCGCAGCGAATCACACCTTCCAATTGAGTCCCATGCGCAATAAATGTGTCACTGTGCTTCGGTTGTGTTGAGCGACGGAGCATGCTCATGCTTGCATAACCTCCTTGATTTAAATCAAAATGAGAAGCTAGGTTTGATGCATCGGATATGTTTCGGCACGAGTGCTGAGAGACGTTAATGGTTCCGTTGAACGTCGGGTGCGAATAAGTGGAGAGGGGAGTAATTTTTTCGAATTTGCATTCTCATTCAGAGCGTTGCGTACGTAGGGGAAGGGATCGATTGGCTCACCGCGCTGAACGATTTGAAAATGTAGATGTGGCCCTGTGCTCCGCCCGGTATTCCCGAGCTTGGCAATCGCATCTCCTTTGGCCACTGTGTCGTTCACATCAACCAAAATAGACTGCAGATGCATATACCAGGTGTCCAGTTGATTAACATGGCGGATAATGATGTAGTTACCGCGTGCCGGCTGGAATCCAGCTTCGATGACTTTGCCGTCAGCTGCGGCATAGACGGGGTCGCCCAGCTCGCCGCCGATGTCGAGTCCCGCATGGAATGCGGCTCGGCCATGTATAGGATCTTGGCGGTAGCCGAAATTTGAAGTAATGCGGCGTGACTTCGTCGGCCAGATGGACGGCGTCCCCGCGATTGTCGTCTGCCTGTTCTTCGCTTGCATGAGGGTAGTCGGAACAGAGCGCTGCATCGTATTCAGCATTTCACTAATCTGCTGCAAGTCGATGCGCGAACGGTTCGCCAGTTGTAAAATCTGATCGGTGTTGGCTTCGATGTCTTCGCCGCCAACCTGATTGCGTTCATTCCACGCAGGAGCCTGGGCAGGGGCGGACAACATGGCCGAGTTCCTCTGTTCGCCAGGAGGTGCAATATAGCCTTCAACGAACTGCTGCAGTTGCTTCTCCAGGGCACTCATTTGTTCAAGCTGATCTTTGACGGATTCGGCTTGAGTGGACAAGCGAATGACTTCATTTTTCAGAAGACGAATGGCCTCATCCTTATCCTTAACCGTGACATCCAAGGCCATAGTCTGCGTCGTTACTTGCCCCTGAAGCTCTTGAATTTGTGCAGTAGATTTCCATTGCATAGCCATAAAGAGTCCAGTTATCGACATGATTGCTGCAATCGGGACGGAGACAACAAGCATCTTCGATACATTGACCTGCTTCACTGCCTGATCTGCATCACGAATGACAAGCAGTGTCATCGATCCATTCCACCAATGCCGTTTCATCCTATCACCTCGACTTAAGTTGCGTCTTCAAAGCACATACCCCGAAATGGGAACCCATGGATTGTTCACCATTCATAGGTTTGGTAAGAAAGTTGTCTATTGAACTCTATTCAATGATTCCTCAAAACATACCTTTTTTCGTGGGTGTGGCACTCATTCTCTTCCTTCGTTTGAAGCCGAATTTAAAGAGGAAGTAGACCCTTGCTGTTGATTGCGATAGCTTCCAGACTGCAGATAGAGTGTGACAGAACGTTGTCCGCCAGCGGTATTTTCTACTTGCTTGGCAACATAACCTTCCCCAATAATGGTGGTTTTGCGATCAAGCAGTTGGCAGATTGTCAGCGCATCGCGCAGAGACTGTCCGGTTAGTGAAGGGAGAGGAATATCTTTCTCCTGGCTAGTCAGCAAATAGACAGGCTGCTGTTCATACCGTTCTTCGCCTTGCTGAGGGAATTGTTCAAGCACCTTTGTTCCTTTCCCAAGAATAACGGGCTGCAGACGCTTATCCTTTATTGCCTCTGCTGATTCTTTTACTGGCTTCAAAACATAATTGCCTACGATAGCCGTATTCTTCGCATCTACTTTGCTGCTGTTCTTTACTGAAGTTTTTGAAGCTCCTGCGTTCGAAGCGAGCAAATTTGGATCGGGCTTAATTCCCATATATTGAAGCGTACTGAGCATGATAGAACGGAAGGCTGGCATAGCTACCTGACCGCCTAATGTGAAATCGCCTCCAAGATCCGGCTCATCTACGACAATGGCTACAACAGCCTTCGGATTATCGGCAGGCGCGTAGCCAACGAATGAAATCAGCCAATTCCCTTTTTTGTAACCGCGTTTGGCTGGTTTTTGTGCAGTACCGGTTTTGCCGGCTACCCGATAACCGTCAATAATGGCTGGCTTGCCCGTACCTTTCAGAATAACCTGCTCTAAGCGTTCTGTGACTTCCTTCGCTGTTGCAGGGGTAACGACTTGGTGCTCTGAAGTTTCGGGAGAAGTGGGGGCTTCCTTCACAATACGCGTTTGCAACCATTTCCCGCCATTTGCAATGCTTGCATAAGCAGCAGCGAGCTGAATTGTATTTACGCGTACACCGCCTTGCCCGAATGTCGCGGTTGCCACCTCGGAGGGACGTTCGAAACGGATAAGCGGCGCTGCCTCTCCATTTAGCTCAATGCCTGTTGGATGTGTGAATCCGAAGCGGTCGATATAGTTGAACAGCTTCTCCTTACCGAGCTTCTCTAGTCCGAGCTTGACGAAGGCGACGTTACTTGATTTCTCC
This sequence comes from Paenibacillus sp. B1-35, assembly GCF_050474385.1. Classification (NCBI taxonomy): domain Bacteria; kingdom Bacillati; phylum Bacillota; class Bacilli; order Caryophanales; family Paenibacillaceae; genus Paenibacillus; species Paenibacillus sp. B1-35. Next base: position 343,958 of record NZ_JBCHVJ010000003.1, read on the forward strand.
AATCCCTGCTGATAGCTGATCGTTCCCCAGCCATCGCGCTTTACATCATGAATGATGTTGCCGGGAACCTTAATGAAGCCAGAGACAAACGTATCCTCTGGCCGGAATACACCTTCTTCAATTGCTGCGGCTAGCGTAACGATTTTGAATGTCGAACCAGGCTCGTATCCGAAATGCAAGGTGTTGTTCGTCAGCGCGCCAATATTGGGTATATTCCAGTACCGATTCGGATTGAAATCGGGCTTTGAGGACATAGCTAGCACTTCCATCGTGTGCGGATCCATGACGACAGCCATTGCCCTAGCAGGCTGCCATTGCTTCATGACGCGATTCATGGCCTCGTCAACGAAGCGCTGGATTTCAATATCGATCGTAAGGGTAACCGATTGCCCGTCAATAGGCGGGGTAATTGAACTGCTTGACAGTGCAATGGGGTTGCCGCGATTATCTCTAAGAAATGCGGCCTGACCGTTAACGCCTTGCAACTGGTTATCGAATTTGCCTTCTATGCCGGATACAGCTTGTCCTTCTTTATTAATATAACCAAGTACATGGGCTGCGAGTTGATTATAGGGGTAGTATCGTTTAGAGGATTTCAATAATCCAATCCCATAATCAGGAAAATGAAGCCAATCGCCGTAATCCAGCTCTTTCCCGAAAAGATTACGAAATTCATCGAGCTTCGAATAGTCCATGAGCCAGCCTTCCGTACGTACTTCGACCTGACGCTGCTTCGTTCGACTGATCAAATCATTAAGCTCCGGGACAGGCTTTCCTATTAATTGATGCAGTCCGTCAGCTACACGAACCTGCTGCTTCAATTTTTCGATTTCCTGTGGAAATACGACTAAGTTATAGGCAGAAGCTTCAAGGGCAAGCGGCTTGTGATTCCGATCATAAATCGTGCCTCGCTTGGCCAGAAGCACTTCGCTGCGTGCCCATGTCTTTACATTGTGCTCCATATAGAAATCATAGTTGATAACTTGAATCCAGAACGTGCGTATGATTAAGACGAGAAAGACAAATACCATGATCATACCTAGTGCAAGCACGCGCAATCGAATTCTGCGGTTCATGATCGAATGATCCTCCGTAGCTAGTGTTGGGGTGGTAATATTTACTGTACATGGAGCGCGGTATTTGTACAAGAGTGAACGGAGGAAAAGCGCGGTGCAGTCTACGTCAACAACCTAACAATGGGTATTGCAATGAATTATGATATAAATAGAAGAGGTCACATTATGGAGGTTACACGCATTCATGATATGGATCGTCGTTATATTGCTTGTTTATTTATTCCAAATTGTGACGATTGTGCTCTCAGAATACAAGCATCCGTCTAAGGCGCTTGCCTGGCTCTTAATACTGTTTTGTTTCCCTTTAATTGGCTTCGTAATGTATTACTTCCTTGCACAGGAATATACAGCTCGAAGACGTGTGCGCAAGCATGAAACGTGGGGGGAATACGTCAATAGAAGCGAACTGCCTGAGATTAGCGTGATCCATCATGTTCAAGAATTGAACAATCCCGAAATGCTTCAGCATGAGCGCTTGTTTTCACTAATATCATCCCTGTCGGCAAGTCCGATAACAGGCTGCAATACGGCGGAGGTGCTAACGAATGGACAGGCTGCTTTCGAGTCTATGCTGGCAGCAATTCGTGGGGCAAAGCGTCATATACATATGGAATTTTATATTATACGGGATGACGCCATCGGCACGAAGTTCCAAGAGGCACTCATTGCCAAGGCGAAAGAAGGCGTCAAGGTTCGCATCATTGCGGACGGGGTGGGGAGCATCGAGCTGCGCCGCAAATATGTTCGCAAGCTTCAGCAAGCAGGCGTAGAATTCCATTGGTTCCTTCCTGTATGGGTATCCTTTTTCCGGCGCAGGCTCAATTATCGGAATCATCGTAAAATTGTCGTGATTGACGGGGCGATTGGTTTCGTTGGCGGAATTAATATCGGTGACGATTACTTGGGACTGAACCACAAGCTGGGATTTTGGCGAGATACGCATTTGTGTGTGGAAGGGGACGGAGTCTATGCGCTGCAGGCCGTATTTTTGCACGATTGGTCCTTTGTAAAGGAGCCTCCTTCTGATCGGAAGGATCTGTTTCCAGAGCATGTCTGCCAAGGCCGTGAGCAGGTGAAAATGATTTCGAGTGGGCCAGATGCAAGCTGGGATGCGATTCAAGAGTTGTTCTTCGGGGCAGTAAGCTCTGCAAGGGAACGGATATGGATCATTACCCCTTATTTTATCCCTGATACAAGCATACGACTTGCGCTCAAGACCGCAGCAGTGAGCGGCATCGATGTACGCATTATTATTCCTGGAAAATCGGATTCCCGCATCGTTGATTGGGGTTCATTATCCTACGTGGAGGAGCTTATGCAATCTGGGGTTCGGTTCTATCAATATCAGAAAGGCTTTGCCCATGCGAAGGCATTCATTATGGATAGAGCATTAGCTTCGGTTGGAACCGCTAATCTGGATATGCGCAGTTTCTTTAGTAACTTTGAGTTAAATGCGGTACTGTTCGACAAGCAGGCAATTGATCGCTTGGAACAGGATTTTTACCGTGACTTTGACGATAGCGTTGAAATTGATTATTCCAAATTTGTCCATCGATCTCGCGGGCAGCGGGCAGCCGAGGCATTGGCCCGGCTGCTATCTCCGCTTTTGTAGAGCAGCAATTTGATTCGATAGGGCAGCAAGGACGGGTTCAATGCGTTGTTTGGGCTCAAGCTGAATAAGATCGCCTGTTGTGTTCAGGCGATCAACGGCATTTAGCAAGTGGAAATCGCGCGGCTTCGGATCGAGCCTTACCTCCTCCCATGTCAGCGGCATGGAAACTGAGGCGTACCGTGTTGCGCGCGGGGTGTATGGCGCTGCGATTGTCCGTCCCTTGTCGTGCTGCATGTAATCAATATAGATGTTGGTGCCGCGATGTTTTTTGTACCGCTCAATTGTGAAGAGTCCTGGATTCCGTTCGCATAAATAAGCAGCTACCACATGTCCAAGCTCTTTCAATTGGGTGAAGGTTGGTCCGTGTTCAATTGGAATCACAATTTGCACCCCAGTTGCGCCGGAAGTCTTGGGTACAGAGCGAAGTCCTAGCTGCGCCAGCATTTCGCCTACAAGCACAGCAGCCTCCATAATGCGGGGCTCTTCCTCAACGGAAGGATCGAGATCAATAATCCATTCCGATGGCAACGGATCATCTACCTTGTGCAAGGAGGGATGATATTCGATGCAAGCGAGATTTCCCAGCCAGAGCAGTGTGGCAATATCATTCAGCACTACATAGGAAATGCCCTCGGATAGAGCAGTGCGAACAAAGGGCGGAGTCGGTTCAGGTGCATTTTTTTGATAAAAGAACTTGCCGTTTACACCGTCCGGATAACGAATTGTAGTCAAAAACCTTCCTGAACAAGCAGGGAGCAAATAAGGGCTTAGCCGAATGAGTTCCTGCATAAAGCGCCCCTTCGTTATTCCCATTTCAGGGAACAGTATTTTATCTGGATTCGTGATGTTAACTTGATGTCCGCCGATATCCAATGTTGCAGAGGATGTATGTGCCCTACCGGTGTTCCCCCTCGATTTTCCCAATTTGTTCAGCCTCCTGATGATCGCGATAATGATAAGCTCCCCTTAGCTTCATTCACCGATTTAAGAATAGGCAACACCTTTTAATGGCACGAAAGCAGGGGACATTGCTTTTTTATCGATTTACATGATTTGAGACAACAATCTGCCGTGGTTTGAACAATGCTCAGGATTCAAGCAATGGCAGTGTTAAAATGCGCGGGTGGCGCAGTAAGCCTGTATCCGTATATTCGAGCGCACCGATGAGACAGGGAATCGGATGGTGGTACCAGATAATGTGCTCCTTATATAGGGTGGAAGGGAGTCCTTGTGCGATAGGCTGGACGGCTGGATGCTTGTTGGCCCAAGCTGCGAGAAGCTGTCTGCGAACCTCGTCCAATCCAATTGAGGCTCTCCCCATATATTGTCCCTTTGCATCTGCCAAAATGATACTTGAGGGGCGATTATCTTTGCGTATATAGCCGATAGTCAGGGCTTCCAACTGGATATCCTTTTTTCTTTTCGTCCAATCCCGATGCTGTTTTCCCTCTATATATGGAGAGGCCAGTCGCTTGCTGACTACTCCCTCCCATTCATGCTCGTTTATCCATTTCCATAAAGCCTCTCCATCATGGAAGCAATCGGTTACGAAACAACGTTCTGCAGGAGGCTTAGGCAGATTGGCAAGCAACTGATAACGTTCAGAGTAGGGCAGTGCTCGAATGTTTTCGCCATTTAGCGCGAGTAAATCAAAGAGAACATAAATAGCTTGCAGTAATTGGCCGTTTCCCGCTGTTCTTGTTCGTTCCCGCTGAAGCGCAAGCGGAAAGGACGGACGCAGTGACTTCGGATCCAGAACAACGACTTCTCCATCCAATAGAACGGAAAGTTGATTCTTAATTGACCATTGAGTAAGCATCTCCGTAATTTCCGGATAGATGCTCGTTTTGTTCAGCAGCCGCTTCGAGTAAAGCTCCACCTTGCCTGCTGAACAAAATGCCAAAATGCGCACACCGTCCCATTTAAGCTGATGCGTCCAGTCACTTCCTGTAGGAATATAGGATGACAGCAGTGGAGACATAGGAGGTGAGGGTAGACGATAGACCTCAGAACGAAACTCTGCAGTGACATCGTACGAACTCTGCTTCTTCACTATGATTTCTCACCGTCAGCAGACTTCTTTGTACTTTTGCGCCGCTTTGTTGTTGGCTCCGTCCCCTCGCCGCTAGCTGCCTGCTTTGTAGGAACACGTGCTGCGGTGCTACGTGCCTTGCGTCTACCGCGAGGAGCGTCATCAACAGTTGCAGTCTCTTCTGCTGCTGCAAGTCCACCGGATTGAACTGCTGTTTCTTCTGGAGCCGCGGCTGGCTTCCGTTTTGTTCTCCGCTTACGGGGCGCCGCTTCTTCCGCAGCTGTCTGGATATGACCTGTATCGGTGCTGATCGGTGCAGGAGATTTCATGGCGTCAATGCTTGCCTGCAGGGCGGCCATTAAATCAACGACATTGGCTGTAGGCTGGGCCGCTGGGGCGGTGCGAACTTCCTCTCCTGCAATTTTTTGCCCGATGCGCTCCAGTAAACGCTCCCGATATTCATCGGTATATTTTTCAGGCTCGAAAGCGGTTGAAAGCTGGCTAATGAGGAGCTTGGCCATTTCGAGCTCCTTCGGATTAACCTTTACCTGCTCAGGGACATTCGGAACTTGGGAAGAAGACCGAATTTCATCGGGATAGAACATGGTTTCCATAACGAGGCAATTGTTTAGTACTCGGATCGCTGCAAGACTGCTTTTGGCTCGAAGGGTCACCTTGGCGATTCCGATTTTCCCCGTCTCATTAAGCGCTTCTCTAAGGAGCTGGTATGCATTCGCCCCTGCTTGATCAGGGGAGAGGTAGTAGGTTTTTTGATAATACACAGGGTCAATTTCCTGCAAGTCCACGAAATCAATAATGGATATCGCACGATTGGCTTCTTCTTGAAGCTGTTCCAACTCCTCTTTGTCGAACAGCACATATCTTCCTTTCTCATACTCGTATCCCTTGATGATTTCGTCCCAGGCTACTTCTTTGTCGCAGACCGGACACGTTCGGACGTAGGATAACGGACTACCGCATTCCTTATGAATCATCCGCATGGATATATCCTTATCCTCGGTAGCTGTATGCATTTTGACCGGGACGTGTACAAGCCCGAAGCTTATGGCGCCTTTCCATACCGTATGCATGCTCTGCCTCCTTTGCATCGTGTTCCATGATGTTCGATTGTAGGTATGACATATGGATGATGAATTTCTGATCTCAGTATGTGACAGATGCATAAGCGTTACCCATTGTGTGTCATGCATGAAATAGGAAGAATTGAGCCATCTTAACAGAAGGCAGCTGTTTGGCTAGTGTGCCGCCTGCGGCATGGAATGTGAAGGAGGATGGAGCATGATGATGGATGCCAACCGTGCAAAGCAAATATTGGAGATGAAGGATACAGTGCCCGTTCGTTTGGATGGGGAGCAATCTGTATGGATTGAAAGCGTGGATGTGGCCAACAGTATGGCTACGGTGCAGGTCGGTACGAATCCCTTGAATACACAAACCGTATCTGTAGATCGTTTAGTTGAGGAAAAGAAACACTAGCGTTCTTTGAATACAATAAATGGACAATCGTTCGAGGATGATGGAGGCGCCTGCGGCAGCAGGTGTCTTTTTCTATATAACAGCATAACAGCGTGAATGATTGATGCCTTCGATCCAACTGCAATGAGCGTGCACGATAATCGCATAGGCTGCCAAAAGGCGGTTCGCGGTTGGAGATAAGAAATTTATGATATAATGATAACTTAGTTACTACATGTATCGTGATGGAGGCTCTATATGAATCAAATTGCGGAATTCGCCTTCCGTTCAAGCAGTGAAGCAGATACGGAACGGCTTGCTTCCCGGCTGGCTGAACGGTTCGCTGCGGGGACTGTTATCGCACTTGATGGGGACTTGGGTGCAGGCAAGACGAGGTTCTCACAGGCTGTAGCGAAGGCACTGGGCATTACGGAAGTCGTCAACAGCCCGACCTTTACAATTATTAAGGAATACGAAGGCGGAAAATTGCCTCTATATCATATGGATGTGTATCGGATATCAATGGCGGAGGCAGATGAGCTTGGCCTAGATGAATATTTCTATGGCGAGGGTGTATCATTGGTGGAATGGTCAAGCATAATTACCCCGATTTTACCGCCGCAGCATTTGCACTTGTTCATTCAGTCAGAAGGGGAGCAAGAGCGTATCATTCGATTGACCGCGTACGGTGAACCGTATGTATCATGGGTGAATGAATTGAAACGGATGGGAGTATAAATCATGGCAGTACAACATGAGCAGGACAAGGTGTTAGCGTTAGACACATCTACTTCATCTATGGCTCTAGCGCTTCTTCATGGTCAACAAACAGCAGCTCACATGGAGTCTCAAGCGGAGCGAAATCACTCTTTGAAACTGGTGCCGGCAATCCAATCCATGCTGCAAGAGCGAGGCTGGAACAATTGCGATGTGTCTCTACTTGCTGTTGGGATCGGTCCAGGTTCTTATACAGGGGTGCGGATTTCCGTTACAGCGGCTAAGACGATCGCTTGGGCGTGGGGCAAGCCTGTTGTAGGCGTATCAAGCTTACATGCGCTAGCGCTTAGCGGATTGGAGACGGCACGTGAACATTTTTCTTCGAGGAGTACATTGAATATCGGTCAAGACTGGGTGTACCCGTTAATAGATGCTCGGAGAGGGCAAGTATATACGGCTCGTTTTGGAACAGGAACAATGACAGGCGCTGTCGAAGTAGAACCAGGAGCAGGAGCTTTTGGACAAGCTTCGAAGAAGGATGCGAAGCTCGGCTATCGCGTGCATGAGGATGGCATTCGATTATTTAGCCAAGTTGCAGAAGAGGTAACTCATGCACTTGGATCAGAAAATGCCGAAACGGCTGATATTCCCGAACGCGTATGGTTTGTTGGAGAAATTGAGCCTCATATGGAACGTATTGCTGCGCTGCAGCAACAATTCGGAGATCGCATCCAGGCGTTGTCTTGCACAATGAAGGCGCATTGGATTGGCCGAATCGGGTTGGAGGCATTTCATCAAGGGCAATTCGGTGATACACACCGATTGGAGCCGAACTACACGCAATTGACGGAGGCGGAAGCGAAGCTGCTTGCGAAAGAGCAGGCGGCAGCCAAGGCTATACAACAATTGTAAAGGAGCGTACTTCGAATGGGACAAGCTGAGGAACAGAAGGAAGGATCCTTCTCGTCGACACAACACGCTGGTCAGAAGGAGTCTGGTCATGTTCACATGACTCAGCCAGAACAAGCTCAAGATGTTCAATTTCGCCGGATGACGCTTGATGATATTTCAGGTGTGCTTGCTGTTGAGCATGCTTCATTTACGCTGCCATGGACGCAGGATGCCTTTCGTAATGAGATGACGAATAATTTATTTGCCAAATACATTGTGATGACCACAGGCGAGCGCATCATTGGCTACGCAGGTATGTGGACGGTATTAGATGAAGCACATATTACAAATATTGCAGTGCATCCGGATTATCGCGGACAGCGGCTTGGCGAGCGTTTGCTTCAAGAGCTCGTCCAACTGGCGCATTCGCTTGGCATGCTGCGTATGACGCTTGAGGTTCGCGTCTCGAACCATGTCGCCCAGCGATTGTACGCTAAATTCGGCTTTACTTCGCAAGGCGTGCGCAAAGGCTATTATTCCGATAACCAAGAAGACGCTCTTATTATGTGGTCAGACTTGGATCCTACAGCGCCTTATGCAAAATACTAAGGCGCTAACTGATTAAAGCAGGTGAAATCATTGACGATACAATCTAATAAAGAATCTTGCATGATTATGTCTATCGAAACGAGTTGCGACGAAACGTCGGTTGCTATCGTTCGCGATGGTCGAGAAGTGCTGTCCAATATGGTATCCAGTCAAATTGACGTTCATCGCCGCTTCGGTGGGGTCGTCCCCGAGATTGCTTCCCGTAAGCATGTCGAGACGATAACTGTCATGCTGGAGCAGGCTGTTCAGGAAGCAGGCATTACCATGGAGGATGTGGACGCTATAGCTGTAACACAAGGTCCAGGTTTAGTCGGTTCACTGCTTGTAGGCGTTGTTGCCGCTAAGTCGCTGTCGATGGCGCTGGATATTCCTCTTATTGGCACTCACCATATTGCGGGGCATATTTATGCGAATCGGCTGGTAGAAGAGCTTGAATACCCGTGTATGGCTCTCGTTGTATCCGGTGGTCATACTGAACTTGTGCTTTTGCAGGAAGAGGGCAAGTTCCAGGTGATCGGACGTACTAGAGATGATGCAGTAGGCGAGGCTTATGACAAGGTAGCGCGGGCCGTCGGGTTCCCTTACCCGGGAGGCCCGCATATCGACCGCTTGGCTGTCGAATCAACGGAAGAGGTGGAAATGCCGCGTGCATGGCTGGATCCTGAATCATATGATTTCAGCTTCAGCGGGTTGAAATCTGCGGTATTGAATGCAGTCAATCAGGCCAAGATGAAGGGTGATCAACCGAATTATGCTGGAATTGCTCGAGGGTTCCAGCTATCTGTCATCGATGTACTGATTGAAAAAGCCATGCGAGCCGTAAAGCAATACGGTGCGAAGCAGCTTCTGCTGTGCGGCGGGGTGGCCGCCAATCGCGGCTTGCGGGCTGCATTGACAGAGCGCTGCGCTGATGAAGGGATTCCATTGCTGATCCCGCCTTTCGAATATTGTACGGACAATGCGGCAATGATTGGAGCTGCTGCATATTTGAAGTGGAAGAATGCTCAATCGACGCCGCTTGATTTTAAGGCAGAGCCATCGTTCTCATTAGAAGCATGGTCTGTGTAAAGGGGATGTCCCGTATCCATGTGTGAAGATAATTTAGGTATTGACGATTTGAAGCGAGGGCAATATAATAGTCAACAAACCTAAATCCTTCCATGGAATGGGAAATACGGTAAAACGCTAAGATCAGGAGCAGTAAGGAATATGCTGGCCTATAGAGAGCTGCGGGAATGGTGCGACGCGGCGGCAGCAAGCCTGAACTCGCCTGTGAGCGGATCGGCGGAATGGAGTACGCGGATACGGCTGCCCCCGTCATAGGGCGTGCGTGGCGATAGGATTGAGACGTTATGTTCTGATTCTGAATCGTCATGTGCATGAAGCGGATGAAGCTTCATCTTTCGCGAGGATGGAGTTCATCAACTAGAGTGGTACCACGGCAGATCACCTGTCGTCTCTAATGAGACGGCAGGTTTTTTATTTTCACAGTGATAATGAATAAAGAATGCTACAACAAGATATTAATGATTTACACACGACGAACAGGAGTAGTAGGACTCGAACGGTCTCACAGAAAGCTGCGGGGAGATGCGACGCAGTGGCGGTAAGGTCTGAACTCGTCTGGGAGTGGAACAGCTGAACGAACATGATGGCATGAAGGGCTATAGAACGTCTTCATTTCATGTACGATAGGCTGTTACGGTGCCTGCCGTTATTAGGATTTGAGAGGAAGGGCTTCATAAGGCAGGCGATTAATCGCTTCATGCACTTATGTCCTTCAATCGGAGTGGTACCGCGGCATATAACCTGTCGTCTCCAAGTAACGGAGATGGCAGGTTTTTTTGTGTTCTAAAAGCCGTTTCAGGCTTGTTCTTTGCAGCACAGGTCGAGAAAAGAAATATACGCTCAGAAAACTGATTTCAAAGCTTCAACAAAATAAGGAGGAATTATCTATGTCCATGAACAACGAGAAGATGATCCGAATTTTTGATACTACCCTGCGGGATGGAGAACAGCCGCCGGGTGCAGCCTTAACGTTGGAGCAGAAGCTTGAGCTTGCAGGACGACTGGCTGCATTGGGAGTGGATGTCATAGAACCTGGATTTCCCATCTCCAGTCCAGGTGAATTTGAGGCAGTGCAACGTATTTCTAGAATGTTCCCTGAGGTTGAAATCTGTGGATTTGCACGTGCAGTCGAGGGGGATATCGATGCTGCTGTTCATGCAACAGAAGATGCGGCGAAGAGACGCATCCATCTCTTCCTTTCTGCTTCAGATATTCATTTACAGTATCAACTGCGCAAGTCCCGTGCAGAAGTGAAGCAAATGGCCCGGGAAATGGTGGCCTATACCAAGCAATTTGTAGATCGGGTAGAATTCACGGCTATGGATGCGACACGTGCCGATTCCGATTATGTAATTGAGCTAGTAGAAACAGCTATTGAGGAAGGGGCTACGATTATTAATTTGCCGGATACGGTCGGCTATGCGCTGCCCGAGGAGTATGGAGCATTGTTCCGCAAAGTAAGACAGGGGGCGCGTGGAGCAGACGGGGTTCAATTCAGCGCCCATTGCCACAATGACCTTGGTCTGGCGGTTGCGAATAGTATTGCCGCTATACAAGCTGGAGCAACCCAAATCGAGGTGACGGTTAACGGGGTTGGAGAGCGAACTGGAAATTGCGCGCTGGAAGAGCTTGTAATGGCGCTGAATACGCGAAATGATGCGCTGCGAGTGGGCACACAAATTCGACCAGAGCATTTGTACGAGACGTCCCGTATGGTCAGCCGGATGATGCATTACCCAATTGCCTTCAATAAGCCAATTGTGGGCCGCAATGCCTTCCAGCATGAGTCCGGCATCCATCAGGATGGTTTGCTTAAGAACCGCAGCACTTACGAGATCATGGATCCCGTTCAACTGGGAATTCCGCATCATATGATAATTCTCGGTAAGCATTCAGGGCGCCATGCACTTAAGCATAAAGCTGCTCAATACGGAGTCACACTTGATGCAAGTCAATTAGATGATGTATATGCCAGCTTTAAGCGGATGGCGGATCAGCAAAAGGTTGTAACCGATGAACAACTGCTGCACTGTATCGGAGAAACGTTGAATGAACAGCTTGAGGCTGTTGAACTGCTTGATGTTCAAGTTATTGCAGGAAGCTCGCGCAGCCGTGTAGCATCTGTTGTCATCAAGGAGCAGGAGACTGGATTGGAACGCACTTATGCTGGTGTCGGAAGCGGACCTATTGAAGCGGTAATACGTGCAATTGCACAGTCCTTCTCCGAGCTTATTGAATTTGAGGACTTGGAGCTTCATTCTTTGTCTTCAGGGGAAAATGCTGCTGGTGAGGCAATCGTGACGGTATCTTGCAACGATTTTCGCTATCAGGGAAGTGCGATGCATCAAGATATCGTAATGGCAGCGGCTCAGGCCTATGTGGCTGCGTGCAACCAAGCTGTTCGAGGTCAGCTCTACGAGCAAAATTCTGCTGTTAAGGCGGGGGCTGTTGGGGTTTCGTAATCTGAGTGTGGACAAAGTTATCCACATATTCCGTTGAAAATGTGGATAAAACGTTTTCTTCCTTACAGGACTAAGGATCTAATTTTGGTGAAAAAAAGGATAACTTCCCTGATGGAATACACTGGAATTGTGGATAATGTGGATAAAACAGTGGATAATGTTGGTTTACAAAATAAAAACATTGATATACCAACGAAAATTGAGCAGAATATGAAAAAGTGATTGTTGTTTCATAAAAATATTGTTGTGTATAAACTGTGGTTTAATAACGAATGCTGATGCTGCTTTATATACTCATGAAAATAATGTTGAGCTAGATGAACCTGTACGAAAATGCTAATAATGGACAGAGGAAAAATATGTCTGTTGTTATTCGTGGTTCGGTGCTGAGGAGGTACTCATCGCCGAACCTATTCGTTTTATAAATATGAGTAGAGAAATTGGATGAATTGTTTTTTTGCTGTAGGAGGGATTGGTATGAGTAAGCTCAAAGGGAGTGCGCAATCCGTACAGGACAAGCTTTCTGCAATGGGGCTGCCTAATCTGGTTATAGAGCTGCCTGACAGTACACGAACCGCAGAAGAAGCCGCGAATACAATCGGTTGCGAATTATCACAGATTGCAAAGTCGATAATTTTTCGGAGAAAAGAAGCAAATCTTCCCTTGCTCGTCGTGGCAAGCGGAGTAAATCGCGTAAATGAAAAGAGGATCGGCCATTTGCTAAACGAAAAGCTTGGCAAAGCTGATGCGGATTTCGTCCGAGAACATACAGGATTTGTTATTGGAGGTGTGCCGCCAATTACTCATAAAGATCCCATTGTTACAATAATTGATGAGGTTTTAATGCAAGTTGAGGTGATATGGGCCGCGGCAGGCCATCCCCAAGCTGTGTTCCAGTTAACACCCATGGAGCTAGTGGAAATGACAAATGGGACGGTAGCTCGGATCACTTAATTCGTATAACTACGTTGTACGGGCCTTTTGGTGATGGATGAAAAAAAGGGATTCCCGGTTGGGAACCCCTCCATCCTGCTGTATGACGGTCATGGGCTCATGCTTCCATAAGAAGCTCCCATTCCGCGTATACTTCATCAAGAGCCGCCTTGGTTGCATCTAACTGCTCCTGAATGGACTGGACACGTACGTAATCATTAAATACATCGGGCTCAGTTAGCTCCAGTTCACGGGCAGCTATCTCTGCTTCCAACTCTGCAATTTGCTTCTCGATTTGCTCCAACTTCCGTTGGCGCGCACGTTCTTCACGCTTCGACTGCTTGTCTGCTTCATAAGCGGCTGATCCCGTAGGAGCTGTTTCTAGCTTGCTATCTACAGTGCCGCTTTGGAATGAGACAGGCCTGCTTGGCTGTACAGATTTTGAGGAGAGCAGTTCTTTATCTTCTTCCAACTGTTGCTTCTTCTCTACATAGTCGTCATAATTTCCTAGGAAATGACACGTTCCTTCTGCACTCATTTCGACGATCCGCTCAGCCATTTTGTTCAAGAAATAGCGATCATGGGATATGAAGAGCAGCGTCCCTTCATAGTCAATGAGTGCAGATTCGAGAACCTCTTTGCTGAATAAATCCAAGTGGTTGGTCGGCTCATCGAGAATAAGGACATTTGCTTGCAGGAGCATTAGCTTGGCAAGTGCAACTCTAGCCTTTTCTCCTCCGCTTAGAGATGCGACTTTCTTCTGTACATCATCTCCGCTAAATAAGAAGCTTCCGAGAACCGTTCGAATGCGAACTTCCTCCATATGCGGATAAGCAGACCATACTTCTTCTAGCACTGTCATATTCGGGTTCAAGTTCGTCTGTTCCTGATCATAGTAACCAATTGAAACATTTGTACCCCAGTTGATTTGTCCTGCTAAAAGATCATGTTTGCCGGTCAAAGCTTTCAGCAGTGTGGACTTGCCAATTCCGTTAGGTCCTATAAGTGCAACCATTTCCCCGCGCTTCAATTCGAAGCCGACATTACGGAATAATGGCGGGTTATTTCCATAGGATGCGGCAGCTCCATCCACTTTAAGTACATCTTTGCCGCTCTGTCGCACGATCTCGAAGCTAAAGCTTGCACGCTTCAAATCACCTAGCGGCTTATCGATCCGTTCCATCTTCTCAAGTGTTTTGCGGCGGCTTTGAGCGCGCTTTGTTGTGGAGGCGCGAACGATATTGCGTTGAACAAAGTCCTCGAGCTTGGCGATTTCAACCTGCTGCTTTTCGTATAGCTTTATTTGTTGCTCATACTCAGCTGCCTTCAACTCAATATACTTCGTATAATTACCTGTATAACGCTTTGCCTGATGGCGTTCGATCTCGATTATCGTTGTTACCATCGCGTCCAGGAAGTAGCGGTCATGAGATACAACAAGGACAGCGCCAGGATAGGAACGCAGATAAGCCTCGAGCCATGTAAGGGTGTGAATATCCAAATGGTTCGTCGGCTCGTCCAACAGAAGCAAATCAGGCTGCTGGAGCAGGATACGAGCAAGTGCAAGTCTGGTCTTCTGTCCGCCGCTTAAAGTATGAACGTGGACGGCGTGAGGATCCATTTGGCCGAATCCCATTCCATGTAGCACACTGCGTACACGCGTTTCCATTTCATAGCCGCCATGCTGACGGAACCAGTCTTGCCGTTCCGCATAACGACGCAAGGTTTCTTCATATCGAGATTCATCCTCGGCTATCGCTGGATCTGCGATTAGATGCTCCAACTCCCGCAGTTCCTGCTCAGCCCCGGTAAGGTGAGCGAATACGGACATCATTTCTTCCCAAATCGATCGTTCCGAATGGAGACCGGTATGTTGGGCAAGATAGCCGATGCGAGTCTCCTTCGATTTGTATATGATGCCGTCGTCGGGTGTCAATTCTCCAGCAATCAGTTGTAGAAGCGTGGACTTGCCGGCACCATTTACTCCAACCAAGCCTATCCGCTCGCGTTCTAAAATTTGGAATGTAATGTTCGATAACACGGGGGTAATCCCGTAACTTTTACATATGCCGTTCGCTTGAAGCAGCATCGGTATCTCCTCCGTTTTGGGCAAACTAACATGTCTAAAGAGGTAGTTCAATCAATGAATAATGTGGCATCCCAGACTGAACATATCCCTTTAAGTTTACATGAAAATGCGAAAAAGTGCGAAATCTTTACGTTTCCCAATATCTAATATAGAGTGGTGCGACAGTTAGTGCGAATGATTGTGTATAGCTGGCGGAAATGAAGCAAGGATGGTAAACTAAGGTTGAAAATGGTGAAAACAAGTGAAAATGCGAGTAAATGAGCATACATAGGTGATATACAGCGAAGAGACTTTGCATTGTCCGAGGAGGGAGTTCAATTGGAGTCCACGGCAGATAAAGGCATACTTCGAGAACGATTCAAACAACGCCGTAAGGCGGTAATGGAGAAAGAATATTTTATATCCAGTACAGGTGCATGTCAGCTTGCTTCTGCTTATTTCATGCAGCTTCGAGCACAATTGAAGCGTCCACTTCGCATTTTTGGCTATTGGCCGTTTGGCAGGGAGTTGGACATAAAGCCATTGCTGACAGAATGCTTGCATGCCGGAGACAACATTTACTTGCCGCGCACGGTTCCATCTACTAGAACCATGACACTGCATCGTTGGGATAGCGAGACGAGGCTAATAGAAAGCAACTTTGGCCTTCATGAACCAGAACCCCAGTCAGGCTTGCTGCTAGTTGAAGAATGGGGAAGCCTTGACGTTATCATTGTTCCCGGAATTGCTTTTGACCGCACAGGGGGCAGACTCGGACTAGGGGCAGGCTATTACGATCGATTTTGGCAGACTTTTATGGAACAGGGTATGCATAATCAAAAAGACGAGGAGAATTTGTCTGTTGTACGGATAAGCTGCATCTATTCTTGGCAGATTACGGATGAAGTGCCAATGGAGCCACACGATATTGGTGTCGATCTGCTCATCTCCGAACAAGGCATTATTTTTTGTGAGCAAAGAAGGATTTTGGGGGAAGAACTCGAATTTGGATTGCAGCAGCAACCTGTTTACCATATAGAGAGGAAAGACGAACCCCTTTGAATAATGAAGAAATAGAGGGATATATCCAGTATATTGGTGAATAAAAGATGATTCCATAAACTTGGCGTGGCGATGGCGGAAGGAGGAGTGAACATGCTTTGGAAAGTGGCGATTTTAACAGCAAGTGATAAAGGTTCACGCGGCGAGCGAGAGGATACCAGCGCACAGGTTATCCGTGAACTGGTGGAAGAAGAGCTGCATGGTGAGGTTGTAGAGTACCGAATTGTGCCTGATGAGATTAACGATATTTCTGCATCATTAATTGAAATGGCAGACTATTTCCAAGCAGACTTAATTATTACAACGGGAGGCAATGGATTGGCTCCGCGAGATGTAACTCCTGAGGCGACAATGAAGGTCGTCGATAAAGAGGTACCCGGTTTGGCAGAAGCTATGCGATATGCAGCGATGCAGCGAACCCGCAAAGCAATGCTGTCTCGTGCCGTATGCGGGATTAGAGGAAAATCACTTATTATCAACTTGCCAGGAAGCCCTAAGGGTGTTCATGATCATTTGCTGGCGATTATTGATCAGCTGCCGCATGCTTTATATGCAGTAAGCGGGAATCTGAGCAGCGCGGATGAATTCGAGTGATTTGCCGAAACTGGAACGATTTTCATAAATTTGTTACAGTTCATTGGTATTTTCTACATATCTAGTATGTTATGATGAATATCATAGCATTTTATTTTATAGGGGCGATGAAAGGTGGAGTTACAAGGTGTTTAACGGAATCGGCGTTTCAGGTGTTCTGTTGCTGTTGATTATTGCCTTGTTATTGTTCGGACCGAATAAACTTCCTGAGCTGGGGCGCGCATTTGGCCGTACATTACGTGAGTTCAAAGCAGGTGCACGCGATATTATGGGGGATGACGAAGAGTCTAAGCCTGTGCGTAAGGAAGTGCAGCATGTAGAAGTAGAAAAGTCTGGACAGCCTTCGCCAATGGCTTCGACGACTAATTCCGAGTCTCAGCGGCGCTTGCCGGAGTAATGCTTCGTTCGTGTCACACCAATTGCTGTGACGCCTAATGAAGATTGCAACAATGAGATGAACAGGCTGGTGTAGGAATGTCGATTGAAAAGGAAGACCAAATGACGATAGTCGAGCACATTGTCGAACTGCGCAAGCGGATTGTTCTGATTCTAGTGGCTCTTGTTGTCGGACTCGTAGGCGGGCTTATCCTTGCCGATCCGATATATAACTATTTGCGAAGTGTCGAGCCAGCCAAAAATATGCCGCTGCATGGCTTCTCTCTATGGGATGGAATCAGCATTTATATGAAGTTTGCCTTTATTGTTGCTTTGGCAATTACGCTGCCGATTACGCTGTATCAGTTATGGGCTTTTGTCAGTCCAGGCCTGAAAGCAGCAGAGCGGCGCGCGGCACTTCGTTATGTGCCCTTCGTATTTTTGCTGTTTTTATTAGGGCTGTCATTTGCCTATTTTGTAGTCTTTCCGATGGCTTTTGAATTTACCTCATCGATTAATAAGCATATGGAGCTGCAAGCAACGTACGGAATTACGCAATATTTTTCGTTTATGTTTAATATTCTGCTTCCGATTTCGTTGTTATTTGAGTTGCCGGTAGTCATTATGTTTTTGACGCGAATTCGATTGTTGAATCCGCTGCGTTTGCGCAAGATGCGCCGCATTGCTTATTTTGTGTTGATCGTATTAGGTACGATGCTGTCTCCGCCGGATATTATCTCAGACATTTTGGTGTCGATCCCTCTTCTCGTACTGTATGAGTTAAGCGTGTTCTTGTCTTCGATCGTATATCGTAAGCAATTGGCAGAACAGCAAGCATGGGAAAAGGAATTCGATGAATCAGCAGACGTTACAATCGCCTAAGTCATAAATGCAGGCTAGAGAGAGTGTAATCAGAATTGCACTTTGTCTACCTGCATTTTTTGTTGGTAAAGACAGGACTTCATGCACTAGGAGAGTAGGTTGCATATAAAAAGTTAAAAATTTTTAAGCGAATACCCCCTTGCATTCGAAAGTTAAAATCAGTATCATAAGAATTGTTATTAGCACTAACCACTATCGAGTGCTAACACATTACAATATTTGATGTGAAGCCATTGTCTGTACATAACGGGCGACGGATTCTTCACTTTATAACTCTTGTTTAAAAAGGAGGCTATTTTTCATGATCAGACCTTTAGGTGAACGCGTATTGATCGAGGCAATTGCGAAGGAGGAAACTACAGCTTTCGGAATCGTATTGCCGGACACTGCCAAAGAAAAGCCGCAAGAAGGCAAAGTTGTGGCAGTAGGTAACGGAGTGTGGAAAGACGGCCAACGTGTGGCTTTGGAAGTAAAAGAAGGCGACCGCGTGCTGTTCTCCAAATACGCTGGAACTGAAATCAAATTTGAAGGCAAAGAATATTTGATTATGAAAGAAAGCGACATCCACGCAGTAATCGGCTAATAGAGCCGTAGAGCGTATGCGCTCATTTTGCAATCACATGATCAGGTTCCTGAGTGGGAACCGCTGAATCACATACATGAAAATGAACGAATGAACATATTGATACGAATTGAGGAGGGTTTCACTAATGGCTAAGGATATTTTGTTCTCTGAAGAAGCACGTCGTGCGATGCTTCGCGGTGTAGATGCTTTGGCAAATGCGGTTAAAGTGACGCTTGGACCAAAAGGTCGCAACGTTGTATTGGAGAAGAAATTCGGTTCTCCGCTTATCACGAACGACGGTGTAACGATCGCGAAAGAAATCGAGTTGGAAGATGCATTCGAAAACATGGGTGCACAACTCGTTAAAGAAGTAGCTACAAAAACAAACGACGTTGCTGGTGACGGTACAACTACAGCGACTGTTCTGGCTCAAGCAATGATCCGCGAAGGCTTGAAGAACGTTACAGCTGGCGCGAACCCAATGGTTGTTCGCAAAGGTATCGAGAAGGCTGTGAAAGCAGCGGTTGAAGAATTGCACAGCATTGCGAAGCCAATCGAAGGCAAGCAAAATATTGCTCAAGTTGCGGCAATTTCTGCAGCTGACGAGGAAGTTGGAACGTTGATCGCTGAAGCGATGGAGAAAGTCGGCAAGGATGGCGTAATCACTGTCGAAGAATCCAAAGGTTTCAATACAGAGCTTGAAGTGGTTGAAGGTATGCAATTCGACCGTGGATACATCTCTCCATACATGATCACAGACACTGACAAGATGGAAGCTGTTCTGGACAACGCTTATATCTTGATCACAGATAAGAAAATTACGAACATCCAAGAAATCTTGCCTGTACTTGAGAAAGTCGTTCAACAAGGCAAGCAATTGGTTATCATCGCTGAAGATGTTGAAGGCGAAGCGCTTGCTACATTGGTAGTGAACAAATTGCGCGGTACATTCACTTGCGTAGCTGTTAAAGCTCCTGGCTTCGGTGACCGTCGTAAAGCAATGCTGCAAGATATCGCTGCATTGACAGGCGGCCAAGTGATTACAGAAGAGCTCGGCCTTGAATTGAAATCGACTACGATCGATCAATTGGGTACTGCTCGTCAAGTACGCGTAACAAAAGAGAACACAATTGTTGTTGATGGCGCTGGCAACAAAGCAGACATCGACGCACGTGTAAACCAAATCCGCACGCAATTGGAAGAAACAACTTCCGAGTTCGACAAAGAGAAGCTGCAAGAGCGTCTTGCTAAATTGGCTGGCGGCGTAGCAGTTATCAAAGTTGGTGCGGCTACTGAAACAGAATTGAAAGAGCGCAAATTGCGCATTGAGGACGCTTTGAATGCGACTCGTGCAGCAGTTGAAGAAGGTATCGTTGCTGGTGGCGGTACTGCGCTTCTGAACGTATATAATGCAGTTGCAGCTGTAAAAGCATCTGACGACGAGCAAACAGGCGTGAACATCGTCTTGAAAGCTCTTGAGTCCCCAGTTCGCACAATCGCTGACAACGCTGGCCAAGAAGGCTCCGTTATCGTTGAGCGTTTGAAAAACGAAAAAGTTGGCGTAGGCTATAACGCTGCTACAGGCGAGTGGGTTGACATGATCGCTCAAGGTATCGTTGACCCTGCGAAAGTAACGCGTTCCGCGTTGCAAAACGCAGCTTCCGTTGCAGCTATGTTCTTGACAACTGAAGCGGTTATCGCTGACAAGCCAGAAAAAGAAAAAGCCGGCATGCCTGATATGGGCGGAATGGGTGGCATGGGCGGAATGGGCGGCATGATGTAATAGAATCATTTTCGAAGTTAAATCGAAGATGAACAACCGCGTTTTAGTGGAAGATTCTATTTCTGATTGAATGACTCACGCTCAATGGGGTAACTTTATCGCATCGGGTTACCATCCCACCTTACAAGAGGCAATCTAGGTAACATACCGGATGAAAGAGGCTTCTCATACGTTCTTTTAGAACGTCATGGGAAGTCTTTTTTGTAGCCTTCGTCCCGAGTTATTCATTTTCCGAACTCCTTCAATTTTTAAAATTACAAAAAAATGGTGTTGACAAACGGTTTTATAAGTTCTAAGATTGTCAGTAATCTAATATTGAATAACCCGATGAAAGAGCGAAGTAGCAATATTGTCCCTGTTCTCAGAAAGCCAGGGGTTGATGCGACCTGGTACACACAATGTATTGCGAATTACACTCTGGAGGTTCTTAGGTAACGCTAAGCGGATTGGCAATCGATATCATTGCCGAGAGTGGTATGAATGGTGGCTGCAGCACTGTTCATACAAGCTGGGTGGTAACACGGTTAATTAATCGTCCCTATGTCTACAATAGACAAGGAGACGATTTTTTTGTTTTTCTAATCCATTTTTTATAACATATAAAATTACACCGAGGAGCTGAATCACAATGATGAACATTATCGATGAATTGGAATGGCGCGGCGCCATTAATCAACAAACGGATGCGGAAGGTTTGCGTAAATTAACAAGCGAGAAATCGATATCGTTATACTGCGGTGTTGACCCTACTGGCGACAGTATGCATATCGGACACTTGATTCCATTTATGATGCTGAAACGATTCCAGCTTGCGGGACACCGTCCAGTAATCTTGATTGGTGGAGCAACAGGCACAATCGGTGACCCAAGTGGCCGTACAACAGAACGTACCTTGCAGACGATGGATCAAGTACAGAATAACGTAGATGCGCTGACTGCACAAATGAAAAAGCTATTCCTGAACGAAGGCGAAACGGGTCTGCGCATGGTGAACAACTACGACTGGACTCATAACGTAACGATTCTTGATTTCCTTCGCGACTACGGGAAAAACTTCAGCGTCAACACGATGCTGGCAAAAGATATCGTAGCGAGCCGTCTCGACACAGGGATCTCCTTCACTGAATTTTCGTACCAAATTCTTCAGTCGATGGACTTCCATCACTTGTTCGTCAATGAAGACGTTCAATTGCAAATCGGCGGCGCGGATCAATGGGGTAACATTACAAGCGGTCTGGATCTGATTCGCAAAAAAGAAGGCCCAGAAGCCAAAGCATTCGGCTTGACGATTCCGCTCATGCTCAAAGCAGATGGTACGAAATTCGGTAAAACAGCAGGCGGTGCAATCTGGCTTGATCCGAACAAAACGACTCCATTCGAGTTCTACCAGTTCTGGGCAAACCAAGACGACCGCGATGTAATTAAATACCTGAAATTCTTCACTTTCTTGACGAAGGAACAAATCGACGAGTTGGAAGAAAAGGTGAAAACAGAGCCGCATAAGCGTGAAGCACAACGTGTGCTTGCTGAAGAAATGACGAAATTTGTGCACAGTGAAGAAGCATTGGTACAAGCTCAAAAAATTACAGCTGCTTTGTTCAGCGGAGATATCAAAGCGCTGACTGCAGATGAAATCGAGCAAGGCTTCAAAGACATGCCGACATTCCATGCTTCTAAAGAAGAGAAAAATATTGTAGACTGGCTCGTTGATCTTGGTATTGAACCTTCCAAGCGTCAAGCGCGTGAAGATATTACGAATGGCGCCATTTCCATGAACGGTGAGAAAGTAACAGATCTCGAGATGACAGTTACCGTAGACAATTCCTTCGACGGCCGCTTCATCATCATCCGTAAAGGGAAAAAGAGCTACAGCCTCGTGAAGTTGGGAGAATAGCTGCTACAGCTATTCTCTTTCCTTTATCTCCTTTATGTAGGGGGCGGGATAACCAAATGCCAGAATCATGGAAAAAATCGCTTCAAAGCGCTTATGTAAATCATCGCATTATAACAGCTGTTAATCGAGAAAAGCAGGTTAACTGGCTCATCGTCGAGCTTGGACTTGCTGATGTGGCTAGCGAACGGATAAATAAAGAGTTAGATCGGATGTTAATTGGATTCAATCGCTTGTGCAAGTACAAAAGTGTGAAGCAAGCATCGCTTGGTTACTTTCGTATGTTGGATATCGTGAGCGGGGAGAATGTATGCCATCCCACAATTCACATTTTGCTGCCAACGATTAAGAGTTACTTTCAAGGCAGATATTATATTAAGGCCGAGTCGTGGCTTGCCTTGTGGTGCAAGGCAATGGATATGGATTCTACGGATAATGTGACTGTGAACGTGAAGGTCGTAAGTGCGAAGGGAGAGCAACAGACGGTTATTCGTAAGATGGATCAAGGATTAAGCAGGCTGGTAGAGGATACAGGTCGACGAAGACAAATTCAGAACGAATCAAGTATCCATCTCGCATCGCGTCGGCTTATCGGGTATAGCAGAATGATGAAGGAATATATGGAAAGGCTGAATCCTGCTGTCGTGGTCGATATAAATCAGTATGATACAGAAGATGCGATTGCGAATGCTGTATTTGAAATAATGCTCGATTGGTACCCAGGAATACGACATGAAAATGAGCGCATTCATCCATTCATAAACGGAATTTGAACGAGAATAGCAAAATGAGAAGAAGCATTTAGATAGAAGGATCGGATTTGAAATTTATCCGATTCTTTTTTTGTTCTATGGAGAAAATGTAACTGTTTAAAAAAAACTGGATGTAGAGGGGGAACATTCAAATCAAGCTTTGCGCAACGAGCGTTTTTTTGAAAAAAACAAAAGAAAGAGATAAACAATCGAAAAGTTAGCTATGATTTATTTCACAACTAAAATATGACGATTGTCATATCAAACAAAGATTAGAGTTTATTTTAGCGCATAGATCAGTCTATTTTTCAATGAAGGATTACCAAATTAAACCTGTTCGTATGTCTTCCAAATGATTCAATTGTTTCAATGGAAATTGATAAATATTTGAAATGGAGAAGGGATTATCAATTTCTGAGAGATTCACCTTTCTCTATCATCCATGTAAGCTTATCCTCCATGATGTATAAGTATTCCCTTTCGATTTTTCCTCAATCGCGATTTGCCATTCCAGATTTGTCCTCAATTGCGTTCAACCTTACGGAATAAGAACAAGTTCCACAACGCATGATAGTGATATCGCATGGTAGGCAACCAGCCCCTAGGTGTGATCTCATTTCATCATGGAAAGGATGTGGGGCCAATCACAAAAGATAGATAGTAGAATTGATGAAAAAGGAATCATATAAAAATACCGCAA
The DNA here is from genome assembly GCF_050474385.1 of Paenibacillus sp. B1-35. Lineage (NCBI taxonomy): Bacteria > Bacillati > Bacillota > Bacilli > Caryophanales > Paenibacillaceae > Paenibacillus > Paenibacillus sp. B1-35. The sequence goes on from NZ_JBCHVJ010000003.1 coordinate 367,506, forward strand.
AACGCATTTATATTCATGAATTCACCCTGAAAATGCTTTTATCTATAGAAGCGCAAAACCTTTAAAGCCTTCATCGAATTGCTGGAAAAAGCTTTAAAGTATCTGTTAACAAGATTTTGGAAAATGACGAAAAAACCTTATGTGACAAGGTGTTGAATCGAATTGACAGAACAAAAAAATGAGGCGTATACTGACGGTGCAAGTTAATCGATTAACAAAACTATATAAATAATTCCATATGATCAAGGGGTGAGCTCGAAGCGTTTCAATTGATTTCCTATAGTTTCAATTCATACCTTATTCATTGATTTGAATAATTTAGGAAGATTGAAAAGGTTAGACAACTGAGAGAAAGAAGGATAGATCTATGGCCAATTCAAAAAAATTGACGCTGTTCGGGTTGATTGGTATCACGATGGCGTTCTTTGGCACTGTTCGTAGTGTGCCGACACTTGCCGCCACAGGCTGGACTCAAATCTTTTATATGTTGGTTGCAGCCGTATTATTCGCCTTGCCAATCGCATTGATGTCAGCCGAGCTGTCAACAGGGTTCCCTGAAGAGGGCGGGCCGCAAGTATGGGTTAAAAATGCGTTAGGCGAGAAATGGGGCTTCGTTACCTCATGGCTCTTATGGGTACAAATGTTCTTCGGGATGGTAATGGTCGCATCCACAGTAGGTGTTCTATTCGGATACGTTATTAATGTTCCCGATTTATCATCAAACAATTACTTCATATTCGCAGTTATCCTAATTTCATATTGGGGCGTAACATTATTGAACTTAAAGTTCGATATGGTCAAAATTGCCGGTAACTGGGGCGCGATTATCGGGGTATATATCCCATTCGTTATCCTCGTTATCCTTGGCGTAGCGTATATGATGAAAAACGGCATTCGTCCTGAAGGATATTTGAGCAATTTCAAAGCAAGCGACTTGCTGCCGAATCTAAGTGATTTGGGAAGCTTGGCATTCTTGTCTGGTATCATCTTTATCTTCGCAGGTGTAGAGATTTCTTCTGTTCATGCGAATAACATTGAAAATCCGAAACGCAACTATCCGATCGCGGTAATCGCTTCCGTTATCCTGCTCGTTATTTTCAACCTGATTGCAGGTCTTACAGTAGCGAACGGTGTTCCAATGGGTAAAATGGAGCTTGCGAACATTACGCAGCCTTACCTGATCTTCTGTGAAGACTTAGGTATTCCATCCATCTTCGTTAATATTATTTCGGCCATGATTCTTATCGGTGTACTCGTTCAGTTGAGCGCATGGGTACTTGGACCAAGTAAATCGATGATCAAGGTTGCAGAGGATGGTAACTTGCCTCCATTCTTCCAAAAGAGAAATAGTAAAGGCATTCCGATTTCGTTCGTATTGATTCAAGCGATTGTCATCTCGTTAGTTTCCGTTCTTTATATTGTAGTACCAGATGTTAACAGTGCATTCTTGATTATCACGATTACAACAACAATTCTCTATTGTATCGTATACGCATTGATTGCAATGTCGGCAGTTCGTCTTCGTTACAAAATGCCGGAAGTCGAAAGACCTTTCCGACTTGGCAGCAAAGGCAATGGCTTGATGTGGTTCGTATCCTTGCTGGCTTTGCTAAGTGTAGGCATTACTTTGGTTGTCAGCTTGATTCCGCCATCTGTCCTGGATCCAAGCCAAGCAACGGGTTACATCATTTATCAAGTTAGTGCAACTATCGTTATGGTGGGTATTGCCCTTATCATATATAAATTCAAGAAGCCAAGCTGGAAAAAAAGTGAATAATTTCACAGTTTGAACCTTCAGCAATCATTTTCAGTAATTCATTTATTCGATTTCATACACATCGGGAGGAATAGAACATGAACTATCAAATTCCGGAAGTTAACTTGAAAGCATTGTTCCTTGGCTCTAAAGGCGAGAACGTTAATCTTTTCAAAGAAGTATTGAATAAAATTGTGGACGAGCATGTTGGCTGGAGACAAAACTATCAACCGCAAGATTTGCCAGTCATCTCTCCTTTCGATAAAAGCTCTCAAAGCTTCCAAGATACTGCAGATCATATGCGCAGCGTATTCGACCAATTGTCTTCTAAGCTTCGTTCCGAATCGTTGCCATGGCATACAGCAGGTCGCTTCTGGGGTCATATGAACTCCGAAACATTGATGCCAGCGATTATCGCTTATACAGCAGCAATGTTGTGGAACGGTAACAACGTAGCCTATGAATCTTCTCCAGGTACATCCCAAATGGAAGAAGAAGTGGGACATCAATTGTGCAAAATGATGAGCTATCGCGAAGGACAAAGCTGGGGACACATCTGTGCTGACGGTTCCATCGCGAACTTGGAAGGTCTCTGGTATGCACGTAACATCAAATCTTTGCCGCTTGCTATTAAAGAAGTCGCACCTGAGCATGTAGAAGGCAAATCCGAATGGGAATTGCTCAACATGCCTACGCAAGAAATTATGGACATCTTGGACAAAGTTCAAGATAAATTGGACGATATCAAAGCAAAATCCGCACGCAGCGGCCGTTATTTGAACAAGCTTGGTAAATGGTTGATTCCACAAACAAAACACTATTCCTGGCTGAAAGCAGCCGACATTATCGGTATCGGCTTGGATGCAGTTGAAGCAATCGATGTAGACAGCACTTATCACATGGATATTGAGAAGCTGGAAACACGCATTCGTCAACTGGCAGCAGAAAATACGCCAGTCCTTGGGGTTGTTGGCGTAGTCGGAAGTACAGAAGAAGGTCAAATCGACCATATTCATAAAATGGTTGCTCTTCGCGAAAAATTGGCGAAAGAAGGCATCTACTTCTATATCCACGTTGATGCAGCTTACGGCGGATATGCACGTTCTATCTTCTTGGATGAAAATGATCAATTCATCGAATACAACAAAATCGATGAAGTATTCAAGAAACACAATGTCTTCACAGATATGAACTTGAAGAACGAATGGCTTACAGAAGACGTTTATGAAGCATTCAAGGCAATGAGCAAAGTTGAATCCATTACAATTGACCCGCACAAAATGGGCTATATCCCATATTCTGCAGGTGCAATCGTTATTCAAGATATCAGAATGCGCGACGCGATTTCTTACTTCGCAACCTATGTATTCGAGAAGGGTGCAGACATCCCAGCATTGCTTGGTGCGTACATTCTCGAAGGTTCCAAAGCTGGTGCTACAGCAGCGGCTGTATGGACAGCGCACAAAGTATTGCCGCTTAACGTAACAGGATTTGGTAAGTTGATGGGCGCAAGCATCGAAGGTGCTTACCGCTTCTACAACTTCTTGAAGGACAGAACATTCAACGTGAATGGCAAAGTGATTAAACTTCATCCGTTGACTAAACCAGACTTCAACATGGTTGACTATGTATTTAACGAAGAAGGCAACACAGATTTGGAGAAAATGAACAAATTGAACCATGACTTCTTCGACTATGCTTCCTATGTGAAGGGCGGATTGTACAGCAACGAATTCATCACTTCGCATACAGACTTCGCAATTCCTGACTATGGCAATAGCCCATTGGAATTCGTCAACAGTCTTGGATTCAGCAGAGAAGAATGGGATCGTGTTGAAAAAGTTACAATCCTTCGTGCTTGTGCCTTGTCTCCATATGCTCATGACAAAGACGTATTTGAAGAATATGCGCTTAAGATTGAGAAAGCGATTCAAGACAAGCTTGAAAAAATCTACATGTACGAAATGTAAGATTCAAATTTATAAAATGGGATGCGTAACAATCTTCGGTTGTTGCGCATTCCTCTTTATCCAAGGGGTGCCGGATATGACAAACATCAAAAAGGTATTAACGGTTGCAGGTTCGGACTCTAGCGGCGGCGCTGGATTACAAGCGGATCTTAAGACTTTTGAAGAATACGGAACATTTGGCTTCTCAGCTATAACATCCATTGTAACCATGGATCCAGATAAGAACTGGCATCACGCTGTATATCCCATCGATCCAGAACTGGTGCGCGACCAGATTAAAACCGTACTCTCTGGGGGCAAACTAGATGCGATGAAAACAGGCATGCTCGGCTCAATTCCCGTAATCGAGTTGCTTAGAGAAGTTATTGATCAACACGATATCGCGAATGTCGTCATTGACCCTGTTATGGTGTGCAAAGGCGAAAACGAAGTTGTGCAGCCGGAAAACGGCCAAGCCATTCGAGAGCTTTTACTACCTAGAGCAACGGTTGTGACGCCGAATTTGTTCGAAGCGGGACAATTGGCAGGCATGCGCAAGGTAAGTACCTTGGACGACATGAAGGAAGCCGCGCATAAGATCTTCGAACTTGGGGCAAAACACGTTGTAATTAAAGGCGGCAAGGCGTTAGAAGATCAGAAAGCAATTGATTTGCTGTTCGATGGTAAAGATTTCACGCTTTATGAGGCGGATAAACTGGCAGCAAACCATAATCATGGGGCAGGCTGTACGTTTGCAGCAGCGATAGCGGCTGGTTTAGCCAAAGGTATGCTGGTCAAGGACGCTGTAGCAGCAGCCAAGCAATTTGTTACAGAGGGGATTCGAGGCGGATTTGCCTTCAACCAGTATGTAGGCCCTGTATGGCATGGTGCGTACAATAAGGCTGAACAACGCATGAATCGCTAAGACAGCATGGTATATGTCCAATCTATAGACCCCATTTGCGAGCGCAGCATTGCAATAGATGGTCATGAAGGAGTTCGGCTTATATGAAAAAGGAAGAGGTTACACTGAAAGAAAGCTTATTTCTTTTAGTTGTTTTATTAGCCATCATAGGATTTTGCATTATCGGCTTAAGCATGGATCCACAAATTCCGATATTATTCTCCTTGGGAATTATTATCGTCTTCGCTAAAATAAAGGGCATATCTTGGGATCGCGTTCATAAAGGAATTTCGAACGGTATTACGCCCGGATTAATCCCTATTCTCATCTTTATGCTAATTGGAGCCTTAATCAGCGTGTGGATTGCAGCAGGAACAATTCCAACGATTATGGTTTATGGCTTTGGCATCTTGTCCGCTAAATATTTTTTGCCTTCTGTTTTTATCATTTGTGCAGTCGTTGGCATTACAGTAGGGAGCTCCTTCACTACGATCTCGACTGTAGGTATTGCCTTCTTCGGAATGGGGCAGATTATGGGATACCATCCCGCCATTACGACTGGGGCAATCATTTCAGGTGCATTCTTGGGAAACAACGTCTCGCCTTTATCAGATACAACGAACCTGTCCTCGGCTATTGGTGAGGTTGACTTGTTCGAACATATCCGTTATATGCTGCGGGTTGTCATTCCCGCCTTTCTGATTTCACTTTTATTCTTTGGAATTGTAGGTCACGCGAAGGTGCTGACGACAGGCGAACAAATTAATGAACTTGTTCAAACCTTAAATTCGTCATTTACTGTTTCTGCTTGGACCCTAATACCAGTGTTAGTACTTTTTCTATGTGCCTGGCGGAAAATTCCGGCCATTCCGACTTTGCTCCTAAGCATTGTCTTTACAATTGGAATTCTGTTCATTTATCATCCAGAGACAAGCTTGGCTAGTTTGTCTAAGCTTATGCAGGATGGTTATGTAGCGAACACAGGCGTTGAGAGTGTGGACAAGCTATTGTCTCGCGGCGGTATTCAAAGCATGATGTGGTCTGTTTCACTTATTCTGCTTGCCTTGTCTTTAGGTGGATTATTAGTGGAAATGAACATCATTAAAACAATTATTTCTCGTATTTCTTCCTTTGTCAGCACAAAAGGAAAGCTCATTCTAATGACAGCAGTTAGCTCCATGGGGATTAACCTGCTGCTTGGGGAGCAATATTTGTCCATTATTTTACCAGGTGAAGCGTTCAAGTCACAATATGATGCGATCAATGTCCAGCGCAAGGAAATGACAAGAATCCTCGCAAATGGAGGAGCGGCCTTTAATGCGCTTATTCCTTGGGGGGTTAGCGGAGTATTTATTACGGGGACGCTCGGCGTATCTACACTTGAATACTTACCATTTGCAATATTCTGTATTGCAGCACCACTGCTCAATATTCTTTATGGTTTCTTGAGAAAGTCTAAACAAGCGTCTAAAACGCTCTAATCGAAAAGTCGAAGAGAAAAAGTTGGTGTGCAGCCAGCTTTTTTTCTGCGATAGAGCACATCGCTTCTGTGAAATGCGTGGAATTAATTACTAATGAAAATCAATGCTATAATATGTTATACCTATTTCAGAATATCTGGAGAAAAAAATCACAAAACTGGATTCTGTCACATGAAAATGACCTTCTAATCCCACCTTCACACACGATGAGATTGGAATCAGCCATGACTCAAGGAGGTTAACATATGTTAATAGAAGAACTGCAAGGCAAATCATTAGATGAATTTTTCCAAGGAATTCTGTCTTTAGAGACAATTGAGGAATGCTATGCTTTCTTTGATGATTTGTGTACAGTGAATGAGATCAAGACGATGGTTCAACGCTTTCAGGTTGCCAAGATGCTGTACAACCATAACACTTACAGTGAGATTGAAGCAGAAGCAAACGCAAGCACAGCTACCATTTCCCGTGTTAAGCGTTCTTTGAATCACGGCAACCATAGCTATGAATTGATGTTCGCCCGGATGAAGGAACAAGCGGACAAAGGTTCAAAATAAGCTTACCAATCATCATTTCTTACGAATATATGTATCTTCGTACTAGGAAAACCTCTCCATACAGGCTTGCGCACCTTGAAGGTTCAACTTTCACATCAATTACTTTCTAGTTACATGTAAAGCAACTTCCATGCCCAAAAACCAATTAGGGGAGAAGGAGGGGGAGACTTAGCTTCGCTCAGTCATATGAGTAAGCGGATTGCTCTAGTCACCCCCAACCAATGCATGCTACTCCTCAACGAGCTCCTTGAATGACTTCACCTTGCCATGCGCATGCGGAGTTTGCTTGCGAATTTTATCGGCGTTTTCCCGGCGATGTTTCGGAATGGACATGAATGATAGCCTCCTCCTGAGATTAGCCAATCAGGCATCATAAGATCATGGCTAGATAGATACAAGCATCTGTCTAGCCAGCAGCATTCGATTTGAATGTGAACCGAATGTGTCATTAATATGAGCTGTATTGACAGCGGCTATCCCCGCCAATGTTAGGTGGTGAACGCATGTGGATTGTTTTGACAGAGGAATAAGTTGTATGATATTCTTTATTTAGATGTTTATCTAAATATCTAATGTTGAATGATCAGTATTCCAAGGTTCGGGGGATGATTCAGGTGAATAAATCAGCATGGAAATGGATGATGGCAGCATGCTTGCTGCTTGGAAGTGCCGTGCCTACTGCATTTGCAGAAGAGCTGAAGCATGAAGCAGCAGTGTCTGAGAAGAAGGATGGGGCTATTATGGTTCCGCTTCGTCAAGCAGCGAATGCAATTGGTGCTTATGTAAAATGGGATCAGGGTACAAAAGAAACAACGGTTGCCTTTTCAGATCGAGCATGGATAGTGCGCAGTGGAAGTGTTGAATCTACGGTGAACGGGCAATCTTGGAAGCTGTCAGCGGCACCTAAATTGGAGCAGGGAATGTTGCTTGTTCCTTTGGACAGTATGCGCGAAGCGCTGCAAATTCAAGCAGAATGGATGAATGGGGAGATGCAAGCAGACAAATCGGATTGGAAGACGCTTGCTTCCCAATTCGTTATGCAGTTTGCTGCAGCCGCGGATCATCCAGAAGCGGCAGAACAGATTCAATCACACCTTACTCCCGCGCTTCAACAGGCAGGACAGGTTCATCCAATTGGCATGTTCGCTAAACAAGTCACAACCATGCTCGGAAAGCCAACCCAAATGATTCAAGCCTTGCAAAGCGAAAATGAAGTGCATCGCAATGTTACTATCTCATTCAAGACTGATAAAGGTGCGGTATTATCCGTGGTGCTTCGTTATGCCAAGGATGGTTTGGTGGATGATATGTACTTCAACTTCACGCCGCAAGGTCAATATCAAGCCCCGTCCTACGAGGATAAGAACGCGTATCGGGAAGAGTCGATTGTAATTGGAGAAGGGCAATTCAAGCTGCCAGGCACATTAACCTTGCCTGTATCGGGTGAAGGCAGCTATCCAGTACTTGTGCTCGTTCATGGATCGGGTGCGAATGATCGCGATGAGTGGATCGGCGGAACCAAAATGTTCCGTGACTTGTCCGTTGGCCTTGCCAAACAAGGAATTGCAACGATTCGGTATGAGAAGCGGACACGCGAATACCCGTATCAGTCGAGTGCGATTCCGCGTTTTACAGTGAAGGAAGAGTCGACAGATGATGCCCTGCATGCGGTTGCATGGGCAGCCCAAGATAAGCGGCTAAACAAGCAGCAAATATTTGTGCTTGGCCATAGTCAAGGCGGGATGCTCGTACCTAGAATTCTTGCTCAGGATACGGCGGAGTCGATTCGAGGGGCTGTTATTGCAGCAGGCCCTTCAGGTCCGCTTGAAGATCTTATGTTGACACAATTCGAAGGACAAGTGGCTCGTGCGAAGGAAGCAAAGCTGCCTGAACAATCGATTGCCCAACTGGAAGCGCAAGTAGCGGCTTGGAAACAGTCGCTTCAAATCATTAAAAATAAAGAATACACAGTAGACAACTACCCGGCGAATTTGCCTCTGGGGACGCCTTCCTGGTGGTTTGATTTCCGTGACTATTACGGCGGGGAAATTGCAAAAAATCAACAGGTTCCAATGTTGCTTATTCAAGGGGACAATGATGTTCAAGTAGGCAAGGAGCATTTGGACGGCTGGAAGAAGGCGCTAGCGGCTCGCACCAATGTAGCGTATAAGCTATATCCAAAGCTGAACCATGTTTTTGTACCGTATGATAAGCCCTCTACGGGAGAAGAATATATGCTGCCGGGCAATGTGCTGCTTGAGGTTATCAATGACCTGTCGAAATGGATAAAATCTCAATCCTAATGTAATGTTCATTACACACGCATTTAGTATTGATTATTATGAACAAGAGTGCACTGTCTGATTCAAGGCGGTGCGCTCTTTGTACGTTGTACGTCATTCTGGATAAATGATGTACACAGAGGAGGATTTACAGCATGAGGCGTACGAAAAAACCACGAAAATTTATAATCAGTATTTTTATTACCTTCGTTCTCCTTATTTTTATTCCCTACATATTGGTGAACAGCACACCCTCATTAACCGCCCTATTCGTGAGAAAGTTATTTGAAACCCCAATTGCAACCCAGCCTGAAGGGTATGAATCGTTCAGCAGCCAAGTGCAGGCGCAGCGTGATTTGACTTATCCATCGAAGTATAAGGATAACCGATTCGATATATACTTGCCGAAAATGTCCGAAAGAACGAAATCATACCCGACCATTATCTGGGTGCATGGTGGCGCGTATGTGGGAGGGGATAAGAAGGATCTTGCGATTTTCTCCACTATGTTAGCAAGTCATGGCTATGCGGTATTGACGATGAATTATGAGCGAGCGCCAGAAGCCAAATATCCTACGCCTATTTTGCAGCTGGATGAATTTTATCAATATGTAAAGGCAAATCCGGAGCATTTCCCGATTGATGCCAATCGGCTGTTCTTTGCCGGAGATTCGGCAGGAGCACAGATTGCCAGCAATTATACAGCCATTCAGACACACTCAGATTTGGCACGTCAAATGGGAATGGAGCAAGCAGTACCGCGAGATACTATAAAAGGAGTACTGCTGTATTGCGGCCCCTTTGATTTAGAGAAGTTTCACAGTGCGGAATACGCATTGCCCATTCAATTTTTCCTGAATCAAATCGCTTGGAGCTATATTGGAGAGAAGAAATGGCACGAAGTCGAGAAGGTGAAATTAGCCTCAGTCGTCAACTTTGTGACCAAGGATTATCCACCAGCCTTTATTACAGACGGGAACAAAAACTCGTTCGAGGAGCACGGAAAAGAGTTGGCTGCGCGGCTCGAAGCTGTAAATGTTCCCGTTCATACCCTATTCTTTGCTAAGAATGAAGCCATTACTGAGCATGAATATCAATTCAAGCTGGATACGGAGCCTGGAATGATGGCGTTGGAACAGAGCTTATCCTTTTTGAAACAATACGCAAGCAAATAAAAAAACAGGAGACAGTACGAACGAATAAGACAGTGCGCACTGTGCTCCTGGTGTTTATTTTTACTATTTCACAACTTGTGGAGTCCATAATTTATATAAATCAGCAAATGCAAATGAATCATATTGAATATGCTGCAGCATAGGATGGATAGGATGCTCGTGCTGCGGGTGGTGCATGAACCCGATGCAGGCTTCGTCAACTAAGTATTGAACGATACAATCAATCCTTTTTTCCCTATCTTCTGTATTTTCATGCTGGAACAAAAATAACTGGGATTCAATCCATTCCAGTTGTTCAACACTCAAATAACGACGGAAAGCCAATGCCTCACTGCGGAAAGCAGCCAGCACCGAAAGATGCGGATCAAGCGAAGAGACCTCACCGGACAGGATGATATCCATGTCTTGATCGTTTGTCGGATTATGGACATCGTCGAAAGAGTAGGGGTGAAGTTCGATATAAATCCCGATACAAAGCGCCCTTTGTTGAATCCATGCTGCTTCCTCCCATGCTTCTGGGACATCCAGCATATATAACCGCAGCTTTTCGCCGTTATAGGAGCTGTCGGTAAGCCAACTTTTTGCTCTAGCCAGACTTTTCCTGATCAGAGTACTTTTCCACGGGAAAAAATGAGAGGCAGGGAAAAGCTCAGTTCGATCTAGCTCCTTCCACATAGCCTCCATGTCCAGCAATTCGATCAATGCTAATCGCAACATTCGATCCCGCATGATAGGGGAGTGCTTCGCATTGAAAATAGCAAACCGATATCCGAGCTCCGCGGTACGATCATTTGCTGGATTGAACTGAACTGTTCCAGTGCTCGGAATGTCATATTGGATAAGATGAGCCCGTTCCGGCGGCATTTGCCAACAATGAATCTCGTCCATATAAGCGCGCTCGCGAAAATACGGATCAAATGCATGCAGCACAATTCGATTTTGCTGGCTGGATACGATTCGATAAGGTCCAGTGCCAATAAACAGCCTATCCGCAGTCGCACTATCCTCTGGGAGGATAATCATCGGCGTTGACGCTAGATAGCGTCCGAACAAAGGATTCGAGCGTTGAAGCACAATGCGAACCATAAGTGGCGAAGGACAATCTATGGATGCGATATCCTGGACTAGCCAGCGATTGGGACAGGCTAGATGCATGAGCCGTTCCATGCTAAACTTGACATCCCGACTTGTCAAAGCGCGATGGTGATGGAACCATACCTGCTTGCGCAAATAGATCGTCCATGTATGCCTTTGCTCATCAACCTCCCATCCAATAGCCAAATGAGGCACAAGCTCATTCTGATCTGCATCAAAACGGAGCAGCGTATCTCCGATTAACGAGGCAAGCATTGAATCATAGGTGATTGATACGAACGCAGGATCAAGATTTGTTACTGGATAGGTTGTAATGGCATGTAACACATCTTTGTCTGCCGTTGCAGGTCGCAGCCCTAACTGCTCTTGAATAGGCTTTTGCAAATCACCGATCCACTGCCTTGGAAAAGGAAGCTGGAGGACATGAAGTAGTTGTTCCATGTCTTGATGCTGAAGGCTGTGCTGGATGGAATCAAGCAAATCATCATAAAAATCCGTAACAAAGCATATCTCGGATTGATTTCCCCTGCCTCGTCCAGGAGTATAAGTACAGTAATGCTCAGAAACTAGCTTATGCAGCTTTCGCTTGGCATTTTTGCGGCTGCAATGCCATACATGTTCCAGTTCTTGCAACCGCAGCGCTGCGGTACGGTTACGTTCACGCTCGTAGAGATAAGCGCGTAATGACAAATAATCCAATTGAAGCAATTCGCTCACCTCACTCTAAAAGGGGACATGTAAGCAAGGATTATACCCTTTTTTCCTCTTTTTGCAAGACTGATAATAGGGATAAGGCAATTATCTACTAAGAGGAAATGGGAGGAGACGTTCCTATGTTCACAACGCAAAGAATCCGATTGCGCAAAATGACAGAGCAGGATGTACAGGTGTATCATAGCTGGAGAAACGATGCAAGGGTGATGGAGACCACAAATCCATGCATGGATTTATATACCCCTGAGGATACCGATGCATTCGTTCGCAGCGTTATCCTCGGATCAGCGAATTCGAAATCATACATCATTGCTGATGCAGACACTGAAAAGCCCATCGGAATTATGTCACTTATTTCAATCGACTGCAAAAATCGCAATGCAGAGCTCATTATCGATATCGGAGAACCGGATTATTGGGGGAAAGGATACGGACAGGAAGCATTGCAGATTTTACTGCAATATGCCTTCTACGAGTTGAATTTGCATCGGCTATCCTTACGAGTGTTCGGTTTTAACGAAAGAGCGATTAAGCTGTACACGAAAATAGGTTTCAAGCAAGAGGGGATCGTGAAAGAAGCCCTATTCCGCAATGGAGCTTGGCACGATGTTATTCATATGGGACTGCTGCAATCGGAATACACAGTAAAATTTACATAGAAAGTGAAAAATATAACTATTCATTTGGTGAAAGTGATAACTTTCACTTTTAAAAATCAAAGTATATGCTACCATTATCCATGTACGGTACATCTTTCGCATGCGCAGCGAACCAGTATACACAGACGAGGGGTATCACAACATGAAGAGCATTCGCAAGGCTGGAACCTGGCTGCTGATTTTATGTCTTATCGCAATGGTAGCAGCTTGTGGTAATGGGAATGGAAGCAAGGGAGCGCAAGGCTCGGATGCGGCATCTCAGCAAGAACAGCAGGGCAAGACCATTACATCTGTCGGGGAAGGTGATGGGAAGCACGGTGCGATTAAGGTAGAAGTAACTTTTGAAAATAATGAAATCAAAGATATTAAGGTACTCGAACAGAAAGAGAATGAAGTTCTGGCCGAACCTGTATATAAACAGCTTAAAGAAAATATGATCAGCACCAATACGGCTGAAGTAGATGCGATCAGCGGCTCCAGTATGACAAGCCATGGTTTCATTGATGCAGTTAAAGATGCCGTATCCAAGGCAGGACTTACGCTAATTGCGAAGAAAGCCGATTCCTCCAATAAATCCGAGGAGCCTGCTGAACAAACCTATGACATCGTCGTAGTTGGTGCAGGCGGAGCGGGATTCAGTGCGGCCATCGAAGCGAAGAAGGCTGGTGCTTCCGTCGTCCTGTTGGAAAAGATGCCTACAGTAGGCGGCAACACGCTAATTTCCGGCGGGGAAATGAATGCAGCGAACACATGGGTTCAACAGAAACTTGGCATTAAAGATGATGTCGAATTGTTCATTAAAGATACATTGAAAGGCGGCGACAACGTCGGCGATCCAGAGATGGTGCGCACGATGGCTGAGAATGCTACCCAAGCAGCCGAATGGCTGAAGGATGAGATCAAGGTTGAATTTTTGCCGGATCACCTCTTCCAATTTGGTGGGCACTCGGTAAAGCGAGCGCTTATACCACAGGGACATACAGGAGCAGAACTGATTACGAAGCTGAAGAAGCACTTAGACGGAGCAGGCATTCCGTTGAAAACGAATACAAAGGCAGATAAACTGTTGACCGATGCATCCGGCAAGGTGATTGGCGTCGAAGCAACGGGTGAGAACGGCAGCAAGCTGACGTTCCATGCGAACAAGGGCGTTATTATTGCATCCGGGGGCTTTGGCTCCAATGTAGAAATGCGTAAGCAGTACAATCCAGAGTATGATGAGAAATACATGACAACAGACGCCCCAGGTTCTACGGGTGACGGTATTGTAATGGCACAAGCTGCAGGGGCGGCACTGACCAATATGGCGAGCATTCAAACGTATCCAATTTGCAATCCGAAGACCGGTGTAATTTCACTGGTAGCGGACAGCCGTTTCGATGGCGCAATCCTTGTGAATCAAAGCGGCAAACGTTTTGTAGAAGAGCTTGAACGTCGCGACGTTATTTCCAAAGCAATTTTGGCGCAAGAGGGAAAATACGCTTACCAGTTGTGGAATGAAGATATTGCGAATATTAGCAAGACTCATGAGGTACACAAGGACGAGTATGATATGCTTGTAAAAGAAGGCGTATTGTATAAAGCAGATACATTGGAAGAAGCTGCGAAGTTCTTCAATATCGATCCGGCTGCATTGAAGGCGACGATTGAACGTGTCAATGGCTTCGCGAAGGCGGGCGATGACAAGGACTTCCATCATCGTGCAGGTTTGAAGGATATGAGTAAAGGCCCTTATTATATTGAAAAAGCAGTTCCATCCGTTCACCATACGATGGGCGGTGTTGTCATTAACAAGACGACCCAAGTATTGAATGAGAAGGGACAGCCGATTCCAGGCTTGTTCGCTGCTGGTGAAGTAACTGGCGTCATCCACGGCAAGAACCGTCTCGGCGGCAACGCAGTAGCGGATGCCATTACGTTCGGTCGTATTGCAGGACAACAGTCTGTGAAGTAGCTGTAATAGATGAACACAAAAAAGGAAGCACTTCTCATTTACCAAAATAGGTGGAGAGTCGTGCTTCCTTTTTTATGACTCTTTATAATTCTTTGCGGTAATGACGGTTTCAAATTCAAAGGTTTCCGGCAGATGGTCGGCGTAAGAGTACTCAAAGGTGCGTCCGTCAGTCAGGTAGGCTACCTGTTCGACTCGCATCAGGTAGTCCTGATCCGTTACGTCCAGAAACTGCTTTTCCCTATCATCTGGACGAATTCCCTTGACTCGTACAATCGATGTTCCCACTTGAAGACCAAGCTTATTTTGAATGTGCGAGTATATCGACTGCTCTAATACCGTAACATCAACACCAGGTATGACCGAAATGGGCATCCATGTATGCTCCATTATCGTCGGGATACCGTGAATAATACGGAGGCGGATGATTTTATAGATAAAATCGCCGGCTGCAATCCCCAATTTTCTGGCCATAGTTTCGTCCGCACCGATAATCGCGAATTCGATGATCTTGCTTTCTACCTCACTGCCGTACACAGCTTTGGTACCGATTAAGGTCTGAATCATTCGCGCCTTTTCCTGCTGATGCCAGTCTTGAACCACCGTTCCGCTGCCGCGCCGGCGGATGATGTAGCCATCACGAACCAGCAGATCCAGTGCCTTTTTGATGGTAAGAGACGCAACGCCGAATTTTTCAGCAAGGATTGGGCTGCTTGGGATTTTTTCGTTGATTTTATACTCGCCGTCTAAAATCTGCTGTTTGATTTTTTGGTAAATGGCGAGATATTTTACTTGAGTTGACCCGCTTGCCATTTCCCTGCCTCCTTTGAGCTGGACTTCCTTTCTTAACTGCCCTCTAGTAGTTCACATGTAGAGCCTCAAGCTTGTAAACAGAAGGTGATGGTGCAGCAAATCCGTTTTCCAAGATTTCAATATTCGTTATCGCTTCTTCGTCTGTTACAAGTTTTGAAGCGCCATTTACGATAGTTTCATACGCTGCATCATAGAAACGGCCGTAATCGCCAAGTGGAGTTTTGATTTGTTTTTCAATCCAGTCACCGTTTGCGTTGCGGTATTTAGCAATACCATAGTACATCGGCGAATCTTCACCAAAGCCTGCACTTTCAGGCATAATGCCTGCTTTCAGATCATTTTCCTGCTGATCTTCACCGTATTTGATGAATGAGCCGTTTGTTCCGTGAACGATAAAGCGCGGATAATCTTTTGCTACAACATGGTTGGTTTTAAGTTTAATTTTTAATTGATATCCGTAATGAAGATCAACATCGAAATAGTTATCAACCGCACCTTCCACTTCATTATTGCGAATATCGTAGGTCACCGTATCCGGACGGCCAAATAGTGAAATCAAGCGATCCATCATATGAATCCCTAAACCGTAGAATGAACCTTCTTCTTTCGAACCTTCACGGCTGATTGAACCAGGACGGAAGTAATCAATATGCGATTCAACTTCAAGTATGTCACCAAGGAAACCTTGTTCAATAACCTGCTTCACAGCTAAGAAATCACCATCGAAGCGGCGGTTTTGGTAAGGCATAACGACCACACCTTTTTCGTGGCCTAAAGCTAGTAATTCTTTCGCATGTTCAACTGTATCGCAAAATGGTTTTTCAACGATAACTGATTTTCCAGCAAGTATCACTTTTTTCGCCAATTCGTAGTGCGTATGTGCAGGCGTACAGATCGTCACTAATTGGATTTCATTGTCGTTCAATAATTCGTCCAAATCAGTGGTGAAATTAACCCCCTTTTTCCGATATGGAGCAGCTAATGCTTCGTTCACGTGCCGAGCAAAAATTGTTTTTACCTTTATATGCTCACGCGTGTTCACGTAAGGTAAGTGATAACGGTTGGCTGATTTACCAAACCCGATAAAGCCCATTGTTAATGTCATGTTGTGTAACTTCCTTTTCGTAAATATTATTTATGTTTATTATATATATATATTTATAAAAGTATATAGTTTTGTTTTTGAAATTATATAAATAAGGTAAACCTAATTATTTTGGTTACTTAAAACGATATAAATGGTGAACAAGGCAATGGATGAAAAAGGCTACCTTTTTTTGAAACCTTTACCTGTATAAATTTTGGAAATTTTACAATTGTGCGATGAAAGTCATTGCATTCTGGTTGGATGCAAGCTAGAATAAAATATAATACCAAAATGATAGATTTATTTTGAAATAAAATTTCCGAATAAGTAGGGATAGACATATGTCGATACATGATAATATTTTAATCAAAATCCGTGATATGAAGGATAGCCTTACACCAGTAGAACGAATCGTGGCTGAGTATGTACTCGCCAACCTAGAAGAAATACCGCATTTGTCGATCAAGAACTTGGCTCAGCTGACGAAGACGAGTGATGCTTCCGTGCTCCGTTTCTGCAAAACGATGGGGTACTCGGGCTACCGCAGCTTTATTGTCAGCATCTCCGCATCGATTGGATCGATGGATGATGAACAAAAGGATCAGTATACGGACATTCAACCAGGGGATGATTTAGATACGATCATCTCGAATATTTCGCGCAACAATAGTAAATCCATCGAGGATACGCTTTGCGTAATTGATCGGAAAGAAATCGCCCGTGCCGTGCAGGTGCTGCGCGAGAGCAATCGGGTTGTGTTCTTCGGTATTGGCGCATCAGGACTTGTCGCAATCGACGGCGAGCAGAAGTTTTCGCGCATCAACAAAATGTGCCATGCTTATACAGACGGGCACAGCCAATTAACAGCGGCTACACTGCTTGATAAGGGCGATGTTGCGATTTTTGTCTCGAATTCAGGCGATACGATCGAGATCTTGGATACCTTAGAGATTGCCAAGAAAAATGGCGCCTGCGTTATCGCAATAACCAAGTATACGAAGAGTGAGCTGGCAGAGAACGCCGATATCGTGTTGAGCATCTCAACACCCGAGGTAACGATTCGCAGCGGTGCGATGGGATCGCGGATCGCCATGCTGACGGTAATCGATATTCTCTTTGCGGGAGTAGCAAGTGCGGAATATAAGAATGTGAAGAAATATTTGACGAAAACACATAATATATTGGCCAGCAAACATCGTTGATGCAGTATCAGGATGTAATGACAGACATCGGAAGGGGATAACCGCCGGTGTCTTTTTTTGTTGAAAAACAAAAATAAAACACCAATAATTTATTTTATAATAAAATTTTATTTCAAAAACTGTTGACCATGATGAAAATTAGGTCTAAGATGGGTGTATAAGAAAGTTATACAAAACAGGATAGGAGGATGGCTATGGATGAGTATCTGGCGGGTCTAACGACAGAAGAAATCAATCCAGAGACATTGGTGATAGACGAGTGCACAACCGATCAGATGCTGCGCCTGATGAATGAGCAGGATTCGAAAGTTCCGCAAGCGGTTGCAGCAGAGATTCCGCAAATTGCGAAAGCGGTTGACACCCTGCACCATGCGCTCAAAAATGGCGGTAAAATGTTCTATGTCGGGGCTGGATCTTCCGGCAGAATCGGCGTCCTCGACGCTTCAGAATGTCCACCCACTTTCGGAACTGACCCTTCGTTAGTGCAAGGACATATCGCTGGGGGAGACACTGCACTGAGATGGGCCGTTGAAGGCTGCGAGGATGATGCAGAGGAGGGAATGGCGTTAATTGAGAGATGCGGCGTGACGGACAAGGATGTGGTTATTGGCATCACAGCGAGCGGAAGCGCACAATTCGTCATAGCGGCCCTAAGAAAGGCGCGCGAACTTGGAGCGGCGACAATTGGCGTTGTGAATAATAAGCAATCCAAGCTAGAGAGCGTCTGCGATGTATGCATCTCACCTGTTGTAGGACCGGAAGTCATTATGGGATCGACAAGATTGAAAGCGGGTACAGCCCAGAAGTTGGTACTGAATATGCTGACAACTTGCACGATGGTTAAACTCGGTAAGACTTTTAATAACTTGATGGTGGATCTTAAAGCGAGTAATATCAAGTTGCGTGATCGTTCTGTTCGGATTATCCAAGCGGCTACAGGGGTTGATGCGAAGACAGCGACTAGCTATTTAGAAAGCGCTTCCATGAGCTGTAAGCTTGCCATCATGATGATTAAGACAGGACTTGACGCTGCTGAAGCGGAACGGGCATTAGAGCAAAGTGAAGGCAGCTTAAAAAAAGCAATTGGCACGTTTACAAAAGCGGTATAGAAATCATTCATTCGATATCCTTGAGGGGGGCTTTATCAATGAGAAAAAGAATGCGTGTATTGGCGTCCATCTGTGCTTTTACCTTGGCAATTTCCCTACTGTCGGCATGCGGAAGTTCCAATGATGCAAAATCGGGAGAACAGGCGAATGGAGGCAAGGGCGGCAAAGACACAATTACAGCTTTGCTTCCGCCAGTATCCGGTAAGTTCCAAGACAACTTCAAGCAAATGGAGAAGGAGTTTAGCGAGTTGTATCCTGATCTGACGCTGAAGATTGAGCCAGCAAGCTGGGAAGATGTGACGCAAAAGCTCGATACACAAGTTAATGCGGGCAGCCCGCCGGATATTGCATTCATCGGCTCTGCCGGTATTCCAAAATATATCCAGCAAGGAATGATGATGGATATTAAGGATGTAGCAACGCCTGAAATGATCGCGGATTATGATAAGGTTCCGCTTGAATACATGAAGAACGGAGACGGACTCTATGGCTTCCCGGCATATATGGAGGTTCACGCATTGGGCGGCAACAGAGAGTTCTTGGAGAAAGCCGGAATCGACTGGAAGAAAGTTCAGCAAGAGGGCTGGACGTTTGATGAATTCCGCGAAGCTGTGAAGAAAGGTGTCGTAAAAGAAGGCGACAAGACTTCCCGCTATGGCTTCGTATTCGCTACGGCTGGCGTAGCTTCAAAGGACTACTTGGGGATTCTGGTTAAGAATGCAGGCATGCCTGATCCGTTCGATAAAGATTTGAAGTATGCATACACAAGCAAGAACTTCTTGGAAGTACTGAAGGATATTCGCACGCTCATTGATGACGGCTCTATGCCGAAAGAGCTCAGCTCTGTAGACGCAGGTAAGCGCTGGAACATGTTCCTGACAGGGCAAACCATGATTACAGGTAAAGGTCTTGCAACTTTCGAAAATAACGCGAACGAAAACAACGAAAAAATTGCAAAAAAAGATGGCAGTGAAGTAAAAGGCAGTATTCCGGTTCAATATACCGTTCTGCCGGTTCCAACCTTCTTAGGGCAGAAGCAGCAATCTACTGTCGCGGTGGATGGTTATGTAACCTTCCGTGGAAAAAATGAGCCAACGCCTGAGCATAAAGCGAACGTAGTAAAAGCTGCATACTTCCTTGCAAGCGGTAAAGTTGCAGCGACAACGAATAATGATCTCTTTGCAGCGCACATTACACAATCGGCAAGAAAAGAAGCAGAAAAGATGCCAATCAAGAGAGACGAGTTCAATGAAAAGGCTGTACAAACATTGCTTAGCCATGCAGCGCCTGCACGTCCAGACATCCCAACAGACCTGGGTGCAAAAGCGATTAAAATGGAAACGGAAGTCATTGTGCCTAAGCTTCAAGCGTTGATTGCCAATGAAATTACACCTGAGCAAATGTATGATGCTGTGAAATCAGCAGCCATTTCAACATTTGGTGAAGACGGCATTGTGAAGGACTAAGAATGTAGTCAGCTTCGGATCGCTGCATGGATCAACATACGGCGATCCGAAAATGTTTATGACATTGCGTATTGAAAGGGGTTTCGCATTATGGCCCAATTAGCTAAGCCGTTGAAAAGACGGAAAATTAGAGGGGATTCCGGTTGGGGATATGCGTTTATCGCGGTAGCATTGGTTGTATTTGCAGTCTTTACCGCATATCCGGTCGTAAGTGCCTTTATCATCAGTTTTCAGGATTATAAACCGCTTGGATCTACATGGATAGGATTCGATAACTATATTTCTTCCTTTAAAGATCCGCTCTTTTGGAAGTCTATCAAGAATACGGTTGTATATACGATACTCACCGTTCCCGTTGCATTGATGATCTCGTTTGCGGTCGCCATTCTCATCTTGCCGCTTAGCAAGAAGCTGCAAACGACGTTCAAGGCCGTTTACTATTTGCCGGCAGTTGCATCAGGCGTTGCCATGTCCGTTGTATGGCTGTGGATCTTCGATCCGATGGAAACCGGTATTATGAACCAGCTCCTAGGCCTGTTCGGCATCAGCAATTTGAACTGGCTCGGCTCAAGCTCGACTTCGATGTTCTCTTTGGTTTTGATGTCCTGGCTGGCAAGCCACGGTACAAGCATCATTATTTATTTGGCAGCATTGCTCGGTATTGATGATAGCTATTATGAAGCAGCAGCGCTGGACGGGGCTTCCTTCCTGCAGAAGCTGTGGTACATTGTCATTCCTTGTTTGAAGCCAACAACCTTGTTCTTGTTGGTAACTGGCGTTATCGGCTCTTTCCAAGTATTCCAGAACGCTTATCTGATGACAGGCGGCGGCCCGGACAACTCGACAACAATGGTCGGATTGCTCATCTTTGACAACGCATTCAAATATTTTGAATTCGGTAAAGCTGCGGCACAATCTCTCGTGTTGGCTGCAATCATTGCTGTCATCTCATTCATGCAATTTAAATTTATGGGTAAAGACGTGGAGTATTAAGGAAAGGGGAGAAGCCAACGATGTCACTCTACAATCCGCATAATGGAAAACCGGCGGCTAAACATACGAGAAACGCTGCCATCATATTCATACTTTTGTTATTTGCTTTGGCCACGATCTTCCCTATTTATTTTATGATTATTTCTTCCTTCGGGGATCCCGTCGAAGCAGGGGCGATGAGCTACTCGCTCTTCCCATCTAAAATATCTTTTGAATCGTATAAGTTTTTCTTCGATTACAGTGAATACTCACTGCGCTGGTTATTGAACTCATTATTTGTAGCGGCTGTTGTTACAGTTTCGAACGTGTTCTTTGCAAGTATGGCCGGCTATGCCTTCTCTAAAATTAAGTTCAAGGGCAGAACCGCATTGTTTACATTGCTTCTCGTTGCGATGATGATTCCGTATCAGGTAACACAAGTGCCGTTGTACATCTTGATCGTTAATATTTTTCAAATCCAAAACACGTACAGCGCTTTGATTTTGCCTGGTCTCGTTACTGTATATAATATTTTCCTTTCGAAGCAGTTCATGAGCAGCATTCCGAATGAAGTATTGGAATGTGCGAAGATCGAAGGCTGCAATCAGTTTCAAGTGTACTTCAAAATTATTCTGCCGCTGTCTAAGACTGTACTCGCGGTAATGGCGATTCTTACATTTATGGATAGCTGGAATACGTTCTTCTGGCCATTCTTGGTTACGAATACAATGGATATGCAGACGATTCAGGTAGGCCTTAAAAACTTCAGATTTGCCAACACGACATACTTTGCGCCGATGATGGCAGGTGCTACAATCTCAGCGCTGCCTATGTTTATTCTCTTCTTCAGCTTGCAGAAGTACTTCCTGCAAGGGGTAACCGTAGGTGCGGTGAAAGGCTAATAAAGAGGAATTTCAAAAAGGTCGCCTTTGATCACGAAGGTGTATGGAAAGTAATTCGGCATCGAATCGTGCACTCACTCTCGAATAGTGTCTGCTTTCGAAGGATGTTTCCTTCGGAAACATCTTAGCTGCTCATGTAGTCTCGCCTACACTGCGCTGCTCCTTACAAGTTTTTCTTAGCAAAACTCACTTCGGAAGCATTAGCTTCGAGTTCCTGACAATCTTCTCGGTGCTGAAAACCGACCTTTTTGAACTGGATTATAGTCTCCTGCAATCTATTCCTGAACCTTCATCGCTGCGATGAAGGTTTAATGTTTAAATGGAGGTCCTGCGATCATGCTTGTCACATGGGATAACAAATATAGGGAAGACGTTATTGCATTATGGAATGAAGAGGCAGTTCGCGATGGATATAAAGAGCTTACTGTAGTGAGTTTCCAGGACATCTTTCGTTCTAACCCTTACTTCGATTCCGCGAACACATTCGTTCTACTTGATGATGAAGGCAGTATGCAAGGCTTTGCCTGCGGTTGTACTGGGGATGACTTGCCGCTTGGCGATACAGCCGGATATATCACATGCGTTGTATTGTCCCGCAAATGCAGTTCAGACGATCATTACAAGCAACTGCTGGACGCGGTAGAGCATCGTTTTCGTGAGCTTGGGAAGAAGCAGGCAGATATCCTGTTCTTCAACCCGATGAAGCTGCCTTGGTATATTCCAAATACGCTGCATCATGAGCATAACAATGCGCCGGGAGTACCCATCGGCAGTGAATTCCATCAATTTCTGCTGCGGCAAGGCTACATGGAACGAGCTGTTCAACAAGCGATGTATCTGCCTTTGGCTGAGTTCGAAATCCCTGAGCAAATCGTTACTAAGGAGCAAGCGGCAGTGGCAGATGGTTATACCGTCGGTTTGTATGATCGGGTACGTCATAATGGGATCGCAGCCATGCTGAATGAGCTGAACAACCCGCTGTGGCGCAAGGAGATTGGGCAAGCAACTGCGGATGGTGTTCCCGTAGTGATTGCAGCGCATCAAGGCCAAGCAGTTGGCTTCGCAGGTCCAGTTATTCGCCAGAAGAGCGGTCGGGGATATTTTGCTGGCATTGGCGTGAGTCCCCATCATAAAGGACATGGACTTGGCACCATTTTATTCTTCAAGCTTTGTGAAGCATTCCGCAGCATTGGGACGGAATACATGTCGTTATTCACAGGAAGCACCAACCCCGCGCTTCGCATTTACGAGAAGGCGGGATTCCAGACCGTCAAACAATTTTCAATCATGAGAAGGGAGTTGTAGGTATGAGCGAGCAGCAACGAACGATTCTAGCAATTGGTGGTCATGTGGGAGATATGGAGTTGACGGCGGGTGGTGTATTGGCAAGCCACGCACTCAAGGGCGACCGCATTGTAACCTTGGCTTTGACAGCAGGGGAACGAGGGGTTCCGGCTGGACAGAATATGGCGGAATATCGCGAGCAGAAGGTGAATGAGGCGAAGGCGTTCGCGGAAATGCTGGGCGGTGAAGCGATTGTATTCGATATTCCAGATGGCGAGCTGAAGGACAATGAAGAAATGCGTCTGAGAGTTTGCGACGTTATTCGTCAGGTGTGTCCGAACATCATTATTACGCATTTTAAAAACAGCATGCACAAGGATCATATGACGACCCATCGCATCGTGAATGATGCGCGCTTCTTCGCTGGGCTGGCATCGTTCGAGCGGGAACTTCCCGCATTCTTCGCTTCTACACTCTATTATGCAGAAAATTGGGAAGATGCGGTTGATTATAAGCCATATGTATACGTTGATTTCTCGCAGGAGGCTTATGATCTGTGGATCAAGGCAGTTTCCCTGCATTGGTTCGTGACAGGCAGCAAATCATTCCCGTATCTGGAATACTACAAGCATTTGGCGCGGGTACGCGGTATTGAGGCTCGGAAGCAATATGCGGCGACGTTTATGGTTCCAGCAGAAACGATGTGCATACGGAAATCGGAATTGTAAATTGACTAGTAATCGCACATATAAGGAGGCACCTATGATCCGCAACGGTATTGATTGTATTGGAGAATATTCTGAAATATTCAAAGGCAAACGCGTCGGCCTTATTACCTCCCCAACAGGATTGAACAATCAATTTGAATCCACAATTCAAATTTTACATGACAACTTCAACCTAGTGGCGATGTTCTCGCCAGAGCATGGGGTTCGCGGTGATCTAGCGGCAGGGGCACAGGTTGAGACCTATACAGATCCATTTACAGGCGTGCCTGTATATAGCTTATATCGCAAAGATTCCAAGCGTCTCAGTCAGGAGATGCTGGACGAAGTCGACTTGGTCGTCTACGATATACAGGATGTTGGCGTACGCTATTATACGTTCATATACACGATGCTCTATGCGTTGGAAGACTGCGCGAAGGCAGGCAAAGAGTTCGTCGTATTGGATCGAATCAATCCGCTTGACGGTAATACAGTAGAAGGAAATATTCTGAAGGCGGGCTTTCAGTCGTTTGTTGGTAATTATCCATTGTGCGTTCGTTATGGCTTGACTGCAGGCGAGGTTGCCCTGATGGCGAACGAGCAGATGAACTGGAACGCCAAACTGCATGTCGTTCGCTGTGATGGCTGGGAGCGGTCGATGCAGTTCCCGAATACAGGAAGAACATGGGTTATGCCATCTTTAGGGCTGCCGCACTATGATTCAGCACTTCTCTATCCAGGTACATGTGTATTTGAGGGGACGAACATATCGGAAGGTCGAGGTACAACAGCGCCATTTGAAATCATCGGGGCGCCGTTCATTGAGGCAGAAAAGCTGGCAGATGAAATGAACCGCCAGAAGCTGCCGGGCGTTATTTTCCGGCCTGTTTATTTCAAGCCGTCCTTTTCGAAGTTCGAAGGCGAGCAGTGCGGCGGGGTGCAAATTCATGTGCTCGACAATCGCGCGGTTCAGTCATTTGAAGCTGGCGTTAAACTAATGTTCACGATTAAGAACAACTATGAGCAGTTTGCCTTTTTGCCGCCAGTGAAGGAGAATTCCAGGCCTTTCATCGATTTGCTCTGCGGAGACAAGCTGTATCGAGAGGAATCTTTGGATGTACCAGCGATGCTCGAGCAATTCCGTGAGGAAAGTCGGGAATTTGCGATGCTGAAGCAGCAGTATCATTTATATAAATAGAGAACAGTTTTTACAAGGAAGATGAAGGATGTGAGCGTACGTTGACATACGTAGCAGGCTTAGACGGCGGCGGTACGAAGACAGCAGTAATGATTGCGGATGATCGAGGAACGGCGGTGCATGCCTTTACATCTGGAGCTATTAATATTAATGGTCAGGATGAAGCGAGTGTACGTGCAAGTCTGCAAGAAATATTCGAGACGATCGCAAGCGTATGCGGCGGGCTTGGGAACTGTGCGCAGGTGTGCATCGGAGCAGCCGGAGTCAGCAATCCGACAGTCGTAACTCGGCTCGAAGCCATTGTCCGCGATTGCGGATATGAAGGCGGACTCATCATTACCGGCGACCAAGAGACGGCATTGTACGGCGCCCATAACCGTGAATATGGCATCATTCTCATTGCAGGCACGGGATCTATTTGCTATGGGAGAAATGAAGCGGGTCAGTCTCATCGCGCTGGCGGCTATGGCCATCTCATTGATGATGAGGGCAGCGGCTACAGCATCGGACGTGACTTGTTATCCATCGTTGTACGGGCGTACGACGGGCGCATACCTGCAACGCCGATTACAGATAGGGTAATGGAGCAGTTGGGGATTGAATCGATGCAGCAATTAATTCGATTCGTATACGACAAGCAGACAAATAAGAAGGATATTGCAGCTCTTGCTCCGATACTATCGCAGGCATGTGAGCTAGGCGATTCTGCAGCTCTAGAGATTGCTCGTAAGGCGGCAAGCTCTCTCTGTGAGCTTGTTATCCCGGTGGTAGAGAAGCTGTCTCTACAGTCAGGGACGGTCGCCATGGCAGGAAGCGTGCTGCTGAAGAACAGCAATGTGCGAGATGCTTTCGTAAACATACTAAAAGAACGTTATCCGAATATGGATTGCATTACACCGAAGAAGGATGCTGCGCATGGCGCAGTAATGATGGCATTTTCCAAGCTTGCGGCCTGCTCCTAGGAGGGTGAGCTTATTAGAAATGCAACATATGCAATCGTATCAAAATCGCGGTGAATCGTGTCTTCTATTAATGAGAGGATGCAAGCAGCTGCGATTTTCTATTGTTGTATGTGGCAATGTGGACGCGGCGGGGAACCACCGTGCTGTTCGTTCAGCTAATTTCAAGAAAGATCCAAAATATTATATGTAAACAGAACGGTCAGGCAGCAATTTAATGAAAGAAAGGAGCTTTCCTGCATCGAGTTCTACTCATGCTTGGAAGCTCCTTTCTGATTGAAATAGATTACATGCTTCCTTTTCGTGTGCCGCGGAATAAGATGCTCATGGACCATCTGGCACACCATAACGATATAGCGGCAAACAGCAGTGCCCACACAATGGCTGGAATGTAGGTGACATGGCTGAGATTGGCGGCATCTCCTGCCCCATTCGGCATTCTTATGGACAAGAAGACCAGATATACGGAGCTGATGACCGATTCCACGAGACAGATGAACGCGATTAGCAAATAGTAGCCGCTTCTAAGCCATGGGGGAGCGAACTGCCAGATGAGGCCTGTCAGTGCAACGAAGCCTGCGCACCACATCATGCCATACCCATTGCGAACGAACAGAATTAGGCTGATTAGCGCTAAGGATGCAATTGCGATAAGCCCCGCGGCCTCCTGCTTACGAGCATGCAAATAGAACAGCAGTACAGCAAATAACGAAGCGCCGATGTAGCCGGCGAGCGATATCGGAATCGCCTTCCATGTTGACGTATATGCGGAATAGGTAACACCGCTTTGATTGCTGAATAAATGAATGTACATCACTTTACCAGAGAGTACAAGCGTAACGAGTGCATGAGACAGCTCATGAATTAACGTATCTACATTGCGAAAGAAGCTTGAGAACGGTATAAACCGGGTCAAGCAAGCGGTAGCAGCAATAAATAAGATGACTTTTGTCCAAGAACGTATGGCAATCCCTTCTCCCTGAATCTTCAATTGATCCTGCATGATTTTCTTCTCTTTATCCTCCTTCATGATATTCGACGCCTGATTCTGTATTCCTTGAACCGCAAACGGAAATTTCATGTAGATAACTTGTCACGCTTGTCATGCTAGTCTGCATAATCGGTCAAGTTCCCACATAGACATGTTATCAGTGATGAGGAGTACACCGAATCGAAGAATATTGATGTCAGAGGGGATGATCTCATGCGTCGGATCACATGGGTATTGGCCATCGTGATGAGCGTAGCGATCCTAGTAGCTGGTTGCGGCAAAAAGGATGCGTCTGCGGTGGTTCAAGATCTGGACAAGGTAATGAGCAAATTGGAAAGCTATGCAGGCATCGGCACGATGACGCTGCACTCAGGGCAGCAGCCGCTTGAATACCGGGTTGAGGTATGGTATCAAAACCCGTCGTACTACCGGATCGAGCTGAAAAATGAAAAGAAGGATATTACGCAAATTGTACTCCGCAACAAAGAGGGCGTCTTCGTTTTGACACCAAGCTTGAATAAAATTTTCCGCTTCCAAAGCGATTGGCCGGAAAATCAAGGCCAGGTATATCTGTATCAAACGTTAGTACGCAGCATCCTGTCCGATAACGCGCGTCAATTTACTGCAGATGGAGATAACTATGTATTCGAAGTGGCCGCCAATTACCAGACGGATTCTCTTGTTCGCCAGAAAATATGGCTGAGCAAGGACAGTTATGCACCGAAGCAAGTACAGGTGACGGATTCGGAAGCCAAGGTTGTCGTGGAAATGAAATTCAATCAATTCGACTTCAGCAAGAAGTTCGATCAGGATTCCTTTGATATGCAGCGCAATATGACGAGTATGAAAAATTCCTCGCTTCCAGACACGACTGTAGACGCAACAAAGATTCCGGATGGAAATACAAAGGAAACGACTGCGAAAGTGGATGATTCTAAACAGCAGCCTCAACAGCCTGGAGATGAGCCTTCATCTGGGACGACAGATGGAACAGGTTCGGAAACGACAGGTTCTGATGCAGGAGCGAGTGATCGCAGCAATGATGAGGCTGAGCTTGGTCCGTTCGGTATTATTGAGCCATCTTATTTACCGGAAGGGGTAACAAAGAAGGATGAACCTGCAATTCCGGACAGTAAGGAGCACGCTGTTGCCATTCGATATTCAGGAACTTACAACTTCACGATTATGGAATCCCGTCCGAAGGATATGGAAACCGGTATGCCAATTGGCGAAGGTCTCAACCTTGGCTTTACGGTTGGACAGCTGTCAGGCGAGGAGCAAAAGGCTCTCACATGGATGTATGACGGCGTCAAATACCGCATCGTAAGCAGCGATCTCCCGGCATCTGAAATGGTAAAAATAGCACAATCCATGGTTGACCAGCCAGGAAAATAGGCGAATGTATTGAGGTGCGCGGTCCGTATTCTAATTGATGGAATAGGGGCCGCGTTCATGCGTATCGGCCATTGCAGCAGAGGAATCGGATGATTCTGACTAGACAAGTGTTTATTTCCTTAGAAAAGGGTGGTAATCGCCGTCTGCATTGGTTGACAGTCTTCCGAACGGCAAGTAACATAGGATATTGACGATTGAACGGGAGAAACGAGAGACGGTGAGGGTGGTTGACTTGGAGACGTATTTTCGCCCGACGCGCGCAGAAATTTCATTAGACGCATTGCGCCGGAACTTGCAAGCATTCCGCAGCACAGTACCTGCTTCTACAAAGCTTAGCGTATGTGTGAAGGCAAATGCATATGGACATGGTGCGGTAGAAGTTTCTCGTGCCGCAGAACAATTTGGTGTTGATTATTTGAATGTGGCATTTATGGAGGAAGCGATTCAACTGCGCAAGGCAGGCATCCATACGCCGATATTGATACTTGGATATACGCCGCCCGAAGCAATCGAAGCGGCATTCAGGTATGGTATAAGCTTGAATATATTCTCCGAAGAATGTATCCAAATGCTGGAGCAGCATGCAGCAACATGGTCGGTGAAATATGATGACCGTAAATTGAAGGTTCACGTCAAGGTCGACTCCGGCATGGGTCGCTTAGGCATTCGCAATCCAGAGGATGTTGTCCAAGTGATAAATCGGCTGAGAGCGATTCATGGTGTCGAGGTAGAAGGGGTATTTACTCACTTCGCGACAGCGGATGAGGCAGATAAGTCGTATGCGCAAGTACAGCGCGATCGTTTTGCCTTGGTTATTAATTTATTGAAGGAACACGAAATTCCAGTTCCGATCATTCATTCTAGCAACAGTGCAGCCACCATTGATATGCCGAATTGGGGCGACAATATGGTGCGTGTAGGTATTAGTATGTACGGTCTGTACCCATCCGCTGAGGTGAATCAGAAGTATATTGCACTGGAGCCGGTGCTTAGCTTGAAAAGTGCTGTCAGCCACTGCAAAGAAGTCCCTGAGAAAGAGGGAATCAGCTATGGAGTGAATTACTGGACGAAGCAAGGGGAATGGATTGCAACGATGCCAGTCGGCTACGCGGATGGTTATTCACGCTTGCTGCAGCGCAAAGCCTTGATGCTGATTCGTGGGCAGCGAGTTCCTGTTGTGGGCAATATTTGCATGGATCAATGCATGCTGTCCTTGCTGTCTTTAGGTCAAGAGGCATCTACAATTGAAGCCGGCGAGGAAGTTGTGCTTATTGGCCGTCAGGGTGAAGGCTGTATATCAGCAGATGAGGTAGCGGAATGGTTTGGCACGATACACTATGAGGTGACATGCATGATTGCACATCGTGTACCGCGCGTATATATTGAAAATGGTCAGGTTGTGAAGGTGTCGAATCCGCTCCTTATCGGATAGATACAGCCGATTGCAGAGCTGTATATCCAATGATTCGGCATATGGAACCATTTACCGCGAAACTTTTTGCGGAACTTGAAGGATTTTGGTGTATCAAGGGCGAATGAAATGGAGAGGCTCTCTGTGGATGATTATAGAGATGAACATGTTGCAGGCTGCAACATACTTCGTCTGCATTGGGCATATATATTCTTTTGTATAAATTTTCTACGGAATCGACATAATGGTAACTAGGCAGGAAAGGTTTTGGGGGTGCGAGGACAGGTGGCTAATATTCAGAACACCAAACGGATCATGATCAGCTTGCCCGACCAATTATTACAAGAAGTGGACGGCATCGTCGCTATGGAGAAATCCAATCGGAGCGAGTTCATCCGACAAGCGATGAAATTATATTTAAACGAACGCAAGAAGCGGCACATTCGTGAATCGATGCAGCGCGGTTATATGGAAATGGCTAAAATCAATCTCACAATGGCATCGGAGGCTTTTTATGCGGAAGAAGATGCGGATGGCACTCTCGGCCGTTTGGTTAGCGGGGTGTAAACATTGATTGTGAAGCGCGGCGACGTTTTTTTTGCGGATTTATCGCCCGTCGTTGGATCGGAACAGGGAGGAGTTCGACCTGTCCTCGTCATACAGAACGATATTGGCAACCGATTTAGTCCAACGGTGATCGTTGCGGCGATTACAGCCCAGATCCAGAAGGCGAAATTGCCGACCCATGTCGAGATTGATGCGGAAACCCACGGCTTTGATCGTGATTCGGTCATATTGCTGGAACAGATTCGTACGATCGATAAGCAGCGTTTGACAGATAAGATAACGCACTTAGATGAGGAAACGATGCGCAAGGTTGATGAAGGGTTGCAGATTAGTGTAGGCTTGATTGATTTCTAACATCTATAGTCGGAATGAGTGAAGGACGGGGATTACCTCGTTCTTTTTTGCTTTGCTTGGAAGATATCCTAATAAGAAGATATTCTAACTGGAGGATATGGTGAAAAGTGAACTTGTGCAGCGGAACGGGGGAATTGGCCGATGCAAGCTTTGCTCTGGAAAATAGGGCTCATTTTTGCGACAATAGAAGAAGCAGAATGAACAAACACACTCGAGAACAGGAATGTAGGACGAGTTCCATTCCGGCGATACATATATATCTGGATGTGTCTTGCAAGAGATTAAGGGCAGATTCAGATTGCAGAGAGGATGTAACGAATGACAGGACAAGATACCGTTATCGATATTACTGCATTGGAACCCTTGCTTGAACAGATGGCTGCGGAACAGCCGAAGCGGCTGCGCAAGCAATTGGTTCAAGAATTAGCGCTTAGCCCGAAACAGGTAGACGCTACGATTAGTTTGCTTGATGAAGGCAATACGATTCCGTTCATCGCCCGCTACCGTAAGGAAATGACAGGTGAACTGGATGAAAATCAGCTTCGCTCGCTCGAAGAGCGGCTTGGATATGTCCGTGGGCTGGAGGATCGCAAGCGTGAGGTGCTGCGGCTTATTGCAGAGCAGGGCAAGCTATCGGCTGACCTACAGCAAGCGGTTGTCAGTGCTTCTAAGCTGCAAGAGGTCGAAGACTTATACCGTCCATACCGCCAGAAGCGGAAGACGCGGGCGAGTGTAGCGAAGGAACGAGGATTGGAGCCACTAGCGAGCTGGATTATGACATTTCCGAAGCAGGGCAGTGCGTTAGCTGAAGCAGCAGCTTATGTGAATGAAGAAGCCGGTGTTCCGACACCGGAGGATGCAGTTCAAGGCGCACTTGATATCATTGCGGAAATGATTGGTGATGAACCCAATGTAAGAGTTTGGGTGCGCAAATTCACATTTGACCAAGGCGTGGTTCGTACGGAAGCGAAGGATAAGGATCAGGAATCGGTATACGAGATGTACTATGACTATACAGAGCCGGTTCGGAAGCTGCCTTCACATCGGATATTGGCCATTAATCGCGGTGAGCGCGAAGATATATTGAAAGTGTCATTAGATGTGCCTGTGGAGCAGGTATTGGCTTTTATGGAGCGGAAAGTCATACAGCGGGACTCTGTCGTGACCTCGTTGTTGAAGACGACAATTGAGGATGCATATAAGCGTCTTATTGCACCGTCAATTGAGCGTGATGTTCGTAATGAGTTGACTGATAAAGCGGAGGAGCAAGCAATTCAAGTGTTTGCACAGAACTTGCGAAGCCTGCTGCTGCAGCCTCCAGTGAAGGGAAAGACTGTTTTGGGTGTTGATCCCGCCTTCCGGACAGGATGCAAGCTGTGTGTCGTGGATGATACCGGCAAGCTACTGGAGGTGGCTGTGACTTATCCAACTGCCCCTCACCACAAGACAGCCGAAGCTGAACAGATATTCAGCCGACTTGCAGACAAATACGGGGTAGAGCTAGTCGTGATTGGAAACGGAACCGCGTCTCGTGAAACCGAGCAATTTGTCGCGAATTGGATGAAGTCTCGTCCAGGCGGAGGAGCGGGGATACAATATGTTATCGTCAATGAAGCTGGTGCGAGTGTGTACTCAGCCTCTAAGCTGGCTCAGGAAGAATTCCCGGCGCTGGATGTTGCGGAGCGAAGCGCTGTCTCCATTGCTCGCCGCATGCAGGATCCGCTTGCAGAACTCGTTAAGATTGAGCCTAAAGCGATTGGTGTAGGCCAATATCAACATGATGTAGCGCCTAAGCGGCTTGAAGAAAGCTTGGGGGCAGTCGTGGAATCGGCGGTTAACCATGTCGGTGTCGATGTAAATACAGCTTCACCGTCCCTGCTGTCTTATGTATCTGGCATTAATGCGACACTGGCTAAGAATATTGTGAAGTATCGGGAAGAGAACGGGAAGTTCACGGTTCGCAAGCAGTTGCAGAAAGTGCCGCGCTTGGGGCCGAAGGCATTTGAGCAATGTGTAGGATTTCTACGTATTCCGGATGGCGATCTTCCGCTTGATAGGACGCCGATTCACCCCGAGTCGTATGGTGTAGTCGATCGTCTGTTCGCGCTTACCGGGCTCCGAGCAGAAGACATTGGCACGCCTGCGCTTTCTCAAGCGCTAAGTGGGGCGAATGTAGAAGAACTGGCGGAGAAGCTGGAGGTTGGTATCCCTACCTTGAAAGATATTATTGACAGCTTATTGCGGCCAGGACGCGATCCGCGCGAGGAGCTGGCGCCTCCTATATTCCGCACAGACGTGCTGCAAATCGAGGATTTGAAGCCGGGGATGGAGTTGAAGGGAACGGTTCGCAATGTCATTGATTTTGGCGCGTTCGTCGATATCGGCATCAAAAATGATGGGCTTGTACATATTTCACAGCTTAGCGACCGCTATGTAAAGCATCCGCTGGATGTTGTGTCTGTTGGCGACAACGTTACAGTATGGGTACTTCAAGTGGACACGAAGAAGGGCCGTGTCGGTCTTACGATGAAGGGGCCGCAGCAATAAACAGACAGACATCACAGCATTGCAATGAAGTATATATTGGTAACAACATGATGATTAGCCCCCGATGAGAGAAATAGGACAGTATCAGCTTTTGCAAGCAGACGTCGTTTTGTACTCGATCGGGGGTTTTTGCATATAGGCGATGGTAGGTTTAGGGCTTGGCTTTCTGTTTCGGCAAGTTACGTAAAGAACGGAGCCATCTACATATGCGTACGCGGCTTCGAACGGTAAAAAAACCAACACTCATTCAACAGTTTAATTTGACGGCGATCCTTCTTATTGAAGGCGCGCATTAACTGGTTGCATAACCATTGCGGCATGAGTATCCCTCCTTCGACCGGGACGAGAGATTCGTCGTTGTAACGCTATCTTATGGGCGAAGGCCACGTTTGGTGCAGGTCCGCAATTTGCACCTAGGATGTCATGCTTCGGTCTTCTTGTTGTGGAGCACCTCCATTCTCGATACAATGTAGGCATACCCCGAAGCAAATTATAGATTTTAGCTAGCTTAGGAACGATACAGATGATCGGCAAGCTGAAAGGGAGAATGGAGATGACAGATGAGAAGCTGCAAGCATGGGTTGAACTCATATCGCTTCGTGATTTTGGGAAACCCTTTCGGCATAAGGCGCGTTACAATTCGCGCTTGAAATCAACAGGAGGCCGTTACTTGCTGCGTACGCACGATATTGAGATTAATCCAAAGCAGCTGGAGCAAAATGGCACAGATGAGGTAGAACGTATTATTAAGCATGAGTTGTGCCACTATCATTTGCATATTGAAGGGAAAGGGTACAAGCACCGGGATGCAGACTTTCGCCAACTGCTGCAAGCGGTAGGTGGCTCAAGATTTTGCAAATCGCTTCCGGATGTTGAACGCAGGCGTCAAGCCCCTTATCGATACCGACTGGAATGTGTGCAGTGTGGACAGGCTTATATGCGCAAGCGGAAGGTTGATATTCGCAAGTATGTATGTGGTCGATGTCATGGCAAGCTGAGGCTGCAGCCTCTCACGGAACAAGCGAAGAAGCGGTAATCGAGGTATATAGACCTATAATGCGATCGGAAGGTTGAATGACTTGTGGATTCATAATACAGATTCAGATTCTGAGGAGGTATTGCCGTGCCGAAATGTGAGGGAAAAGTAATTGCACTTACAGGACCACGCAAAGCGGAGGAAATGTCTTTGCTTGTTGTCAAGCAAGGAGGAACGCCGCTCGTTCGACCGACGCAGGGGACGATATTCGAACAGTTTGAGCATTTAGCTGCTGAAGTGGATAAGCTGCTGGAGTCTCCAATACAATGGGCAATCTGGACGACCGGCATGGGGCTTGATAAGCTGCTGGAGGCTGCGCGTGAAGCCAAGAAGGAAGAGGCATTTCTAGCTAAAATGAGGCAAATTCAGCATGCTGCCCGCGGTTATAAGACCGTTAATGCACTGAAGCGGCTTGGGATCGTGCCTGACGTGCGCGACGATGACGGATCTACGGTCGGGTTGGTACGAGCGATGACTGCACATGGAGTAGAGCAATGGCATGATTCATGCGTTGCACTGCAGCTTCATGGCGATCCTGCACCTCTGCTTAATGAATTTCTACATCATGCGGGCGCACAACCCATAGAATTGATGCCTTACCGTCATATTCCGCCGGATGAAGCGGTGTTGAAGCAGTTCGCCTCGGAGCTGCTGGAGGGTCGGATTGATGCAGTTGCTATCACGAGTGCTCCTCAAATTCGTTTCCTGTTCGCCTATGCGAAGGAAGCGGGGATCGCTGATAAGCTCCGCCAAGTGTTTCAAGAGCGGACCTTGCTGGCTATGGTGGGCAAAGTGACAGCAGCAGCGGCAGCAGATGAGGGGATAACACGTATGTTAGTTCCAGAGGAAGAGCGAATGGGCGCTTTAATCGTAGCCTTATCTCGCTGGTTTGATTCAAATGTACGGAGTGTAAATCCTTAATTTAAGATATAGATGCTATAATTTTTTTTATTATGTGTTGACAGGTTACTGAATTCATGATAAATTAATACATGTCATTCCCTGATAGCTCAGTTGGTAGAGCACTCGACTGTTAATCGAGTTGTCACAGGTTCGAGTCCTGTTCGGGGAGCCATTTCTGGAGAGGTACCCAAGAGGCCGAAGGGGGCGCTTTGCTAAAGCGTTAGGGTGTAACAGCCGCGAGGGTTCGAATCCCTCTCTCTCCGCCATAATGGTACAGACAAGATCCCGTAAGGGATTTTTTTGTTTTATAATACCTAAACCTAAATTGAATCGTTGAATTGATATGTATAAAGGCAAGGAATAAACGTGAATATTCACGTTTATTCCTTGCTTTTTTTCATACACTATTAAGGCTATGGGAGTGCGCAGATGAACCAATCATGTTTCGGTCGATGAGCGGAGCGTTTATTGTAGTTAATAGCGGATGAGGTGCATCCGATCGAATAACACCATATACGGCTTGAGGTTGTGGGGGGTGAGGTAATGGCAAACAAACGAATGGGTAACAAACGTAATAAACAAGCTTGGGATGAAAAGAAAAATATGAAGCCTGATTCGGGAAAAGAGAAGGATTCTGCATCGTATGATATTGATGAGATCATAGATGAAGCAGCACGCATTTTGCAAGGATCTGTTGATGAAGTGAAATATGCGCTGCGTTATTGGCACCCGTATGACTTGGCGGTTGTCTATCGCCATGTGGATTTGTCACAGCGCTCGCGGCTGCTTGAGGCACTTGATGTCGGCCAGCTAACCGAGATGATTCGTGAATTGACTCCGGAGCTTCAATTGGAAGCGTTCCAGATGCTCGGCCGTCAGCGTGCGGCAGATGTATTGAACCGGATGGACAATGACGACTTGGCGGACATGATGGCTGCGGTAAGTGTAGAAGAGCAGGAATTCCTGTTGTCGCTTATGGAGCGTGAGGAGAGCGACACTGTACGCCGTCTGATGACCTATGAGCCGGAAACAGCCGGCGGTTTGATGACGAACCGCTATGTTTGGTTCTATGAGCGTTATACAGTGCGTGAAGCGGTCGAAAAGGTAAAAGCGTTCGCGGAGATGACAAAGAACGTCCACTATCTATATGTGGTTAATGAGCAAAAACAGCTTGTCGGCACGCTGACCTATCGCGAGCTGGTACTGGCGCCTGAGACAGACACGATTCAATCGCTTATGAATGAGAAGGTTATCTCTGTCACCGTGGATACGGATCAGGAAGAAGTGGCGAGACTTTTCGAGCAATATGACTTCTTGTCGATGCCTGTTGTAGATCCGGATGATAAGTTGCTCGGGATTGTAACCGTTGATGACGTCATTGATGTTTTGCGTGAAGAAGCGCATGAAGATATTAATAAGTTGTCCGCGACCGATAAGACGATCGATTTCCGCACGAATCCACTCACTGCGGCCAGGCGTCGGCTTCCCTGGCTTATCATGCTACTGTTTCTGGGTCTTGTGTCAGGAAGCATTATTAGTTGGTTTGAAGGGACACTGCAGAAGGTTGTCGCATTGACTTTCTTTATGCCGATGATTGCGGGGATGACAGGGAATACGGGAACTCAATCGCTGGCGGTCGTAATTCGGGGACTTGCCTCCGAGCATTTAGATAAGGGGACAGTTACGAGGCTGTTGTGGCGTGAGCTGTTTGTTGGTCTTATTATTGGAACCGTCTGTGGTTCGGCTGTTGCGCTAGTAGCGGGGATATGGCAGGGAAGCTTATCGCTTGGACTTGTTGTGGGCTGCTCATTATTTCTGACGGTCATTATCGGTACAATGGCGGGAACCGTCATTCCTATCTTGTTGTACCGACTGAAGTTGGATCCAGCTGTGGCGTCAGGGCCGCTTATTACAACATTGAATGATATCTTTTCACTGACTGTATATTTCGGAACAGCTACCTTGTTTTTGTCATATTTACTTTAAAAAAATGGGAACAGTAAAAGGGTGACCAGCTTCCCTTTTGCTCTTAGAAATAAGCTGCAAAACCCAGCAAAAATCATACCTAAATGTGGTAATAAAATTTTTTTGAAAAAAGGCTTGTCAACGGTCGTATCGTTTGATATACTCTTAATTGTCGCCGAGAGGTGATGAGAAAAAAGTAAGAAACAATAACGATATGGCCCGTTGGTCAAGGGGTTAAGACACCTCCCTTTCACGGAGGTAACAGGGGTTCGAATCCCCTACGGGTCACCACTTCAATCTTGTTGGAGTGACATGGCGAACAGCAATGTTCTTGCACCATGAGCCATTAGCTCAGTTGGTAGAGCACCTGACTTTTAATCAGGGTGTCGAAGGTTCGAGTCCTTCATGGCTCACCAGTTTTATTCCTCGGTTGAGATGTCGGTAGACATCCTTCCCAAAATACGTGCGGTAGTGGTGGAATGGCAGACACGCTATCTTGAGGGGGTAGTGGGCGTACGCCCGTGGAGGTTCGAGTCCTCTCTACCGCACCATAATCTAAGAGCTACAAACCCTTGATACATATAAGGGTTTTTTTGTTTGTCTAAGAAGAAATGCGGCTAATCACATACCGCTACGATCTTATATTTTTTACGTTTCAGATTCGAGTGTCAGAAGAAAATAAAGATTTAGACTAGGAAAATAAAGTATTTGACTACGTGTCTTATTCCATGCGACTTTAGAATTGTATACCACCAGACTCCATAAAATAAGTTTTAGACTGACCTGAGAAATTGGAACAGCGACAGCTTAGGACGAGAAAATAAAGTCCTAGACTGTCGCTGTTGCATTGAACTAACGTGTCCCGTTGCTTAATTCCGAAATCCCTCGGGCAGGCCGAGGGGCGATAGCCCCAAGGCTTGAATATGGGTGTTATCTAATGGATACGGCATCTAGGAAACACTAACATTTCTTTTACTTAATTTCTTAAATACCGAGTATTCCTGATTGGACTTAATAAAACTTAATATCTTTTCGGCACATTCTATTGGATTCATCTCTTCAGTATTTACTTCGAGGTCATATTCATCTATGCAATATACTTTGCTGAACTGTGAAGCTGCTAGTCCAATTTTTTTATCTCCTCTTGTTTGCTCTCTTCTTATGAGCTCTTCTTTCGAGCATATTACACCTATAAATAATGTAGGCTGATCGAAAAATAGATCAAGACATTCATTAAACGACTTGTCATTGTCGATTACAGTATCTACTATTACATTCAATCCCATTTCTGAAAACAATTTAATTGTCGAATAGTACATTGAGGTTAAGGGATCAGACATTATTTGTGCGATAACTTGCTCATCTACTTCTCTTGTAGGTTCAATATCTGAAAATTTATTATTAAAAAAATCCTTGACAAAATCATCTATTGATAAATGATGAAAAAGAATCTCTTTCTGATTTAACAGTTCAATAGAAATACTAGTCTTTCCTGAACTAGAAGTTCCGTTCATCAACACAATAATTCCTTGCTTCAAACGAATCACCCTCACATATAAGATTTGCGTATCTTTCAGATAACGTTATATTAACAAAGTTCACAAAATTATCCAACCCAGAAAATATTAAAAAATGACTCCGTATAAATACGAAGCCACCCTATTAGATAAGACTTTCATCGGTCAAAATTTTCAAACTATAAAAACCTAAGAAATAAAAACTACTCCTAAGTAGATGCCGCAGGTTCTGTTTCACTTCACATTTCCTCTTCTGTAATTTGTTGTAGTGCTGTCTGCATTTCTTCCTGTTGCTCCAATACCGTCCCTATTGCAAAAAATAAAACTGCTGACGCAGCTCCACTAACCCACCATACCAAAGCTGGTATAAATTCGAACCTTCCACCGAGCTTTTCGAAAACACTCCCTGCTTCATACCCTATTAATATGCAACACAGAATAACGCCAATACCCAACATTCTTAATAACATAGCGATACACTGTTCACCCCTAGTTATGATATATGCATGTATTCGACATCATAATCCCTTATCCTTCCATAAAGGTTGATTCCAATTGGGCTTCAAAAGTAATCTGTCCCCATGGGGACAAAATGGGAACAGACTCAACGGAGTTATATAGAATAGAGGGAATTAGATGGCATGAGAAAAAGAATCATAATCTGAATCTTAGCTTCTTTTTTCGATAACAGGGCGAACATAGAAAAAATAAGTAATAACAAATGAGAGAGGGCACATATCGCTCTCTCTTCTTTATTTGGAGGATATAATGACAAAGCCAAAAAAAGTAGCAAAGATACCAATCGTTTCGGATAAAAGGTTTCCATTAAAAATATATAGTTTACAAATATAACCTCTCAATGTAATATATTGGTATAGAGGCAAATGCCTCTATACATACCAAGAAAGGAAAGTGATACTATGAAAGCGAGAAAAATGTTTATTGCGTTTCTAGTGACAGCCTTGATGGTAGTAGCTTCTCCTTCAGTCTTTGCAAAACATGGTTTTGCAGATACTATCGCAGACGCAGATTTGCTGTGGAGGCCTGGTACGAGTGCCGCATCTGCAACACAACCGATCGAAAGTTTTAATGACAATGATTTTTATTTGGTGGACAATACTCACGGTGACTATTTAAGTTACGCCGTAATTTTGAAATCACCTCCCGGACTTAATTATGATTTACAGCTTATTATTCAAGATGGACGTGGACAGATTGTACAAGTAAAAAATGTGTACGATACAGGCACAGGGGGGACGGATGGTTTATCATCACATCTTGAGGCTGGGTATAAGATGTATATTAGAGTACAATCGCACGGATACAATGATTATAGTTCTTCACAATATTACAACTTGATTTTTGAAAAACATAACTAGGTTCATAAATAAGAGCCGTAGAGGAAAGAATCCTCACGGCTCTTGTTTTTTATATCGGTAAACTCATAGTCATATTTCTCGTGAAAACCCCCATCAGTCTAAATCTATTTGTTTAGGATATAGCCAAATCATTTTGAAAGAAGTTTCAATATTATGAGTATATGAACTAATAGAATATATTTTTACATGATGGTAAGTTGATGGCGTCTAAAAAAGGGGTTTGGTTATGAACAATAATTTAAACTCTCATTCTTTTTCTTCTTGGCTTGCAAAAATATCTGGCATCATTGTACCTGTATACCCAAAGGGGGGAACAGGTGCTACTGGAGTTACTGGAGCAACTGGGATCACTGGAACGACAGGCATGACAGGAGCTACGGGAGCGACAGGCCCAACTGGAGTAACTGGTGACACTGGAACCACTGGTTCTACCGGCGCTACAGGGGCTACCGGAGTAACTGGAGTGACAGGTGCTACGGGCGATACTGGCATTACTGGGGCCACTGGAACGAGTATTACTGCGACATCCTCATATGCTGCAAATACAACCGGAGCAACCATTGCGGTCGTATTAACAGGTACACTCGTTCCACTTCCTAGCGCTCAAAACATCGGGTCAGGAATAACCGTAAACGGTTCAAACGATACCTTTACCGTATCAACAGCGGGAAGATACTATATCACATACCAGATCAATTTAACGGCGGGATTGTTGCTAGGCTCTCGATTGCTGATCAATGGCACAGCGAATGTAGCATCATCGATAGCTCCCGTTCTGACGTCATCTGCATTTAACAATGACGTTATTCTTACATTGGCGGCCAATACGACAATATCCCTACAATTGTACGGACTTTTGGGGTCAGCTACGCTTATTAACAATGCTGCTGGTGCGGCGTTAACCATTATTCGATTGAGTTAAAAGTCCATTTGTGTTTTCTGGACGCCTCCAAGAGCCGTTAAGGAAAAATTCCTACGGCTCTTGTTTCATTTCTGAACTCCGTATTGGAACCACTTAAATTTAGTTCTGTCTTCTTCAGTGTTGGGCGTAGGGCATATGGCGCTTCAAACAAATGATCACCGATTGTGATTTTTCGCACCATCAGCCGTCCTTAGTTTGTACGATTTTTTAAGGGGATTATTTCCGATATGCTGGTTTATCCAACAGCTTGTCCAGCGTCACCATTTCGATGGCTTGACGATTCAGTTCCTCAATGATGCGCGGCAGTGCCTTGATGGTTCCGCTCAAGTCATGATCCTTGCCGCCAGCAGCATGCTGAAGCACGATAGCGCCTGGGGTAAGGTGGGACATAATATTTGCTTCAATCTGTTCGGCGGTAAGTCCTTTCCAATCCAAAGAATCGACATTCCAATTCACGATCAGCATGCCTTGAGAGGCTAGCCATTTGATTTGCTCCTCGTTTATATTGCCGTAAGGAGGTCGGATGAAGGTAACGGTATGACCAGTTGCGGCTCGCAGAATATCCTGTGTTCGATTTATCTCGTTGTGAAAGGCTTCATCTGACAGATTAGGCAGGTTGGCGTGATCATAGCAGTGGTTGCCGATAATGTGTCCTTCATCCAATATGCGTTTCAAGATGTCAGGATATTTCTCGGCACGATTGCCAACCACGAAGAACGTCGCCTTAACACCATACTGTCGCAGCACATCGAGAACCTGTGGGGTAAAGTGATTGTCCGGAACATCATCGAACGTCAGTGCAACCCTTCTTTGGTCAGATGGGCCTTGCATGATGAAATGGGAACGGTATTTTCGACGCAGCTCAGATAGAGTAAGCGGCTTAGGCTTGCGGACATCGCTTTCATTGCCATCAACGAAGGAAGGGGCTTCCTTCGTTGCGACGTGCACTTGTCGTTGTTGAATCGAATATCCTTCATGCGATTTTTTCGCTGTAGGGGGTTGAGGGGACGTGCTTGCCGTGCTGCAGCCCGATACGTATACGCTTAGCATGGTACATAATCCAAGCAGAACTAGACGTGTAATCATGATAGAACCTCCTGAACCAATATTCATCGAATTAAGTATGAATATAGGGTTCGGAGGAAGTGCGTAAATTATCCATCTGACACGACTTTTATTCGTACAACGCATCCTTTAATTTGGTGGACATATGGTTGTAGTTTCCGTTTTGCTTTCTAGCGGTATTTAGTGCTTTGCGCAATCGGTCATTTTCAGCGCGAAGTTCTTTCATCTCATCAAACAGCTCTTGCAGCAATTGGGAGCAACTATCAGGATTCCCTTCTATATGCGCGGTTACTTTATTCTGCAAGTCATGCCACTTCTGTTCATTCATCACCATACGTCTCCTATTCCATTGTGTTCATCTATTTGTACCCATTATAAAGCAAAAAAAAAGAGCCGTCACTTGACGGCCCTTCAGGACATCATTACTTTTTGCCCCACATTTGTTCGATTTGCTTCATATCGAGGATGTGCATGCGATCCATCGCATAGCTTCCGGTCATCGCAATCCCGTCAGAGGCGGATTCATAGTTGATATAGAGTGAATCTTCAACGATTACCACCTCTTCAGCCATTGGCGGACCGTCAAGTTTCAGTTTGAGCTCTGCTTTATCAAGGAACCAAAGTGGGATTTCCTTGTTGTTAAGCGTGACTTTTGCGTGAGGTGCTTGCCTGCGAGGGTCATTAAAGAATAGCATCGTGCTGTTGGTGTTACGCCCATAAGAATCGCTTAATACCCAATGGCCGTTCCAGAACGATACACCTTGAATTCGATTCGGAATCGAGAGGAGCTGCTCTGGAACCAGCTTATCGCCAGATTTCTTCAATTGTGCAGGAAGCCCTGTCTTCGTATCTACCGTAAATCCTTCGATCCAAGCGCGATATTCGTCGCCATCGCGGTTCGTTATATAGTGCGACGCATCGGTTGGATAACTTGTGCCATAAGCGAATTCGCCAACCCATAGCTTTCCATCCTCGAATGCGATGAAGGAAGCATTTGTGTTCACCTTAAATTGACCCTCGAAAATAAGCTGCCCGCCATCATCGGTCTGCTTGATTTTATCAATGGATACGTATCTTGCCTTGCTGCCAGAAGCAATAAATACATAGCCATTTGAAATGGCAACACCGCCAGCATGACCTGTATACGGATCTCCGACTGCGTCATACAGTTCGAGAGACTTCAGCAGTTGGCCAGTTTTTGAATCCATAATGGCAATGACGCTGACGCCTTTGTCGCGATATCCTGACATCACAAGCCATCCTTGTTCAGCAGAGTAGGCAAGCCCCTGCGGAATAACAAGCTCGTGCAAGCCTGGAATAATAGGGCCATCCTTTGCCATGCTGAGCAGCGGTTTGAACTCTTTTTTATCGATGCGCAGCTTCGGGTTCACCTCTTGTTGCGTCAGCTTGCCAGCAGCCTCTGCTGCACTCGGATTGGTGTTGGATATTTGCATGACGGGTGCAGCAGCAAGATTCGCGCCTGCCGGCTCTTCTTCACTATTGGCACAGGCAACGGCAGATGACAACAGAATCGAGGAAAGCAGCAGTGCTTGAACACCTTTTCGATAACGTGAAGAAGTAGAGTAAGATTTCATTACTTAGCCTCCTTGAAGTATATGAATATGGGAAAGCCTATAGGTTGGCTGTACACCTACTTGAACGATTATTTAAAGGTAGAATTCGCGAGAGCAGAGACAATGTGCTTCTGTGCAAAAGTAAATACAATAACGATCGGCAGGATGACCATTACGCTTGCGGCGCTGAGCATGTGGAACGTAAGGGCCTCGTCGCCTGCTACTGCATCGCGCATCATCGCAACCGCTACCGTCAATACGCGCATGCTGTCCGAGTTCGTCATAATAAGTGGCCAGAAGTACGAGTTCCAGCTTCCGATGAATGTTAAGACAATTAAGGTTGCAATCGTCGGCATCGCCATCGGAACGAGTATTCGATACAATTGATGGAATCGGCCGGCACCATCAACACGGGCAGCTTCCAGTACATCATTGTTTAGTGACTTGAATGCCTGACGAAGCAGGAAGATACCATAGGCGGAAGCTCCATGCGGCACAATTAAGGCCAGAAATGTATTCAGCCAGCCAATCTTGGACATCATCAC
This sequence comes from Paenibacillus sp. B1-35, assembly GCF_050474385.1. NCBI lineage: Bacteria > Bacillati > Bacillota > Bacilli > Caryophanales > Paenibacillaceae > Paenibacillus > Paenibacillus sp. B1-35. The sequence goes on from NZ_JBCHVJ010000003.1 coordinate 411,899, forward strand.
ATACACAGGCACGAATGTTACCTGTTCCGGAACAATCAGGGCAGCAAGGACAAGAATGAACCATTTGTCACGGCCCCAGAAGTTCCCTTTCGCGAAGGCAAAGGCAGCCCAGATTGCCACGTTGATTTGGAGGATCATAATGCCCAGTGTCTGAACGGCAGTATTGAAAAAGTAACGGCCAAATGGTGAAGCTTGAAATGCATCAATATAGTTCTGGAAGCGGAACGATTCAGGCCAGAAGGACGGAATCGCGAGCCGCAGTTCAAACGGTGTTTTCAATGAAGTGACAACTAGCCAATACGTTGGAAAGAACATCACAATCGTAATAAGGATGGCTGCTGCCAACCGGATGGTTGAGAATAATGTTTTAGACATCCGCTAAGCCTACCCTTCGTAATGAACTCTTTTTTTCGAAATCCATAACTGGATCACAGTTAAGGCGATAATAATGATGAAGAAAATAACGACGAGAGCCGAGGCGCGGCCTGTCCGGAACTCGGAGAATGCCATCTGATAAATCCAGAACACCATTGCCTTCGTTGCGTTCAACGGTCCGCCGTTCGTCATAATATTGATCGATTGGAAGACCTGCATCGATCCGATGAAGTTCGTAATAACTAGGAACAGTGTCATCGGTGACAGTAATGGAATCGTGATGTTGCGGAATTGGTTCCAACGAGAAGCACCGTCGATGCTGGATGCCTCATAGTACTCAACAGGAATGCTGCGTAAGCCAGCGATGAAGAGCAGCATTGCAAAGCCGACGCCTTTCCATAGGGACACCGTAATTAGTGCGCCAAGCGCTGTGTCCGGATTCGTCATCCAATTGATCTTATCGAATCCTGCCAATTCCAATAGGTAGTTGGCAAGGCCGTATTCACCGTTAAATATCCATAAGAAGATCATGGCTGCAACGACCATGGAAATGTAATAGGGCATAAAGATGATCGCGCGCATGAAATTGTAAATCTTCGATTTCGAGTTAAATAGAAGTGCCAGTAGAAGTCCGATGACAATCGTAAAGAATACGTCGAAAATCGTATACTTGAACGTAATCGTAAGAACCTTCCAAAAGTCTTCACTGGATAACAGCTTCGTATAGTTATCCGCCCCGATAAATTTCATCACTGGACGCGACATGTTCCAGTTCGTCGTACTGATATAGATCGAGAATACAAGTGGTACATAGGTAAAAATAAGCAGGAACAGCAGAGCCGGCAGCGCGAAGCTGAAATCCTTTAACTTCTCGGAAAAGCGGTACCATGACCAAGGTTTCTTGTACTTTACAGCTTCTGCCGGCGTATCAGTCGTAATTCCGGAGTTACTATTCATTTGTTAAATCGCCCTCTCCTTTGGAACCATGATAAAGAAAGGCCAAGTCAAAGCCGCATGCCCTGTTCCCATATGGCAGATAGGGGATACGACCTTGCTTGACCACAGATGTGCAATGTGCAACACGCGCATTACGTTAGTTGCTATCTTCGAGTACTTTGTTGATTTGCTCAGCGGCTTCCTTCATCAGTTTCACAGGGTCTCCTTTTTCAAGGACCATTTTGCCCATTGCTTCGATGTAGAAGTTGCTGAACTCAGGGTACAACGGATGCTGCATGCGCGCTTGTACTTGGTCGAAGTTGTCAAGCACGGCTTTGTATTGCGGCCAACGCTGCATGTACGCTTTGCCTTCTTCTGTATCAATAACTGACTTGTGAGTAGGGAGATAGCCTACTTTTTCTGCCCACTTCAAGTTGTTTTCTTTGCCCGTCATGAATTGAATGAACTTCCAAGCTGCTTCTTTTTGGTTGTCCTTTGCGCCTTTCATCATGACGATACCGGCACCGCCGATGTTGGAGATGCGTGTTTTGTCGCCAGGCACGAAGGATACGCCCACTTCAAACTTCGCATTTTCTACATACGTCTTGATCATAGCGGAAGTGTGCTCAATCATACCGATTTTGCCCTCGAGGAACATTTGCCGCATTGTGCCGGAAGCACCTTTGCCGTAGCCGATGTGCATGTTGCCCTCATCTACCCAGCGATTGAAGTTCTCGATGTAGCGCAAGCTCTCCGGTGTATCAATTGCAGCCTTGGACATGTCAGCGTTCAGAACGGAACCGCCGCCGTTAATCATCCAAGGATCGTAGTACCAGTTATCCCAGCCCGGAACGGAAAGCGCATAGCGAACTGTCTTTCCATCTTTCTTCTCTGTAACTTTCTTATTGTAGTCTTCGATCTCGGTCCATGTTTGCGGAGGCTGAGCACCGAGCTTATCTAGCAATGTTTTGTTATAGATCATGACACTCGTACTTACGATAAGCGGGAAGCCGAATTGACGGCCTTCATACGCATATGCCTTCAGCATGCCCTCCGAGAAGTCGGAGGTATCTACTTGGTCGCGCTCCACATATGGCGTCAAGTCTTCGAAAATACCATCGTGAGAGAAGATAGGCAAAGAAGATACCTCAACATTCGTTACCGCAGGAACATCGCCGGCAGCTACAGCTGCGAGGAGCTTCTTATGTAAGTCTTCATATCCGCCTTGATATACCGGTTCAACTGTAATGTATGGATATTGCTTTTGGAACTCTCCGATCATGTAGTTAAGACCTTCGGTTTGAGCCTCAGTGTGAGAATGCCAATAATGAATTTTGACAGGTGTCTTATCCTCTTCTTTGGCAGCAGGAGCAGCAGCGCTTGACTCGTTAGCTTGGCCTTCGCCAGATGATGAACTGCTCGAACATCCAATAACGGATATAAATAGTAGAGAGATGATAGTAAGCAGGGCAAACCAACGTTTTGCTTTCATAGTTACACTCCTTAGTAGATTTAGATTTCAGTAGATCCCATTCATGATTCATCTTGTTAGCTAACCAACCCTTATTTTGTTGAAATTCGTCGAAACTGTGCACAAGCCCCATTGTAAATGGAAAGATTAAACATAGCGTTAAGTGAGTGATAAGGAATTGTAAATAACTTCAATGTTGATTTTTGGGACTTCGCGGGGATAACTTACATCATCTTATGTGAATCCGCTTTCAATAATTACAACAGTCAGCGGCCTATTTCAAATTTTCTATGAAAAGAAAAATCGCTTTAATTTTAATAGAGTGAGTATAAAAAGGTATCTTGCATTACATAGTAGTGGGTGATACAATGTAGAAAATTACCACGAAAGGGAAAAGGGGAGGGTGGTGCAGATGGTATGAATGTACAATTTAAAAAGGGCGTATTGGAGCTGTGTGTGCTTGTACTTACCTATGAGCAGGATCGCTACGGTTATGAGCTTGTTCATCGCATCTCAGAGAAGTTTCAGGTTGCAGAGGGCACGATGTATCCGCTTCTTCGCAGATTAACGCAAGAGGGATATTTTGAGACATATTTGAAAGAGTCGCCGGAGGGCCCGCCGCGTAAGTATTATACACTTACCGAAACAGGAAAGACCTATATGCAAGAAATGCTTAAGGAATGGAGTCTGTTCTCCCAAGGGGTAAATGAGATGATTAAGGAGGTAATGTCACAATGAGCTTGCAAAAACTAGAGTTTCTTGTGAGATTGGAGCGGGAACTGGAGGAAATTCCGCCAACTGAGCGTAAGGAAATTATGAGTGACTTTGAGGCTCATTTCCAAGAGGCAATGGAGGCTGGTAAGTCCGAAGAAGAGATATTGAATTCATTAGGCAACGTACAGACCATCGCCAATGAAATTCTTGAGCAGCATCGTGAACATCCTTCTCAGACCAGACAGAGTGAAGGAAATGTACAGGCTGGCGCTGAAAGAACACATAGTGACAATGGGATGTTGCATGTAGCAGCCTACGCTGCTGGACAATCATTCCGGTCATCTTCATCACCTTACAATCAGGAGAATGATGATACCACATCGATACGTGTGTTGCGCATCCAGACAAGTGAGGTGGATGTTGCCATTGAGTCGTATGAAGGGGATCGGATTGGCTATCGCCTTGAATCGGATGAGCCGGAGAAGTTCGATATTCGTGATCATTTGGATGGCGACACCTACACGATTTCAGCTCGATTGAGATACAATGCCAAGCGCTTCTTCTCCTTTCTTACTATTCAGCAGCTCCGTTATAGTGAGCACAAGCTGTATGTGCGTGTGCCAAGCAGCTATCAAGGTCATCTTCAAATTACATCGGAATCAGGCGACATTGATATGCAGCAAGTTCGGTCGAGCCAGCTTGATATGGAATTGTCGTCTGGGGACGCAGATATTCGGCAGGGGATATTCCAATCTGTCCGGATAGCGAGCAAGTCGGGTGATATCCACTTGGATGGCTGCTCAGCAGAACAAATGAGTGTGGTAGCATCATCAGGGGATGTAGATGTCCGCCGCAGCAAGACTCAATCGATGGCGATTCAAACGTCGTCGGGGGATGTGGAAGTCGGGCAAATTAGTGCTGATGAGCTGCGTGCAGAGGTGATGTCCGGCGATCTTTCGATCCGCGAAGGAGTCGGTCTTAATTGGGCACTGTCTTCTTCCTCAGGAGATATGGAGCTAGAGTATATTCGTTCCAATCTAGAGATCATTAGCCGATCTGGCGAGGTGGAGATTGATGAACTGAACGGTTCGCTTATGCTCAAATCGAGCAGTGGTGATGTGGACTGCTCTTTCGGGCGTGATATTGGCCCTTCAGTGATTGAAAGTGCGTCAGGAGATATAGACGTCCGAATTTCTTCGTTAGTGGCAAATATCAATATTGAAGCGATCACCAGCAGTGGTGATTTATCCGTGAAGCTTCCGCATGTACAAACAGAGACGGAACATCGAGATCACTATCGGGGGAGCATTGGATATGATGGGCCAATAGTACGAATTGTTTCTGCAAGTGGAGATATTGAACTACGAGCGACAAGAGCATAAATTAAGCTGGGTTCTAGTGCGTACTTGAAATTTAGCAAGCCTAATTCCGAATTTCAACACAGCCCTTAATTTTGCTGCGATCGGTATTCACATTTTTCATTCATCAGATTATACTAAATATAGTAATGTTGCCTCAATTCAAAAAAAATGACCATAGTGAAAATTAATCTCATTATCAATGCATGCTGCTTCCCTCTCGGAAGCAGCATGATGCATTTTTAGGGGGTTAACAACGATAGTCATTTTCAATTGAAGAGAGGATGAATGAAAATGAATAATACGATCTCAATGACAGCATCATGGAAGAAATGGCTGGATACACATAATGAATCTTGTGCGGCAGCAGGCAGTCTGCTGTTCCTGCTGTTGGCTATGTTCGGCAGTTCAGTTTCGGATGATTGGGTGTTGGCGTGCTACGTGCTGTCTTATATTTGTGGAGGCTGGCTAAAGCTGAAGGATGGCGTTGTTACGCTAATACGTGATAAGGATTTGGATGTCAACCTGCTGATGATTGCAGCCGCACTTGGTGCAGCTTCAATCGGATACTGGTCAGAAGGTGCGATCCTTATTTTTATTTTTGCATTGAGCGGTGCACTGGAAACCTTTACGATGAATCGCAGCTCAAAAGATATTTCCGCACTCATGGATCTGAAGCCTGAAGAAGCACATGTCATTCGCAGCGGAGTGGAGTATGTACTGCCTGTAGAGGAGGTGCTGGTCGGGGATCTCGTTCTGGTAAAGCCAGGTGAACGTATACCGGCAGATGGAACGGTGCAAGATGGGCAATCTGCAGTGAATCAATCATCGATTACCGGCGAAAGCATTCCAGTCGATAAGAATAAGGGTGACGACGTGTATGCAGGAACAGTGAATGGGCAGGGGGCTTTATATATTACTGTATCGCAAACGAGTGAATCGTCTTTGTTTGCAAAGATTATCCGGCTTGTACAGGAAGCGCAAAGTGAAATGCCAAAGTCACAGCGAATGATTGAAAGATTCGAACATATTTACGCAAGGGTGATTCTACTCGCAACCTTGGCGCTTGCAGTTTTTCCGCCATTGCTGCTTCAAGAAACATGGACAGAGGCCTTTTACCGGGCAATGGTCTTTCTCGTTGTGGCATCCCCATGTGCTTTAGTTGCCTCGATTATGCCAGCTACGCTATCTGCGATTTCAAATAGTGCTCGTAAGGGTGTCTTGTTCAAGGGCGGTGCATACTTGGATCATATTTCACATGTGAAAGTGATTGCCTTTGACAAGACGGGAACGCTGACAAGCGGAAAGCTGGAAGTAACAGATGTTATTCCGTATGAATCGATGAATGAACAGGGGCTCCTGCTTGCTGTAGGGGCATTGGAGAAGCTGTCCACACACCCGATTGCTAAGGCAATTGTTGCTGAAGCGCAGCGAAGCGGTGATGGTGTGGTCGATTCTGAATTAGGGCCACGTCCTTCTCAATTTCAAGCACATGCTGGGCAAGGCATTGAGGCTGTATGGGCAGGAGAGTCGTGGAGAATCGGCAAGCCTGCTTATATCCAGTCAGAGCAGGAAATAGATGGGGACATCCGCGAACAGATTGATACGCTGCAATATCAAGGCAAGACGGTTATTGTGATAGAGAAGTCCCGGCGAGTGGTTGGAGTTATTGCACTGCAAGATCGCATTCGTCCGGAAGCGATTGAAATGGTGAAGCAATTGAAGCGCCAAGGAATACAGGTAGCGATGCTGACAGGCGATCAGAAGCAGACAGCTAACAGCATTGCGACAGAAGCAGGAATTGACTTGGTGTTCTCAGAGTTGTTGCCCGAAGATAAGCTGAGCATAGTTAAGGAACTGAAGACGCAGTACGGTCAGATAGCGATGGTAGGAGATGGCGTCAATGATGCGCCGGCACTTGCGAGTGCGTCGGTCGGAATTGCCATGGGGGCAGCAGGCAGTGATGCAGCCTTGGAAACAGCCGATGTTGTTCTGATGAATGACGACCTCACTAACATTGGCCGTGCGATCGTATTAAGCAGAAGAACGCAATCCATTGTGAAGCAGAACATTATTTTTGCTGCTGTGGTCATTATGGGGCTAATTGCAACGAACTTTATTTTCGGCATCCCACTCCCGCTTGGCGTTGTCGGACATGAGGGGAGCACGATTCTTGTTATCTTAAATGGGTTGCGATTATTGAAGTCCTAAAAGGGTTTCCTGAGCCAGCAGGAATTAATGATCGCTCTATTGAATTATGTACGAGGAAAAAAGCTCCTTATTCGGGGTATGTTCTGGAGATGGTTTCCATATTGTGTGGGGAGGTTATTGCATCATGCTGCAGCATGGGGATAAGGTCGTTGTCATTGGGGATTCCATTACGGATTGTGAACGGGCAAGGCCATATGGAGAGGGGCTTTTCGGAGCCAATGGAAAAGGATATGTATCCTTGTTCGATGCATTGGTTCAAACGGAGCATCCAGAAATGGAAATTCGCATTGTAAACATGGGTGTTAGCGGAAATACAGTTGTTGATTTAGAGAGCAGATGGGAGACAGATGTCGAAGAGCTGGAGCCCGATGTTCTCGTCATTTGCATCGGTATTAATGATGTGTGGCGCCAGTTCGACATGCCCTACATGTCCGAACAACATGTAGGGTCAGAGCGGTATTCCGATACTTACACTCATCTTATTGAACGCTCCAAGCCAAATGTGCGCGAGATTGTTCTTATGACGCCATTTTATATAGAACCGAACAAAGAAGATGCCATGCGTCAGACCATGGATGAATATGGCCGGATCGTGAAGGATTTGGCGAATGTTCATGGAGCAGTGCTTGTTGATACGCAACAGGTTATGGATAATCTGCTCAAGCATTTCTATCCGGCTGCACTAGCTTGGGATCGAGTCCATCCGAGCATTGTGGGGCATATGGCTCTGGCTAAGGCGCTTTATAAGGTCTGCTTTTCTAACTAATCCTCATACGGACAGGAAGTTATAGGTAAGTGGTAAGTGAACGAGCAAGGAGATGCTGCCATCTCTTCCTGTCAACTATTTCCTTATGGCTGCCGCATATTATTCGTATTCACTTTTTATCCATTGTTGTACGATCTTTGATCAAGGAATAAAGAACCGCACCAAATGCAAACGTTTACAACCGAACAAACTTTCCTTATTCGATTTTTTCAATGAATCAGAGGGAAGAAGATGTCCGTACACTACAGTCAAGCATGTGTTGAACGTATGGATTAACAGAAATGTTGAAGAGTTTGCTGCACAAGGTGTTGTTTGTGCCGGGAAGAAGGGCAGACAATTATAAATGATACTTATGATCACGTCTTGAAGCCGACAGCATTATTTTGCTGTCGGTCTTATTTTTCGCAGCCTGTTCATAAGTTTTTCTTATTTATTCGGTCGGAATACGTTATAATAAGAGTATTAGCAGTATACCCATGCAATCCTCCCATTGATTGCCCAAAATGATGCTGTTAGCGATTACACGACGGAAAGGGCTGATGCGAATTTGTGGACGACGGATATGATTATTTTCTTATTTGGTGGTTTGCTTCTGGCGGGAGTGGTTAGTGCCAAATTCTCGAATCGATTCAATGTGCCATCACTTGTATTGTTTATTATTGTAGGTATGGCATTGAATCCCCTTATTTATTACGATAATGCGAATCTGACGCAGTTATTCGGGATTTTGGCTCTAATCATTATATTGTTCGATGGAGGTATGCAGACAAGCTGGCGTGACATCAAGCCCGTAATTGGCGGATCTGTGTCGCTTGCGACCATCGGCGTGTTAATTACCGCTACGATATTCGGAGTGTGCTCCGTATTTATTTTGGGCATTGACTGGAAGGAAGGCATGCTTATTGGTGCGATTGTCGGCTCAACGGATGCTGCGGCAGTCTTCGCGGTTCTCGGCAGTCAAAATGTAAAAAAGCGATTAACGTCTACCCTAGAAGCAGAATCAGGCACGAATGATCCAATGGCGGTCTTCTTGACGATATCATTCATCCAATGGATTCAAATTCCGGACTTATCGGTTTGGGAAATGCTGTTTTCATTTGTGTGGCAAATGGGGCTTGGACTTGGATTAGGGTTGCTCGCTGGCTGGATTGCTGTTCAAGTATTGAATCGGATTGCCCTCGATACATCGGGCTTATATCCTGTACTTTCGATTGGATTCGCTATTCTCATTTATAGTGGAGTCGGGCTGCTGAAGGGTAGCGGCTTCCTCGCCGTATACGTAATGGCGCTAGTTATAGGCAATTCCGATCTACAGTATCGCTATACAATCGTAAAATTCAATGAAGGCTTCTCGTGGTTGATGCAGATTATGATGTTCATTATGCTGGGATTGCTCGTATTCCCTTTTCAACTGCTGGAGATTACATGGCAAGGCTTGGTGCTGTCTCTACTCCTCATGTTCGTGGCGAGACCGATCGGCGTGTTTATCAGTCTGATGTACAGCAAGTTTACGGGCAAGGAGAAGACGCTTATCGCATGGGCTGGCTTGAAAGGCGCGGTTCCGATTGTCATGGCCACTTACCCGCTTATTGCAGGATTGGAGCATGGACAGCTATTCTTCAATATTGTTTTCTTTATTGTTCTGACATCTGCGCTTATCCAAGGCGCTACCATTTCTCCGCTTGCGAAGCGGTTTGGGCTGACAGGGGAGCCAGGCGGACAGCAAGTACATTCACTTGAACTGGTATCGGTCGGCAAGATGAATATGGATTTGGTCAAGAAAACGATTGAACCAGGGGCTTGCGTGGAGAATAGTTATCTTCATCAGCTCAAATTGCCGGAAGATACCTTGATCACTGCCGTTATTCGCGGTGAAGAAATGATAGCGCCTAAAGGAACCACGCAGCTGCTGGCTGGGGATGTGGCGTACGTGCTTGTTGCCAAAAATCAAAGGGATGAAGTTAGAAGATTGTTCACGGAGATTGCAGATGGGCGATGTACAGTAACCAGCAGCAATCATGCTGAGTCGCCGCTAGAGACAGCGGATGAAGCTATAGAAGTAGAAGAACAAGCGGGGTTGGCTCAGATTAAAAGTTCAGCTTTAGAAAAAAAGAACGAAATGAACCTGTCTGCTAAAAAAGGAACATGAACGGTTAAGAGCGAATAGTACGATTATAGTGACTTTCAAGGGGGAAGTAGAATCGTATGTTAGGGATGGAGCAGCACACCTTCAGTATTCGCAAGCAGTCAGCGGAATGGAAACGGGACGACAAAACACTGCGTGGACTAATTACCCTACCGGTTGCAAGCGCTCCTGTTGCAGCGGTCGTCATGTGTCATGGATTTACAGGACATATGTTGGAAGGAAGGGGATTTTTTCGCAGACTAAGCGAACAGCTTGCACAAGCGGGAGTGGCGGCCATTCGTTTCGATTTTGCTGGAAGTGGGGAGAGCGACGGAACGTTTGAAGAAATGACGCTGTCTTCTGAACTGGCTGATGCGTTAGCAGTATTCCGATCTGTTCGTAGTATGGATGGCATCGATCCGAATCGTGTCAGCTTATTGGGTTTCAGTATGGGTGGGGCGGTATCGCTTCTGGCGGGAGCACAGCTGGGAGATGAGCTGCATCGCTTGGTGGGGTTGTGTCCTGCTGCAAATATTTTTGATATTGTAGCTAGGGAAGCGTCTGGGCCTCGCTTTAAGCAGTTGATGGAGGAAGGCCGCATGGAGATGAACGGCTTCATCGTAGGTCAAGGGCTGCTGGAAGATACTGTTCAGCACGATATGTATGCTGCCGCATCTCGCATCCAGTGTCCGACTTTGTTCGTTCATGGAACCGCTGATGGCGCTGTGCCTCCTTATATTTCGCATCGCTTAGCTGCCGCAATGGAAGGGCGAGCCGGCATCACGTGGATAGATGGTTCGGATCATGTATTTTCCTTGTCTGAGCATGCGAAGCAGGTATGTAAGGCAGTCGTACATTTTTTAGCGGATTAGCTGGTTTACGATAGATTGATGTGATTTATCTCCTTTTATTGGTATGAAAGATGCTGCACAATAGATTCAGGTGTGGTGTATGCGATATGGAATACGTATATGTCATGCAAGGTGCCCGTCCTTCTGCCCCCCAACTCCAGGTAGGGCGGGACTCTTAAAGCGATTAACGCATCTGCTTGCGAGCAGGTGCGTTTTTGCTCTTTATGGTCGTCTTTGCGTCGCGGAGAAATGGAATACTGACAGATTGAGTAATAAAAAAATGAGGAAAATGTTTCATAATGCTATTGTGAAATAGGACTAATTAACCGATATTATATAGTAGTACGTGAAAGTACAGCAAGGTTAAGAGAAGAAAGGTGAAGGCAATAGATGATGAAGTACGAGAAGCTGAATGATGCGTTTAAACACGTTGGATACAGCCCATATCGCTATGTCCATATCGTGGATGTTACGACTGAGGCTGTTGATTTTGATCATAGGGACAGAGAACGCGTAGATCAATTGGTTATTGGGTCAGAAGAACCAATGACAGAAGAGCAGTTAAAAGTGGAGGCACGCACGAAGTTGATGGAAGAACATCCTGATTTTCAGTTTTTCCGCGAGGTGCAGGTAGCAAAGCTTGATGTCGTGCAGGCGTTCGATTTGGAACTGCAGTAAAGCAGCAAGCATTTGTTATTACGGATGCTAAGTTCTCCCCTTAGGTGCGTTTTTGCAGCCGCATGTAAGGGGACGAGCTTTCGATAGCAGGAAAGGTACATATAGGGATAAGGAGATGAATCGGTTGTTCAAGGGGATTAAGAGAGCACAAGGGACGACACCGAGGAAGTGGAATTTGAATTGGAAATCATTCGTTTCCTCCGTATTTCAGAATCCATCGCGTTCCGTAGGAACGAAGCTATTTCTGGTGTTTGTCATCAGTATTATTGTGTTTGTATTTAGTGTAGGCATGATTTCATATTTCTTCTCCAAGAATGCAATTGAAGATCAAGCATCTAAATCCAATTACCAAACGATGGTTCAGGCCGCGCAAAAAATTGATCTTCAGCTGACCCAGTTCAACAATATGACGATGCAGATCATGTTCGATCCTAACTTGACAGCCTCGCTCAAAACGTTGAAGGACAATCAGATTAGCGCATATGAAAAGATTCAAACGATGGAAGCGATTACGAAAACGCTGCAAACCTACAGCGTAGGCAATCCGCTAATCGAAAATATTTATCTTATTCCGATCGATCCGAAGCGCAACACAATGGCTGCACTTGGCCTGCGCGGCAATTTGGATAATTTGCGCAAACAGGCATGGTTCGAAGAAGCGACGAAGAGCAATGGACAATCTATTTGGGTAGATACTATGCCGAAAGGGGTGGATAAGGCGCCGGAAGCTACATTTGGAATTGCGCGTCCGATGCGGGATTTGAACTCTGGCATGGCCGAATACATTGTACTGATGGAAATTCGAATCGCTACTTTTTCGAAATCGCTGGAAGGAATTAATCTGGGTGACGGATCTACGGTTCAAGTGATGAACCGCAGTGGACATTATATTTATTTTGAAGATGATGATAAGCTGACCAAGGAAGCTCCAAAGTGGCTCATGCCTCATATTGAGGATACGGCGAGTGTCGTTAGCGGCAGCACGAAGGTGGCTTCTGATTCTGATGGTGACATGCTTCTTGTGTATGATCAGATGCCATCGAGCCGTTGGATGCTCGTTGGAGCGGTTCCTGTGGCTGAGCTAGTGAAAGAAGCGAAATCCATTCTGACTCTTACATTCATCTCCATGCTTGCTGCTGCTGTCATCGCGGTTGTGATCGGATGGCTGGTTATCCAGTGGGTGGCTACTCCGCTCGTGAAGCTCCGCAATTTAATGAATGAAGGGGCACAGGGAAATCTGGCAGTTCGTGCGGTATCCAAGTCCAAGGATGAGATTGGCCAGCTTGCAAATGGATTTAATACGATGATGGAGCAAATTACGGATCTCGTGAAAAGCACAGATGCAAGTGCTCGCGCTGTTTTGGATACTGCTGCCTACTTATCGGAAGCATCTCGCAGCACGGCCATTTCCGCGAAGGAAATTGCGATTGCGACTGAAGAGATAGCTAAAGGTGCTACATCTCTGGCCGTTGAAGCTGAACGCGGTCATGATCTGACGCATAATATTGCTTCACAGATGACGACTGTTATTGATGCAAATGGACAGATGGATCTTTCTGTTCAGGCTGTTGCGGAATCGAGCACGCTTGGGGCGGCAAATATGACCTCCTTGATGAGCCGCACGACTTCAACAGGAGATATGATGCGATCTCTTGCAACGAAGGTCAATACACTTAGCGATAGTACACAATCGATTCGTAAAATATTGGACGTACTTCATAACATGACGAAGCAAACGAACATCCTATCCTTGAATGCTACCATTGAGGCTGCGCGTGCAGGAACTGCGGGCAAAGGCTTCATGGTTGTTGCAGATGAGATACGCAACCTAGCTGACCAATCTCGTCAATCCATCGATGTCGTTGGACAAATTACAGAGAAAATTCAGCAGGAGATTACAGAGACGGTTACGGCGCTGTCGGAAGCGTTCCCGCTCTTCCAGAAGCAAGCAGAAGCTGTGCAGGAAACGGATGTAATCTTCTCGACTGTGCAGCAGCAAATGGATGGCATGATTCAACAGCTTGGAAATGTGACGGGCTCGATTGGACGATTGAACGAGGCTCAATCCATTCTAGTTGAAGCGATGAGCAATGTAAGTGCAGTTGCTGAAGAGGCATCTGCTACGTCCGAAGAGGTGGCATCATTAAGTACGGAACAGTTGAATGTCTCGAACCGCTTAGTTGAGTTGTCGCAACAGCTTGAGGAAGTATCCTCAAACCTCAAGGAAACCTTATCTCAATTCAAATATTAGAATCATTCGCGAAGGCCCGTATCTGTTAGAGATACGGGCTTTATTTTGTGCGGGGATTGGAGAAGGCGTTCATTTATCGTAGTTTTATGCCCAATTGAAGCAGCCTGCGATGTATTCATCTACACCTAGAGTGTAATGTTCAAGAAATGAAAAATATGTTGAATTATGGATGTTGTTGTGCTATTGTTGAACTAACTTCACACGGAAAATGTACGGAAGCACCGTCATTAAGCGAGGCATTAGCATTAATGCCCGTTTGATGGCGGTGTTTTTTGTTTTGTCCAGGTATGGTGTAGGGGCGTTCTAAACCGTGAAGTAGGAAGGGGAGAGATGTATTAGCAGATGGGATGTTGTGATTGCTCATCCGCAAAAGCGCATACTGGACGGTTATACGGATTATTGGAAGCAATCCATGTACTATGAGTCGATGAATTTACGCGTATTTACTCAGTCCGATACGCTGGGCCATTATTTGCGGCTGAAGCCAGGCCTACATGTGCTTGTCGCTGAACCAGATTTGCTTCGAACCTTGTCTAAGGAGGATGTTAAAGGCATCATCGTGGTTGCATTGTCTATTGAGCAATCTGCTCAAGCGCTAGCAATAGACTTCCCATGCCACTTACAAAATCCTTACCAGCCGATCCCTCAGCTGCTGCAGTCGATTATTGAATATTGTCAATCGGAGGATATCAATGAGGAACCATGGAGAGGTAATCGCACATGTCGCATAGTTGGCATTTCCTCAACGTCCGGAGGAATAGGAAAAACCACTATGGCGCTTCACTTGGCAGCAATTGCTGTTAAATCCGGATTAAGGCCTTTTCTACTTAACATTGACCCGATTCAGGAGTACAGCGTATTCCTTCAAGGTATGGACGATCAGACTGAAGGGCGAATCCCCTTGGCTCAGCTTTTTTATTACTTAAAGAAGGCTGGGGAGGGGCATGTGTCCGAGTCGTTGTTCTTAGAGTCATCTATGCTGACTATTCCTATGCTCGGTGCACGAATGCTTCATCCAGTTCAATTGGCTGAAGAGTGGAAGTGGCTGGATGCGAGCCTGCTGCGTTCATTGCTGACTGCGCTTCAAGACAGCGGACAATACGACCTGATTATTGTTGAGGGGGCCTATATTCATCCTGCTTTTGAAGCTGTATGGGACATGGCAGATCAGGTTGTATGGCTTCTACTTGATGATATGGCCTATCTACAGAAGACGAGGATATTGTTACAGCAGTGGGAAAGCGCTGAAGAGACTGTGCTTCGTCAGCGAATGAAGCGAATACGCGTGGTATTGAATCGATATATGGGTTCCATGCAAAATGCATGGCAGCATCGAGAAGCAGGCATATCAGGATATTTACCTTACATTCCAGCATGGAAGCAAATTTATCGATTCGATCAATGGCTCCAATCCAGTGTATTTCGTTCAACCTTGGAGGAATGGGCTGGAACAGAGTTGGGACTATTCAGCATGGGCCGCTAAGGGGTGAATTTGTAATGATACGGGGAAAGGATAATCAGCCAGTCCAGACTAAAAGGCATTTGCAGATAGAAACGGATCGCATGTCGCTTGATGAATTGTATATCACGATACGGCAGAAGGTGCGTGAGAGTATGGAATGGGGAGATCCGCTATCTGATGAGGCTTTGATGGAGCGAATCGAGCAAGCTTTGTTCACTTTTTCCCAGGCTGCATACTTGGCATCGGCTGATCTTCGAACTGTGGTGCGCAGAGTCTTTTATTCCTTCCGTGGTCTTGACGCGCTTCAGCCGCTTGTAGAAGATCCCGAAATAACGGAAATTATGGTCAACAGCCATCGAGAATTATTCATAGAGCGCCAAGGTTATATGGAAAAACTGAATCTTTCTTTTGAAAGTGAGGAAAAGCTGGAGGATGTTATTCAGGCCATTGTCTCTCAAGTAAATCGTACGGTGAACGAATCTTCGCCAATTGTCGATGCTAGATTGCGGGATGGTTCGCGGGTTCATGTTGTCCTTCCGCCGATTGCACTGAAGGGGCCAGCGGTTACGATTCGAAAGTTTCCATCGAAGCCGCTTCACATGTTGGATCTTATCTGCTATGGCGCGCTGAGTGACGATGCGGCTCAATTCCTGCAAACCTTGATTAAGGGGAAATACAATTTGTTCATCAGCGGGGGTACGGGCTCGGGAAAGACGACATTTCTAAACGCACTGTCCCAGTTTATTCCAACTGATGAACGGGTGATTACAATCGAGGATGCGGCAGAGTTGCAAATTCATTCAGTTCCAAACTTGGTATCCCTCGAAACGCGAAATGCCAATTCCGAAGGCAAGGGAGCCGTTGCGATGCGAGACCTGATTCGCGCCTCGCTTCGAATGCGGCCGAACCGCATAATCGTGGGGGAAGTGCGTGGAGCTGAAGCATTGGATATGCTTCAGGCGATGAACACAGGCCATGATGGTTCTTTATCGACAGGCCATTCCAATGGGCCAAAGGATATGATAAGCCGCCTGGAGACGATGGTGCTAAGCGGAGCGAATCTCCCCGTCATTGTGGTTAGGCAGCAGATTGCCTCTGCAATTGACGTAATTGTGCATCTGGCAAGGATGAGAGATGGCTCGCGCAAAGTGCTGGAGATTGCAGAAGTAAGAGGATTTGTCGAAGGCGAAGTGCAGTTGTCGAGCTTATATCAATTCGAAGAGAGCGGTCAAGAAGATGGCAGGATTATCGGGAGGCTGGTTAAGCGCGGGACGTTAGAACATGTGGACAAGCTGCGAATGGCAGGACTTGAGCTGCCTTGCGTGGGAGGGGACGGGGAAAGTGAAGCAACAGAAGGATAAGGCGGAGACGGGACTTCCTCGATACGATGCATATGTTTTGAACCATAAGGAGAGGATCTTCGCGATCCTTGCGGGATGTTCAGCAATGGCTGGTATCGGATACCTGTTTTATCAGCATTGGCTCGGGATGATCCTGCTATCAATCATTGGTGTTCGCTATACCCGTATCCGCCAGCGAACACTGCTTGAGCGCAAGCGATCACAATTGACCTTGCAATTTAAGCAGACTTTATATTCATTATCATCCGCTCTCGGTGCAGGAAGGTCAATGGAGAATGCATTTCGGGAGGCTGCTCAGGATCTAAGGCTTCTCTATCCTGGAACTGATGTAGATATGATTCGGGAGCTTCACATTTTGTCATTGCGCATGGAGAATGGAGAACCGGTAGAACAAGCCATGATGGACTTCAGTGAGCGAGCGCAGCAGGATGATATTGCGAATTTTGCAGATGTATTTATGACCTGTAAGCGAACAGGCGGGGATTTGATTGAAGTAGTGCGCCGGACCTCCTCCGTCATTGGCGAGAAAATGGATATTCTACAGGAGATAGAGGTACTTGTGGCGCAGAAGAGGCTAGAGATGAAGGCTATGATGGCTGCCCCATTTTTGTTCTTGGCATTTCTCAATATGAGCTCGCCTGACTTTATGACGCCGCTGTATGAAGGGATTGGCAGAGTGATTGCAACGGCCGCATTAATCGTGCTGTCCATTGGAGTTTTATTGATTCATAAATTAATGGATATTCGGGTCTAATCAGACATTTTATTTCCGATGAAGTTGTTTAGTGAAAGGGGAGGTAGTTGTGCTGCCTACTTGGATCTGGGGCATATCCAGTATGGTAATTATCGTGCTGTACGTTTTGATGAATCAAGCTGGAAAAGCGCGATATGCTGAATTGCTTGCTGTCATTGGCTCGGAAATGAAAACAGCGAAATGGCTTCCAGCATCATTGATGTGGCAGGAGAAGCTGCAGCCAATCCTGGATACTCACCCCGCCCTAGCGAAGATAAGGCAGGCGCTTATGCAAATGCATGGACCAGTACGATCTCATTCGATGTATCGGGGAGTGATGGCGGAGATGGGGCTGTATCTGTTCGGGGGAGTCGTAGCGGGATTTCTCCTTCCTGCTGTAACAGACGGCAGCTTCACTACTATGGCAGGCGGTATGCTGCTCGGCGTCATTCTCCCGCTCGTGCGCGGCAAGGAGGTTGTCAACAAGGCCGAGCGCAGACGCCAGGACATACAATTGGAGCTTCCGGAATTGATTAACAAGCTAAATCTGCTTGTACAAGCTGGGGAAACCGTACCGAAGGCACTTGCAACCTGTATTGAGCGGAAGAAGTCAGAGAACCAGCATCCATTATACATAGAGTTGTTTCGAATGATGTCAGATGTACATAACGGCTATTCCTTCGCGCAGGCAATGGAGCTGCTGGCGAAGCGCTGCTCGATGCAAGAAGTATCTATGTTCGTGACTACAGTGCTCATGAACCAGCGGCGTGGCGGGGAGACATTCATGCTTGCGATGGCGGATTTGGGCAGACAATTGTGGGACAAGCGCAAAACGGTGGCACGCAAGCGGGGCGAGGAGTTGTCAACGAAGCTGGTATTTCCGATGATGTTGATGTTTCTAGTTGTTCTTGTTGTTGTCGGTGCGCCAGCACTATTGATGATGCAGGGGTAATATTATCGTGTTTTCATTTTTATTGGAATTAAAGGAGGATAACAATGTTGAACTCACTATGGAAACGATTATGGGTCGAAGAAGACGGGCTTGGCATGGTGGAGATTGTTGTCATTATTGCCGTTATTGTCGTTCTTGCACTTACATTTCGGGAACAAATCAAGGAGTTTCTGAAAGGGCTATTTGCAAAGGTGGACACCGAGAAAAATAAAATTTTCGATAGCACGCCATAAGAGGGGATTTCCTTGAAGAAAAATCTTCATAAATGGTGGAAACGGCTTATTTCCGAAGAGGGTACTTACACGGTTGAAGCGAGCATCATATTTCCAGTTGTTTTTTATTGTTCTTTAGCAATGCTTTTCTTCGCGATGCTGATGTTCCAGCACGTCATGTCGTCACATGCTGCGACGCTTGCGGCAGAGCGGGGAGCAGCCTTCTGGGACAATAGCTTCAAAGACGCAACTACGGGTTCTTATCCAGAAGGCAAGCGTGATGGGCTGTACTGGCGATTATTCGATGATTTTATGCTGGATCGTTTGCTTGGTGTTGTAACCGGCAGTGTGACGAACGAAATTTCGCTGCCAGTCAGCAGCGACTCTTCTTCACTTCCAGAGAAGAAGCTCATGCGGGCAGGAAGACTTTTGCCGCCTATTTTTCAGGGAGAGATGAAATTCGACAACATTGCAATTGAACGCAAGGTAAAGGTTTCACTTGATCGTCCCTTGTACCAAAAGGCATTTGCGCAGCTTACTGGACGTCGAGTATCTGGAGAAGGCGAGGCTGCCGCAGCCGTTGTGGAGCCTGTAGAATTTATACGTTCCGTTGAATTTGGACGGTATATGTATACCAAGCTCACTCAATGGAAGCAGAAGGGAGTCACGAATGAGCAAGCTGCTGATACGATTAAGCGGGCAGCTAAATAGCAGATGGAATCGAAAAAACCTCAATGATAGATGCGGAGGTGTTCAAGCGGATGGGGGACGAGAGGAGAACTCGCATGAGGCGAAGTTTATGGAAAGATGTTCAGGGCTCCGTATCCGTCCTTCTCATTTTTATCGTTGCCGCAATCTTTCTGTTTACGAGTGTGCTCATTGATTATGCTCGTATAGCGGCCGCTGAGTGGCGGGCGGAGGTGCTTGCTCAGAGCGGAATTCGCTCCGTTATGTCAGCCTATGAACCTGCACTGCAGCAGCGTTATCAATTGTTCGCTTACGGACAGTCCGATCCGGCCATTATTATGGATTATGTAATGCAGGATCAGGCGAGGCTAAAGGCTACCGGTGTATTTCCATGGGTATCTGTGCTGTTAGACAGCCATTCCACCTCGATTACGAGAGAACTTGGACGATATGATGAGTTGGAGCGGCAGATCTTAGAAGATATGAAGTACAAGGCGCCTGTTCAATTTGCGTTTGATTTGTCCAGCAAGTTGAAGCCAATGTCCAAAGTAATGAAGGAAGCAGCGCAAACAACAGAGCTGCTATCCAAGTTGCAGAAGCTGGTTGACAAACGTGATAAGGAAATACGCACAGCCTTTAAGCTACAGATCTCGCTTCGTAATGATGCTGCACGATCTGACCTGTCCAGCCGAATAGCGACAGGAGAAAGCGATATCATGCGAGATAGCTCGCTGGATTCAATTCGAAGTGCAGCGGATATGGGAGCACAATATTCAGATTATGTATATAAGATTCGTTTGGATGAGAACCGTGCTGAAGATGAAGACAAGCAATATGAGGATGCTACGGATGCGTATGAGACTGACTCATCAGATATGTCTAGAAGGCTGATGTCGGCTTCCTCTAGCTTATTGGATCAGCATCGTAAGGGGGTGAATACGGCTCTGATCCATATTGAGAGGGCCCGTCAATACAATGAAGAAATGAAGCAGGTCATTCAAGAGGGGCGTGCCAGCTCGAATTACAACGGATATGACCAAGTTGGTCAATCCAGTGAGCCAAGTGTAGGGACGATAAGTGATTCTGAACAGATGTCAAATGAAATTAAACGAATTAATGAAGCTGCTGATGATCTAGTGATTCCAGACACTTTCATTACGGAATGGAAGCAGGAGGTAGAAAGACAGCTTCGCAGCATGGAGCAAGTGAACGAAGCAGCGAATCAGGTTCAATCAACGGCAAACCAAATTATGGGAAGGACAATATCCTCTTATAGTCTAAAGACTACGGTTTTCAGTTTTTGGAGGCAGTGGCGTCAGTATGCAAAGGATTACGTAGACGCCTCTAATGTGATCGATGCCAGGGAGCAGCAGTTTGAAAAGCAACGATCCACGGAAAAGGAGCGCAAGCAAAAAGAAAAGGAGGCAAATGAAAAGCTTGGAGAAGCAACTGATTTATTGTCTTCATTAAAAAAACTGAAGAATCAGTTAAAGGAGCATGATCAACTGTTTCAAGAAGTAAAGAAGAAGGCAGAGGCTATCGCGGCTTTTAATGATAGTGTATCCGAAGAAGAGACTGCAGCAGACAAACATTATGAGAATGCGGTAGAAGAGGGAAAGGAGTCTATGGATTCTGTTACCTCGATTTATGACAGCATTGCAAGTGGGTTTAGTTTGTTAAAAGATCGATTATACCGCAATGAGTATGCGTTCCTCTACTTCAACTCTTATGATCCTATGAAGCTGAAATCGATGCTTACGTCAAATAAGCCTGCGGATGAGCTGGTACAATCCTTATCCATACATAACCAGGAAGTTGAGTACATATTGTATGGATTCCATAATCCATCAAGTAATGTTGCAGCAGCTTTTGGGGAAATATTTGCAATGCGGCTTGCGATTCGGACAATGGAGGGTTTTATCGAGTGCGCAAAGTTGAAACATCCGCTGCTCATTTTAATAGCTGCAATTTTATATGGAATTGAACAGGCGGTTCAGGATCTGATTCTTCTCGCTACGCAAGATAAAGTGCCGATTTCGAGATACTTGCCTTCTGTTACATTGTCGTATTCGGATCACTTGCGTTTGTTTATGCTCGTTCATGGCAGTCGAGAAGGAATGCTGAAGCGCATGCTCGCTCTTATTCATCAAAATACAGGTATCGATCCTACGACTAGAGGAACCTATGGTGACACAGAGCTGCGAATTAGCACACCATTATGGTTCCTGCCCGGGGTAATGAAATGGATTGGGCAAACCGGCATATTGGGCGGTGAAATCGAGAATGGAAGATACTATGCAACAAAGACTTCTGTGTTCTCATATTGACGGCAAGAAACAGCTTGCAAAAAGATATTGCTTTGGACGAGAAGGCAACTGGATGCGCCGTTTTATCGGCGATGGAAGGGCCAGTATCACAATTGAAGCTGCGCTGATGCTGCCGATGGTACTGTTCTTGTTTTTGTTTTTTGTGTATATGATTTACGCCTCAGTAATTACGACATCTCTGCAATCCGCAGCGACGAATACAGTGAAGCAGGTAGCTGCTCACATGTATCCTATCGAGCTGATAGTGAAGAAAGGGGCATCAAAGGATAGAGACAGCAAAAGCCCCTTTCTTCGCAAGCCGCCAGCAATGGCTCTAAAAATGACAGCACGGCAGTTCGCTGAGCGCTTTAGTAATGCCTTGCCCCCACCTTTGAATCAATGGGCTTCCGAGCATGTGGTAGATTGGGCGGAGAGACGAGCAGAGGCAGCAGGAGAATGGGGACAGGCTCGCGTTGGAGCAGCTTTGTTTAAGCCTTTGCTCGTTCGTTATGGAATTCAAGGGATATTAAAGGAAGAGCGGATTCGGATTACACATATGAAGCTGCCGGATATTGTGGATAAGGAAGAGCCTTATATTGCGATAGAGGTAGAGTACGATCTACCTATGCGTGTGCCTTTTCTCTTGAAGACTATTACTTTAGCTGCGAGAGCATCAGAGCGGGTATGGATTGGAGACGGCCCCCAGTCGAGAACGGCTGGGGGAGAAGCAATCGCTGAGGGGGATGCGCCACCTGCATTTGTTAGTCTGGAACCAGATCCCTTATTGCCTGGACGTAAAGCCAAGTTGGCGATTAAGGCTATACCACATGAAAGGGTCGAGCTAGTGGTCTTCTATAAAAGTGGAAAGAGTAAAGCAAGGCATATTGGATGGGCTGAAGCGGATGCCGACGGCAATGTAAGCTGGGAATGGCTCGTATCTGGCAATACAACATCTGGTGAATGGAGATTGGTCGTGAACACAGAAGAAGGAAGAACTGCAGAGAGGCAATTTACAGTAAATTAATTTGTATGGCTACCGCATGGGTGAAAGGATGCTGCCGAATGATATGGTCGATCGGGCTATGTGGGATATTGCTTGTGGCTGCGTTTAAAACCGATTTGCGAACTCGAAAAATACCCAATTTTTTAACCGTTTCGATTGTGCTTGTAGGCTTCATTGGACATTGTGCTGCAAATGGATGGGGTGGTCTGCTATTCAGCCTATTGGGGGCTGTCTGTGGCTTCGCTATTACACTTGTACTTTTTATACTTCGCGCCGTTGGTGCAGGAGATGTCAAGCTGTTTGCAGCGATAGGAGCATGTATGGGGGCTACTTTTGCATGGGACACATTTGTTTACGCCATTATATACGGCGGGATGATTGCGGCAGCAATCATGCTATTCGGGCGTGAAAGAAGATGGAAGCGATTTGGAACGGCTATCATTCAATTTATGTGGCTTCGTTCTGCGGCACCTTTGAAGCATGTGACCTCCAATCAAGCAACCTTTCCCTTTATGTGGGCGGTACTGCCCGCAGCGATAACAGCATATTGGGGTCAATTATGGATCTAGGAGGTGGTCGGTGTCGATGTATGGCTATAAGGCGGATTTTGTCCATGAAGGGAAAATGAGAATGCTGCTCACCAGAGAGCCAACTGTCCATTCCGATGAATTGGATGCCTATCAGATCAATATGCTGCGCTTTAATGAAGTTCCTCATTTGCTGCCCGTGGAAATTCGAGAAGTCGATTTTGAGGCATCATTTTTATACGATATTAGTGGTAAGAAAATGTTGGAGCAGGTGCTCCGTTCTTTACAGATTACTGCGATTCAATATTTTGAATGGATGTTTCAACTGGTCAATGTGCTGGAAGGATGCCGAGCATATATGCTGCATCCGAACCAAATTTTATTGCACGAGCGCTTCATTTATGTAGACGGGAGCTCTTGGAACGGAAATCTTTATACAGCGTACATCCCAACAGTGGAGCCGTTACATCCACAAGCTGGTATGGAAGGTTTGAGGAGATTAGGCATTTTGTTGTCCTCTTATGTCAACGCTTGGGATGGAGATGGTTTTCAACGTCTTGTGCAGTTGTTGTCTCAGGAAGGAGCAACTCTTGCAGATGTGCGTGGCTTATTGCAATCCTTAATTGTGGGTTCAGCGTCCGGCAAGTCTGTGAATAATAGGCAGCTAAAAGAAGGGCAGCTTAATTCAGGGGACGGCGAGAGAGGTGGGCGGGGTAACCAGAACCAGCTACCTAATGAATACACAGGTGTCGGGACAGAACTAGGAAGAGACGAGTGGAATTCCGCGGCATTTCCTTCTTTCGATAGGCAGGATCGAGTGCCCTCGGCATTCGCTCAATCAAAGTCTAATGCGAGTTCAAGTCAGCATGGGCAAGGTCACTGTACGATCCCGGATGAGGCAGGACAAGAATATGAACAGAGCAATAAGAAGTATACGATCGTTACATCTGGGGTTGTCATTACTGTGGCTGCACTAGGATGGAAGTTTGGTTATATGTCTAACCCCACTCCTGAAGTATTTACGTATACAATAGCTTGGAATATTGCTCTCGTTGCTATTGGCGCAATGTATTTAACAGGAATTCCCACCCGGTGGTGGAAAAAACTGTACTCTCGCAAGGCGGGCTATCGGAAAGCAACAGATGAACAGAAATTTCAACCGAGAGCAAATCAGGATTGGAATAACCCCAATAGACTTCCTGAGTTCTTATCAATGGAGCTATCCCATATATCCCATCCTATGAGTGCGATGGATACACACAACAGCAAAGAAAAAGGGAGCCCACAATTGGAACAGAAAACAGTCCTATCATCCTCTCCATGGGCTTTGGAACTAGCTGGACATCAGACCAATGAACGATCAACTGCTCATACCGCATCTTCAGAAGTTCCGAGTTTTTTACAGCAACAGAGAGCTGGTGAGATGTCTCAAATGTCTCATGTCGGAGTAAATCACTTCCATAGTGAGCAGCGATCAATAGCCGGTGGTGATCAAGGCTCGCTTGCTGCAGATGGTAATCACTATTATGCTTCATTAACTCATCACACAGCTATTTTAGATGCTTCTGGTTCAGATGCAACAGTTATGCTTGGAGAAGAACAAGCGGAAGGCAGCCCAAGGGAACCGTATCTCCAGCAGCTCGATGAAGCGGGAACGGCTATAATTGGCACATATTTTCTCCATGTGTTTCCGTTCATAATCGGACGTGCTGATCAAGGAGTGCATCACCGAGATGAGAGTATGGGGGTATCCAAGCATCATTGTGAATTCATAAGGACACCAACGGGCTCCTTAGAGCTACGAGATTTGGGCTCAAAAAATGGAACGGAACTACAAGGGGAGCTGTTGATTCCCTACAAACTGTATCCATTAAATGATGGCGATAAGCTATCTATCGCCCGTTCGAAGTATATATTTCGGGTGGGATAACAAAGAGGGACAGACGCTGCGTCTGCCCCTCTTTGTTATGGTCATACTGTCAATAATGATCGATTGAGAATGACCCTGATGCGGAAAGTGAATCTTAAAATCATATTCGTATGATAAGCAAAGCTTGATAAACGGTTGTACATTTTCGTTCATCTATGAGCTGTTGTTGTTCTTCTTCGAATCGCGAAGCACGGTCAATGCTTTTTCCAGTGTTCCATATTGGAAGGTGAAGCCATGCTCCAGCACCTTAGCTGGATAAACACGCTGACCTTGGAGCAACAGGGAGGACATTTCGCCAAAGAGAATGTGCAGGGCAGCAGCAGGAACGGGCATCCAGTGCTTTCGTCTATACACTTTAGCAAGGGATCTGCCGAAGTCATCGTTGGTTACCGCCTCTGGTGAGGCTGCATTTACGACTCCTGCAATTGAATCATACAGCACGAAATCAATGAGTCGAACCATGTCCGTAATATGTATCCAGGATAAAGGTTGTTTTCCCGAACCAATTCGTCCCCCAATGCCTAGCAAATACGGCAGCTTTATCATCGGATACGCTCCGCCTTCATTCGCCAGTACTGGGGCTATCCGCAGCTTAATGGTGCGATCCGCAGGAACGCGATCCGCTGCCTCTTCCCATTGATAGATAACATCTGTTAAAAAGTCATCTCCGCGAGCCATGCTCATCTCATCGAAGGTTCCCGTCTCGGAAGGCCCATAAATGGAAATGCCCGAGGCACTTATGTAGATCGGCAGCTTACGGGACAGCTTGCTCGCCCAATCTGCAATTCTCCGTGTAGGAATGATGCGGGAGGAGAGAATACGATTTCGAGCCATGCTAGTCCAACGTTGATTAATGGATTCTCCAGCTAGGTTCACAACGGCATCTACATCTTGAGATTGCTCGGGGATATGGGTTAGCTCTGACCAACTAATGGCCTTAACTCTTTTCCTCTCGCCATCAGCATGCACTTTCGCAGGGGAGCGGGAAACGATGATAAGCTCATGGCCTTCTTGAAGCCAAAAATCGATCAGAGCCCTTCCGATAAGCCCGGTTCCGCCGCAAATCATCACTTTCATGTCATATCCCTCCTAGCACGTTAATGGAATGGATAGAACTAAGATGTGATTTACCCGAATAGATGCTTGTGTATGCGCATCCATCTCTTAATACGGAGAAACGATAGGAATCATTTGTTGAGCAGATGCTTATATGGTGTGTAATCGATTCCATTATTGTCCAAAAATTTAACGAGGCTTCTATAATCACGCTTCGGTGTAGCCATGATGTATCCTTGGATGCAATGATCCTGCGTTACTTCTGCCGCGCCGCTCTCACAAGCTACTTGCCCAATTTTGGCTGCGATCGAATGACGAGCAATATCGCGGAAGGGAGTCGGTACGGGCTCAACAAGCTTTTCCAAAAAAGCCTTTGATTCGTCCGTCCACAGGCCTCGGCTTTGTTCTACCCAGTAATTCTGCCAATCCAGCTTCGACTTGCCATCATTCATTGGAAGCACCTTCATAAATTTGCGGAACATGAAGTAGCCGCCAATCGCCATCAGGCCTAATAAGACGAAGGTCCAAAATGCAATGGAATTCATAAACCAGCGGCCTGGGCCATCAATAGCCATTGGGAACAGGGTGAACGAGTTAAGCATAAATTCTCACCTCATGATTGTTGGTACTTTTTACTAAGATGCTTATATCGAATTATACCCCATTCCTAGATATATTTCGAGAGTAAGTGGTGGAGCCAGCAGGTACAAAAAGGGTAACGTTTAATAACGTGGTATCAGGATCTGTTGGATACCTCCAAGTTTTCTACAACACCAATAACATCTGGCGTATCTTCCGTGACTGGAATGAGGAAATCACGGCGCATCTGGATCACTTGTGTTCATTCTAGAATAGAAACAATTTTTCTTTTTAGAGCTACAGGTGCGGAAGCATATGGTTCTATGTCGTTTTTGCACGGATTGAAACTTATAATATAGAAAACATAGAGCCGCCAAGGTTTAGCCATGGCGGCTCTAAGGGTTTCTACCATAGTACTCTTTTCAGATCAATATTGATTTGTGCTGTTTCGCCATCTTTGTATGTGTACAGCTTATTAACTTTATAATTGAGATTTCCTCTAGCAATTGGGCGAGGCGGTTTTATGCGATCGTTAAAAGCGCTAATATTAATGCGATAGCTATTTCCCTCAACTAAAAGGGAATTATTGATGTTGAATTTTGTTTGGAAACGGTCTGTGGGATAAACTTTTTGGTGAGCTATTTCTCTGTTCGTTTCGACTTCCCTGATGGATACCTCGAAGTAATTGTACCCGCCTGTACTCCACAACAGAACATGTTCAATGTATTTCGTGTCTGGTGGTGGAGACTGTTTCTCTGCTGAATTTGTAGATTCTGCAGAGGCCGGAGCTGCCTGTGGAGCCGCCTGTACAACTTGTCCTGTTAGTGACAGAGTTGCTGCAATGGTTAATGCAACAAATTTTTTCATTAACAGCAGTATCCTCCTAAAATATGGAATTTGATTACATGACAATCTTAACCAAAACGTAAAGGGTAGTCAACAGGTAACTCTATTAAAGAGCTAATGAGCCGAGAGGATAGAATTCGACGGCGCTTTAATTTAGGCGCTACCTGAAACTGGATTGTTTTACCATAATTAGAGTCATGGTTTCTTATTCAGATAGACATGGTGAGATTACGCAGAGGTATATAATTGTTCGTCAAATTCGAGATGGAGTGCTCCATGCCACCTTCCCACAAAAACGATGCTAAACCGTGCTATCCTTTGACTAAACGTGCTCACGCAAAAATCTAAAAAAACGCACCATTACAGCGTTTTTGCAAAGGTTCCTTAACGATATCGACGTTGCCTAGCTTTATTTCGATAATCCTTGTAGAATAAGGGGAAATGATTTTGAAAGGAGCAATTACATGCTGAAAATTGGATCACACGTTTCATTTTCCGATAAAGGGCTGTTGACTGCAACGAAGGAAGCAGTATCCTATGGGTCAAGCTCATTCATGATATATACTGGAGCGCCACAGAATACGCGCCGCAAGCCAATTGAATCGCTCTATATTGAAGAAGGCAAGGAACTGATGGAGAAGCACGGCATTGGAGAAATTGTAGTGCACGCGCCGTACATTATTAACCTTGGATCGTACAAGCCGGATACGTTTGAGCTGGCCGTTAATTTCCTCCAAGAAGAAATTCGGCGCACAGACTGCATTGGTGTGAAAAATATTGTGCTTCACCCAGGTGCTTATACCGACAAAGATGCTGAGTTTGGCATCAACCGGATCGCAGAGGGCTTGAACGAGGTACTGAGCAATACGAAAGATACAGACGTCAATATTGCTCTGGAAACGATGGCTGGCAAAGGGACAGAGATTGGCCGGAGCTTCGAGGAAATTGCCTCGATTATTGAGAAGGTTGAGGATAATCATCGCCTAACTGTATGTTTTGACACATGCCATACTCATGATGCTGGTTACGATATCGTCAATGATGTTGATGGTGTTTTGGAGCAATTTGACCGCATAGTAGGTCTGGATCGCATTGCGATTGTGCATATCAACGACAGTAAAAATCCACTCGGAGCTGGGAAAGACCGTCACGCCTCGCTAGGATCTGGAATGATTGGCTTTGAGGCGATTCAACGCATCGTGCATCATGAGAAACTTGCAGGCAGACCATTTATTTTGGAGACGCCGTGGATCGGGAAAGACTCGAAGAAGCAGCGTCCGATGTACGAAGCAGAGATCGCTCTCCTTCGCGGCGATGTGGAGCGCCTTGGTTCAGAATTTATCCAGGATGTGGAGCGTCTGGAGCATTTCTTCAAGGGACAGGATATCGCCCCGCGTGAGTTCGTATTGGCGACATGGGATGTACTTAAAAAAGATGCGAAAGCTCGAAAGGCTGATCCGCGCGAGCCGATGGAGCGGCTGTATGATATGGTTGGCGAGGCAAATCTATTCCCAGACCTGTCTGAGGAAGAGATTAACCAGCGTCTAACGGCTTGCTTAGCTGGACAGGCTGCTTGGAAATAACCATCATAGCTTGTATGTAAAGTATAGATGCGAGAACATCAGCTGTTATGATTCGATTGGATAGGCACGAATGAAGCATGAAGACAGAGAGTATGATGCAAATGATATTCATGATGTGAAATCGATGTAAAGACTGCAGGAAGCAACGCTCATTCATGGAGGAGAAACGAAGATGACCCACCAACACACGATGGTTCACGCCCTTCAACAAGCTGGGGAACAATCGCGCAATCGCGCACGAATGCTGATCTCATGTCCAGATCGGGCAGGGATCGTATCTGCTGTATCTAAATTTTTGTATGAGCATGGAGCGAATATTGTCCAATCCGACCAATATACGATGGATCCAGAAGGCGGCATGTTCTTCATGCGCATTGAATTCGATATGGAGCAGCTGGATGGCAAGCTGTCACAAGTGGAGTCGGAATTCGAGTCCATTGCATCAGAGTTCAATATGCAGTGGCGTATTTCTCGTGTGAGCAAGAAGAAGCGTATAGCGATTTTCGTATCGAAAGAGGATCATTGTCTGGTTGAACTGTTGTGGCAGTGGCAGGCTGGTGATCTGGATGCAGAGATCGCGATGGTCGTAAGCAATCATCCTGATATGAAGGAATATGTAGAGTCTTTCGGCATTCCTTATGTTCATATCCCGGTGGACCCGAACAATAAGCCGGAGGCGGAGCGCAAGCAGTTGGATGCTGTAGAGGGTAAGGTTGACCTGATTGTATTAGCTCGTTATATGCAAATCATTTCACCGAAATTCATCGAGAAATACCCGAACCAAATAATAAATATTCATCATTCCTTCCTGCCGGCATTCGTTGGCGGCAAGCCGTATCAACAAGCGTACAACCGCGGTGTGAAGCTGATCGGGGCAACAGGACATTATGTAACAGAAGAGCTCGATGGCGGACCAATCATTGAACAGGACGTACAGCGAGTGACGCATCGTGCGGATGTGAATGAACTGAAGCGAATCGGCAGAACGATTGAACGCGTTGTACTTGCACGCGCCGTGCATTGGCACATTGAGGATCGGATTCTCGTATACCAAAACAAGACGGTCGTGTTTAATTAGATGATGTTGTGCTGGCTGTTGCCGGCTGCAGATGATTCTGCGGCTGGAACAGCTTTCTTTTATTATTTGGCCAGCGGGCAAGGCCTGATCCAAGACCCGCTGATAAGCTAAGCATGAAGTTCGGATATACTATATCTAAATATCCATAGCTTTTCACACGTTAAAGTAGCATCGAATAGGGTAGTAATGATACAATGAATGCAAAATAGAGCACAGCGTACAAGCTAAGTATTTACGCATTTTCATTTGTTCTGTATAGCTTTCAGCTTGTGATGAGTTGGACAAGGAGGAAATCATCAATGACTGCAAACCAAATGAATATTGACGAGCTATCGGTGGCGGCGATTCGAACACTTGCCATCGATGCCATTGAAAAAGCGAAATCGGGTCACCCGGGCATGCCTATGGGTGCCGCTCCTATGGGGTACCATTTGTTCGCCAAGGCAATGACGCACAATCCTATCAATCCTACATGGATTAACCGTGACCGTTTCGTGCTCTCAGCTGGACATGGTTCCATGCTGCTGTACAGCCTTCTTCACCTTAGCGGATACGACCTTCCTATGGAAGAAATCAAGAATTTCCGTCAATGGGGTAGCAAAACTCCAGGTCACCCGGAGTTTGGACATACAGCTGGTGTAGATGCAACAACTGGTCCACTTGGACAAGGGATTGCAATGGCAGTAGGTATGGCTATGGCAGAAGCACAACTCGGTGCAACATATAACCGTGACGGCTATTCTGTTGTTGATCATCATACGTTTGTAATTTGCGGTGATGGAGATATGATGGAGGGCGTTGCTAGTGAAGCAGCATCGCTTGCAGGTCACTTGAAATTAGGTAAATTAGTTGTACTTTACGACTCGAACGATATTACATTGGATGGCGAATCCGGCCTGTCCTTCAGCGAGAACGTTCGTCAACGCTACGAAGCTTACGGCTGGAACACGTTGCTGGTTAAAGACGGCAACGACCTTGCAGCAATTGCGCAAGCAGTTGAGACGGCAAAACAGGATCCAAGTAAGCCGACATTGATCGAAGTGAAGACAGTTATCGGATACGGAAGCCCGAATAAGCAAGGCAAGGGTGGACATGGCGGTACACACGGATCTCCACTCGGCGCTGAAGAGACGAAGCTGACGAAGGAATTCTATAAGTGGGGACATGAAGACTTCTTCGTGCCTGAAGAGGTTTACAGTCACTTCGATACAAATGTAAAGCAGAAGGGCGTAAAGGCGAACGAAGAGTGGGACAAAATGTTCCAAGCTTATCAAGCTGCTTACCCTGAGCTTGCGAAACAATTCGAAACTGCGATTAGCGGACAGCTTCCTGAGGGCTGGGATAAAGATCTTCCGGCATATGCGGCAGGAGACAAAGCATTGTCCACTCGCGTAGCATCCGGTAATGCCTTGAACGGTCTTGCAAAGAACGTTCCGAACCTGACAGGCGGCTCTGCTGACTTGGAAAGCTCCACAATGACGCACCTGAACGACCTTCCAGCGTTCCGTCCTGGTCAATATGACGGCCGCAATATTTACTTCGGTGTGCGTGAATTCGCAATGGCAGCAGCAATGAACGGTATGGCATTGCACAGCGGTGTAAAGGTATTCGGCGGTACATTCTTCGTATTTACTGACTACTTGCGTCCGGCTGTTCGCTTGTCCGCATTGATGGGATTGCCAGTAACATATGTGTTGACGCATGACAGTATCGCAGTTGGTGAAGATGGCCCTACCCATGAGCCTATCGAACAGCTCGCGTCTGTGCGTATTATCCCAAATGTGACGGTTATCCGTCCTGCTGATGCAAATGAGACTTCTGCAGCATGGGCTTACACGCTGCAGAACCAATCGAACCCAGTCGTGCTTGTTCTGACACGTCAGAACTTGCCTATCTTGGAAGGCGGCGTAACAGCATCTCGCGAAGGCGTTGCTCGCGGCGCTTACGTGGTATCCGATGCGAAGGATGGCAAGCCTCAAGCGCAAATTATTGCGACAGGATCGGAAGTTCAATTGGCTGTGCGCGCTCAACAAGCATTGGCTGAAGAGGGCATCCATGTACGTGTTATCAGCATGCCGAGTTGGGATTTGTTCGAGAAGCAATCGAAGGAATATAAAGATTCCGTATTGCTTCCAGATGTGAAGGCTCGTCTTGCGATTGAAATGGCTTCTCCATTCGGCTGGGAGCGTTATGTAGGAGACCAAGGCGACATCATTGGCATTTCTACATTCGGTGCTTCTGCTCCTGGAGACCGTGTCATCAGCGAGTATGGCTTCACTGTAGAAAACGTGGTAAGCCGTGTTAAGGCATTGCTGTAATACCCGATATCATGGAACCAAAATACTTGACGGTGGGAATTCAGTCCTGTTAAGTACAAATTAGATAGAGAGCAATCGGGTTCCTTCTCTTATTCAGTTGGAGAACTCGGTAATGAACAAGGCCGCCTAACGGGTGCAAGTAATTAGAATTCCCGTTGTTGCGGCCTTGTTCGTAATGTTTTTAATAAGATTTGTTAATATCATCCTATTTTTGTGTCTGAACTGATATAATAAAATTTATATATACAAATTATTATGGTTAGGGCGAGGAGTAGTCGAGTGAAACAGAAGCAAAGTCATTATGCGACCGGTATCGCAGCTGCCGGGCTGTCCTACATTATTTGGGGGTTCCTCCCGATTTATTGGAAGCTGCTTGGTTCTGTGCCGGCAGCAGAGGTATTAGCTCATCGGATTATTTGGTCATTAGTATTCATGATTATCCTGTTGGCGCTATTGGGAAAATGGAGAGCTACTGCGTCAGAAATCAAACAGTTGCTCGCAAATAAGAAGCAGACAATTAGTATTATTGCGGCTTCCATTTTGATAAGCATCAACTGGCTCGTGTATATTTTCGCAGTCGAAAGTGCGCACGTGGTAGAAGCAAGCCTTGGTTATTACATCAACCCATTGCTTAATGTTTTTCTTGCGACATTTTTCCTAAAGGAAAAATTGACGAAAGCAGAATGGTCAGCTGTTGGGATTGCAGCAGCAGGGGTTGTGTGTCTGACGGTATATTACGGCAGCTTTCCTTGGGCGGCGTTGACCTTAGCGACAACGTTCAGCTGTTATGGGCTCATTAAAAAGAAGGTGTCTGTAGGTCCTTGGACTGGATTGACGGTAGAAACCTTAATTATGACGCCTTTTGCGCTCATTTTTCTGTTTTTCTTCAATCCGAGTGGCACACCGTTGTGGGACAAAGACAGTTCGATTATTATGCTGCTCATAGGGGCGGGAGTTGTAACGGCTATTCCGCTGCTATTGTTTGCAACGGGTGCGAAGCGAATATCGTTCACACTTGTGGGTTTTCTGCAATATATTGCACCAACCATTATGCTGCTGCTTGGTTTGTTCGCGTTCGGTGAAGCGTTCACGACTCCTCAATTTCTTGCATTTTCACTCATTTGGGTTGCATTAGTCGTATTTTCGATTTCGAGGATCCGTGCAAATGCTCAAGCTTCTAAGGAAGTCTCACAGGCAGGGAATTCTACGGGGAGCGCATCTACTGCATCGTAAAAATGAGGTGCTTGTAAGCGTTGAAATCAATCAACCGAGTAGAAGGAATGCAGAATGCATGGTGAAAATAGGAAGGGAGCGCCGAAATATACGTGCACTCCCTTTGTCATCGTGTTCCTATTAAAGCGCCTTTTAAAGGAGCTAGGTCATTGTTTTTCACGGTTATGCCCAATTGGATGGCCGATCCATTGCTCGTATATTTTCACAAGCGAACATAAATCCTCTTCACCATAGCCCGCTGTTTGTCCCATTTGGAATAGACTCTTTGCAAGCTCCAGCATAGGTGTTGGCGTTTGCATCGCGTCTGTCAGTACGGAGGCAAGCTTCAAATCCTTGAGCATCAATTGCAAAGAGAATTGATTGTCGAAGTTGCCTGCGATAATTTTCTCACCCTTAAGTTCGGCTGCCTTGCTTCCTGCACTGCCATTGCGAACTACCTGAAGGAATGCTTCTGGGTTCACGCCAGCCTTGGATACCATTGCAAAGCCTTCCGCTAGAGCGGCATTATTGATGCCGACAATCGTGTTATGGGCAAGCTTCGTAATGGAACCGCTGCCGTTTGGGCCCATATGGACGATCATCCGTCCCATCGCTTCCAATACAGGCATAGCTCGCTGAAGAGCAGAATCTTCACCGCCCACCATAAAGACGAGTGTTCCCTCGACCGCTGCAGGCTTGCTGCCTGTTACTGGAGCATCTAGGAACTGCGCGCCACGCTCGGCGCATGCTGCTGCAAGACGCTGGACAAGTGAAGGGGATATTGTGCTGCAGTCGACGATGACTTGTCCGCTGCGAACGCCGGCGAGTACGCCATCATCACCGTAGTAGATCGCTTCAATGGAAGAATCGTCACTAACCATTGTGATTATGATATCGGACTGCTCAGCAGCCGCTCGCGGCAGATCCGCTGCATGAGCTCCTTGCTCAACTAACGGAATCGTTTTCTCCTTGGAGCGATTGTACACCGTCACTTCGAATCCTTTACCTAGCAGATTGGCCGCCATCGGCGCACCCATCGTGCCTAATCCAAGTACCGCTGCCTTCATTGCCTCTCATCCTCTCGCACTGTGAATGATTCGAATGATTTCGATGATGTTAGTGTATCATATTTGTCAGTGGCGGGGACAAGAAATCAGGTATGCCATGTTTGAAAGAAGGGGGGTGACAGCGTATTCATATGCAAAATTGCGCAATGTTATAAATTTATTTTATCGTGTAATCCATTCCAATGAAACGCGTTCCCTTGTGTTTCCGTCCAAAATCCAGTATCCTATGACTATATTGATTTTCGTGGGGTAAAGTGGCAAAGTCAACCAATACTCGAGGAGGGTGTACGATGGCAAAAAAAGTGCACTTTGATTACAGCAAGGCGTTGACGTTCGTAAGTCAGCATGAAATTGATTATTTTAAAGAGCCCATTCGCTTAGCGCATGAGCAATTACATAATAAGTCAGGAGCCGGTTCTGATTATCTAGGCTGGATTGATCTACCTTCCGCATATGATAAAGAGGAATTCGCGCGCATTCAAGCGGCAGCTAAGCGCATTCAAGCGAATTCTGATGTGCTTATCGTTATCGGAATTGGCGGTTCCTATTTGGGAGCACGCGCAGCGATTGAAATGTTGAGCCATTCCTTCTATAACATGCTTCCGAAGGACAAGCGCAACACGCCTGAAATTTATTTCGCAGGCAATAACATTAGCTCGACTTATATGACTCACTTGATGCAATTGATCGAAGGCAAGGATTTCTCGATCAATGTTATCTCCAAGTCGGGGACAACGACAGAGCCTGCTATTGCATTCCGTATCTTCAAAGAATTGCTGGAGAAGAAGTACGGCAAGGAAGAAGCGAAGAACCGTATTTTCGCTACAACGGATCGCGAGAAGGGCGCACTGAAGACGCTGGCAACGGCGGAAGGCTATGAGACATTCATCATTCCTGATGATGTAGGCGGCCGCTACTCCGTATTGACGCCGGTTGGCCTATTGCCAATCGCAGTCGCTGGCATTGATATCGACGAGATGATGCAAGGTGCTAGAGATGCTTCGGAAGAATTCAGCAATCCGAATGTCGAAGAGAACCTTAGCTACCAATACGCAGCAGCACGCAATGCTCTTTATCGCAAGGGCAAAACAACTGAAATTCTCGTGAACTATGAGCCATCCCTTCACTATGTGTCGGAATGGTGGAAGCAACTGTTCGGCGAGAGCGAAGGGAAAGACAACAAGGGGATCTACCCATCCTCAGTTGACTTCTCGACTGATCTTCACTCGATGGGACAGTTCATTCAAGAAGGGACTCGCAACCTGTTCGAAACGGTTATTCAAGTGGAAGAAGTGAAGCATCACATCACGATTCAAGAGGATGCTGACGATTTGGACGGCTTGAATTTCCTAGCAGGCAAGACAGTCGACTTCGTGAACAAGAAGGCATTCCAAGGCACTTTGCTGGCACATACAGATGGTAACGTACCGAACTTGGTCGTGACGATTCCTGACATGACGCCATATTCGTTCGGATATTTGGTATACTTCTTTGAAAAAGCATGCGGCATCAGCGGCTATCTGCTCGGAGTTAATCCGTTCGATCAGCCAGGGGTGGAAGCATACAAGAAAAATATGTTCGCCTTGCTCGGCAAACCAGGATATGAAGCTCAAAAAGCAGAATTGGAAGCAAGATTGTCCGAATAAGCGGGCGGCATGAGTTATCAGCTTAGATAGGCAACAAGCCGTGAAAGCAGTTCTCCGACATGGGGGGCTGCTTTCTTGGCAATCTCGGAAGGTGAATCTTCATGCTGGAACAATATAAGACGGTGCGCCAATTCGGCAGCAAAGAAATCGTCATCAAGAAGTCGCGCTTTATCGGTTATGGCAAGCCAGTTGCCAACGAGGAAGAGGCGATTGCTTTTATAGAAGAAATGAAGAAGCAGCATTGGAATGCCACGCACAATTGCTCCGCTTACGTCATTGGCGAACGCGATGAAATTCAGAAGGCGTCTGATGACGGGGAACCTAGCGGCACTGCTGGCAAACCCATCTTGGAAGTAATCAAGAATCAAGGTCTGAAGAACACTGCCATCGTTGTAACTCGATATTTCGGGGGAATTCTGCTTGGAGCAGGCGGCTTGATTCGCGCGTATACAGATGGGGCTGTTGCTGCGATTGAAGCAGCGGATGCGATTGTGAAGGTGCTGCATCAAGAAGTGTTTGTTGAAATTGATTATACTTGGCTTGGCAAGCTTGAGAATGAGCTGAGAAATAAAGAGACAAGGATGGGGGAAACGCAATTTACCGACAAAGTGACATTGACGTGTTTGCCCGTCGTGTCGGAAACAGAGCGGTTTATGGCGTGGATTACGGATTTGACGCAAGGTCAGGCCGTCATTCGGAAGGGAGAGCCTATCTACTATATCGAAGGGGAATAAGGAGACAACCTCTATGCCAAGAAAAGCAGTGGATCAAGAGCTATCGCGAGAGCGCATCTTGGAAGTAGCGCGCCACTTGTTTGTCACGAAAGGATACCGCGCGATCTCCATGCGAAGTATCGGCCAACAATTAGGGTATAGCCACGGATCGCTTTATTATCATTTCAAAGACAAGGCAGAACTGTTCTACGCGCTAGTTCAGGAAGATTTCAAGCGCTTGGGACGGTTGTTCGAACGTGTTATGGTTCAGGCTCCTTCGGATGGGCTGTCGAAGATGGAACAGGTGATGCTGGAATTCATCCGCTTTGGTCTTGAACAGCCGCACCATTATGAAATTATGTTCATGACGCGGGATGAAGAATTGCTCGCGTACGCTCGCTCAGAACAAGGTCGCTGCTTAGAAATGTTCTCGACGATCGTTAGACAGACGCTCGCGAGCAGCATTCATACGGAACAGGAACGGCATAATATCCCACGAAGTATTTTTCTTGCCATGCATGGATTCATCTCCTTTTACATTCAAGATCAAGTCACCTATGATGAGGTGAAACCTGCGGCGTTAGCCCATGTTCGTTTCTTATGCCGCAGAACGCTGGATTCGGCACAGACGGCGTAAAGCGTAATCATTCACAACTTGGAATCCTATGTTTTTGAATTAAAAAGAAGCCTTCTCACGTTTCCATTCGGCGCACATCGTGACAGTAGCCCAGCTCAAGGTTACTGGCATGAATGCAAGCAGGTAATCGGACGTAAGGAGGCTTTTCTATAGTAAAGCAAGACAGCGTATATTACTTTTTTGTATGTTGCTGGAATAGTGACAATATTGTAAGAAGAATTGTCATCAGAATCAGATGCTCATTCTGCGAACTTCATGTAAAGTAATAGATGTGGGGGAATAGACATAGAAGGAGTCTAACCATATCGTTGGAATGAAGTGGGGTAGATAGATCATGAAGAAGGCAGCGCTGCTGCTGGCGGTCATGTCGATCAGCTGGCTGTTGGCAGGATGCGGACAGGCCGTTCAGCATACCTACAACAAGGTTAATCAGGTCGTTACCGATTATGGAAAAGAGAAGTCACTCAATAAAGAGAAGGTCTTTCAAGTTGCGAAGGAAGGCCTCCGCAATTTATATGATATTTCCATCAGCGAACAGGATTGGAACCTGATTTGCGGATTCTCGAAATATTACGCTAACCAGGATAATACGAAGCCTGATGAAGGGCATGTGACCTTTATTGCCACACTTCAGGACATTGGGGAGCGGAAGAATGGCATTAGCGGTTTTTATGGTGAGGTAAATCTGAAGACAAGAGAACTATTTAAGCTCGGTTTATTGATGCCTTCAATAGGCTTGGATAGAGAAGAAAATGAGGTGTCAGAGCTTCAGGAGAAGGCGCAATCGTTCATTGTGGAACGGCTGCGAGCAAATGAACGTACTCTCCACGTCTTGAATGAAAAGAACAAGGAAAAAGGGATCTTTCTATTTCAGGATGCAGAGCTGGGAATGCGGTATGTCATTCGCATGAATGCGGAGCAGAAGAGGGTCACCTTCTTTAAAAAGTGGATACATTCCTAATGGAAGTCCGTCAGATGCTGGCAATGCCATCGGCGGGCTTTTTATTATGTGTGAACAGTTCTTTAGTATGAGATGGGCCAAGGATCAACGTCTCAATAACGCAAAAATGGGTTATCACCTATCATAAGGGTTTCGAATAAGTTGCATAAGGTTCACTTACAAATTGGATAAGCGAGAGTATGCTTTTCAAATCTTAGGTATTGACGATGTCCGTTATTTTTTGGTAAAGTGATGAAAACAATTACCTAGTAAAGAAGTTGGAATAATAAGCATAAGGCGTGAGATCACGTAAATGGGGGTACGAAGGTGAACGCAGTACTGCGCTATCGCGGAGCGTTGTGGGGGTTTCGAACCACGCTGCTTCTATACGTATTTTTACTGGTTGTAATTCCTCTCGGAGGTATTTACGCCCAATCGTTCTATGGAGGTTGGGGGACATTTGTAGACAGTCTTATCGAGCCGCTTGCGTGGCAGTCAGTCGTATTTACGTTCCGTCTTGCATTCATTGCTACAGCCATCAATGTCGTCATCGGGACGATGTCGGCATGGGTGCTCCACCGGTACCGTTTTGTCGGGCGAGCGTGGTTGAACAGCTTGGTTGATCTTCCATTTGCACTTCCGACTGCTGTCGGGGGGCTCATGATTCTGCTGCTGCTCGGACCAGGAAGCTTCATTGGCCGTCTGGCGGAGTCAATGGGATGGAGAATCGTATTTGCAGAGCCCGCAATTGTCGTGGCCATGGTATTCGTCACCTTCCCTTTTGTCATTCGAGCGGTTCAGCCGCTATTGGAGGAAGCAGATCGGTCTGAAGAAGAGGCTTCTTATACGCTGGGAGCTTCTCGTATGCACACGTTCCTTCACGTCACACTGCCGCGCATGCGTCCAGGTATCGTAAGCGGGGCTATGCTGGCTTTCTCCCGAGCGATGGCAGAGTTCGGAGCAGTCGTGCTTGTAGCTGGGAATATTCCAGGAAAAACACTTGTTGCATCGGTGTACATTTTCGGCGAAATAGAAAGTGATCATCCCCAAGCAGCAGCTGTCGTGTCTATCTTATTGCTGACGTTATCTTTTCTATTCCTGTGGGCGATTCATTGGATACAGAACCGGAGGAACCCATCATGAAACAGCGTACTTCTAATCACCAGTCCAAATCATATACAGAACAGCAACTCTTCTTGACCGCCTCGTCATTAACTGCAGCTTCACATTCATCTCATTCACGCTCCAAGATGCAGCTGCTTCTCATTTTATTAACGTACGCTGTATTTTTCACCCTGCTTATCTCTCCCTTACTGCAAATGTGTCTGGGTGCCTTCCAAGGCGGCTGGAGCTCGGCTCTCGCTTCGCTTAGCAGACCAGAGGCTCTTCATGCACTTGGCGTTACAGCCGCTGTTGTAGCGGTTGTGACTGTGCTAAATGCCATCTTTGGAGTATGGCTGTCCATTGTACTGGTAAGAGGGAACTGGATGAGCGGGCTCGCTCGTCGTTTGCTTAATGCCATCATTGATCTTCCTTTTGCGGTGTCTCCGATCATTGGCGGATTTATGATTGTGCTTTTGTTAGGGCCCCAGACAGTGATTGGCACACTATTCGCAGACATGGGATTTCAGATCGTATACGCGTTTCCGGGTATGGTGCTTGCCACTTTGTTTGTGACGTTCCCGCTGCTAATCCGTGAAGTTATTCCTGTTCTTCAAGAAATAGGGACGCAGCAGGAGGAGGCGGCATCTACACTCGGCGCGTATGATTGGACTACCTTCTGGAAGGTTACATGGCCTTCGATTCGTTGGGGAGTCATCTATGGAATCGTGCTGACCGTTGCCCGTTCCCTCGGGGAATTCGGCGCCATTCTTGTCGTGTCCGGCAATATCATGAACAAAACACAGACAGCAACTACATTAGTGTATCAAGACGTGGAGAACTTCAACATTGCGGCTGCCAGTAGCTTGGCACTTGTGCTTGTATGTAGTTCCATCATCCTGCTGCTCGTCATGGAATGGGCGAAGCGTCATGCAGGTCGCAAAGGAGTGCATTGACGATGCATATTGAGGTAAATCAGCTCAACAAATGGTTCGGATCGTATCATGCGGTGCGCGATGTTAACTTCTCCATTGAAGCAGGACAGCTTATAGGCTTGCTTGGACCTAGCGGCGGCGGGAAAACTTCCGTATTGCGCATGCTTGCTGGCTTGGAGCAACCAGACAGCGGTGAGATTAGATTTCAAGGGAAGCGGATGAATGAGATTCCGCCCCAGCAGCGCGGTATCGGTTTCGTATTTCAACAGTATGCATTGTTCAAGCATATGACGGTTTATGACAATATTGCCTTCGGGCTGAACATTCAAAAATGGCCTAAGGCGCGCATTCGCGAGCGGGTCACGGAGCTGCTGGAGCTTATCGAACTGACTGGTGTGGAGCGCAGGTATCCGCATCAATTGTCCGGGGGCCAACGGCAGCGAGTCGCCTTTGCACGCGCCTTGGCGCCAGAGCCTCAGCTGCTGCTGCTGGATGAGCCGTTCGCTGCGATTGATGCTAAGATTCGCAAGGAACTGCGCAGCTGGCTGCGGGAGTTAATTGAACGGGTTGGGATTACGTCCATCTTCGTAACCCATGATCAGGATGAGGCCATTGAGGTTGCTGATGAAATTATGATCATCAATCAAGGGAGAGTCGAACAGAAAGGAACACCTTGGGATATTTATCAATCTCCAAACACACCTTTCGTGGCCGAATTTATTGGAGAATCAACGATTATTTCAGATTTTGACTCTTTGCGAGGCTTCGAGACCTTATCGCTGCATCAGTCAGGCAGCCCTTCTTCAAATATTTCTGCTTCTGCACACATCAGCTTAGAACCTCAATACGATCGGGATACATCCCTTCAAGATGCAGCATTCAAGGCGCTTATTCGCCCCGAATATATTGAGGTTGGATTGCCTGGCGAATTGATGATGGCATCCGCATGTGTGCATGGTACGGTAAAGTCGCTACAATTTCGTGGCAGTGAATGGATGGTGGCCATTGAAGTGGGCGATATGATACTGAAGACGTATCGCTCATTAGAAAAACCAATGCTGCAGACAGGAGATTGGGTACATGTGCTCGTCCATCGTGTCTATCTGTTCGAGGAGGGGCGCAGTTGGGTAGTGGAAAATGCGTTAAAAGAAGACCCGATGCCGGTTCACATTTAAACACAAATGGAGGCACGGGAATGAGAGTACGCCTGATTCGATTCAGAGCGATAGCATGGACAGCTCGATTGACGGCTGTATGGATGCTCTCTCTTTTGGTGATGTTGACGGGGTGCAGCAATGGGGCGGATGCTCCAAACGTGAATGGGGCGGATAGTGGCTTGCCTGTTCAGCAAATATCTACTGCTGATAAGGATACAGTTACACTTGTGATTGGTGCATATTCGGTCGTGAAGGATGCGCTTGGCCGTATATTGCCGGAATTTGCTGCGGATTGGGAAGCAAGGACGGGGAAGAAGATTGTATTTCAAGAGTCCTACGAAGCTTCGGGCACACAGGCAAGAGCGATAGCCGGAGGCATGGAAGCGGATGTGGCGCTTCTTGCAATGGAAGGTGACATTGATAAGCTTGTAGGAGCAAAGCTGATTAAGCCGGAATGGAAGGATCAGGACACTTATCACGGCATGGTCACTCGGTCTGTTGTGGTCATTGGCACGCGCAAGGGCAATCCGCTCGGGATACAGGATTGGTTGGATTTGACTCTTGAGGGGGTCAATGTTCTGTATCCGAATCCCAAAACGTCTGGTGGAGCCCAATGGGATATTAATGCGATATATGGGGCAGGTCTGAAGATGGCCGCTGAACAAGGCGAGAATGGGCCAAAGTTCGCCAAACAACTGCTGATGCGTGTCCATCACAATGTGCTGTCATTAGATAAGAGCGGCCGTGCTTCAATGGCGGCATTCGAATATGGTGTCGGAGATGCAATCGTCACTTATGAAAATGAGATACTATCCCGCAAGCGCGAGGGGGTTCCCTATGAAATGATCCTGCCGAAGCACACCATCCTGGTTGAGAATCCAGCGGTTGTGGTTGAGCACTATGCGAAGAAGCACCAAGTAGAGGAGGCTGCTCAAGCGCTTGTAGCTTATTTGCGTGAGCCTAAGGCACAGCGCATATTCGCAGAAGCGGGATTCCGACCGGTGAATGAGCAAGTTGCACAGGAGACTGCCGAGGTCTATCCCATTCCTGAGGGCTTGTTCCATATCGAAGATATGGGGGGATGGAAGGATGTACGGGAGACATTGTACAGCAGCAGGGGGATTTGGTATCAGGTGTTAGCAGGAATTGAATAAAACATGATGAAAAAGCGCAGGCTGCCCGATACGTTCGAGCGGTCTGCGCTTACATGCTGTCTTAATAAAAACTCATCGTATTCGCGTCGCGACAATGGAAGAGAAGCTTAGCCTTCCCGGTACAAAGGAATGTCGGTCGTCAATCTGCGTACTCCAAGCTCAACAAGCTTATATGCTTCCTCCATGCTGCGCACGGTCCAAACTCCTAGCCCAACGCCGGCTGTTTTCGTATCGGCGACGAGCTGCGGATGGTTGAACACAGCTGACAGCTGTATGAGCAGGGTTGCATTGCCCAGTTCGGCCAGAGCTTTTAGGTCAACGGGCTCATTCGACAGGAGTGCAAGCTCAATGTCTTCGTTCAGTGAACGCAAAATGCGCAAATTGTCTGGATAGAAAGAAATGAATGTAGTGCGTTCCATCATTTCATATTGGTTCACCA
Source organism: Paenibacillus sp. B1-35 (assembly GCF_050474385.1). Classification (NCBI taxonomy): domain Bacteria; kingdom Bacillati; phylum Bacillota; class Bacilli; order Caryophanales; family Paenibacillaceae; genus Paenibacillus; species Paenibacillus sp. B1-35. The sequence goes on from NZ_JBCHVJ010000003.1 coordinate 455,269, forward strand.
AATGAAGGATAGCTTGCAGCTCTTCTTCTGTGTTGTGCTCTTTCAGTTCAAGTTGAAGTCCAACTTTTCCCCCGCATAAGTCGAGCACTTCTTCCAGCAAGGGAACTCTGCAGCCAGCGAACTCAGGGCTGAACTTCTTGCCAGCGTCCACTTGTTGAATTTCGGCAACCGTCTTCTCGCGAATACGCCCAGTGCCGGTCGTCGTCCGATCCAGCGAATCGTCGTGGATGACGACAGGGATGCCGTCTTTCGAATGATGTACGTCGATTTCTAACGTATCGGCGCCCATTTGGATGGAACGGCGGAATGCTTCCATTGTATTCTCGGGATGCACCGCTGCATATCCGCGGTGAGCAACAATTTCAACATCATTGAATCGTGCATTGGAACTCATGATAATCCTCCTTATTACATGATAGCGAATGTATTGGCCAGTGTGACCTTAGCTGCGTTATCATGTATCATAGATCTGTATGTAAGAAAGAGTGCATCGGAATTGACTCCGATTATACTTGATACATGATGGAAGAACAATGGAGATTTTATAACGGTTACGTAATGTTCTTGTAAATATATACGCACTTGAAGGAGAAAGATAGCCATGAATCGTACGACAAACAATTGGTCAATATCATTTTGGGGAACAGGGGATTCCATGGGCGTTCCGCGAGTGTATTGCGATTGCAGCGTGTGTATGGAGGCAAGGGAAGAGGGGAAAAATCGCCGATACCGTTCCTCCATTCTTATAGAACGAGAAGAGGAGCGGCTACTCATCGACTGCGGGCCGGACTGGACAGGCCAGATGGAGCGCGCAGGCTTATATTGGCTGGATGATATTCTCATTACTCACGCGCATCAGGATCATATTGCCGGACTCCCTGCATATGCGGATGCATGCCGCTGGCTGGAACGACAAGGGCATGTCATTGCGCCTGCCGAGGTGAATCAGATGATTCGAACGATGTATCCGTGGCTTGAACGGTTCATTCAATTCGAAAATATCGAAGAAACATGGGAATGGCGAGAATGGTCGGTGCAGCCGATTCGTGTGAATCATGGAAAAAACGGTTATTCCTATGCCTACCGCTTCGACCGTCTCGCTGCCGCAAATCAGGAGCAGGATCAGAGTATGGAAACAGAAGGAGACAAGGGCGGCATATATGCAGATGCAGGCTCAAATCATGATGATAGGGGCTCATTGAATAGCTGGCTATATGCTTCTGATGCAATTGGTCTTGGCGACGAGGAGCGACGGCATTTCCATGATCTTGATCTGCTTATATTGGGTACGAACTTTTATCACGAACAGGCAGCCTACGAAACTCGTTCCGTATATGACATGGTCGAGGCTATGGAACTGCTCCAGGATGTGTGCCCGAAGCGGGCCATATTTACGCATATGTCGCATGACATCGATCTACATACGCGCTACCCGCTTCCATCTAACGTGACACTTGCAAGGACTGGCATGAAGGTGGAGGGATAGCGAATATAGGTAAAGCGCCGCTTCCTGCAGACAAGCTTGTCTGCTGGGAAGCGGCGCTTATTTATGAATGATTAGTTTGAGCTGTCACGATTCAAAATGAACTTCTCGATAACGTGGCGTACGCCTTCGTCGTTATTGCTGTCTGTAACATAATCGGCAATTGCTTTGAGCGAGTCCACCGCGTTGCCCATTGCAACGCCAAGTCCAGCCGTCTCAATAAGATCATGGTCATTCCATGAGTCCCCGATGCCGATTGTCTCCTCCAGGCTACAGCCGAAGTGCTCGGCCAGGTGGCGCAATGCGCTGCCTTTCGTTCCCTCGTGATGGGTGACCTCCAGGAAGTGCGGCTTCGATTTCGTAATATGAACCTCTGATCCAAGCAGTTCCTTCAGCTCTTCTGCAACACGATCCAGACGCTCGGGCTCGTCGATCATGAGCATTTTCGTGGAAGGCGAAGCGAGCAGGCGATCGAAGTCCGGCTCAATGAAATAAGGAATGCTGCTCAAATTCGCATAGTCAATCAGCTTTTGATTTTCCTCGCGAGCATACAGCTTGTCATCAATGTACAATTGCAGATGAAGATCGTGCTCGTCACAGTAACGAAGCAGCTTACGTGCAGCATCGCGCGGTACAGCGCGCTCGTACAGCACTTTGCCGTCAATTACATTCTTTACAAGAGATCCTTGATACGTAATAAGAGGTACATTCAGTCCTGTCTGTAAAGCAATGTTATGGGCAGAAGCATACATGCGCCCAGTTGCGAGTGTAACCGTAACACCTTGCTGAACGGCCAGCTCCAAGGCACGCTTCGTACCTGGCGTTACTTGCTTGTCATCATTAATCAACGTGTCGTCTACATCAATTGCGATAAGTTTATACATGGGTTATGAGTTTCTCTCCTATCTATGTATGCCAGCACACATGCAAGCACGGTATATTTGGGGGTTCGACACTCACTTCTATGTGAACACCCATTGTTCTCTAATACTCCTATTGTACAGCATGTTCGCCCCATTTCAATTCGGCAACAATCATTCCTGCAAAAATGAGCCCGCATCCGGCAATGGCCCACCCTCCAAGCACTTCTCCCGCAAAGGTTACACCTGTTATAGCTGCGAAAACGGGCTCCATGGCGAACAGGATAGCGACGCGTGTCGCTGACGTATAACGCTGGCACCACGTTTGTGCCCAGAAGGCGAAGGCGGTGGACAGCCCGATGGACACTGCCAAAGCGAACAGCACCTTGGGTTCTGAAAGTGCTTGTCCAAGCATGCCCGTTGACAGCTGCGGCTCAAAAATCAGTGAGCTTCCCCCAGATAAAATCCCTACAATCGTGAGCTGTACGGTAACCAGCGGCAGCGTATCGTGATGCGGTGCGAACCGACCCGTCAAGGCGATATGCATGGCGAAGCCAACCGCACAGAGCAATACGAGCACATCCCCTTGATTCCATACAGCAGCCCCGCCGTTAAAAGCAAGCAAATACAGCCCGCACAGTGCAAGCAGGGCGGAGATCCATGTAGGCAGGGTCAAGCGCTGCTTCGCCAGCCAAAGGGTGATGAACGGAACGAGCACTACCGACAGTCCGGTGAGAAATCCCGTATTGGTCGTCGTCGTATACAGCAGTCCAATGGTCTGGAAGGCATAAGCGGAAAATAGCCATAAGCCAAGAATGCTTCCATGGATCAGTAAGCGCTTGTCCAGAAATACAAACAAGCTTCGTCTGGCAAGCAGTACGACAGCAAATAGCAGCCCTGCGCCTATAAAGCGGATTGCATTAAAGGCAAGTGGCGGCAAGGTGTGGACAGCGTGCTGTACAACTAGAAAGGTGCTGCCCCAAATAAGTGCGACGAGTAAAAGACATACATCAGCCAACCATGTGCGTTTCATGATGAATGAGACAGGACTCCTTCCGGCATGCGAATGTTTTACTCCTATCATGTAAGAAAGTGAGCATGCTGTAAAGCGGAGTTTTCAATTATCAATTCTTTACATCCTCCATTTTCCATGTTAAATTTGGAGTAATAATCCGAAATATAGTCGAATTATTGGATAATTATTTCTAACCTATGGGAGTTGGAAACGATGAAGGTAGAGGAAACGAACAAAAAGGTTGAAAGGCTGGTTCAACAACTACAGGGGAATTTGATTGTATCGTGTCAGGCGTATCCTGGAGAAGCGCTGTATGGCAGCGATATGATGGTTCGTATGGCCCTTGCTGCAGTGAACGGCGGCGCAGCCGGAATCCGGAGCAATTCACCGCAGGATGTGGCAGCAATTAAGGAAGCAGTAAGTATTCCGGTAATTGGGATTTGGAAGAAGGAATATCCTGACTCTGACGTATATATAACCCCAACATTTTCGGATGTTGAAGTCATGATCGCTGCAGGAGCTGATATGGTCGCCCTTGATGCTACAATGCAGACACGGCCATCAGGTGAGACGCTTGAGTACATCGTAAACGCTGTCAAGACGAAATACGAAACTCCATTAATGGCTGACATTTCAACCTATGAGGAAGGCGTACGTGCAGCAGAGCTTGGCTTTGATTTTATATCTACGACACTCTCTGGCTATACGCCATACAGTCTCCAGCAGAAGGAGCCTGATATGGAGCTGATCAAGCGGCTGGCTTCTACGGTGTCGAAGCCGATCATTGCAGAAGGACGTATTCATACACCGGAGCAGGCAGAGGAAGCCTTGAGAAATGGGGCATTTGCTGTTGTAGTGGGCACGGCGATTACCCGGCCGCATACCTTAACCAGCACATTTGTCTCTAAAATTAAAGGTGGGACAGTTCCCGCTCAAACGGCAATGACAGGTTCAGTCATTCCCGTAATGAATCGGCAGCACGTTGGAAGCGAGGCTGGCAAGGAGGGGTGCTCCTCATGACCCTTATGACCCTGACGGAATCGGAAATGACGAAAGAATCTGTTGTGATTGCAATTGATATTGGCGGAACCAATATCAAGAGCGGCATTGTGAATAGACATGGGAAGGTGCTCCATTCCCGAACTCTTCCTACAGAAGCTGCGCTTGGGCGTGACGAGCTGCTGAACAAGTTGCTGCAGCTTATTGCTCTGTATCGGGAAGATGCGGAAGAAAATCAATGGCTGATTGAAGGGATTGGGGTTGGTTCTGCGGGCTATATCCATCATGATGGGCATGTCGCATATGCGACGGACAATCTGCCTGGCTGGAGCGGAACTCCTGTTCAATCATGGCTGAGTGAAGCGACTCGTCTTCCCGTCCGTGTTGTGAACGATGTGCATGCAATCGCTCTAGGGGAGAGCTGGAAGGGGGCAGGCAGAGACCTGAAGCAATTCGTATGCGTAGCGCTTGGTACAGGTATTGGCGGTGCAATTATTGAGCAGGGTGCTCTCTATGGGGGGGCCGATGGGCATGCAGGCGGGTTTGGCCATTTTATTGTGCAAATGGATGGAGAACCCTGTACGTGTGGATTGCGCGGCTGCTGGGAGCAATATGCTTCCGTCAACGCCTTGAAGCGCATGATCAAGGAGAAGATTCAAGCGGCGGAAGTCAATCCCGCTTCGATGTCGCTCCTGCCTCCATGTGAGGAGAACCCGAAGGACTGGTTCGCAGCAGCTTGCAGCGGCAATCAAGCAGCAAATGAGGTTATTACTCAATATATCCACAATATTGCAGTGGGACTGGTGGCGCTGCAGCATGTGCTTAATTGTCGGCAATTTGTTTTGGGGGGAGCAATTACGGGTCAAGGGACATGGATGCTTGAAGCGATCAAAGCAGAGATGCGCAAGATGTGCATGCCGGCTTATTGGGGAAATGGAGTAGAGCTCCATGCCGCTGAAATGGGTGAGCATGCAGGAGTCGTTGGGGCGGCCCATTGTATTTATACAGAGCTGCAGGAGCGGCGTAGCTCCGAACAACTTCTTGCTTTTGAACAAAAAGTTCAAACGAATTAGAATTTTGTGGTTGAAAAATCCAAAAAGGCAGTATATAATTTGGATGTGATATTCATACATATTGTTTCAAATGGATTATTTCACCGAAATAAATAAGATACTATCTATTTCTATGGTGATTTGTACCTCAACTTGTCAGTCCTTTCATGTAAGTTCGAAATGCTGCTCCAACGTTTCTAGTTTAGACTGTTACCCATCTTAGATTTCTTACCCTAGAATTGTAACCGTATACGTATCGCGATCTGAACGGCAAGGTGAGTTTCGTTTTGAGATCTTTTTGAAAACGTTTACTTGTGACAAAGAGTTCCTAACGCGTATCGGACTCTGTTCACCATAAAGCTACAACAACATGAAAAGGGTGGTTCAGATGGCAAAAATGAAACGAACGACGATGCTATTGCTAGCTTGTTTCATGGTCTTCACTTTATTTTTGAGCGCTTGCTCAGGGAAAGGCTCCAGTGAAGGAGGATCCTCTTACGGAAGTGATGGCAAGCCTACGGAGATTACATTCTGGTATGGCGTAAAAGGAAAAGACGGCGAGTACCTAGACAAAATGGTCGAAAAATTCAACGCCGGCCAAAAAGAAGTTGTAGTCAAGGCGCTTGGCGGTCAAGATCATTTGAAGCAATTGACAGCTATCTCCGGCGGCAACCCGCCTGATATTTTGCAAACACAATGGAACTTCATTGGTCCTTGGTCAGAAGCTGGAGCCATCATGTCGCTTGATGAATTTATCCAGAAGGATAAATTCGATATGACCAGATTGATCCCTGCGGCATTCGAGCGGATGAAGGTTAATGGCAAGGCATACGGCATGCCAATTCGCTTGGCAATGGCAAACAAGCTGTTTTACAACAAGAAGATGTTCGAGGACGCAGGCATTACGGCCCCTCCTGAAACCTTGGAAGACATGTTCGAAGTGGCGAAGAAGCTTACGAAAAAAGATAGCAGCGGCAGCTATACACAAATCGGATTCATTCCTGACTATCCTTGGATTGACAGCGTATTCTGGCCTACGATCTTCGGCGGAAGCTGGGATGACGGCAACGGTAAGCTGACAGCGAATCAAAAAGCAAACGTAGATGCGATTGATTATCAAATGTCCTATTACAGAGAATTTGGCAATGATGGCATCGACAAAATTAAATCGGGCATGGGCGGACTGCTTACCCCGCAAGACCCGATCGTAACAGGCAAGCTCGGCATGATTATCGGTTGGGATAACTGGTATGTAACAGAGCGCAGCGAAGGCAAAATTGGTGTAGCTCCATTCCCATATCCAAAGGATAAGCCTGAGCTGAAGAACGCGGGGATGGTCAGCCCTGTAGCAATGTACATTCCGACAAAAGCAAAAAATAAGGACGCTGCCTGGAAGTTCTTGCAGTTCATGCTCAGTGATGAAGCACAAATTGAAATGACGTTGGTCAATGGCTCGATTCCATCTGTGTTGAGCGTGTTGGACAACGAGAAGATCAAAAATGATCCAAAGCTTGCAGTCAACCAAGAATTCTTTGAAAGTGCGAAGAGCGAGAACCTGAAGGGTTTCCCGAACACGATTTATATCGATGCATATTTGCAGTCGTTGACTGAAGAAACAGAAAAGGCGCTTAAAGGACAGCAAACCGCACAAGAGGCAATGGATAATGTTGTGAAGAAGATTCAGCCATTAGCCGATAAAGCACAGAAAAAATAACATCATGTGTGGCTGTAACCGTTAATGTAACCGAAAGAGAGAGAATGACAACGGACGGCCTGCCCACTATGGGAGGCCGTCTTTTTACCCCGATCGATTGGAGGGAGTTTATATGGAGAGCACGACCAATGCTGGCATACGCAGACGCGAGCGCAAAAACCTGTTGATCGGACTGGCCTTTATTAGCCCATGGATTATTGGCTTTATTGGGTTCCAATTATACCCGATCATTACTTCATTATATTACAGCTTTACAGAATACAATTTGTTTTCTGCCCCGCAATGGGTGGGATTGGATAACTTTAAGGAATTGTTCCATGATGATAAGTTCTACTTGTCGATGTATAACACCCTGTTTATGACGATCTTTGGCTTGTTTCCGCAGCTGGCATACGCGCTTGGCATTGCGCTGCTGTTGAACATGAAGGTAAAGGGGAAGTCCTTCTATCGTACCGTCTATTTCTTGCCTACACTGGTACCGATCGTAGCTGCTTCCTTGCTCTGGATGTGGCTGCTCAATGCGCAGTACGGTATCGTGAACCAAATGCTCGGTGCGCTTGGATTGCCGGAACCGAACTGGATTTATGATCCGAAGTGGACGAAGATTTCCCTTATTATTATGGGCTTTTGGGGAACCGGAACAACCACGGTCATGTACTTGGCGGCATTGCAGGATGTGCCGAAGGAATATTATGAAGCTGCTTCGATTGACGGAGCGAATGCATGGAAGCGGTTCTGGAACATTACGTTCCCTGCGATTTCGCCAATGAACCTGTTCCTCGTCGTAACGGGTCTCATTGGGTCATTCCAATATTTCGCGCAGGGTATGATATTCGCGGAACAGGCGCAATCGATTGGCGGACCTGAGAACTCTATTTTGTTCTATGCCATCTATCTCTATCAAAATGCCTTCTCATTCTTGAAGATGGGCTATGCATCCGCTATGGCGTGGATCTTGTTCATTATCGTTATGGTGCTTACGGTTATTGTCTTCCGGTCATCAGCTCGCTGGGTTTATTACGGAGGTGAACGTTGATGAGCAGCGTAAATACATCGGTTACCCCCATGAGTCAGGCGAAGCGTCGGCGTTCTATCAAGCGCTCTATTCGAGAAACGTGGATTCCGCATTTGATTCTTGGTGTTGTTGGTCTGCTGTTTTTATTGCCATTCGTATGGACCGTACTTACGTCACTGAAGACGCAGGAAGAGATTTTCGCGATTCCAATTGTTTGGATCCCGGAGCATTTTCAGTGGAGCAACTATGTAGAAGCTGTCAATATGATTCCATTCTTCCGCTATTTATGGAATACGGTTCTGGTCGCTGGCGTCAGTGTAATTGGGGTCGTATTGATTTGTCCGCTCGTAGCATACGGATTCTCGCGCATTCAGTTTAAGGGGCGCAATACGTTGTTCTATTTCATGCTGGCAACCTTAATGCTTCCGTATCAAGTTACGCTGATTCCATTATACGTATTGTACAACAATCTAGGCTTGCTCGATTCCTTCTGGCCGCTCTGGCTTGGGGCGTGGTTCGGGATGGCAACGAACGTCTTCATGGTACGCCAGTTCTTTATGAACCTGCCTTATGAGCTGTCCGAGTCAGCGAAGATTGATGGTGCGTCTGAATTCCGAATTTACTCGCAAATCATTCTTCCATTGGCGCGTCCAGCGGTGATGACGATCGGCTTGCTTACCTTCCTCGCTTCATGGGGGGATTTTATGGGGCCGCTCATCTATTTGAACAGTCCGGAAAATTGGACCCTGTCTATTGGTCTAAAAGGGTACATCGGAGAAACTAAGGTGGCTTGGGAGCAGCTGATGGCTGCATCCACACTCTTTACGGTACCGATCGTAGTCCTATACTTCTTCGTGCAGAAGCAATTTATTGAAGGTATCGCTTTGACAGGATTTAAGTGATTTATCACGATATATTTAGCTCAATAGGCGGCAATAGCAGTTAACGAACTGTCTATTTGCCGCCTTTATGTTGGTCGTTTTTCTATCGCAAATTGGTTGAAAGTGTATGTGCTGATAGAGAAAAGGAAATTTGATTGTATAATTATAGAAGCGCTTTCATGATTTTGCGATAAAATATTGATTTTTTATTCATTCCATTAGATGATAAGGCTAGGTATATACCAGATAGCGGGGAAAAATAAGCGGATTACTGCACCAGCGTGAAGACTGGGTTCATATTATGGAAGGCATTGAATCGTTGATGATTGATGTATAGGTGAACTGGGATTTGCAGGGCATGCAATCTAGCAGGTGGCCGCGCTAGAGAGGCTTCATCCTTGCTGTGATGACGCCGATTGAATGACATAACGAGACTGGAGGAGTCACAGATGGTCGCTGGTGAACATACGAATACTCTTCTGCTTATTAAGAGCCTGTATCCGTCACTTACGAAGACAGAGAAGAAAATAGCCGATTATGTGTTGAAAAATGCGGATTCGGTACTCTATGCGACAGTTACGGATTTGGCAGAGAGAGCAAGTGCAGGCGAGACTTCCGTGCTGCGATTTTGCCGCAATCTCGGTTTTAAGAGCTACCAGGATTTCAAGCTGTCCTTAGCCAAGGATCTGGTATCGCCATTGAAGCATGAGAATAGCGAAATTGAAGAGAGCGATGATTTGTCTATTGTTGCGAAAAAAATGACAATGGAGAATGTCGCATCACTGGAGCACACGTTGTCCCTGCTGAATATGGAAGAGCTGAATAAGGCTGTCGAGGCCATTGTTAAGGCGAAGCGCTTGTTCTTCATGGGCGTAGGCTCCTCAGCGATGACAGCGATGGATGCGCAGTATCGATTTATGCGGCTGGGCTACACGGGAGAAGCGATTACAGATCCGCACGTGATGGCGATGAATGCTGTACTGATGTCGGAACAGGATGTTGTATTCGGCATATCGACATCGGGCAGTACGAAGGACTTGGTAGACACGATCCGGTTAGCGAAAGACAATGGGGTGTTTTTCATCTGTTTAACGAGCCATGCGAAGTCGCCAATTACGAAATATGCAGACTCTATTTTATTGATCAAGTCCAAGGAAACACCGTTAGAGGGCGGAGCCTTCTCCTCGAAGATTGCTCAAATCCATGTGCTGGATATTCTGTCTACGGCGGTTGCCCTTCAAGAGAAAGAGAAGGCCTACAAGGCAATTCAGCAAACGGCAAAATCAGTATTGGACAAGCTATACTAAGTAGAATAACGGTGATAGGACATACTGTGGATCTGTCGGATCGATAGCCGGTATGTTTTGTTACATGAGAAAGAGGCGTTCTCTTCCAAGGAGAACGCCTCTTTGTATGATTCTATATTTTTTAGCACCTATTTTTGCAGCATGAGCAGTCCGATAAAGTCATCCTTGCTAATGTTACCGAGGTAATGATTGATATCCATATCTCCAATCGCCTCGTAAATGGCCTGCTCCTCATAGCGAACGCCTTGAAGCTGCTCCTCGATGTCGCTTACTTCACCGATGCCGAAGAAGTCACCGTAAATTTTCATCGATTGGATAACGCCATCTGCTACATCCAAGCGCACATCGACGATGCCGGCAGGGAACTTCTTCGAATGCTCTACATTGAATTTCGGGGAAGAGCCGTAGTTCCAGTCCCAGTTCTGGTAGCGTTCTTCGGAGATGCGGTGAATGACCTCCCAATCCTGCTCAGTCAACACATACTGCGGTACTTGATCCGCTTCCATTCCGAAGATGTGGCGCAGAATAGTGGCCTTGAACTCCTCGATTGTCATTGGCTCCTTCATGTACTCCACAATGTTGGCAACACGTGAGCGCACAGACTTTGTGCCTTTGGATTCAATTTTAATCTGGCGTACCTTCAAGGCTGATGCGACATGCTCCATCTCAGAGTTGTACAGCAGCGTTCCATGGCTGAACATCCGTCCGCGCGTAGCGAACTGGGCGTTACCAGAAATTTTGCGTTCTCCGACTTGAATATCATTTCGACCAGTCAGTTCAGCATCAACGCCAAGCGAATGCAGGGTATCGATTACGGGCTGGGTGAACTTGCGGAAGTTGTGAAACGATTGCCCGTCGTCCTTAGTAATGAAACTGAAGTTCAGATTGCCTGTATCATGATAGACGGCCCCGCCTCCAGATAGGCGGCGAACGACGTGTATGTTGTTGTCCTTCACATATTCGGCATTGATTTCTTCAATTGTATTTTGGTTTTTGCCGATGATGATAGAGGGTTCGTTGATATAAAAAAGAAGATAGCTGTCTTCCTCAAGCGGCAGATGCTTCAATACGAATTCTTCTATCGCAAGATTGATGCGAGGGTCTGTTATGCCTTGATTATCAATAAATTTCATTGCTTGTCCGACTCCTTCATGTTGAGGCTGTTATGTACATATTTCTATTGTATACGATTTGAATCGAAATACAAAACAGATTTGATATTGATAATCGTTATCACAGATGGTATGATGAGAAGTAACTAAGACGGTTACAATGCAGACCTATACGAGGAGGAACGTCCTAATGTCGATTGCTTCAATCATTCGGGAACGTAGAAGTATTCATGAATTTAACGATAGGCCAGTTGATCGCAGCTTGGTGCTGCAACTGCTGAATGATGCCGTGTGGGCGCCGAATCACGGACTGCGTGAGCCATGGCGCTTCATATATGTAGAAGGAGAAGGCAAGGAACGCGTTGTGAAAGGGCTTCTTGCCATTTTGGAAAAGACCAAGCTGAAAGACGCAACTCCAGAGCAGCGCCAGAAGTTTATGGATCACTTGACACATGTCCCTGCTTACTTGCATGTCGTTATGCCGGAAGATCCCCGTCCGAATATTTGGCAGGAGGATTTGGAAGCGGTTAGCGCTTTGATTCAGAATTTCCAACTGTTAGGCTGGGAACATGGGCTCGGCATGCTGTGGCATACAGGCGATTACATTTATAACAAGCAGTATCGTGAAATGGTAGGTGTTCAGCCGGGCGAGAAAATTGTAGGGGTAATCCGTATCGGTTATTTCGATAATGCGCCGAAGGCTCGCCCGCGTACGAGTGCAGAGCAGCTCTTTACAGTAGTTGATAAATAAGCAAGGCTGGCCTGTATCAACTGACGGTGCTGGCCAAATTAAGGAGTGTCCCGCAGGAAAAGCTGCTGTGGACACTCTTTATTATTTTGTATCCAAAATGATAGATATTCGTGAAGTAAACGGTTACATGATTAAGGGCGATCTAACGGATCTGCCTCCAAATAACGACGGTACATCATTAATTCCAAGGTGTGCTTGATAATCCACGCAGCCAGCAGCACACATACGAGTAAATGAGCGCAGACGAGCGGAGAAAGCAACAGGGTGCGTGTATCCGATACATAAATTAAATAGGCCGCACAGCAAGCTACAGCGAGGACGAGAAAAAGTAGGCTGAACTGATTAGCCTGCATAGACACAGAGCGAGCCAATTCCTTGTCCTCAGTCTCATCCTTGGACATAAAGTTAATAAAGTGCATAACGACTTGAATAACGACAGTAATTCCAAACACATTGCGTGCAAGGGCCATCATTTCAATACTGTATAATCCAATGTCTCCCTTGAGTCGAAACAGAATCGCAGCGTAATAGATGGAAACAATGATGGCGGCGCCGAGATTAGCCCATGATGTCTTGTGATGCACCGACATAATCATCCCTCCTCGTCTATGACATATCACATCTACGTAAAGATGTGTGTTGCAACAAGATTATACAGCAATTAACAGAAGTGTTACAGTGTCCGTTTGACCAATGTTTTTTGGAATTTCATAATAATTCATTAGCAATTCCTTCATAATCGCGCTGCAATGCCTGCTTAACATGAATAAGACTCTCCAACATACTAGGAAAATTCGTTTGACGAACAATGCTGTCTTCCGCATAATGGACGAGTAGAAATGATTATTGCAAACTGGTCGAGCTCCGTCTGGGTGGAGCTGTACATAGAATTTATTCAACCATTGGACAAATTTACTGGACATCCTTGGGAGGAAGACAGCAATGAGCACAGTTGAACGATTCGGACATGGCGGGGATGTATGGACAGCCGCGGATGCATTTGGAGTAGACAGTAAAGCGCTGCTGGATTTCAGTGCCAATATTAACCCGCTTGGGCCGCCGACGGCCGTTATGGAGCGCCTCAGGAATGAGATGATGGCTTCTATTATTCATTATCCGGATCCTGGGCACCGGAAGATGAAGAAAGCATTAGCTGCGAAACTGGGAGTAGGCGAGGATTATATTAGCATCGGAAACGGAGCTGCAGAGTGCATGGCCCTGCTGCTGTTGGCAATTCGTCCCCAACGGGTTGGCGTCATTGCGCCTTGCTTCTCTGAATATGAGACGCTGTCACGCAAGTTCGGGTCTGAAGTAATCCATGTAGTGGGCAGCGAAGATAACGACTTCTGCGCGACTGAAGCACAACTGTCTGAGCTTATTTCGAAAACTGATGTGGTGTTTATTGGACATCCAAACAATCCGAATGGTGCCTTGTACGAGCGCGCATTGCTGGAAAGACTTGCAGTGTTAGCAGAGGCGGCTTCAACGATTCTTGTTATCGATGAAGCCTTTATTGACTTTGCGAATGAAGAAGAAATGTCTCTTGTTCCAATCGTATATCGCTGCCCAAATCTTATTGTTGTTCGTTCATTAACGAAGTTTTACGCCATTCCCGGACTGCGCCTTGGATATGCGATTGCCCAGCCGCAGCATATTGAGGTGATGCTGCGCATGCAAGTGGCATGGAGTGTCAATGGCTTGGCTCTCGCGGCTGGCGAAGCCTTATTGTCGGACGAGCAAGCGGAAGCATATGCGAATGCGACGCGGGCGCTCATTGCTGAAGAGCGAGCTGTTTTGCGCAAGCAACTGCATGCACTAGGGATACGGACGTGGCCAAGCGTGGCGAATTTTTTATTGTGCCGAGCTCCGGAGGGGTGGACGGCGAAGTTGCTTCAGGCAGAATTATGCCGCGCAGGTATTCTGATACGCAATTGTGATATGTATGCTGGGCTCACGGAGAGAGACTTCCGAATCGCAGTCAAGGATCGACGAGCGAACGGAATTGTAGCGTCAGCACTTGCAGCTGTGTTACAGTAAACAAACACAGAATTGAGGGGAAGCGGGATGCAGCCATATCGAGAGGGGAAACGCTCCTATCTATCTCAGTATATCGCAGGAGTACATATTCACTGGGAGGATGCTCAAGTCGTTGTTGAGCTGCCGCAAACTGTACCAATATGGAGCAGTGCTGTATACCATGGCGGACAATGGATGGGGAATCGCATTTTGAACCAAATGGTTCATTATCAATTCGACTGCACTGATCCAGCAGAATATCTGCGGCTTTCGTGTATGGAAAGTGGCTATGTACCGGAACAGACGGTGGGGCTCTTGACGGCTGCAAAAGTTAGTCATGCCTCTGTTGTCGAGCAGGAAGCGGATGAATGCTCGCTGCTGTGCATCACAACGGCGGGGACATCCAATGCGGCACGTTCAGGCATGCCGCGGCGTGTATTTTCAGCCTATGAATCGTTGAAGCCAGGCACGATCAATTCAATTCTTGTATTGGATGGGAAGCTGTCCAATGCGGCGATATTGAATCTATTCATGACGGCTACAGAGGCCAAATGTGCAGCGCTGTCTGATCTTGGCATCATAGACGCTGAAACGGGACGCGTTGCCACAGGAACGACTACGGATGCGATTGCACTTGCAGTAATAGACAGCGGTCGGTATGAACCCGTGCACAATTATGCGGGAACAGCGACAACATTGGGACATGCAGTTGGGCAGCTCGTTTATAACACTGTATATGAATCCGTGAAGACTCAGCATGAAGCGTAACCGCTAACGAGCGGAACAACCTACTAGGGTGGGAGAAACATGACAGCAGCGCTTATCATAATAGCAGCATACATATGGGATCGGATTGTTGGCGACCCGCAGGCGATTCCACACCCGGTCATTGGTATAGGGAAAGGGATTAGAGCCGTAGAGCGATTCATACGCCGGATCAGCCCTTCTGAGAGAGCGCTCAAGCCGCTTGGAATTTTGCTGCCGTTTGTTGTAGTTGGCGGCACGTATGGAGTGACCTGGCTTGTTCTAAAAGGGATGTACCATGTTCATGATTATATCGGATGGGCAGCCGAAGCATTGTTGATTGGAACAACAATTGCGGCAAAAGGACTGAAGGATGCAGGGATGGCTGTGTATCGGAGGCTGAAAGAGCAGGATTTAGAGAGTGCTCGTCGAGAAGTCGGCATGATTGTCGGCCGCGATACAGAGCAATTGGATGAACCGGAGGTCGTACGCGCCACCGTGGAGACCGTAGCGGAGAATATTGTGGATGCGGTGATATCGCCGTTGTTCTTCGCGCTTATCGGAGGCGCACCGCTGGCAATGGCGTATCGTGCGGTTAATACGCTCGATTCCATGGTCGGCTATAAGAATGAGAAGTATGGGAATTTAGGCTGGGCGTCTGCTCGCCTTGACGATATTGCCAACTGGATACCGGCGAGAATGACAGCAGTCTTTGTCACGGTAAGTGCCTTGCTGCATCGCTATGATGCTCGCAGAGCTTGCTCAACGGCGCTGCGAGATGCGAGAAAGCATCCGAGCCCGAACAGTGGCTGGGCGGAAGCATCCGCGGCGGGAGCACTTGGCATCCGGCTTGGTGGATATAATGTGTATAAAGGAATACGTTCATTCCGCGCATATATGGGGGATACACAGCAGCCCTTGCAGGCAGAGCATATACCTGCGGTATGCAGGCTGCTACTAAGCAGCTCCACATGCTTTGTGATTGTTGCAAGTCTGCTCCTCTATATATGCGGAGGATGGCTTCTGTAGACGATTGGTGAATGAAGGAGTACGAAATGGAATGAGACGGACAACTAAATGGAATGCTCCCCCTATTCATCGGAACAAGCGTCGTTTAGGAGCATTGAAAACCAATAGGAAACGAGTCAATATGACAAGGCATATATTACGAAAAAAGAGTCAAACGAACAGCAAGATTGTACGCTTCGCGCTTGTACGCCACGGCTTGACGAAAGAGAATACAGAGCGGCGCTACATTAGCTATTCAGATGTGCCGCTGCTGCCGGATTCCACTGAAGAACTGAGAGGGCTTCGCCGCGCAGTGGCACATCCGTCACCGCTTCTATATACGAGCGATATGCGGCGCTGCCGCGATACG
Source organism: Paenibacillus sp. B1-35 (assembly GCF_050474385.1). Taxonomy (NCBI): domain Bacteria; kingdom Bacillati; phylum Bacillota; class Bacilli; order Caryophanales; family Paenibacillaceae; genus Paenibacillus; species Paenibacillus sp. B1-35. Next base: position 471,596 of record NZ_JBCHVJ010000003.1, read on the forward strand.
CTTGCTTATTTGCGTCCGCGCGACAGCAGGCAAGCTGTAGAGGATACAAGATTGCGAGAGTATGACTTCGGCATGTGGGAAGGCTTGACCTACAATGATTTGAAGGAGGATCCTCAGTATCGCAGATGGCTGGACGATTCTTCAGCCGTCCAGCCGCCGCGCGGGGAGCCATGGCAGTCCTTCTGCACGCGCACCGCGCATGTATGGTGGGAAGTGCTGCGGAACGCGCGCGAATCCTTCGGCAGCAGCTGCGGCATACACGCGGAGCGTCAGGAATGCGCTGCCCGTCGTCGGCCGCATCATTCTTCCCCGCTTCCCCGTGGGCGGGTGATGCGGTGCAAGCCGAGCCGGATGCGGCAAACATATGGCAGCGGACTTGCCCCGCGGCCGGATGTTGTCATTGTTACACACGGAGGCGTCGTACGTCGATTATATACGCTGGCTTTTCCACGAAAATCATTTTGGGAAGCGGCAGCGCCAATCGGCGGCGGGATCATGATTACAGCGAAGCAATGTGCGCGCAAATGGAAGTTCTTGCGAGCGGAACGTCTGCCAAGCAAATGAGGAAGCATGCGCTAACAGGCTAATATCATCGCAGCAATGATGTATTCTATTGCAAGTGGTGGGCTTTTCCCCTATAATCTAATATCGAGTTTAGGACTTAGATAACGAAATTATTCGATGTTGAATATTCGCGATACTTCAGGTCCTTGGGGAATCATAACGGGATTGATCCATGAATGTTATTGTACAGCAATGGGGCTGTATGGGTTGAAATGCCGGGATGTGTGATATTTGTACCCAGGGTTAAAAGGGAAGCCGGTGTGAACCCGGCGCGGTCCCGCCACTGTGAATGGAGTGTTGTGCTCATTAGGCCACTGTCTAATTGATCAGCAGGTATGGTATCCGCTGATAAGGATGGGAAGGCGAGCTCAACGTATTCTCCTAAGTCAGGAAACCTGCCTGAAGATAGACGAGTTGTATCCTTCGCGGAGAGGAGCACGTCATTGGCGTAATGCATCAGGCAACATGGCAGCTTAGCTGCTGGCCCCTGTATCTAGGTGTCTGCTGGATATTGCGATAGATGACAATGTGTTCCCCTGGATCGAAGGATCGGGGGTTTTTTGCTGTATAAGCAAGCATTTCATAACCATAAGCGCTTATACACGACAGCAATGCAATTTGATGTAAATGCACAGCACGAATGTATATCACGAATTCAGTCACATGAAGAGGTACAGCTTAGGTATATGCAAGTGCTCATTGACAACCGATACCCGCAGGGGAGTATAACTTTAGGCAATTGCAACTTGTCACGCAATTTCGTTACGCATGGTGGCGAATGGAACCGCTTTACGCTTGCACATTTGGTACAGAGGTAAGACGAGGAAAGAATGACGCGAGGGAGAGATAAAACATGAACAAATGGTTGAACAAATCGGTTGCGGCGCTGCTGGCGCTTATGCTGACAGTAGGACTTGCGGCTTGCGGCAACAAGGATGCGGCTAAACCCGCTGAAAATACGGCTGCTCAGCAAGAGACCAACAACACTGCCTCTGAACAACCGAAGCAGGATGATCTGAAAACGAAATATCCACTGACTGTTAAAGATGCAACAGGCGAAGAATTTACCTTCGAAAAAGCGCCTGAACGTATAGTGTCTGTATCTCCAGCAGAGACAGAGTCCTTGTTCGCACTTGGATTGGATGCTCAAATCGTTGGTGTTTCTGATTTTGATGATTATCCGGAAGCAGCGAAGTCCAAAGAGAAAATGGGCGGCATTACGAAGCCGAATGAAGAGGCAATTATTAAAGCCAAGCCGGACATCGTGTTCACAGGCATCTCCATGAAGGAGCCAGTTGTGAAAAAGTTCCGCGAGCTTGGAATTAAAATATTCAAGGTCGAGCCAAAAACGTACGATGATGTGATTACCAATATCGAATTGTATGGTCAAATTACAGACCATCAAGCGGAAGCGAAGACAGTCGTTGACAACATGAAGCAAGTGCGTGATGACGTAAAGAATGCGGTCCAAAGCGCGGAGAAGAAGAAGGTCTACATTGAATTCTCCCCAGGCTGGACAGTAGGCAGCGGCGAGTTCATGAACGAGCTGATTGAAATGGCGGGCGGCACAAACGTTGCGGCTGATTCAGCTGGCTGGATTCAAATTAACGAAGAAAATATTATTAAATCCAATCCGGATGTAATCATGTTCACACAAGGTGTAGTGGATTCCGAGACGAACAAGTCCTTGGAAGAAATTATTCGTGGACGCAGCGGTTGGAACAATATCAATGCAATTAAGAACAATCAAGTAATTGGTGTGGATCAGAACCTGATCAGCCGTCCGGGACCACGTGTTGCTGACGGATTGAAGGCTGTTGCGAAGGCGATTCATCCGGACTTGGTGAAATAATCGTCGTGGAGAGAACGATGAATAAAATGGTTGGGTATGGAGGAGCGGGTATTGCGCTTCTCCTTTTGTCCGTTGTGGGATGTTTGGCTGTAGGGTCAGTACGAATGCCAATGGGAGAAATTGCACAAATTCTGCTCCATCATATTCCGGGCATGGATCAAGTAATTCCGGTTACATGGGATGATGCCTCTGCGCAAATTATGATGAAGGTACGCTTCCCTCGTGTTCTGCTGGCTCTGCTCGTCGGAGCGGCACTCGGTGTAGCGGGAACTGCATTTCAAGGGGTATTGCGCAATCCACTGGCAGACCCGTATACATTAGGGGTATCTTCTGGCGCTTCTGTGGGAGCCGCTTTGCTTATTTACTTTGGCCTGCAATATGCACTGTTCGGCGAATGGACTATACCTGTCGTCGCATTCGCAACAGGGGTGGCAACCTTGATGGTGGTCATCAAGCTTGCCAGTGAGCAGGGCAAGATTCCGATCGAGACGCTTATTTTATCCGGGGTAGTGATGCAAGCCTTTCTTGGCTCAATTGTATCGTTTCTTGTGGCAATGACGAATCAGACGATCAATGAAATTTTATTTTGGGTAATGGGAAGCTTGGCGATGCGCGGCTGGTCCTATACGCTTGTCCTTGCTCCCTATTTGGCAGTCGGCATCGTAATTCTTATTGTATACGCAAGACCATTGAATTTGCTTGCACTAGGCGAGCGGCAAGCCTCCCATCTCGGACTTCATGTGGAACGAACGAAATGGGCAGTGCTGCTGACGGCGACAATGATTACAGCAGCGGCCGTGTCCGTCTCTGGCGTCATTGGATTTGTCGGCCTAGTCGTGCCGCATCTGCTGCGCTTGATTGTTGGCCCAGACTATCGATATTTGATACCGCTCTCAGCAATTGGGGGAGCCATTTATGTCATGTGGGCGGATACAATTGCCCGCACGGCTTTTGCGCCGACGGAAATTCCGCTGGGGGTTGTAACGGCGTTCCTGGGTGCGCCATTCTTCGCCTACTTGCTTATGCGCAATAAGCGAGCGAAACGGGGGAAATGGTCATGACACAAAGAGGAAAACATTTGCCGCTAAGGGATTTGGGGTTGGCAGAGAGCAGCAATCCCGCTAACGAACTGGTTAAAGACACGATCATTGAAGTTCAAGGATTGAGCAAGCACTATGGCGAGAAGCATGTTCTTCATGATGTAGAGCTTCGTGTGCAAGCTGGTGAATGGGTCGGCATTATCGGTCCGAACGGCAGCGGCAAATCCACGCTCCTATCCTTATTGTCTGGAGCCGATCGTCCGACGTCAGGCTCGATCCAGGTGAATGGACAGGCGCTGGCTTCCTACAAACGAAGAGCATTGTCCCAACTGATGGCTGTATTGCAGCAGGAAGCTCTGCCGCCACTTGGCTTTACCGTCCGTGAGGTGGTTGAAATGGGACGCTTCCCTTTTCAGTCCTGGCTCGGATCAGAGTCCGAGGACAGCGGAGCGCTCGTAGACCGAATTATGGAGCGGCTGCAACTGACAGAGCTGGCCGATTATCCGCTCGATCGGATTAGCGGCGGTCAGCGTCAGCGCACGGCTTTGGCCAAGCTGATGGTGCAATCGCCCAGCATCGTGCTTTTGGATGAGCCGACAACCTATCTGGATATCCATTATCAGGTGCAATTTATGGATATTGTTCGGGATTGGCAGAAGGATTGCGGCTTGACAATCGTATCTGTGCTCCATGACTTGAATTTGGCTTCTTTATACTGTGATCGGCTTGTTGTAATCCATGACGGAGGGATTGCTGCCCAAGGCACGCCCGATGAATTGATGAATCCGGAGCTGCTGTCGCGGATCTTTGCCACCGACACGACGATCGTGCCGCATCCTGATACAGGACGTCCGCAGGTGTTAATTCGCCCAAGTCATGGATGATAGATGGGACAGCACAACTTATTATGATTTTGCAATAACGCAATTACTAGCTTTACAATTTGAAATAGGTAACGATTTAACGTAAGCAAGGCATGTTGAGCTGATGTTTTTGGAGATAAGCAAGAGCAGCGGAAAGCGCTGACAGTATGGCATTGAATCTGACAACGGAGATGAGCAGCATGAATGAACGATTGAAGCAACTGATCGCACAAATTAAACCGCTGGACGAGGAGGCAATTCAATCTGCCATCCAGCATCAAAATCAATTGACAAAGCCGCCGGGAAGCTTGGGCGTGCTGGAACACATAGCTGTGCAGGCTGCGGGCATTACAGGAGAGGTTAAGCCGCAATTCGAGAAGAAGGCAGTTATTGTCATGGCTGGCGATCATGGGGTGTGCGACGAAGGCGTAAGTGCATTTCCATCTGAAGTGACGCCGCAAATGGTGTTCAATTTTCTGCGTGGAGGGGCTGCAGTCAATGTCCTGTCTCGCGAAGCAGGAGCCGATGTGATCTGTGTCGATATCGGTGTGAATGCCGACTTGAGTGATCCAAAGCTGGTATCGCGCAAGGTCCGGAAAGGAACAGCGAACATGGCAAAGGGCCCAGCGATGTCACGCGAAGAAGCATTATCTGCGATTCTAGTTGGTGTTGATATTGTAGAACAGTACGTCCGCGATGGATACCGTTTATTCTCGACGGGAGAAATGGGAATTGGGAATACAACGGCGAGTGCGGCGATGCTGTGCGCCTTCACCGGCATGCAGCCTGAAGATGCAGTAGGGCACGGAACTGGCATCGGTGATGAACAGTGGAAACATAAATGCAATGTAGTACGGCAAGCGCTTGAGATAAATAAACCGAACCAAGAGGATGCTCTCGATGTGATTGCGAAGGTAGGCGGCTTGGAAATTGCCGGTCTGACGGGGGTTATTCTTGCAGCTGCGGCCAACCGGGTTCCGGTTGTCGTGGATGGATTTATTTCCAGTGCAGCCGCGCTGGCGGCAGTTCGGTTGGCTCCGGCGGTACAGCCTTATCTCATTGGTTCACATTTGTCAGAGGAGCGGGGACATAGAGCCCTTTTGTCTGAGCTGAAGTTGAACCCTTGCTTGCATGTACAGATGCGACTCGGGGAAGGAACCGGCGGAGTGCTTATGTTCCAACTGATTGACGCAGCCATGCGGATTATGCGGGAAATGGCTACATTTGCAGAGGCGGGTGTAACGAATAAGGAATGACCGCTGTAGAAATGACGGAGTCGCTAATACAAGTGATTGATAGGTATTGCTGATATAGTCACTAATAGAAATACAGAATTAACAGATAGTAAGAAATGGCCGTTAGCAGGTATACAGCGGGCAGTTTACGTGATGATCTGACCTGATATAGCAAGTATTATGAAGCAAGGATGAGTGAGAATGGGGAAAATTGTACTCGTAACAGGCGGGGCACGCAGTGGCAAGAGTACGTTCGCTGAGCAATTATTCATGAGGCTGTCCCCGAACGGCGGTATCTATGCTGCTACTGCTGAAGCTCATGATGAAGAAATGATGGAGCGTATTCGGCTGCACCGGGCGAGCCGTGAAGCATCTGACTATGGATGGGCCACTGTCAATCAGCCGCTTGATTTGCCGACATGGCTAAGCCAAGCAGAGCAGCCGGCTGTGCTTGTCGATTGCTTGACGATCTGGTTGTCCAATGAGCTTTTGCGAGCCGAGCAGGAAGATGAGGCACATATGGAGGAGCAGTTGGAAAGCTGTATTCGCAGTATGCAGCAGGTGCTTCATACGATTCAAGGACGAGAGGGTATCGTCGTCATGGTCACGAACGAGGTCGGCAGCGGCGTCGTTCCTGCCTACAAGCTCGGGCGTATATTCCGCGATGCAGCAGGGCGGCTCAATCAGCGTATGGCTGCACTTGCCGATGAAGTATATTTGGTAACTGCGGGGATTCCGATCGAGCTTAAGAGCAGGATGGTAGAGCTATGAAGCAGTATGCACATGCGTTAATAGCGGCCATGCAATTCCTTACTCGTATTCCGATTCCGAAGGAAGTGCCCTTTACGAACGAGGTGCTGAAGCGCAGCACCTTGTTCTTCCCCATTGCAGGCGGCGTTGTTGGACTGATCATATGGGGCGCAGGGGCGGGGCTGTCCCTGCTGCTGCCGACAGGGCCGGCTGCAGCGATGACATTGGCGCTGATGCTGGTAGTAACGGGCGGACTGCATATGGACGGACTGATGGATACAGCAGACGGCATATTCAGCAGCCGCTCCCGCGAGCGCATGCTTGAAATTATGAAGGACAGTCGGGTCGGAGCGATGGGTGTTATCGCTTGTGTCTTGATGCTGCTGCTGAAATGGTCACTGCTCATGATTCTATTTGATGCAAATGTATGGCATATATGGATTGTCATTCCCTTTATTTGGTCTCGTGCAGCAATGGTATGGGCGATGACGAATGAACCGTATGCACGGGCTGAATCCGGGCTCGGCAGTTATTTCCAAGGGCTCACCCAGAAGCACGTGAGTGCTTCCTATGGATGTGCATGGGTGTTGACCGCTGCGGCTGTGGCTTTCATGATGCTTCCGATTCAGGTTAGCCCTCTGATGACAGTGCCGGCAGGAATTATTCCGGGATGGCCTTGGTGGCTGCTTATCGCTTCGCCGCTGCTTGGAATCGTCTCTGCATGGGGCATATCACGCTATTTGTCAAAGAAGCTGGGCGGTCTGACAGGCGATACCTATGGCGCATTGAATGAATGTACGGAAATGGTGTTCCTGCTGCTGCTCGTGGTCTTGTGCGGGATGAAAGGATGAACAAGGGATGGATGAACAGTTGAAGAAAACGATGCCGGCTCAGGGCGTTGGAACGTCGGATCAGGAGTTCGTTCGCGGTCGGACAATTATGCTGCAAGGAACGGCCTCTGATGTTGGCAAAAGTGTAGTGACCACAGCGCTGTGCCGTATCCTCAAGCAGGATGGCTACAAGGTGGCACCGTTCAAATCGCAAAATATGGCGCTGAATTCTTATGTTACGCCAGACGGCAAGGAAATTGGACGCGCCCAAGGCGTACAGGCCGAGGCGTGCGGCGTCATGGCTACGACTGATATGAACCCGGTGCTGCTAAAGCCTATGAAGGAGATGAGCGCGCAGGTTGTCGTACATGGCAAGCCGTATCAGAACTTGAACGCTCGCGATTATCGCACAGGCTTCCTGCCGGAGGCGAAGCGCATCGTTGTTGAGGCGGTCAATCGGCTTCGGTCTGAATACGATATTGTCGTGATGGAGGGAGCAGGGAGTCCTGCCGAGATTAACCTCAAGCAGAACGATATTGTGAATATGAACATGGCAGGGTGGGCAGATGCGCCTGTTATTCTTGTAGCGGATATCGATCGCGGCGGTGTCTTCGCATCTATTGTCGGCACGCTTGAGCTGCTCGAGCCGCACGAACGAGAACGCGTTCGCGGCTTTATTATTAATAAATTTCGCGGAGATGTCACGCTTCTGCAGCCAGGACTGGATTGGCTGGAGGAACGGACAGGAAAACCGGTGCTTGGTGTGCTTCCATATGCCAACGATCTCGACATTGAGGCTGAAGACTCGGTTGCGCTGGAGCAGTGGAAGGGCAAGATAGAGCCGGACAATGATCTCGACATCGCGGTGATAGCACTGCCTCACATCTCTAACTTTACAGATATCGATCCGCTTGTTGCGGAACCGGATGTACGCGTTCGCTATGTACGAAAGCCGGAGGAACTGGGTGCCCCTGATGCAATTGTCATTCCTGGCACGAAAAGCACGATGACTGACCTCAAATGGCTGCGCAGTACAGGCTTAGCGGAGTCTATCCAGGCTTTCGCTTCAACCAGCAAGATTGCCGTTGTCGGCATCTGCGGCGGATACCAAATGCTTGGGCACAGCTTGTCCGATCCGGCAGGGGCAGAAGCTGAGGCGGGTTCCGTAATGGACGGATTGGGACTGCTGCCGCTTGCTACCGAATTTGCAGCCGATAAGCGCACGGAACGGGTATCCGGTACGGTTTGTGCTTCACAATTAGAAGGAACCCCACTATACAAGCACCCGGTTGAGGGGTATGAGATTCATATGGGACGCTCCACATTCATGGCACAGGTATCTGCTGATATGGGAGCTGAGCCGCTGTTTTTGTTAGAAGGCGATCGCGGAACAGATGGTTGTGTGACAGCTTCAGGACAGGTACTAGGCACTTATTTGCATGGCGTCTTCCATAATGATGAGTTTCGCAGAGGCTGGTTGAACCGTCTTCGTCAGGTCAAAGGGATGGAGCATCTACCGACGGCACTGAACTATAATGCCAAGCGTGAAGAGGCATTCGATCGGCTGGCTGACCTGGTGCGGAACAGCTTGAATATGGACGCGCTTTATCAAATACTTCAACTGGATCACCACAGATCTGATCATTAGCAGGCTGGAACAGGAACGGATGCGAAAAAGAATCAAGGATGCAGGCGCAAGGGGAACGGCTTGAATTTGAAATGATTTCCCTATCGCCTTCTGCTCTTGCCTCGGCGTACTATAGACATTACAATCAAGGGAGTTCGGACATGGGCCGGAGTCCTTCTTTTTTTGCCTTAAGGTCGAATTTACGGTTGATTCAGGTGAAGGATCAATCCTCCTTGCGCTATACTGCAAAGGAGAAGGACGTTTCGTGGCTTCCATAATCGGGTAATGAATTTATTACGATGCGCTTTTATAAGTGCTGTACAGATGCTGTTACAGGTGCTGATTGCGGCTGGATACCTGATGCCCACAATCATCAGCAATGCTGCTGTATAGCTGCTTAGCAGGCGAGAGAGGATTTGCGTGTATGCTTACGATACTGATTGCTATTTTCACGATCCAAATCGTATATGTCTCCTTTTTTACGCTGCGGATGATTTTGACGTTGAAGGGGCAGCGCTATTTAGCTGCTATGATCAGTACAGTAGAAATTATCATTTACGTGCTTGGCTTGAACATGGTGCTTAAATATTTGAACGAGCCGATTAGCCTTATTGTATATGCGGCCGGTTACGGAATAGGTGTACTTGTGGGATCCTGGATCGAGGATAAGATAGCACTGGGATATGTCGTACTGAAAGTTATCGTTAATAATCCGGAGAGTGAGCTGCCAAATTATTTGCGCGACCACGGCTATGGGGTTACAACATGGATCGGCAGCGGCCGGGATGGAGATCGCTTGATGCTCGAGGTGCTGTCGCGGCGTAAAAATCGAACCAAGCTGCAAGGCTCGATATTGGATATTGAGCCTAAGGCATTTATTATTACCTCTGAACCGTCACAGCTGCATGGCGGCTTCTGGACCAAGGTGACGCGGCGCTAAGGCGCTGCGCGCCTTTTTTTCATTTTTCGTAAAATTATGCATGAAAAGAACCTCAATGAAGAGGTCAATTACGGTTCACTTCATAATTTTCCTTGTTCTTATTGATATAAAGAAAGACGCTCCCAAAAACGCTCAACAATAGTGTGAAATATAACAGAATATCAGGTGAATATTTGATTGAAACAATTTCAAGCAAATGGAGTGCAATCAATAGAATAACACCTGCATACAACATATTAAACAGCATACTATTTGTTTTATGCGTAATTTCCCTACCTCTTTCATCCTTTGCTTCCTCACTTGATTTGAATTTCAATGATACATCTGGCTAAGAAATATCACAACAATGAATACAATCTTCAACAATAACATTTTTACACCCGCTCCTTATAATCAAAGACTTCGGTTAATGTCCTGTCAAAAGCATTTGCAATTTTGAAGGCAAGAATAAGAGAAGGATTATATTTGTTTTTTTCAAGGGTTGCAATGGTTTGACGGCTAACGCCAACCCGCTTTGCAAGCTCTTCTTGTGTCCATCCCTTTTCTGCTCGGTAAACAACTAACTTGTTTTGTAACAATAGCACCACCTCTAATTATGAGTGTAAATTATTTCTTACAATTCGTAAAGTATTTTTTACAATTGGAGACGGCATAACCATTTTTTTAGATTGCAGCCTTTATTTCATTATGGGGAATATTGTTCATTAAATAATGCTTGGTTATGTGGAGTTAATCTGTCTTTATGGCGGGGTACATTGGGTATATTGCATAGTAGAAATGAAGACAATAAAACCATCCTTTTTGAAAGGGCGGTTTTTCGTTGTTTCCGTACTTCTGACGCGGGGTAAGTAATATATATAAGACTATCTTATATGTATGATTTTCACATATTTTAAGAAAAGGTTTTTACATAAGATTTTACACGAAAAAATATGTATGTAATAATAAACATAGCTGTTTTTATTGTTTTCATAGATGATAAATTTATTATCTAATCTTATAAAAGAGGTGAGCGATGCATGATTCAATTCCAGCATGTGAACAAGGTGTATGAGGATGGCTTTCAGGCGTTGAAAGACATCAACCTTGAGTTCAAGAAAGGAGAACTGACCGTTCTTATTGGACCAAGCGGCTGCGGAAAGTCGACGACAATGAAGATGATTAATCGTCTGATGACTCCTTCAAACGGCACCATTCTCATTGACGGCAAAGACGTGTCGTCGCATAACCCCGTAGAGCTACGCCGCAACATTGGTTATGTTATTCAAAATATCGGGCTATTCCCCCATATGACGATCGGCAATAACATTGCTGTCGTTCCACGCTTGAACAAATGGGATAAAGATAAGATTGACGCCCGTATTGATGAGCTAATGCGCCTCGTTAACCTTGATCCGGAAATTTACCGCAATCGGTATCCAGCCGAATTGAGTGGCGGACAGCAGCAGCGTATTGGTGTTGCTCGCGCATTTGCAGCGGATCCAGATATTATTCTAATGGACGAACCGTTTAGTGCACTTGATCCTATTAGCCGTGAACAATTGCAGGATGAACTGATTCGATTACAGCAAGATTTTAATAAGACGATTATTTTCGTTACCCATGATATGGATGAGGCGATCAAGATTGCAGATACAATCGTGCTGATGAAGGATGGAGTGGTCGTGCAGACCGGTTCTCCAGAAAAGATTCTTCGCCATCCGGCGAATGATTTCGTTCGCACGTTCATCGGTCAAAAGAGATTGGAGAGCGAGTCTCCTATCGATATTCCAACCGTGGATGAGGTAATGGTGTCTACACCAGCGACGGCATTCCCGAATCGCGGTTTAGCGGAAGCCATCAAAATGATGGAGCATCGCAAGGTTGACTCCTTGTTCATCGTGGATCGTGCGAAGAAGCTCCAAGGCATTGTATCGATCTATAATGTACTCGATCAGTACGGTGAGGAAGGCAAAACCGTCAAAGATGTGATGAAGCCGATCGGCTATTCCGTTCCACCGGGAACGCCGCTGCCTGATGCCTTGAATATGATGAACGATCATCGCTTGACCAATCTGGCGGTGGTCGATGATACGGGGACATTTGTGGGACTCATTACGCGGGGAAGTGTCGTCAAGCATTTGTCCGAGGTATATCCAGCTGTCGTGGATAAGCTGGCGAAAGCTTATGCGGAGGAGGCCTGATGGATGATGAATGAATGGTGGACGTTCTTTCAGGAGCGAGGCGCAGACATAATCATGGCGCTTCGCGAGCATTTGGCGATTACGGCCGCTTCTGTACTGCTGGGTTGCTTGGCAGCAATCCCATTAGGAATCGTGCTTGTCTACAATCGCGTGAAGTGGGTGAACAGCATTGTGTTCTTTGCTGCGAACCTGTTGCAGACGATTCCAAGCCTTGCGCTGCTCGCGATTCTGATACCGCTGATGGGCATTGGGATGAAGCCGGCAATTATCGCCTTGTTTTTGTATTCTATAATGCCGATTCTGCGCAATACGTATGATGGCTTCGAGTCGGTCGATCGCGGCGTGCTGGAATCCGCACGGGGCATGGGATACGATACGATGCAGCGTATTCTTCGCATTCAGCTTCCTCTGGCGCTTCCTTATATCATGTCGGGCATTCGAATTACGACTGTGTACATTATCAGTTGGGCCACGTTAGCAGCACTTATCGGTGCAGGTGGTCTTGGACAGCTAATCGTATCCGGTCTTGGCGTAAATAAGCCGGAATTGATTGTCGCAGGAGCAGTTGGAGCCATTGTACTGGCATTTGTCATTGACGCATTGCTGGGCTGGATTGAGCGAGCACTGACACGCCGTTTCGGACGGACGAGCAGCATGACGGCATAAGTTATTGCCGTACGTGAACGGGGTGGACAGTCGGATAAAGGATAGAAGTGTAAGGCAGGATGTTCATCGCAGCGCTGAATGTGAGCGAATCAAGTAAAGCATTAAGTTGAATGAAACTCGGAACTCGGTTAGCTGGGATTTGAGCTGGATTTAGTTGAATCGTGATGAACACCTGTCCTGAATGTCTGAATGAAGGAGGGCGCACATATGAAGATGCGACAGAAATGGGCTGTTGGCGGAACAGCACTCATGGTTATGCTGGCATTGTTGTTGTCTGCTTGTGGAGCGGATAACCGGATCATTATCGGCACCCAGACATTTTCGGAAACCAAAATTATTGCGGAAATGTATAAAGCACTTATTGAAGATCGTACGAATATCAAGGTCAAGGTACTGCCGGATTTAGCGGCTAGTCCTGTAGTCATCAATGCGATGAAGAAGAATGAAGTACAGATGGCAACCTTGTACACGGGTGAGATCTTCAACAATCACTTTCCGGTGAAAGAGACGAAGAATCGCCAGGAGGTATTGAAGCAGGCTCAGCAGGGTTTTGATAAATATTTTGACTTCAAATGGTATGAGCCGCTTGGATTCGAGAATACGTATGCCTTTACGATCCAGAAAAAGCTGGCGGATGAGAAAGGATACAAGACGATATCGGATGTGGCCAAAGATGCAGGCAGCTTGAGGTTGGGCGTTGACACGACTTGGCTGGAGCGTGATGCGGATGGATATAAGGGCTTCCAGCGAACTTATGGCTTTGCCTTTGGCAAGGAATTTCCAATGGAGATGAGTCTGGTATATGAGGCTGTTGCCAACAACCAGGTGGATATTGTGCTTGCCTATTCCACCGATTCGCGCTTGAAAGCCTATAATTTAACAACGATTAAGGACGACAAGCAATTCTTCCCTCCTTATGATGCATCCCCGGTCATCCGCAAGGATGTGCTGGAAAAGCACCCAGAGCTGAATGACGTGATCGGGCTGCTCTTGGGTACGCTGGATGAGAAGACGATGATCGATCTCAATTATCAAGTGGATATTGAGAAAAAAAGCGAGCGTGAGGTTGCTGTCGATTATTTAACTAAGGTCGGCTTGCTAAAGAGCTAGGGAAGGAGGATACGAATGAGCAATTATGAGTGGTCAATCGCAGATTTATTGTCATATATGGGTAGAAACAGCGGTATGCTGTGGGAGTATTTTATTACACATGTGGTGATGGTGCTGGCAGGCATCGGTCTTGCACTCGCAATCGGAATCCCGCTTGGTGTGCTCTGTTCCCGGAATGAGAAGCTGGCTAAGTTCATCTTGGCAATAACCAGCATGCTGCAGGTTGTACCGAGCTTGGCGCTGCTGGTGCTGCTAATGCTCGTGTTCGGTCTCGGGACAACGACCGTTGTCGTTGGTCTGCTGCTTTACTCCTTGAATCCAATTGTTCGCAACACATATGTCGGCTTGAAGCAGGTGAACGGAAGCTATGTGGAAGCGGGACGCGGACTTGGCATGAGCTCGATGCAGCTCATGTTCAAGGTGAGATTCCCACTGGCGCTGCCTTATGTCATTTCAGGACTTCGCATTGCGGCCGTCATTGCAATCGGGGTTGCGACTATCGCGCCTCTCGTCGGCGGCGATGGATTGGGTAGAGAAATCTATTCTGGATTGAACGGGCAAAATCCGCTCCGCTTGTATGCGGGAGCGATTCCAGCGGCACTGCTGGCCATCGTTGCGGATATCATATTTGGAGTGATGCAGCGCAAGCTCAACTTTGCGCAGCGGACGTCTAGTTCAGGTTCTCGGCAGAGTGCCTCTTCTTCGAAGTAAAACTAGGCCACGGTGAATTCAAGAAATGAAATGCTGAGGGTGATCGAAAAAGGAGCATCGAATATATCGGTGCTTCTTTTTTTATTTTGCCGCATGTGAACGATACATGAATATCTTCTTGTTATTGTTACAATTTGGAATTAATGAGTTATACTTGAAACGAATCGAGCTGTTTTAAGGGCGAGCTTGTAAGCAGCGAGTCAGATCAACCGGAGGCAAGGGCGCCCCATATCAAAGATTTGATCGGGGGAAAGCAAAAATGGGACAAGCACTGATGCAATTATACGCATACGTACAGAATGCGAACCAAGAGCTTCAGGCGGTCGTCTATGATGAATTTCGCAAGCTTGTGTACGCCGACATTTATTCCATCGTTCAAGATCGCTCGTTAACGGAGGATGTCATTCAAGAAGCCTCGATGAAGGCATTGACGAATATCCACCATGTGCGGCATCCTGCCGCCATTCGTTCCTGGCTCAAGCAAGTTGCGCGCCACACCGCGTTCGATGTTCTTCGCAAAAATAAAAGCCACAATTTGAAAGCAGGCGAGTCCATGCTGCACACAGCCAACTCAACCCCGCTTGCCCAAACGGAACCGGACATATCGATTACAGTGGAAAATAAATTGCGGGATTCCTTATTGCATCAATCGATGAGTGAATTGAAATCCCATTACCAAGACCTGCTTCGTCTGCACTATTTTGAAAATAAATCGTATAAAGAGATCTCCAAGGAATTGCACTTGTCCGAGCAAGTGATCAGCCAACGGCTGGCTCGCGCACGAATCAAGCTTCGGCAGCAATTTTCGAAGAAGTGGTCTTAACTTTGCATTTCGAATTCTAAGTGACGGATTCTAATTGATAAATTTTTCGTTAGAAAAGAGCTTGTGTGTACGTCTTTATTTATAAGACCTTCAGTTCCGAATTCAAGGTCACTTTACATATCGAGAAAGGGGTAAAACCACGATGAAGAAAAAGTTTTCGATCGTAACGGTGCTAAGCCTCGTCCTGCTGCTCGTATTTCAAATGAGCGTGGTGTCTGCAGCCGAGGGCAGACTTTCAGAAGCGCTTCCAGCAATAACGCAAGAGGATGCATCATCACTGCATGCCGCGATTGATAATGCGGAGCCTATTACACAGCTCATGAAAGCCGCACCTGCAGATGGCTTAAATGGCGCCTTGCAGCATACGATTGATACTCCCGTGAATTTGAATGATGCCGCATCTATTCAGCCCCTGACAAGCTCTCTTCGCACATTGGCGGAGTCGGCCAGCTCGGTTACAACCGCCACTTATACCGGGGTTATACCGAAGGAAGGGGAAGCCGTCCATTTATATCCGATTTACGTGAAGCCGGGAGAAGTGCTGCAGGTACAGCTCGATCCGCCATTGTCGCCGCAGTTGAACTATGATCTGTATTTGTACGAATTCGATATGGCAACAGGCAATATCATTACGACGCCAATTGATCAATCGATTTACGGAACGTATATGAATAATTATGAGAACGGAACGCGCACATTATCTGAAAACGTGGGTACGAAAAACACGACGTCGGGTGATAAGGCTTATCTCGTCGAGGTACTCGCCAAGCAGGGCGGAAGCATCAATGATCCGTTTACCGTCACGCTGGCCGTCAGTTCGGAATATGACGCCTATGAGACGGATGAAAATGCATTTCACGCCTATGGATTTACAGTGAACACATCGGGGTCATCGTTGAACACGCGTTCGATCAGCTCTCCGATCGATAATGATTGGTTCGCGATAAATGTACCGGAAAATCGCAATTATGACGCTTTGAACTTAACACTGGATAATACCTCTATGAGCAAAGGATATAAGGTTGAAGTATACGGGGCATATGAAGGCAATCAAATGAGGCTGCTGTCATCTCCGACAGACAAAAATGTTCGAATAGGAACGGGTACATTCTATGTTCGTGTCTATACGACGGGCCAATATGATAATACCAATTACACGTTGACTGTTAGACCGGTACTGCGTGCAGACAAGATTTCCATTATCGGCTTTAATTCCAATGAAGGCCCGAATTCTTATCCGACTTACCAATACGGCAGACATTTCCGTGCAAAAGACACGCTCACGGTAAGCGGCAAGGTGACAACATCGGATAATTTTGCGGTCGCTAATGCGAAAGTGGATGTTCTATGGTTGAATAAGAATTGGACGGAAGGCAGCGGCAATCGTACCCGCACTGCTTCCGTGTATACGGATGCCAACGGAAACTTTACGGCTACATTAAGCCTGCCGGCTTCAACGGGAAGCATAATGGAATTTTTACCGGGACCTATTAATTTCACGCATTATTATGACTTGAGCGGCATTAACGTACAAGTGTCCGAACGTCCGAACGTAAGTGCAACGGATATTATCTATCACTTCGCTTACAGCTTGTACGGAGGAAGAGGTTAATTGTTCACGGATGAATGTGACGATTGATGGTGATGGTTAATTAGCGAGTGTTCTTCATTATTAGTCGCAAGCTGCTATAGCCTCCAATCTCGCCTAACTAGCGTGCTGGAGGCTTTGTTGTGTGGATGTACTTATGCTTTCTTACTGACTTGAGGATGAAATGTAAATCATTGGATACCGGTGGTCGATATATGTTGTAGAAGCCTGAAATTATCCAACATACCTATTCAGATGATAGAGCATACGTCGTATGCCATCATGCAGGAGGCAGCCATGAAAATAAACAATCCAATGATTTCACCGAAGCTGTATGACAGCTATGGGCAATCGAGCAGGCAAATGAGAACCGATACGGGCATAATGAACGGCGTCAATCACGACTCCGTTGAAATTAGCCCAACCGGACGGCAGCTAGCTGTTGGTGCTATTGAACATCATGTTGGTTCTTATTATGGAAATGCGGACATCTATGATTCGCTGCAGCGCATTTTGGAAGGAAAATCGCCCGGAATTAAAAAAGCTGTGTATACAGTCATTGAATCCAATCTGGCTCCCGGCGGCTCTGTTCCTGATGATGCGGATCGCTCAGCTTTGCTGGAGTTAGGGTTGACCCAAGCCAAATATATCGCACAGCATTATTTTACGGATGAAGAGGGCTCGGAACTGCTTAGCACGTTCAACAACATTGCTGCGTTGTCGCAGAAGCGGGCGGATGGGACGGCAGCCGGAACGAATCCATATCGAGAGCCTACTCCCAAACCAGCAGGAGCGCCGGATGATTATGTGAATATTACGGACTTGATGAGAAGGTTCGCACCTGAAAGTCATCAGCAAATGGAGGATGCTATTAGCCAAGGCGGAGACTGGTTCGGCGTCCTGATGAAATTCGCACAGCGTATACCGCAGAATAAGGGCTGGATGGACAAATATCGAGAGGAAATTGCCGTCGCCAAGCAAGAGGCTCCTCCTATTAAGGTGGATAGCCGGTTTGATAAGGCGAACATGTCAGGCATGGGAGTCTTCGTTAAGGATATTCAGCAGCTTCTTCATCAATTGCCGAATGCCGACCGTGAAATTTTGGATCGTAATATCGCCTATTTTGCTCATATGCTTGGACATCCGATGGCATAATACATTGAATTGTAAATCCAGAGTCGCGCTTTTAATGGATAAAAGCTGCGGCTCTTTTTTGTGCATGCAGGATGAAGATAAACATTTATTTCAAGTTGATATGTCAATATTGACACAATAGGCTGGAGAGGATTACACTAGAAAAAGGCCGTGTTACTGCGTGGATGCTATGACATGGATGAACAAATAATAGGTTAAATCGAATTTAGAAAGCTGTGATGTATGCATATGGGAGAACAAAGTCAACACACGATGACCAACAGGATGTTTTGGAGTATTATGTTTGCCATCTTTTTTGGAAATTTCTTGGCCGTATTAAGCACGAATACCGTCAATATTGCACTGCCGGTAATGATGACCCATTTTGACACGGATTTGACGACGATTCAGTGGGTATTGACGGGATTTATGCTGGCAACAGGGATTATTGCGCCTGCTGTCGGATATTTGGGCAATCGATTCAGCACGAAACGGCTGTACTTAGTTGCCCTTAGCGGATTTGTGATTTGTTCCGTGTTATGTGCGGTGTCCTGGAGTGAATGGAGCCTGATTGTATTCCGTGTCCTTCAAGGGATGTTCAGCGGCATCATTATGCCGACGACGATGTCTGTCGTATATCAGGTAGTTCCTCGTGAACGCCAGTCGATGGCGATAAGCCTGTGGGGATTGTCCGCCATGCTCGCGCCAGCTGTTGGCCCGACATTGGCTGGATGGATTGTCCATGTTGGGGATTGGCACTGGTTGTTTTGGATGAACGTACCTATCGGCATCATTGCGATGATTTCGGTCATGCGGTATATTCCAATGTATCGCCTTGCCTCAGGAGATACATTTGATAAGCTTGGTTTCTTCACCGTAGCGCTGGGCAGCTTGCTGCTGCTGCTTGCCTTTGGCAATTTGTCCAACTGGGGCTGGGGTTCTTGGAAGACGATTGGCTGCATCATCGTCGGCATAATCATTCTCATCGCCTTCGTACGCCGCTCTCTTCGCATTGAGCATCCTTTGCTCAATTTCCGCGTGTTCCGTTATAAGCGGTTCGCATTTAGCATGATACTGGTTACGATCGTGACGATTAGTTTGTATGCTGGTGCATTATTAACACCATTATTTTTACAGCGTGTACAGGGCTCTTCGACATTGGTATCTGGACTTGTCTTGCTTCCGGCATCAGCGCTTATGGCCTTCGTTATGCCATTCACTGGACGCTGGTATGAGCGGTTTGGGCCAGTGAAGCTCATCTCAACAGGGCTGCTGCTGATGGTCATTGGCACGTATGAACTAGGACGACTGCATGTTGATACACCTCATAGCTATATTACGCTGTGGATGGCTGTTCGCAATGTAGGTATTGCTCTTGCGAATACCCCGATATTGAATGCAGGCATGTCTGCGATTCCTCGCGAGCTGTCAGGCTATGGATCTTCGATCAACAGTTGGCTGCGCCAAGGGATGGCGAGCTTGTCCATCGGCTTGTTTACGTCCTTGCTTGCTGTACGCGCACTTCATCACGCAGGGGAGTTGCATGGCTTGATCGCCGACGCGACATTGCTGCAAAATACAGCATTTACAATGAGCATCAATGAGGTGAACATGATCAGCATGGTCATGACCCTGATTGGCTTGCCATTCGTATACTGGCTTGGGAAGGCGCAAGGGCGAGTTGTTCCGAAAATCAATAGTAGAGGGAAATAAAAATCTAATATTTTCATAGAATACGAGGATGCTAGCAGAGCCAATGAAATTGAGAAGGCTCTGCTTTTTTTATGAGGAAAAACGAAATGACAGTTTACTAAAACCAAAGAAAGTATTATTATGTTGATATAAAAAAGGGGTGGATGACACATGGGGAAAATGTCGGTGGAATTGGATTATGAAATAACAGACAGTAAATCTCGCTTAAAATCGGTACAAGAAATCATTTCAAAACATGATGCAAATATTGTGCGTTATTTTGACGAAGCATATAACCCGCATATAGGTCAACATGGGATGTTAAGCGACAGCAACAGGGTAGCCAAGGACTTAGAATCGTTAGCAAATTATTTGCTGTATACTCAAGATAGTGATGCAGCCTCCGATACAATTACGGCATATCGAAAAAAACGAAACCAAATTCGTGAGTCTGCTATCGAAAAAATGATTGTGGTCGAGGAGTCAAAAAAGAAATCCAGCCGTTCCATTATCAAAATTCCAAAACTCAAGGTTCTTAAGGAAGATCGATTATCATATGCAGAGCTAAAAGAAACGGGAAAAGCGATCGAGCAGATTAATAAACTAATTAAAACCAGTACAGATTCAAATGGTCTGCAAATGCCAGCAGCAGAGATCAAAAAACTAAAATGGATTCGGACAGACATTCAAAAGGATGAAATTGCAGTAAAAAATGAACTTAAGCAATACATTAGATTCAATAAAATCAGCAAAATAGAAAAAGATAACAACCAACTTTCCTATATTCGATTTGACGATATTGAGATTGTTCGAATACTGTTTGAATGCTATACGGAATTGAAAGAGAGGTCATACGATGATACTCACGGATATTTAAAGCTAGTGATGCTTATTTTTGAAGAATTAATGGATCACACCATAATGAAGGATTACATGAAGGATGTATTCGTGTGGAAAATTGAAGGGTGCACACATGACATGATGATTGAGCGGTTAAATCAAAAATATCATGTAAAAATGACCAAGCCAGCACTTAGTAAAATGACAAGAGATACGATTCCGTCTATGCTCGTAGAAACATACAAACAAAGTAAAGAAGATTGGTTATATACATATATATTGCGCGGAAAGTATAAAACATGCAACTGTTGCAAGCAGAACTATATTGCCAGTACAAAATATTTCAGTCCTATGAAAAACTCGAAATCAGGACTTCGATCAATATGCAAAAAGTGTCGTAAATCGAAATATAAAGAGTCATGTCTTTCTTCAAAAACTAAATAAAGTACTATAAATAAAAAATATATATGTGGGAAGTGCGGTGATTTCTGTGAGAAATTATTTCTTATTAATTATTTTATTGTCTGCATACATGAATAGGAGCGAGATAAAGAACAATGGAGAGTATTGATTTAAAACTGAAATTATTGGGAGGCAGGCCGATTTATGCAAAGAATTTTGGTGAAATCTATCCGTTGAAAATAAGAGACATTATTGATGTAGGATATTCAGAATATATGAAATATTTAAACATGATTACGCTAAACAATAGCAATCTCCTGAAAGAGGCCCCAGAACATATAGATACGCTTGAGTTATTGTTATTGGGAGGTGGCGATGACATTGTTGAACTTCTCATACAGTCAGTTTCCTTCTTTCTCAGGGCTGAAGTCTATCCGGACAAGGAGAACGTAAGCTTGATCGTTACAATGACGGACGGAGAGATGCGCCAAATTAATAAAATGAATTATAAAGAGATTCAAGAAGTAATTAAATGGCAAAATTACATCAATCACTTTGATGAGAAGAAAGACAACGAGTTCGATCCGGCAGATGAAGAAACGAAAAAACTAAAGGAACAAATGGACAAGCTGGCAAAACGACGAGATGAACTAAAGCGGCGGAAAAGTAGACTAGATGAAGTAGGTAACGACGATTTAGATTTCTTTGATATCCTCGCAGCCATTACATCTAAATCATATAGTATCAATGAAATTAACATGCTTGACTTAACGGTGTTCCAAGTGTACAGGAAATTCAAGCGGCTTGAAATTATCGATCAGTATGATATTAGTATTCAATCGATGTTGGCTGGGGCCCAGAATGTTCAGCTTCGTCATTGGTCAAGTAGAGATAATTAAGGAGAAAATAGGGTTCGAGCATAGAATAACCAAAAAACAATAAATCATTTAGCAAAAGTGACTATTTAGAATGTAAGCAACTCAATCATAACTTAGTTAAGGAGAGGATTTATTATGGCACGATTTGGAGTTAAAGAGGTAGCAGATGTAATGTTCTACAACTTGTTGACGAACAAGGCAGAATTGTACTTAGATACGTTGAAGCTATCTAATCTGGAAAATACGGCAGAAAGCAGCTTTGCAACCGGCGGTAAAGGCGGAAGCCGTCTTGTAGGTTGGGACTTTGGTCGTACAGCTACATTTAATATCCAGGACGCATTGTTGAATCCAAAATCGATTGCAATGCAAACCGGCACTGAGCTGGAGAAACGCACAGAAACGATTTATGAGCGTGTGGTAGCAGTGGCAACTGACGGCGGTGCTAATAATTCTAAAATTGTTCTTGAAGAAAAGGCAGATAAAGATTCTGTTCAAATCTACTTCTCTGAAGACGGCTATAGCCAGGAAAAAGAGGTGCCAAAGGCATCGATCACAGTAACGGACAAGGAAATTACGGTTCCTTCCACTGATCTGCCAGTTGGCCGAAAGGTTATTGTGTACTTTACTTATCAAACAACGAACGACGCAGAAGTTCTTACGATTAAATCCGATAAGTTCAGCGGTTACTATCGTGTCGTTGGTAAAACGGTATGGCGTTCTGAAACGACAGGTAAGGATGAGAAAGTTCAAATCGTCATTCCGAAAGCGAAAATCGGTTCCGAATTTACATTGACTATGCAGCCTGATGGAGATCCATCCGTATTCGATATGAAATTGGATGTATTTAAAGATCCAGCTAGCACAGACATGGTTAAGATTATTCGTTACTAATATCAAAAGCAAAATAAAGTATTAAATTGAAGGCGAGAAGGGTTCTCCTTCTCGCCTTTTTTTTCGAATTTTAATAAAATGAACATTTTATTTATAAATTGACGATTCGGGAGTGAGCACAAATGGCAAAGCGAGTAAAAAATTTAAATTATGAACTAATTACACAAATGAATGAGAAGTTTAACGAAACGAAAAAGGTTGTCGTTACGATTGACATTGGGGATAAAGCTCAGCAATTTGGCTTAGAAATTTGTAAATATTTTAGTCCCGCCAAAATGGATTCTTGCATTACAGAACTGATCGATAAGCTCGATCAAGCTAAATTGCAAGATAAGGAGAAATATGAACAAATTATTGTTCCGTATTTGATGTTTTTAACGGTTAAGCATTTTACAACATTAGAGCTTCCTTCTACATTTAGCGAGCAGCTTCAAGCAATCGAGAACATGATTAATACAGGGACACTGTTTCAGATTTATATGAGTTTTGAGGAAAAAGAGCTCGAAAGATTGTCCAGCACCCTGCGAAGTGCCATCGATACTTTCAATGCAAATGCTAAAGAATTTGAAGAACTGAAAGAGAAAATGAAAACACAGTTAGCGGATAAAAGCCTAATGGAATAAAGAACAGGGGATAGTCAGTTGTCTAGCAGAAAATATATACGATATGTAACAAAAGAAAAGTTAGAAAAGGTAGCGAATGAAAATAAACATTATGTGAGTTGTTACTTTACATACAAAAGTCTTAGTGAATCTTCCCAATTAAGTTACTTATCTGATTTTAATCAATGGTTGGTCTTTCTACATGACAGAGCTGAAAAAGGAACATTGTCAGAAGAGGATATATTAAAATGTGTGAATTCCGAGAATGGGATCGACAGAATGATTTCACTGATTGAGGATTTTATTTCATTTTGCATCATGGAGCTGGGAAATAATGAACGAAGAATTCAACGAAGATTAAGTTCGATGTCGTCCTTCTTCTTGTATTTGTTGAAGGAGCGTAAAATCCGTTCCAATCCGCTTGATTATATTGAACGTCAAACCAAATAAAAGGAGTAGATCCAAATGGAACTAAAAAATGCTGAGGTTGAACCCTTTATTACCTTTCTAATGAGCTTTGAATTGACGGGTCGGAAGTCGCGATTGCGAACGAGATTCGTGAAAGTACTAATGGAGCGCCACAAGCTGATTCAAGAAGAGCATGCGGAATTGATTCGCGAGTTCGCTAAACTGGACAGCAATGGGGAACCTGTCATCATCGAGTCGAACGGACAGCAAATGTACGATGTGCCTGATCGTGAAGGCTTTCAGGGTGAGTATTTCCTATTGTTAAATGAGAATTTTGTTATTGAGCAAAATACAGAGCGTAAAGAAATGCTGCTCTTTATAAAAGAATTAATTTTGGAGTGCGATAAGACTTTTAAAGGCAGCGAGGCTTTGGAATATGACAGATGGTGCGATATTGCAGAGATGATTACGACTGAATGATATGGGTGAGGGGTGCGAAGAGCACTCCTTTTTCTTTTATGCACTGAAAAGGGGTGTTTGATGATGACGAATGATCAGACGATTTTATTAGGCGTAGATATGAAAAATGCTGAAAAAGATATAAAAAAGCTGATCGCGAACATTAGCAAAAAGTATAAATTCAAGCTTGAACTAATTATCCAGAACAAAGACAGTGTCATTCGCGAGATCAGCAGCATACAAAAGTTAATCGCCTCAATTGGCAAGATTGATATCGACTATGGACTTGGCAAGGCTGGCGACGAAATCAAAAAATTGAAAAAATCGATTAAGGAACTGTCTAAAATCGATGTTGCGAAAGCAGGAAAGGAATTTGTAAGACAGCAAAAAGAAGCCAAGCGCCAAATCGATGAATTGACAAGATCGTATGCTCAATTGCTGAAGATGCAATCAACCGCGGCTCAGAATCAATCCAGTATAATAGATTCCGCTAAAAATACGGCTAGTAAGCAGGAATCTGGCACAAAAGCATCTTCTTCCTCGGATAGTAAAGCAAAAAAGGAAGAATCAATTCCGGATAAGCTGGCTGCTGCAATGAATGGTATTCCGTCATGGCAACGCGCCTCTGAGGCGTTTGAATGGTCGTTCAAGTTCGAGGATCAGATGAAGAAGGGGCTTGAGAAAGTCGTAGAACTCGATAGGGCCATGATCGACCTGAAGAGCACGTCCGGGGCAAGCTCACAAGAACTAGATGCGTTTAAAGAACGTGCCTTTGGAATCAGTAAGGAAATGGGCGTTGCTTCAGCTTCCGTAGTAAGAGCAACCACAGAGTTCCAAAAGCTGGGCTATACGTTGGAACAGTCAACGGGGTTAAGTGAAAACAGCATATTACTGTCCAAGGTCGGCGGCATGGGCATAGGTGACGCGAGCGCGAGCATCATAGCCGTATTGCGCGGCTTCGACATTGAAGTCGATAAATACGGGAACAATGTCCGCAGCGTCGTTGATATGTTTACGGCGGTTAAGAATAATTTCTCCATCACGTCAGAAGGCTTGGGCAATGCGTTGAAAGACTCCTCCTCTGATCTGAAAAAGGCCGGAAATACGGTTCAGCAATCCATTGGAATGATTACGGCAGCGAATATTGATCTGAAAGATCCGGAAAAAGCCGGAGCGGGATTAAAAACCATTGCATTGAGATTGCAGGGACTTTCTGAGAGCGGCGAAAAAGTAAGGGGCGTCGTTCCGCAAATTGAAAAAACATTTGCGTCTCTCAATGAGAAATACAAATTGATGGGCAGCGGCGCTCTAGATTTAATGAAAGAGGATCAAACGACCTTTAAGTCCACCTATGAAATCTTCCAGAGTCTCTCTCAGGTATGGGATAAATTGTCGAAGGAAGAGAAGGTGGACGTTTCCAGCAAGATCGGCGGGGATCAGAACGAGGTCGTATCCTCCATCATGGAGAATTGGAGCAAGGCCAAGGGAGCAACCGAAACAGCTATGAGCTCAGCCGGATCGGCGGCTCAAGCATTCAATCAGCATGCGGACAGTTTCGAGGCGCGCATCGGGAAGCTGCAAACGTCTCTTTCTGAATTTTGGAATACGTTTAGCAATTCAGAAGCCGTTAAAGATATTATTTCTGGGTTAACGACAATAGTAGAATTTCTTACAAAAGTAACGGAAATGATAGGCGCTCTTCCTATAGCTACAGTTTTTGCCGGGCTCAGCGGGTTGTCTAAATTTGATGCCTTGAAAAATCTCGTTATGGGCAGCAGCAGCATTGGCACTTTTTTCTCAGTAATAGGAAAAGGGTTAGCGAGAATTGTCCCATACGTGGGTGCACTTCTTATGATTGGGGAAGTAATTCAAGGTCTGTTTAACATTATCAACAAACCAGAGAACGATCGAAAAGATAGATTAAAATTCCTCGATGACGATACCAAAAGAATTAAAAAGTTTAAAGAAGACTATGACAGCATTTTTGATGGAAAGAATATGGATGTTGATACCTTTGAGAATTTGCAACTTAAAGGTAAAAGCCGAACAATAGAGGAAGAGGAAAAGTATTTAGGTATTATTGAGCAAATAAAAACGAAGTTGCCTGAACTTATTTCCCACTATGATGAATATGGGAATGCTGTAGCAAAAAGTGCGGATGAAATAAAGAGGCTTCGAGTAGAAGAAGAGCAAAGAGAACTAAAAAATAATAAAGAAGAGTTGAAGTTAAAATTAGATGGCGATTTTGGAGAAGTAGATCAAAATATTAAGAAAATCAGAAATAACAAAAAACAAATCGACTTCCAAGATACGCGGCTCGACTTTGCAAAAAGAGCAAGAATGTTTATCGAAACGGACATTAAAGACATCAAATTTGATGATATTGAGGGTATAAAAGAAGCTTTCACAAATAAAATGAATCCAATTTTTGATGCCTTACCAAAAGATAAAGCTCTAGACGTTAATCCGTTCTATACTATTCTCATAAATAGCTTACAAGGATCACCCGATAGAAGTGCAGCCTT
Organism: Paenibacillus sp. B1-35; assembly: GCF_050474385.1. Taxonomy (NCBI): domain Bacteria; kingdom Bacillati; phylum Bacillota; class Bacilli; order Caryophanales; family Paenibacillaceae; genus Paenibacillus; species Paenibacillus sp. B1-35. Next base: position 498,209 of record NZ_JBCHVJ010000003.1, read on the forward strand.
AGCAAATTTTGATAAGTTTATAAATGATATTATCGCTGAAAAAGAAAAATATGAAGTAGAAAATCAAAACTTGAAGGACAGTATCATTCATGGTTCTACCGATTTCAATGAATCTATTAACTTAGCCTTTCAGAATTATATTAACTCTAGCAATATACCTGTAGACTCAAATAAGTTTTTATTTATAGAATCCCTTAAACAAATATTTGTGGAAAATATAGATAATTTCGGTGAAGACACAAAAGATGCTGCTCAAAAGATCCCTTCGTTTATTAATGAAATAATGGGGGTAATTCAAGGTAACAAAGTATCTATTGATGATCTGATGAACGTAAAACCAGAACAGGCTAATAATATGCTTGATGTTATAGATAATATAAAAGAAAAATTGAGCAAAAATCCGGTTAATAATCCGTTCCTCAAATTATTCAATGACATAAGAGTCGGACATCAAAAAGCAGCCAAAGAAATAAATAGCACGAGAATGAAAATTGATCCGAAAAATGCGAAAGAGATTGAAAATCTTCGTTCTGCTTATCATAAATTAGCAGATGGACAAAAGCTATCTAAAGATTCGATTACTGAATTGCTAAGTACGTATCCTTCCTTACATGATGCAATTTATATTGAAAACGGGAACATTCAACTTACTGCAGATGGTTTAAAAGATTTAATGCAGCAAAGAGAAAAAGAATTTCAAGATGATATCGATAAGAAGAATAAGCAAGGCATTGCTGCAAAGGACAAAGCAGTCAATACAATCGAAGCAATCGAAGATGAGATTGAAGCTTACGAATTGCTTATGGATGCTCGAAATTTATACGATGTTGATGTAGATAAAATTTATGACGACGCAAAAAAGAAGAACGATGAAATAGAGAACAATCGAAAAAATGGAATATACACGACTACTATCGATGAAATGAATGCAGCAAAAGAGCTTACACAAGCTGGTTATAATCGTCATATAAAACACACATATTACGGAGATAAAGAAAAACTAAAAGCGATAAAGGATAAAGTAGCTGCTAAAAAAAAACAAGCTTCTAGCGGTAGTTCTTATGGGGGGAGTTCTCATTCTTCTAACCCGAAACCCGAACTTCAAGATGCAATCTATGTGGTAGACAAGTATAAAGAACATATGGACGAACTTACTCAATCCATTGAAAAGCAGCAAAGAATTCAAGAGAAGTACAGTACGTGGTCTAAGCAGCACCGGCAGGCTCTAGCTGAAGAAATCAGATTGTCAGGTGAGAAGAAAAAAACGATTGACAATGAAATAAGTTCTTTAAATGAACAAATCAAGCAAAAACAAATCAAGAAAACCGGCTATATGACCGTCGATAAAGATAAAAATGCAAATAAAACGAAACAAGCGATTGCAGCGGAAATTGAGCAAGAGGTAGCCCAAGCGAAAGATCGTCTCCATGATTTGCAATCTCAATCTTCTGAAATGGAGTCGGTCATTGCAGAGCTTAATAGTAAGATGGTTGATGCTACAGCCACTATGTACAGCCATCGAAGAGATACGTTATCCGAGAAAATAGATTATCAGGATTACGTAATGGATTTATATGACAGTACAACCCAAGGGTATCGTGATCATGCGGCTGAAAAAATCCAATTATTAAGTTTGCAAAAGAAAAGTTACCAAGACGAAATAAATTTTTATGAAGAACAATTAAAAAATAAAGATTTGTCGGAACTTAAAAAAGACGAATTAAGGAAGAGTATTGAAGGAAAATATTCTGAAATGCGTCAAAAGGATAGGGATATTAATTCGGAGAAAACAAAAATAGCCAACTCCGTCATCGACAAGCATCTGTACCGCATGAACGACGAGAGCAAAAAATATGCCAAAAGCATTCAGCAACTAGAGGATAATATTCGCTATGACGTGGATAAAGAAGATGGGGATTATGCGAAGCATATCGGATATTTGCAACAAATCGCTGGCTTGCGCAAGGGTGAGGCCAATGATATTAAAAACAATATTAAATTCCTTAAGTCGCAGTTGGAGTTAAATAAAAACAACAAAGATATCGTGGAACGTTTGACCGATGAAATCGAGAAACAAGAGGATAAGCTGCAAGATACAGAACGGTCGGTTAAGGATCTTAATGGCAGCGTAAAAGACATTTACGAAAAAGCAGCCGATCAATATGTCGAGCTATACAAAGAAAAACTCGAACTCTTAAAAAAAGCGGACGAGGAACATTATCGGTTAAAGCTCGAACAAGAAAAACAGGTTCATGAGAATCGGATGAAGCAAATCGATAAAGAGCTTAAAGCGTTGCAGGATGCCTACGATCAACAAATGCAGATGCTTGATCGCACGGAATCCACGCGAACCTATGAAAATGATTTGTCCAAAAAACAAGACGAAATAACGGATCTCAAAAAACAAATCGACTTGTTATCCATGGATGATTCCTATGAAGCGAAAAGTCAAAAAGCCGACTTAATCAAGCAATTGACCGAGAAAGAACAGGAGTTGTCCGAATATCAGCATAATCGGGAAATCGAGCTCCGCAAGAATAACCTGGAGGACGAACTGAACTCGGAGCAAGAAAAGCTGGAAAGCAAAAAAGAAAAGATGGAAGAGGAATACAACAACACGGTCAAATTGTTGGAACAGAAGGCGGAGGAACGGCAAAAGTTCTGGGAAAATGAACTGAACAACGAACAAAAATTTGCAGATATGCGCAAGCAAGTATATGAAGGCAACTTCAATGAAATGCTTGAAACCGTCAACACTTGGTCTGGAGAAGTCGATTCCAAATTCGATATATTAGGAGATTCGATTACGACGAATTTCACCGATAAAGTAAAGGAAGCAATTCGTGAACTCAACAAATTAAATGACTCAAAGCTTGGTTCCATGGGTTCAATCGTCAACGATGCGAATTCCCAAAACCTCGACGGAAGTAATAAACCTACCGCAGGCCTCCCAGACAACAGCTTACTATCCGCGAAAGACAAAATCACTGAAATGATATCCAACAGTAAGAAGTGGAAACTGACCACTGATGAAAAGGAAAGAAAAAGATTAGAGGAAGAGAACAGAAAGCTAGGAAAAGAAATAGGTGCAGTATACAAGAATGGGTCATGGTATAAGGACGGAAAGCCTCTGCACCAATTCGATACAGGCGGCTATACGGGGGATTGGAGCGGGAATTCCGGTAAATTAGCGCTGTTGGATAAAAAGGAACTCGTATTAAACGCCGAGCAGACAAAGCACATTTTGGACACGGCTCGCATCGTGGAACAAATTCGATCGGCTGTGCCTAGTTTCCCTATTGCTAATTTCATGCCGGCATCCATTCCGTCAGTCATTCCTGCTCCAGCCAATGAGCAGCATGAATATCACATTGAAGTGAATGTAAATGGAAATGCAGACCGGAATACGGCCGATATCGTGGCGACGGAAATCGTGAACAAACTGAAGCGTACAAGAGGGGGGAGATTTTAATGCTGGAAGGCGTACATTTTTATTATGACGGCATCTATTCCGTCGATATGGGGTTATTGAATTGCAAACTAGACGGAGGTATGTTCGAGGAGAGCTTGCTGCCGTCAAGAAGCATTATCGAGAAAAAAGTAAGCGGAAGACATAAACCGTATTTTCAGGCCATCGAATTAAGCCCGCTCGAATTTAATCTCACCTTTGCCTTTGAATTTCATTATGACGAGCGGCGTATTCGAGAAGTTGCCCGCTGGCTGTCACAGCCTTACTACAAACCTTTCTACACCGTCGATAATCCGACCCGGGTATTTTATTGCATGCCGGATGGAGACGTGAATCTCATTCATAATGGATTGAAGCAAGGCTATATTACCTTGAAGATGAGATGCGACGGACCATACTCCTATACGCCCAAGACCTTGAAGGAAAAGATGATGTTCGACGGCACAAAACTGACAAAAACAATCCAGGAAAACACTTTTACTAATGGGATGGGGACGCTGCAAAATATCGAAATTGTCAACGGAGCTTTGCAGGTAAAGAGCGGAAGCACGACATGGCTACAATATTCAGGAATGAAATGGAGTGATCTATGATGATACAAACGAAGAAGATGGGGTTAAAAAAGCCGCAAGTATCGGATCAGGTCGATCAAACCATCGCTTGGTTGGCCGATAATTTTCAAGTGCTCGATAATCATTTTGAAGAGCTTATATCCGACGTAGCAACTCACCCCGAGATGGGTGAGTTTTTTCATGCAGGGAAGAAGTTTTGGAACAAGAACGCATCGCGCGGCGATTTCGCAGGCTGGGTAAATGTGCGGGAAGGCGTATTTGCACCTACATGGCAGAAGCAGTATTCCTATAAGGCAGGCAACAAGGTGAAAGCCTCTCCGGATAATGGCCATTATTATGAATGCATTATCGAGGGCACAAGCGGGATGAAGCAGCCAACATTCCCGACTACATCCGGAAGTCTGGTATATGATCTATATGGGCATACGGCATGGAAGCCGTCTTATCATTATAAGCTGGATGAAATCGTCGTCGCTACGAATGGCGATATGAGCTATTACTATAAATGCATTATTGAAGGCGCTTCGGATTCCGTCGAACCAGCCTGGACCAATATTAGCGGCTCCACGATCGTCGACGGCAGCGTACACTGGTATGTGTATAAGACCGTTCAATGGAAAGAGATGGGGTCTAGCTGCGAATTCGTGCCGTTCGGCACAATCGGCAATTACAAGGGTGAAGCAACGATTGAGACAGTAGGCACCATTCAAATGGGAAAATGGAAAGCGGATACCATTGAGCTGGCTCACGGAGGAACCGGAGCTACGGATGCTGATGGAGCAAGACGAAGCTTGGGCGCAACCGGAAAAGTTGCGAAAACGATCGGAGACGGTCTTTCTACAACCTACACAATCAAGCATCCACTGAATACTCGAGATGTCGTCGTCATGGTGCGGGAGGCGGAATCTCCATTCGCGGCAGTAGATGCCCAAATTAATATGATGGATGAGAACAGCGTCATTTTGACATTCCCATCCGTACCTGCCGTTAATCAGTACCGGGTTACGGTCATTGGTTAAATAAGCATAAGCTGCCTTCGGGCAGCTTATTTTTTTATATCAAAGGAGGTTAGAGCATGCCCAGTTGGCTTGATTTATATATACCGAAGGGGGTTTATGTTTCGCGAGTGTTCGATGTGGGCTCTCATTTCGAAACGTATATTCAAGATTTGAAGGTTCAATATGAGCGTCATGATGGAACGGTAGATGTATTCATAAGGCTGTCCTATGATTCAACGAACTGGACGGAGTGGATCAAAATGAACGAAGCCGCTTTCGATGCAAAGGATTTGTTCAGAGACAGTTACTATGATATGGAACAATGTTCCCTGCAATATAAAGTTGTGCTGCGGAATGAAGGTATGAAGAGCCCCGAATTTCGCGGCATTTCGTTCTCCCTGCTAGGGTCATACCTGTTAAATAATACGGGAGACGTCTCCTGCAAACCGGAACTGTGGATTACGAAGCGCAATGGCGCCGGCACGATTAAGCTTACGAACGAAACGAACGGACAGACATTACTATTGGCGGATTTGAACGACAATGAGCAGGTATACATCGATTGCGAGAATGAAGATATTGTGTCCGACTTGCCGCTCATATACCGCTACGATAAGCATAATAACGTATTTCTCGAGCTGGAGGTCGGGGAAAATCTGCTGACCGGCGAAGGCGGATTTGAACTGACGATCAGACATGAATATAAAACCATGCAAGGATAATTCGGGAGGTGAACGACGGATGTTACGTTTAGGAGATATCGATTTTGCCAAAAAGCCTGTTGCGCCCCAACTGTTTCTATGCAAGCCGAATAAAGAGACCATATCCAAATTGGCGGAAGCGCATAATATCGTGTTTAATTTGAAGCTCGGCGCGCTTAATGAGCTTACATTCGATTTCCCTGCTTATTTGGACAAGCACCATATCGTAGCGCGCAATAAGAACTTTGAGCTGATTAAAGGAAGATATCTGATCAAGCTCGTTCTTGGCTCCTACGAAGAATATTTTATTGTGAACCAGATCGGGAAGCGGGCCGGCGACGACGGAGAGAGCGTGTCGGTATCAACCTTGTCATTGGGATATGAATTGAACGATAAAATCATTCGGGATTATAAGGCCGTGTCGAAGACCGCCACGGAGCTTATGAAGGATGTGCTGATTGAATCCATATGGCAGGTCGGTTACGTCGATTCCGAATTCGAGCTGAAGCGAAGAGGGCTCGAAGTATCGTCCAATACCGTGCTGGAGGTCATATTTGATATTGCCAAAACCTTTAATGCTGTGGTCGTATGGGATACGCTCCATAGAACTGTAAGCCTGAAAAAGCCGGATTTTATTGGGCATGATAAAGGATTCTCGATTAAATACGGCAAATACTTGGAATCTGTTAACCAGGAGGATAATGCCGAAGAGATTGTAACGCGGTTGAAGATGTACGGCAAAGAAGACATAACGATTCGCGAAATCAATCCAACGGGCACGTCCTTTGTGGAAGACTTTCATTATTTTATTTATCCGTACAAGGAAGACAGAAACTACAGCCAACAGTATTATTACGGTCCTGACATGAAAGCGCAATGGAATCATCATGATGCGGAATGGAGCGTCCTTAATGGCAAGCTTATTTCCACCTCTAATCTCCAGCAGCTTTCTACAATCGTGAATTCCAGCGCATTTGGAAGCCAAAATTACAAACTATCTGCCACATTGAACGCGACCGGCGGGGACAATGTCATGGGCTTCGTTGTCAGATATCAGGATGATCGCAATTATTACTGGATTGGCTGGGAGTCCGGCAAAATTCAAGGCGGTGTCGGCTGGGGCAAGGAAAAGCTGCGACTCTATAAACGGGAGAACGGGAACGATATTCTGCTTGCCTTGACGGATGCGGTTGACGGTTGGAGCACGGACGTGCACTATCGGATGGCAGTCGAAGTATATAACCAGGATATAAAGATATGGATCGATGACAGACTTGTCCTATCGGGCCATGATTCGACATATTCGCATGGTGCCTATGGCTTGATCAGCATAAATCAGCCTTTCGAAGTAGAGTACGTAGAGTTCATGTCCAAAGAGCATACGGTGTTGTCCCATAGCGATTATATGACGGACGCGCTTTGTCATGGCCTGTTGGAATATGAGGATTTGCTGCAGGGGAACCGGGACGCTTTTACCGAGCTGGTCGCCAAGCGGGAAGCGAACAATTCTATTCTTCATATTAAGAATGAGGAATTGCATCAACTGAACACGCAATTGAAAATGCTGTTAGACGAACGGGATACGTTGAACACGCGGATCGCGAAACTGAGCGATGAGATTGATCATGCGGATAATACGTTCCAAGATTACACCTTGCTGCTGAGCGATCTGAATTCTCTCCAAAATGAATTGGATGCGAAGTTGATTGAAATCAAGGCTAAGGAATCCGAAATCAGCCGCAAAGAAGTTGAAGTAACCCAAATCGAACAGCAGCATCAAGAAATCATGAATCATATCAATGCCTTGAAGCTGCGGCTCGATATTCGCAACAACTTTACGAAGAAGCTGCTGGATGAACGTAATCAGTATATCATTGAAAAAGAGTGGCAAAATTCCAACATCGAGGATCCGAACGATTTACTAAAAGAGGGAATGAAGGCTTTTGACGAGCTGAAGCAGCAAAAGATTACGCTAAAGGTCGATCTGGTCAATTTCCTGTCGATGGTGACGGAGCAACGCAATTGGGACAAATTAGGGCTCGGAGATACAATCGGCATTGAGCATGAGCGAATCAGTCTTCGCTACAAAGCGAAAATTACCGAGATCGAATACAACTTCGAAGATAAAGGCATCAATCTTACGATCAGTAATATGAAGGATATGTACGCCAACAAAGATAAATTTATTGAAATGCTGTACAAGTCCTATAATACGTCTACCCAAGTATCGATCGACTCGTGGAAATGGGATTTATCCATGCAAAATAACGGCGCGATCAACCAGATTATCAACAACAATTGGGATGCCAACAAAAACGCGATTATCGGGGCGAAAGATCAGGTAGTGGAACTGTCGGACAGAGGATTAATTATTCGGGATCCAAAAAACCCGCTGCATTATTTGGTTGGATTGAATTCGATGATTGCCATTACGAATGATGGCGGCAACACGTGGAAGCATGCCCTGACGGCTGACGGTATCGTTGGCGAGCGGATCTACGGGAAAGTCATCATGGGCGTTAACTTGGCCATCGAGGATGAGAGCGGGGTTCTGAAGTTCCAAGGCTCCAAGGGAGAAATATTCGACCGGAACGGCAAGCTGGTCATGAAGCTGGGGCTCGTCGAAGAAAATCCGGATGCTTTCGGTCTCATGTCTTTCAACGATATTACGAGAGTAAAAGTGACGGACAAGGAAGGCTTCGTCATCGACAAAGCAAACAGCAAACGGCCTGACGGTTGGGAAAAAGTAATGTGGGCTGATCAACGTGACGGCACATTATACACTCATGGCCTGGTCGCCGAAAATATCAAAGTGTTCAATGACATCGGGAAGATGATCATGGATGCGGAATCGAACTATTTCAATATCGGTGATTTTAAGACGATCGTCATGGATAGTAAGCTGACTTCTCTTGAAAAGATGCAGATCATTACGGAATTGTACAAGCTGGAAGCGGGATATCATCGCATGCTGGAGCAAGCAAAGAAGTATAAGCGCTCTCAGCGCGATGACGATTTTGATATGAATGCCCAATTTTTCACGAAGGTGCCAAGCACTAAGGATCTGTACTCAACGGAGTCGCTGACGCAAGCTTACCAGAAGCTTATAGCATATATGTCTCAATATATTAAAATTACTTCCGTAGAGCCGCTGAACATCGCTATTCACGATCCATTGACCGAAAAAACGAGCGAAATCGCGGATCGTTCGGAATTTATTCTTGCTTTCAAGACGTATTATGACGAGGAAAAAAATCTGAGAAACAAAATTCAGGATGCGCAGTTCTATTCCGGATTGAATATGGGCAAATTCTACAACAATGTCGTGATCGGGGAATACGGATTCATTGCGCTCCGGAATGACGGCAAGTACCGGGCCGTCCTGAATGCGACCAATGGCTTGGCCCTGCAAAAATGGGAGAAGAACAAATGGAGCAATAAAGTATACGCGGCGGTAGGCAGCTCGGAATATACAGACGGCACCTTAATTGCGGAGGATTTAGTGGCGAAGCGGCTGCGGATCGAGACGAAAGTCGGCAATGTGCTGCTGGATGCGGATGCCTTGAATCTTGATTTTACCGTACTGGATTCCATCATATTGGATGATGTGATTGTATCGCCCGAGAAAATTACGCTCGCCAACCAGTTCAAAATTGTGACGAAGCAATATAATGAACTAAAATCGCAAATTAATCGGTATGCAATGACTATATATAATGACAGGGAATCTTCCTATGCGGAACTGGATGAGGCGCAAAGTAAGCTCGTAGCGGCCAGCAACGAGCTGGAGGATAGCTATAATCGATTGAAAAGTTATATGCAGCCGATTTTTGCAAACATGAACACGACGACGCATCTCATCCATGATCTCGGTTCAACGCGCACGGAGTTTCATGAAAAGTGGGAGAATTTCTATCAAGAATATGAATACGGCAGAGTGGTGCTGGCCGATTTCTTGGAGAAAAGCTCCTTGCAGCTAGGGAGAGACTACAATAATACGCTTATTGATGCGGAAAACGGTATCGTTGTAACTCGCGGCGATAATATGTATCGAACCGTCTTGAACGCCACGGACGGCATCAAGATCGAGAAGAATATCGGCACGGGATCGAGTCCGAATTGGGATAAGCGATTCTATGTGGACACGGACGGCAAGCTATTGGCTGTCGAATTAAAGACAAAGGCCTTAAAAATCCTAGACGGCGAGCTTGGCGAGAAAATCATTCTGGATGCGGAGAAGGGCATAACGATCAATGGAGCCCGCGGGGAAGTGATCCGCTTAAATGCTAACGAAGGCATTGCAATCGATGTAAATGATAAGAAGCGGTTCTGGATTCATAAGGACGGTACGCTGCGCGCCAGAAAGCTGATTATTGAATCGGATGAGGGGAAAGAGCTGGTACTGGACAAGGAAACCTCCGGATACATTTCGAATCTCATGGTCAATAGCTTGAAGACGGCCGAGAAACCGGAGGGAGATCAGGACTATGTGTTTATTAAAGACCAGTTCATTAAGCTCCTTACGGGCGACACATCAAATAAAGATGTTCAAAAATTCAAATTGCACTTGAATACAGATGAAAATGACAGTTATCCAGAAATGATCTGGGGGCAGGGAAGCGGACAAGGAAATCAAGGAATTATAAAGAAAACAGCTAAGGGTTTCTTTTTCGAGGGTTCGACAGATATTGGTGATAAACGCATGATCCAGCTATTGAATCGGCAGGTTGATGCTATTGTCGTGAAAGCAGAAAAAGGAAAAATAAAAATAGATTCTGATACGGAAATAGAACTTGTATGCGGTAAAAGTGTTATCTCTATAAAACCGAATGCTATCCAACTGCATGCTGATAGAATTGACCTTAACTAACGTTGCAAAATATAGCCACATAACAAATAATATGATAGTATGAACATAAATAAATTTATGTAGATACAGGTGATGAGACATGAAGAAGAGACTATCAAAACTGTTGCTTGTGGCAATATTATCAGCATGTATAATACCAAATCAATTATTTGCGCAATCTTCAAACCGAGAGTATGCCGAAATAAATGTAGATGGAATAAACTTAAAACTATCAAATAAGGCGTTCATTGAAGACGGAGTAACCTATGTGCCATTCAAAGATCTATTTGATGAATTAAATATGAAAGTAACCTACGATCCGAACACGAAAGAAGTAGCTGGCGAGAACAAATTGTTGAGCATGAAATTTACTATAGGGAAACCATCGGTCACCATTAACGGAGTAATGCAAAAAGCAGATGCATCCATTGTAGAAAATGGCGTTGCCTATGTACCTATTAATTACTTAAATAAAAAAGGAACACAGTTAAAAGTAGGTCAAAAGTATGCACACTCCAATATTATGAAGATCGAAGGAAGAATGATAAGAAAAAAAATCCATAACTCAACAGAATATTACTTAGGTGAAGGATACACGGATAACTTTTCCGAATTCGTCCCAGACGGACAGGGGAAAGAATATAAAAATGGAAATGTAAGAAAAGAGCCATACAACAAAGATGGAAAAACAGGATATTACAAAGATGGAAAATATGAGGGATGGTTCATTGAATATATTCCAAAAGGGCATATATCAGGCGCTGATTATAGATTAGGAGAATTTATTGACGGTAATATTAAGATAGCCTACTACTATAATGAAAATGGTGATTTGTTGTATACTAAGGAATAAACGTGATATTAATAACAATCTATGCATATTAAAAGTAAGAACCACTGGAATCGTCTAGTGGTTCTTACTTTTGTAAAGTAAAAGGCATACAGAAAAAATAATCGAGAGTGCACTATAATGATACTATGAACATAAATACATTTATTAAACAAAGGTGATGAGACATGAAGAAGAGACTATCAAAACTGTTGTTTATGGCAATATTAACATCATCTATAGCAGCAAGTCCTTTATATGCACAAAAATCAGTTCGAGAGTCAGCAGAAATATATTTTGAACAAAGAGAAATAAAACTCTCAAACCAAGCCTTTATTGAAAATGGTAGAGCATATATGCCATTCAAAGATTTATTTAATGAGTTGAATATGAAAGTATCCTATGAACCAACAACAAAAGAAGTCTCTGCTGAAAATGAATTACTTAGTATGAAGTTTACCATAGGAAAACCATCTGTTACCATTAATGGTGCTACGCAAAAGGCAGATCCATCAATAGTTGAAAATGGTGTGGTTTATATACCGATCAGCTATTTGAATAAAGAAGGAACTAAATTAACTGCCCGTAAACGTTCATCAGTTAATGACATAATTATTGAAGGTCGGATGCTTAGAAAGTATATAAGAAATTCAACTGAATATTATTTTGGAGAAGGCTACATTAAAAAATATTCGACATTCGTTCCAGATGGGAAAGGAAAAGAATACAAAAAAGGTATCGTGACGGCGGAACCTTATACGAAGGATGGAGAAACAGGACGATATAAAGATGGAGAAAAGGAAGGATGGTTCATCTATTATATTGAAGAAGGACATATATCCAAAGCAGATTATATGATCGTAAAACTGCACAATAGCAGAAATGTAGGAACGGGTTACTTCTATGCGAAGGACGGAACACTTCTCTATACGAGAGAGTACAACGAATAATTTTTTGATTCAAGAATATTATTGTACATAGGATATTAGGAGCCACTGGACTTTTCCGGTGGTTCTTTCCTTGTTAAAGTAAATGATGATCAGAGTATATTATAATGATACTATGAACATAAATACATTTATTAAACATAGGTGATGAGACATGAAGAAAAAACTATCAAAACTGTTGTTTGTGGCAGTATTATCAGCATGTATAATACCAAATCAGTTATTTGCACAATCTTCAAGCCGAGAGTACGCTGAAATCAGAATCGACGGGATAGACTTGAAGTTGTCAAATAAAGCTTTCATTGAAAAGGGAATAACCTATATACCATTTAAAGATTTATTTGATGAGTTAAATATGAAAGTAACCTACGATCCGAATAAGAAAGAGGTATCTGGCAAGAACGATCTGTTGAGCATGAAATTTACGATAGGGAAACCAGAGGTCGCCATCAACGGAGATACGCAAAAGGCAGATGCATCCATTGTGGAAAATGGCGTTGCCTATGTACCTATTAATTACTTAAATAAAAAAGGAACACAGTTAACAAGTAAAAAATATGCCCATGCAAATATTATTAAAATCGAAGGAAGAATGATTAGAAAAAAAATCCGGAATTTCACAGAATATTACTTAGGTGAAGGGTACACGGATAACTTTTCCGAATTCGTTCCAGACGGAAAAGGAAAAGAATACAAGAATGGTAACGTGACGGCGGAGCCTTATACGAAGGATGGAGAAACAGGACGATATAAAGATGGAGAAAAGGAAGGATGGTTCATCTATTATATTGAAGAAGGACATATATCCAAAGCAGATTATATGATCGTAAAACTGCACAATAGCAGAAATGTAGGAACGGGTTACTTCTATGCGAAGGACGGAACGCTTCTCTATACGAGAGAGTACGACGAATAATTTTTGATTCAAAAATATCACTATACATAGGATATTAGGAGCCACTGGAATCGTCTAGTGGTTTCTTTCCTTGTTAAGTAAATGATGATCAGAGTATATTATAATGATAATATGAACAAAAATACATTTATTTAAACACAGGTGATGAGACATGAAGAAGAGACTATCAAAACTGTTGTTAGCAGCAATATTATCAGTGTCCGTATTACCAAGCCAAATATTTGCTCAACCTTCAAGCCGCGAGTACGCGGAAATAGAAATAGATACTAGAGAAATAAAATTGTCCAATAAAGCTTTCATTGAAAAAGGAATAACATATATTCCTTTTAAAGGCTTATTTAATGAGTTAAATATGAAAGTAACCTACGATCCGAACACGAAAGAAGTATCTGGAGAGAATGAACTGCTGGTCATGAAATTTACGATAGGGAAACCATCAATTACCATTAACGGAGTAACGCAAAAAGCGGATGCTTCCATTGTGGAAAATGGGATTGTTTATGTACCGATCAATTACTTGAATAAAAAGGGAACACAACTGTCCAGTGAAAAGCATCCCACGGTGAATATTATCGCAATTGAAGGAAGAATGATAAGAAAAAAAATCCGTAATTCAACAGAATATTACTTAGGTGAAGGATACACGAATAACTTTTCCGAATTCGTTCCAGATGGGAAAGGAAAAGAATACAAAAAAGGTATCGTGACGGCGGAACCTTATACGAAGGATGGAGAAACAGGACGATATAAAGATGGGGAAATGGAAGGATGGTTCATCTTTTATCGTGAAGAAGGAGATCAATCCAAATCAGACTACATGATCGTAAAACTGCACAATAGCAGAAATGTAGGAACGGGTTACTTCTATGCGAAGGACGGAACGCTTCTCTATACGAGAGAGTACGACGAATAATTTTTGATTCAAAAATATCACTATACATAGGATATTAGGAGCCACTGGATTTTCTGGTGGTTCTTTCCTTGTAAAGTAAAACATAAATAAATATAATTTAAACACAGGTGATGAGACATGAAGAAGAGACTATCAAAACTGTTGTTTGTGGCAATATTATCAGCATGTATAATACCAAATCAGTTATTTGCACAATCTTCAAGCCGAGAGTACGCTGAAATCAGAATCGACGGGATAGACTTGAAATTGTCCAATAAAGCTTTCATTGAAAAGGGAATAACATATATACCATTTAAAGATTTATTTGCTGAGTTAAATATGAAAGTAACCTACGATCCGAACACGAAAGAGGTATCTGGCAAGAACGATCTGTTGAGCATGAAATTTACGATAGGGAAACCAGCGGTCACCATCAACGGGGATACGCAAAAGGCAGATGCATCCATTGTAGAAAATGGCGTTGCCTATGTACCTATTAATTACTTAAATAAAAAAGGAACACAATTAACAAGTAAAAAATATGCCCATGCAAATATTATTAAAATCGAAGGTAGAATGATTAGAAAAAAAATCCATAACTCAACAGAATATTACTTAGGTGAAGGATACACGGATAACTTTTCCGAATTCGTCCCAGACGGACAGGGGAAAGAATATAAAAATGGAAATGTAAGAAAAGAGCCATACAACAAAGATGGAAAAACAGGATATTACAAAGATGGAAAATATGAGGGATGGTTCATTGAATATATTCCAAAAGGGCATATATCAGGCGCTGATTATAGATTAGGAGAATTTATTGACGGTAATATTAAGATAGCCTACTACTATAATGAAAATGGAACACTTCTCTATACGAGAGAGTACGACGAATAATTTTTTGATTCAAGAATATTATTGTACATAGGATATTAGGAGCCACTGGATTTTTTTGGTGGTTCTTTCCTTGTAAAGTAAATGATGATTGTACTTACAATCATCAAAATTGTGTGAAAACCACTAGACTTGCCTAGTGGTTTTTTTGTATGGGGTGATAGGATGGCTGGCATGGCTTATAAAGGGGCAAGGACGAATTCATCTGTTGCAAGTGATCACGTCGAAATCGAAGAACGGCATGACGATCATTATCATGATGGCACAACAAGCGCTACGATCGATGGGACTCTAAATGGCGGTTCCTCGAATGTATATGTAAATGGACGACAAGCTGCGTGCAACGGGGATCCTGTTACGGAGACGGAATCATACTCGATTCCAAGCGGTTGGAGTTGGAAGTCCTCTGATGGCGGAGGAACGGGCTATGTAACAAGTGGCTCAAGCAATGTCTTCGTCAATGGAAGGCAAGCGGCGACAGTTGGCTCGTCCGTAGATACTCATGCGGGGACAACGACGTCCATCGCAGAAGGCAGCAGCAATGTTCATATCAATTGAAGGAGGTGAAAAAACATGCCGTACAGTCATTATGGGTACCTGGATCCGATACATATCGTATGGAGAAAGGGGACGAATGAAGATCCTTATATCGACAGGGCCGAATATTTGAAAGTGCTGAATCACAAGGTCATACTTTCTGAAATACCGGATCGTTTCACGCGAGTGAAAATAGCCGGATTGATGGAAATCAACTATGAAGGAACACCGAAAAAGGCGATTAAGCCGAATGAATTCAGTGTCAATTATTCAACGGGCGTTATCGAATTTCATCCATCCCAAGAATCGAATGCCGTCAATGTATCCTACAAGGGAAGAGGATTCATCCAATATCCGTCTAGCCGGGTTTATCACCAAGACGAGATGAATGATGTTGTCGAGTCCCTTGCAACGATCATCGATCGCGCTAATGTGAAAATTAAGGATGTCAGTGCCAAAACAGAGGATTATGAAGAGCTCAGAGATGAATTGCTGCAGACGATCATTAAATCTGAAGTGGCCACTACAAATGCTAAAAAAAGTACCGAGGAATCAAAAGCAGCAACAGACATGGCGAATGACGCATACGAGACAACACGACTCGTCTTTTTGCCATATGTAAAAACGTATCAACAAATTTTTAGCAATTATCCGCATCCGAAAATTGGTTGGACGGTTCAAGTATACGACTCCGGGATTCGATACCGCTGGGACGGAAAGTCTTGGGTTCCAATCGATTTGCTAGGGGGCAATATTCCGTTAGCCAATAAAGGGGTTAATGGTCTCATGTCCAAGGAGGATTGGGCGAAGCTACATTCCTATGACGATCGACTTAAAGAGAGAGTCATTACTTTCGTGATTCCTCAGTTCCCGGATATCGGCGTCCAGCATATTCATGCTAGATTTCCCTTCAAAGGGGAGATTGTCAATGTTCGAGGAATGATTGGCAGTATAGATTCGAAGGTGAGCACCGAGATCACGCTACAGAAGAGCAGAGATATGCTCAATTGGTCGGATGTACTCTCCAGAAATATTGTATTTCGCAAGGGAGAACACTTCGACGATGGATTGAGGAAAGTTGACGTCGCAAACGTGGCGAAAGACGATATTTTTCGCTTGGAAATTCTCCAGCTAGGCGGAGATGTCCAAGACATTACAATTGAGGTTATTGTAAAAATTACACAATAAGGGAGTTTGATTCAAATGGCAACAGCACCGATTATTAAATGGTATGATGTTAATCATGCAAGTGAAATTGTGGCACCCTTCGACTTTGGAGTGGTTGATGCAGGGGATTGGGGTCCAGCATTTACGTTCAATATTTGGAATAACCGAGGCGGGGCTACAGATGTAGCGAATATGCAGGACTGCCATATCACGACACGGGATATGGATGGCGGTACAGGCGACAAACAAGGAAAAATTGTAGAGGTTGTCAGAGATGATTGGTTCCATGCACAAGTCGATTCATTGGCAGAGTCGGATCTCCAAGCAGACACATCCAAAATTGGCCGCTCAGGAAACAAGCCGATCGGTACTACGGAGCCTACCGTTAAGAATAACGCAGGTGCGACAATTACGCCAGTAATACCTAGTGCCAAAGAGATTCTCGGAATAAATAATAACGGCAATCAAGTTGATTCAGGCGGTAACTTTGTAACTGTAACTTTAAGGGCACAGGTTCCGCTGGCTGCAAGTGCAGGCAAACAGAACTTTAAAATCCGCGTTTCCTATCGATTTGTATAAAGATTATTTAGGACGGGCTCGTAAGAGCCTGTCCTTTTTTCTTTATCTGGCAGGCAAATTATTGTGGAGGTATATGTAATGATTTTTACAACTAGTAATGGCACGCATCCGATTTTAGGTCAGGATTTTATCTGGGTGGCGGACTACTATGATGGGACACATTTATGTGAATACGATCTAGAAACGAAAGAATCGGATCCGTATCGCTTCTATAGTATTGATAGAATGAAACTTCTTCGTTTCGGCTTGATTGGCCATAGCTCCAAACTATTCTTCGAAGCGGCAAACGGAGTTTTTAATATTAACGGCGAAGAATTTAGAATTTCCTATGTAGAGAATGACAAAGAGTTTCTCTTGAATGGAAGATCACTGTTCTATAATGACATTATTTCTTATAAGGACGCGGTGAGTGAAGCAAATCCATTTCAAAAACAGACGGATTGCGGAATGTTTACGAACCGGATTACGCAGTACAACTTCGGGTATAAAAAGAAGTTGAGTTTGGACGGAATTATATTCAACTTTCAAGCGATTGTATCCATTCCTTATCAGGATAAAGCGTATATGTCTCTTAAAATTGCTTCTGATCAGGAACTTGATGGCAAGATTGTAATTCAACGCCGAGGCATAGTTGTGGACGAGATTGAATCACCTTTGCAAAAGGGACATAGCACGAATATTACTTGGACATTGAAATAAGGAGATGAGAGATATGGCAGAACTAGTGTGGGGGACAAAAGACATTAGAGGCGATGTAAAAATCACGCAAGGTATAAACGATACATTAACTTTCGATGTAGACGGTAGTTCATTTTCTATTACTTTGGACGAGGGTGTATACCATACGCTTCGAGAGAAACATTCTTCGGCGCTTGTACAAGCCTTGAGCGAGAAGGTTGCGCAGCAAACCATTCCTATCGATGTGCTGCTGGGAGGAGCGTTAAATGACGATGGGAAAGTAAATTATGTGGTGTTTGAACATCAGAGCGGCGGAGTTATCGACAATTTTGGAGGGACAATGAAGAGCTTGATTTTTAATTGATTGAGGTGATTATTAATGGCTACTCAAAATGATGGCGCAATCCACTTTAGCGGAACGTCTGGCGAGTATGTAGAGATGGGCGCTGCTGGACTTCCAACAGGCGATAATCCAAGATCGATTGATTTTTGGATGAAACCAGAAGATAACGGTTCTAAATTGATGATTCCTGTTCGGTATGGTGATGATAGCCCAAACATGAAGAAGATAGAGGTCATTATCAATCCGCTTAATAACGATCCGACTACGAGAGGCAAGATGGCAGTTGGTGTTGGCGGTGAGATGATTGCAACCAAAAATGAAGTCATTCAAACCTGGAACGATTGGTATCACATTGCTCTTACGTATAATGGCGGTGGATTAACAAAGGGAATTGCGCTTTATGTAAACGGCATGAAACAAGAGCTTGAAGCAGTCGTTGGCTATGGAAATAAGACTCCCCTTGAAACAACATCTACACAGTTTAGATTTGGAGTTGACTACAAAGGGAAGTTGGACGAAGTAAGACTATGGAATTTCGCGAGATTAGAGGCCCAAATTCGTGCAGATCGTTTTCAAGTGTTGACTGGTTCGGAAACAGGATTAGTCGGTTACTGGAGATTTGAAAAGAGCAGTATTCAAACTGACGAAGTTAAGGATTACTCAAAGACTAAAAACAATGGGAAGACAGTTGGCAACGTTCGGTTTGTAGATGGTGAAATTGCTTTGTTGTCAGGGCAGAAGGTTGAAGAGATCGGCATGCCTATCAATTTTGACAAAGGTGCATGTAAAAACACTTTTGTTGATGATGGTAAGTTGCAATTGGAAAAGCTTTATGAAATTAAAGAGTCAGATGCTGCGGATCATAAAGGACAAGGAACAGAAGCAGATCCTTATTTGATCCGAGATGCATATGATTTTTTTTATATGAGGAAGAATCCGTACGCCTATTATAAGCTAACAAAAAATATCGATTTTAAAGTCGGACTTTTTGAGGAAGGAAGATATTATGGTTTCGATTTTTATGGTTGTCTAGACGGAAACGGGTATAAGTTGTTGAATTTCACACAAAAGATAGGTGGAGTCCCTACTGGATTATTTACATCTCTTAATGATAATTGCGTTGTGAAGAATTTATTCATTGAAAATGTAGACATTGAAGCTTCTTTTGCAGGGCAAGGAGTCATCACTCCTAATTTTAATAAGGGTGTTGTAGATAGGGTGGTTGTAACGGGCAAATTAAAGACAAAACAAGCAAATGTTGAGAATGTCTATGGCGGTGTATTTGGAACAATTACAGGGGGAACCGCAACAAATATGTATATTAATGTAAACATAGACACGAGTGAATCTATAAATGGGAGATTTATAGGCATTCTCGCAGGGTATTATTCGGCTGGTCAACTCAGTAATATCATTATTGAAGGAACATTAATAGGAAACAGAAAAAGTAACACAATAGCAGCAATCGTCGGATACAGTTATGCCGGTAGAACAAACATTTATTATAACACTGATTACAATACATATAATCATTCTGTAATTAATGGTTCGGCATTCATTGATGCTGCTAAAACCGAAAGAGAATTAAAAGATGCAAACTTATTTAAGAATTGGGATGAAAACGTTTGGATCATTACAAACGGCATGATTCCGAAGTTGGATGGTTTTGAAAAACTAACTCATGCATTAGCCAGAAATGGTGAGTGGGAATCCGAAGTTATTGATTTAGTTGATAACTATACCGCATTTAAAAATTTAGTAAGTGTTCAAGAAATTGTAGGTGGAGCTAAAGTTACAATTCTTACAAAAACATCTCATGATAACCGCATATGGAGTCCATATGTAAAGCTTAGTGGAAACAATACGATTGCCAGTCCAAAATCACGATATGTCAGAGTTAAAATCATCATTCAAGCAGATAACAGCAGCCGAAAGGTTACGGAGGTTGAAGGGTTTAACGGAATGATAGATTATGACAATACCGAATACGTAAAAATTGATAAGGGACTTCTAACGGTAGATTATACGGAACAACACGACTTGACTATAGATGATAGCTATAAGGATAAGGGATATACAGTGTCCACAAAGATATATGCGAAACATATAAAGAGGTTAGATCGAATAAGAGCGTATCCAAGATAAATAAAATTGCAATTTATTTGAGAGGTGAAGGTTAATGGCGAAGCCCAATACGGATGGTATAGAGCGGGACTTCATTTTAGAAATGGAGGTGGGGGATTACATTTGTATGCAAGTTTATGAAAATGGATCTCCATTTGAATTCACTGGTGGTGTAAGTCCGTGGGTAGGAACAGGAAGTAATTTTATGGCGATTCCCGAAATTGATTATAGTGGTGCAGAGATAAACTCTGCACGAGGGATTTTCTACTTCATTAAGGTAGATGAAGGTCTTCTTATCGCAGATAGAGTCATTAAAACCATCATTTCCTACAACGAATTAAAGGGAACAAAAGATAACAACTACATCCAAGGGAAAGCCATGACGTTAAATGGAGTATACGGATATATGAGATGCTTAACAGGGGGGGTTGGTCTAATAAATGAAAAAGGAAGCATAGAAAACGACCCAAGTAAGGCAATATTAGGTGCATACCCGAAAGATAATGAGTATGACAAGTATATTGTTAACTCTAATTTAAACGGAACAATAAAAGCTAATGATCATGATGTCTGGCATCATTTTAATTATAAAACAATTACTCAATGCACTGATTATTTAAACCCAGAGGTATGTATAACAAGAGGGGGAAATCTTAATGGTGCAGGTTTTGAAAAATATGACGTAGCAAAACGGGCCTCATATGGAATTAATAAAATTGGATTCAGACCAGTATTTGACTTTAGACATCTTTACGAGGTGAAGTAATATGTCCTTATCATTGAATAATAACTTACAGACGCTTAAAGTGGGCGATTATTTTTGGTGTAACTCTTACACGATAGATACAAAATTCGAACAAATTGTTGATGAGACCGATTACTCAAGCAAGGAAAAATATAGATGGATATTAAGTGATCTTGCAGTTCATACAGATTATGAAACAGAAAAACGGCAGATTAACAAAGATTGGTCTACTAATGGCGATGGATATTTTAAATTTATTGTTGTTGATATAAAGAATAATGGTGACATCATCTGTATAGCAGATCGAAATATAGCATATCGGATACCTTGGAATTTTTATGACGCAAGAGGTGGATTGATGCAAATTGGCACTTCATATCACGATCTTGAGTCCGTTTTGTACAAGAATAAGTGTGTTGGTGGTACTCCGATCTGGTCGTCTTGTCTCAATGGTGATGTTGATCAGTACGGAGGTCAAAAGGCATTTGGAGTAACAGCCGCAAAAGGTACATATTGGGCTACAGGATTATGTTTTGGAGATACAAACTTTGATAAAGAGTGGATAGGCTATCAATTTAAAGAACCAGTGTCAATTCAAAGAGTAAATATCGTATTTGAAAATAGGTACTGGACGGAATATTACAATTTAAAAAAGTTGTATTTAGAATATTCGGATGATGGGAATGATTGGGGATTAGCTAAGGAGTTAGATATAAAAATCGGCGCTAATGATTGCAATATTTGGCATGTATTGAACTTCAATCATGAACACCCATATAAGCATCAGTTTTGGAGAATGAGATTCGGGACTTCTAATGTTAACTTAACAAAGGAATCGCTCAAGTTGAATTACATAGAAATGTGTGAAACCGTAACAGGTAAGACCAATGACAAGCTCAAAGACTTTGATCCTATATTAACGTCAATTACCTCTAATGCAAAAAAAGATGAGGGATTTATTGAATATAATGAGTGGGACAAGTATATCAACTCAGATTTGAATGGTGTAATGGACAAGATAGGAGACAATTCAGTTTGGAATTTGAAATACCCATCTTTTACTAATACGCCCGCACATGGAGTATCAGTAGGTGTGGTTATTAGAGGTGGTGGTAACGGAGATGCAGGCGCATTCGGAGTGGTTGATGCTAGAAAGAAATATGAGAATGATGTAATGACTGGCGTAGGGTTCAGACCTATGCTTATTCTCAAGCCAAAGAAACGAATAGATGAAAAACAATATTTCTTTAATGTGAATGGTCAGTATAAAACCTATAATCTGGGGAGTGAACAGGTACTTGAGCCTGCGCCATTGATTGATGAATTCATTGAAGATGGTTCTACACTGACAAGCACACAACACCAAATAAAGGTCACTGCCACCAATGGCTCAAGCGTTTGGAAGTTGTTCAATGGTACCTCTGATTCTTGGGTGTCTTCTGATGGAGAAACAAGTGTAGAAATTACAATTGATTTTGGAGAAGGAACGGAAAAAACAATTGGCGGGTACGTTATGAAATACAATTTTGGAAAAAATACACTTCCAGTTGCCAATGCAACGGTTAAACAGGACATTTATCCATCTCCAAGAGATTGGAATTTGTATGGCTCACTGAAAGGAGACGATTGGACGTTAATCGAAAAACGTAACGGAGTTTATTGGAAACAAAATGAAGAAAAAGTATTTATAATAGGAAATGATGTGAAATACAGATTCTTTAAATTTATCTTCATTTCAAACAATAGTGATATTAAAAATATCGCTATACAGTATCTAAATCTCTATCCAACAAAGTACAAAAAAATTAATCCATACTGGAAGCTGTTATCTACAACAATGCCTTCGCAAAAGATTATTAAAAGTGAGGGCTTATCAGATTTGTCGAAATTAGATAGAAAAAATAAAATCGATAAAATCGATAC
Source organism: Paenibacillus sp. B1-35 (assembly GCF_050474385.1). Lineage (NCBI taxonomy): Bacteria > Bacillati > Bacillota > Bacilli > Caryophanales > Paenibacillaceae > Paenibacillus > Paenibacillus sp. B1-35. Next base: position 521,372 of record NZ_JBCHVJ010000003.1, read on the forward strand.
AACATTTAGCAATAATCTTGGATCTGGAAGTATATATAAATGTGATCTAGACCTTTCGACATTGCAGAATATGTACAAACTGAAATTGAAATAAGGCAGGTGTTTGTAATTGCTTATAAAAAGAGTTAAGTTCAGCGATATATCAACTACTGTTTCAGCTGTAGCGACTATAGGTAGGATTAGATTTTATGATAAAAAAGGGGCTAAAATTAATTTTGGAAGAATAATTTCAAATAGTGGTAATTTGAAGTTTGAGACTGAAATTGCTTATTTAGATTCAATGGCACGCTATAGCGAGACATTTTATGATGCATTAAATGATGGGTATTATTCCATGATAAACGATAAATATGACGCTAGAATCAATATGCAAATCGTGTTTAAAGATCCCGTAACGATCAGTAAATTTGAATTAGATACTGCGGGGAGATATGCAGTACAATCTAATCTAAAGGTAGAGTTTTATAATACAAACGATGAATTGGTAAAGACCTACATCATAAATCCAACTGAATATGAGTTCTTTAACAAGGATTCTCTTCGATTAATAACAATACCTACACCCGAACTAGCTGACGATCAAAAATACTTCATTTTAAACGAAAAGAAAGCGAATGGAGTGACAAAAAGTTTTACTATAGAGAATAAGGAAGTCAGTGCAATTCCACTCTTCTTTGAGAAAGAATTTAACAACGAAATTAACAGTGTTGATGCATATAAAGCGTATTCAGCAGAGTACCCGATTGAACACGTTTTTAAAAACAATTCAATTGGTGACTATGGCTGTTTCTATGCTTCGGTCGATAATAGTAGTTTGCAGTTTGCACACCCAAGTATAAAAATTGAATTTAAGAAACCTAGATTGATTAATGCTGTAGAAATACAGTCAAAGGCGAAGATAAACGCACATATCACATTTGAGGGATATGATGAAATTAATAAAGAATGGAATCTTTTATTTGAATACAAAGCCATACTGATTAATGATTTTGGGAAGCTTCGAAAGGAATTTGATAACTCCCAATTTTATTGTTTATATAAAATCACGTTTTTAAATTTAAACAATACTAATGTGCAAATAAATGATATCAAGCTAATTGAATATCAATCCTATATTAAAGAGATATCTGCATCTTCACCAGAAGATTATAAGGAATATGGCATGAAAAATGGAGAATACCACTGCACAAGTCAAGTGCTAAAAAAAGTTGTTCAAAAAGAGAAAAATAAATATGGTAATGGCAATGTTTTCTCAAAGGTTTTTACGGATAAAAAAAAAGAAATAAAGAGCATTACAATTTGATTGTGATGCTCTTTTTGATGAGGTGTGAATATGTTTGTACCAATACTTCCATTATTTAACGAAAAATATAGAATTAAGTTTAATTTCGAGATTGCTACTAGTGATTATTTTTATACTCCAAAATATGAATACAGCGAATATAACATGTGTGATGGAGACAAGAATACCGCATGGGCAAGTAGCACTTTTAAAAAAGTACATGCTAAATTCCAATTTCCAGCAGAATATACCCCCCGAAAGATATCAATGACCTCCTCTTCTGATACGTCAAAGTCTCCCAAGAGCTTTAGGCTCTATGGAGTACCTGATGATACACTGAATTTGATGAATACGTTTGGTCTGAAGCAAGTGGACGAAGAGCCAACCTGGATTGGTTGTACGTTGTTGTTGGATATAAAAAATGAAACATGGAAGGAACACGAAAAAAAAGAATGGACATTCAAAAACGATAAAAAATATAGGATGCTTGTTCTTTATATGTATGAAAAACAAGGAGATTGGAATGGAAAATCGGAATATTCAATTGCAGACTTTCAGTGCTATGAATACATGGAGAATGAACGAAGCCTAATTAAGCGGAAATTCGATGGCAAGCATGTAGCTGTTACAAAACGAGTTAAAAATCCATTTGTAGGTTTCAGTTTCGATGATATTAATGAGAATCGAAATCGATTCAAGCTTCTACAAAATCGTTCTCTTGCTTCTATACATGGTATTTTTCGTCTATATTTAGTAAGAGGAGGGTATATCTTATTTGGTGACGATTATTATGGTGGAAAGTTGTACATGGAGTTCACTAAATATAATGATCTTGACCTTAGTATTGGATTAGTTGCTAAACACACTGACGACTATGGGGCATGGGGAGTAAATAATTTATTATTTAATTTTTATGCAAAAAACTTATATTTTTATGGAGCAGAGAAAATTGGTGAAAAAACTGTGATTTCATCTAGTTTAGTGGGTGGTGTTCGAAGAATTGGAATAGCAATGGATTTAGATAACAACATTTTCGAAGCTATTGTCGATGGGAAGAGTATAGGGAAAGTAAAAGTAAGAGAGTTACCCAAACCAGTCATACCAATTATAAGATGCGGCGGCTCTTCATCATTTGAGGTTGATTTACAAGCAGAAGCTAAATATATGCCTAAAGGATTTAAAAATATCATTTCAAAAAGAGAGTACGAATATGTCGTAGCGGAGCTAACTGAAAATGTATCTGCGATCGATTACGCGAAATATGGTATGCAAAAAGGACAGAAGATAGAATTCGACAAGCCCTATAACAAAGAGTTTGTTTGGAGTAAAAAAGATGAGGCGTTGGGGATGGGGAAAGTTTTTAGTTATCAGTTTAAAGCAAGAGAGAATGTACAAGAAATCAAGTTAGATGAGGTGAAATAAATGAAGGAAGAAATTTATTCGCATGGATTCGAACACCCTGTACAAGTATATACAACTACGACTGAGACAGAAATGTACTTTCTCCAAATTCCAATCAATGAGTTGTCTTTATGCAGATTGAAATCGATTAAATTTAGAGGATTACCAAACGTCCAAACAAAAATGAAGATTGCTATCCTGCAAGAGACAAATAGGCACAGAGAATATAAAATACTCTTAGCTAGAGAGCTGATTAATGACGGCAAATATGGGGATGACATTTATTATTTTGAGGGCATTGATATCACCTGTCCTAAAGAAACGTTTCTAGCAATCATCTTCGATCAAAACACTAAAGTTCCAGCCGAAGGAGGTTGGTATAGAACTTATGTTCCTTGGGTGTACTCAAGATGCCTCAAAGTAAATTATGAAACAATCGCGGATGGTAGTATTATTGATATTTATAATTATCCAGCTAATGCAACATGGGAAATGCACTACCCGATAGAATTTGAAATTGAAACATACGAAACAAAAACCGAAAAAATTTTATTCATAGATGAATCGGGTGAATATAAAAGATACCAATTACCAAAATATATTGATCTATCTAAAGCCAATGAAAATAGCAAATATATTTATAGTAGTGACACACATATAAATCACCCCAATTCTTTGTGGAAAGTTTTTAACAATGAGGTCGACTCTGGTTGGGTGAGCGTAAATGGTAAAAATCAAATACGATTCATTACATATGACTTTGGAGTGCCTACAACACTAGATAGACTTGAGCTTGAAGCGTTACGAATTGCAGATAGTGTCAATTTCGGAATCCAGTATTGGACATTTCTTGGCTCAAACGATAACAACAATTGGACGCAACTCTATAAGTGTGATAGTAATTCGATAGGTGTGAATGGAGATGATTATAATTCATCGAATGGTAGTCACATTAGGTATGTGGATTTCGAAAAAATAAAGCCAACTTATCAATATTATAAAATTGAATTTGGAGATGGCTATCATAAAGCAGCACCATATGACTTTTCAGTTGGTGTTAAGCGAATTGGGTTAATGAAATTTGTCGAAGAAGGTTGGGAGACAATCGGCAGGGATATAACAGACAAGGACTTCATAACATACGGTATGTCTAAAAGTGAAGTAGAAGCTCTGTCAGCAGCGGAATTAAGTCAGTTAGATGGCGACTTTGAAGTGAAAATTTTCACTGAGATTCCTCAAAGTCAGCCAGTCTTAATTAAAGAGATGGAAAAAGGAAAATATCTTCCAAATCTTGTTGGTGATGAATTTGAAATCTTGAAGTATACAGAAAATCCTTTAGCAGAAGAGGTTGAGTTTATTGTCGAGGATAATGAAAAGAAATCATTAGCTGATTATTTTGAAAATAACGTTGAATTAAGTATCTATTCTGAGGATGGGAAGCCAGAAGTTGAGTTGGGAACAGAAGTCTCTCCACTAGATGAATATCAGGGGAATGACATTGAACTGCTGGAGTATAGTGATGTTAACCCTATTGCAGAAAAAATAGAAAAAAAGCAATTCGCAAATGACAGCTCTGAAAAGGTGGATGGATTGTATATTGATAGCTTAGAAGTAGATTTGAAGAATACAAGGGAGTTATTTAGGTAAACAAATAGGGGTGTGATTAAAAATGGGAAGAGGATTATACGCGCACAGCTTTAATGGGATTAAAGGGAATATTAGCACTGTATTGCCCGAAGGATGTGACGGTATTGCGAGAATAAATGGTGAAGTGTTTATCGCTCCAAATAACCAAAGTAAAAATAAAAACTACATATATGTTTTAGACTTTTATTCCTTGACTATGAAAAGAAAGCTCCAACTAATGAGTCCTCTGTGGGGAAGCGGCCTGGGTACAGATGGAGCAAAGTTATTCGTCAGATTAGCTAATGACCCATACATGATAAAGGAAATTGATATACAGACTGGCGAAACGTTAAAGACAATGGTTAAACCAGAAGTCAACATTTCTGAAAAGGCTGCATCCTCATTTTACATTGACGCCAAACGGAACCTATTATATATGACAGACTATAAAAAAAGTGTCTATTGCTTCGATACAATAACAGGTAAGGAGTTGGCTGTAGTATCGTTTACAGATGGTTATCCAACAGGAGTAACAATAACAAATGGATTTTTTATTGTATCTGTATATAAAGGAAGTTCTCCGGCAAATGTTTATTATGCTAAAATACCTGACTATGAGAATTTTGGGGCAGAAGAGTTCTCCAAATTGAATTTTACTTTATACAATTATGGATCAGTCATTACAGGTTGTTGTTCGATTGGTTCTTACATGTTGTTTACAAAAGGTGATGTGAATATAGCATATCTGGATTTAGAAAAAATAATTGGGAAAGAAGCAAGCAGTGAGAGATTTCTAATTCACCATGATAACAAGTATAAAACATTTAATTTGGGTGAAAAAACGAAAAGTCTTACAAGTTTAGTACCTGTCATGACAACAAATAATTCAAATGGTATTGCAGCTTCAAGTCCACATGATGGGGCATATGAAGCATTTCGCGTATTTGACGGATTAAACAATACAGCATGGGTTACGGCGAAAACACAGGTAAGGTCATGGCTGTCTTATGAATTTGTTAGCCCAACTATATTTAATAGCTACGCATTGCTATCCAGAGAAGAAAACGTAGGCGAGTCACCAAGAGCATGGGATTTGGAAGCCTGGAATGGTTCAAGATGGATAACGCTGGATAAACGCAGAAACGAAGTGAATTGGAATAAAAACGAAGTTCGAACCTATCATTTTCCAAATACGAATCAATACAAAAAAATTAGATGGAGATTTTATGAGAACAATGGGTCTGTACTTGGAGTTGCTTTAAGGGAAATTAAACTCTTCCATCTAATTGATAGTGGGTGGATCGAACTTTCAAAACCAAAACATATGAATTTTGTATATGCACATGGGATAAGTGATTTGAATCAGATTAAGAAGGAAGATTGGAGCTTACTCTCTGCTAGTAACTCGAAGGTTAAACTGCTGAGATATACGCACGATTTACTTTCCGATATGTCCGAAGACAACAACATCCTTTACGTTGCAAAGAATGCGTCAAGACGTGTAGTGAAAACTCAATTCACACCATTGAGTCAAATTTCTATTCCATTAGGAAACATCTCCATAAATGACGATGTTGAAAAATATACGATAGAGCTAACGAAAGAATATAAAGACAACATTCGATTATTTGTATCATTCGACAACGGCATGAAGTGGGAATCCTATCGTCAAGGGAAATGGAAGAGTCTCGATATCACTGACGAAAATGATATGAAGAAAAATGGAATGCGAACTTGGGAATTCGAATCGCTAAGAACTGAGGATTTCAAAACTAAAGCTATTTTTGGGTTTATTAAAATTGGGTTTATGTTCGATACAAAACTAAACGAAAAGGGATCTGTGGATGTCGATAGTGTAAAGGCAAGCATTAATACCTACATGAAAGGGGCGCGTGTAAGTGATGCATCTCTCTATATTTTAAATACAACTTCAACCATCAACCTTTCTTTTGTCGGTAACAAACTGTCAGGAACATTAAGTGACTATGATTTGGGCCTTGTTCAATATCGTGTATTCCTTAATGACAAACCCTATTATCCGCTTTCGGGCGAGTTTACGAATCTACATGGTTCTCCTGAGGCAATTGCCCTTAATATTAAAAACACGGAAGTCAAAATTGGTGAGAAGAACACTCTTGTTGTTGAATTCAAAGATTATTGGGGCAGCGTAGACTCATGGACGACTCACTTTATCGGAACCTATGCGGGATTGATGTTTAGCGACAACTTAGGAAAGTACTATACAACAGATATCGGGGAGATCCTGAAATACTGGAATACGGGTACGCTCGTTGCAGGACAGATCTCGAAAGAGAACAAAATTACGTTAACGAACATGTATGGTCACAAGGTTACGAATATTGAAGTGAAGGGAATGAATTCTGATTTACCTAACGGAGTTAGAATCGAATTATCGAAGGAGCAATTCCCATTCACGTCAGAAGAAGTGCTGAATTGGAATACAATACTAGACTACAATCAATCCGTGGAGTTCTTTGCCAGATTGGCCACTGAGCTGACAGCTAATTCGGTTCCGAGCGGAAAATTTGAAATTAGAGCGCGGGCTCAAAAAATCTAGTCCAATACAATGGAGTGATGGTAGGTGCAGGAGGAAGTTTATGATTTTAATGCGAACCTTTGGGTAGGTTATGCGCATGATGATGTAGAATCAAGCATGTATGTTAGACACTACGATGAACCAGTCAATACAATGGCCGGCAAATATGTACTGTATACGGGCAAGTATTTAGATATAGAATCCTACATGCTTGTATACAAGAAAGCCTATAGTGATTTGAACGCTTCTCTCATAGTCCGCGTACAAAGCAAGTCAGAGTTAGATTCGTTTGCGATGATTATGTATAAGGGGATTAGTGATAAACAGTCCACAATTGAGGCGATTGCCGGGAGTTTCATAGAGAGTGTCATCGAAGTAGCGCCCAACAATCGAATGTATGGCGATTATGAACTGTTCGAGGCGCCTAGAATTATTCAAGAGATAGCACCTGTAAAAGATGCTTTTACGAGAGATAGTGTCAGGTATCAGTCGCAGAACTGGGGCACTGAAAAACAAATGTTTGTCGGTAGGGATACGAGGGACTATGTAAATATTGAAAACTTCGAATCCTTTATCGAATTTGATTTGCATGCTTTAGGTACAGAAAAACTGATTGAAAAGGCTACGTTAAGATTATATTGTGCTGATGATAAAGTAGAAGGCATGGATCTCGAATTTACGACAAATAAAGAGTTCTGGAATGAAATCGGTATCACAGCAGCAAATGCTCCAATGCCCCTGGGTCTGATAACAAACAAGTTCCTTTACAATAAAAAAGAGCGATATATCGAAGTAGACATGACTGATATTGTACTAAAATGGTATCGTGACGAACAACCGAATTATGGTATAGGCATCAGATCGCAAGCGAACTCGTATGTAACATTTTTCACTAGGGAGTTAGGGCATAAGCAGCCAAAACTATTTGTACAATATATTGATTTATCTAAATCTTATACGGCATCTAGATACCTGTTCGACGCTGAGATGTTTGTCATTGGACGTGGTTTTAGCGACCTTAATGCTAGGATTAACGTTAAGAGCGATATCGGATTCAGCTGGCTGGATTCCTCTCTTTATGTGCATCAGGGGAATGTACCAATGCTTATGGACTACGATGCTGATATCTATGTAGCTAGACCGGAACTCCATTCTTCTATGTTTGTATATAAAACGGCTAAAAGCTATCGAGATGCAAGCTTGACGGTTAGATCGTTACTGCAATCTTCTGACGTAAAGACTCAAATGGATGCGAATAGACCTGAGCTCCAATCTGAAATGATTGTCGATAAGAATGCTTTTCTCCAAGCTACATTACAGACTAGAGCTTTTGTCGAGGATGATCCGCGGGCAAATATAGAATCGCAAATGGAGTCCAACAAGCCTGAACTCGGTGCAGTCATGGAAGTGTTTAGTTACAATGATTCTTTTGAAGGAATCATTCAGGCCAAGTCTTTAGAATATGATGATATTCCAGCATTCATTGGTGTGCCAACGAAAGAACAATATGATGATAAATCTTCCGTGATTTGGAGCAGTAGACCAGAGCTGCATGCAGAGATGTTTATCTATATAAAGGGCGAAAATGATTTAGATAGCTATATGGAAGTCTATGAGCATGAGGATATCGAGACAAGCATAGCTTCAAGCAGCCCTGAATTGGTTGCAACCGTATTAGCCCAAATCGTGACCAATCTGGAGTCTAGCATTGATGTTTGGGGTCATTCAACAATCGATTCGGTTCTTACGGTCAATGTGTACAAGGATATAGATGCCACAATTGATATCAAAGCAATCCATGAAGTTGAGGCTGAGATGACGAGCAGTAGACCAGAACTGTTTGGATACCTATTTAGAAGATATCAAGCGGACGTAGATCTTGTGTCTCAGACGACTTGTCGTCAAAGAGATGTTAATGATTTGCATGCAAGATTTGGCATTAGATCTCAAACAGGCGGGGCCTATTATTTCATAGTTTAGAATGAAGCAATCGCAACTTAAAACGCAAAGAGGAGCTTTCGTCATACCTCCTCTTTTTTATGTTCTTTTCATGAAATTTTCGAGTTCTTATCACTTTATAGATTAGAAATAAAATGATACATGCAAGCAAGAGGGTGGTTATGTTTGGAGGCACTGCAAGTACTGATTCCGGTTATTACAGCATTAGTAACAGCTATATTTACTTTCGTTGCAACAAAGAGTACTAATCGCAAGGATGTTACGATTAGCGACCGAAAGGCATTAAGCGAAGATGAGAAAGCATTTAGATTAGAGCTGAAAGAGATTATAAATAGCTATAAAACCGATCTGGAGGAAGCAAGAGAAGAGATTCGAGTACTCAGCGAGGAAGTCGCACAGCTTCACAAAACAAATCTCGAACTGACTTTAGAAAATAAAAGACTGCAAGTAAAAGTCGATGACTTGCGTGTAGAGCTGCAATCTTTTCGAGGTGGTCAACATGAAATGGATTAAAGATGGATTGTCGTTGGATGAAACCAAAGTTTCAGCACTTATTATCGGATTTTTTTGCACATTAAGCATGGCTTTGTATCAAGCGTGGCATATCGGGGACATATCGGACAATATGCTGATGCTGCTAGCTTATGAGCTGGGGGCGTTTACAGGCATTAAATGTGTAGAATCGTTTGCGTTCGCGCCCGGCAAAAAAAAATCAATAAATAACTATTCTGAAACAAGGGCTGAAAGTCTGCCATAAGCAAGACACATATCGTATCGGGGGAATGAATGATGTTTAAAATGAAATACGAAATTGGTAAGCAATACCTTACACCTAAGACACAAAGACGGCCAGGGTTACCAATGCCCTATGTTGGGTTTATCGTAAGCCATGATACCGGCAATGATGGCAGTACTGCTTCAGCAAATGTAAAATATTACGAAAACTCGCACAATGAAATGTCCGCATCCGCACATACATTCATTGACGATAAACAAATTATCGAGTGTATTCCAGCCACAACAGCTAAGCCCGAAAAAGCATGGCATGTAAGATATAACGTAAAGAGGGATAATGAATTATTTGGGGGCGACGCAAACGATATTGCGATTGGAGTAGAGTTATGCTTCTCGTATAAGAGAGGCTCCGTTAATAATCAAGAAGCTTACAAACGGTATGTGTGGTATCATGCATATCTGTGCCATACATTCAATCTCGATCCCCACAAACATATAGTAGGACATGATGAATTGGATCCAGATCGCAAAGTGGATCCTTTTAAAAATGCTTTAAAGCTCATGGGAATTCGTAAAGAGCATTTCATTCAAGATGTGCAAAATGAACTGAAATCATGCACTCAAGTGAGTAAAAATGATGGAGAATCGAAAGGTGTGAAGAAATTGGACAAACTTGCAGTAGCAGAAGCACATAAAGCCATTGACCGACTAGCGAAGGAAGGGATTCTTTCTAGTCCTGACTATTGGAAAGCACGTGTGGAAGACAGTCTCCCTGTATGGGCGTATATGATTATGGAATATCGTAAAATCAAATAATAAATAGGCATCAATATATAATATGAAGTTGATATCTGCTGATTCTAAGTAAGAAGTAATACATGAATGAGGTTTATAATGATATAATGTTTCTCTAGAAAAATGTAATTTAGTACGAAGTAATACAGTAGATTTATACTCTATATTGCATGGTCATCATGCCTCTTATTACTTTGAACATGTCTAACTCTGAAAAGAAGGAGTATAGTTAGGTTATGAATCAAGCTGTTACCAACAATAATGAACGAGGTAAACAACCTCATCTGAATACAGAGCGGTTTTATAGAAAAACACGAATCGAAAAATCAACAAGGAATTATACGATCAGAAGTCTTTATAAAGAGTGGAGAAGAGATCGATCATTGATCAGTCAGAATCAACATGATGAGATTGTTCTTCGTTTCGATCTGGCAATCCAAAGGAATGCAACCTGGAATGATCATCAGCGGAGTGATTTAATCCATTCTTTGATTTATGGATATTATATTCCACCCGTGCTTATCCAGGATTCAGAAGACGGGAAAAAGTGGTTTTTGGATGGAAAACAACGAATAACAACGATCATGAGCTTTATTGACGGTGCATGGAAGTTGCATAAAAATACAGAAGATGTATATGGTCATCAAATTGCAGGGTGCAAATTCAAGGATCTGCCTCAAGAGATGCAAGATGAAATACTGGATGAATCCATCACCATCGTCAAAATAGAAAATATGACGGATGAAGAACGCGATAAGATGTTTGTAAAGCAAAATAGTGGGACGCCCCTGTCTAAAATAGAATTAACAAGAGCGAAGCATAGTGATTTAATCAGATCCATTAATGATTTGTCAAACCTGCATTTCTTCAAAGAAGATGTAAGATTGTCGAAACGTGCCAGAGTTCGGTTTGTAGATCAAGAAATGATATTACAAATCTTTATGCTGTTTGAAGAGGGCGTAGCTAAAATTAAGGGCTTCGGTGCAAAAAATATTGAAGAATATGTTCTTGACTTAAAGAAAAAAGAGCGGGTTTTGAATCAAAACATTACTGATAAAATAAAGAAGATCTCAATGTATCTTACGGAAGCTTTTGTTTCGTTCGATTCAAATGAAAGAAAAAAAGCACTGAAAAAGACCCATATACCGATTATTTTTTGGTGTGCAGAGGAAGCGATGAACCAATCCTTACAACCGGAGTTATACGGTGAGTTTATTCGTAGCTTTTTGGTTACATGTTATCGTGTAGAGAGTGAATATGGGAAGTCGTGTCAAGCAGGGGCACCTAAAAAGGAGAACGTACTGAAGAGAATTTCGGAAATGTCAATAGCTTTAGAACGATTTATATCTATTGTTCAGTCTAATTTGGATGTAGAGGAAGCAATCGTACAGTTGGATGCGTCGCTATGCATATGATTGTTGACAAAATGTCGAAATGAATTAGAATGTGAGAGACAGAATAGTGTGAAATTAAATATGTATAAAAGTTACATGTCAGGGTATTGAGGTGGTGCTCAGTACCCTTTCTTTTAATTAAAGTGTCATATATAATAAAAATAAGTAGTACTTTATTTAGTTGATACCCATTGAATAAAATGTATAAAGGAGGTCAGAGATGGATATTTATAACTCAGAAATTAAAATGAAATATCTTGAGCAATTTGATAACTTAGATACAAGAGAAGTCTACTCCAGATTATTTAAAAAAGCAGTAGATATAGAAATAAAGCTCCAACGGGATTTATATGATTTTCGTGATGACGAAATTGAAGATTTTATTGAAAATATGCTCAAACCGAAAACAAAAGAGAGTGCACGAACATATTGTAATGTTCTATCTTCCTACATACAATGGGCGATGGATCATAATTATTCAAGGAATTTTATTAATCCTTTACGACGCAAACAAGAATATTTTTGTTCCTTTGTGAAAGAGTATAAAAAATATATAAGTTATGACGAAAAACAGGCGATCATCCATTCATTAGTGAATAAGCAAGATAGTTTTATTATTGAAGCTTTATGGAACGGTATTCAAGGAACCCAGGTTAAGGAATTGACTAACTTACAAATTTCAGATTTCGACATCGATAAGAATAAAATTTATATAAGAGATGAGAAGGGAAATATCGCTCGAATCATTTCTCCAATAGATCCATTTATTTTTAGCATGGCGGTACTGACGAATCAGGAGCAGTTATATTATAAATCCAATGGAGGAATTGATTTTTCAAGTAAAGTTAGAGACTCAATTCCGCTTCCGAACTCACCTTATATATTAAAAGGTGCAATAAATAATAATGAAGAGAATCGCGATAAAGTTAAGTTTTATACGATTTACAATAGACTGGAAACGATTAAAAAAGTAGATGGATTAGAGGAGTACAGCGAGGCTCTTACTACCAAAAATATTGTGCGGAGCGGTATGATATACTTGGCTCTACAGATTTTAAAAAGAGATGGGAGCCTGGACAGGAAGCAGATCGAAGAAGTATGCGATTTTTATAATATGAAATATAAATGGTCTCTTCGTGATTTTTTGAATATAGAAACGATCAGATCCCTATATCCTAAAGAAATAGACGAGATAAAGAACGCAATGGATTAAGCGACGCCCATTGCGTTTTTTAGTACGTCTATTTCTTATTAAAGAGATGAATAAATTGTCAAATGGAAAGCTAGAATATAGCAACAAAAATTTGACGGTAAGTATTGTATGGGATATAATTGGCATATAAATATACAAACATATGTTCTCATTTTGTTGCAGACATCATTGTAATGGGGGATAAATAGTGGATAATTTTGACGATATTATATTACACGAGTTAGGATGTAAAATGGGATTTAGAGGGAAAATGTTAACTGACTTAAAATCAGTCATTGTTGATGAAGAAACATTGCAGCAATTTTATAATTTTATAATCCTATATGGTAGTGAATTATCGAAACCAATGATTGTTCATAAGTTCATTATACATATAAAGGAAAAATTATCCTACAAACAATATCACGAATTTGAAGAAAAATATAAGGAATGCGTTTTAAAAATGGAAAAGATTAATATAATAAGAAGATTATTTGTTAATATAGAAAATAACGAGGGGATAGAAAAGGTTTTTCACTGGATTGATAATCAGAATGTAAGTTTAAAACAAGTGTACGATGCAGTTATTACATATAGAAATGACTTTAATGTGAATGAAATTATAACGCTAATTGAGCATTTGCATATAAACAAGGGTTATAAAAATCAATTTAAGAAAGCAATTATATAATAGTTAAAAATTAGATGAGAGGCAAAATGATTATGGATAAAAATACAACGTAAATGTATCGGATCAAAGCCGATACAAAAAACCTATTGACGGAAATTCTAGCAGGGAATATAATCTATTTACATTTAAAACTAAATAAAGTACTGATGTGTATTCAGATAACATAAGGCGGAGGTGATGAACGTGATCAAATACGAAATAGAGGAAGGTATAAATAGTTTTAACTTATTTTTAAAAGATGATGACAACAACGTAAAAGTCTTGATTGCGGTTATTTTTAATGATGTACATGCACGAATTATTAATCGAAAAATGAACGAGTATGTTACCTCTTCAGCAAAATCATGATTGACCCATACCAAAAAGGGAGGACTATATTATGTTTTATCGTCATTATGAAGGCAATGAATGTTATTTGCTTGGAATTGTGAAACCTGATCTTAGTCACAAGCAAGCAGATAAATACTTTGAGGCCATACATACTGAATCCGGGAAACATTTGAATGTATTTCTTTATAAAGGTGCTTTCCATGTGGATTCAAATGAGTCACTTGCTCTTTATATTGATGCCCAAGGCAGACATTGGGTACAACCGAAGGAATTATTTTTGGGTTCAGTAAAGGTAGATGAACAAGAAGTACGACGCTTCTCCCCGTTTAACCAAAGAAGCAATGATTATTAATTATTAAAAACCATAAAAAGTACAGAGGTGTATGTTGTGGAGAATAATGAAAAACGGTATTACAAAATTGGTGAAACTGTGTGGATGAAAAAAGAAAAAAGATTCGGAATCGTGAAAGAACTAAATATTAAGCCTTCCGAAAAAAAGTATGAGTTAGTTATTGAAGAAAAAATAAACAATGAAAACAAAACAATGTGTGTAAACGTGTGGGATGTTGATAAGGATAAACGGACAACTCGAAATAAGAAGCTCTGTGATACCGTACTGTTTGCGAAGGTGAGAAATACAGCGATTTTGCCTAGTTTCATTAATGTCGATGCAAGCTACGATATTTATGTAGATATTAAAAATGCAGTGTTGAATCCAAAAGGAAAATCAATTAAAGATCCTGTAAACATTCAACCGAATGAAGTCGTATTTTTACCTACTGGAATAGCATCTTCTTTGTTAAGCAAGTATAGATTTGCACTGAAAGAAAATAATGATTCTTCGAGCTGTTCCTTGTCGGTACTATCAGGAATCATTGATGCTAATTATCGGGAAGAGTGGTTTATTGCCATTCATAATTTGGGATCTAAAAACGTTATATTGACATCAAGTGTGAATGAAATTATTGAAACGAATGAACATATTTATTTTCCAGCAACAAAAGCAATTGCTAAAGCAGTTATAGAAATATGTCCTAAAGTAAGAACGAAAGAGGTTACATATGAACAACTCTGCAAAATACCTACTTTCAAGATGAATCAAAGTTCAATTTAAAAAGCAATATCAATAAGGGACGTTGAATGGTTAAAATGACAAAACAAGAAATTATGGACTTAATGGCTTATTTATCTTTGATTTCAGCTTCTAAGATGGGAAAGAGTGCGATTCGGCTAATGAATGAAAATCAAGTTGATAAGATTATGAAACAAGCCGTGGATTTATTTAATAATGACAGTAATAAAGCAGAAGCATTTATTGTCGGTAGGACAAATAAATTACTCCGAAAGCTTAGCAAAAACATGAAATAGTAGATCAAAAAGCAAACCTCTTACTAAGAGGTTTTTGCTTTTTGATGACGAAACTATAGTACAATATGAGATAGATCACTTGACGAATAAGAATATGACCCCATCTATTGGAATAAATATGACGAGGAACTTCATTGAGCAGTGTTACTTTGTACAATCCGTGATTTCATGATGTGGCAGGTGATGCACATGACTGAGGAAAGGAAGCTTGACGGCAGGGGAGCTGAATTAGCGAACGATGTGATCCTCTTTCGTTCTGAGCAAGAGATGAGAGCACATTTGCCCTGTAAAATGTATAAAATCAATCAAACGTTGGGGAGCATATGGGATCACACCCACGATTATATCCAGATTTGGTACGTCGTCAAAGGGGAGTTCAAGCACTCTATTCATCATCGAACGTATAACATGGTTAAGGGCAATTTATTTGTCATTCCTCCTTACGCAGTTCATCGGGTTGACATGATTCCCGGTCAGGAGATGGAAGTGATCGGCTGTGAGTTTCTGCCGCACTTTATTAATGAGCGATTCGAGCAATCTGAGTGGAGCCAAGAGTGCTTTGATTTTTCTTATTTGGAGAAATTCTTGATCGATGAGAAGCAGGTGACGCCCAAAATTGCCTTGACCGGGGATTCCGATATGGAGGTAGCCCGTCTGCTTACTGAAATGCTGGAGGAGTACGGTCATTCCAACCGCTATTTCGAGCTTATGCTCAAGGCGAATTTGCTCAAGCTGCTCTCTGTCATCATCCGTGAATATTCCAAGCTGGCAGATAGGCCAAGCGAGGAGGATGAACGGGTGGAGAAGTATCGAGGGCTTATGAATGCCGTTATGGAATATATTCATGGACATTTCGCTGAAGAGCTGAGGCTTGAGCGATTATGCCGTCAATTTAACATCTCGAAAACTTATTTTTGCCACTTGTTCAAGCGGTTTACGGGGAAAACCTTTAATGATTATTTGATTAATTTGCGCGTAAATAAAGCTGCGGAATGGCTTATAGAGACAAATATGTCTGTGACCGAGATTTGCTTCGGCTCAGGCTTCAATGATTTGGCCTATTTCTCACGCATATTTAAGCGTTATACAGGTATGGCGCCTTCCCAATTTAAGAAAAAGGCGCTGGCCGATCGTTTATCGTGATCCATGCTGCTTGACGATGTATCTGATCATTTTGTATACTGGGAAATATTATGTAGCAAGGGGAGATTTTAATGTTGGTGAGCGTTCTTAACTAGTGAATTCCATAGTGAGGCGAACAGCTTTGTTGCAGGGCATGTTCAATAAGTGAATGTGAACATCCCTGAAAATTGGCGTCCTTGGTGACGTTTATTTGAGCATGCTGTACTGAAGCCTCCGGAAACGAGTTAAGAACAGCGGATAAGCAATTCTACGCCAGCATTTCATTCTCTTGCTCCCGGATTCGTGTTGCATCAGCACGTGTTGTTTGCAATAGCTGTGAAGTACGAGTACTTCTATGTAAGAGTACGTTCGTTCATGGCGTTGGCAGATATGGAAGAGAGAAATGAAGCTATAGGCAGGGTGTGCGCATACGCATGCTCTGCCTTTTTTGCGTTGCATAGAGGATATATTCAGGCATGGTCGATTTGTGCTGGTGTTTTCCGTTAACAGGAACCCTTCTTTCCGGAGGCCTCGATCGCGGCTGCTCTCCTACTTTTATTAAAAAGGAGAATCAAGAGGCATGAATGAAGCAATGCTGCAAAGACTGGATTATCATAAAGTGAAAGCGAAAGTATCGGAATATGCGGTATCTTATGCAGGCAAAAGCCATGTTGAGCAAATGAGCCCGCTAACGAATATCGAAGAGGTACGCCGTGCGATGGAAGAGGTTGCCGAGGCCAGCTTTATGCTGAAGCAGGGCGCGAGTGTGCCGCTGCCTACGTTGCAAGGGATTGAGCATATTTTATCACTCATTTCTACAGGGTATGTGTTCTCGGAAGAGGATTTCGCGAACGTAGCCGTTTTCTTGCGCAGCTGTGCACAATTAAAGAAATATATGAGATCCAAACTGAACATTGCCCCTACTGTGAGTCAGTATGCTGCGTCAATGTATGAGCTGGAACGGGTTCGGGATGAGATCGAGCGCTGCATTCGCCACGGTCGAATTGCAGATGAGGCGAGCAAGGAGTTGGGCCGGGTGCGGCGGAAAATGATGCAGGTCGAGAACCGCATCAAGCAAAGACTCGACAGTCTTATGAATAAGCATCGCGCAATTATGCAGGAGCATTTGGTAGGCATGCGTGGAGGAAGGTATGTACTTCCGATTAGAAAAGAGCTGCGCAAGCAATTCCATGGAACTGTTTTGGATGAATCAGCAAGCGGGCAAACCGTGTATATGGAGCCAACAGAAATTGCCCACTTGCAGCATCAGTTGGCACAGTGGCGCACGGAAGAGACAAGAGAGGAAATGAAGGTGCTGAGCTGCTTGACCGAGCTGCTGGAGCAGTCGACACATGAGCTTGAGATCAATGTGGATACGGTTGGCGTATATGATTATTTGTTCGCGCGGGCGAAATACAGCCGGGCAATCGATGGACGATCCGTACAGCTGAATGACCGAGGTATCATAGACATCCGGGATGCGAAGCATCCGCTGCTTGGTGGAGATACGGTGCCCCTTACATTTCGAATTGGTCGAAGTTACTCCTGTCTTATTATCACGGGGCCGAATATGGGAGGCAAGACTGTTGCCTTGAAGACAGTTGGGCTGCTCACCCTTATGGTGCAGTCGGGCTTGCTGGTGCCGGCCCAAGAGAACAGCATGTTTTCGGTGTTCGGCAAGGTGTGTGTCGATATCGGGGATGGTCAGAGCATGGAGCAATCATTAAGTACGTTCTCGGCCCATGTTACCAATGTAATTCATATTCTCGAGGAGGCTGACCAATCTACACTGGTGCTCTTTGACGAAATGGCATCCGGTACGGATCCTGGCGAAGGCGTAGGGCTGTCGATTGCCATATTGGAAGAACTGCGGAGAAGAGGGGCCATCGTGGTGGCCACGACGCATTTTAATGAAATCAAACATTTCGCTTCTGCAACCAATGGATTTGAGAATGCGCGGATGGAATTTGATGCGGATACGCTGCAGCCGCGATATCAGCTTCGCATCGGTGAAGCTGGAAGCAGCTATGCATTTCTTATCGCTTCGAAGCTGGGGCTGGCTGCGGATATTATTACTCGCTCGCAGCATATCACGCAATCGCTTGGTTCTGGAACATTCCGTGCCGGGGAGGAAGCTCATGCTTTGACAGGGGAATCAGAATGTAAGCCGACTGAACCTCAGCATGATCGATGGTTTACAAGAGATGAAGAAGGATCAGCAAATGAGGCAATACGTGTGGATGAGACATCCTCTGTCGAGGAGATGGAGGAGGGTGCGTCAGATGCCCAGCATGCCAAACGCCTCAAGGAGCAAAAGAAATCCGAAATTCCTCACCAGCGGAATAAAAAGAGCTCTTCTGTTAAGCTGCAAAAAGGGGATTGCGTGTTCATTTCTTATTTGAAGCGTACTGGCATCGTGTATGAAGAAGAGGATGTACGCGGCAACGTAGGGGTGCTTATTCAACAGCAAAAGGTGAAGATCAATAAGAAGCGGCTCACGCTATATATTGAGAAGCAGGATTTGTACCCGAAAGACTATGATATGGACATTGTGTTCGAATCGAAGGAGAATCGTAAGAAAAAGAAGATAATGTCCCGTAAGCATGTAGAGGGAATATCCATTGAATATGGTGCGGAAGAGTAAGTAGGTAAGAGACATTCGAAGAGGCCTTCTCATTTTGCAGAAGGTCTCTTTGGTACGAATTTTCTCCAAAAAAATTAGTTTCGGGAAAATGTGACAAAATCAGTAATTTTGGTGTCTATATAAGTAGAAAGTTTCCCCACGATTACAGCGCCCAAGAGATAGCTTTTAAGGGGGAACAATTCTTACTGCCTAGCAGAACTAATCATGCTAAGTAATCTGGAAAAAGGGGGGGATTAGAAGGCGAGTTACCTCACGAGTCGGGAGTTTTTCTATGAATCACCCAATCAAATAAGGAGGTTCATTATGATGAAGAAGAGAATTGTGTCATTTGTATTGGCTGCAATGCTGTTCATGATATTCATCCTTCCTGTTTCGGCGTATCAATCGCTGGACAACTCGACTCAACCTCTACCTCACTCTGAATTCGCTAGTCAGATTCAACTTTCCAATACGAGTTTGACGGACAAGCAAGCCGCAGTACTTGCGAATTATGTGCAAAAACAACTGTTTTCCAAATATGCGGGGCTCTATACGTTCGATCATTTTTCGTTTGAATTTGGGAATGAAAAGATTGAATCCGACAAATTTTCGATTGATGTCAATGTAAATGTCGACATGACCCTAATCCGAAATCCCATAGACAGCCCTTATGTAAAAGGGATGCAGACAGCCGTGTCGGAGCTTCGCAACGAACATGAAAAAATGATTGGCCAAAACGAAATAGATGCCTTCCTTCAAGAAACAGAATCTTATTATAATACTCCTTCTCCCTCCACCTTCCTATACCGAATGGAAATCGGGATCAGTTCTCCTAATCTGCTTGAATCGATTCAATCCTTGAATTACGACATACAGCTCACTTTATTTGATCGAGCTGATATTACGACGGAAGAAACCATTGTAACGCCAGCCACATCAGAGCGGTTAGATGAATCCATGGCTGCGGATTATGGAAAGAAAGCCATCAATGAAGCAGTAACCAAGCGGAATGGGATTGCGAATCATTTAGCTATATCCTATAATCGGCTCGCAGCAAGAGATTATGCCTTAGCGCATGCTTTTGATGTCCCTGAGTTTTCGGCGGCCAATGGAATGGGCAGTGATTGTGCGAATTTTGTGTCGAAGGCGCTCAATGCGGGCGGGATTCCGGTAAATCGAGCAGGAAAGTGGTATCCGAGTACCAGCCGCGGGAATTATGCAGGGGAAAATTGGATGCGTACAGGCTACTATAATAATGGTGGAGTCGTGCCTTATATGTTGAACAAAGGGTACTTTTCCAGACAAAATAACATAAGCAAGGTATACAGCGGCTCTATCTTATACCGAACAGATACGAGTCATGTTGCACTCGTTACGTACGGTGATGGAACGACGGTGAAATATACGGAGCATTCGAATTATCCTGTCACAAGAAAGAATATTGTGTATACAGGAACTAGGGCGAATTTCTATACGCCATAAGCAAATGATAGAGACTAATGATAGAGACTAATGATAGAGACTAATGATAGAGACTTATGAAACAGAAAATTCGGCTAAGAGGCATAAATAGACAAGACAGAGAAACCCCAGACGCTGAGTCCGGGGTTTCTTACATTGTTAGCGTAATCAACACATATGCTCCTCAAATTCTTGAAGGTAGCGTTCTTTTATTATTTTCCTCCCTCTATATAAATTTTGTCGGACGGCCCCCTCCGTAATATGCAAAGCTGCGGATATTTCTTTGTAGCTCAACTGCTTCATGAAGCGAAGGTACATAATGGTTCGAAGATGCGGAGCTAAGTCGTTCATATATTGCTGCACAGTCATGACCTCAAACCTCTTTAGGTAATCCCACTCGGATATCATCTGTGGATGCAGGGTATCCATTTGCAGCTCCTTCATATTCGTAGCAATGCCATGCTTTTTTTGTTTTCTTATGTAGTTAATTGCTACGTTGCGTGTAAGCGTAAAAATCCATCCATACAGTTTGTCGTCGTTCACATGGGAGAGTTTTTTTGTAATGAGACGGAGAAAGGCTTCTTGAAGAATATCTTCTGTAGAATGATGGTTGCGGATCATGGAGTAAACGAAATGATAATAGTTATGGCAGTACTCGTTATAAATTTGGGCTTGGATCTGATTGCTGAGCTGCGAAAAATTGATGAGAGAGGCTTTCGAGCAAGCGGATTGCTGGTGAACAATACTCATAGCATTCCTCCTCTTTCGTTTGTACATAGATTACTATAAAAGCGGGATATTGGTAAAGCGCTTACATGAATTAGGAATAAGGTTCTCGCATATTTATTTTGCAGACTGTTCTTGTTCTGCTTAGCTATAGCTAGATCCCCTCGAAAGTATTGTAAATGCATCTGTGTAAGAAAGTCCAATATTTGTGGACTATAGTGCAATGTGCAGTAAGTGAACTTTTTTATAATGGAATGGAGAACGTAAGCGCTTCTTGTAACCGTTTGCGAGTAAGTAGATAAGAAATAAGTCCGAACACAACGAAGAAATGGAGTGGGCTGCTGTGAAATTAGGAGTTAGCATTTATAGTTTGTATGCTGCGCTGCAGGACAAACGTCTAAGTATATCTGGTGCGTTGGAATGGATGAAGGAAAATGGTGCCGATCACGCTGAAATCGTAGACTTGGATCTCGATTTGGTCAATCATCCGGAACGTGTGGAAGAGATTCGTACAACTGCTGAACGCATTGGGCTTGAGCTGTCCAATTACTGCATCGGCGCTAACTTTGCAGGTCATGACGAAGAAGGGCTGAAGCGTGAGATTGAGCGCGTAAAGTCGCATGTTGATGTAGCAAATCGCCTTGGTGTGAAATTCATGCGTCATGATGTCGCGTCGCGTCCACATGCGGAAACAGGCGCCGCTTATTTCGAAAAGGACTTCCCGCAGCTTGTAGAAGCATGCCGGCAAATTGCAGATTATGCGGCTCAATTCGACATCGTGACAAGCGTCGAGAATCATGGCTACTATACGCAGGCTAGTGAACGCGTGAAGCGTCTTGTGCTTGCTGTCGATCGTGACAACTACAGAACAACGATAGATGTAGGCAACTTCGTATGTGTGGATGAGAATCCGCTCGTTGCGGTGAAGAACAATCTTGAGCTGGCTTCCATGGTGCACTTTAAGGACTTCTATATCCGTCCTGCGGATCGCAATCCTGGCGAAGGCTGGTTCCGATCTTTGCACGGCAACTACTTGCGCGGAGCAATCGTAGGCCAAGGAGACTTGCCGATTTACGATATCGTGCGCGCGGTTAAGGCATCTGGCTTTGACGGATATGTCAGCATTGAGTTCGAAGGTATGGAGGATTGCCTCAGAGGTACGAAGATTGCGTTGGATAATGCGCGCCGCATCTGGGATGAAGTGTAAGCTTAGCCGAGCATCCAGTGAGGATTGAATATAGATTTTTTAATTTAGGAGGACATACAGATGAGCAAAATCAAGGTTGCGGTTATTGGAACAGGTTCGATCTCGGAAATGCATTTTAACGGCTATAAAAACAATAAGGAAGCCGAAATTATCGCCGTGTGCGATCTGAATGCGGAACGTGCGAAGGAGAAGGCTGCAAAGTTCGAAGCTCCAGACGCAATTGTATATACCGAATATCATGAGCTGCTTCAAAACCCTGATATTGATGCCGTTAGCATCTGTACATGGAACAATTCTCATGCACCGATCGCGATCGCGGCGCTGGAAGCGGGCAAGCATGTGCTCGTAGAGAAGCCGCTTTGTATGACGGTAGAGGAAGCACTCGCGGTGCAGGAAGCACAGAAGAAGAGCGGCAAAACGCTGCAAATCGGCTATGTGCGCCGTTATGGCACGAATACGCGCGTATTGAAAAAATTTATCGATGAAGGCGAGCTTGGCGAGATTTACTATGCGAAGGCGTCCTGTATTCGCCGTCTTGGCAACCCAGGCGGCTGGTTCAGCGATAAGGAGCGTTCCGGCGGCGGACCGTTGATCGATATCGGCGTTCACGTGATCGACCTGTGCTGGTACTTGATGGGCAAGCCGAAGGTGAAATCGGTAAGCGGCAATGCGTATTATAAGCTTGGCAACCGCAACCACATCGAGAACTTGACCTTCTACACGGCAGCAGATTATGACGGCGGCAAGGTGAACACGGTAGAGGATATGGCGAATGCGCTTATCCGTTTCGAGAACGGCGCATCGCTCGCGGTTGATTGTAGCTTTTCGCTTCATGTGCAGAAGGATGATATGTATGTGAAATTATTCGGCGACAAGGGTGGCGCTGAAGTAGAGCCTGAATTGAAGATCATTGGCGAAAAGCATAATACGATCTTGAATATGACGCCGCAAATTGATCACCTGACATTTGACTTCAATAATGGCTTCCAAGGCGAAGTCGATCACTTCATCGACTGCGTGCAAGGTCGTACAGAGACGATCTGCCCTGCGGAGGATGGCGTAGAAATGATGAAGATTTTGTGCGGCATTTATGAGTCCAGCACCAAAGGAACAGAAGTTGTATACTCCTAACTTAAAGTCAAAGCGATACATGAAAATGCAGCCGTTATGGTTGTGAACGTCCTCAGTTGAGGCTTTCGATGTAAGGAAGGGCATGTTTCATGCCTGAATGATAAATGTGAACGTGAACGGATTAGCAGCTTGCAGTATTACGAAAATTGAAGGAGTGAAATTCATGACGAAGATTGCGAACCCTATTGGAGTCATTACAGACAGTTTCCGCATTCCTGTGCGCGAGGCATTGGTAAAGGCGAAGGAAGTTGGCGCGGACGGCGTTCAGATTTACGCGGTAAGCGGAGAGATGGATCCGGCGAATCTGTCGCCGCAAGCGCGCAAAGAACTGCGCAGCTATATTGAATCGCTCGGCTTGCACGTATCTGCATTGTGCGGTGACTTGGGCGGACATGGCTTCCAGGACAAAGAAGCAAATCCGGTTAAGGTTGAGAAATCCAAGCGTATTTTGGACTTGGCTCTTGATCTGGGAACGAATGTGGTAACGACGCATATCGGTATTGTGCCGCATGAGCAAAATTACATTTTTGAAGCGATGCAGCAATCTTGTGAGGAACTAAGCCAATACGCGAACAGCCTTGGTGCGCATTTCGCTATTGAAACGGGCCCAGAGCCTGCGGCACATTTGAAGTCCTTCCTTGATACATTGACTGGCAAAGGGGTAGCCGTTAACTTCGACCCTGCGAATATGGTCATGGTTACAGGGGATGATCCGGTACAAGGCGTACACACGCTGAAGGATTACATCGTGCATACGCATGTAAAAGACGGTGTGAGATTGCGCGAGGTTGATCCGCGCACCGTATACGGCATGCTGGGCTTTGAGCCAATGTCGCATGAGAAAATTGCAGAGATGGCGACTAGCGGTCCGTTCGAAGAGCTGCCGCTTGGCGAAGGCAAGGTTGACTTCGACGCTTACTTCCAGGCGCTTGTTGATATCGGATACAAAGGCTATTTGACGATTGAGCGTGAAGCAGGCGCAACACCTGAAGTAGACATCCGCAAGGCAGTGGACTTTATTAAGCGTTATAGATAATGATAATAATTTTGAGATTGAGAAGAGATAGAGGTCGAAAAAAAGCGGCTTCTATCTCTTTTTTTATTTTGTCTATCATCGAACAAGCGGTTATAGGGGGGAGTCTGTAAAAATATAAAATGAAAGCGGTGCCATAAAAATAGACTGACATATTTCATGTGTGCTTTTACATATTGTAAGAAGGGTAGTTCTATATTTTGTACAGAGAATAGGAGTGGTTATGTGCACGCAATCGATAGGTTAGCTCGCATGGTAAGTGATGTGAAGGAAGATCCGTCTTGGGAGCTGCGTCTCACGCCTGAGACGAATCTGATCGACGAGGTGGGCCTCGATTCGCTTCAGCTGATTCAGCTCATGTTGAAGGTGGAGGAGCAGTTCAACGTGCAGATGGATTTCGAACGGTTCGAGTACGAGCATTTACAGTCCACTCGCGCATTTCTGGAATTTTTGGAATCCCTGGGGGCCGAGGTTCAGCAGCATGCGTAGTGTTCTGCCAGAGGAGCTGCTGCTAAGATCTTTGCCGCTCTATGATGGGCCGCGTCTTGTCATGGGCATGTTCGATGCAGAAGCTTATTGGCGTCCTTCGGAGCTGGCGAAGCTGCCATCGCTTAGAACTGCACAAGGGCACGCTGCCGTTGATTATATGGACGAGCTGCTGTTCCCATTGTGCGGGGAAGATGGCATTGCGGTGACCCGACATCAGCGGAATGCGGCGCAAGCCGCCTATTTGCGTGATGCGGGCTTTCATTTTCGTTCGGTGGCATGCGGCAAGCTTCAAGCGAACGAGCATGGGAATACGGATGTATTCCAGCTCGTATCGGATCTGTGTTCGGATTCCAGATGGAAGAAATTGATGCGAGAGCTTCCGCTAGCCGCATATGCCGTTATTCCATCTGCGGCAGAGCTTGTGCAGAAGTATAGATTAGACGGCTCAATTCCTTCGCCAGAAACCGTAATACAGGTGAATTCCAAAGTGTATTCTCTTTGTCTCGCGCAGCAATTAGGCTTGAACCCTTCTGGACAGCTTGTGGAGGACGCTGCTTCGGCCGAACGGCTTGGGGCTGAGCTGTTGAACAAACATGGCAAGCTAATACTAAAGGAACCGTACGGGGTATCCGGCAGCGGCAATATGGTCGTCGATTCGTCAATATCACTTACTCGTCTTAGCGAATATTTTCGTGCACAGGAGAGAGCAGGCAAACATGTGCAGCTGCTGGTTGAGCCATGGCTGACGAAGCAGGCTGACTTCTCTTGTCAATTGTACATTGCACCGAATGGCCAGATTGAGCTTCTTGGTGTACAGCGCATGGAAAATAGACAGCTGAATTATGGCGGTTCATATGCGGCGGATGCACGACTGTTGAACCGACTGGCGGAAGCGGGATACTTTGAACAAATGGAGAAATTGGCAGTTCGTATGTACGAAGACGGATACTTCGGCCCTGTATGCGTTGACTCTATGTTGCTGTACAACGGTGAAGTATATCCGGTTGTGGAAATTAACGCCCGTCATTCCATGGGAATGCTCAATCATTGTTTGGACGTCCATTTGGAACGTTGGGGGCAGCGCAGCTTTTTGACGTGCCTTCAGCTCGGACTTCCGGAGCGGGAGCAGCAAGCAACGATATGGCCTGAATCTGCGGCTGGAGCCATTGGTGCTTCATCTGATGCATACTCGGCTGACGTTCTATTCGAGCAATTATTGATGCAGCTGGATGAAGCAGAACTGCTGTATACGCCAGGGCGGCGAACGGGTGTGATGCCGTTGTCTGCGAACACACTCTTTGCACCCACAGCCCATAATCGCTCAGGGCGCTGGTATGTATCGCTTGCAGCGGACAGCAGCAATGCTGGCGCTGCGTTGCGCAATCAGCTCCTTCAGGCGCTTCAGGCGTTCGGATATCGCATTTATTAATAATAAATAAGCTTGAACAGTGAGCTATTGATATAAAAAGTAGGTGTTCATGGTGCAGCATACTTCCTTCATTACAATTCTGACCTCGGGAAATTCACTTGGCGCCTATGTACCTGGCATTCGACTGGTAGAGAAGCTCTGCCAGCGCGGAATTCCGGCGGAGGCAGAGGTGCTGGAGCGTCTGTTTCCTGAAGAGGTTCGCCGCAACATGATTCGCACAAAGCAGTTGTTCCACAGCAGCTTCGGAGCAGCCAAGATGGGAACCAAGCTGGCTCGCGATATTGGGCTGGTACTGGATGATAATGCAGTAAGGAAGCTTCTGCAGCGCTGGAAAGCGGAAGGAAGATCGACCTTTCTCGCCGTAACGGGATTCTGGATCCCCATTATGAAGCAATATGAACTGTTGATGCATCCAGAGCCGATACGCATTGAATTTTTACGGCTGGATGCGGTGGATACACCGTCTTACCGACCGTATTTCAATCAAGATAACCGTTTTCGGGATCATTGGCTGTTTCAATTGGAAGGGGAAGCGACGACTCTTCATGCTAGGCTGGTCATGTCGGATGAGGCTTTGATTCCTTATTTAGAGCGCGAGAGACGGATCGTCGTTCACGGCGGAGGTTGGGGGATCGGCACCTATCGAAGTACGATTGCAGCTCTGCAGCAGCACTATCCTCTTGCCTTTGTTGCGTATGACGTGGGAGAAGCACAGGAGGCATTGCCAAATGACCGAGTATATATGACCGATCCGGAATGGCATCCATGGCTGGATGAGACGCTGCCGGACGGACAGTTTCCTTACCCGCCCACTGCAGAATGGAAGCGGAACGAGCCGCTCATCTACGAACGGAGTGCAAATGGGCCGCGCCTCTATGCGATCATCCGCAGCAGTATGGCTATCGTCAGCAAGCCTGGCGGAGGAACGCTCATTGATTCCTTGTCAGCCGCGACGCCGCTTATCTATCTGGAGCCGTTTGGCGAGCATGAGCGAGCAAATGCGGAGCTGTGGGAACGGCTCGGATTTGGTATATCCTACGAGCGCTGGTCACAGGCTGGTTTCTCTTGGGAGCTGCTGCATGAGTTGCATCACAATTTAAAAAGCAATGCGCTTTCACTATCTGATTTCGGAGGGATGTATGCATGACACAACCGAAGACAAGCGCGACATTAACGCGAACAGAGTTCCGTTCCTTGAAGCAGACGCTTCATAATATGAGTACAGGAAGCCGAGGCTTGAAGCACGATCATGCCTTCGCGTTCGATTTGCCGCGGGATATTGGAGTTAAGCTGAACAATGGCTGCAACTTGCGCTGTAAGCACTGCTTCGAATGGAACCCGGACGGATATCATCATGAATTCGAGCGGCAGGAAGCGCGAAGAGAAATTGAATTCTCGTTACTTGAGAAAATATTCGAGGAAACAAGACCTTATCGTTCCCGCATGTTCTTGTGGGGAGGCGAACCGCTCATGTACTCCAAGCTGGATGAGTTATGCGAGCTGCTTGCGTCCGATCCGCGCATCGCGACGATTTGCACGAATGCGGTGCTGGTCGAACAGAAGCTGGAATCGCTGCTTAAGCTGCCGGAAGGCGTTACATTGCTGGCAAGCTTGGAAGGTTTTGAAGAGGAGAATGATGCGATTCGCGGTCGCGGCATTTTCCGCAAAGTCATGTCGGCTATTCAGCTTCTGCTGGATAAAAAGCGCACCGGTGAATTCAAAGGGGATGTCTCGATCAGTCTGACGATCAATGATGCGATGGTGAACCGGCTGTATGAGTTTATGGAGTATTTTGAAACGGTAGGGGTCAACTCCGTATATTTCGTTTTTCCATGGTATATTCCAGAGCCGGTGGCGGAGCGGATGGATACATACTTCGCCGAGCACTTCGGCTGGCTGGATGCCGCCCATGATTCCGCGAAGAAGAGCTGGCATTCATTCACCTATCATCTATCGCCAGACAATTTGGAACCGCTGCTCGCGGAAATGGAGAAGCTGCGCTCGCGCGTCTGGAATAATCGCATTCGCTTCCAGCCTGCGTTGGAGCCGGATGAGGTGCGGGATTTCATACTTGGCACGGAACGTCCCGGCATGAAGAGGAAGGAATGTCTGGCCTTGTCCACACGCATGGATGTGCTGCCAAATGGGAAGGTCAATCCATGCAAATTCTTTCCGGAATTCACGATTGCCGATTTGCGCGAATCCAGCTTGAAGGAAGTCTTTCATGGAGACAGCTACAACAGGCAGCGTGAAGTGCTATCTTGCGGCTTAACACCGGTTTGCTCGAAATGCGTGCTGCTGTACAACAACGGAGCTTAGCAGCAAGCAGCCGGGAAGGGGATATAAGCGATGAGCGCGATTAGGGTCAAACAATTAAGTAAAACATTCGCTTACTACCAGAAGCAGAGCGGATTAAAGCATTCCTTGCGCAACTTGTTCCATCGCGAGCAATTATACCGACACGCGGTCTCATCCATATCATTCGATATTGAGCAAGGGGAAGCGGTCGGATTCATTGGGCCGAATGGAGCGGGCAAGACGACGACGCTGAAGATGCTGTCCGGCATTCTGCATCCGACTGCAGGGGAAGCACGCGTTCTCGGCTATGTTCCATGGGAACGCCAGCAGGCATTTAAGCGCCGCTTCGCGATCGTGATGGGACAAAAAAGTCAGCTATGGTGGGATTTGCCGGCGAATGAATCGATCTATTTGAACAAATGCATCTACGGTGTCGATGATCGTGAATACCGGTTGACCCTGGATGAGCTTGCCGAGTTGCTGGATGTGAAGCATCTGCTTGGCGTACAGGTGCGGCGCTTGTCGCTAGGGGAGCGAATGAAGATGGAGATGATAGCAGCGCTTATTCACCGTCCGCAATTGCTTTTCTTGGATGAACCTACACTTGGGCTGGATTTTGCCGCTCAGCACAATGTTCGCCAGTTCCTAAAAGCCTATAGGGAAGAGAAAAAAGCCACCATCCTCTTAACCAGCCACTACATGCGCGATATTGAACATGTGTGCAGCCGGGCGCTTGTGATCCATAGCGGAGCAATTGCTTATGATGGTGAACTATCGCGAATGAGCGGCTCTTTCGGCCGCCGCAAGCGGATGAAGGTGCGTTTCACTTCATTTGTCCCGCCTGAGCAGTTGCATGAGCTAGTCAGCCTGCTTGCGGATGTCCGAGAGCATCAAGGGATGTCAGCAGAGCTCGAAGTCGCGTCGGAGGAAGTGAAGCCGCTGGCCAGACTGCTGCTGGATCACGATCTCGTGGAAGACTGGACGGTTGAGGAGGTTCCGGTGGAAGAGATCATTGAACGGTTGTATACAGCGAAATGTGCAGAACGAGAAGGGGAAGAAAAGGATGGGGAAACAGCCGGAACAGAAGCGCGCCACGCATCAGAAGGATAGACATGGCCTGAGCAGAGCGAATCAATCCGCCACCAACATACGCTCCTCCTGTTGGCGGATAAGCAAGTACGCTGCCGCCTTCGGTATCGGCCTGCAATCATCGCTTGAATACAGGCTTCAATTCGTTATTGGACTCGTCAGCCTCATATTTCCCATCGGTATTCAGTCCCTCATTTGGAGCGCGGTGTATCGCAATTCTGATCAGCATACGCTGTATGGGTATGAATACAGCCAAATGATTTTGTATACGATTCTCTCCGGTCTTGTCGCAAAGTTCGTCATGACACAGCTCGAGCGTACGATTGCGGAAGACATTAAGAGCGGCGGCCTGAATTCGTACCTCATTCGCCCTGTAAGCTACTTCTGGTATCGGGTGTCTGCTTATGCAGGCAGCCGTGTCATCTCGGACGGCATTTTGCTTGGTCTGGTGGCAGTTGTTCTATTTACGGCTTCGTATTATGGGCATACGCAACTTTCGCCAAGTCGGATGGTTCTATTTTCAGCTTGTCTATTGCTCGCAGCCGTCGTGCAGTTCCTTCTCTCCTACGCCATATGCGCTTTGGCGTTTCGCCTCGCAGAAATCTCTTATTTCTTTGTCATTACAGGGCTTATCGTGCAAATTCTGAGCGGCGGCATCGTACCGCTTGAGGTGTTCGGCGACACGCTCAATAGCTGGTTCAGCTTGCTTCCATTCAAATATACGATTTACTTTCCGGTCAATGTGCTAAACGGTAGATTGACGGAAGGAGAGGCGTTAACAGGTCTCCTGATTCAATGCGGGTGGATTGCCTTGCTTGCAGGCGCTGCGCACTTGGCTTGGCGTGCCGGGCTGAAGCGGTATGTTGGGCTAGGGGGGTAGAGAATGGGAACGGAATGGAAGGGGACGAAGTTGCGTTCTTGGAAGAACATGAAAGATTATGCTCGTCTGTACGGTTTGTTTGTGAAAAATTGCCTTACTGCGAGCATGGAATACCGCTTCAATTTCTGGATGGGGATTACGGTGGAAATCGCCTTTTTATGTGCTAAAGCACTCTATATCCTGATCGTGTATCAGACCGATCTTCATATTGGCAATCTGACGCCGGATCATATTCTCCTGTTCATTGGCACTTATACAATGATGACGGGATTGTACATGGGCTTATTCTATGTGAACTTCATTCGTCTTCAGCAATACGTCCGCGATGGGACACTTGATCTGCTGCTGACGAAGCCGGTATCGCTGCAATTTATTGTATCGCTGCGCTATGTCGATATTGGCCTGCCTATCCCGAATGTCGTGGCAGGAGCGGTTATGATCGGCATCGGCTGGCATCGTGCGGGCCTTCCGCTAGATGGCAATATTCTGGGATTTGCAGGTTTGTTGATATCAGCGCTTGTTGTCACATATGGCATTATGCTGCTGCCCGCGCTGCTCGCGTTCCGCTTCGTCCAGACTGGGGCAGTGACCGAAATCGCGCATTCTATTTGGGATGCGAACAATATGCCGCTGGACATTTTTCCGCGTTGGCTGCAGCGAATCGGGGTATATGTAATTCCGATATTCCTCATTAGCAACTATGCGCCGAAGTTCGTGCTCCAAGAGTTGAGCGCAGGCGATATATTATGGGCCGTTGCTGCGCCTCTCTTGCTGCTGCTTTTAACGCGATGGTGCTGGAAGCGATCTGTAGCCGGGTATAGCAGTGCCGGAAGCTAGTCGAGCGGGATATGGAACGGAAAGGGATGAGAAGGGGTGACATCGAATGGCTGAACGAGAACTGGCACCGTCGTTTATGCGGGAAAGACAGCGTTATGAGCAGGGCTTCCTGGATTGCAGGAATGTCCAAGTGTCCATTGCGCTGCAGGAATGGGGAATTCCTGTCGAGGTGTTGTATTACAATGCATGGGAGAGCACGCGCTCTATTTATGAGCATTTATATGTGCACAAGAAGCTGCCTTGGTTGTACGAATCCCCATGCCTAACTCCATCTGAGCTTGAGCTCATCGGAGTGCCGTACCGTGAGATACCATATGCAACTTATGAAGATGCCGCCGCAATTTTACAAGCACTTGATTTTACAGAGGAAGCAGCTTTCTTCTGGATCGTGTGCGGCGAATCGCCGTATGTGAAGCCAGGATTCTATGGTCATCCGCAATCTGTGCATTCTGTGTGGGTTCGCGGTCTGTCCAGCGCTGCAGCAAATACAGCCCCCTACTCCGAAGAGGGCGCATCCGTTCCGGGATATTGTGTCCGAGATACCTTTCCAGAGTTTGAAGGCTTCGTATCCGAGGCCGATTTCCGCCGTATGATAGACAGCCCTTATATAAAGGCCGAAGATCGAAAGGCGTTCCTTGTTCAGAGGCCGGATCAAGTATTGAAGGTGGATATGGAGCGGATAATAGAGCGATTTGCGGAGCGGCAAAAGATACTGGATCTGAGTGACGAAGCAGTCTTTTACGAATGGATCCTTTATTCGATAAATCAGCAGGAGCCAGTGGTATTTCCGGATTGGGTGCAGCTATTTTATTGCAATTCCCATGCATTCAGATTCCTTGCTGGCTCTCGATATGCCTATTCCTGCTTCGCTGCGGCGCTAATGTCCAACGATCATCCTTGGGTAGGACAGCTTCGGGAAATTGCCCGCAAGGCAGACATGCTGAAAAATGTCTTCTTATTAGCCGCTCAGAGCGGACGTGTGGATGGTTATGCGGTTCTTCGTATGTGCAGACAACTGCAAAAGCTTGAACAAGAGTGGCTTGCGGATGGTTATTTGGAGCTTGGCCGCACCGCACCGCTTCCAAAATAAAAAGGAACCGCCTATAGTTATGTTCATGCGCAAGCGGTTATGTAGGGGAAGTTCAAGCTTGAACGGCAGAGTACAGGACCACAAAAGAAAGGCAAGCATAAAACAAAGGGGCAGCATACGCTGCCCCTTTGTTATTTCTTTATAAAGTGGAATGACGACCAGCTTCCTTCATCACTTATGCAACAGGCTTCGGATTGGTCATGGAAAGCAACTCCTGCATGCTCGTCTTTCTCACATCTCCAAGTGTGCTCCCGATTAAGTTCGTATACCCGTCAATCGTTGCCATACGTCCATTGTAACGCTGGAAGTACTTATGCCAGACGATGTCGAGCGCTTCAGTGCCCGTCTGCTGCACCCATTGAACCATAAGTGCTCCTCCTTTGACGCGATAGAGGAGCTCGGAATATTGACCAACATGATAGGCCGGAGTCGTTACTTGCTTCTGGAACAGAACGGCAGGCCATTGTTCAGAAGGAAGAGCGAGTGCTTCACCACTCGGATCACGCCACGAGCTTGTTGCCGAAAGATTCGGGTAATTGCCGTTCCATAGTGTCATTGGCCAAGGTGCGCCTTCCTGCTCATGACGATAATAGTGGGCAGCGAACTCAGACAGTCCTTCTTCCAAAAAGCCCTCCGTCAGCGAATTATGCCCAATCGCAAGCGAAAACCATTGCTTGGCAATGGAACGAAGCACATCCTGTGACAGTACTCCTTGCTCACTTCCAACTGCGCCAAGTTGATTAAATAGAATGACCTCATTCAAGCTGTCTGTCATTTCTGGGAATGGGGCTTCAACGAACTTCCAATGCTTAGTCGGCAAAACTCCAATTTTATCAGAGTAAAAACCGATCGCATTCTGCAACGCAGCCGTATACTTCTGCATCTGCTCCTGGTTCGGCTGCGCGAAGGTGAATACAGACAACAGGCCGCCGCCAGGCAGCTCCGCTTTCGTTTCTATATAGTTAGGGCTGGCATAGAATCCGAATTGGCGTGCATTCTGCACTTTTGTATGCACAATTTTCCGTTCATTTTCCACACGCTGATCCATCATCGTTCCCGTCATCGCCACATTCCATGCGGCAGGCATGTTCAAGCTTACATCATAATCAGCGGTATAGAAAAAGTCACTCTTGTAGCGTGGATTATTTGGAACCCGGTTCCAGCCGCCGCGGATCGAATCGAACACAGCCAGCTGTGGTGTCCAGTAGGTTCCTCCCACGTAATTTTCGGTATAGGATAGCCGCTGAGCACCATATGGAATCTGTATATCATAAAGAATTCGAAGGGATATCGTATCCATGGGAGCCAAGCTCTGATTAAGATTGACGGTCATGGATTGGTTCGCATGCTTAAATTCCAAGGGTTTTCCGTCCAGAGTCGTTATCTTTTTGGTCGTAACGCCGCCAAAAAAACGATCCTCCATGTTATGGCCTTCTTGAGGCGATTTCTTGCGTATCTCTTCATTGCGCTGCTTGTATTGAATAGACATTGTTTCCGGCTTGCGGTAGCTGTCTGCGAACCAATGGAACACAAGTTCATTGAGATTCCGGTTAAATACATTGCGTATTTTGACGACAGCCTGCGATTGCAGCGTTCGTGTCTGTTCATTCCATTTCGCATGGATCTGATATTGAATCGGAGACGAGGAGGCATCCTCCTTCTTCGCCGTGCTCTCACTCTTGCTTCCCATAGCGCACCCGGCTAACAGCTGGGTGATCAGGCAGATGACTAGCAGGGTAACAGCCAGCTTCCATCGTGTGGGACGCGGTTGGATGTGTGGGGGTATGCTGCTCATGGGTGGCCCTCCTTCCGCCGATAAATAGGTGTGGTTGTTGAGCATAGTATGTTAACTCCATTGTAGTAGATTTATAGGGAATATATCTATTGATTTGACTTACGCAAGCTTACAGTTTTGTCATAATCCTAGAATATGGTACTATTAATTAAGGGGATATGCATTCTATTAATTTTTGGAAACATCAACAAACCTACTAGAGAGAGAAAGGGATGAATTCGGTGATTCTCCGAAAACCGATGTTACCTCACTCGATAACCGAATCCGATATTGTTGTATTGGATTCCCTGCGAACAAAGATGAATTTTCTACAAATCACTTCTAAAGATGCCGAATGCCTGCGTCGTTTGGCCCCATACATGGAAAAATACGCAGAAGCGATTACAGACCGCCATTACGATTTATTGTTCGAACTGCCTGAAATGAAGCAGATGATCGATCAGCACAGTACAAGAGCGCGATTGAAAGGCACGTTCGTCTCCTATTTGAAATCTATCCCTCAAGTTGCCTTTGATGAAGAATACGTACAAATGAGAGAACGGATTGGTCAGGTGCACAGCCGTATTCAATTAGAGCCGGAATGGTTTATTGCCTCTTTCCTGCGTGTCTATGAATATCTGGTTCCTATCATTGTGAGTGATTTCCGCTCCAACGATGCATCAGCGATCCTAATGGCACTCCACCGGATTGTCATGCTGGACGCCCAAATTGTTCTGGAATCCTATCAATCTGCTACGGAATACCGACTGATGGACAATAACAGCGATATTATGGAAATGTTGATTCAAACCGATGGATTGCACACGATGCTTACCGCTGCCGAGCGATCCTTGCAGGATGTGATGGACATTCAGGCAGCTACTGAGCAATTGACGGCGTCCATTGAAGAGGTAGCCGCCCAAACTGCGGATTCCGCCACGAATACAGAAAACATGATAGCGGCGCTTCAGGAAAATCGCACCATTGTCGAGGAGACAATCGAAGGCTTCGAGATGATGAATGATTTATTCTTAGATACGCGCACACGCTTTGATCAGTTGCAGCGTTCCATGCAAAAATTGACGGATGTCGTTCACTTAATCGATACGGTCGCTGGTGAAACACAGCTTCTAGCGTTAAATGCTTCCATTGAAGCGGCGCGTGCAGGAGAAGAGGGGCGTGGTTTTGCCGTGGTAGCTGGCGAAGTTCGCAAGCTGTCCGATCAGACGAAGGTAGCTGTACACGATGTCTATGAAGTCATCGAGACCATTCAAGGAATGGCAACCGCAGTGCAGGAGCGGACGGAAGATATGTCAGTGCAAATGGATATCCAGCACAATAAAAATAAAAGCGCTTTCGAGCAGTTGGAGCGAATGATGCAGACGGTCAAAGAGGTAGGCTCTACTGAGGATGCGATTGCAGCAATCGTGGAGCAGCAGGCAGATGCGACACAAGAGATTACGGCCGGTATGACTGGCATTGTGAAAAATACAGAAGAGATGATGTCCACGGCTAAATCCACGGGGCTGCACATTTATACAACAAGCCAATCCGTCGAGGCCCTGCGCAAAAAGTCGCTTGAATGGTTCCGTCATCTGGATGAAGCACAATGGATTCGCATCATGAAGACCGACCATATGCTTTGGAAGTGGTGTACGTATAATCGGCTTCTTGGCTTCGATGAGAGCGATCCGGCGGTTATGGAGAATTTCCATCAATGCCGACTTGGCAAATGGATTGAAAAAGAGCAGAGCCGCAAGGATTCGACGGTGGCTAATCTTCCAGAGTTTAAGGAAATGGTGGCGCTGCATGAGAAGCTGCATCGATTGGCAGGCGAGGTTGCACGCCAGATAGATATCGGACATCGAGATACGGCGATAACTGCGTATCGAGAAATGAGTGATATTTCTCAGGAATTGCTGACGCAGCTGGATGTGCTGCGATCACAGCTAGAGCGCCGTCCGTTGAAGAAGCACGCTTAACGGAAAAGGTTAGGAAAGAAGAAGTTTTCTATCTAAAATATATGAATGTATGATCATATATTAAAATAAAGGGAAGGGAGCACCCAACGTGGTATCTTGGTATCTCCCTTCCCTTTATTTATGTTTTTGGACAGCTCTCTTGTATAGGTGGAACACGAGACTAAGAGCGCGGCGCCCACAGCATAATCGCAACTCCGATCAGGCAGAAGACGGCTCCTGCCATATCGTAAACGTCTGGCGCCTTCTTATCGACCCACCAGCCCCATAAAATCGCAAGAATAATAAACACGCCTCCGTATGCAGCATATACGCGTCCGAATGAGGGAAAGGATTGATACGTAGGGATAACGCCGTAGGCAACTAAAATCAGGCCGCCCACAATTCCATACCAGAGCGGACGTGCTTCGCGCAGCCACAGCCATACGAGGTAGCCGCCGCCGATTTCGGCGAGTCCGGCGATAATAAATAAGAGGATCGCGATGAACATAGCTTGTCTCCTTTTGCATGCATGGACAGCAACAACCCCGGCCACTGCAGAGGTGTCCGGGGCGATTGCTTCATAGAAGCAGCTTATCGACCTCTATGCTTTTCTTTCCGCTTTTGAATGCGAATGCTCCGTTTTTTCTCCTGCAATGCTTCGCGTTCTTCCCGAGAGCGGCATGTGCGCTCCTTCTTCCTGCTCTCGTAATCAAGACGCAGTGCTTCCTGGGATTGCGTTGATATGCCACGCTGCTTCATTTCCATTGCGGCACGTCTTGCCAGCCGCTTCGGATTGATGCGACGCAGCTGCTCTTGGGCGCCTACAGCAGTTTGCGTGACCCGCTCCATTAGCGGCATCATGAATACTTCCACAAATTCAAGCACTTCTGCATCCTTTGGCTCTGCTCCGAATACATGGCGGCAAGCCTTCAGACGCCCGTGGACAGTGTCCTCTACGATGCCGATCCAGAATGGGCCTTCAAAAAATACGGTCAACTTCACACTCGATTCCCCCTTTGTAATAAAGAGTGATGGACATCCCAAGGGGGGGAAGGTTACTGATCCCGACTGTCAATCGGAACGTTCGGACTACCAACCGAAGCTGTGTTTTTTCACTCCTTTCGAGTATATCGCAAATAGACGAAGTTCCCAAGATAAATATGCCGTTATCTCAGTACAAATGAGGCTGTAGGCAGCTATTAGAAATGTAGGGGATGGCGTTATATATCAGCGGTTTTACGCTGTAGAAGCGAGGGGAAGAGATGAGGGTCATGTCACATCCGAATCTGTGGAAAAGCTCGCTAGGGAGCTTCCACAGATGAAGTGGGATGGAGGAAATGCACTTATTCTATGTGCAGGATTACTTATCAGATTCTGAATCCAATTGACTCCATTTGTTGCCGAACACGGGAGGAGTATACTGAAGCAGCTTCTCCACCAACTCAGCGGGATCTGCTGAAGAGAGAATAAGCAGTTCATGCTCTTGCTTTACAAAGCCTGCTTGAATGGAATGGCGCACCATTTCCAGCATTGGTGAGAAATAGCCTTCAACGTTCAAGACGCCGATAGGCTTCTGATGAATGCCGATTTGCGCCCAACTGATGACCTCGAACAATTCCTCGAACGTACCGAATCCGCCAGGCAGCGAGATAAATCCATCAGACAGATCTATCATCGTTTTCTTGCGTTCATGCATGTCTTTTACTTCGATGAGTTCCGTCAAGCTGGTATGTACAACTTCCCCGCGGAACAGTCCGCGCGGCATAACGCCTGTTACCTTGCCGCCAAGACGCAGCACTTCGTTGGCAACTTCGCCCATAAGTCCGACCTTGGAGCCTCCATATACGAGCTCAATGTTCTTCTCCGCGAGCACGCGGCCAAGAGCTTGAGCGCTATTTGCGAAGTTGGGATGCGTCCCCAAATTGGAACCGGAATATACACATAATCTTTTCACGAGTCATGCCTCCTCATCTGGTATACTTTATTAAGTATAGACATCATTGGTCAGGAAAGGAAGTTAATTTACGATGGAGATGAAGCCATTTCAACAATGGGTGCAGCAATTTTATCAGGAACGGGAATGGTCGCAGTACAATCCGTTTATTCGCGTCGGCTTCCTGATGGAGGAAGTCGGTGAGGTAGCCCGTGTTGTTCGAGCGCTGGAAATTGGCCGCGACCGTCCGGACGAGGGCGAACGAAGCAAGGATGAATTGCGTCAAGAGCTGGTGGAAGAGC
This sequence comes from Paenibacillus sp. B1-35, assembly GCF_050474385.1. NCBI lineage: Bacteria > Bacillati > Bacillota > Bacilli > Caryophanales > Paenibacillaceae > Paenibacillus > Paenibacillus sp. B1-35. The sequence goes on from NZ_JBCHVJ010000003.1 coordinate 560,087, forward strand.
TTGGTGACGTGCTGGCAAATGTCATTGTCCTGTCGGAGAAGTATGATATTGACCTGAGTGAAATTGCACAGGCGCATATGGACAAGCTGACGAAACGATTCGGCGGATAATGAAATTTATAGATGGATGAAGCAGAAGAGATTCATGGTTCATTGTTCCGCTCTGGAACGTTCCGAATTGGATACACAATAAAGCAAATGATGGCGAATACGAGTGCGACGATTGGGATACCTGCCAGCATGAGCCTGATCCCGAAAATGGCTGCGTCAGGTTGATGAGCGCTATTGGCTATATAGCCGCTGGATTCGAGCACCGTGCTCATAATGATGGCTTGCAGGGAGACGCCAAATCGGATAATGAATCCGTTCATGCCGAAATACATACCTTCGCGTCGAGCCCCCGTCGTGCGCTCATCTTCGTCGATGACCTCGGAAAGCAGGATGTCGAGCAGGATGATGAGCCCAGCAAGGCTGAACCCAATGATCGCGCCCGCAATATATGCGCCTGCTTCCGTAGAGACGAGCATAAGCGGGGCAAGGGCGAACATGTAGCATAGGATGGCTGCAATCATGGTTTTGCGTGGCCCGTAACGTTTTGTCCAATACGCCCATACGTAAACAAATGGAATTGCAGTAACAAAAACAAGCCCGAGCATGATGGTGTTGGCGCTTTCATTTGCGTGCAGCGCATATTTCGTGAAGAATGGGATAGCTGCGGTCAGAAGGGCAAAGGTCAGTTGTACAAAAAAACCGCCGAGCACATAGGTGACAAAGGAACGGTTAGAGAACGTATATACAATTGCCTCCCATAATCCAATTGTGCGCGCAGATGCCTGCTCATTTTCCTTCGAACCCCAGATCATTACCGCTAGAAATACAGCCGATACGATTCCAAAAGTAACCCCCATTGCGCCCCATCCATATTCCGTGTACACAAGCGGAGGCGCTGCTACCCCTGCAATCATGCCCAATATGCCGAACATTTGCTTCCACGAGGAAGCAGTCGCTCTTTCCTTCATCGTTACGAACATTTCCGGAAATAATGCAGAGTAGTTCAAAATGACAAGAACGTACAGAATATCGTACAGCAGAACAAGCACGATAAAATACCAAAACAATCCATCGCCTGAAGCAAGGGGGAACCAAATTAGGGTGAATACGGCTGCGAGTGGCAGCGTACCGAATGCCATGTAAGGGATCCTCCGGCCCCATCTCGTGCGGAATCGGTCGGATACGTAGCCGAACAGCGGATTGAGCAAGGCGCCGACTAGCCCATGTATGACCATCGCGATTCCGATAAGACTTGGACGTACTCCAAGAATATCGACGTAATAGTACACAATATAAGCAGCGAACATTTGCGCCATTATATTTGCCGATATATTTCCCGAAGCGAAGGCGGCTTTGCGAATCGGTGCGATTTGCCTATTCATTTGCTCCACGCTCCTTTTAAAGCTGCTGCTATGCAAGCGGCGGCAGCAGTCCACGCTGTACATCGCGCAAGTCTCTCCAGCGAATAAGCTGAATACCTTCTTCGGCAATTACGCGGCGAATGTCAGAATCACGGAATAACCGCCACTCCATGCCGCGCTTCTCCCAATGCGGGGTAATGGCTTTCAATTCATCAGATACAAGAGAAGGATGGAGGAATATTTCAGTAATCCCTGGCAGCAATCCTCGGAGGAGCGCTTCCGCCTTGGCTTTGACCTGCGCATACGTCTCCCCAGGAATCCACTCATAAGGAAGTCCGAGGAGCGTATCAAGAATGACAATCCCCTTGGCATCTGCCAGTTCAATTCGGCTCTTGGCCATGCGCTCCATTTCTGAACTTAGCTTCATGCCTCCGATTCGTCTTGGCATGCGGAACGGAAGGCCGTATGCTGCACACACATCAAACACAACATCAAGGAAGTCCCTCCCTGACGCAAGTCCATACAGACTTCCCATATGATTGTCAGCATGGGTAATATTGATGCCGAGCCGCCTTGCTGCTTCGATTTGGCTAATCATTTCACAGCGAACCTGCTCGGGATCGGCCATGCGCTCGATTGTCAGGCAATTATCAGGGAGGTAACCTTCCTCGGTTAACAGTGTGGAAATATCGCGCGAACGATTCATTGCTGACCATTTGTAACCTTCCCACTCACTTGTAAAGGTGAGATGCACGCCAATGTCCAGTTCAGGATGAGCGGCGCTCCACCGAGCAGCCTCCTTGGCCCATCCGCATGGCATCATAATGGAGGCAGAGCAAATGGAGCCCTCCTCGAGAAGCTGCATGATGCCCATATTCGTGGCATGGCACATGCCAAAATCGTCAGCATTGATAATCAGCAATCGATCGTTTGCCTCATATCCCAATGCCTTCATTACATTCATGTCCATCGCCTCCACCCGAGTAATTGGATTGGTGCGCCCAACCGGTATATCGTATGCATCTTAATATATTCGAGAGTCTGAGGTAACTTGCGTACGGATATTATTCATGAAGCCATATTGTTCAATATGGAGAGCTGCTTCTGATTTTGGAGTAGCTCTAATATGTTAATCATAGGCGAAGATGCATCCTGGAAGGAGGGCTGGACAATGGCATGGGATATCATTCGAATACCTTGGACGACGTATCGAGGAGCGGAAGCGACGGAACGGCTGCCAGAAGTTCTTCTTCAGCTGCAGGATGCGTCTACGATTGCTGAAGCGGAGCAAGCCAGTTCACTGATCGAAATGACCGTAGTTGTACAGGGCTCGCTTTATGAGGCGGCTGTGCCAACCGTCATTTGTCTGTTAAGCATGATTCAGCGGACAACGGATGCTGCACGCCCCTTCATGCTGGAGCTATTGGTTCTCATTGCTTCAGGCGAGCCGGCTGATAGTGAGAAAGAGAATGGAAATGCCCGCGTCGCTGAAACATGCATGCGTGAAATTGCCCGCGGTACTGCTCTCTATGCTCATTTGCTGGAATACGGGCGAGGGGCGGAACGGCTGCACTGCATCGACTTGCTTGGTTTATGTGCACAGCGGGATCGATCGCTTAAAGAAAGAGTTCGTTGGATGTACCGGCGGGTATTGCAATACGAGAATAATGAGCGAATTCGGGAGTTCCTCGAATATTGGCTGAGGGAGCTGGTTTAGCAGAGCAGCTAATAGTTCCAAGTGAGGTAAGAGGATAATGTATATAATCCATATAACCTTCATTTTGGATTTTACCCATAAATAGATGGTTTCTATTGTGAGTCGATTCAGAAGTTAAAAAAGGTCGAGTTAGGGGGATCCCTTCAACTCGACCTTTTAGTTTCAAGAAGTTTGGATATCATCACACATAAAAGTCATAAAAATATTCATTTCTCCATTGCGGTGCAGAGAGTGTTTGTTTATACTTACCATTACAATAATGATAATCATTATCAATATCGAATTGAAAATAGGAGGGAAGTATACGTGACTATATTCAAATGGAATCGTATAGGACAGTTGACATTGGTATCGACCGTTATAGCATCATTATTGACGTCATGCGGTGGGGGAAGCGTACCGATAGGATCAGAACAAACTGCGCCAAGCAATGCATCCACAACAACAACACATAGTACTGAGCAAGCAACTGTCTTAAGCAATCAAGCCGCAACCCGTCCGTTCACGGATTGGACCGGTCATACAGTAGAAGTGCCTGCACATCCGCAGCGTATTATCTACCATGGGGAAACGACTGGAGACCTTCTGGCGCTTGGGATTACACCTGTTGGAATTTTACATAAAAGTATACTTGGTACCACTTACGAGAATCGGTTGTCAGGATCCACAGATATCGGATTTCCTTTCAGTGTCGAGAAGGCGGTAGAAGTTGATCCTGACCTCATCATTATTGCCAACAACGACGAAACGGTATATACCCAAGTATCGAAGATCGCTCCAACGGTTACCTTCGATTCTTTCGCATCTCTTCCAGAGCGAATGCGCGTATTAGGCAAATTGTTTGGCAAGGAAAAGGAGGCCGAACAATGGCTGGAGCGTTACACAAAGAAAGAAAAAGCAATGTGGAACAAGATTCGGGAACAAGGTGTTAAGCCAGAAGAGACTGCATCTGTAATCACCATGTATCCCGGCAATCGTTTGTTCGTGATGGTGCGGCTGGGTTGCCTCAGTTATTATACGGAGAGTTGGGCTTCAAGCCTGTTTCACTTGTCCAGGACATAGTAAGAAACGGCACTGGATTTATGGAGATTTCGCTGGAAAAGCTGCCTGAGTATGCTGGAGACCGGATCTTCATATTAAAGCCGATCGATGCATCTGCAAAAAAAGATTCGGACGAGCTTCTGAAGAGCAAGGTTTGGACTCAGCTCCCTGCAGTGAAGAACGGACACGTATACGAATTCGATATCAACAAAGCGGGGAGCGATGCGACGTCTCGAGAATGGCTTCTTGATGAGCTGCCTAGATTACTTCAGTCTAAGTCGTAATAAAGAAATAAAGGGATTTAATGGAAACATTAAAAGTCAACGAAAATCTAATTAGAAAGTGGATGGAGTAAAGAGAGAGAAGTCCGGCAATTTAGGCTGGACTTCTCTTTTTGTAGGTAAAGAATATCGCTAATTGTATTTGAATACTAGCTTTTTAATATCTATACTGCCAGAAGCTTGATTATCGAGTCCTCTTATTATTATGTATACTAGAGCGCGAACAGACCCTTGAGGGATTTGCCCATTATTTCGCAACGTTACAAAATCTGTATTAGGTTGAGAGTGTTCTGTAATGTTGGCCCCGATAAATTGGTTATTAGCATCCATAAAATCGATATACAATTGCACTTTTGCACGCTCTAGGTGCTTTACATGAATCTTCCCACTAACTTCGAAATTTTTCGAGGGATCGACCTTCACATTTTGAAAAATACTTAGTAGACCGTTTGTTTGAATCCCCGAACCCGCAATATTTTGAGCATGCTGTTGGTTGATCTGTTTAATTTGATAATTGCTATTTCCCGTCAACCACGTCCATTTATACCAATAATCGCCAATTTCATCTTGATCGGGATAAATCTTAAATTCAGGATTTGATAGTAAATTTCGTTCACTTGAATATTGAAGGTTAATGGAATCTACATACATGCTGCCGGAAGACTGGTTTGTCAAACCTCGAATGATTGCATGAACGACTACCTTCTCTGCATTTGCAGGAGTAGTGCCTGAATTTGAAAGAACGATAAAATGTCCATTTGTTGGATATTCATACTCTGTGATACTGGCGCCTATATATTGGCCTTTGGCATCCATAAAGTCCAAATATAATTGAACTTTACTGCCTTTCAATTGCTCGACTTGGAATAATCCGCTAATCGTAAAATCTCGATTTTTCTCCACTTTTATCGTTTGGGTAACGGCAACCAGGTCATTGACTCCCATTTCTGATGCAGTAATTTTTTGGACATGATTGCTCTCGAGCCGAGCAGTTTCGAAGTGAGATTTGCCTGTGCTCCATACCGTCTTTCTCCAATCATCTGCTAGTTCAGAACCAAGCTCAGATTGGAATGATGGATTCGATACTAGATTGTGATCAGAGCTGTATGCAAGTCGGATGGAACTTACATTGATGATTCCTGAACCCTGGTCATTGGTTGCACGAAGAAGGGCGTAAACAATTGCTTTTTTTGCTGAAGCAGGAACGCGACCATGATTTGATAGCGTGATGAATCCACCATTTGTAGGGTGTTCCCACTCTGTAACATTGGCTCCAACATAGCTGCCGTCAGCACCAATGAAGTCTATGTACAATTGGACTTTCGCATGATTCAACTGCTCTACTGTTAATGTAGCATTTGTAACGAATTCTCTGTCTGCGGCGACGTCAATGATTTGACTAACGCCGACCATACCGTTGTTGATGATACCCTCGCCAGTTATTTTTTGTAAGTTGTTGTTTCCGGACTTTACAATAGAAAAGCTGCTGCTTGCTGCTCCCCATGTTTCTGTTCTCCAATCTTTCGCCTCGCCGGTTTCCATTGTTTCCTTGAAATAAGAGTTGCGTACTAGATTCTTAGGAATCGATACAGGATTTTTATTTATTTTCCGACCGATCATATTTCCATTCTTATCATACTCATATTTTGTTTGTGTATCGTTAGAAGTCGTTTTCACTAAGTTGTTATTCCCGTTATATTCATATTCTGTTATCCCTGCAGAAAAAGCGGACGTATTTATGGCAGGGGCCAATCCAAAAAGCAAAAGAAATAGGCCGATCAATTTTTTCATTCGATTTATACCTCCGTGAGTGACTATATGAACATAGTATACATGGAAACATTTCTATAAGGTGATAAAAAGAACAATGATGTTACAAAACACGCCCAAATAATACCCGTTTGTTCTTATATATGTAAATTAATGTCTGTAAAGTAGCGTAGGTCAGCAGATATAGTAAATATAGAAAAAGGAAACATAGATAAGGCAGGGGTACATGGTAATGGTGAAGGATGTAAAGAAGCTGTTCATAAGCATCACTATAATGATTGTTTTTATGATTGGGACAAACTTGATTTACGGGGACAAAGCACTTGCTCAAGAAGGGCAAAAGGAATCGCAGCAAGTGTTTATTAACTTGTCTACAGATGCAAAGAAAAACGATTACATATACGATGCTGACGGAAGATTGATCGCTGCTTTTCAAGCAGATGGCACTTATATGTCTTATATCTATGATTCTAACGGAAATCAAATCAATCGAAAAAAAGGGAGCCAGACAGCACAGCCAACAATCAATTTGTCGGCTCTATCTTATGAGATCTATATAAGAGGGATACGTAGTAATGCTGAACAGGTATATTTCCCTACTTGGACTGATCGTAATGGTCAAGATGATATTGATTGGATCAAGGGAACGAAGGTGTCTAATGGAGTATGGAAAGCGACTGTTTTTTTCAAAAATCACGGTATGGAAACAGGCTCTTATATTACTCATATTTATGATGGGGATCGTATGGTTGCATCGACAATCGTGAATGTGGGCTTTAACGTGAAAGTGCGCAGTCCAGAAAAAGCGTCATTGAAGGACGAGTCTTATGATATTTACATTGATGGTGTAGGCTCCAATGTGAATGAGGTTAGGTTTCCGACTGGGACAGAGGCAAATGGCCAAGACGATCTGGAACAACCTTGGATTAGAGGAGTCAATCAAGGGAACGGTACATGGAAAATAACGATTCCATTCAAGAAGCATAATTATGAGACAGGAAAGTATATCACACATATTTATAGCTTTGACAAATATGGAAACAACATGATGCTTGGCGCGGCAGAGGTAAATGTGACAGGTGGAACTCAGTATCCAATCGAGACGAATCTATCTAGTGTGTCCTACGATATTGCCATTTATGGTCTGGATCAGAATACGCAGAAGGTTCAGTTCCCAACGTGGACAGCTCTTCATGATCAGGATGACTTGAAATGGATTGAGGGAAGTAAAGTAGCGAATGGAGTATGGAAAGCAACTGTACTTTATAGTGAGCATAATCAGGAGGCGGGCAGCTATATTACCCATATCTATGCGGATGGGAAATTTGTAGATGGTTTTATCGTTACGGTTCGCGGCAACAACGTTCAACTTAGAGCTCCGCAAGAGGTGAAGAAAAGCGACGGTTCATATGAAATTTTTGTAGAAGGAGTTCCTACTAGCATCAATGAAGTCAGATTTCCAACATGGACGGATCACAATGGACAAGATGATCTTGAACATCCATGGATGAAAGGAGAACAAGTAAAGCCGGGTGTATGGAAAATCCGAATTCCTTTCAGTAAACATAATAATGAATCAGGTACATACATTACGCATGTTTACACGGTTGATCCATATGGGAATATGATGGCCGTAGCAGGGGTGCATGTTCAGGTAATGGATTGAGTCTATCACATTATCGAAGGGGAGACGAATCAATATATATACGATCAAAACGGGAATCGTACGAGCAGCATAAAACAATGAATTTAATGATGAGGAAGGTATCATATGAGAACGATAATATCGTCACTACTTATAATTCTTATGATAATGTTGCCGGCTGGCACGAGCTTTGCAGGAAACAACGTTATTTATGAATATGACCCAAATGGCAACCTGATTCGAAAATCTACTGTAAACATTGCAGATAATAGTTACACTCCCGCAGATAAAAAGACGTTTACAGGCAAAGAAAAAGTTGCAATCAATGCCTATGGAATTAACGGCGCTGAAAATGCCAAAACAACCGTCCAATTTTGGATGAACTGGACAGGTCAAGACAATATGATGCCATTTAGCTGGGACTCGGGATATACACTTTGGCTGAACAGTAATGTATTAGGGTTCAATACGGGGAATGGGGATTTATTTGGATTTCCAGCCGAAAATATCGCGAACAAATGGGTTCAAATTACGGCTATATTTCACAACGGGGACATTACAAAAAGTGAAATCTATGTAAATGGAACAAAGCAATCGTTACAACACTACGGGAGTCAATCACTAATTAAATCTGTGTCGGGCACTGCGAATATTTCAGGCTGGGCAAGGAGTGAAGATTACCGCTTCAAAGGTCAAATATCAGATCTAAAAATCTGGAAGAGGGCGTTAACGCAACCCGAAATTTCAAGCAGTGTATTTTCGAAAAGTCCTGTAGCAGTAGCAGATTTGGTAGGAGAATGGAAGCTAAGAGATGAGCCTGTACAATCACTGAAGTTCAACGGATTCCAACAAATGAAATTATCAGGAATTCAAGCGGATCCGAGTCCTGGTGCGCAAACAACCGTTCAATTTTGGATGAAATGGGACGGGAACCAAATCGAAATGCCCTTTAGCTGGGCTAACAGCACGTACGATTTGTACTTTAATGATCGATTATTTGGCTTCAATACAGGCAATGGGGATTTGTATGGAACCTCATCGGATTCACTAGTTAATAAGTGGGTTCACGTATCTGCAATATTTACGAATGGGGATACTTACAAAAATGAGTTGTATATCAATGGCGTTCGACAAACTCTTGCGAAGATAGGGACTGCTTCTAATCGAAATGTTGCAGATCGTGCTTACTTATCAGGATGGGATAATGATACCCACTATCAATTTCACGGAAATATAGCAGAGTTGAAAGTCTGGAATCGGGCATTACAGCCTGTTGAGATCGAAAGCGAAATGTACAAAACACCAGCCACCAACTCAAATTTAATCTACGTGTATTAGCGATATGACAGGGAGGTGAAACATATCTAAGTGAGACTGGAACGAGTGGAAAAGGCAAGGTATACATTGCAAATCCGAAATTAAAAAGAATATAGATTCAACAAAAAATGAAGTGGAGGATTTAGCCTTGAAGAGATATTTGTCAATAATTCTTGCATGTACGCTATTGTTTACAAGTATACCTACTACATCAGCACAAGACACTCCTAAGTCTGCGAACCGATCATCCAATATGACCGTCACCTCTAGCGTATACGGTGCAAATGAAACCTTATCGGACTCAGATGAGCTAATCACCGTCACCTCGATTACGGAAATGTTTGGCGTAGCAAGGGATTGGGTGGTCAATGAAATCGTGAAAGGCTACCCGCTTCATCATATTTATCAAGGGCTGCTTCTTCAAAAGCAGGGCGGATCGTATGAGCAATTTATGGAACAGCAGTATCCCTCGCTAGTTACGGATCCCCTACATGCTCATAATGCAAGTGTAACTGCTGCTGTATATGGCCCCACCTCTGTGACGGATCAAGTATATGGAGGAGAAGATCCATTATCGGTTACCGATCTAGTATACAACACCCTGCGTCGAGCGAAGAGATTGCTGAGCGACGATAGCCCATACGACAAGGTCGCGCTGCAGCGTACAGCGATTCGCTTGGATCAAGCTCCTTATGCAGTCGGTTCGGAAAGCGACCATATTTCAACCGTGGACGCTTCCTTGCGCGTGGAGACAACGGATCTGGTCATGCCCGGATACAACGGTTTAGATTTTGCGCTGCGACGCGTATACGACAGCTCTCGAGCCAAGAACGATATTACTTTCAACCCGGAAAGTTATAAGGAGAATATCACGAAACAATCAACCGATGAAGAGGGCAGATTCAAGCTCGGAAAAGGGTGGATTTGGGATATTTCCTATTTCAAAAGAGTAGACGGACAGATGTACCTTTATATTTCCGGCTTGGGCACTTATCGAATAGATGGATCTAATATTGTAGGGTATCCTTTTCATGATCTGAACTTTTCCGAATCAGAGAATGTCAAGATAGGAAATGAAAAGTCTGCGTATGAGCTTGCCAATTATAAAACAGGGGTACGGCAATATTTTAATGCCGTGGGCGACTTAATTCTAATAAAGGATAAAGACGGGAATTATATTCAATTCATCT
>NZ_JBCHVJ010000004.1:0-566317 GCF_050474385.1 Paenibacillus sp. B1-35
GCACGCCGCCAGCGTTCGTCCTGAGCCAGGATCAAACTCTCCGTTAAAGTTAAGTTTGAACTGCTCATATCTTTTGACGAGGTATTGCTACCTCATTCACAAACGTTGCTCGTTGTTCAGTTTTCAAAGAACAATCTCAGTCAGTAACCAATCTCTTAGTTACTTTCTTTTTCTCACCACTTTGTCAGCGGCGACTTTTATATCTTATCACTTCGTTCATTCGAAGTCAACAACTTTTTTCAACTTATTTTTTTAAAGTTGTTTTCATTTGTTGTTGCCCGCCTCTTAGCGAAGCAGGAATTAGAATATACCATAGGTTCGTTAAGAATTGCAACCCCTAATTCAAAACTTTTTGTTTCATTGCTAGTTTCATCTCTCTTTCTTCTATTATTAATAGAGCTTCTTATAGGCAATAAATATGTTGATTCATTAAGGGGCTGCCCGAATGATCCCTCTTTCGTTTAACCAAGCAACCCCATTTATTCGTAAACCTGATTATACATTCCGTTATTAAGCAGCTATTCCTAATGGAGAGAATAGAATGTAAACAGCGATCATAAGCAATATCATGACGACGGTAAATGCCTTCGCATGCTTCCACGGCGTCAAATCCACCTTGCCTGATTCAAACAGCTCGAAATCCTGTTTGCGCGGTTTCCATTTCCCAACGAGCAGCATGACTAACACGCAGACTGGGAACAATACACTTAAAATGTACAGGAAGTTGAGCGTACCCAAAAAGAATTTGGACAAGGTATAGAGCACAATATGGACAGCCAACGCGATTTTAGGCGCAACCGCCGGTACCTTCTTGCTGAAGAAGCCAACAACGACAGCGGCAATAATCGGGATGTTATAAAATCCGAACATCTCCTGCAAGTAGTAATACAGCCCTGAAGGCGCATACAAAATAAAGGGTGCAACAGCTACCGCAATAAGACCGAGCACGACGGCAAAGATTCTGCCTGCCTTTACAAGTTGCTGTTCTGTCGCATTTGGTTTAAATATTGGCTTATAAATATCTAAGGTAAACAGGGTTAATGAACTGTTGAGCGCCCCATTAAAGGAGCTCAATATCGCACCGAACAATACGGCTGCAAAAAATCCAGACAGAATCGTCGGCAGAACTTCAATAACAAGCGATGGATAGGCCATATCCGCATTGCTAAGCGAATTGTTAAAGAGATGATAGGCAATAATACCCGGAAGGACGAGATAGAACGCTCCGAAAATTTTGAACATGCCGGCATACAGCACGCCCTTTTGGCCTTCCTTCAAGTTTTTGGCGCCCAACGTCCGCTGAACAATCGCCTGATTCGTACACCAATAGAATAAATTATTGAAGAGAAGACCTGCACAGATCGTTACCCAAGGAACTGGTGAAGAACTGTCCCCAATTGAATTCAACTTCTCGGGTTCTTTGTGCAGCAATGTGCTGACACCGTCGAACAAATTGCCTCCCCCAAGTGCAACAAGACCAAGCACGGTAATGAGCAAACCACCGATAATAAGGCCGACGCCATTCAACGTATCCGAAAGCGCACATGCGCGCAGACCGCCTAAAACCACATAAGCAATCCCCGTAATCCCTATCGCAAGAGATACAACCAATATAATATTGAAATCACTCAAATCAAATCGAGCCGAAATATTAAAAATCGTATCAAGCACAAGTGCACCAGAATAAAGCACGGTAGGCAAATAAGCAACAGCATATCCAAGCAAGAACAAAATTGAAATTATTTGGCGCGTACGCAAATCATAGCGCTGTTCCAGAAAATCCGGGATTGTCGTAATCCCTGACTTCAAATAACGCGGCAAGAAGATAAATGCCATGAAAATGAGCGCGATCGGTGACGTTACCTCCCAAGCCATAACAACCATAGATGTTGCATAGCTTTGCCCATTCAATCCAACCATTTGCTCCGTCGATAAGTTCGTCAGCAGCAGTGAGAAAGCGATTACAACACCTGACAAGCTGCGCCCGCCCAGAAAATATCCATCCGAGCTGTTCAAATCCACACTGCGCGTCTTGTACCAAGAGTACCAGGCAACAATTCCAGTATACAGTAAAAAGGTGATGACCGTGATGTAAGTCATGAAAGCCCTCCTCTATGCATAGAGAAATCTTGTGCTTATCTTTGCTAGTTCAAGTAAAAGGGACTGCTGCACCGAGAAGGAGTAAGAACCCCTGTTCTTACTTGATGGCAGTCACGGCAGCAGGCATTTGAACGTTTACCAGTTGGCCGCTTTCAAACGACTCCTTGCATGCATAGCCAAGCACGGTCGACAGCACCCCATCCTCTACCGTTACTTCTGGCTGTCTTCCTTCGAGGATTGCCTGTACAAATTCAATTGCTTCATCCATATAAGCCTGTTCAAAGCGTTCAAGGAATCCATTTGCACACTCTCGCACAACACCCCGATCATCGAGAATCATGACTTGATTTTTCTCTGGTACAGTTCCGATGCGCAGCGATCCTTGCGTACCTATAATTTCTGTCTCGATGTGATAGCCGTGAGCACAATTGCGCCCCGCGACAAATATCCCCATCTTATTACCTGCAAATTGAACAAGTGCCGCTCCGGTTTCCGCATCGTTCAGCTCCGCAAGCTCGGTATATCGATGAGAGCCGCCGATCGCCCACACGCGTTCCGCTTCTACGCCCAAATACCAACGAGCCAAATCTAAATCATGAATCGCCATATCAAGGAACAAGCCCCCGCTATAGTTGCTCTTGGCAAATTGCATGAAGCCCGGCATCGCTTGTGCCGGATCGATTCCATAGCAGCGAATCAGCACGGGTTCGCCAATAGCACCCGCTTCAATTTGCTTCTTTGCATACGCATAAGAGCGGTCATATCTGCGCATAAAGCCAAGCATGAACACCTGATTCGGGTGCTTGCGCACAGCCTTCTGCACGCGCAGCGCTTCCTCCATGTACAGCCCAAGCGGCTTTTCACTAAATACGTGAAACCCGGCTTCCAGCGCTTGTTCAATCTGTTCACAATGATACGCAGATGGAGAAGCGATAAATATCGCATCTAGTTCTGGATTGCGCAGCATATCCTCATAATTTGTGTATCCGTAAGGAACTTTGAGCTCTTGCTGAGCCTCTTCCACCTCTTCCGGCTTCACGCTGCATACAGCCATCAGTTTGCAGTTCGGGATGCGATGCGCCAAATTGTCCGCATGCTGCCGTCCTAATCTCCCTAAGCCAACGAGTCCTACCGATATCTGCTTGTCCTGTTTCATCTATACGTCCCTCCGTTATACGCCTGCTTGCTGCAAAATGTATTGTCTGGCCTTCATTGCGTATTCGAGCGGATTTGCCCGAGCAGGATCCTGCTCTGCTTCCACCAACATCCAACCACGGTATCCAGCCGCCGCAAGCGATTGGAACACCGGTTCGAAGGAAATGCATCCATCTCCGGGTACCGTAAATACCCCTTCCTTCACCGCTTGCAGGAAGCTCAATTGGTCTTCAATTACGCGGCGTGCTACATCCTTGCGCACATCCTTCAAGTGAACATGCTTGATTCGATCCATAAAACGATTCAATATGTAAAGGGGATCCTCACCGGAAAATACAAGGTGGCCTGTATCATACAGTAAGGACACCAGTTCCGGATCTGTGCTAGCCATCAGGCGCTCGATTTCCACCGTTGTTTGAACGCCAGTTCCCATATGATGATGGTACACAAGATGCATATCCTTGGCCCGAGCAAGCTCTCCCAATCGATGAAGCCCCTCAGTTAAGCGCTTCCAATCTTCGTCGTTGAATATCGGCTTATTATCAAAAAGCGGAGTATCCATTTCTCCCTGAATGCTGTGCCCCTGCTCGGATACAACGATGACCTTCGAGCCCATCGCATGCAAAAAGTCGCGATGCTGAATAAATGCCTCTACCGTTTCTTCAAGCGGCTTTACAGTCAGGTACGCGCTGAACCAGGCACTCGCTACCTCCAAGTTTCGCAAGTGCAGCGCCTTCTGCAGCACTTCTACATCACGTGGATACTTATTGCCGATTTCCGTCCCCGTAAACCCGGCAAGCGCCATCTCGCTCACACACTGCTCAAATGTATTTTCTCCGCCTAATTCAGGCATATCATCGTTCGTCCAGCCAATAGGAGCGATCCCAATCTTCACACTGTCTGTTGCAAACATGCCCATACCTCCCCAGAAGTCATAATCAAGATTCATGGAGTCAGGCGGCAAAGCTTGGAAGGGCAGCTCGATAACCTCGCAAAGTCATGTTCGAAAAAATCGTCTGCCGATTATTATCCTCTGCTGTCCGTCAAGCGACCCGAACATCGAACATTCCGATATCCGCCTAACGGAATGCTGTGCCCGACTATCTACCGCCTGCTCCATTACTGCTGTTTCCTGCTCTGTGACATGTTAATAAAAGTTATTGCCGTCGAACTTGCCATCGAATATACGAGTGGATTGGCTAATATGGTCGTGCCTGGCTCAAGAATTGGCGCCGCTCATCGTAGGCCTGCGCAATCGCTTTCTTGCCCGACACCTCCGCTACACCGACGTTCCACCATGCATCATAGCCATGGGTCATCGTCTTCGGGAGCACCTTAATATCGATCAACGTCGATTCCTTCTGGCGCTTAGCCGCCATCACGGCCTGTTCAAGCTCCTTCATGGTGCGAACCGAATACGTAACGGCTCCGTACCCCGATGCACTAAGCGCAAAATCGATGCTGACAAGAGGCCCATCCAGCTTGCCCGTATGCGGGTTACGCGAACGGAACTCCGTGCCGAAGCTGCCCATGCCGTTGCCCATCTGCAAATTGTTAATGCAGCCGAAACCATTATTGTCGAATAGCAGAACGTTAATTTTCCGTCCCTCTTGAATGCTCGTCAGTAGTTCAGAGTGAAGCATTAAGTAACTGCCGTCACCGGTAAAAGCGTATACCTCTCGCTCCGGTTCCGCCATTTTCACACCAAGCGCACCTGCAATTTCGTATCCCATACATGAGTAGCCATATTCCATATGGTACGAATGCGTTGTCTCCGCTCGCCACATCCGCTGCAAATCCCCCGGAAGGCTGCCGGCTGCGCCCACAACGATCGCATTGTCGTCGAGCAGTTGATTCAAGGCGGCCACAACCTGTGTCTGCGTCAGGCAGCTGCCAAGCGCTTCCGCGTATTCTGGCAGTGCCTCATCCAAATGCCCCTCAATTTCAGGGGTAAATGCGCCTGTTCCCTCTACGTAATGAATCCCGGCCAACCGCTGCCATTCCTTATCCCAAGCGTCGTGCGCTTCTTGAATCTCCCCTATATATGCTGAACGGTATCCTAGGGATTGAAGCCGCTGATGAAGCTCCTCCAATCCCACTTTTGCGTCAGCCACAATCGGAGTCGCATCGAGCTTAATCGCTTGGAATTCGGAGACGTTCACCGTCACGACATCCATATCGGGATTGCCGAAAAGTTCCTTAGATCCTGTCGTAAAATCGGTAAAACGTGTGCCAACCCCAATAATGAGATCAGCATCCTTGGCAATCGCATTCGCAGCCGAATTGCCTGTCACTCCTATGCCGCCCAAATTGAGCGGATGGGAGCTTGCGACCGCGCTCTTGCCCGCCTGCGTCTCAGCGAAAGGAATATGGAAGGCTTCCGCGAATGCCGCCAGAGCTTCTCCCGCTTCGGAATAGCGAACGCCGCCGCCGCAGATAAGCAGCGGCTTGCGCTTGCGAGCGATCAGGCGAACCGCATCCTCAAGCTGCGCTGCTGATGCAGGCCGCCGATCGATTCGATGTACCCGTTTTTCGAAGAAGGAGACGGGATAATCATACGCCTCCCCCTGTACGTCCTGCGGCAATGCCAGCGTAACGGCACCGGTGTCGGCTGGGTTGGTCAGCACCCGCATTGCTTGAATCAGTGCCGTCATTAGCTGCTCCGGACGCACGATTCGATCCCAATACTTGCTTACCGGACGAAAAGCATCATTCGTCGATATCGTAAAATCATGCTGCTGCTCTATTTGCTGCAGCACCGGATCAGGCTGGCGGGAGGCGAACGTGTCTCCCGGAAGCAGCAGCACTGGAATTTGATTCGCCGTCGCCGTTGCCGCAGCGGTCACCATATTGGCTGCGCCTGGCCCGACCGAGGAGGTGCAGGCGCAAATTTGCTTGCGCCGCGTCTGCTTGGCAAATGCGACGGCAGCTTGGGCCATCCCCTGTTCATTGCGCCCTTGGTACACTTCCAAGCCGCCGCAGTCCTCTTCGAGCGCTTGGCCTAATCCAAGCACATTGCCGTGACCAAATATCGTAAATACGCCTTTAATGAAGCGCTGCTCCACACCGTCAAACTCCACATACTGCTGATCGAGGAACTTGACGAGTGCCTGCGCCATTGTTAAACGGATCGTTTCCATCCCGAACACCATCCCTTACCAGCGCGTAGTGACCATTTTTTTGCGGGTATAGAACTCTACTCCATCCGTGCCGTTCGCATGCAAATCCCCATAGAAGGAATCCTTGTATCCAGAGAACGGGAAGAAGGCCATCGGCGCAGGAACACCAACATTCACGCCAAGCATCCCTGCATCGATATGCTCACGGAATTGTCTCATATATGCGCCGCTCGTCGTGAAGATGCAGGCACCGTTCGCAAAGCGCGATTCATTCGCCCAAGCGATTGCCTCATCAATATCCTTCACACGCACGATCGACAATACCGGCGCAAAAATCTCATCCTGCCAAATTTTCATTTGCTGTGTCACTTCATCGAAAATCGTCGGCCCCATGAAGAAGCCCTCGCCATTGGTTTCTGCGTCCTGGCGGCCGTCGCGCACAAGCTTGGCCCCCTCCTGCACGCCCGCATCAATGTAACCAATCGCTCTCTCCTTATGACCTTCGCGAATGACTGGTCCAAGGAACACATCATCACGTTCGCCATTGCCGATGATAAGCTCATCGGAAGCCTTCACAAGCTGTGCAACAAGCTCGTCCGCAACCGATTCCTGCACAAGTACGACCGAGCAGGCCATGCAGCGTTCTCCAGCCGAACCGAATGCAGCATTGATAATTTGCGTCGTAGCGTTCTCCAGATTCGCATCTTCCATTACGATCGAGTGGTTCTTAGCTCCAGTTAAGGCTTGCACACGCTTCAAGTTGGCAGTGCCGCGCTTGTACACATACTCGCCGACTGGCTGGGAGCCAACGAAGGAGATCGCCTTCACCTGCTTATGATCAAGCAATCCATTCACGACATCATGCGCACCATGGACGATATTGAGTACCCCCTTCGGCAAGCCCGCTTCTTCCATGAGCTCCGCCAAACGGCAAGCCAGAAGAGGGGTGCGCTCGGAAGGCTTCAACACGAACGTGTTGCCGCAAGCTATCGCTAGCGGGAACATCCAGCACGGCACCATCATCGGGAAGTTGAACGGGGTAATGCCGCCGACGACACCGATTGGATAACGGTACATGCCAGATTCAATGTTGGTTGCAATGTCCGGCAACTGCTTGCCCATCATGAGCGTTGGCGCACCGGCTGCGAATTCCACGCATTCGATGCCTCGCTGCACTTCGCCGTATGCTTCTTTGAAATTTTTTCCGTTCTCAAGCGTAATCAGCTTGGCCAGTTCATCCCAATGCTCAACGAGAAGCTGCTGATACTTGAACATGATGCGCGCCCGGCGCGGCACGGCAGTTCGCGACCATGTGCGGAACGCTTCCGCAGCCACAGCTACCGCTTCGTTCAGTTCTTCCATGCTGGACAACGGAACTTGTCCGATAATGTCGCCTGTAGCCGGATTGTATACCGGTTCCGTTCTGCCTGATGTTGATTCCTTCCATTGTCCCCCGACATAGTTGCGAATGGTGATTGCTTCTGTCATGTTCCATTCTCCTCTCGTCATTTCATATATAGTAAGAACATCTGAAATCCGGATGTGAACCTAACAAACCGTTCCTTTTATACGTTCAAAGCTTGATGGGCATTCAACAGCAGCATCTTCTGCTTGGCGGCTTCCTTCACCGCCTCCATCGGGCGGGCGAATAAGGCAACGCGATCGAACTCATTCGGCTTTTCCTGCATTTCGCTGCGCAGCGTCTTGCCGAATGCCATGCGAAGCGCCGTTCCGATATTGACCTTGCTGATACGTGTGGCTGCAAGCCTGCGCAAATCATCGTCCTTCACACCTGTCGATCCATGCAGTACAAGCGGTACCGATACGACGCGCTCAATCTCCGCAAGCCGTTCGTAGTCGATCGGCGCGGATTGCTCTTCCATCCGGTGCAGCGTACCGATCGCCACTGCCAGCGCATCGACGCCAGTCTCTTCAGCAAAGACCTTCGCTTCGCCGGGCGCTGTCAGCCTAGCCTCCACATTCATGGACGGATCCGTATATCCAACAGCGCCAATTTCCGCTTCGACAGGAATGCCGCAGGCATGCGCCAGCTTCACGATTTCCCGCGTGTTGCGGATATTGTCTGCTAGCGGCAGTTGTGAGCCATCATACATAATGGATGTATACCCGCTCATAATTGCTTCGGCTGCCGACTCGAATCCATCGCCGTGATCCAAATGGATGCATACCGGTACCTTTGCGCGCTCAGCCAAGCTTCTGTACAGAGCTCCTGATACTTGAAGAGGCATATAGCGAAGCGCCACCTTATTCGTTGCCAATATGACCGGCGCTCCAACTTCCTCGGCTGCGGCAATGACCGCCGACGCATCCTCATAACCAAATACGTTAAATGCTGGCACGGCCGCATTGCGTTCCGGCAAGCCCTGCATCATTTCCGTTAGTGTAACGAGCATGAACCGTTCCTCCATATTGATATGACTTATATTCTGTAATCAGTTCTATTCCCCGCGCTCCGCGCTTCTAATGAATTCATCCAATTCTGCGGTCGTTGGCATCGCGTCTGAGCAGCTATGGCGCGAGATAACGATGGCTGCCGAAGCGCTGCCGTATTCCATCGCGCGCGGCAAATCCCAACCCTGCATCAACGCATAAATCATGGCAGACGCATAGGAATCGCCCGCTCCGAACGTCTTGAGCACCTTCGTTTTGAAAATGCCCCCTCTATGCGCTTCTCCGTCCTTTGTATAGGCAATCGAGCCTTCCGATCCATGCTTAATGAGCACAACCTGCGCGTGATGCCCGAACCATTTCGCTGCAGTCAATCGATCGTCCGCTTGCTGACCAGAGAACTTCTCCATCATATCGAACTCTTCGCGCGTCCCAATGATAAAGTCGCATTTTTCCGCCGCAAGCTGATAATAAATCGAGGTTTCCGCAACATTTTTCCAGGTGTACGGGCGATAGTCTAGATCGAAAAATACGAATACCCCATGCTTGCGCGCATATTCCAAGGCAATGAATACCGCCTCGCGTGACGGGCTCGCAGCGAGCGCCGTTCCTGATATGAGCAGCGCCTTCGTCTGCTTGATATATTC
The DNA here is from genome assembly GCF_050474385.1 of Paenibacillus sp. B1-35. Taxonomy (NCBI): domain Bacteria; kingdom Bacillati; phylum Bacillota; class Bacilli; order Caryophanales; family Paenibacillaceae; genus Paenibacillus; species Paenibacillus sp. B1-35. The sequence goes on from NZ_JBCHVJ010000004.1 coordinate 9,431, forward strand.
CTCAGATACCTCTTCCGGCTTCAGGAGGAGATCCGCTACATGATCACGGTACATCAGAATGCTGCAATCCGTAGGACTTTTAATTTCAGTAAAGGCTAATCCTGTCATCGCTCCCGTATCATCTACAGCAAGCTGTGACGTATCTATCGATTGATCGTTCAAATATTGTCGTATGTAACGGCCCATCTGATCATCGGACAGCTTGCCGATGAATCCGCTTTTCATGCCGAGGCGTGCCGCCCCAATTGCAATGTTGGCTGGAGATCCGCCCACGTACTTCGTGAACGTTCTTGTCTCCTCCATTGGCCGATTGATTTCGTTCGCATTTAGATCGATGCACAGTCTTCCGATAGCAATCAAGTCGAATGGCCGATCCTTAGGGAATGATAGTGTACTCATATCCAGTCAGCACCTCCATGTTCTCTGCCTCATGCCCTCTTTCTGCAGGACTGAGGCCGCTATGATGCAGTCTCTTTCTGTTGCGAGTTGAGTTAAGCGCTTACCTTGTAGCTAATTATATGCACACCAATTTGGTAATGTAAACGCTTTTTTGATGATTTATTAAGTTCTTTTTTTCACTTGCACATCTTCTTTTCCTATTTAAAATAACTTGCCATTTTCCCTGTTACACAGCGAAATCCAACTCAATTATTGATTTTTTACCTTGCCAACCTCTGGAACATAGCCTATAGTTAAAATATGAGTTAAGCGCTTTCCCTACTTTGCCTAGTAAGTCGTTTTACTGTTCCTTATACAGAACAATTTCGATCACACTCAGAGAAAGCAGGGATTATTATGCTGCAAGTAGGAATCATCGGTGCCGGACGAATTGGAAAGCTGCATGCCAGCCATATTCAACAAATGAGCAATATCCGCGTTCGTGCAATATCAGACGTCTATACGGAAGGGTTGAACGAATGGGCTTCCGCACATGGAATCCCCGTTGTCACGAATGATTATCATGACATTCTGCATGACCCGGATATTCAAGCGGTATTTATCTGCTCACCGACTAACACGCATGCAGACATCATTCGCGAGGCTGCCGAAGCCGGCAAGCATATTTTCTGTGAGAAGCCTGTCAGCTTCTCGATCGAAACGACAGAGAAAGCATTAGCCGCGGTTAAGAAGTCTGGCGTAAAAATGCAGGTCGGCTTTAACCGCCGCTTTGACCATAATTTCAAAAAAGCGCGTGACGTCGTACAATCCGGAGGCATCGGAGCCCCGCACCTGCTGCGCATTACGTCGCGCGATCCAGAGCCGCCATCGGCAGAGTATATCGCCAAGTCCGGCGGGTTGTTCATTGATATGACCATTCACGACTTCGACATGGCTCGCTATGTCATGCAAAGCGAGGTCGTTGAGGTATATGCGCAAGGCGCGAATCTGGTCGATCCGAAAATCGGGGAATTGAATGATATCGACACAGCCATTGTTAGTCTGCGCTTTGCCAACGGTGCGCTCGGCATTATCGAGAACAGCCGCAAGGCCGTGTACGGGTATGATCAGCGTCTGGAGGCATTCGGCTCTGACGGCTGTGTCTCAACACAGAATGACCGTCCTTCTACAGCGGTTGTTGCGACGGCTGGCGGCGTTCATATGGACAAGCCGCTGCACTTCTTTATCGAACGCTACACGCAGGCCTATATCCAGGAGGTTCAGGACTTCGTCCATGCTATTATGCACGATGGCCCAGTCGTCTGTGATGCCAACGACGGATTGCAGGCGGAACGCATCGCACTAGCGGCCAAAGAGTCGCTGCGCAGCGGGCTGCCTGTTAAGTTAGCCCATTAAAATATAGGATTTGTATTTACAAAAACTATTCTCAACTTAGGCAAGGAGGCCGCCTTTATGTCTAAATTACTCGTATCGCCACAACCAAGAGATGAGCAAGGCAGGGTCATTTCCGTTACGCCGCAAAGCGCAGGCTGGAAGTACGTAGGATTCGAGCTGTATTCGCTGCAGCCGGGCGAAACACTGCAAAACGATACAAATGAGCAGGAAGTATGCCTTGTCCTGCTGAGCGGGAAGGCTGAGGTCAGCACTTCGAAAAAATCATTCGGTATGCTTGGACAGCGCATGAGTGTATTTGAACGCATTCCTCCGTATTCGGTTTATGTGCCGAACTATGATCGATATACCGTTCAGGCCGAGACGGCCTTGGAGCTGGCTGTCTGTGCGGCCCCCGGCAAAGGAACATATCCCGCTCGCGTCATCGCACCTGATGATGTCGGTGTAGAAACACGCGGCTCCGGCAGCATTGAGCGGCATATCCATAATATTTTGCCGGAACAAAAAGAGGCGGACAGCCTGCTCGTCGTAGAGGTGTTCACGCCAGGCGGCCATTGGTCCAGCTATCCGCCGCATAAGCACGATCAGGAAAATTTGCCGCATGAATCTTATTTGGAAGAAACCTATTACCATGAAGTCAATCCTGAGCAAGGGTTCATTATGCAGCGCGTATACAATGACGACCGTTCGCTGAATGAGACGATAGCCGTGCCGCATCGCCACGTTGTCCTAGTTCCTGAGGGATACCACCCGGTATCCGCGCCTCCAGGATACGATTCCTATTATTTAAACGTAATGGCGGGCCCTGTGCGTACATGGAAGTTCCACAATGATCCCGAACACGAATGGCTATTTGAAAAAAAGTGATGCTGCCGCTTATTTCGAGCAGTCTCTTACAGGAGAATGGCGTAGTCCATTCTCCTTTTGTTGTATAATGAGAAATAAAGAGAAGACATACGCAAGAAGTGCGAAGAACGATGAGGAGTTATCTATGAAATCAACTATTTACGACGTAGCCAAGGCGGCTGGCGTATCCATTGCCACCGTATCGAAGGTCGTCAATCAAACAGGCAATATCAGTGTCAAAACGCGTGAGCGCGTCCTTCATATTATGAAAGAACTGCAATACCAGCCAAGTGTAGTTGCTTCCGCGTTAACCGGGAAGAAAACGTCCACCTTCGGCCTGCTTATCTCCGATCTGGCCAACCCCTTCTTCGCTGAGGTTGCCCGCAATCTCGAGGATCAAGCACAAGCCGCCGGATACAGTATTGTCATGTGCAGCACAGACAATAAGGATGATAAAGGAATGAATTATATTTCCCTTCTGCAGCGCAAGCAAATTGACGGACTTATCATTGCCTGCCAATTTACGAAATGGTCGCATCTTGAAGACTATATTACCGAAAGTCTCCCCATCGTGCTATTCTCCAAAGACATCACATCCCTGACCATGCACACCGTGACCGTGGATGACTTTAAAGGCGGCTACGAAGCGATTCGCCACTTGCTCCAGTTAGGACATGCCGATATCGGCATCATTACAGAGGACAGCCCAAGCGGAGAGCATCGGGTTCGCGGCGCCAAGCAAGCGATGAAGGATGCAGGAATCGAGCCGAACGAACAATGGATCACAGTCGTCCACTCGTCTGTCGCAGAAGGATGTTCCGGCGCAAATCAAATACTGGAGCAGCCTTCCCGTCCGACTGCGATATTCACCTGCAACGATTTGCTAGCCGTTGGAGCTATGCAGTCTGCTCACCAGATCGGCTTGCAGGTTCCTAACGACTTGTCCATCATCGGATTCGACGATACAATCCTATCTCAAATCGTTGTGCCGCGTCTCACGACGATTGCACAGCCAATTCCCGATATGGCCAAGGAAACGATTCAATTGCTGCTCCGTCAAGCAGACACTCCGGACATGCCAAAGCAAAAGATCGTGTTCCAGCCACAATTGGTCTCGGGAGATTCTACACAATTGCGGTAAACTGACAGGAATGATCCTACAAGCAAATTTCATAGTCGATAGTTTAGCTTAGACACGAAAAGAGTCGTAAGGATTCAACAACCCCTACGACTCTTCTACCTATAAAAGACTCCCTAGCAGCCAATACGATTCAGGCTTTTTCCACGATCAGAGGAACAACCTGTCCAGCATGAACATCAATCAATCCCAAATCCGTTAGCTTCAGCGCCGGACTTACCGGCAAGGAATGCGTACACAGCGACATAATCGGATTGTAATGCTCGTAGCCGAGTGATTCCATCGCCTCGCGCAGCCGCTTCACGGCTTGTCCGAACTCTTCGAATGGCTCCTCTGACAAAATGCCGCCTACAGGCAGCGGAATATGTGCAATCACCTTGCCATCATCAACGACACAGAAGCCGCCCTGATCCGCAATGACTGTATTGGCCGCAAGCGCCATGTCTGCCTGTGAATGACCTACGACAAGCAGGTTGTGATTGTCATGGGAATACGTCGTCGCAATCGCTCCGCGCTTAATCGTGTTGCCCGTAATGAATCCATAAGCACGGTTGCCGTTCTTGCCATAACGTTCGAAGGTAGCAATTAACCCATACGGACTTTCCTGCCACTTCAATTCCCCATCAGCTACACGTACCGGTTCATGCAGTTCCTTTGTATTCGTCGTTCCGTTCAACACCTGCATAACGCGGCAGAGATACTCGCCATCAGCAGCCTCTGCAGCTACCCGGAAATCTTCTGTCGTAAGCTTCTGCAGCTTCACGCTCTCATAGAAATGAGGCGGAAATTGGCGCTCTTCGCGCTCTTGCACATAGTCTGTATCTGCCTCATAAGCCAAACAGCCGTGCTTGTATACCGATGCAATGCGGAATTGCTCAACGTCGCTGAGCAGCACGAAGTCCGCCACTTTATTCGGTGCAATTGCGCCGCGATCGTACAAGCGCATCCGTCTGGCTGGCGTATACGTCGCCGCATAAATCGCGCGTTCTGGCTTCATGCCCATTGCTATCGCCTTTTTGACTAGATGATTTAAATGACCGTCCTGAACGAAGGTATCCGCCATGACGTCATCCGTTACGAAGCAGAACAGCTCTGCAACATCCTCATGAATGAGTACATCCATAATGTCCGGTGTCATCGACTTCTCCTGAATCTCCAGGAACATGCCGTTCGCCATCCGATCGCGCATGCTGTCCACGGCCTGCTCGGTATGATCGGAGTCTACTCCCGCAAACATGAAGCGTGCCAATTCCAGATCAACCAGCTTCTTTGGCGTATGCCCTTCGATAACGAGGTTCGGATAATTGGTGCGGATATGGTTCAGGATGCGGTTCGTCTTACAGTCCGGATCGCGCAGAACATCGACCGAGTTCATAATCTCTCCCAAGCATACAACCCGCTCATCCTTCAGCAGCTCATCAATATCCGCAATGTCAATTTCCCCGCCTGTAGTCTCCAGCGGCGTTGCAGGCACCGAGCTCGGAATTGCATATAAGATGTCCGCCGTGCAGCCCTTGCTTGCATTGATCATTTCCTTCACGCCTTCAACGCCGAACACGTTCGCCATCTCATGCGGCTCGGATACAATCGTCGTGACTCCGTTTTGAATAAGGCCATGCGAGAACGTCTGGGGCGTAACCATCGTGCTCTCAATATGAAGATGGATATCGACGAGGCCTGGAATCATATACTTACCCGTTCCGTCCACGATCTGAGCCGCCTCGAATGTATCCATTCCGCGAGCACCAATGTAGAGGAATCGCCCATCCTTAATGGCGGCATTGCCTTGTATGAATCGTTTCAAATACACGTTGTACACACCGACGTTCGTTACCAACAAATCTATCTTCACGTTTCCACTCCTCGCTGTCCTTCGTTGGTATAGAGGTAGTTCAAAAAAAACACTTTTGATCACGAAGTGATACGGGAAGTAGCCCCGCGTCGAATCTTGCATTCACTCTCGAAGTCCGCTGCTCATGTAGTCTAGCCTACACTCCGCTGCTCCTTCTTCGAGTTCTTGCAACCTTCTTGGTGCTGAAAAGCGTCTTTTTTGAACATGTACTATTAATTTGAACTTCTCACCAATACGACCTTTTCCTTCGGCAATACAAGCTTCACGGCTGTACCGCGTTCGAACGGCGTCTCCATTTCGCGATTTACCGTGAATTCGCCGAGCGGCGTTTCGACGATGTATTGATAGCTGCGACCGAGGAAGGTGCTGATTTTAACTTGACCGGCAATCAGGTTCCGTCCCGCTTCCACATCCTCAGCCGTTAAGCCGCCAATCCCGGCCGTACATTCGCTATCCGTAACTACCAGGAGATCATCCGGACGAATAGCGCCCTTCATCGAGCTGGATAATGGATGGCCCGAGCGATGGATGACCTGCATTCTCGTCCCTTCTGCGCCATGTATCATAATGGCTCTCCCATCATCATGCATTTCGCCAATGTCAATGAAGTTGTTGAAGCCGATGAACTGGGCAACGAATTCCGTAGCCGGGTATTTATAAATGTTTGCTGGCGCATCCAGTTGCTCAATGACGCCTTTGTTCATGATGGCAACTTTATCTGAGATGGAGAAGCACTCCTCTTGGTCGTGAGATACATACACGCTTGTAATCCCGAGCTGCTTCTGAATGCGGCGAATTTCTACGCGCATATTGACGCGCAGGTTCGCGTCCAGGTTACTGAGCGGTTCGTCGAACAGGAGCAGATCCGGCTGAATGACGAGCGCGCGGGCGATCGCGACGCGTTGGCGCTGCCCACCGGACAGTTCCCCGGGGAATCGCTTTTCGAAGCCTTTCAGGTCTACAACCTCCAGCATCTCATGCACGCGCTTCGCGATGGACGACTTGTCCACCTTGCGCAGCTTTAAACCGTATGCGACATTGTCAAATACGCTCATGTGCGGGAACAGCGCATAACTCTGGAATACGAAACCGAAGTTGCGCTTATTCACCGGTACCCTTGTATAATCTTTACCTTGGAACAGGAACTTGCCGTCCTTTGCTTCCAGGAAGCCAGCAATCAGCCGCAATGTTGTCGTCTTGCCACAGCCCGATGGACCGAGCAAAGAAATCAGCTCGCCTTCATTCAGGCTCAAGTTGAAGTCTTTCAAGATCAGGTTTTTCTCGTATGCAACAGATATATTTTGAAGAGATAGCAATTCCATGATCGTTGGCCTCCGATGTATGCTAGTTATTTTTCGTGAAGTAGGAGAGTCCCATTAAGCGTTCAATGGAGAACATAAGCAATGCTGTAATGACCATTAGCAGCACCGAAATCGCAGCAATCGTCGGGTCAAAGTAATTTTCGACGTATGTCAGCATTTGAATTGGCAGCGTGCTGACCCCTGGTCCTGTCATGAACACGGAAATATCTACGTTGTTGAACGATTCCAGGAACGCGAGCAGAACACCCGCGATAAGACCGGAACGAATGTTAGGCAGTACAACCGTAAAGAATGTTTGCAACCGGCTCGCACCTAAGCTCATGGACGCTTCTTCAACGGAATAGTCGAAGTTCGCCAAGCTCGATGCAATGACGCGAATGATAAATGGCAGCATGAGCACGATGTGCCCGATCAGCAAGCTTGTATAGACGGGCAATTCGAATTTCACAACTAAATACTTCAGCATCGTGAAGCCGAGCACGACCCCAGGAATCAAAATCGGCGAAATAAAGATTGCATTGAGCAGTCCCTTGCCCTTGAACTGATAGCGGCTTAGCGCATAAGCAGCAGGAACGCCGAGCAAAAGCGCAATCAGGTTGCCGACCAGCGCGACGATGATCGTAACTTTGAACGTGGACAAAAACATTTCGACATCAAAAATATTGCGATACCATTTCAACGAGAAGCCTTCTGGCGGGAACTTCAGTACCGAACCCTCTCCAAAAGACGTTGCCATAATAATGATGAGCGGCCCGAGCAAAAAGAGAAACACCAATCCCGTAAATACGGCGAGTCCGCGATGTTGTTCTTTCATAAGAAGTTAACCCCCGTTATCCCTTCGGATTCAATTTGCGAGCGAGCTGATTCATAAGACCGATAATGATGAAAGTAACGACAATCATGACGGTCGCAATAATCGAAGCCATATCCCAATCGTTGAGCGTCATTGCATTCTGATACAGGAACGTGGCGACGACTCGCTGCTTGCCGCCGAGCAGTTGCGGCGTCGTATACGCCGTTAGACTGCCAACGAATACGAGAATGCTGCCGACGATAAGACCCGGCACGCACAGCGGCACGATGACGGTCATAAAGCCCTTCATGCGTGATGCGCCAAGACTTGATGAAGCATTCAACAGGTCGCCGTCAATGTTCTCCATAACACCAACGAGGGAAATAATCATAAGCGGTAAAAACAGATGAATGAGACCGATCATCATTGCGGTTGGCGTATACATGATTTTTAACGGCTCATCAATCAATCCAATGCTGGTCAACAGCTGATTCACCAAGCCGTTCTTGCCGAGAATGACCATCCAGCTGAAGGAGCGCACAATCGCACTCGTCATGAGTGGGAAGATTGCGAGCGCCAGCAGGATTCCTTTGATGCGAGCCCTCTGTCTTGAAATATAGTAAGCAGCAGGGAATCCAATCAAAATGCAGGCAAATGTTGTGACGACACTGACCTGCAGCGTAGTGCCCAATATTTTCAGCATGTATGGATCACCGAGCAGCTTTACATAACCGTCAATTGTAAAATGTCCTTCACGGAAGAAGGTTGAGCCAATCGTCATAAAAATCGGGATGATCATGAACAAGGTCAAGAATACGAGTCCCGGAAGCAGCAGCCATACGAATGGTTTTTTCATCAGTTCGTCTCCTGTTTCTCTTGATGTCTAAGCTTGCAATACGGAGATAAAACGATCCATGAACGTTTCTCCATCTACCTCTACACATACATTTGCATTTGGCTCCCGGCCAAGGCGATTCTGAACGTCGCACACAGTTTGCCCGTCGCACAGGTCGCTTCGTGTCTCAACGTCCACATAATAGCGGCGCATCTTGACGACACTGGTGTCGATCGCGATATAGGCAGCGAGCGGATCGTGCATCGCGCACGCCTCTACACCGTTGCGCATTCGGTAACGCTCCATGTACTGTGCCGTACATGTACGGACAAAACCTCCAAGCGGTGTGGAATCGAGCTTCTCCAAATGCTCTGGCCGCAGCAGCGCCTGACGCGTCACATCCAGACCGACGAGGGTCAGGTCGAAGCCCGCGTGCAGCACCATTTTGGCCGCTTCCGGGTCAACGTAGATGTTGTATTCCGCCACCGGCGTAACGTTGCCGAACGTTTGCACCGCGCCCCCCATCACGACAACCCGCTTAACGAGCTGCGGCAATTCAGGGCATGCCCGCAAGGCAATTGCCAGATTGGTGAGCGGCGCTGTCATCAGAAGTGTCAGCTCACCCGGACGCTTCTTCGCTTCTTCAATGATGAACTGTGCTGCATGCGGCAGCCCTTCCTCCAGCTCCGGTGGACTCGTATCGGATAGCGCTCCTCCCAAGCCATCATTGCCGTGCACGGCGTGCTCGAAAAATGTGGAGCGCATCAATGGCTCGTTGGCCCCCGGAATGATTGGAACATTGCGGATGGAGAGATCGGCTATTCCATTGCCCTCTCCTGCATTCAACCGTTCATTTTGAACGTCCAATTGTTGCAGCATATGCATAACTTTCCGTGTATTTAACGTTGCTTGTGAGAGCGAGACATTACCGTTCACTGTCGTCACGCCAACAAGATCTACTTGCTTGCTTTTCCAAATTAACGCTAATGCGAGTGCATCATCTACGCCCGTATCTACATCCATAATGACGGGAATCTGCTTCGAGTTAGCGGTATTCTTCTGCAGCATAATACCAGCCTCCTGACTGCTGTTGGGAATAAAAAAGGAGGGTGCGATAAACGGCAGCCCTCCTCTTTCTGAGGAAGTTCAAAAAAGTACCTTGTCGCCATGAAGTCGTCTTCCCTGCTGCAACGTATACGTTTTTGAACATTCGCTATTTTGGACTTTACTCGATTTCACGGTTCCAGCGGTCAATCCAACCGCTCATTTCTTTGTTCACTTTACGAAGGTCAAGCGTCTTTAGGTTCTCAACGACATCTGGGCCATATGTTAAGCCTTTTGCCTCGTCAGCTGTCAGCTTCACTTCTTTGTTCGTTGGCGAATCGACGCGAGCCTTGGCATTCGCTTCTTGTACTTGCTTGCTCAAGTGCCAGTTAATGAACTTTTCTGCCAGCTCTTTATGTTTCGAGCCTTTTACAATGTTGACCGTGTTCAACAGCGCATACGCGCCTTCTTTTGGCGTTACGTACTTGGCGGATGGCAGAGCTTCCGTCAGGCTGCCCAAGAATGTATCCTGCATTGGCGCAGCTACAACTTCACCTTGTGCGAACATATTTACCAAATCCGCGGACTTGGAGTAATACTTCACGACGCCAGGATTAATTTCTTTCATCGCTTTGAAAGCCGCTTCCGTATCCATGTCTTTGCTGCCCGCTACCTTCGACGCAAAATCCATCATCATAGGCCCTGTCGTAATCGTAATGTTTGGCAGGGCAATTTTATTTTTTAATTCAGGCTTCCACAGGTCGCTCCATGATTCAATCGGCGTTTTTGCTTCATCGCTGTTTACAGCAAGCCCAAGCTGCGCTACCGTATGCGCTGGGCCATAGTCCTCACCGATCGGCGCTTTGGCGATACCATATAGCTGCTCGATGTTCGGAATGTTTTTGCGATCGATTTTCTCGAACAAGCCTTCCTCCGCACCTTGCAGTGCATAGTAATCAGACAAGTAGATCAGGTCTACCTTCGAGCTGCCTTGGCGAATTTTGTTCAAGCGATCCGTGTTGTTCCCGATTTCCGTCACGATCTTAACGTTATACTCTTTCTCGAACGGTTCGTACACGTTCTTCTTCATCGCATCCTCGGCAAATCCCCATGTCGAGATGACCAATTCCGTCGGCGCTTCCTTGCCGCCTTCAGCCGCTTTGTCTCCGCCGCAGGCTGCCAGTAGCGTGCCCATCGAAAGTACGAATGCAAGTGTTAACGCTAGTTTTTTCATGAAGTCCCATCCCCCTGATGCCATTCTAAGTTGAGTATTTCGTGTTGTAAGTGATCAAAAGTTCGCTTTTCAGCACCGAGAAGGTTGCTTGAACCCGAAGCCGATGCTTCCGAAGCGAGTTTTGCGATGCAAAACTTGTAAGGAGCAGCGGAATGTAGCTGAAACTACATGAGCAGCTACAATGTTTCCGTAAGGAAACATACGTCGAAAGCATATGCTGTTCGAAGGGTGAATGCAAGATTCGATGCCGAGTTACCCTCAGTTCCACTTCGTGATCAAAAGCGAACCCTAGTGCCCGCCCATTGCTACATAGCGGACAATAACCAGTACGAACAGAACCCACATAAGCCAGTGAATCTTATATTTCTCACCTTTGCCGAATACGTTCGCTACGAACGCCAGCAGAACATAACCAAGAATGCCGAAGGAAATACCGTTCGCAATGCTGTACGTGAACGGCATGAACGCAATCGTCATAAATGCCGGAATCCCAATCACCAAGTCTTTGAAATTGATTTCCGTAACGGCTTGCATCATCAATACACCAACGACGATAAGGGCTGCTGCTGTTGCAGGGCCTGGAATCAAAGCAACTGCCGGAGCCAAGAACAAGGACAACAAGAAGCAAATCCCTGTCGTTACTGACGTAAGTCCTGTGCGTCCGCCTTCGGCTACACCCGCGGAGCTTTCTACGAATGCAGTCACGGTGCTTGTGCCAAGTGCCGCTCCGCCCGCTACCGCAACAGAGTCGACGAACATCGCTTTCCCTACACGCTTGTTGCCTTCTTCACGATTTTTCATGAATCCAGCACGGTTGGCTGTACCAACCAATGTTCCAAATGTATCGAACAGTTCAACGAATGTGAACGTCAGGATGATAGATACGATACCCACGCCCATGATGCCAGCGAAATCGAACTCGAAGAAGCTCAATTGAGTCAAATCAGGAACCCATCTTGCACCATTCAGCGAGTTGAAATCAACGCGCCCCATCAAGATAGCAACGACTGTTGTTCCCAAGATGCCGAACAAAATCGCGCCGCGTACGTTCAAAATCATTAGAACTGAAATAAGTGCCAAACCGATAATCGTAAGCAGCACATCAGGATTGGAGAAGCTGCCTAAGCCGAATACTGTTTCAAATCCTTGAAGCGGTGTGAATGTACCCTTAGGAATATCATTCACGGTCTCAACGGACACGGACAACAGCCCGCTATTTTTCAAGCCGACAATCGTAATGAACAACCCGATGCCGACAGTAATCGCATGCTTCAGTGCATCAGGAACTGCTTCAAGCAGCATTTGACGTACATGTGTAATCGTAAGCAGGAAGAAAATAATCCCGGAAATAAATACAGCCGTCAAAGCCATTTGCCATGTGATCGGATGTTCCGAGCCGGCAGTCGATACGACTACAGTTGCAAAGTAAGCATTCAGCCCCATCCCTGGTGCCAAGGCAACCGGGAAGTTAACGAAGATCCCCATCGCAATGGTGAAAATACCGCCTGCAATAGCTGTTGCAAGAAATACGGGATACCATTCCATGCCGGTCTTGCCGAAAGCCGTTAGAATGTTCGGGTTAACGGCCAAAATGTACGCCATCGCCATAAAGGTCGTAATCCCTGCCATAATCTCCGTACTGATTGTCGAACCGTTCTCCTTAACTTTGAAGAAGCGCTCCATGTGTGTAACATCCTCCCCATGACATTCCATGAATGTGTGTTTACTGCTGCTTCTGTTTCCCCTAGCAACCTGTATGAGCACAAAAAAAGAACTCAGGTTGTGCTCCCGAGTTCTGGCGTCGAAAAGTAAGGCATTTCCTACTCGCACTGCCCGCTATATGGATGCATAGCAAGTTCCCATCCTGTCATTGCACACAGATTATGGGCAGCAGAGCGTACAAGACAAATCTGATATCGATTCATCCGGAAAGCCATTCCTCTTCGTAGCCAGATCATTTACGGTGATCTCGTAGAGACTCTCAGGCCAATTCCCGAGATTATACGAAAAAGTATTGCGTTATTAGATTATCTACTCACATTGTATCGTCACCCTGCCTCACTGTCAACTCTATTTCCGAACATTTAATAATATTTATCAATACTCGTTCGTGTTTTTAGATATAAATGAATCATTTTCCCCCTATATTGAAATTGAAATTGTATGATTCCAAACATACTAGAATCAAAAAAAAATTTCTGGAAATCACAGTAAAACTATTGAATTAATTCATTAATTTTTATAAAATGGGTTCATACATTTTTACCCAGTTCTGAAACTATTATGATTGCTTTATACAAATGGTAATTGGGTAAAGTGTACATCTAGCATTTTGGAGGTGAGGTTATTCGTTAAAAACCAGCTTTGTCAGACTAGACTATACCTTTTATACCGAGGAGGAATAGCATTTGGCGAACAAAAACAACAAAAAAGTGCTTTCAATGATCATGTCGATTGCCATGGCAATCAGCCTGATGTCACCAGCGGTGTCAGCCTATGAGGCCCCCGCGAACAACTCAACCGAGAAGCTTCTCTACTTGCGAACAGGCACCGTCAATCTCCAGAATGAAAATGAAAACTACGGACTGCAGCTTGATGAAGAAAGCACACAACGCCAATTGTACGTTGTTCAATTCAACGACGTCATCACAGATTCCTCCAAACAGCTCCTGCAACAGGCTGGAGCGGAACTCGGAGACTATCTCCCTGACTATGCTTATCTCGTACGCATGAACCCGCAACAAGCCGGCACCCTCGCCGCAAATGATCAGATTTACAGAGTCACCCTCTTTCAGCCGGAATGGAAGAACGGCAACCTCTCCACATCAGAAAACACTGCACCAAGCAACTATGTCATCTCGGTATTCAAGGGCAGTGAGGCAGATGTTGCCCAATCACTTCAGCAGCAAGCCATCCCTGTTACCGATGTGCAAGAAGGCTATATCGAAGCTGTAATAAGCAGTGAAACACTCCCGCTTGTTCTTAATCAGCCGGATGTCACCTTCGTCGAATCTAAGCCCGTCGATGAGATTTTCAACGACTTCGTTACTAATCAAGTTGGGGCTGCTACGTCGAATGGCGTATGGAGCAAGGGATTGACTGGAAAAGGTCAAGTGGTTACCGTAGCCGACAGCGGCTTGGATTCCGGTAATCTAAACACACTCCATAAGGATTTTGAAGGTCAGCTGCATAAGACACCTGTTCCTAACCCCGAAGGAACATGGGAGGATACAATTGGTCATGGCACTCATGTAGCCGGTACCGTGCTCGGCACAGGAGCAATGTCCAATGGGAAATATAAAGGCGTTGCCTATGGCGCCAAACTGTTCTTCCAAACAATCGGCTGCGGCGGTACTTCTATCTGCCCAGGCGACCTGCGCGACTTGTTCGGCTCTGCGAAGCAGCAAGGCACGTTCATCCATACAAACTCCTGGGGCGCACGCTTCAACTACTCCTACAATTCCAACTCTGCTCGTGCTGATGAATATACATTCAAGAATAAAGACTTCACCGTATTGTTCGCCGCAGGGAACGATGGCAGCGGGAACAACACCATTTCTTCACCTGGCAATGCCAAAAACACCATCACGGTTGGTAATCTTCAAAAAACAAATCCGAATCAAATTGCCCCAAGCTCCAGCAGAGGATATGCAGTAGATGGAAGAGTCAAGCCTGACCTCGTTGTTACAGGTACCTCAATTATTTCCGTTCGTTCCTCAGCTTCAACTAGACCTGCAAATCCAAATCAGTACTACACCAACATGACCGGCACCTCCATGGCCACACCAGCTGTTGCAGGGTCGGCAGCCATCGTTCGTCAATTTTATACCGAGAACAAGCATGTAACGCCTTCCTCTGCGCTCATCAAAGCTACGCTCATTAACGGAGCTGAAGATGTAGGATATGGGTGGATGAGCAGAGAGACAGGATGGGGACGCGTTAACCTCGTGAATTCACTCACCCCTACTGACGGAAGAACCAATAGCTTCATCGACAACACCGCAGGTATCAAAACAAACGATTCTATCTCCTACCGCGTCAAGGCCGAAGCCGGCAAACCTCTTAAGATATCTCTTGTCTGGAGCGATTACCAAGGCGCCGTTCAAGCTGGCAAGCAATTGGTTAATGACCTCGATCTTGAAGTAAAAGCCCCAACTGGCGAACTCTACAAAGGCAACTGCTTCGTACAAAATACAGGTAGCACAAGCTGTGCCAATTACGACCACATTAACAACGTGGAAAATGTATATCTTTCAACTCCAACTACAGGCGAATATACAGTTACCGTCAAAGGATACAATGTGCCGCAAGGCCCTCAGCCATTTGCATTAGTAGTATCGGGCAATCGTTCTACTATTCTTGGCCAAGGCCCTGAACAACCAGAACCAATTGTACTGAAGGCACCTGAGCAGCTCGCTGTAACAGCAGTCACGTATGATTCAGCGAACCTGAATTGGATCGATCCGAACACAGGAATTCAAGGTCTTACGTACGAAATCTATCAACAACAGCAAAAAATCGGAACCAGCAGTCAAACCAATTATACGGTAAAAGATCTTAGTCCAGGCAAAACGTATACCTTTACAGTCAAGATCATCGACGGAAAAGGCAACGCCTCGCCTCATAGTCAATCCGCAACGGTTAATCTCCCAAAACCTGAGGGGGATAAAGAGCCATGGCAGGTAGGCAAACCGTACAAGATAGGCGATCTTGTCTCGTATAATGGTGCAATCTATAAGTGTGTGCAACCGCATACAGCTTTGAACGGCTGGGAACCTTCGAACGTACCAGCACTCTGGTCACCTGTACAGCAATAGGTAGCCCCTTCGGACTAACCACCATAATGATATTCGTTTAACTACTTCTTCCTACATCTCGTTCACCACTAACGAGAAGGTTACCCAATTTCAATACCGTAACGCAAAAAGGCTATACCGCGGTTAAACGCGGTATAGCATTTACTATCTTCTCCTCAGTCGATTCTAATTAACTTTTTTCATCTTTTTCCTGTAAATCAATTGCTGTCTGACGGCCATAGCTCTACACGTGCTGGATCAAGCTTCTCATCTCATTCACTGGTAAGTATCCGGAATTTTGCAAGTAGTTCACGATTTTTTGTACATACAGTGCATCAATTTGCGGCCAATAAAAGCCGGCCTTGCTTAAGACCATCTGTGTTTGTAACGAATCATGCTTGACAGTGGTATAATCGCCTTCAAGCTGTTCTCCTGCTGCCATTAACATTTGAATGTCATGAATGTACTTATCATCCTTGGATAATCGAAGCATAAGATCCTGGAACGCCGCATCATCCAACATAGCAATCGCATGACCCGACTTGCGTAGCAATTGCACGACCTCGCCGAGTCCAACTTTATGATGATTGTACAAATGGAAGACGTAGTTTTCCCCAGCGCTTGCATCTGCCTTTATTAAGGCAACGATGGCTCTGCTGCACGCATCAACAGGAGTAAACTCTATTTCATTTGATATGAATTGGTTTGAGGCAACCCCATATTGCAACATAAATTTGAAGCGGCTCATAAATGCATTGTCCGCGATATTATGTTGATGTTGCCCATCACTGTGCCTGTTGGTCAGATTGCCCACCCGGTAAATGGCAGCGTCCACCCCATTCGAGATCGCTTTGAATAGTGCATGTTCCGCCCAAAATTTACTTTTCACATACACATTATCCTCATAATTTTGTTGTACGTAAAAATCGTTTTCGGTAAATACATGCTGCTCCTTCCCAAATGAAACATGACCCGACACGCTCATCGTGGACATATAGTGCAGTCTTTTATTACGCCCTACGAACGATATAAGCTCTTCCAGCGTTGTCACATTCGCTTTTTCAAAATCAGCGTAATTACCGAAGTGTTTGGTCAACGCGGCAGAATGGATGACACTACTGATCGTACTGTCAAGTTGAGCATATTCAGCATCGCTTAGGCCGAATTGTTTCTCGGACAAATCTCCCTTTACGATAACAACCCGGCTGCTTAGCATAACTTTATACTTCTCAAACTTGTCATGAAAGTAAAAGGCAAGCTGTTCCAACAACCGATTCCGTGGGTCACTTCCCCGAATCAAACAGTATACCCTGCTATTGGTTCCATCCAGCAGCTCCGCTAGTAGATGTATACCCAGGTAACCCGTGACCCCTGTAAGCAATACATCACCGATAGGGTCGTAATTTGCATGAGCGATGTCTTTCTTCGGAGGCTTGAGAAATTGCAGCCTGGATGTATCGGAATGCAAGTAATCTTTGGAACCATGGTTAATCTTTTGCGCGATTTTTTGTATGGTTTGCAGATCGTAGTAATCCTTAACCGTTACATGCCATCCTTCTGTCAGCCCTTTTGCCAATGCCTCCATAATCTTCATGGAGTGCCCGCCTAAGTCAAAGAAGGAATCGTGGATGCCAATTGAAGTTTCCTTCATCCCTAACACGCTTGACCAAATCTGTACAAGTTTTCTCTCTGTTTCATGACGAGGCGCGATATAACTTGCAGGAGTTTGTAGTACACTGTCCATTTTCGGGAGAGATTTCGTATCGATTTTCCCGTTCGGCGTTAACGGCAAACTGTCCAGTTGCACAAAATACGTCGGCACCATATAGCTTGGCAATCGCTCGCTCAAGTATGTCCGCCATTCCTGCGCGCTGCCTTCTCCGACCAGATACGCCGCCAGTTGCTTTTCCCCCGGCCTGTCTTCCCGCACGATAACGACAGCTTGCTTGATTGCCGGCAACTGACTTAGCACCGTTTCAATCTCTCCGAGCTCAATTCGGAATCCTCTGATTTTCACCTGATCGTCGATCCTGCTTACATAGATCAGATTGCCGTCCGGCACATACTTTACAGCATCTCCCGTTCTGTACATTCTCGCTCCAGACTCACCGCTGAAAGGATCCGGAAGGAATCGCTCCTCTGTCAGCTCTGGACGATTCAAGTATCCGCGGGTGACCCCTGCCCCGCCAATGTACAGTTCCCCGACGACACCGATTGGCACAGGTTGTTGATGGCGATCCAACACGTATAACTTCGTATTCGCTATCGGCCCTCCAATCGGCGGTAAGCCCTCCTGCAAGGGACTGACCTCTGCTGCTGTAGCCACGACTGTACACTCTGTAGGGCCGTAGTTGTTGATGAGTGCAAAAGGCAATGAAGCTGGCGGAGACTGCCGCAGCAAATCCCCCGCCGTCAGCAAACAGCGCAACGATGTATGCGGCGGCCAGTGCAGATGAATCATGATTTCAGCCATCGGCGTTGGCATAAAACCGATCGTGATTTGCTGGTCAACGACCCAATTCTGCAACGCTACAGGATCCGTTCTTACGCTTTCCTTGCACACATGCAGACTGGCGCCTCTGCTCAAATAAGGCCATATTTCTGCCACTGCGGCATCAAATGCGATGCTTGCTATTTGACTTGCACGATCTTGCTCCGTAACTTGGAAAAATTGCTGGTGCCAGAACACCATATTGATCAGTGTGTGATGTTCGACCATGACCCCTTTCGGATTTCCAGTCGTTCCTGATGTGTAAATCAGATAGGCCATGTTGTGCGGCGTCGTGGCGATCGGCGGATTCTGATCGCTCTCCTGCGACAGCATTTCCTGATCGGCAGCGCTGTCCAGACAGATGCGCGTGACAGACTCCGGCACCCATCCGCTTGCCTCGCTCTGAGTCACCAGAAGCTCAATTCCCGCATCATGGATCATGTAAGTCAGGCGCTGCTGCGGATACGTCGGATCCATCGGCACATACGCGCCACCGGCTTTCAATATTCCCATGATCCCGACAATCAGATCCGCCGAACGATCCATGCAGATTCCAACCAGCGTCTCCGGCTTCACGCCTTTCTTTCGCAAGCAGTGCGCCAGTTGGTTTGCCCGCGCATTCAGTTCCCCGTACGTCAGCTGGCGGTCTTCGTCAACGACTGCCACCGCTTCCGGCCGTGCCGCCGCCTGCTCCTCGAACAGCTCCTGAATCACCTGATCCCGTGGATACGCCGTCTCCGTCCGGTTCCATATCTCCAGTTGCTGCTTCGTTTCTGCTTCACTAATCAACGGCATCTGGCCTATTGATCGCTCCGGATGCTCCGCCACTTCATGCAGCCATCGCTCGAAGTGTGCCGCCATCCGCTCGATTGTTGACGCGTCGAACAAGTCCGTGCTGTATTCGAAGCTGACGCGCATCCCCTCTTCGGCTTCTTGCACGCCTACCGTCAAGTCGAACTTCGCGACCGACATAAAGCTGCTTATCGTGTCCATCCGGCGTTCCGAGTCCATCGGCAGCTCGCTCGGACGGCTTTGCAGCGTAAACATCGTCTGAAACAATGGCGCATAGCTCGCCGACCGCTCCGGCTGCAGCGCCGCCACGATCTTCTCAAACGGGATGTCCTGATGCTCCTGCGCTTTCCATGCTTTCCCGCGCACTTGCGACACCAACTCCCGGAAGCTCGGATTGGCCGACACATCCGCACGGTACACAAGGGTGTTGACAAAAAATCCGATCATCCCCTCGGTTTCCTCGTAATGCCGGTTCGCAATCGGACTGCCGACGGCGATATCCGTCTGTCCCGTATAGCGGGAAAGGAAACCTTGGTAGGCTGCAAGCAGCGTCATGAATAACGTCGCTCCCTCTTGACGACTGAGCGCTTTGAGCTTGACGAGCAAAGCGGCCGGAAGCTCTACTTCATACCGCTCTCCCCGGTAGCTTTGCTGCGCCGGACGCGGACGATCCGTCGGCAGTTGCAGCACAGGCAGTTCCCCGCCCAGTTCTTCCTCCCAGTACGCCAACTGACGGTTCATCACGTCTTCGCTTATCCAGTTCCGCTGCCAATGCGCATAGTCGGCATATTGCAAGGATAGCGGCGCCAATGCCGCTGGCTGCCCTCCCGCAAACGCCTCATACAGCGCGAGCCATTCCCGGACGAAAATGTCCAGCGACCATCCGTCAAAAATGATATGGTGCAGCGTGCACAGCAGCACCCAATCGTTCTCCCCCATCGCGATGGCCTGCGCCCGGATTAACGGTCCCTCGGCCAGTTGGAACGGCTTGTCTGCCTCCGCTTGCATAAGCGACTTCATCTCGCGCTCCCTGTCCTCGCTTGCCAGATGGCGAAGATCCGTCACAGGCAGACACTTAGGCTGGTGTTCGCGAATGATCTGCACCGGCTCGCCGTTCGCCTCGCCAATGACGGTGCGCAGCGCTTCATGACGCTGGATCAGCGCATCGTAGGCCTGTTCCAACGCGTCCAGCTTCCAGGCTCCCTGCAACCGCCATGCGCATGGAATATTGTACAGCGGACTGTTCGGTTCCAGTTGATCGAGGAACCACAGCCGCTGCTGGGCATACGATGTCAGCATATGCACGCCTCGTTCTACCGCTTGAATCGGCGGACGTTTCTCCCCTTCTCCCCCTTGAGCTAACAGCGTTAATCGGCGGGATAAGCTTTCGATCGTCGGGTATTGAAACAGGTCGCGCACCGCCACCTCCATGCCGAACACCTCGCGCAGACGCGATACCGCTTGTGTTGCCAGCAGCGAGTGGCCTCCCAAGTCAAAGAAGGAATCATAGATGCCGATCCGCTCCACGCCAAGCAGTTGGCTCCATACCGCCGCAACAAGTTCCTCCGCCGGCGTTTGCGGCGCCGCATAGCCCTCTTGCGACGACACTGTCGGAATCGGCAGTGCCCTCGTATCGATTTTCCCGTTCGGCGTTAGCGGTAAACTGTCCATCTGCACAAAATACGTCGGAACCATATAGCTTGGCAATCGCTCGCTCAGGTATGCCCGCCATTCCTGCGCGCTGCCTTCTCCGACCAGATACGCAGCCAGTTGCTTTTCCCCGGGCTTGTCTTCCCGCACGACGACGGACGCCTGTCGCAAAGTCGGATGCTGGCTGAGCATCGCCTCAATCTCGCCGACTTCGATCCGGAATCCTCTGATTTTCACCTGTTTGTCCATCCGCCCTAAATAAACCAGATTCCCATCGGGCATCCACTTTACCCAATCCCCTGTCCGGTACATGCGTTCTCCCGCAACAAACGGATTGGACACGAATTTGTCTGCTGTCATGTCAGGCTGGTTCAAATACCCGCGCGCCACGCCGTCTCCGCCCAAACAAAGCTCCCCCGGCACGCCGACAGGATTTAAGTGATTTTGCTTATTGACCACATACGCCGTCGAGTTGCCTATCGGTTTACCGATAGGTATGTGTTCCTCATACGCACGGTCAATCAAGAAACACGTTGAGAACGTCGTATTCTCGGTCGGACCGTACCCGTTCCATAGCGACAATTCTGGAGAAGAACGCAGCACCTGATTGACATGAACCGGCGACAACGCATCCCCGCCGATGATGAGATGCTGAAGACCCGCGAACATGGCAGCGTCCTTTTGAACGAGTTGGTTGAACAATGGAGAAGTCAACCACATCGTCGTCAACTGATGACGATGTACAAATGCTGCCAGCGCAGGCGCATCCAGCAACGTTTCCCTTGGTATAGGATACAGCGATCCTCCGTTTAGCAGCGCGCCGAACACTTCAAACGTGCTGGCATCGAACCCGATCGCACCGGTTTGAGCCATTCTATCTTCGGCGCTGAAAGGGATGTAGCCCGCTTGTTTCACTAGACGAACCACGTTGCGCTGCTCCACAACCACGCCTTTCGGGTTTCCGGTAGATCCTGACGTATACATGACGTAAGCTGCGTTTTGTGGTGTCGTCATGACCGGCGGATTCCAATCGCTCTCCTGCGATAGCATCTCCTGATCGGCAGCGCTGTCCAAACAGATGCGCGTAATCGTCTCCGGCACCCATCCACTTCCCTCGTTCAGGGTCACCATCAACTCAATCCCCGCATCGTGGGCCATGTAAGTCAAGCGCTGCTGCGGATATGACGGATCCATCGGCACATACGCGCCCCCGGCTTTCAATATCCCCATGATCCCGACGATCAGGTCCGCCGAACGATCCATGCAGATTCCAACCAGCGTCTCCGGCTTCACGCCTTTCTTTTTCAAACAGTGCGCCAATCGATTCGCTTGCGTATTCAGTTCCCCATACGTCAGCTGGCGGTCTTCGTCAACGACCGCCACCGCCTCCGGCCGTGCCGCCACCTGCTCCTCAAACAGCTCCTGAATCACCTGATTTCGTGGATACGCCGTCTCCGTCCGGTTCCATTCCACCAGTTGCTGCTGCTCTTCATCCTGAGATAAAAGTCGAATGTTAGCCAAGCTTTCTTCAACATTATCCAGAACCGTATGAATAAAATGATCAAAATGACGAATCCATCTTTGAATTGAATCTTCATGGAAAATATCATTATTATATTCAAAATTCGCCACAATTGATCCATTACTTTCTTGTTCGACAAATAAAGTCAGATCGAATTTGGAAACCTTCTTTTCCAAAGGAAACGGAGCGAGCTTTAACCCGTGCAAATCGAAAACATTTGTAGCATTGCCCAGAAAAATAGCCGCATCTTGCTTGCAAGCTTTTTGCAATACAAACCCTGCTTGGAAAACCGCTGGAATACTCATATCACGCTGAAGACCGTGTTCTTTAACCATAAGCGAGAAAGGATAATCCTGATGTTTGGTGCAATCCGTTATTTCTTCCTGTACTTGCAGAAGCAATTGTTTAAAAGAGCAATTATCACTAAAACGCATCCGAATCGGAAGTAAATTCACAAAGTAACCGCAAGAATGATGGAAATCTCGATTCTTTCTACCGTATCTGGGCGTTCCAACGATAATTTCGGTTTGCTCTGATAACCGATGTAAAAAAGCAAAATAAAGCGCTAATAACACGCGATTCAAAGACATGTCTTCTTTGTTGCAAAATGAAGACAGCTTCTCGCTCGTTTTCGCCTGCAAGGCAAAAGGCGCCAGTCCTCCGGCAAAAGCAGGAACAGGCGGACGCTTCTTATCAGCGGGCAGTTCCAGCACAGGAAGTTCGCCTGATAGTTTTTGTTTCCAGAACTGTGCTGATGTTTGCCCTGCTTCGCTCTGTAACAGCCTTTCCTGCCAACTGACAAAATCCGAATACGAGTACTCCACGCATTGCAGTTGGGTATTCTCTTCCAGATCTCCGTTATATAAACGTTTATACAATAAACCAAACTCATCTAATGTCAGAGATAAAGACCAGCCATCAAAAACAATATGATGGAGCACGATGTACAGCACATAATGTTCCTCGCTCAAACACAGCAATCTGACTTTAAACAATGGCCCGTTGCTCAGGTCAAAACTCTCCTGAGACTCTGCCAACAGGTACTGGTTAACTTCCGACTCTCCCCAGTCCCCTACTGCGATCGACTTGAAATCGAGAACTGGTTCGCTGTACACTTTTTGCACAGGCTCTTCTTCCATTATAAAGACAGTTCGGTAACATTCATGACGTTTTACGATTTCAATAAAAGCATTTTGTACAGTTGCTGCATCCAGCTTTGAATAAATATGCCATGCAAACGATTCATTGTAGCAAGTGTTATTTGGATACATCGACTCATGTGATAAAAACGGGATTTGTCCCTTTGACAACGGAATTGTTTTGATAAACGTTTTACTTGACAAGTAAACCATCCCTTTCCGAATATGATTTTATACGTGTTCCATACTCTGTTTCCTCACATCCGTACAGTACAGTTATTGAATTCATAATCAATGACGCTATTTTCACGATAGAAGGCATCACTTCCTTCCCTTGTAATTTGCTGGCACCTTGTCAGCCGAATCGTGGCGAATGATGGTACCTTTTGTAATTATATAAAGGAATTATTAAGAATCATGTCGAAATGTGTTAATTCTTTGTAATGCAATACTAAATGTTGTTTTTTTGACATAATTGTACAGTTTACAACCATATCCAAAATGTGCATCCACCATCCAAAATATGAGTTATGCACAGCTTCACTCCAGTAAAACTAAAGTAATACATAGAAAGCCCATACTTTAAAGGCACGAGCCGCCGACATTTATGCTTAAGCTTACCTCACTTAAAGAAACACAAGTTTAAGAGGAGCACATGAAGATACTCCCCTTATAGCTGCTTGCCTATTTATCTTTTTCCTAGAAATCAGTTGCTGCCTAATGACCACAACGAAAACAATTGCAAAGAGAAGATTGGATCAAAATGTCCGAATTTTTATCCACTTCTAGGATTACCGGAATCCCTCTTGTTTACAGTCATTGAGATATCAATTGTAGAGATAATAATTGCGAAAACTACCTCGGCAATAAAAGAGAGCCGAACCGAAGACATACATTCATCTATCGTGTAAACAGCAGTAAAGTTAAGCACAATTCGCAGTATAAATTCATGCAGTCTCCGAAAATTGCACTCTACTTTAGAGCAATTCATCTTAATATACATGAGAACAATTGTAACAACAGCATCTGCAATCAGTGACAATCCATAAAACAAGAGTATTGACTTCCATGAATCATATTCGATTCCTAAGAGTTCAAAAATGCCGACATTGAAAAAAAAGAATAAAGTGATTGATGTAATCACTGCAAATAACAACATTAGACTTACAATAGCAATAGGGATTATTTTCTCCATCAATTCTCTAGCTTGTTTCTTATATCTAAAGTACATCTAGTGCCTTTCATAAGTTCTCCGATTATTTTGTTAACCACTTCATCCAAAATCCCCCTTCAAACCGCATTGATTAATCTATCTATATTTTACCATTTTATGAATAGCGTGTAAATATATGAATACTATGGGGTGAAACTAACATGAAAAGGACGAGAATATTCTTGTTTTCTAGCTATATCGGTAATAATTCGCCTTTACCTGTTCAAAATTTGGGGGGTTAACTTGAAAATCATTGTCCGTTCTTTAATTTTAGTCATAAAAAATACTCTCTTTTATTTGCTAACAACGCAAATAAAAGAGAGTATTTATATGCACTCTATTGTTGTATGCCTATTTGAACTCCGACGCCTCTATCGTTGAAGCTCCTTGCATCAAGGGTTCAAGGGCGTTTAACAACTAAATTCCCCAATCTACTCCCACTCGATTGTTGCCGGTGGCTTCGAGGTTACATCGTACACAATACGGTTCACGTTCTCAACCTCGTTGACGATACGTACGGAGATCTTCTCAAGAATATCCCACGGAATACGTGCCCAGTCAGCCGTCATGCCGTCGATGGATGTTACCGCACGGATACCCACTGTGTAGGAATACGTACGAGCGTCGCCCATTACGCCGACACTCTTCATGTCCGGCAATGCCGTGAAGTACTGCCAAATTTCATTGTCCAAGCCAGCCTTCGCGATTTCCTCACGCAAAATCGCATCGGATTCACGAACTATCGTCAGCTTGTCCTCTGTAACTTCGCCCAATACGCGGATCGCAAGACCTGGCCCTGGGAACGGCTGGCGCCATACGATTTCACGCGGCAAGCCGAGCTCTTCGCCGACTTTGCGAACTTCGTCCTTGAACAACGTGTTAAGTGGTTCAATCAGCTTGAACTTCATGTCTTCCGGCAAGCCGCCAACATTGTGGTGGGACTTGATCGTTTGAGCCGTATCTGTTCCGCTCTCTACGATATCGGTATACAACGTGCCTTGTGCCAAGAAATCGAAATCGCCCAGCTTTGCGGACTCCTCATCGAAGCAGTAGATGAACTCATTGCCGATGATTTTACGCTTTTTCTCTGGATCGGATACGCCTGCAAGCTTGCTCATGAAGCGCTCGCGTGCATCGATTTTAACCACGTGCATATCGAATTTGCCTACGAACGTTTCCATTACGCCTTCTGCTTCGCCTTTGCGCAGCAGGTTGTGATCGATGAACATACATGTCAATTGATCACCAATTGCTTTATGAATGAGCGCTGCTACAACGGAGGAATCCACACCGCCGCTAAGTGCGCACAATACTTTACGATCGCCGACTGTTTCGCGGATTTCGCGAACCTTGTCCTCAATGAATGTTTCCATCGTCCAATCGCCCTTGCATCCGCAGACACGGAACAAGAAGTTGCGGATCATTTCATTTCCGTATACGGAATGACGTACTTCCGGGTGGAATTGAACCGCATAGAAGCGCTTTTCCGGATGGCTCATCGCCGCAATCGGCGCATGCTCCGTACCCGCATCAACGCGGAAGCCTTCTGGAAGTTCAACAACCAAGTCTGTATGGCTCATCCATACGGTTTGGTTCGCTTCCAAGCCATGAGCCAATTCGCTGTCCGGCTGGAATACAACATCAGCTTTACCGTACTCACGCTTGCCCGCACGTTCTACCTTACCCTTCAATTGGTGCGACATCATTTGCATGCCGTAGCAAATTCCCATGATTGGAAGACCCAATTCATAAATGCGCGGATCGACCAATGGTGAATTTTCTTCGTATACACTCGCTGGTCCGCCAGAGAAAACGATCCCCTTCGGATTCAACTCCTGAATACGTTCAATGGAAGTGTTGTATGGAACCAGTTCACTGTACACGCCCATATCGCGAATACGACGTGCGATGAGCTGGTTGTATTGTCCGCCAAAATCGAGGACAACGATCATTTCATGATGTTGCTTTGTCATTGCCGTGCCTCCCTATACATATTGTTCATTATTATAACGAAATCGAAAAACCAGAGTCAATGTGCAATCTGATTAAGATTGAGTACATCGTCCATTTTATAAAAAATATTTGGTAAAGTGTTATTATTTTTCTTCAATTAGGAAAGTATTCAAGTAGTTATTGGATCCTTTTCACCAAAATGAGAAAAGCCCCGAAGTCGCAATCCGACAGCCGGGGCATTTATGGTTATATGTTCAGACGAGGTGGCAGGCGACTTGATGATCATTGCCAACATCCCGGAATACCGGGATCTGCTCGCGGCAAATATCGGTTGCGAATGGGCAGCGCGTGTGGAACTTGCAGCCAGACGGCGGTTTCGCCGGATTTGGAATATCGCCTTGCAGCACAATTCGTTCGCGCTTCAGCTTCGGAATGGGAATCGGCACTGCCGATAGCAACGCCTTCGTGTAAGGGTGCAATGGATTGCGGAACAGCTCATCTCGCGACGCCGTTTCCATCATTGTCCCCAAATACATAACCCCAATCCGATTGCACAAATGCTCTACCACACTCAGATCGTGGGAAATGAACAAATAAGTTAAGCCGCGGGTCTTTTGCAGCTTGCGGAACAGATTAATAATTTGTGCCTGGATGGACACATCGAGCGCAGATACCGGTTCATCCGCAATGATCAGATCCGGGTCGAGAATGAGCGCTCTCGCAATTCCGATGCGCTGACGCTGACCGCCAGAGAATTCATGCGGGAAGCGATCATATTGATACGCTGACAAGCCGCATGCTTCCATGACCTCCAGCACTCGATCGCGAACTTCCTCTTTCGTCGTCATTCCATGATTCAGCAGCGCCTCGCCGATTGCATCGCCTACGCGAACGCGAGGATTCAGTGAGCTGTACGGATCCTGGAAAATAAGCTGCATCTTCGGTCTTATCTTGCGCAGTTCCTTCTCTGGCATGCTGTAGAGGTCAATGCCTTGGAACTTCACTTCGCCTTCCGTTTTCTCCAACAAGCGAATGATCGTGCGGCCGACCGTACTCTTGCCGCTGCCAGACTCCCCTACTAAACCGAACGTTTCTCCGCGCTTAATTGTGAAGCTGATATCATCAACTGCCTTTACATGGCCGACGGTGCGATTGAACAGGCCTGAGGTAATCGGGAAGTACTTCTTCAAATTCTTCACTTCCAACAATGTTTCAGCCATGTTGAACTCCCTCCTCATACAGCCAGCAAGCTACCTTGTGTCGATAAGTCATATCCTTCAGCAGTGGCTGCTTCGTTGTGCAGAGAGACATGCAGCGGTCACAGCGATCATGGAAATAGCAGGATTCCGTTAAAGACAATGGATTCGGCACCTGTCCTGGGATCGAATACAAGTCATCCTGACGCTGACCGAGAACTGGCTTAGAACGCAGAAGACCTTGTGTGTAAGGATGCTTCGGGTTCTCGAACAGCTCGACGACCTCACCTTCCTCCACGATCTTGCCGGAGTACATGACGATAACATAGTCTGCAATCTCCGCAACGACACCAAGATCATGAGTTATAAGCAAAATGGACATATTGGAGTCTTCTTTGATCTGACGCAGCATATCCAAAATTTGCGCCTGAATCGTCACGTCGAGTGCCGTGGTCGGCTCATCCGCAATGAGCAGTTTCGGATTGCAGGACATTGCGATCGCAATCATGATCCGCTGCAGCATCCCGCCGCTCAATTGATGCGGATAGCTGTCTAGGATCTGCTCTGCCCGGGATATCCCAACTAGCTCGACCAGTTCACGCGCCCGCTCGCGCGCATCCCTCTTTGACAGCTTCAAATGCACCATTAAAGGCTCCATGATCTGCTTGCCGATCGTAAGCACTGGATTCAACGAAGACATCGGCTCCTGAAAAATCATCGCAATATCGTTGCCGCGAATTTGACGCAGCTCTTCCCGCGAAATATGGAGCAAATCCTTGCCGCCGAATTGGATATTGCCGTTCACCACTTTGCCAGCCGGCCCCTCGACAAGTCCCATAATAGACATGGCGGTGACACTTTTTCCGCATCCCGATTCCCCGACAATGCAAACCGTTTCCCCTTCGCGAATGCGCAGACTAACATCATTAACCGCCTTAACGGCTCCCGCCTCGGTATAAAAATAAGTACTGAGATGATCAATTTCGATTACATTTTTCATCAACTGTCATTCCCTTACTTCTTCTGTTTAGGATCAAGAACGTCCCGCAAACCGTCTCCAAACACATTAATCGCGATTACTGTAGAAAAGATCGCAACGCCCGGCGGAATCCATAGCCATGGACGCTTCTCGAAATCCATCAAGCTGTTCGCCGCCTCAATCATATTCCCCCATGTCGGGGTAGGAGGCATAACGCCAAGACCGAAGAAGCTGAGCGCAGATTCACTCAATATCGCACCGCCAGTGCTCAAAGTAGCAACAACGATAATAAG
This sequence comes from Paenibacillus sp. B1-35, assembly GCF_050474385.1. NCBI lineage: Bacteria > Bacillati > Bacillota > Bacilli > Caryophanales > Paenibacillaceae > Paenibacillus > Paenibacillus sp. B1-35. The sequence continues at coordinate 38,310 of NZ_JBCHVJ010000004.1, forward strand.
TGGCGCGATATTCGGAATCATATGATTGAAAAGCTTGCGTTTGTCATCAAGACCGAGTACAATCGCCGCCTGCATAAATTCCCGCTCGCGAATACTGAGCATCTGACTGCGCACGAGCCGTGCCAACCCAGGCCAGCCAATAAAGCTGAGCATGAACATCACGAGATACATCCGATATTCCGTCGGCACTTTCCACTCGGACAGCATCGCCCCTAATATAAACAGGATCGGCATGCCTGGAATCGTTAACAGCAAGTCGGCAAGCCGCATAATAATTTGATCCACAATGCCGCGATAATAAGCCGCGACCGCGCCGAGAATCGAGCCGATACATACTGAGATCACCATAGATGCAAAACCTACAGTCAAGGATATGCGACCGGCTTGCAGCAACCGTGTCAGCACATCTCGTCCAAGCCCGTCTGTACCAAGCCAATGCTTCAACGATGGAGCCTTATTCATCATGGCAAGATTGCTCTTCCCGTCCGCATATGGCGAGAATAAAGGCCCGATGAAGCAAGCCAAGAACATAAAAATGAAAAATATTAAACCGGATACGGCCAGCTTGTTTTTTAATAACTTCTGAAATGCCTGACGCCATAGCGACGTTCGAGCCGCTGCCGGCGCCGTCCGCTGAACCTTGGTTACTCCGCCGGTAATGGATGACATGTTGGTTCCCCCTTAATGCAATCTGACGCGCGGATCGGCGACATTGTACAAAATATCGGAAATAAGCGTCCCGATAATCGTCAAAATGGCGATGAACATCGTAAAGCCCATGAGCAGCGGATAATCTCGCGTACCGAAAGACTGGAGATACAATTGGCCGATCCCCGGCCAGTTAAATATCTTCTCAATGATCATCGAGCCGCTGAACAAGCCCGGCAGTTCAAAACCAACCAAGGTAATCGCCGGCAGCATCGCATTGCGAAGCGCGTGGCGATATAGAACGACTCGTTCCTTCATCCCCTTCGCCCTTGCTGTCCGTACATAGTCCTGCCGAATGACGTCAATCATATTGCTGCGGAAATATCGTGTCAGCGAACCGACTCCAAGCAAGACCATTACCGCTACCGGCATAATCATATGATCGATGACTTCCCACACATGCGCCATGCCCGTGGAGTTGCTCCCTGTCGTAATCATTCCTCCAGGAGGCAGTATCTTCAAATCAACCGCCAGCATCTTGATCAGATACAATCCGATGAAGAACGATGGAATGGACATCGCAGCAAATAAAAAGACCATCACGGCGGTGTCAAAGAATGAATACTGCTTGTACGCTGAAACGACACCAATAATAACTGCCAACAACCATGTAAAAAAGGTTGAAACAATCGCCAGCAAAAATGAATTCCACACATAATCATTGAACAGCGTTATGATAGGCTTTTGCTGTGCTAACGAGTATCCGAAGTTGCCATGGAAGGCATTGGTCAACCAATTCCAATACCGCTCCAATACAGGCTGGTTAAGGCCATATATAGCTCGAAGCTCTTCCTTCCGTTCCGGTGACAGCTTCGTATTGCCCGCCAGAAAATCGCCAGGCATCATTGCAAACAGTACAAAAATAAATAAGGATGCCGCAGACAAAATGAGGATCATGTACAAAAATCTTCGCAGCAAAAAGTTACTCATGTTCGCACTCCTTTTGGAAGTCATTCGCCCCTGGCTGCAATTGAATATGCAGGCCAGGGGCTCCTATGCTCATGATTTCAATTCCCAATCGAACACGCTTCCAGCTACACCAGTCAATGGAGAGATCTTCATCCCTTGAATACGTCCATTGTAGGCATAGACCGACTTGCGATAGCTTGTGAAGATGTAAGGCATATCATCATTCAGAACTTGGAACAGCTCCTTATAAATCTTCTTGCGTTCTTCAATGTCTGTTGCTGTCAAGCCTTTGTCGTACAGCTCTTTCGCTTTTGGATTGTCATAGCCCTTCACTTCGCCGTTCACGAAGCGACGAACGCCATCCGCTGGATCTACCAGAACCGGCGTTGAGAAGGAAGCAAGATCATAATCGCCGCTGTCGGCTTTCGCACCTAGCGCATTAAAGTCTGCGAACAGCTCTGGCTCGAATTGAACCCCGATCGCTGCATAGTTTTCCTTCGCAATCGTGACGAACAGATCATTCCCCTTGCTCTTCGAGCCGATAAAGTGAAGCTTCAGCTTTTTACCGTCCTTCTCGCGAATTCCGTCGCTGCCAATCTTCCAGCCTGCTTCATCAAGCAGCGCTTTTGCTTTTTCTGCATCATAGCTGTAGGTGTTAATACCTTCTTCTGTATAGGCCCAAGATGTCGGCGGGCATGGAATGTTTGCCACTTGTCCTGCACCCTGGTTCGCATCCACAAAAATCGATTGACGGTCAAGTCCGTAAGTCAGTGCCTGACGAACGCGTTTGTCTTTGAACGTATCGTGCTCATGGTTAAATGACAGGAATCCATAGTTGCTTGCTGTAGCTGGCACAAGATTCAAGAAGCCCAGAGCCTTCAGCTTATCAATATTTTCTTGCGTTGCAGTAAATGCACCATAGTCCTGCTCTCCTGTTTCAATGAACTGCCACGTGTCGCCTTCTGTTGTTTTATAGATAAAGTGCTCGGTCTTCGCCTTGCCTTTGAAATAGTTTTCGTTCGCAACAAATCGTACCTCTTGGCCTGGAATAAACTTCTCCAGCTTGTATGGCCCTGTTCCCACCGGATTCGCATGCAGGTTCTTAATATAGTCCAGAGACTGTCCCTGCTTATAATCCTTGCCGTAATAAGCCTTGGACAGCACGTCACCCCCAAGGATCGAGAGCGCCTGAGAATTTCCTTTTTCCAAAGTGACAGAGATCGTATTTGGATCAATCACCTTGATGCCTGCAATCGAAGTCGCCTTGCCTTCTTTATATTCTTTTGCCCCAACGATGCCGATAAGGGACAAATCTTCTTCACCTGTGTATCCCTTGTCATTTACAAGCGTCCACGTGAAAGCAACATCATCTGCCGTAATCGGTGAGCCGTCACTGAACTTCAAGCCTTTGCGCAGATGGAACGTAAACGTTTTTCCATCCTCTGTAATTTCCCACTTTTCAGCCAAGCCCGGAGTCGGCAAGCCTTTCTCATCATTCGTCACGAGAGGTGTATACAAAATGGAGGAAACGTTGCCGTCATATCCGCTTTGCTGGAAGTAAGGAGTAAATGCGCCGCTCGGGTCTGTCAGACCAACAATAATCGTATCTGTACGTTTCTTTGCTTGTTCTGGAAGCCTCGACATATCTGAAGCGCTAACAGGCTCTGTCAACACTTCCACAGGAGGTGTCTGTGTCTCTCCCGAGCTAGAATTGTTGGATGACACCTGACTTTGTCCTTTATCTGCAGTTGTCGCACTGTCATTCGAGCATGCTGCTAATAGCAAGCTGCTAGTCATCGTTAAAGATAAAAGAAGAAGCAATGTTTTCTTCATGTTGACCCTCCTGAAATGAACAAGTTTATTATCAACTATTCCTATAAGCTCAGTAGGAATTTTATAGGCCTTATTATAAGCCAGTGGTAAATTTATGTACACAGTAAAAATGCGTCAATTTTCAATTAAAAGTTCTGATTTTCTGCGAATTACCTATAAAAACCAAGGAAAACTCCACCACACATCCGATTATCTCTTTTTTTGCTTACTGTCTTTCTTTGTGAAGAAAAGGGCTTGCTGCCAAAATCGTTTATGCTGGGTCGATGATGTTAGAATGGATTGGTCATTGAGTGAGGGCCGATTCTGTGTTGAAAGGGTTCATTCGTTTCCGTCGAGTGATACATAATTATGCATTTATGAGGTATCGATAACTTCGTTCACGTCTGTCCGTAGTGAGAAGTCATTAAGCGTTGTAATTCCACGGATTGTGTACATTCTCCGTTCCTTTATTTTCTCCATAATGCAGTCCTATCATGATGTATATGTATGTATTTCTACGTATTATACTGCACGATTCCACAGAATAATAGTTATTTTTATACATGAGTCTATAATTATTTTGAATTCACTACACAGAAGCATGTTTGAATATACAACGCTTACCTAACAGGCTGTAAGGAAGTTATGTTCCATGTTTTCTTCGCAAAAAATTTTGCAATAAAGCATGTTGACATCATTAAACTACAGTTGTAGTATATTAATTAACTACGGATGTAGTTTTTATAAACAAACATTAGAGAGGCGTGACAATGTGAAGGCAGCATCAAAGGTAGCAATCACAGCACTAGGCAGTATTTTATTACTGGGTTCTTCGGTAAACCTCGCGGCGGAGGCGGCATCCTCCCATCTGACCAAACAAACTGCAGCAAAGGAAACTACCAGCAAGGCTCCAAATACCGAAGAAAAAAAGTTCGTTGAAAGTGAGAGAAAAAGAGTAAGAGAACTGCCCAAGGAACCGGGTGATCTTTACATCATGTATTACAAATACAAGAACCTGAACAACGGACTGGAATTTGAACCTTTTGGCAAGAAATTTGCATTCTCAACCTATGAGGATTACGTTAAAAAGGCTTCCACTTTGAACGGTCCCATCTTGCAGCAACCTTCCAACTTGCCGGAGGGATATACGTTTTCTAAAGCGGTCATTGAAAATCCAAGGGCGAATGTTAAAAGTGAAATCGAGAAAAAATTCTTTGATGAGCTGAGAGCCGAAGGTAAAAAGAGCGGTAAACCCGTTTACACGAAAAGGCTTGATTGGAAAGAGCCGGGAGGCATCCGTCTTGAGTATACGAATGGCAAAGACACACTAATCTTCAATCAGTATACGGCCGACGAGGAATTTTCCAAGCTGAAAGGTTTCAGTTACGAAACGCCGCCTACTACAGGTCAACCTGTTAACAGATATGTTTTTTGGTATGGTACCGGCAAATACTATTACAGTATTACTACCCATTCGGATATGACAAAAGAGCAGATGACTGAAACATTGAAAGCAGTGGTGAAAAAATAACATTTATAGTCTGATTGAATTGACTTTGGAGGTTTCATGCATGAACCAAATCCCACCCATTACGGATGCAGAGCTGGAAATTATGCGCGTGTTGTGGACGATTCCAGATTGCCCTTCCAGTGAAGTCGTAAAACAAATGACGGATCACATGGGGTGGAGCCCGAATACGACCCGGACGCTTCTCAGTCGGCTGGTGCAGAAGGGAGCGGCAGGTGCCAAGCTTGAAAGGAGAGCAAAGCGTACCCGACTCTTTTTTCCTGTTGTCAGCGAACAGGAATATCTGCAATCCGAAACCAAATCTTTTATAAAAAAACTGTATGGCGGGGCATTAAAGCCGATGCTAGCTAATTTTTTGGAGGATAAAAAGCTAAATGCGCAGGAAATCGAAGATCTGAAGGCTTTATTTGACGAAAACCGCAGCGACGGTGAAGAAAAGAGAGAGCCCTGATGAGTCCTTGCATACATCCAACTTTGTTGTCGGTTTTTGGCTGGGTGATTCGCGGATCATTCATGGCCAGCATTCTGGTCGTACTTGTACTCATCCTGCAATTTCTACTGAAAAACAAGCTTGAAGCCCGGTGGAAATATTTACTTTGGATTCCTGTGGCGATTCGTTTACTGCTCCCTTGGGCACCGGAATCTTCACTTAGCTTGTACAATATTGTATCTTTGGAAGCCATAGTACCCGGTATTCATCAGCAGACTCAAGATCCATCAGCTTGGCGCGAATATTGGATAGATGCTGGGAGAAAAAACGAAGCAGAAGTTCATGGAAAGCGGTCTTTCAACTCGGAGAAAAACAGCCCTATACGGGAGACTATCGTATCGAATCCACCTCATGAATCTGGAACCGTACAAGAGAGCCGCTTGGGGTGGAATAGGATCAAGCAAATGAACTTTGCCGATGTCTTGATGCTCATCTGGCTTGCAGGTGTTCTGCTTTTTGCCGCCAAAACGGTATTCGATCAGCTTCGATTGAAACAAGCTCTGCGAGCAGGGCACCCTATCGAAACACCTTATTTATCGGCATCGTTTCACGAGACGAAGCAGTTGTTCGATGTCAAGCGCAAAGTGCAGTTCGTGGCTTCTGAAAGGATTTCAGGACCTGCCGTGGTCGGTTTTATTAAGCCTGCGATCGTCATTTCTCCAAGTCTGCTCATCACGTTAAAAAAGGATCAACTTCAGTATATTCTGGCGCATGAATTCGCCCATATCCGGCGGCGGGACGTGGCGATGAACTGGGTTATGTTCATCATCCTGATCCTCCATTGGTTTAATCCATTATTGTGGCTTGCCGTACATAAAGCGAGAGAGGATCAGGAGATGGCCTGTGATGCATGTGTGCTGGATCGGATGAGTCCGCAGCAAAACAATGCATATGGGCAGACGATTATCCATGTGCTAGAGCATTTTTCAGGATACCGTCCTCAACCGGGACTTGCCGGCTTGTCAGCCACGCACAAACAAATGAAAAGGAGACTTACAATGATCAAACAATTTAACAAAAAATCATATCACCTATCCATTCTAGGGTTGGCGACGATTCTCACGCTTGGTAGCGTGACGTTGGTTAATGCAAAGGAAAGCAAGGCAGAGAGCGTACCACAAGCGGCTTCCGTAAAATCGGAACAGGGTTCAAACGCTGCTGTGAATCATGAGCCAGATATTATCTATCCCGCGGGGGTTATCGATCGCGAGGATCGAGAGCTTTACAAGAAAGAAATGGAGAAAGCTATTAAAAAAGCGGAAGATGCAGCCAAAGCTATACCTGCGGATGAAAGAGAGTTTATCGCAAGTGAGAGAAAGAGAGTGAGAGAACTGCCCAAGGAACCGGGTGATCTTTACATCATGTATTTCAAATACAAGAACCTGAACAACGGACTGGAATTTGAACCTTTTGGCAAGAAACTGGAATTCTCAACCTATAAGGATTACGTTAAAAAGGCTTCTACTTTGAACGGCTCCATCTTGCAGCAACCTTCCAACTTGCCGGAGGGATATACGTTTTCTAAAGCGGTCATTGAAAATCCAATTGCGAACATAAAAAGCGAAATCGAGAAAAAATTCTTTGATGATCTGAGAGCCGAAGGTAAAAAGAGCGGTAAACCCGTTTACACGAAAAAGCTTGATTGGAAAGAGCCGGGACGCATCCGTCTTGAATATACGAATGGCAAAGACACGCTAATCTTCAATCAGTATACGGCCGACGAGGAATTTTCCAAGCTGAAAGGTTTCAGTTACGAAACGCCGCCTACTACTGGCCAACCTGTTAACAGATATGTTTTTTGGTATGGTACCGGCAAATACTATTACAGTATTACTACCCATTCGGATATGACAAAAGAGCAAATGACTGATATTTTGAAAGCAGTGGTGAAAAAATAACATTGGACTGACCCCATAGAGTGGAATGAATCAAAACACCTTCAAGAAAATGCTCAATATCGGAAGATATAGAGACAACCTTGGAGGTGTTTTTGCATTTACAACAAGAGTGAGCTTATCGCTGAGCTGACCTTTCGAAATTGCATTCATCACATTCAAAAAAATGAAATAACCAGTCGCCAATTGAATTTCGACGACTGGCTTCATAAATGGTGTTTTGAAATTAGATCATGCCAAATTCACTGCCCACTCTCTTCAGCGCTTCAAGCGCAAAAACCAAGTCCTCCGCTGTATGCTGAGCCGTCACAATCAAGCGAACACGCCCACGTTCCAGTGCGACTGTGGGATATACAATGCCTTGCGCACATATCCCCTCTTCCAATAATCGCTGTGAAAATGCCATTGTACGAGCAGGATCACCAACGATAATCGGAATAATCGGTGTCTGGCTCTCACCCGTATCGAAGCCTGCCTGCTGCAAAGACATACGGAATGAATTCGCATTGCTCCACAACCGCTCAGTTAGCTCTGGTTCATTCTGAAGAACATCAATCGCAGCAAGGCAAGTTGCGGCGACAGATGGCGGCAGAGAGGTGCTGAATAAGAAAGAACGCGCCGTGTGAGTCAAGTAATCCTTCAGTACTTGAGAGCTTGCCACATAGCCTCCAACTGCGCCGATTGCCTTCGATAAGGTTCCTACCTGAATATGCACGCGCCCGTGCAATCCAAAGTGATCCGTGGAGCCTTTGCCGCATTTGCCAAGCACGCCGCTTGCATGTGCATCATCGACATAGACGAGCGCATCATAACGTTCTGCGAGTTCTACAATGCTAGGCAGCGGAGCTATATCGCCATCCATACTGAATACGCCGTCCGTCACAACAATTCGCTGGCGAAATGAGCCAGATGCCTTCAACGCCTCTTCAAGCTGATTCATATCTTTATGGGCGTATATTTTCTTATTTGTTTTTGTCAGTCGGATGCCATCGATAATACTCGCATGATTCAGCTCATCACTAATAACTACATCATCTGGACCCAGAATTGAAGATAGCACTCCTTGGTTTGTTGTGAATCCGGATTGGAATACAAGCGTTGCTTCTGTACCCTTGAATTCTGCCAAGCGCCGCTCCAGCCTGTCGTGAATGTCGAGTGTTCCTGTAATGGTGCGAACGGAGCCTGCTCCAACCCCATAAGCCTCTATAGCCTCTATAGCGGCTTGCTTGAGCGCTGGATGCTTCGTTAATCCCAAATAATTGTTCGAGGACATTTGCAGTACGCGTCGACCATTCTGCAAGGTCATCCAGGAATCCGAGCCTCCCTCCCATACAGAGAGCGGGCGATAGCGACCTTCCTCCTTCAGGCTGTTCAACAGTCCTTCAATCACTTCAAACCCTGCCATTTTGCCAACCTCCTAAATTTGATATTACATACATTGCATTTGCGCCAGCTATATCGCTTGATCCCTGTCATGGGAAAACACAATTTTTCCGCATTTGCCGGAAGCCATCAGTTCGAAAGCCTCTTCATATTGATCAAGCCGAAAATGATGAGTCACGAGCGGCTCTAAATTCAAGCGACCACGACTCAACAGTCCCTTAATTTGATACCAGGTATCGAACATGCGCCGTCCTGTAATGCCTTCAATATGCAGGCCTTTGAAAATGATATCCCGTGCCAGGTCGAATGGCACTTCCTGTGTAGGTATGCCTAGCAGTGATACGCGCGCTGCCTGTGCAGCCGCTTTCAAAGCATCGCGAATCGCTCCAGGATGACCTGACATTTCAAGCACGACCTCGACGCCTTCGCTGCCTGTATGCTGCATCAAGCTCTCGACCATCGGCTCTTCCGCGCTATTAATGACAACATCGGCTCCCATTGCCTTTGCCATTTCCAACCGATACGGATTAATGTCAACGGCAAATACCGTTCCACTGCCGCACGCCTTCGCCACCGCAATCGCCATCATTCCAATCGGACCAACGCCGATAACTGCAACACTCTTACCGACAATGTCCCCGGATAGTGCGGCCTGTACCGCATTGCCAAGCGGATCCTGCAGACAAGCAAGATGCGGAGGCAGGTTTGGATCATTATGGATAATGTTGCTGTCCCGTACGACCGCATATTCTGCAAAGCAGCCCGGGATCGTAATGCCGAAGCTGCGCGTATTCGCGCACACGTGCGCATTGCCTGTTCGACATGCCTTGCACATTCCACAGACCACATGCCCCTCGCCAGACACGTAATCCCCTGGCTTCACATTCGTCACTTCACTGCCGACAGCAGTGACGATTCCCGCAAATTCATGTCCAAATACATTAGGTGTAACGACCGTGCGGGCCGCCCAATCATCCCACTTATAAATATGGACGTCTGTCCCGCATATCGATGAAGCTTTTACTCGAACAAGCACATCATGGGGTCCATAAGTAGGTATAGGCACCTCTTTTAGAACTGCCCCAGGCTTGCGCTCTGCCTTTACTAATCCGATCATCGTTTGGGTCATAAACCGATTGCCCCTTCCTCGATTTTTTTTTACAATAGAAGCAGCAAATATTTCTAACTTTTTCCTGTATAATATATTATACGAATGTGCGTTATATTGTATATGGTGATTTGTATGATTTTGGAATAGATCGTATAGACAACCAGAGAGGAGTATCCAATGCAAGAACCGATACATAAGAAAATCGGCAAGAATCTGCAAGAAATACGGAAATCACGCGGCTTAAGCCTTGATCAAGTGTCCGAGATGAGCGGAGTCAGCAAGGGGATGCTGGGGCAAATCGAGCGCGGAGAATCGAACCCAACCATTTCCGTACTATGGAAAATTGTGAATGGCCTTCGTATCTCATTTGCCACCCTAATGGAGGAATCCACGCCAAATGTTACTGTTGTCCACATGGAAGAGACAACTCCCCTGGTAGAGGAAGAAGGCGCATATCGGGCATATCCGATTTTCCCGTTCGAGCAGGACAAAGGATTTGAAGTGTACAGTGTCGTCATTGAACCTGGCAGCAGCTATACCTCAGAACCGCATTACGAGGGGGTTGAGGAATTTATCTGTGTCATGAACGGGCAGCTTCAAGTCAGCATTGGCGGCGCAACCTATACCCTTGAGCCGAACATGGCGCTTCGTTTCACCGCGAATGAGAACCACACGTATACGAACAACACCAATGTTGCCATCCGCTATATTACACTGCTCCATTATCCAACTGTGGGCAAATCATGAGAGACCAAGCCCGCGTTTGGTCTCTCGCCACCTGCTGATGTCTTCTGGGCAGGGACAATGAATGCGGCTGGCAAGCGTGTCATACTCTGTTTTTATGCGGGTGAATCATCATCTGTTGCTCCCCTTTCACGATTATCCCCTTCGCTCAGGTGTCTTCCTATAAAAAAAGAACCTCCCCGATATGGGAAGATTCATCATTCATTCATTGTTTTGAGGTGGGTTTCTATTCGGTCTGCATTAGATTTAGCCGGTTTATTGTCGGTGATGGTCGGTTTATTGGCATCCGCATCTTTTCTTTTCTCTTGCACAGTCTCGAAGCACACCGTTGCAACCGTCAATAAACTGCTGCTGAACCGCCTGATCAGTAGGTCTGCCTGCGAAGAACAGGACGTTGCAAGCGGACACAAATTGGCTGATAGCTTCACGCGACTGTCCCGCGTCAACACGTTCCGTTATGGTAACCTCGCGATGTTCTTGTCCTGTACGATTAGACATTTTTGTCTGGCTGACATATTCCGTCCATGTCATTCCACAAGGCTTCGCGCCATACTTCCGCTCAACTAGCATCCAAGCGATACTCCCCATCTCCTGTACCCGGCTCATGCGAAACTGATTCTGCTGAGCTTGAACAAGCCTCCGCAGCCTGCGCTGTAGTGCATGGCGTCTCGAAATATAGCGTATCGCGAACAGAAGCAATAGAACCCCGGCAGCACCGCTGCATAGAAGCAGCGGCATACGAGTAACTACGTGGTAACTAACCACCATTATGGCCGTCCCCGTACCCTCCCGCTCCACGATCGCCTTCCAATCCGCTGAGAGATGCCGAAGTGCGAGCCATTCATTTGCCAAATAGGTGTTGATACTCTGGATACCGATATTCCACCAACGCGCTATTATGCTGCTTATGGATCGAACAACGTCCCAACTTCTTCCTGTATCCGCTTCAGGAGGATTGTTCAGCAGAGCAGCTACCTCAGGTGTTATACGGTATTGGGATAGCTTCTGTTCGCTCCCGGATATGGCTTCTCCGGATTCACTTCCCGCTTGGATTGCCGATGCCGCTACAACATCCGGATTGGATGCTGCATCCCCTCCTGGCACTCCAACGGGCGGCGTCGCTTCGAACGGCACCCAGCCTATTGCATCGAAATACACTTCCACCCAAGCGTGCGCATCTACACCCTTTATCGAGTATTGACCTGGCGAGGTAGCCTCTCCCGGCGCAAATCCCTTCACCCAGCGGGTGGGTATCCCTTGTGTGCGAAGCAGTACAGCCATGGCCGTCGAGAAGTGATTGCAATATCCTTGCCGAGCGTCAAAAAGAAAATAATCGACGAAATCTCGCCCTGACGGGGGCACAGCCGTGTTCACCTTAGTATAGGTATATTCCTGCTGTAAAAATTGCTGCACGTTGCGAACCTTGTCATATTGACTGTCCGCCCCTTCAGCAAGCCGCTTTCCAAGCTCGCGCACCCGATCAGGCAAGGTGCTTGGCAACTGCAATCCATCTCTGCCCACCATTTCCGGCCAATTTCCTTCGGCAGATGACCGCAGCAGACTTGCATTGAATCGAAATACTCGCGTATCGTATTGATAAGTTAAGGGAATCGCTTCTGATTGTCCTTCTGCCATGCTTGTATCCGTGCTATATCTCCCAGATGCAGAATCAAAGCGTATAAAAGATTGTGAAGCAGATAACGCTCCCCCCGCACCAGCTTGCGGTGACCAAGAAGTTATTCGTTCGGGAATCCCGCCGAACAACAATGGATAGGCAGGACGGAACGACTTCCATATGACTGTCTGCTGGAAAGGCGCTGACCATCCTTGAGCCGTGTCCGCATGTTCCGGCTGCAATGCCCCCGATACATCAAGACGCTCTATTGCCGATTGTGACGACTCCCAGCCCCGGCCTGTGTAGATCGACTTGCTTTCTCCCCGCCAATACGTTGGCTCAGGGGATATTGCGGTGAACCATTCTGTATCATTGTCTTGAAGCGAGCCCCCGAGCTCCGAATCATCCATACTGTAGCCTGTTATTTTATCGATCGAGCGGTTATGCTCCGCTAGCTGACCGATGGCATCACGTTGTGCACGGCTCCCCCCGCCTGCTCGGGCCCTCGATTGTTCGGGAGACAGGGACTGCGTCAACGCTGCAAATGAAGCGAAAGGAGACGGCTTCGGCCAGGGATACACTTGTTTCATTCCTTCTGCCAAGCCCACAACAGCTAGGGACAGGAGCAGAGCGCATACCAGCCATCTGAGCGGCCATTGCCCTATTCGTGAATGTTCTGTATCCGATCCAAGCTGCTCATCCAAGTAGAGCGAAGCGGATAGAAGAAGTCCCCAGCCGACTGTACGTGCGATCGAACCTGTCACATCAAGTCCGAATCCCCATTCAAAGCCAAACAAGTACACGATCGTCGATATCGTAAAAAAGAGAACGGTTCTGCGGCTGAGCATAAGGGATTGAATCGAGGAAGCTAACATCGCCCACCCAATCAGCAGCAGCAAAGTCCGAAACTCCCCGCTTGTATGCAGCCATTTCCCATCCACCCAGCCATTAATGTCAGAACGAAGCGCTGACGCGATTCGCGCCAGTCCTACTAGCAGAGAACGAACAAATCCCTCTCCGGCTAACCAAGAATCGGAAGTATGAGGGAGAACGCGAATCGATCCAAACATCCAAGCCGTTGTCCCGAGAGCAACCATGCCATACAGCAGGGTAGACAGCACCGAGCTGCGAATGATCAGGCCGATAAGCAAATAGATGGCTACCGCAACAAGAAAAGGACGTACATCATTCAAATCAATATTTCGTCCTACCTCCTGCAGCGGATAGAACCATTCTGCGAACAAAGCGTACAGCAGCACCGTGAAGCCAGTTGCCTTCCAGCGCAGCAACCAGGTCCCCCGGACGCTCACAGCGGCTTCTGAAGTCAGTGAGCGTCCGTTATCCTTGCGCTGACGTCCAGTTATCGGAATATACATGATACTCACCTCGGTTTCCACTATCGTTCATTTGCCCATCAGACATCCGGGCCTCTCTGTTCATCGCCTCGGCGGATGTCACTTCCGTACGTTTCTCGGTACTTCTAACGGATCGAGGAGCACCGATTCCCACCTTCTCCATCTGCCAGTCATCCACATGCAACCATTGATCGACTTGACCTAAACCTGCAAAAGACGTAACAGCCCCCCGCATTTGGGAAAACCGCTGCGCGCTCACAACTGCCAGCCGCCTATGAACCGATGTATCCGAGTGAAGCGAGCTGGGAAGTGTCTCGTCATACAGCCACCGCATCTCCTTCCGTGTGCCCAACTGTTCAGCCGCCAATGCGATCATGGCATTTCGAGCTCCCTGTACAATCATACCGTCGCTGATCCATATTAATCGAACAGTACGTCCGGCTTCTGTTTCACGCTGAATAAGGGATGCTGCAACAGCAAGCGTCTCCTCCATCTTCTGTACAAGCTTTCTACGCTCGTTTTTCTTTTCACCATCATCCATAGCATTCTTGCTGTTCTCGCCATTCTTGTTCTTGTCATTCGTGTTCAGATTCCATTCCAACCGCCACAAGGAATCATCAATAGCAATATCCCATTGTTCGCGCTGGCCTGATTCAGGAACACGAACCGATAGCGTTCGCCGTTTCGCATACACTCTCCAATCAATCGATCTCAAAGGATCGCCAGCGCGGAATGCCCGCAGCTCCGCGCTTCGATAGCCGCTAGCAATTTGTGTGTTGGGAATGCTTCCTGCGATATGGCCGCTCTCTGGCAAAATCATCGGATTGGATGCCTGATCATACAGTCCTTCGCCGCAGTCGTCCGCCTCTTGACCAGTACTTCCCTGGCTGGACTGCCACGCCTGCTCGCTTACGAATATATTCGACTGGGTCATCGCTGGCGGCATAATACAGATAGGAGCCGTATCCGCTATCGGGCGAATGATGACGTGATGCTTGAACCAGCCGAACAAATCCCCGTGCTGGAACTCAATACGTTCCAGTTCATACACACCTCGAGGAGCACCGACAAACGACGAGGTGAATGCTAATGCCCGGCGGCGGCGGGGGAACAGTAACCTCCGACACATCCATGTCCCACCCTCGCCTCCGGTTCGCGTCCAAAACTCCGTTACACGCAGCCATAATACGGGAAAAGGCCGATCCAGCCTAAGGGTGACGTGAAAGATCATATCTTCTCCATTTCCCTGCTTGGCGCTTAATGGCTGATGCTCAGCCCGAATGGAGCGCAGTCTCTGCCCTATCCAATAAAAACGAATGCTGCTTATCAGCATGACGGCTAGTATGGCTGCAAGAAAAAATCCCGCAGCGCTTGCGCGTACAACTCCCATCCATACTAACGCAATGCATCCGCCAACTGTAAATAGGTATCGCAGCGCCTGCTTCATCGAAATAATCCTCCGAACCATATTCGATTGTCAGCTTGGCGAGGAGTCGACTCAGCTCCATAAACAGGAGGAATAGACATCCCTCTGGAATCCGAAGCGCGATAGGCAGTTCCTTGCCTTGATCGTCCCGCCTTGGCCGCCGAAGCGTTGGAGCCCCCTCCCCCAGCTCTTCTGCTCACAGAACCAGTGGGGAAGCCAGGAACAGCAGTATGCTGAAGCACCTCAAGCACAATTTCCTCGGCCAGCACGCCACTTCGAACGGCCTGCGGCTGAAGCAGCAGACGGTGAGACATCACATGAACGGCCACCGCTTGTACATCATCCGGCACCGCATAGGTTCTGCCTTCAATCCATGCATGCGCCTGTGAGGCTCGCATTAAGGCGAGCGTCCCTCGTGGACTGACACCAAGCGTTGTTGCTTCATGGACGCGAGTTGCGAGCGCCAGCTCCGCCATATAGCGGCACAGCACCTCATCCACATGTACGGATTGAACACGCCGTACAAGCAAGCGCCATTCCTCTGGAGTCCAAAGCGGCTTCAGGCGTAGCAGCGGTTGCTCATCCTGATGACGCAGCAGCATATCCGCTTCCTGCTCAGCATGCGGATACCCGATAGACAAGCGCATCATGAACCGATCAGCTTCCGCTTCCGGCATGCGATAAGTTCCTTCAAAATGATGCGGATTTTGAGTTCCAATCAACATAAAAGGATCCGGCAGCGGACGTGTTGTGCCGTCCACTGTAACCATGCGCTCCTCCATTGCCTCAAGCAGAGCAGACTGTGTCCGGGCAGGGGCACGGTTCAATTCATCAGCCAGCACAACATTTGCCTGAAGGGCGCCTTCACTATAGCGCAGCTCACCCGTGCTTGGCTCCCATACCATACTGCCTGTAATATCTGCCGGCATCATATCCGGTGTCATCTGAATGCGGCGGAAGGTTCCGCCCGTAATCCGCGCAAGCGCACGTGCAAGCACTGTCTTCCCTACGCCTGGCACATCCTCAAGCAATATATGTCCGCCTGACAGCATCGCGATCCCTGCCATTTTCACGACCTCTCGTTTGCCGATAATGACTTGTTCCATGCGCTCAAGATAAGAAACCCAACCCCGCTGCGCGAACTCCGTCATCCATACATCGTTATCCGCCTGCGGACGCTGCCCGCTTCCTGCAATCCATTCATTCGTCATATGATTCCCTCCCTATCAACCACTATCAACCCTGACTTGCTTATATGATTCTTATTCTTCTGCACATTCATAGACAACAACACGACAAAAAGCCCGGAACGATTCCCGCGTGCAGCTGCACGTCTGTCATCGTCCCGGGCCGTTCTATATATCAGTGTCGCCCAAGCTGCTAGTTTTCAAACCTATCATGTCCGCAATCTCTTACATCATCTTGAATCTTTCATTCTTTCAATTGGATCTGCTTCAAAATGAACCTAATTCTAATGGAGAGCTCTATTCCTGCTTATTTTTATCTGTTAATTCGATCGGGGAAAGCGTATAGCTTGTCAGCTTCACACCGAATGCATCCAGCACTTGCCGCAAAGGAACCCATGAAACATACTTCTGTGTCACGACTTGGAGAGGCTGCACCTTCACTTCCCCATCCTCGCCTGATTGCCCTATCAATTCCAGCTTGCCCGCCCGTACATTTATGCCAACTGTGGTGTTATTCCACTTGATATTTACTCGTTCCCATTCCGTGTTCCATTCTACCGAACCATTTAGGCGCTCTACCAGCATGCGCAATGGAACATAGGTAAGATCCTGATAGCTCATAAATTGATCTGGAGTGAACTCGATCTCCCCTTGATCCGTCGTTATCTTCAGCAGCCTATCCAACTTTACGGGCTCTGCTGGTTTTGGATTCACCTTCGGATCCGTTGTACCGTCTGCTTTCGTATCTGGTTTTGGTTTCGGCTTCTGCTCTGGCTTTGGCTGCTTATCATGATTCGCCGTCTCCATCGGTTTCACATTTGCCTCAATCCATGCAGTGCTTACAGGTGATCTAGACCAGCGTTTTTTGGCAGCTAGCTTGAACTGCACGGGCTTTACATAGGAAGAAAGCACATCGAATGTATATCCCTTTGTTTTATAATAACGAATGATTTCTGGAAGTGCCTTTACAGTCTCCCCATTCCCTATTCCATCATGCATAAGCACAACAGTTGACGGGAGCAATCCCCCGTCCTTCACCCCTTGCACAATTTCCTTGGCAGGAACGCCGCGCCGCTTAGAATCGCCACTGTCTACATGCCAGTCGTATACGAGATACCCCGCTTGATTCATCAAGTCGAAATATTGCTTATCAAAGTTCAAAAAAGTACCGCCAGGCGCACGAACTAATTCGGGCTCAAAACCAACGATTTTCTCAATAATTTGCCCAGTCCGCTTAATCTGACTCCAGAAATTCCGGAAATCGCCATACAGCTCTGAATACTCATGATTGTAGCTATGATTGCCAAGCGCATGGCCTTCCTGCACAATACGCTCCACCAGCTTCGGATTCCGTTCTGCCTGCTGTCCCAACACGAAGAATGTCCCCTTCACCTTCTCTTTCTGCAAAATATCGAGTACATCCTTCGTATGTATGCTAGGGCCATCATCGAATGTCAAATACACAACCTTGTCCGGCTTATTGGCAGGCACCTCGGATTTGCCCTTGCTGCTTACTAGAACTGGCGCAGCCGCCGCTTCAACGCCAACTCGCTGACCCGCGAAATGTAAGGAATCAGTTGCAGACAATTCAGGAGTTGGGTCACTGGAAGATTCCAATGTATGAGAGCTGGATGATAGATTGCTATCCTGAACATGCCCCGATGAAGCATATGCAACATGTTCCGTTGACGAACGTCCATCAACGGAGGCTAAGCTTCCAACCAGAACAAGCAAGGCGCTCAGCGCCGTAATCATTAACGTTCTTAACTTGCCATTCATCATTATCATCGTCTCCTTCTTCCCTTTCGTAATGCATTCAAGCGTGAACTTGTCCCTGTTTCTATTACCTATTGCTAGATTATATGGCGGAAATAAAAAAAGATGACACCGAATGGCGCCACCTTTTTTCTAGTTTGCGGCTACTACTTGATCATACGATTTCACCAGTCGAATAACAACATTTTCCTATTCAAAAAAAAGGGGACATCGATTGAATGTCACCTTTTCCTCATTGCTGCTACTACGAGCATATGTAATTCTTCAACTCAAACTCTCTTAAACGCAATAGCCCACTTACTCTCACAACTCAGCTCATCGATTTAGAACCGATACCATGTCTTTGTTCCAATGTGAACTGGAATACAACCCCAGCAACAGCATCCACAGCATAATCTCGCCCCCGTCTGCTCCGAGCAAAGGAAGTCCCCCACCATTAATGGGAATGATCCCAATAATCCCCCCGATATACAACAAGCTCTGAATCCCCATCATTCCACTCACCCACATACCAATTCCTCTAGCAAACGGATCACGGAATAGCAGCGCTGAATTGTACATCGTAACGATGATAACACCAAGGCAGATTATCAATACAAGCCCCCCTGCCCATCCAAACATATGCACCATGGTCACAGTCAAATTTTCGCTATAGGCGTAAGGAAGGAGTCTGCTAATATCTTCAACTCCGTTCCCGAACCATCCTGCTTCGCGAAATAACTGCTGTGCTATTTTTTGCGTGTAAGCCCCGCCCCCATTACCCCACAAGCCTTCAAACCAATCTCCAAATCTGCGATTAACCATCAAGCCAGGACTCTCTATGAACCAATAGCAGAGTCCGCCCGTCATGAGCGTCATACCGGCCACAGTCGCTATATTCTTCCTCTTCACTCCTACCAGCTTGAGTATGATTATTCCTCCGACAAGATAAGTGGACACTTGAAGCAGATTCCCATTTACAAGAAATACAATGATCGGCAGTATAAAAAGAACCATTTTCGGGAGAATAGAGCGATACGGACTCTCCGGTTTTCTGTTCCACATCGAATACAAAGAGAAGAGGTATAGATACGGACTCATATAAAAGATATCGATAGGAATGCCATCAAGGATAGGAATTCCCTTAAGTCCAAATTGAGGGTACCCATCTATGATGTACACGGGAAAAAACACAGTATACACATTTAAACACAACGTAATGCCATATATCCATGCTGCTTCTTGTTGCAATTTCTGATAACCTACCCAAAATGCAAACAGAAAAGCCACCCCCCCCCGGTACTAGACGCCATGCATAACCTTCGGCAGATAAGCGATAAAGATCTTGAGGATTTCCAGCTTGCACGGCGAACAAGCCAACTACACAAATAGCAATCCACACCAATACGGAAATCCACAGCTTCCAAGGGGCCTTAGGACGATGCACCTGATTGAACTGCGCTGCTACAACGGAAGGCTCTCCCATGTTGCGCACCGCCTGCTGCGCAGACACTGCTTCATCCATACCATAATCCATCCCTGATTCCGTCTCATTCAGCAAATGATCCAGCAGTTCAGCTCGAATCTCACTGTGCATCTGCTTGGCCTTCACGTGAGCAAGGACGTCGCCCACGAATTGTTCAAGGATCGAGCTGTGCTGCGTATCTCTAGATTTCTGATCACATGGCATCCCTATACCTCCCCAAGCACCTGATCGAGCGAACGACGGAATAAGCGCCATTCCTCCGTCTTCTCCTGCAGAAGCCTACGTCCTTGATCGGTAATCCGGTAATATTTGCGGGCTCTGCCATTTGCCTCATTCCAATAAGCTTCTACCTCGCCTTTGCTCTCGAGCGCATGAAGAATCGGATACAAAGTTCCTTCCTTCAGCGCAAACAATCCCGACGACGCAGCTTCCAACCGCTTGGACAGCTCGTAGCCGTACATTTCTTCCTTTTCCAGCATGGACAATATGAGCATCGCCGTACTGCCTTTTAATAGTTCCTTGCTCACCTTTGGCTGCATGATATCGATCATCCCTCCCACATCTATGTAATACCTAGATATACTATATATCGTAAATCTAGGTATTGGCAAGTATAGGAATATGAGCAATAGCTTTAAGCCGTTCCATCGAATCTCTTATGTTTGCTAAATAATGCTTGCCTTTCCATCATCCCATCTGGTATTATGTTCCTCGCTCTCTTTTTTTATTTCACCCAGCATCACTAGTATGGCACGCCGCAATACGAGAAGATGACGGAGGTGGAGAATGCTCTTTTTTACTTTGGCTCGCAAAAAATATCTCAGTAATTTGCAGTACCGAAGTGCACATATGGTGCACAACATCGCCAGCTTCATGTTCGGATTTATCTACATTTCGATCTGGACAGGAATTGGCGAAGGAAGGCCGCTTGGCGAGTACGGCTTGAACGGCATCGTAAGCTACGTCGCCTTCAATCAGGCAAGCTTGTGGGTCGCCGCCTTTCTTACAAATGGACTTGGCATCCAGCAGTCCGTTCGGACTGGGCAGATCGCCCTTGATCTTGTTCGTCCCGTTCATTTGTTCTATCAGCTGATGAGCAAGGAATGGGGGCAAATCGCCTACCAGTTTGTTTACAAGTTTTTACCGATCTACATTTTATATTTCTTCGTAATGCCGCTTCACGTCCCCTCTACGATTATCACTTACGTGTGGACCGCTGTAGCTTTGACGCTGGCCGCGTACATTTCGATATGCCTGAACTATCTCATCGGAGCCGCTGCGCTCTGGACGACAGAATCTGTCTGGCTGTACTGGGTCAATTATGCGTTCAGCATGCTGCTGTCGGGCTTTCTTATCCCGATCGAATGGCTGCCAACTTGGCTTGGCGATATTAGCCGTGCTTCTTTTTATCCGTTTTTGCATTATGTCCCTACCCGGATCTATCTCGGCATGGAATCCCCGTCCGCGCTGTTAGGTTCGCTGGTGTGGTGCATCGTATTCACTGCTGCATGTCTCGCCGTTACCGGGATTATGCGACGCAAGGTGGAGGTGCAGGGCGGATGAAGTGGATTCGTATGTATGTGCTTCTCGTTCGCGCAAGCATTCGCAGTCGTATGCAATACAAGTTTAATTTCTGGTTCTCTACGCTAATGGCGACCGTTATCAGTGTCGTCGAATTTCTTATGCTTGCGGTCATCCTGTTGAAATTTGGCCATATCCAAGGCTGGAGCTTAGCGGAAGCCGGGTATTTGTATGCCATTTTGTCCTTGTCTAAGGCGATGTACCGCATGGTTGCTTCTGACGTACACCATTTGGAGCATTATCTCGTAAATGGAGCACTAGACGGACTTCTGCTGCGCCCTATTCCTGTTCTGCTTGCGCTCATGTCCCAGAATTTCTCCATAAGGCTTGGAGAGTTCGTGCAAGGGACAACCATATTGACCATTAGCATGAGCACTATGATGCAGAACGGACAGATCGGATGGACAGCCGTTCCTTTGACAATCATCGTCATCCTATCAGGTGCCGTACTGTTATTTGCCATTGGGCTGCTCACCGCTTCTGCGGGCTTTTGGGTAACCCGGATCGAGGAATTGCAGAACATTACGGAGGATGCTGCCCGCACAGCAGCGCAGTATCCAATGACCATTTATCCGAAATGGATGCAAGGCGTCCTGCTCAGCATCATTCCGGTCGGGTTCGCGAACTATATTCCTTCGTTGTACATCCTGCGTCAGCAATCTGGAATATGGCTAGTTGGGCTGTCTATCGCAATTACGGCTGCCGTATTTCTGATTGCCCTGCGCGTATGGAAGCTTGGAATTTCCCGCTATCAGAGCACAGGAAGCTAAGCTGACGTCCATATCGAGCCGATATGGAGCCCATATGGAACTCGACATGAATTCGATATGGAACTCGATATGAAGTTCGAATGCAACTTGATATGAAGCTAGGCACAGAGCTAACTACAATAACGCCAATAACCAACCGGAATAAGAAGCTGCATCACACGTAACGATCGGAATAAAGGGGGATTTTCGTGATTACCGTAACTGATTTACATAAACGATTCGTCCGTCCCGCACCGAAGGAGGGGGCCTTCAAGGGCATCCGTACTCTTCTCTCGCGCGACAAGCTCGTCAAAGAGGCTGTCCAAGGCATCAGCTTTACCATCAACAGCGGCGAATTTGTCGGGTACATCGGCCCGAATGGTGCAGGCAAGTCAACGACAATTAAAATGCTGTCCGGCATTCTGCACCCGACATCCGGAGATGTGCGCATCTTCGGATTAAGTCCGTACAAGGCACGGCGTCAAGTAACCCGGCGACTTGGTGTGCTATTCGGACAGCGCACGCAGCTGTGGTGGGATCTCCCGACACGAGATTCCTACGATATCTTGTCAGCCATGTATGGTCTTGATGCCGCAGATAAGCACAAGCGAATTCAACAGTTGACGGAACTGCTGGAGATGGATGAATTCATGAATACACCTGTACGTCAGCTCTCGCTCGGGCAGCGAATGCGCGCCGATATTGCGGCCGCGCTGCTGCATGATCCAGACATTCTGTTCCTCGATGAGCCAACGATTGGCCTTGACGTCATCGCCAAGCGGAATATTCGCCAGTTCCTGAAGACGATTAATCAGGAGCTCGGCAAGACGATTCTGCTGACAACGCATGACATGGACGATATCGAGCAGTTGTGCAATCGCGTCATCGTCATTAATCATGGCAAGCTCGGCTTCGACGGCACAATCGACGACCTGCGCAAGCGCATCGGCTTGCCGACTGTCATCTCGGTTACCTATCGAAGCAGCTGCCAAATCTCTGACCAATCTAAGAATATACCCAGTCCGCTTCGCTTCCGTGAGTTGAACGGCCAGACTTTAACCGTGGAATGCAATCGCGAGGAATTGAGTGCCATGGATGCACTCCGTATCCTGGGGCAATTCGGTGAAGTGGAAGACGTTCACATGGAAGAACCGGATTTCGAGGATGTTATCCACCGTGTGTACTAGGCATATGGCTTCATCAGAAATCACAAAGAACAGCCCGACTAAGAAACGACTATCTTGTTCACAGCGTCGTTCCCATTCCTTGACTAAATATCGTGCGAATACAATCGTGGTATGGCTGATGAGCATGTCAAAGGATCTACCTTGAAATTCTGTACCTAGCTTCAAGTAAGATATCGCTATTATTTAAAGGTGCAAGTTTTTATAAGAAAGCTCGCAAAAAACTTGCACCTGATCAAATTTCGAAACCCATAGTTTTCTTTGAGTATCTCATGATTTTCCGCGTTTATGCATTATTCAGCAATCCCTAGTTAGTAAGGGTTTACCTCGCTTTTATAGCTGCGAAAGTTGAGTTATTAGAAATAGTTTTATAAAGATTTTAATACTAGATTTTCGCTGGGGATTTAGTCGCTCATCCGAATACGCATAAAAAAATCCCCTACGTCTACAGTATTGAATTCAAAATAGCTTGAATTCTTTATTGCTGTCTGCGATTAGGGGAGCATAGTAGATAACATCACTTTGTATTGTTAGGTTTTAAGTCTATTAAATTACAGAGACACAATAGAAAAAACAACAAAAGATGAATAGGTTGCTTGCCTGACTTTATGTTGGAAATATATTGATTTAAATTTGTTCATTTATAGTTCATAGGTAGAATATTTAATAATAAACTCTTCAAAATCCTGCAATCGTAGAAATGCATGCTGACTTCTGTAATTTACCCACACTGCTGACTGATCATCTAAAACGACGCACAGCATCCTCAAGTAAATCGTTTTCAAAAGGGGTTCAATTTAAAATTGGACATAATATACAATTTATGTTAAATTAACCTATAGTTGATGGGCTATATTTCCACCCTAGAGTATAAGACATCAAGTATATGGTCTTACACTATTTCTTTAATCGGTAGTATTTCTGGACAAGTATTTGCTAAGGAATCAATTCAAGTTACAGAACTTTGACGATCTGAGTGATATGGAATATACGTATACTAGTAATTCAAAGAAATATAAGGCAATTGAGAAAACTTCCCCTGATCTCACACATGTTGATAGTGAAATCTATGAAGAAACAACGACTGGAGAGTTTGAACTCATTGCTAATCTAATGGTCGAGGTAAATGGGGCTGTCGTTGAAACCACAATTACCCCATCCAATGGAGAGCCCAAATTTGTTGATACCTTTATTAAGCCAGAACCAACTGATGCTAATACCTTTTCACCGGAACTAAACACTCTTGGTGATCGTGGTGATTATCCAATTTCAAGTTGGACTCATTATGGAACCTTTAATTATTCCACAAAAATCAAAAAATATACCGTCGCTGCTGTGACTGCAGTAATCTCAGGAATTGTAGGTGCAAGTACAATGGGAGCTGGGGCTGCTGCAACAATTAGTTCTACCACTGGGTTAATTGCTTATATCGTGGACGATCAAATCGAGGATATTTGGTATACTGATTTTGTATACTATAAAACTTTGCTTCCACCAGACCCGAAAATGTTTAGAATGAAAGTAGCTGAAAAAACAGTTCATTATTTTTATTCTGACTCCAATAGAGATAATCTTATGAAAGGAAGCCCTATTACTTCTGAATTTTGGTTGGATGGGTATAAGAAAAATTAATTAATGATTTATCAAATTATGTTAAGCATTTTCCTAGTATCTATTGGTTTTACTAGTTACCATTTAATAAGTGGAAAAGATTTAATGTCAATTGATTGGTATGAAATGTTGTATCTGATCATGTTTTCAGTTGTCCCACAAGTTATAGGAAGGATTTTAAGAAAATTCAAGAAAAAACAATGAAGATAACTCCAATAGGCTATTGGTGAACTGTGACCCGAGAGATGGACACTTAAGAGTGCCCCTCTCGGGTTATTTACGTTGCTTATAATGATCCCCAAGTATGAAAAACAAAGCAAGAAAAAATAAATTAAACTGAAACCATGGAGAAGAGCTCCATGGTTTTGGAAGCGTCTTTTCCTTACTTGCCGGACATATTCATTTGTAGCTCCCCTGATGGGGGCAGCCCTTCCTATATAGATGAAGCGACGTTATACGAGCTCGCGCACCGCTTCCAGCACTTGATCCGTATGTCCTTTCACTTTCACGCTCCGCCATTCCTTGATGAGCTTGCCTTCTTCATCAATGAGGAAGGTCGAGCGAACAATGCCGTAGTATTCGCGGCCGTACATCTTCTTAAGCTGCCATACTCCGAACAGATCCGCTACTTCATGCTCCGTATCAGACAGCAGCGTAAATGGCAGGCTGTGCTTCTCAATAAATTTGGTATGCGACTTGATCGGATCTGGGCTAATGCCCAGTACGACGGCGCCATATTTCTCAAAATCTCCATGATAATCACGGAAATCGCATGACTCCTGTGTACAGCCTGGCGTCATATCCTTCGGATAGAAATAAATCACGACTTTCTTTCCCCGATAGTCGCTCAGCTTCACTTCCTGTCCGGTAGATGCCGGCAGCGTAAATTCAGGGGTCACTTGTCCAAGTTCAACTTGAGTGGATTGTGTCATTCGTATGAGGCTCCTTCCCGGCAGCCAAGACTGCCGTTCTATTGCTTTAAGCTTATCATCCCCCACTCTTTTTTTCAAAAATGATCAAGCTATCCCACTAAGAAAATACCTCTCTATATCATTACCAATAGGAAACAGCATACTCCTCCATTGACTAAAAATAGATCGTAAATAGCGTCGTTTCCTCTGTCACTTCAACAATTTTGGCTACTTCACTGCCGTATCGATCCACATTGAGCCAGTCGATAAAGTCCTCTGCCCCATACACATTGATATACCCCTTATATGAGAGCTCCCCAAATTCGATACACTCATTATGCTGCCTAAATGGATGATTCCCCGTAATATTTTGCAAAAAATCTAAAAATTCACCTGACAAAGCCTTGATGTTCTCCCCTACACACTTGGGAACATCGATATAAGTAATAATGTGGCGCGCTACTATGATTTCAACTAAAACAGAGTCTCCTCCTTGCGGATCTGCATGTTGATCCAACACCAGTAATCCCTCTGATAATTGTTCAGAAACTTCACCATGCCTCGAAAGAAATTCAATCATCCGCTCCCTCGTATGGTATCTGAAATATTTACTGTAGCGAAGCAGCAATTCTTCTGACGTTGCATGAATCGGAATATCATATCTGTTAACCATAATCAACGCTGGACCAGTTTCGGGAGATTCATAATGATACCCTCGTTCAGAGGAGCCAATGCGGAATACGGTTAGAATCAGCGCCAGCTCCTCTCTCGTCAGACTAATCAACAGCTTCATATACGGCTCAAGCAGATTATTGCACTCGTACTGGTGGTCTCGGATTGCATGACTGCCATTCTCTTCTGATACATACTGCCCCATTTCTATACGCGTATCATTCGCTATCTCCCATGCTCGAATCGATGCACTAAAATGAATCACTTGATGTATGATTGGCTTCAATCTAACTACTTCTCGGTACATGCCCTTGCCTCCCTCTACTTCTTCTATTTCTTAATTCGACTCCTGTGCAAACGCGACCTTTATCCTGCCCTCATATCTCGGCGAAAACAAAAAAATCGCCCTCCAAACCCATTGCTGAATTGGAAGGCGATAACCTATTCGATTAAGATCCCGCCCCGCGGTATCGCTTAACACCGATGTTCCACAGCGTTAACCCAAGGGCGAAGAAGATAACCCCCACAACCGGAGTCAGGAGCGCCATCTGCTGCAGTCCCTTGTCCTTCATGAAGTAGGAGGCCGGAATGATGCCCACGAATGCGAATGGCAGAATCCATGTGAGCAGCACTTGAATGAACCGATTGTAGATCGTTAACGGATAACGGCCATAGCTCTGAATGTTCCACACGAGCGGTAGAATGCCTGTCGGCGCATCCGAATAGAATGAAATCGATGTTAGTGCAGAATAAATGCCGAAGTACAGCATCACCGATCCGATCAGCATCACGAACAGCATGAGCAGCTCCATGATGCCGAAGTCAAGACCTAGCCTGTTCCAGCATATGCCCATCATGATTGCACCAACGATAGAACCGATAATGGAGGGGGGATCTACATTTTCAAGGAGAATCTGAAATAGATTATGCGCTGGACGCGTCAATATCCGATCCATTTCCCCCTTTACGATATATCGCTCACTGAACCCCCACAAATTGAAGAAGCAGCTAAATATGCCATATGGAATCATGAAATAGCCATAGACGAACACCATCTCATCACGCGTCCAGCCAGCCAATGTCGGCGTATGCATGAAGACGATGAAGATGAAGATTAAATTCGTGACCTGAAATAGCAGATCCGATGCGATCTCTATCCAGAAGTCTGCACGATAGGTAAGGCGTGTCTTGATATAGTTTTTCAAATACTCACTAACAAGTCCGAAGTAATACATCGTGATCAACCTCCCTGCACGAACAAGCGTCTGCGCGCGGAACGCCACAGCAGCACAATTGGAATAACGAGCACTACCGCCCACAGCAATTGGATGCCGAGCGCTGCCCACACTTGATCTCCTGCCACTCTGCCTGTAAATACAGAGCTCGGCAAATACGTGATCGCTTGGAATGGCAGCCATTCATTCAACGCGAGCAGCCAGCCTGGGAAGAAGCTGATCGGTACAATAACACCGGAGAACAAATCGACGACAACCCGCTTCATACGAATCATGCCCTCATTATTTTCGATGAAAAAGGCCGTCAATCCCGTCAGCATATTCAACTGTGAATTAATCAGGAAGCTCATAAACAGCATGACACCGAATACCGCCCACTGCTTCGGATCCTGCGGAAGCTTCACTGGGAAAAGAATGCATGCGATGACCATACCCGGCCCCATGAAGAGCAGCAATCGGAACAAGCCTTCGCCGAACGCCTGCATCAGCTTGACGAATAGGTAATTGTAAGGCCGAATAAATTGGATCGCTACGCTGCCATCTCGAATTTCCATGGCAATATCACGATCCATGTTGTTGAAGTAAAAGGCGCGCGCCATCCAAGAAACCGCGATGTAAGTCGTCATCTGGTCAGCCGTAAAGCCTGCAAGTGTTCCTTGTCCGCCGTAAATCGCCTGCCAGGTGAAATAATACACGCCGATGTTGAGCGTATAGATGAGAATACCGGAATAGTAATTAACTCGGTAAGCCAGCATCAACAGGAAGCGAATGCGGATAAATTCAAGATATGCGCTAGCCATGAGTCACCGCTTCCTTCTCCTTGTCGTTCTCTTCCTTGCGCTCAGCGTCGTCTGTCTCCGGCTCCTTCGATTGTATGGACAAGAGAGGGCTTAGCCCTTCTGGCTTCTCAGCCGTGCCCGCCTTGTAAATCTCACGAACGATATCATCGGTATTCGTCTCAATAATGCTCAAATCCGATATCGACGCACCGCCAACCACTCGTCCTATGACATCCGATACATTCGTGGCAAATGGCACAAGAACCCCCGCTTCATAAGGAGATTCAACTGTCCATTCCACGTCAAGGCCGGAAGTAAGCGCCTCAACATCACCCGCTCGCATAGGCTTCGCAAATTGGAAACGAACCTCTCGTCCCTTGCCCCACGTAGACTTGAGCGTGTCCAATCCGCCGTCATAAATAATGCGCCCATCATCGAGCATAATGACACGCGTACATAGAGCTTCGATATCCTGCAAATCGTGGGTAGTCAGCAAAATCGTTGTTCCATGCTCTGCATTCAGTTGCTTCAAAAACTCCCGAATTTCCGTTTTCACAACGATATCGAGGCCAATCGTCGGTTCATCCAAAAACAGCACGGAAGGCCGGTGCAACAGGGATGCCACCAATTCACAGCGCATGCGCTGACCAAGGCTCAGCTTCCGTACAGGCCGGTTCAGCAGCTCTTGCAAGGAAAGACGCTCGACCAGCTCATCCAGCCGCTGCTTAAATTCCTTCTCTGGAACGCGGTATACCTTGCGCAGCAGCCGAAAAGATTCGATGACCCCAATATCCCACCATAGCTGGCTTCGCTGCCCGAATACAACGCCGATGCCGCGAACGAACTTCTCCCTTTCCTTATGCGGGATGAAGCCATTTACATGAATATCCCCAGCCGTAGGTACTAAGATACCAGTCAGCATCTTAATCGTTGTCGACTTGCCAGCTCCGTTCTCCCCGATATATCCGCATATTTCCCCTTGCGGAATCGTAAAGGAAATATCCTTCACTGCCATGACCTCGTTGTATTCCCGCTTAAATAGATCAAGCAAGGCCCCCTTCAATCCATCGCGGTTTTTTTGTACTTGGAACGTTTTGCGCAAATCCTGCACATCAATGGCGTTCATATATGATTCAGTCACCCTTTCCCTGATCATTGACCCGATACGCGAGTACAACTCATTCAATTGATTCGATTCTGTAAAAATTCTATAATTGGTTAGACAAGATGCGGAGCATTTGCCCATAACCTTTACTATAGCACGTAGGACGACTTGAAAGAATGCTGAATGCACCGGATTCGACATCATGATTCTCGCCGCTTTGCCGCCGGATGCGGAAAGGACGATACATATGTTGAAAAAGTATTGGAAGCATGCCCTTATCTCTGTTTGTGTATTCCTTCTGGCAGGCGCCGGTTATTATATCTGGTCCATGTACAGCAGCTTGAGCACTTTGCAAAAGCCGCCCGAAGCATCCCGCTTCACTCCTGTTGTGCACCGTGTGCCGGAGAAGGTTAATATCGAGCCTCCCAAATGGCAGGGAGAGGAGCGAGTCAATATTTTGCTGCTGGGCGGAGACTCTCGTGGCTTGGAAGCCAATGAAGTGCCCCGTTCAGACTCGATTCTGCTCGCCTCCTTCGATCCGAAGACGAAGCGCGCCAACCTGTTCTCCCTTCTGCGGGATACATACGTTGACATTCCTGGCTTCGGCAAGGATCGTCTCAATGCCGCCCTCTCCTACGGCGGGCCGGAACTAGCAATGAAGACGGCAAGCACCTTAACGGGACTAGACATTCAATATTATGTGTATACAGACTTCGTTGGATTTATCAAGCTCATTGACGCTCTCGGCGGCGTGGAATTTGAAGTTGAGAAGGATATGAAATATACGAGCAAGGCAGATAAGCACCAATACGATATTGATTTGAAAAAGGGAAAGCAACTGCTGAACGGGGAAACAGCGCTCATGTATGCCCGCTTCCGCTATGATGCCATGTCCGACTATGCCCGTACCCAACGGCAGCGCGAGCTGCTCGGGGCAGTGGCTGATAAGCTTAAATCGACTTGGAACCTGCTCCAGCTCCCCTCTCTCATTAAGGAAGTGTCGCCCTATGTGGAAACGAACCTATCGGCAGATGACATCGTGAAGCTGGCTGCCCTGGGCTATGACAGCACGATTGGAGCGAGTCATCAGCTTCCGCCAATGGACAATGTTGCCGATGCGCGGATCAACAATGCAGCCGTGCTCAAGGTCATGGACGACAATAAGCTCAAGCTATACATTCAAGAAGCTTTGGAGGTCACAGACAAGCCCTCCGTATCTGAAACTATTACACAATAAAGGGGATTCATCAACATGACAACGAATCGGAACCGTTCGGGACAATTGTACGAAGAAGCGCTCCAACATATCGTAGGCGGGGTCAACAGCCCTTCCCGTTCATTCAAGGCAGTCGGAGGCGGCGCTCCCGTCTTCATGGAACGCGCACAAGGCGCGTATTTCTGGGATGTTGACGGCAATCGATACATTGACTATCTAGCTGCCTATGGCCCTATCATTACAGGCCATGCCCATCCGCATGTAACGAAGGCTATCGTTCGGGCAGCACAGAACGGC
This sequence comes from Paenibacillus sp. B1-35, assembly GCF_050474385.1. Taxonomy (NCBI): domain Bacteria; kingdom Bacillati; phylum Bacillota; class Bacilli; order Caryophanales; family Paenibacillaceae; genus Paenibacillus; species Paenibacillus sp. B1-35. The sequence goes on from NZ_JBCHVJ010000004.1 coordinate 69,054, forward strand.
ACCCTGTACGGCACGCCAACCGAGCTTGAAATCAAGCTTGCTCGGATGCTGAAGGAAGCCGTTCCGTCCATGGATAAAGTCCGCTTCGTCAACTCGGGCACCGAGGCGGTTATGACAACAATCCGCGTAGCCCGCGCTTATACGAAGCGAACGAAGATTATTAAGTTCGCTGGATGCTACCACGGACATTCGGATCTCGTGCTCGTTGCAGCAGGCTCTGGTCCTTCTACACTTGGCATTCCAGACAGTGCGGGGATTCCAACCACGATTGCTAACGAAGTCATTACAGTTCCATTCAACGATCTTGGCAGCTTGAAGGAAGCATTGGAGCATTGGGGAGACGATGTGGCTGCCGTTATGGTCGAGCCTATCGTCGGCAACTTCGGCATGGTTATGCCTGCAGAGGGCTTCCTTGAAGGCTTGTGCAAGCTCGCTCGCGAATACGGGGCGCTTGTTATTTATGATGAGGTTATCAGTGCATTCCGCTTCCATTACGGCTCTGCCCAAACATACCGCGCCTTCCCTGACTTCGCGGCAATTGAGCCGGATTTGACGGCAATGGGCAAAATCATTGGCGGCGGCCTGCCGATCGGCGCCTATGGCGGACGCAAGCACATCATGGAGCAAGTAGCTCCGCTAGGCCCTGCATACCAAGCAGGTACAATGGCAGGCAACCCTGCATCGATCTCTGCCGGCATCGCATGTCTGGAGGTTCTACAAGCAGAGGGCGTATACGAGCAAATGGAGGAATTGGCGATCCGTCTGACGAACGGCATTCAAGAAGGTGCTGACCGTTATGGCGTACCGCTTACAATCAACCGTATTCGCGGCGCATTCTCAACGCACTTCTGCGATCATCCGGTCACGAATTATGCAGAAGCACAGGAAACGGACGGTGAAGCATTCGGCGTATTCTTCCGTCATATGCTTGACCAAGGCATCTGCCTTGCACCTTCGAAGTACGAAGCATGGTTCCTGACTACCGAGCATACCCCGGAAGACATCGAGCGTACGATTGAAGCCGCGCACGAAGCATTCCGCCGCATGAGAGGCTAGTTCGGCGAAGAGACGAATAAACAAAGAGCTATTTCTATCATCTAAAACAGATCCGTTATAGCACAGCGCCCCAACCAATGCAATAAGCACAGGTCGGGGCGCTTCTTCTTTATCATCGTGCAGTGTGACTTTCTCGACGAAGCCGACTTGCTTGATACATGTCGTATGCTTCCTTTACCCATGTGAACAAATACGCGCTCCCGCCGTGATCGGGATGCAGCACCCGCAGCAGCTTGCGGGACTGCTTCCTCACCTGCTTCGCATCCGCTTCTTCAGGGACACCAATTAGCGTATGAAAGGACAAATCCTTAGCGGCGGATGGTGCGTTCCCTGTTGAACGCGAGCTGTCTCCATAGGTTCGGTTGTATGTATTCCTCTCACGAGATGCCTCTTCCTCCCATGCAGCCAGTTCCCGCAGCCATGTTGAAAGCACGCGCTCCAGCTCATTTTCATCTGTAGGCAGCATGCCCTGCCAGAAGTCATACTCCATTTGCCTCATTCGCTGTTCAAGCTGCTCCATAACATCATTTCGAGTAATTAGCACAGCCTTCACACGCTCTGCTTTGCGGAAAAGCTGAAGAATTTGCCGGGTCGCCCATTCCGGTATCTCGGCAGCAAAGGCATGCAGCACCTTCGGCATTTCCTGATCCCGAACATGAAAGTCCTGAAGAAACTCCATTAGCCACTCCTGTTGGCTTACGTTCAGGCTGGAGCCGATTTGAACGGCAAGCTGAAGCTTGATGCCGCCATTCTTCAGCTTAACAGACCAAGACTCTGTCAACTGCTCTAATGCATTTACAATGGAAATCAGATAAGGATCCGTAACTTCTATAGCTTTATTACCTTCTGTATCTTTATTGCTTTCATTACTCTTGATCCCGACTGTTGTCTCAACTCCGGCATCCTTCTGTTCACCCTTCCGCTTCATCATCATGCTCCTTTCCCCAGCAAGCTTCAACCCTACACTAAATTGATTCATGCTTGGGTGCCTGTATCCTTACACATCCGGTTCAGGTCTCTCAAGCAGTCCTCCTGGAACTGGCTCAACGATACGGAACATGCATTTCGTACCGCCTTCCACGATGCATTCCGTCCGATCGACATCCGCATGAAGCACCGTGGCAAACATCGACTGCTCGCATCTGCAAGGAGAACCGAACTGAGCCGCAACTTGCGAAATCGGGCAATTGGCCTCTTCCAGCCAATAGCTTCCGTCCTCACATCTGCCCCATCTAACCATATAGCCTTCCTTATCCTGTAGTGCTGCCAATGCACAGATACGTTCCTCTAAGGTGGCTTGATTTAATAACGGAGCATACCGTTTCTCTTGCTTCTGCCTGCGATAATGGAAAAGCTGCTCCACCGTATCTTCACCGGACTGTTCCTGCAGTTGCTCAAGAATATCGATGATCAGCGCATCATATGCACTGACGAACAGCATGCTTGCTTTATCGGTCAAACTATACTCATAAGTAGGTCTTCCTAGCTGCTGACGAATCAAATGAGCGTGTACATACCCGCCCTTTTGCAGCGCATATAAATGCCTGCGAACGGCTATAGCCGATAGTTGAAGGTGCTTCGCGATAGCGGGCACCCCGACTGTTCCCTGTTGCTTTAAAAACAATAAAATATTACGACGGGCTGAATGATTAATCATATTGGCCTGCTGCGTAATCGTCATCTTACAGCCTCCCTAACTTGCAGGCGATGCGGGTCTATTCTTTTCCTTTGTCCCAATTCCACCATCTCCTTATCTTCGGTCTGGAACAGCGGTTTGATTTACGCTCGATTCACGTATAGTATAGAAAATATTTTTCCTTAGATCAACTTTGTTTCCTCAAACAGATATACACCCAGCTTTATTGCCTGCTTCATCGAAATACGAAAAAGCCAGCGGAACGAATCCGCTGGCTTTCTGCCTTGCCATCTGGCTTATTTGAATGTACCAACCAAGAGGGTACTTACAGCTTTTTAATTTCTTCCTTCAAGAGCTCAGACTGGGTACCGAATACAACTTGTACGTTGCCTTTGCCCAATCTCATAATGCCTGCTGCCCCCAACGCTTTCAAACCAGACTCGTTAACCAAGCTGTCATCTTTCAGCGTCAGACGAAGACGAGTAATACAAGCTTCGTTTGTAATGATGTTATCTTTTCCACCTATATTTTCCAATACCTTAACAGCCTTTTCTTTGATCGTGCTATTAGCTGCACTGGCTGTTGCCGCATTAGACTCCTCTGTCTCTACTTCGCGTCCAGGTGTCTTCAGGTTCAGCTTCACGATAAGGAAGCGGAATAAGAAGTAATAAACAACGAAGTATGCAATACCGATTGGAATGAGCAACAGTGGCTTAGTCGCAAGCGGGAAGTTCAGCGCATAGTCGATAAACCCTGCCGAGAAACCAAAGCCGTGCTTGATTCCCCACAATGCTGTAATTACGCCGGAGATACCGGACAACACAGCATGCACTACGAACAATACTGGAGCTGCAAACATGAACGCAAACTCAATCGGTTCTGTAACACCTGTTAAGAAAGAAGCAAATGCAACTCCCATAAAGATCGATGCTACAGCTTTGCGTTTTTCAGGACGTGCAGTGTGAATAATGGCAAGTGCTGCACCAGGCAAAGCAAACATCATAATCGGGAAGAAACCTGTCATAAACATACCAGCCGACTTGTCTCCTGCGAAGAAACGAGTAATATCACCCTTCACGACCTCGCCAGCGGCATCTGTAAATGTACCGAGTTGGAACCAAGCAATGTTGTTAAGGATATGATGCAAACCTGTTGGAATAAGCAAGCGATTAGCCAGCATAAAGCCGCCAGAACCGATTGCACCTAAACCAACAACCCAGTTACCAAATGAATCGATAGCTTGTTGTACCGGACCCCAAACAATCGCAAAAGCAAGACCGATAATAATAATCGAAACGGATGTTACCATCGGAACAAATCGTTTTCCGCCAAAGAACCCTAGCCAATCAGGCAGCTTGATATTATGATACCTGTTGTACATAAAGGCAGCCAAACATCCTGCTAATATACCGCCTAATACACCCATATCCAATTTCAAGTCATCTGGGATGAAACTGAAAATACCAGGAGTGATCTCCAATATTTTCATAAGAATGATATGAGCAAGCACAGCCGCTAATGCAGCAACTGCATCTCCCGCTAATCCTATTGCAATGGCTACTGCAAATATGAGCGGTAATTGTTTAAAGATGGTATCCCCACCTGCAAGTAAAAATGGAGCTACATAATGGTTCAAAAACTCGCCTGCAGCGCCCATGTGAAAATCTTTCACGTAGTCAATAGCGCCGAATCGAAGTAAAATTGCCGCCGCCGGAAGAGTTGCTACCGGAAGCATCAATGCACGACCAATTTTTTGCAAAAAGGCTAGCATGTGTCGTTCCTCCTTGTGGTGAATAAGTAAAGTATGGATAAAAGGTCAAAGATTTATGCTTCGACCTGTCATCTCCATCGCCCAAATGAAAGCGCATTAGAGAAAATAAAAAAAGCATGAGCTTGCGACGAGCCGACATCCCAAATTGCCTTGGATGTTGTCTCTCAGCAAGCTCATGCCTAGTCGAACTAGTAACACGCTTGTATGGCTTTATTCTGAATCTTTATGGAACAAGCGATATAAATGCATGGCGATGTATGCCGTTTCATCTTCGGGGACTTCAATCTCCAGCTTCTTCGACATTAAGTCTGCACATTTCTGTGCTACGCTGAATTCATAGGGCGCCATATCCTTCAAATTTTCTCGGAATGGGTTCTTCGTCGCCTCCCCTTGGCGAATGCGTTCCATCGCAAAGCGCAAATGCGTTATCAACCGTAAGTAATCAATACTGTCCTTCGGAATGGCCCTGCTCCGTTCACGTTCGATAAGAGCAACCAAATCCTTCAACAGATGATTGTATTGTACAAAGCTCCCGACAGGGACATGAGCAACGGCAGATTGGATATGGATTGTCAAAAATCCAATCTCATCTTCCGGTACTACAACATCGAACGTCTTCCCGATCAGCTCAGCGGCTTGGGAAGCAAGTTCGAATTCCTTCGGGTTCAATGTGCGAATTTCCCATAGAAACGGATTCTCAATCGCAATATCGTTGCGAAGACGATAAAGCGCATATTCAATATGGCTCGGCAATGCGAGATGAATATGCTCGTTTAAATCCGGCGTTAACTGCTCCGACACCATCGAAATAATCTTCTCCGATACGACAATGACTTCTGCATCAATTTGTTCGAGCAGCATTTGATATTGCGATAAATGCTGCTTATCTTCAATCGCAAAAGTCTTCTCGATTCGTGTATCACCCATCTCCAGCGAACCTCCGGGCTTTGCGCCGAAGCCGAGCCCCTTACCCATAAGAATGGTTTCTTTGTTCGCCAACACATCGTTTGCCAATACGACATTGTTGCTTAATGCCCGTACGATTTCAAAGCGACGTTGTTCTGACAAAGTAAGGCTCCTTTCCCCTGAGAGTGCACATCGAAGATCACGTTTTGAAAACGTTTTCGATTCTGCGTCAACTGTATCATTTATTCTAGGTGAATCTACAATCCTTGTCAACGAAATAAATCTAATTTTGTCGAATATGTACGAAAATTGCAGAATAATAATTCTTTGTCATTTTATAGACACATATGGAAAGGATGATGCAGCCAAGAGAGAATCTGATCCTCCCCCAATTGCATCATCCATTATATTTTAAATAGACATTTCTTGAACTGCAGATACGCGGTCAACGACCAGAACTTGAATCTCTTCAGCCGTCTCCAGCATCAGTGCTTCTTCCGCAAGCTTGCGCATTTCTTCACGGTTCAAGCGGCTGAGCAGCACACGTACCGGAAGCACAGAGCTTGCGCTCATGCTGAACTCATCCAGGCCAAGGCCTAGCAGAATTGGAACAGCCTTCAAGTTGCCGGCCATTTCGCCGCACATGCCGGCCCATTTGCCTTCCTTATGCGCAGCATCAATAACCATCTTGATCAAGCGCAGAACGGCTGGATTGAATGGCTGAGTCAAGTGAGATACTTGCTCGTTCATTCGGTCAGCAGCCATCGTGTACTGAACGAGATCGTTCGTGCCGATGGAGAAGAAGTCAACTTCTTTTGCCAGCTGATCTGCAATAATTGCCGCAGCCGGAACCTCGATCATCATGCCGACTTCCATCTCTTTATTGTAAGCAATGCCTTCTGCATCCAGCTCTGCTTGGGTTTCCGCCAAGATTGCGTTCGCTTCGCGGAGCTCGCTTATCGTCGAAATCATCGGATACATCAGCTTAATATTGCCTTTCGCACTCGCGCGAAGAATTGCACGAAGCTGTGTCTTGAATAGATCTTTACGATCCAGGCACAAGCGAATCGCACGGTAGCCGAGGAATGGGTTCATTTCCTTCGGAAGCGGCAAGTAAGGCAGCTCCTTGTCCCCGCCAATGTCCAATGTGCGGATAACGACAGGCTTTTCTGCACCAAGCGTTTCACATACGGCAACATAAGAGTTGTATTGCTCCTCTTCAGATGGGAAGTTGTCGCGACCCATGTAGAGGAATTCCGTCCGATACAAGCCAACACCCTCAGCACCGTTATTGCGCGCACCAAGCGCATCTTGCGGGTTGCCGATGTTCGACACGAGCTCAACCTCGTGACCATCCGCTGTGATTGAAGGTTTGTCCTTGTACAGCTTCATTTCTTCCTGACGCTTCTCGAACTTCATTTTCTTCTCTTGGTAAGTCGCAACCGTATCCGCATCTGGATTGATGAGGATAATGCCGCTAGAACCATCGAGAATGATCATGTCGCCGTTCTTAACGGTAGATGTAGCATCCTGCAAGCCCACTACTGCAGGAATCTCCATCGATCGAGCCATAATCGCAGAGTGGGAAGTACGTCCGCCAATGTTCGTCGCGAAGCCTGCTACCTTGCTGCGATCCAGCTGGGCTGTATCGGAAGGAGTCAAATCATGCGCGAACAGCACAACTGCCTCTTCGAAATCATTCAGAGAAGCAGATTTCTTGCCGGATAACAGACCCAATACACGCTTGCTTACATCGCGGAAATCCGCCGCACGCTCACGCATATATTCGCTGTCCATGCTGCTGAAGATGTCAACCAGCTGCTGAGTCACTTCCGATAGAGCAAACTCTGCATTGACTTTCTCACTGCGAATCTTTTCAATTGCCTGTCCAATAAATTCTTCATCCTGCAACACAAGGATATGTGTAGCAAAAATTTCAGCCTGATGCTCGCCTAATTTTTTTGCAGTATCTTCTTTAATCTGTTCCAGTTCGTTCATCGCCAACTGTACAGCTGTTTGCAAACGAGTTGCTTCTGCCTGCACATCGTCAATCTGCTTGCGCTCTACCTCGGACGTATCGTGTTCAAGGATGAAAGCTTGACCGATGGCGTAACCGGATGCAGCTGGGATACCTTGAAGTAGCATCGGTTCCTCCACTCCTTTTCCGCGTTAATGATTTACTGAATCTATTAGTCCAATACGGATTCGATTACTGCGCCTACCGCTTCAACTGCTTCAGCAGCCTTTTCGCCTTCCGCAGATACGGTTACGGTGTCGCCAGCTTTCATACCAAGCGTCAATACGCCCGTGATGCTTTTTGCGCTTACTTTGCGGCCGTTGAATTCGATTGTAATTTGCTCGCCTGCGAATTCGGCAGCTTTCTTCATGATTGCGCCCGCTGGACGAGCATGGATACCTTGTGGGTTTTTAATTGTAAATTGTTTTTCCATTGTTATGCCCTCTCTTCTCATGTGTAGTAGAATGCGTTTTTCTTCTTTAAAAAAACAATCTATTTCAATACAATTTCCAACAGCTCATCGGAGTCTGCTTTTACATTGCCTGTGTTCGCTTTCAACTCAGCGACAATGTCGCCGTTCGCGACAATAATCGGAGTAATAACTGGAAGACCTGCTTCTTTAATTTGTGCAATATCGAACTCGATAAGCGTTTGGCCTTTTTTCACTTTGTCACCGGACTTCACATGCGGCTTAAATGGCTTACCTTGCAAGGATACTGTGTTCACGCCGATGTGAACAAGCAATTCCAAGCCGGACTCATGCGCAAGAACCAAGGAATGGTGAGAGTCGATCAAATGCACAACATGACCGTCGAATGGAGAGACGAATACGCCCTCTGTTGGCTCAATAGCAATACCGTCACCAATAATTTTTTGTGAAAATGCTGGATCCGGTACTTGCTCCAATGGTACTGCTTGACCTGTAATCGGTGCTGTAATGGAAATTTTCTTTTTCTTTTTACCAAAACCAAACATATTGAGTTCCTCCTTGTAATTAACCATGTGAACTTTCGTCCGTCATTGTATTTGTCGTTATGACGTTTGAAAAAAATGCCAATTTCTCTTGTGAGAAAATAAAAAGGCATGCGCTAAAGCATGCAGTTCACCCCCGTGAACGGCCGCTTAGCTCATGCCTAGTCGTACTAGTAACACGCTAACTTCCTGTGTAAAATTCACACCCATTGTATCATGGTGGCTGCGCGGGATGCAAGCGAGCGGGCTATTGGTGAAATCTAGTCGATTCGCACCTTCCTCAAATGGCTGCTGAGTTATGCGGTATCCATAAGATGTGCGTTCTGGATACAATTCATACCGTCCGCACCTCATTATGACTACATTACATATATACCCACTATATCCACAAATGCCGCAAATGCACCACATGATTTATGGTCGATTATGATCTTATTTTATTCATACGCAGCTCTCGCCATAACGTTTCAAACTGCATATGCACAACTTTTCCCTACTATGTACAATCCGAGATTCATTACGGGACATCATTGCTTATTCGCTTTGTTCTGCGTAGTAGCAAGAAACGCCTACTTTCAGCAATTTGCTGGTCATATCGTCCGGCAGCGGACTGTCAGTGATGCATCCTGTCAATCCTTCAACAGAAGTAACCGTAAATAAGGAGGCCTTGCCTACCTTCGTATGGTCAAATACGGCAAAGGTTTGCTGTGCTTGGCGCATCAGCATGCGGGCCGTTTGCGCTTCCAGCTCCGAGTACGTTGTAATGCCCTTGGTTATGGAGAAGCCATCGATGCCCATAAATAATTTTTCAATATTCAAATGCTCAATTGTTCGTTCCGCTAAGGGCCCGCACAGCTCGAAACTGTTGCTGCGCATAACGCCGCCAATCACGACAACCTGTATTCCTTCACAGTCTGACAGCTCCATCGCAATATTTACAGCGTTCGTCACGACGGTAATGCCTTGTCGCTGCTTCAATAACCGGGCAAGCAGGAATGTAGTTGTTCCCCCGGTCAAGCAAATACTGTCGCCTTCTTCAATGAAGTCCAAGGCTCGTCTAGCGATTGCTTCCTTCTCCAGCCACAGCAATTGTCTCTTCTCATCGAAGGAAACCTCTCTCACTGTGCCCGGCCCCTCAAGCAATGCTCCGCCAATCGTACGAATCAGCTCCCCCTTGCGCTCCATTAAATCCAAATCCCGTCGCGCTGTAGCTTCTGAACATTCGAACCGCTCAATAATCTCTGCTATCGTAATGCGTCCATTCTGCTTCATCACTTGCAAAATTTGCTGGCGCCGCAATTCACCCTTGGATAACGATTCACTCATGCGTTACACTCCATCCGTTCCATATTCATACCTGTGTCGGGGTTTGCTTCTTATGATGAAACGCGATCCTAACGAAAGGCGCCAGCTGCTTATAGTCCTTGGCTCTCAAATTCCAGACCAGAACAACTCGCCTACATTAAATAGATACAAACTGCGTCAGGTTCCGCGGATCGTCCGGATTCAAGCCCCGCTTGATCGCTGTATAATATCCGTTATATTGAACAAAAGGCAGGTACAACACCGCACGCGCTTCATCGCACGCATCCACATGGCCAAGCTCAATGACCTTATCTGCGAATGCCGTGTCGGCTCCCGCTTTTGCCGTTACAATCACAATCGTCGCTCCGTACTGCTTCATCTCTTCCGCTACCTTGAGCTCATAAGCACGAGCACATTCCGACAAGAGCAATACGACCTGCGCTCCCGGCTCCACAATCGACTTCGGGCCGTGTCGGAATTCCAGAGTTCCATATGCCTCTGTCCACATATAGGTCATTTCCTTCAGCTTCAAACAAGCTTCAAGAGCCAATCCATACAGCGCCCCCATGCCCAAATATATCGTTTTCTCAAATTGATGATTGTTCACCCACGCAGATGTCGTTTCATCCGCCATTGTAACGAACGCACTGCTGGATTGCAACACTGCCTGCAGCTCGGCCAATTCCTTCTCGCGCCCCGCACCAAGTGCAATAGCCGCCTGCATCATAAATGTCATGCTGCTGAGCGATTTCGTCATAACCGTACTCTTCTCTGCACCTAGTGGAGATACGAGGCATGGCGTCATTTGCGCCATCTTGCTGTTCGGATGACATGTAATGCCGCATGTTGTCCAATGCGTCAAGTCCTTGACTGAATCCAGCGCCAGAATGACCTCATGGGATTCACCAGAACGAGACACCCCGACGAGCAAAGTTTTCTTCGATGGCGTTACGGTCTGCTCACGGAACAAGAACAGATCAGAGGATGGATGCGCAGCCGCACTTCTCCCTGTCCACTTGCGGTATGTAGCCGCCATTGTCAATGCCTGGTACCAGGAAGAGCCGGAACCAATGAATATAACCTCTTCAAATTGATCGTTTCCTATATATTGATCTACCCAATCCTTCTGATTGTGCAGCTGATCCCAAGCCGCCTGGAGCGCCGCCGCTTGCTCGCTGATTTCCCGGTACGTATGTGTATCAAGTTGGTTTGACATCTCACAATTTCCTCCCTTATAATCAACTTAATGAAATTATAAATCATAATTATGATCGTTTCAATCATTTATATGCAGGAGGTTACGGAAATGGGACATCTTATCAGCTCTACATCCATGCTTCAAGCTGCACGTGAACAAGACTTCGGAATTACTGCATTTAATGTACATACACTAGAAATGCTGCAAGCGGTCGTAGAAGCAGCCGAGGACACGAATACACCGCTCATCTTGCAAACGACGGTAGGAACGGTTAAGCATTTAGGACCGGAATATATCGTTGCCGCTGCTCAGACAGCAGCGAAGCAAGCCTCTGTCCCGATCGCACTGCATTTGGATCACTGTACGGATTATGAGCTTCTCGTTCAATGCATCCGCGCAGGCTATACGTCTGTCATGATCGATGCTTCGATGTATCCTTATGAAGAGAATGTTCGCCGCACGCAGGAGGTTGTGAAAGTAGCGCTCGCTGCAGGCGTCAATATTGAGGCGGAACTGGGCAAAGTTGGCGGCGTGGAGGACGACATCGTCGTCGAGGAAGAAGATGCGCGTTTGGCTGTTCCAGAGGAGTGTGCTGCATTCGTAGAAGTTACAGGTGTTCCTACATTGGCCCCTGCCATTGGAACTGCACACGGTATATACAAAGGCGAGCCGAAAATTGCCTTCGATCGGTTGGAACAAATATATAAGCAAGTCGGCGTACCGCTCGTTCTGCATGGCGGCTCCGGCATCCCTGAGGAGCAGGTGAAGCGCTGCGTGAAGCAGGGCATGGCGAAGATGAATGTTGCAACTGAGCTGCGCATCGCCTTCTCGAATGCAATCAAAGATGTATTCACAGCGAATCCAAATGAGAATGACCCACGTAAATATATGGTGCCAGCGAAACACGCCGTAAAGGAATTGGCGATTCGCAAAATGGAAATGGCAGGATGCATCGGCAAGGCAAACGCCGTTCGCTAATGGCAATTGGAGGAACAAAAATGATTACAACGGTTACCCTAAATGCAGCGATTGATAAGACCTATTACATTCCCGGCTTCAACAGCAATGCGCTGTATCGGGTCGACCAGACTCTCGCAACAGCGGGAGGCAAAGGCATCAATGTCGCTCGTGTTATCCATGCCCTAGGAGAAATGGTAACGGCTACAGGCTTCGTAGCTGGCTACAATGGGATGGCAATCACGGATATGCTTCGAGAGGAAGGCATTGGAACAGACTTCATCTCCGTTCCCGGAGAGTCGCGTCTCTGCCTGAACATCATCGATCCAACGGGAGGCACACAGACGGAACTGCTAGAGGCTGGCCCATCGATCACCCCGGAATCAATAGACGCGATGAAGGCCAAGATTGAGGAGCTTGCGGCAAAATCTTCACATGTTGTCTTCTCGGGGAGTCTGCCGAAGGGCTGTGGCACGAACCTATACGCAGAACTCATCGACATCGCTCGCGGTCAGGGTGCAATTCCTGTTCTCGATACAAGCGGCGATGCGTTAATCGCAGGGATTCAAAGTCGGCCTTACTTGATTAAGCCGAACGAACATGAAGTTACGAAGCTAACAGGCGGACTAGCTGACAGTGAGGATGAGATTGTGCGTGCTGTACAGCAGCTCATGCAAAACGGAGTCGACAATGTCATTGTTTCCCTAGGGGAACGAGGTGCGCTCGCTGGCTGCGAAGAACAGTTATATGGCGTGTCCATTCCTCGTGTGGAAGCCGTGAATGCAGTCGGCAGCGGCGATTCCATGGTGGCTGGTCTCGTTGTGGCGGATCGTCGCGGTTTATCTCCTGAAGAAAAGTTAAAGCTTGGCGCAGCTTGCGGCACAGCCAATGCGCTTATGCCCTCAGCGGGTATGGTAAGGATGGCTGACGTAGAGTCGCTGCTTCGCGAGATACAGGTTACACCATTATCTTCATTCCTTTAACGCTTGTATCATTAAGTAAAAAAGTCGTGCGCTCCGTTTTAACGGCCAAAGCTGCACGACTTTTTTATTTGCGGAATCAGCAAAAGTTATCTTAATCTCCCCTACAGGATTGGCGCAAGCACTTTGCCTTTTTGAACAAGGCAATAAGCGACCTCATAGGTAAGCGGAATAAGGCCATTCTCCTGTTGAAAGGTATCGGTATATGCTCGCTTCATGGCTTGCATCAATGTTCGATGGCTCGTTCCTTTTTTTCTGTCCCCACTCTCCGCTCCATTCCCTTGCTCGCTATGAACCGCATTTCCAGCACCAACCCGTCTCACCTGCGCAAGCGCTGCATGCACGTCTGGAAACGTGCAGCAATAGCTTTTGCTCTCCCATTTGATTGTTTGATCCTTGTTGCACTCTTTGCTATTCATAAGCCATGACACCCAATCATCCTGATTCGGATAACACTGGCCTCGCGGAACAAATGGGATCCCTAGCGCAGCTTCAGCTTGACGGAAGGACTTATGCAGTTCCTTCACCGTCCCCGGCAAAAAGGTCGAAAACGCCAGCATTCCGTCAGGCGTAAGCAATCGAAGCATGTGCTGGACGGTAATAGCTGGATGATTGAACCACTGAAAGGCGGCACTCGATGCAATCAAATCGAAGGTTGGCTTCTTCATCTGTGATTGCATCTCATCGAGCCATGCCTCGACATCTGCCGCTATGGGATACACCCTGTCAAGTGATACTCCCGCTCGTTCCAGCTTCGTACAGGCATGCTCCAGCATCCGCGGCGAGAGGTCAATCAATGTAAGTTCTACGTTGGGGAATACCTGCACTAATTGCTCTGACAGCATCCCTGTCCCGCATCCTACATCAAGGATGCGCATGGTGCGAGGTATTTCGCCGCCGCTCTGTATCGATTCAGCCGCATGGCTGCCTTGGGGATAAGGATGAAGGGATGGATAAGTAGAATTTGGAGCGTACTTTGGAACGGACTTTGAAGCGGATTTAGGGACATATTTTGAAGCAGACTTATGGGCAGACAGCACAGCTCCTTGACATGCCCCCCGCAAAGGTGCGAGCTCCACGGTGCGGCGAATCTGCTCTACAAGCTCATCCGCCATCATACGCTGCACTTCGGCATAGCTGTCATACTCCTTGGCATGTTTGTCAAATCGCCGTTGTACGAGCTTTTTGTCTACGTTTGCTCCCTGAAATCGCTCGGTATGTTCAACCTGTTGTTGCTTCCCGTTCATTCCTGCCCTCCTTCCCCATTGATGTGGTGGTAATGGGGGATATCTGTAGACGGTGCGCTGCACCACGCACGCACCGATTGTATCCATTGCGCCGTCTGCGTAGCGAACGGCGCGTGTCCGGCAAGCGGCAGCACCACGCAACGCGCAGCGTTCCGGCTGCCGCTTGCCGCTTGCGCCCGCTGCTGTGCAGCAAGCGGGCATACGCTGTCGTCTGCGCCATGCAGCCAGAGAAGGCGCGGACCATCCGGCGCGTCGGTGAGACGCGCCCAAGCCCGCTCCAGGTCGGCCTGCTGCAAGTAGGTCAAACCCGCATCAAGCCCCGCGGGCGTGAAGTCCTTGCCGATAGCTGCCGTGTGCTGCACCAGCCAGCAACAGCTATCGGCGCTCGCGCGCTCCGCCGCAGATGGGATACACTCCGCGAATGCGCGGAGTGTATCCGCTGGCGCAGCTTGCGCCAATCGGCGGCGCATGCGCCGCACGACACGGTCTGGCCAGCCAGCCCGACCGGTGTCGTCAATGAAGCGCAGCGTCGTTCCCGTCAGAATGACGCTGCGTACAGCCGGCGGGCAGGAATCAGCAGCAATGTGCCTGCTGATTCCTGCCCCTTGTTCCTTCCGCATCCGCTCCTGCCCAGCATCCGCTTCCGCTTGCCAAACTGCCAGCGCCTCCAGCAGCAGCATCCCGCCCATTGACCAGCCGACTGCATGCCACTCTCCGTCGGGTTCTTCCAAAAGAGGGCGGTAAACCGCATCAAGCAGCGACGAAATCGAGCTGGAACCCGCATATGATACATAGCGATGTTCAAATTCCGGAAGCAGCTTAGCGAGCCTCGACCATACAGAAGATGACATCCCCCAGCCATGCACCCACAAAAGCTTAGGTCTTGGCGACGGTGCAAGCTGTGCCTCTCTCCTCTCATTCGCCGGCTCTTGTCTGTCCATCATGCCCAACCCTCTCTATCTTGCTTCGTAAAATATAACGAATTCAATTTTTCCCCAATAGTCCAACGCAAGCTAACCATCCTACAGCTCATCCGCAATACGCACGACTGCTTCTGCCGCTGTTGCCAAGTCCTCATCCGTATGCAGCGGAGACGGTGCAAATCGTATGCGCGCCGTGCCTTCTGGCACAGTAGGCGGTCGAATGGCCAAGCCCGCAACGCCCGCTTCAGCCAAGCCTTCACTTACCGCTACCGCCCTTCGATCAGAGCCCAGCATCACCGGCACAATATGACTGTCACCTTCCCCTGTATCCAGACCTCCTGCCTGCAATCGCGCACGGAAAAGCGATGCCTTGCGCATTAACGCCGAGCGCGCCTCTTCTGCGGCCCGCACCTCTTGCAGCCGCGCACGTACTAGCGCTGCAACAAGAGGCGGCAAACCCGTATTATAAATAAAGGTTCTCGCCTGATTCACCAAATAACGAATGACAATATCTTCAGCGGCAGCATAGGCACCGACCGCACCGAAGGCCTTGCCAAACGTTCCCATCATAATATCTACACGCTCATGGATACCAAGTGCATGACAGAGCCCTCTTCCTTCAATCCCATATACGCCGCCGCTATGCGCCTCATCCACCATAAGCATGGCACCATAGCGTTCCTTCAACGTTGCCAGCTCTGCCAGCGGAGCAAGCGTTCCATCCATGCTGAATACAGCATCCGTCACAATAAGCTTGCGCGCCGCCCTGCCTGCCCCTAGCGCGCCAACTGTCCATTTCTTCAGCTGATCCTCCAGCCGATTCAAATCACGATGGGGATATCGAATATGTTCTGCACGACTGAGCACAATCCCATCTACAATGCTGGCATGGTTAAGCCGATCACTGAACACCGCGTCATGGCGACCGACGAGCGCAGGGATAATTCCTGCATTCGCCATATAGCCGCTCGATAATACGAGACAGGCCTCCGTTCCCTTGAACTCCGACATTTCACGCTCGAGTGCTGCATGATGGGGATCATGGCCTGTAATGAGGCGCGAGGCTCCGGAACCGATCCGCAAACCGGGCTCCCCTAGCAACCTTGCTTCCTCGTTCAACGAGTTCCACAGAGCATCGGATATCCATGGGTACAGTCCTAAGTAATAGTTGGAGGCTAGATTAAGCATCCTCTTCCCTTCACGCATCATCCAGCCGTCTTCCAGCCATACGGTCTGTGATAACCAACGAAGTCGTCCTGCCTGTTCCCGTTCCGATAATTGATCCCGCATCCATGACCAGCGATCAGAGCTGACGGTCATAGGGCGCATCGTTCAATTTCGAAGCCCAGATCCTCGATCATCCGATGATCATCCGTTGCTTCTTGTCCTTCTGTCGTCAAGTAATCCCCAACGAAGATGGAGTTGGCTGCATATAGAGCCAGTGGCTGCAAAGAACCAAGGTTTACTTCACGACCGCCGGAAGCACGAATCTCCTTCGAAGGACAGACAAAGCGGAACATGGCGAGCGCCTTCAAGCAACGGCGCGGATCCAAATCATGCAAATGAGCTAGTGGCGTACCTGGAATAGCATTCAAAAAATTAACTGGTATCGAATCCGCATCCAGCTCACGCAAGGAGAAAGCGACATCAACCAACTGCTCGTCTGTCTCCCCCATTCCCATAATGACCCCGGAGCATGGCGACATGCCTGCCGCCTTGGCTGTACTCACCGTATGTACCCGATCCTCATACGTATGTGTGGATGTGATATGAGAATAATGATCAGAGCTTGTATTCAAATTGTGATTGTAGCGATCAACACCGGCCTGCTTCAGCCGAGCTGCTTGTTCGGGTGAGAGGATCCCTAGGCACGCGCATATTTTCATCGGCATCGTCGATTTAATTTCCTCGACAGCCGCTACGACCTGATCCAATTCCCGCTTCGTCGGCCCACGCCCACTGGCTACGATGCAGTAGGTTCCCACCTTCATCTCCATCGCTTTGCGCGCACCATCTATGAGCGTATCCTTTTCCAGCATGGTGTACTTCTCGATAGGCGCATCGGATCGAATCGACTGCGAGCAATACCCGCAATCCTCCGGGCAATGTCCGCTTTTTGCGTTAATAATCAGGTTCAATTTCACTTTGTTGCCAAAAAAGTGGCGCCGCACCTGATACGCCGCATCCATAATGGCTAGCAGCTCATTATCATCCGCACGGAGCACAGCGAGCGCCTCCTCACGCGTCAATGCCTTTCCTTCGATAGCTTGATCTGCCAGCCCGCGCCAATTTATGTCCTTCACCTTCACCAACTGCTCCTTCATAACCATCTCTCCCTTACTGATCATTATCCCGATATGGATTTATCCTTACATTCGTCGCTTCATTCCCGTAAAAATCCCATTGTTTATGCCCGTTCCTGAAGCCAAGCTGTCATCTTCTTCATGTGGACAAAGGATGCAAGCCAACGCTGCCTCCACGCCGTCCAGGCTGCCGTTTCCATGGCACGTGCATGGCTAGGCTGTACCAGCCAAGGAACAATCCCGCACACAGGCACTTCAGCCATTGCCTCAATCATTCTTGCATTTTCCGCAAGCTCACGGTCATCCGCCAATGTCGGTGGGCCGCTGAATACGACTGCCAGATCTGTAATTCCTCTTTCCCGTGCATACTGCACCGCTGTTACCGTATGACTTACTGTGCCTAAGCCCGATGAAGCCACGAGCAGCACGGGGAGACCTAGTTCACGAGCGGCATCAGCCATCGTATGCGCCGCATTGAACGGTACAGCAATCCCGCCAGCCCCTTCGACTAGCAAAAAGGAATCATCCTTCTGCCGTCTGCGCCCTTCCTCCAGCAAACAGCCGAAGGAAAATTCAATTCCTGCCCGCTCAAACGCCATCCATGGTGCCAGCGGGTCTTGCAATGTCCAAGTCGCTACCTCTTCTTCTGGAATATGTAACAGTCCACTCCCCAATCGCAGGCGATAGCTGTCTGCTTCCGGATCCCCTAAGGTCACGCCGCTCTGTACGGGCTTCCAGATCCGAATTCGGCGCCGGCAGATTTCATGATAGTACGCTCCGATTCCTGCGGTCACGATGGTCTTCCCTATTCCAGTTCCTGTGGAAGATACAAATAATCCTCTTGCGGTATGTTGTTTCCCGTCTGTATGCGAATGCGAGCTCATAGGTAGAACCTCTCTTGTGTAAACCATATTATAAATTATTAAGTTAACATTTCAAAAATACATTTTACATGATCATTTGTTGAAGGACAATCATTTGTTAACTATTGAATAAATTAACATAGTTAACGTTATCGTTATATTTCGATCCCCCCATTCACCCCATTCCTCTATGGATTAACCTTGTTTCACTATCCCGCTTGCTCAGTTGCCCAGTTTGGTCTTTTGATGATTTCCTCCCCTGAGTGAAGGGGATAGCGCCGGCCGCAAAGGATTTACATACTGAAACGATGAGAAAGGCTGTTCAACTCATGCGCAACATAAATACCCCCACAACCATGTTGTGAGGGTATAAACACTGCGAACAGCACAGGAACATGCCTGCGATCCGATTGCAGTGGATAAATATAGCCGCAATCTTTGAGAGGATGCAACCGTTAGTCTTCCAATATCCTTTTCCGTGCTGATTTCTTCCGTATCCTTTTCTGTAGACACTACCGTCTTTATCCGTATCCTTCTCCGTTGATTCTACTGTTTTCCTTCTGTATCCTTCTCCGTTGATTCTACCGTCTTTCTTCTGTATCCCTCTTCGTAAATACTAACCTCTTTTTTCTGTATCCTTTTCCGAGGTTGGCTCACCCTCTTTATCCTCGCGTCCGATTTCCATATCACGTCGATTTGCTGCACCGACATCGTCAGGCTTAAGCTCCATCGATTCCTGCGTAATGAGCTCATTAATCTGATGCTTAATGGTTTCAGAGCGCGTGCCGAATATCGCCTGTACGCTGTTGCCGACCTCAAGAACCCCTGAAGCTCCAAGCTCCTTCAGTCGATCCTTGTTCACATCGCCGGAATCCTTCACCTGTACACGAAGCCGCGTAATGCATGCATCGAGGGAAGCGATGTTCTCCTTGCCGCCAAGCGCATTCAGAATGCCTCGCGGCAGTTCATTGGAGGCGGTGGCTCCCGGTGCAGCGGCTGCTGCTGGAGCAGTAGCTTCACGTCCGGGTGTTCGCAAATTGAACTTGCGAATCGCAAAGCGGAAACCAAAGTAATAGATTACGGCAAGTACAAGCCCGACCGGAATAACGAGCCAGTAAGGCGTCCGATTTTGCAAGACGCCAAACAGCAGGTAGTCAATGACTCCGCCCGAGAACGTCATACCAATTTTCACGCCAAGCAAGTGCATCGTCAGGAACGAAATGCCCGCAAACAACACATGTACTGCAAATAAGAGAGGAGCTACGAATAGGAAGGCGAACTCGAGCGGCTCTGTAATTCCTGTCAAAAAGGAGGTTAGCGCTGCCGAGCCCATCAAACCTGCTACTATGGCTTTGTTCTCCTTGCGCGCCTCATGATAAATCGCCAATGCAGCGGCCGGAAGTCCAAACATCATGAACGGGAATTTACCTGCCATGAAGGTACCAGCTGTTAAGGGCACTCCATCTTTCAACTGGGCGAAAAATATTTTCTGGTCGCCGCGAATGAGCTGTCCCGCCTTGTCCATGTATTCCCCGAACTCGAACCAAAATGGGGCATAGAAAATATGATGCAGCCCAAACGGGATCAGTGCCCGCTCACAAATACCAAATATGAACGCGGCCAGCGCCCGGTTCGAATCAAGAAGCGAATGCGAGAAGGTATTCAAGCCGTGCTGGACAGGCGGCCAGATGAATACCATGATAATGCCGATAATGAGCGAGGTAACAGCCGTTATAATCGGAACGAAGCGCTTGCCCGCAAAGAAGCCTAAATAAGAAGGCAGCTCGATCTTGAAAAATCGCTGGTACAGTACGGCGGCGACGATCCCGATTATGATCCCGCCGAACACGCCCGTTTGCAGAGTCGGAATACCTTGAATCGTAGCATAGGCCGAATTGCCAGCCACAACGTCAGGTGTAACGTTCATCATGACCTTCATCGTTACGTTCATAACAAAGTAACCAACGATAGCCGCCAACCCCGCTACCCCGTCTCCGCCGGCAAGACCGATGGCAACGCCAACCGCGAACAAGAGAGACAAGTTATCGAATACGATGCCTCCCGCTTGCTCCATGACGTTCGTGATGACACTGACTACACTATTTCCAAGCCAAGGCAGTCTCGCAATCATATCCGGATTGCGCAGCGCATTGCCGATGCCAAGCAGAATACCTGCCGCTGGCAGGATGGCAACAGGCAGCATAAGCGCCTTGCCGACCTTCTGCAACACGCCGAACGCTGATTTGAACATAGATTTCATCCCCTCATCTAATCAAGGTATGTAAGTACACTAAGTACGCCTTACCTTTCCCTAGTGCAGGAAAAAGTATGCAATCCGATGTCAAGTGCCATGGAAACGCTTAATAATTTCTTCAAAACAAACACCTCTTCCATATGTATAATTTATACAAATCTCATAGTAATGAGAGTATAACTAAGCTATCATTACTAGTTAATATTAGAATATGATCAATAGCACTTAAAATAATTTAAAAGTCAAAGGAGGCTTTTTATGAAGATTAGAACCAGAATTTGGGATTATGTTGTGGTGTTTGTGGTTATGCCTGTACTGCAGCGCAAAGAAGCCCAGGGATTTTTCATCCTTGGGCTTCTTGCAATTAGGGGTTCTCAACAATCTCCTTAAACGGAAATTTATCCCGATTAATCTTTTTTCATTCAAATTAAGAATGCAAAAAGTACAAATCAGACAGAAGCGCATTTAAAATGGGCGGAGAGTATGAAACTTTTATCTCTAATACCAAAAGGGTCTAATAGAAGCGAGAAGGTATTCAAGCCGTTCTGGACAGGCGGCCAGATGAACACCATGATCATGCTGATAATGAGTGAGGTAACAGCCGTAATAATCGGAACGAAGTGCTTGCCCGCAAAGAAACCCAAATAGGAGGGCAGCTCTATCGTAAAAAATCGTTGGTACAGTACGGCTGCGACGATCCCGATTATGATCCCGCCGAACACGCCCGTTTGGAGGGTCGGGATGTCCTGAATCGTAGCATAGGCCGAATTGCTTGCCACAATGTCGGGTGTCACGTTCATAACGAAATAGCCGACGATAGCCGCCAAGCCGGCTACCCCGTCACCGCCAGCAAGACCAATGGCAACGCCAACTGCAAACAGCAGGGACAAGTTGTCAAATACAATGCCCCCCGCTTGCTCCATGACATTCGTAATGACACTGACTGCACTATTTCCGAGCCAAGGAAGTCTCGCAATCATATCCGGATTGCACAGCGCGTTCCCGATGCCAAGCAGAATACCTGCCGCAGGCAAGATGGCGACAGGCAACATAAGCGCCTTGCCGACCTTCTGCAACACGCCGAATTCTGATTTAAACATAGAATTCATCCCCTCATTGGACAAGGTATGTAAGTACATCTCACCTTTTCCCAAGGAAGCGAAATGTATGCAGCCATTGCCAATGAGGGGACAATCTCATGCTCATACAATCAACCTCATCTACAAAAAAAAGCCGCCGGACACGGTTGTCCGACAGCTTTGCCATCTCACTTCTATGATGCGGCATGTATGGATGAATCCATCACATCCTATTTCAATGCTTGTACTGCAAGTGCTAGCGCACCTGTAATTCCTGCACGATCCTGCAATGCTGGAGGCACGATGTAATCCTCGTTCACTTCCAAAATAGCAGGATGCTGAACGTATCCGTTCAACAGTGTCTTCACCTGCTCGCGAATGCGCGGGAACAGATGAAGCTGCTTGGAGACGCCGCCGCCGAGAATGATTTTTTCCGGAGAAATCGTCAAAATATAGTTCATCAGCGCTTGCGCCAAATAGAAGGTTTGAAGCTCCCAAGCCTTATGATCCTCGCCCAATTGATACGCCTTCACGCCCCAGCGCGCTTCGATTGCCGGCCCTGCAGCAAGGCCTTCCAAGCAATCTTTATGGTACGGGCATTTGCCCTCATACGTATCTTCTGGATGACGCTTCACCATAATATGACCCATCTCTGGATGAAGCAGCCCATGAACCAGCTTGCCCTCCACGACAGCACCTGCGCCAATGCCTGTACCTACTGTGATGTACAAGCAGCTGTTCAAGCCTTTGGCCGCTCCGAATGTCGCTTCGCCCAATGCCGCTCCGTTCACGTCTGTATCAAAGCCAATCGGCACATCGAAATGGCGCTTCAAATGCCCAACAACATCGTATCCGCTCCAATGCGGCTTAGGTGTTTTTGCGATATGTCCATACGTAGGACTGTTCGGATTCAGTTCTACTGGCCCGAAGGAACCAAAGCCAATGCTGCTAACTCCTTTATCTTTAAAGAACGCAACCGTACGATCCATCGTCTCTTCCGGTGTCGTCGTCGGGAACGATTCGATTTGTTGAATTTGTCCATCTTCGGTACCGACACCAACGACAAACTTCGTGCCTCCGCCCTCAATAGCGCCTAACAATTTCATGTTTTCTCCCTCACCTTCTCAAGCCTGACTTTATCTGTCTCGTTCAGAGGAGATCCCTCATATGCCAGCTTATGATCGCGCTTACGAAAATCGAAAACGCAAATCGTAAGACAACGTTTTCATCATATTGATTATATCATTAGGTCATTCATGTTCCAATCATATGTCTCACATCATCTAAGATTCGGACACACATCCTGAGCTTTATACCCTTTTTCGTCTCTGTAAAGAGCTGATGCATCAGAAATAACATTAGACTTTAACACGATAGTGCGATAAAATATGAACAAATTATTGCTAATCATTGGAACCGAGGGGGTAATTCACATGACCGTATCAACAGAACAAGGCAGGTTCGGGCAGTTCGGAGGAAGCTATGTACCGCCCCAATTGCAAGGGGTATTGGAGCGTCTCGCAGAAGCCTTTTACAAGTACAAGGACGACCCGGAATTTATCCAAGAATACAATATGTACGCACGCGAATACGTAGGTCGTGACAATCCGCTCACCTATGCGAAGCATCTGACAGAGAAGCTCGGCGGTGCCAAGATTTATTTGAAGCGCGAGGATTTGAATCACACCGGTTCCCATAAAATCAACAACGTGCTTGGGCAGATTCTGCTCGCTAAGCGCATGGGCGCACACCGCATCATCGCGGAAACAGGAGCAGGCCAGCACGGTGTTGCGACAGCAACGGTATGTGCCATGTTCGGCATGGAGTGCATCATTTACATGGGAGCAGAAGACATTCGCCGTCAGGCACTGAATGTATTCCGTATGGAATTGCTTGGAGCCAAGGTCATGTCGGTCTCAAAGGGGCAAGGACGATTGAAGGATGCGGTGGATGTAGCACTGGATGATCTGGTGGAAAACTACGCATCTACGTTCTATCTGTTAGGTTCTGCTGTCGGGCCGCACCCGTTCCCGTCTATCGTGAAGCATTTCCAATCGATTATTAGTGAAGAATCGAAGCGTCAAATCGTGGAGAAAGAAGGTCGTCTCCCAGATGCCGTTATCGCCTGTGTTGGCGGCGGCAGCAATGCAATCGGCGCTTTCGCCCATTATATTGAGGAGCCATCAGTACGTCTAATTGGAGTCGAGCCAGATCAAGCGCCAACCTTAACAAAGGGTGTGCCTGGTGTACTGCATGGCTTCAAATGTCTTGTCTTGTTAGACGAGGAAGGCAATCCTGCTCCAACTTACTCCATCGCAGCAGGCTTGGACTACCCGGGTATCGGACCCGAGCATAGCCACTTGAATGAGTCCGGCCGCGCGGAATATGTGACGGTAACGAATGAAGAAGTGCTTGAAGCCTTCCAAGTGCTGTCAAAGACAGAGGGCATTATTCCTGCACTCGAGAGCGCACACGCAGTTGCTCATACATTAAAGCTCGCGCCAACGCTTAGAGAAGAGCAGATCATCATCGTCAACATCTCCGGTCGCGGGGATAAAGACGTCGAGCAAGTATTCCATATGCTGAATAAGTAAGGCTAAGGTAGGATACCTATCCTACGCAAACAAACAGCCATAGTCCGTTCTCTACGGCTATGGCTGCTTCTGCTTTATTTGTTCTTGCGGGCAAGATCCAGCTTCACTTGCGCCTGCTGCTCCAGATCCGCAATCGCCTGATCCAATGTCATCTTATCTCCGGCTACAGCATGCAGCGCTTCATTCAACAGCGGCTCATACGCCTGATAGAAGCTGTCCGGAATGTTCTTCTTCCACTGCTCGTTCGTATGATGCTTCGATGGCTTCAGCATATAAATGGATTCAGCGCCTCTTTCCAAACTTCTCGGGATATATCCCGTCCGCGCTGGTAAATCACTTCTTCCTGAACGGGATATGATCTTCGCCATCCCTGTGCCGTTCATGAACTTGACGAGCTCCCAAGCATCATGTTTATTTGCCGAATCGGCAGCAATGGCGAATATTTGCGTGGCAGAGATTCTATTGGACTCATCTGCGTGCGCCGGATTGATTGGGGCGGTCACCATGCCCCAATTTATCTTGGAAGAAGACCCGCCAATGTGTGCTGCAAAGGACGAATCATTGAGAATCATCGGGGATTCCCCATTAACGAATTTGTTCATGGCCAATATATAACGCGATCCCGGATCGCCGCTCTGCTCTGGCGGGCGAACGGATACCGCCTTTTTCTTGATCGCATCGACCGTTAACTGAAACGCTTGCTTCCAGCCTTCGGACTGCAGCAGCACCTTCTTGCCTTCCGCGTCGAATAGCTGCAAATCCCTCGTAGCTGCGACTTCCTGCAATACATCAGAAGCTTGATTATCAATCAATCCATAGGAAGCATCTTCATCCGTCCTGCCGTTATGGAATCTTGCAGACAATTCAAAGAGATCCTTCCACTGCATTTTGTTGACCGGCAGATCAATACGTTTCTCCTGGAACATATCCGCATTATAGTATAAGTACCGAGCCCTGAGCGTGGGAGCAAGCCCAAATAGAGAACCGTTTCCCTTCTCGCGCAGCATGTCGATCAAACCGGGCATATAACCATCCAAATCGAATTGCTCCTGCTTGATCACCGATTCCAAATCATACAG
Source organism: Paenibacillus sp. B1-35 (assembly GCF_050474385.1). Classification (NCBI taxonomy): domain Bacteria; kingdom Bacillati; phylum Bacillota; class Bacilli; order Caryophanales; family Paenibacillaceae; genus Paenibacillus; species Paenibacillus sp. B1-35. The sequence continues at coordinate 94,194 of NZ_JBCHVJ010000004.1, forward strand.
CTTGCCCATGCTGGATAAATGCTCGTACTCATCCAAATTGAGAACAAGGACGTCCGGCTTCTGGCGCTCCATCATGCGCTGCAACTTTTCCTGCGGGCTTAATTTGTCCGATGCGTCTTCTCCTTCATTCCCCGACTGGATGATCTCAATTTCAATGTCCGGGTACTGGCTTTTAAATAACTGGCCGTACTTGTTATGGAAGTCCTCCACATAGGGATAATACACCTTCAGCTTCCCGTTGCCTTCACCGCCAAGCCCATCTGGTACGGACTTACTCCCGAAGCATCCGCTTATGACCAGGACGATGCTGAGCAGAAGCAGTATAGCTGCCTTTCGTTTTCCGGTTCGCCTCATTTCTCCACTTCACTTCCCCTTTACATGCCTATTCATCGATCTCTTTTATTTCAATTTGTCTTGGCGCACCTTCTGAAGCGCTGCCTGTGCCTTCTGCTGTAGTTCTGCCAAGGCCTCATCCACGGTTTTCTCTTTGTCAATGATGGCCTTCAATGCTTCCTCCCGCAAAGGAGAGTATGCAGTGTTAAAGTCACTTGGAACTCGCTTTATCGCCCACTCGTATTTCTTATTTTTTATTTGCAAGGCATAGAAAGCTTCTGTACTCTTGCCCTGAATCGACTTGACGAATCCGGTTCGCGTCGGCAGCTTATAGTAGATGGCAGAGCTTGCCTTCGCCATCTCCGGTCCGTTGACGTACTTTACAAATTCCCAGGCGGCCCGCTTATTGCTCGAATGCTCGTTAATGGCAAAATACTCATAGGGCCTTGCACTTGTCGTTTCATTTGGGTGGGAGGGATCAATAGGAAACTGAACCATGCCCCAATCCATCTTGCTTGCCTTCTTGTTTTGCGGATCGCTAAACTCGCGAATAAAGCCTGAACTGCCGAAGGTCATGGCCGCGTTGCCTTGCAGGAAGAGATTGTCGGCCGCTAGGAGAAAACTCGAATCTCCCGGTTTCTTAACCTGCAGTGCGCGAGTGCGTATTGCATCCGCCACCATTTGATAGGCCTGCTTCCAACTCTCTGATTCGAGCAGGATATTCTCCCCCTTGGCATCGAATTCCTGTAGGCCCCATGTGTCCGCTATGCGATTCAGCATCCCAATTGCGTCCTCATCGCCAGCATATAGCCCAGGCATTCCCGTATCTTCGAAACGCACAGCCAGATCGAACAGATCCTTCCAGGTCATGCCGCCTTTGGGCAGATCTATTGCATTCGCTTTGAATAAATCGGCATTATAGTAGAGCACTTCCGTAAAGAAAAACGGCGGCAGGCCAAATAGTGCGCCTCCTCCCTGCTCTCTCACCATATCAATCAAGCCTGGCATGAACCCTTCGAGATCGAATTGCTCCTGCTTGATGATCGACTCTAGATTGTATAATTTGCCGTCCAATGCGTACTCTTCATAGCTTGGAGCTGATAGAGTCAACACATCTGGCTGCTGTTCATCAATCAGCTTCGTTAATAGCGTCCCATAATCAACACCTTTTTGGATTTGCATCTGCTGGTATAATCCCTTGGTCTCGACCACTTCGATGTCGATATTCGGAAATTTGAGCGTAAATACATTTCCGTATTCTCGAAAGAAATCACCCTCATCAGAGTAAAGCACCTTTAATTTGCCATGGCCATCTTTTCCGAGCTCCTCCAGCACAGGCTTCGGTCCGAAGCATCCGCTCACCAGAGCCATAATGCTTACTAGAATCGTACCTTGCTTCAACCACGAACCCCATCGCATCTCGCCTATCATTCTCCTTTACTTCCGAATCCAAAGCCGCAGGCAACCCGCCTGCAATTTCTGTCGGCCTTAATCCCTATCATTTCTTGATCATCGTTTTCGCGAGCTTGATCAGCTCTTCCTTCGTCAATGGATTACCGGGATTCGTGGCAATGGTGAATCTTACCCCTTTCTCCGTCCATGACACCGAATTTCTAACGAATTGAGGATACTTCTTCTTTGTTTCTGCATCATATTCGTCAGCAGATTTGTACTCGAACCCTTCGTCTTTAGCATTCTTATCTATCTCTAGCGTGAAGAGTTCCATGAACAACTTATCATTTCCTTTGGCGTACTCCAGCTTGATCTCTCCCACCTCTGGCGCTTCTACCTTTTTGGAATACACCACTTTGCCTTTAGCTTCCGCCTTCACTTGTGTCTCCAATTTCTTACGATCGATTGAATTCTGGATTTCTCCTTTGACAAAGGCATATCCCTCCGGCATGCCCTCTGGCTCCTGTATGATAGGCCCTTTTAATGTAGAACTATATTTTTCGTAGTCTTCATATTTGGTGAATGTCGGGAAATTTGTATAGTATAGAAACTCACTTCCGCCATTCAGCTTCTTATCGCTGACATATACGAGATAAACATCTCCAGGATTTTTTTTGAGCTTTACTATCCTTGCCTTCTCCGCTTCGATCATTTTCTTTTTCTCTGCATCAGTTGGAGCCTTGGCTGCCGCCGTCTTGAGCGTTATGCTGTTGAATGATTGCGACGATGCTGCCTGTACAGCAGCGCTCATGGAACCTAGCAGCAGAATGCTGCAAAGTGTAGCGATGGTTACTTTCTTTGTGTTTTTCATGGGTAATGCTCCTCTCCAGAACTATTTTTTAATCATCGTTTTCGCAAGCTTCATTAAATCTTCCTCCGTCAATGGATTCTCGGGATTCACAGAGAGGAAAAATATTTTTCCGTTCTCCGACCAGGTAACTTGATTTCGATCAGTATGTAAGCTATCTGCGGCGGATTCGTATGTGTATTCTTTAGCCTCCTTCTCTTCGCTATAATCCGTTTGCATGTGGAGAATGATATTATCTTTTCCTTTTTTGTACTCCAGTTTGATCTCTCCCGCTTCCGTCCATTCCATCTTTTTGGAATATACTACTTTGCCTTTGGCTTCAGCCTTCACTTGTGCCTCGAACTGTTTACTGAACGAATTTTGGATTACTCCTTTAACAAAGGTATATCCTTCTGGCATCCCCTCTGGCTCCTGTACGATTGCTCCCTTCAATTTAGAAGTCCATATCTCGTAGTCTTCGTATTTTTTAAATGTCGGGAACTCCACATAATACAAAAACTCACTATCGCCATTCAGCTTCTTATCGCTGACATACACGAGATAAACATCTCCAGGATTTTTTTTGAGCTTTACTATCCTTGCCTTCTCCGCTTCGATCATTTTCTTTTTCTCTGCATCAGTTGGAGCCTTGGCTGCCGCCGTTTTGAGCGTAATGCTATTGATTGATTGCGACGATGCTGCCTGTACAGCAGCACTCATGGAACCTAACAGGAGAATGCTGCAAAGTGTAGCGATGGTTACTTTCTTTGTGTTTTTCATGGGTAATGCTCCTCTCCAGAACTATTTTTTAATCATCGTTTTCGCAAGCTTGATCAGTTCTTCCTTCGTCAAAGGATTCTCCGGATTTGTGGAAATCGTGCAGCTTACTCCTTTCTCTGTCCATGACAGTGAATTATTGATGTCTGGAAGGATTTCATTCTTTGGCTGTTTAGCATTTTCTTTGGCCTTCTCGTCGGCAGACTTATACTGGAATCCTTCTTTAGATTTCTTTTCCTCTCCGTTTTCTATCTTTCTCAGACTCAGCACCAATTTGTTTTTGCCATTGGCATATTCCAGCCTGATCATTCCCGCTTCATCCCATTCTATCTTTTTGGAATACACCACTTTGCCTTTGGCTTCAGCCTTCACGTGCGCATCGAACTGTTTAAACGGATTTTGGATTACTCCATTTACGAATTTATATCCTTCCGGCATCCCTTCTGGCTCCTGAATAACTGCTCCCTTCAATTTAGCTGTCCAGTTCTTGTAGTCTTCATATTTTGTGAATTTTGGAAACTCCGAAGAATATAAAAACTCACTTCCGCCATTCAGTTTTTTATCACTGACATATAGAATATAGAAATCCCCCGGATTTTTTTTGATTTGAAATACTTTTTTCTTCTCCGCTTCGAACATTTTCTTTTTCTCTGCATCAGTTGGAGCTTTGGCTGCTGCCGTCTTGAGCGTGATACCGTTGAATGATTGCGACGACGCTGCCTGTACAGCGGCACTCATGGAACCTAGCAGCAGAATGCTGCAAAGGGTAGCGATTGTTACTTTCATCGTATTTTTCATTAGGTTATTCTCCTCTCTAATTCAAACGATATTGGATGTTTGTCAGGCCGCACTGCAAGTTATGGGATCCCTTAGGCGCAAGCCTCTATCCTAATTAACACAGCAGCCCTCATTTTAGTTCACTAATTTGGAAGAAATGAAAAAAAATGCTGCCCTTACGTCATATCCTGACGAGGACAGCATCGTTCATCCTATTGCAGCTTTATTTTCAAATTCCGATCCCAATGTCGAATGTAGAACTCAAATAAGTAAATCTCTGTTTCGTTTCCCTTAAATCCACGATACACGTTTACGTACTTGTTGGAATTCTCCCAATCGAGCCAGTTCTCCTCCCATTGGAAAAACAGGACTTTCCCAAATATTCTCTCGTCTCCCTGTTTCATATACGTCTGAGAAACGCCGCTGAACTTTAAATTCTCGCTCTCGTTCTCGACATACAGATCACCGTTTTTGGTATAGTAGGTTACTTTGACCGGATAACCCTCTACGTTCACAAGCGTTTCTTTCTTTTCATCTGTAATAGCTGTCAACTTGATTGGCTTCTTATAGTCATTTATCTTCTCAATCTCACGTTCCAACAACAATTCTACCGGCATATCCGCGGTCAACCGCAGATCGGGCCTTACCGGAAACTCGAACACTTGCCGATATCCATAGAGCGGAGTATCGAAGTATTCCAATGTCAACTCCCACCCTTCAAGCTTACGTCCGTTCACCAGCAATGAAACTGATCGGTATGGAATTCCGTGGAATACTTTCTTATTCTCCACCTCCAATTTTATCGCTGTCGGCCTGATAATCAGCTTGCGGAGGATCGAGTCCCCTTGAGACGTGCGGAGCGGAATGTTTAATTCCCGGGTCACTGACGCCTTCATCGCCTTCTCCTTGTTCAAGGTGAACATGCCGATATTCCATTCTCCCTCGATATGACTTCCCTTCACGCCGTACACAAATTCGAATGAATTGCCGCCCTGCAGTAGTTCGTCCGAGCTATAGCCTTCTTGTACACCCCATTCTGGATGCCCATCAATCTCGATCGTTCTAGTCGACTTATCGCCTGATCGATTTACCACTTTCCCTTCCTTTTTCACCACAATTTGAGGCCCAACGATGTTGAAATTCGAATTATCCGTGTAGGACACAGAATATTTGAGGAGTGCTTGCCCTTGTCCGCCTTTTACAAACTGCACCTTCAATTCCTCAATCCCACCATTATGAACCGGAAAAGTCTGTACCTCCGCCTTGTGCGGATCCAAATCGATTGGTACACGAACGTAGTCATACGCTTGCAGCCCACGCGCAGACAATTGCACATTCGCTTCATTGCCGGGAACCGTCCAGGACGTCTCGAAGAAGCCATTGTAGGTTCGGCTTTCTTCATCCCATTTATCCCAATAATATCCATCCCTCCAGTGGTAGTTCAAATTCACTCTCTTCACATAATCCAGGCTTTCAATGGAATTTCCTTTCTCGTCTTTGAAATCAAATTGGTCGAATATCCATTTCCGCTCCTGCTTATCCCCTGTATTCAAGCTGTATAACAGCGTGGTTCCATTATCGTCGGACACCGCCGTATCGATAGCGAATGTGATGCCGCTATTCGTAACCTTCTTATTGATCGGTTGCCCAAATCCATGCTGGATCGCTGATTCCACACCTTTCAGATTTTTAAAATCCCACTTAATGGTAATATAGGCGAGAACTGGAGTAGCCAACAGCACAAACGCAGCCAATGACAGCACAGCCAACCTGCGCCCGCGGAACAACGGCTTCGTCTGTAACGGTGTGGCCGACGTTCCTTGTTCGTCCTGCTCACTTCTGGCCGCCTCAATCCGCATCCACATCGCCTCGAAGTCCGGGTAGGAATGGCTGCCTTCATCGCCCAGCTGCTGTGAAAGATTTGTTGCTTCGTTTGTTTTTTTCTCCAAGTTCCTCACCTTCCTTTCTTCCCAAGCTACTGTTCCGCTTGACTGATTGCTCATCCGGCAGCTTTAAATCATCGTCCAACTCGTCCAATATGACCCTCATCATCTTCAATCCTCGGTTCAACCGGGATTTCACGGTTCCCACCGGAATATCCAGAATATCCGCGATGTCGGCAAGCGGCAGATCATTTGTATACCGCAGGGTGATGACGATGCGGATTTTGTCCGGCAGCTTCGCGAGGCGCCGCTTCCACTCGTCCTCTGACTCCTTTTGTTCGACTACCGTTAGGATAGAAGGTTCCACCTGCTCCCGTTGGAACAAGAGCAGCATCTTCTCCTTCATCCATCTCGACTTATTCTTGCGCAAGTGATTTAAGCAATGGTTGACCGTAATTCGCATGAGCCACGTCTTGAGAAACTCCACCTTGTCCCATCCCGACGTGAGCGCCTTCATGAACACCTCTTGGCACACGTCTTCCGCATCCGAGGCATTGCGCAGCATATAGTAGCAGGTCCTGTACACATCTCTGTTGTATTTTTCGAAAAATTCCCTGTCCGTCAACAGGTTCTCCACCTTTCCTACACATCGCTAGTTGCTGCTCCCCTTGAACATGCACTACTAGATTAACAACTATCTTCTATAAAAGGTTCATTTATTGGATAAATGGGGTAAAAAATTTAGCACCTAATGAAATCTCGGCAAATTGCCGATATAAGAAGGGAGTATGTCTGAGGAGGGTTTGAACTTTGCCGCGAATCGTCAGGCAGCTGAATCGATGGCTGCTGTTTCTTATATTGCTAGCTTTATGTGCATTTCCTTTTCAAAACTTTATTCTCTCTAAGCTCAAGGATGGCTCCTTACCCTTCTCCTTTGGGCTGCCCTCGGACGACATTGTACTGATGCTGTACAGCAATACCGCACGGGTAGGACGCTATCTGGTTCCACTTGCAGAATCCGAGCCGAAGGCTGCTCCTTATCAGGAGAAGGGGGAGACACTCGTACCTGTCCGCTTCCTGGCGGACAAGCTTGATGCAGATCTGGCTGTCGATAAGGGTGGCCGCACCCTTACGTTGTCAAGAGATGAAGCAAGAATTACGTATTCGCTCGAAAAAGGCAAGGTCAGCATCGCGACTCCATCCGGCAGCAAATCCGCAGCCTCTGTAAATGCACTGCCTGTTCAGAAGGACGGAGTTACCTACGTCCCGCTTCGGCCGGCTAGTGAAGCGCTCGGGCGGCATATTTATAGCAGTGGCGGCGTAATCGCACTGACCACGACTCCAAAAGCGCCTAAACAAGAGAAGTGGAACGAATGGAGAGAGGAATTGTCCTCCTATCTGGCCTACGATGCGTTTGGTTCGTATGCAGTCAAGATGGGAACAAGCTATACCGCACTGTTCCACCGCTGGGAAGACGCCGTCAATTATGCGAAGCAGATACCTGGCCGCAGAGTAACCTACCGCGGTCAGCATGTGATGTGGGATCCGAAGAAGCCTGCGCCGAAGTCGATTCGCTTGAATGGAGCTCCGCTTATTTTGCAGCTCCCTGAGTTGCCGCGCGGCTGTGAAGTGACTGCCCTAGCCATGCTCTTGCAATCCGCAGGTCAGAAAGTAGACAAGATGGAGCTGGCTAAAAATATCCGCAAAGATACAACGCCGTATGAGAAAAAGAATGGCGGCATCTATTTCGGCAATCCGCATCGCGGATTCGTAGGCGATATGTACACGTTCGCCAATCCTGGTCTCGGGGTATATCACGAGCCGATAGCAGAGGTCGCGGAGAAGTATTTGCCGGGACGAATCATTGATATGACCGGGACATCGTTCGGGCATCTGCTGTGGACGGTCGGGCAAGGAACGCCAGTATGGGTTATCCATACGACACTGTACGATTCCGTCCCAGCAGGAGCTTGGATAACGTGGAATACAGCAGATGGGCCAATCCAAGTGACCTACTATGAGCACTCCTTGCTTGTGATCGGCTATGACGATCAATATGTGTATGTGCATGATCCGCTAGGTCGCCGCGATCGCATCACCCGCGCCGCCTTCAAGCGCGGGTGGGAGCAAATGGGCAGCCAAGCCATCACCTATACGAAGGAAGCGCCAACTGCACAAGCAACATAGGTGCACAGGCAACATAAAAGGAACTGTCCGCACTGCATCCAGTTATGCAGAGAGACAGTTCCTTTTGTTCTGGCCATATTTAAACTTTACTCCAATGATTCTTAGACAAACTCTCCCTAATCATAATTGCGCAATATGAGGTAGAGGATTATCCCTACCGGACCGAGCAGGAAGACAACGAGCGCCCATAGACACCCAATCTGCTTCCCCCTGCGCGCTGATGCCTCGCCCCATATCCAGAACAGGCACACCCAGCTTAACACCCATATCAGAAAGCCAATCAACCGCATCCCCCCGTTTCAATTAAGAAACCTGGTTGTAATTGTTTATGCTGCAGCACCTATAAACTACATTTGATATGTACGCAGGAATCGCTGCAATTAGGATTTCTTTTTCATCATGCCTGGCTTCCCCTATGAACACAGAAAGCTGACCCACAAAGCGATTTCTGCTTCGCGGGTCAGCTTTTCTAACCTTTTTTCTCTTGTCTAATTTAGATTTATGTCGTTATTAGTATCAATATCCAGGCGGTAGAACTTCGAATAACGATTCATTTGCCCTTCAATCGTCAGACTGCCTTCTCTTTTGAAAATATACCAGTTTTGTCCGTTATATCGCTCAACCGAATACCCGTTCAGATCAATGCTGAACAGCCTTTTCACGTCAGGCGCCGCTGCGTCGAGCACCTGCTTATTCGAGAATTTGTCGAAGAGGGCCTCGGTTGCATTCGTTCCCGTTTCTAAAATGTCGGAATCATAAACGGACAGTATGCGTCCAGTGTTATAGCCAACCTGAATGGACAAATCACGCTCCTGATCCTCTAAATCGTAATAATCCTTCGCAATTCCGATACGGCTGTCATAGCGATACGTACGGCTTGCAAGCGCCATCGGGGTTTCTTTCCCTCTAACGGTGAGGGAAGCTTTCTTAGCCGACTCAAGCGCCTTAGCACTTACTTGATCCATCGGAATGTCATAAGACATGCTAAGGACTCGTTCTCCCTCCATCTCGATGTCGATATCTTTTCCTGTAATCCAGGTATGCACATCCCGATCGACCCTTGTCTTTGCCCGAGTAATGTCCTGAATACGGGCAGCCAGCTGTTTTTCATCCAGTCCTGTTTGCCCTTCAACAATCCGCTTAATCTTATCTGGCAGCTCAGCGTAATTCATGGAGATGTGAACATCATAAGTTCCACGTTTCACATCAAGAGCGGCATAGCTCTTGTTATCCTTGCTATAAACGGTAACATCATGATAAGACGATCCACGGTATTCCTCGACTCCATATAGCTCAATGTCACGACCAGCAACTTCTCGTACTGCTTGCTTCATACGCTCCACTATGGAAGAATCCAAATCCTTCACCGTCTTGCCATGCTTCGGCTCCGTCAAGCTGCCTACTTGATCGTGTTCTCCTGCGAGCGGCGGGATGGTAAACTCAATCTTCTGATTAACCTCAATCGGTTCATTGTATCTCCGTAGCGATATTTCATATTCGTCCAATTTCGGAGCCATAATCGCAATATCATAAACATCTTGCTTCTGCTTCTCCTGCCCCCATTTATCCTTATCTTCAAAAATCGTTCCCAATACCCAACTGAACGTAATATTTCTTTCATATTTTTCGTTTAATTGCTTGCCTGTCATTGGGATAGCTCTCGTCTCCGGTGTATCCAGATTCAAGTCATATTGCTTCCAAATCTCGTTCGATCCTGATCCCTGAAGCTTCAAGTAGTAAGGCTCATACGTCAAGAATGTACCCTGAAACGGATTATTCCCCGCTTGATCTGGCTGAACCTTGAGATGGAGGATTCCCTTATTGTCATACTCTGTGCCTAATATCGTTATATCCCTGCCCTGATATTGGATCTTCTTTGGATATTTATCTTCCGTGCGAAGACGGAACGTACGATTTGGCCGGGCTTGAGTCACATACAATCTCTTTAATCCCAGAGTCATGTGCTTCGGCTTGTTCTCGAAATAGACAGACGGGATAAACTCCCACTGGTTGCGGCTGACCCCATTCACCAAATCTCTGAATCCTGAAGACTGTCGAATCGGATACACTTTACCGGTCTCGTCTTTCAGTATAAGATTTTCTCGGACAATCTCATCCCAATCGTAACCTGGATGCAGCTCTGCCTTTCCTTCATCTTGAATTCGAGTTCGAGTCTCAAGCAGCATACGGGTAGGAGAGATCGTAATATCCTTAAGAGCAAACTGCTGCACAATCGAGTCTGCCTGCTCTGCCGTCCGCTCCAGATTGACCACGCGAGTTGGTTTTATATTATTGATACCGAGCGGAACCTGAATATCCTCTGATTCGGAGTAAATATTTTTATATTCGTCATTGCGCTTAATTTTTGTCAGCCGGATCGTAATTTTCCGATCCTTATCTTCTCGTTTCAACTGCTCGACGTATTCTGGCGGCAAAGGAATGTCATGTTTCCAAGTAACAATACCATCCGCTTTTGCTTTAGCCTGTTTACGCGACTCATCATCGGATTCAATATGATAGGAAGTCGTATGATTGCTTCCATCCGAGAATCGGTGTTCGTCAAATTCAGGGAGCGTAGCCGTATAATCCTCGAACTCGTCATACAATCGGCGGGAACGCTGCGCCTCGGCAATATCCTCGCCCTTGATTGTAACCGTGACGAACAGACGATCATCTTCCAAATACAAATTATCGACGCTTACTTCCCGCTCTCCCCACTTCGTACGGTAGGTTTGTACCGGAATGTAGCCATGCTCCTTGGCATTGCGGATGCCCATAAAGCTGCCTGCCCCTTCCAGCCACTTGACTGCGGCCTCCAGTCCGGGGATTTGCTTCGCATACGCGGCAAAGGAAGGCACAAACATGATCGAGCCAGAGAACAGCAAAACGCCGGCCGCAACCGTTCCTATGCTGCGCTGTACAATCTTCGTCCGATGGCGGCGGCGATCCATATTCTCGATCCGCTCCGCAATCCGTTGAGACAGATTAGGTGGAATAGGCACTTCGGGCAATTTTGCGAACATTGCTTCGATCTCCTCATCCCTAAATTCCATCAGCATCTAGCCTCCTTCATTTCTGGCATCATTTGCTTTTTAAACAACTTAATTGTGTTATATATTTTCGTTTTAACCGTGCCCAGCGGCATATCTGTCATCTCTGCAATTTCTTCTAGCGTATATCCTTGAACATACTTCAATTGGATGAGCATCCGCGTCATTGGCGGCTGCTGCTCCATAAGAGCCTGAAAATCCAGCATTTCGTCCGTCGGCGGACGCTTTGCGACTCCCATAACCTCTTCGTCCTCTATGTAGACTATCGATTTATTTTTACGCAAATAGGTTTTGCACTGATTGATGACAATCCGAGTGAACCAAGTGTTGAATTTTTCGGGGTCTTTCAATTTCTGTATATGAATAAGGGCCTTCTCCACAGCATCGCATACTGCGTCCATACTGGCGGCCTCATCGTGTAAATAACTATATGCGATTCGGTACGATCGGTCTTGAATTTGCTGTACCGCTAGTGCAAAGCTGTGTGTATCGCCCTGCTGCGCGCGGACAATCAGCATCTTCTGATCCATAGTTCCTCCCCCTTCGGTCACCACTATGATGCATGGAGGCCCTAAATAGTTTTGGAAACTAAAATATTATTTTACGTTGACGCTCCTTTAACAGTTTCATACGAGTTCATGATTATCGTTCCTCCTACTTTTGATGTCAATTTCAATAGTAAGATGCCTCACTTCGGTCAATTGTTTTGGTGCAAAAAAAAATCCCGGACTAATTCCGGGACTCTCCATCGCGCTTAGCGCGTTTCATATATTGGTCATAACGGTCGTCTACTTCCTCAGCGATAGAGCGATACCGATTCGTTTCTTCTACGATTGGATCCAGCGTCGTCTGAATACGGATTTCGGTTCGCGGCGCTATTCGACGTCTAACAGCCTCGTCCGGCTTCTCTGTATCCATCTCTCCTGCCGTCAGCCGCTCGTGCAGCTCTGCCTCCAGCTGCTCTTGTCTTCCCTTGTCCCGTTCAGTCACAGGAACACCTCCCTCAAGCACATTCTCCCTCTAGTATGAGCTTGAATGACACTCTCTAGCCTTGAGCTTTTGCTTCTCTTAACGCTTCAATGAAGGAGCCGTGAATATGTCCGTTCGAGGCAACGACGTCCCGCACGCCTAGATGATATGGTCTGCCGTACGTATCTGTTACCTTGCCGCCGGATTCCGAGATGAGCAAGCTGCCCGCGGCCAAATCCCAAGCATTCAGGTTCAATTCCCAGAACCCTGTCAAGCGGCCTGCAGCCACATAAGCCATGTGGAGAGCGGCCGAGCCTGCGGTACGGATGTTGCGAACCTGCGGCGCAAGCGCGGTAATCCCCGCCAAATTCGCGGGCAACGCATGTTCTCGCTCCGTAGGGAATCCGCTTGCAATCAAGCTCGCCCCGAGCTGCTGCTCTGGTGCCACCTGCATTCGGCGTCCGTGCACATAGGCACCCTTTCCTTTTTCCGCCACGAACAGTTCATCTCTCGTCGGATCGTACACAATGCCGACAATCACTTCTCCCTTATGCGCCAATGCGATCGATACGGAGTAGAATGGGAACCCGTGAACATAATTTGTCGTTCCATCGAGCGGATCAATAATCCACACATATTCCTCCTGCAGCGCCTTCTCCAATGCCCGCTTGGCCGCATCCTTTCCAGGATCCACCGATTCCTCGCCGAGAATAGTATGCTGCGGGAAATGGGTCAGCAGCAAACGGCGGATCATCTGCTCGGCTCCTTTGTCAATTTCGGTAACAAGATCGTGCATAGAAGATTTTATATTCAGCGATATGTACTGCCCTAATTTACTCTTAATCCATTCACCCGTCTTAGCCGCACAGTTGACTGCTACCGCTGTATAACTTTTACTGGTGACCACATGAGGAGTCTTGTCTGAAGTATTCAAGGCTTCACGCTACTTTCTATTAAAAATTGCTTCCTTTTCTTCCAATATACGTAGTAATCCCTTAGAAGTTTCGTTCGAATATCCAAGCTATGCAAAATGTTCATGAGCCTGCAAATCCGCTCACAATCATGCGAATCGCAAGTATCAACAAGGTAATTCGCAGCACCAGCAGCAGCCCTTTGCCCGACATTCGATTCGCGATTGCTGCACCTAGCCTTCCGCCAATCCAGGCGCTCGGCGCCAATATTGCAACCAGCATCCAATCGACGGAACCATTCCATGCATGCACGGTTGTTCCCAGAATGGAGGACAGGAAGATAACGAACATGGATGTCGCCGAAGCAACATGCGGTGGGTAGCGAAATAACAGTACCATGAGCGGAACGAATAATGAACCGCCGCCTATGCCAAACAGCCCTGAAATGAAGCCGACCGCAAACCCGATAAACAACATCGGCACCACGCTGTACCCGTATTCGGTAGCTTGTCCAGACGGATCTACATATGTGCGAGTACTTCGCCATGCGATGTTCACTGGCTTCAACCGTTCCTTGACGACCATCAGGATCGCCATCCCGAGCATGAAGAAGCCGAACACTAGATTGAATACATTGTCCTTGAAATACTCTGTAAGTGCCGCGCCCAGCATGGAAGCAGGCCCGCTTGTAATGAAATAGATCGCCCCGCTTCGCCAATCGACACGCTTCACCTTCATATAGGCAATTGTAGACGAAAGAGCTGTAAAAATAAGCACCGCCAGCGATGTCCCTACTGCTGTCTGTGAGGTAACGGCTTCTCCCAGCAGGTGCGGGCCGAAGAAAATGAGCCCTGGCACAATAATGATTCCGCCGCCTAGTCCTACAAGGCTGCCGAACGTTGCTGCGATTAGTCCGATAAGAACAAGAAACAGAATGGTTGCCATCAAATGCTCCTACTTTCCTCGCAATAGTAAGTCCCTATTTCTGAACGATATATAAACTGTCGCCCATACGAATAAATAAAAATCCGCCCGCAGGCAGCTGCCGATTCAAGCAGTTTGCCAAACAAGGCGGATATAGAAGTCGAGTGTTACACGCCGACAATGTGATAACCGCTGTCCACGTAGATCACTTCACCCGTAATACCGCGTGAGAAGTGGCTCATCAGGAACATTGCAGTATCGCCAACTTCCGCCGTGTCTGTTGTGCGGCGCAGTGGTGCCTTCTCCTCAACCTGCTTCAAGATCGAGTTGAAATCGCTGATGCCCTTGGCAGCAAGCGTACGGATCGGACCTGCAGAAATTGCATTGACGCGTATGTTGAACTGTCCCAGATCTGCCGCCAAGTAGCGAACAGAAGCTTCAAGCGCAGCTTTCGCGACACCCATGACATTGTAGTTCTTCATTGCGCGCTCTGCGCCGAGGTAAGTCATTGTCATAATGCTTCCGCCTTCTGTCATGAGCGGATGCAGGCGCTGAGCTACAGCTACCAGAGAGTATGCACTGATGTCTTGCGCTAGCGCGAAGCCTGCACGGGATGTATCTGCATACAGTCCTGTTAATTCTTCTGTCTTCGCAAATGCGATACTATGCACCAAACCATGCAATGTACCGAATTCTTCACGAAGTTTATCTGCCAATTGATCAATCTCTTCATCTACCGTAACGTTGCATGGAAGAATGACTGCATTCGGAATCGTTTCAGCTAGTTTGCGCACACGTGCTTCCACACGGTCGCTTTCGTATGTAAATGCCAATCTTGCGCCTTGTGCGGCGAGTGATTGCGCGATTGCCCACGCGATGCTGCGATCGTTCGCGACACCCATAACCACGATATTTTTACCTGCTAACAATTGAGACATTACTAAATTTCCTCCTCTCGCCATTTCGCATCATCAATTTGGTTTCACGAACTATGCATGTCCCTTTTTGACTGTTGCGGAAAAGCTCTTTTTTCAACGTATCCTATTTTTGCTTGATTTTCAAGTAGCAACTAGCAATCTGCGACTAGACACTACGGATCAATCTTCACACTCGCTTGATTAAGAATCGTTACCCCTTCTCCCGTATAGGGTACAAGATCTTTCATAAGCTGGAATAAGGCTCCGTCCTTCTGCTTTGCCTCCAGCATAACATCAATGCGCTCTGTATAAGAGGCAATCGCTCTGAGGAAGGCGAGCAAAGGCTTCACTTCCACGTAGTCAGCGTGTCCTCTTATATCGGAGGAGCTTTTAGGGCTGGACACATGAATCTTCGGCGGAAGCGGATTTTCGTTTGTCGCATCTGCCTGTCCGTAAGGCGTAAGCCATGTCTTCAATATGCGCGGCCACAGCTCATCCAATGATTCCCCTTCATTATTCACCCATTGATGATGAATATCGAGAACCATAGGGACGCCGAGCCGTTCACTAATTTGCAGTGTCTCCACTGCATTGAATGTTTTGTCATCGTTCTCCAATGTCATGCGCTTCTGTATAGCTTCAGGCAGTGCCTTGAAGTTCTCGACAAATCGTTCGCCCGCAATCTCCTTGTTGCCATAAGCACCGCCGACATGAATGTTGTTCTTCGCCCGGGCATCCACTCCCATTGCCTGCAGCATACGCACATGATGCTCTAAATCCTTCACGGACTTGACAAGCACATCCTCGCGCGGCGTGCTCAGTACGGTAAAGTGATCAGGGTGGAAGGACACGCGCATGTGATGCTCGTTCACATACTGCCCAATCGCTTGAAAACCCTTCTGCAAAGCGGGAAATGGATCCCAATCATTCAGCTCCGGATGCGTAGCCAGCGGAATTAACTTCGAGGAGAAGCGGTACAACTGAATGTCGTGTGCACGATTATGCTTTAGGAGCCGCAGCGTATTGTGCAGATTTTCTTCCGCTATGCGTTCCGCCTTGCGCAAAGCCGCAGCACGATCCTCCAGTTTGCGAAATGATGCGTATGTCATCGTACGCGAGGGCGAGGCATTCGCCACCGTGACCGACATCGCTACATATCCGAATCGAACCAGCATACTTCGGATTCCTCCCGACTGCTATTGTCATGCCGGCAAATACTTCTGCCCAATCTGACAAGCGTTTTCTCCTTCTAGCATTACCTTACTAGCGTGCGCTTAATCGACTAAGCTAGGAGATGTTCGCCATTGTGGACATAACGCGCTTCCTTACTATACTTTGTCGAATACTCTATCTAAACCTAAAACTATCTAAATCCTTTAAAGATTGCTTCACTATCGGCTGCAAGAAATAGATATGACTTATACAGATTAACCGATTTTGGCAATGCAAAAACCCCTGACCTATTTGGTGCAGGGGCTTGCTCTATTAAGTTAAGTATGCCTGAACACAGTCATATCACCCGGAACGTCGCCAGCGCAAGGGAACCAAGCTTGCCTTCCGCATCAATTACCCGTCCTGTGCAAGTGATTGAGCGGCGCGTTTCATGCACGATTTCCGCCGTAACTCGAAGTTCTCCGGCCTGCAGCGGCGCAACAAAGTTTACGTTCAAATTGGATGTAACCGTATTTTCATCGGGTCTAGCCAACATCGTAGCCAATCCCATCGCGTTATCTAATAGAGAGGACAGTACCCCGCCATGAACGATGCCTATGGCATTCAAATGATGCCGTCCAGCATCAAGTTTTAGAACGACATGCCCCGGCTCTGCCGTCAACGTTTCGCAGCCAAGGTAATCCCAGAAAGTTCCCTTCGCTTGCGCATACAATTGGTCGAGTCGCTCGCTTACGATGGATACAGGGGTTGCTGCCAGCTCCTCCATAGAAATTCCCACCTCCAAGCACTTCTTTATTCAACTTCATGCCAGCAACAAATACAGCCTTACTACTTTTTCACCAATTCATCCTCTTCCAGCAGCATGCGGCGCAGTACCTTGCCCGCAATGGTCTTCGGCAGCTCACTGCGGAATTCATATTGGCGCGGCACCTTGAAGGAGGCCATCCGCTCGCGGCACCAGACATTTAACTCATCTTCGGTTACTTGGAATCCAGCGCGAGTCACAATATATGCTTTGACCGTCTCTCCTCGGTAAGCGTCGGGCACACCCACAACGACGGCTTCCTTTACACTTGGATGCTCGTACAGCACTTCCTCCACTTCCCGCGGATAAATATTGAACCCGCCGGCAATGATCAAATCTTTTTTTCGATCAATGATGGAGAAAAATCCTTCCTCATCCTGCCTTCCCAGATCCCCTGTATACAGCCATCCATCCCGAAGCGCCGTTACGGTCTCCTCCGGCTTGTTCCAATACCCCTTCATCACCTGTGGGCCGCGGACAATCAGTTCTCCTACCTCGCCCTGCGGCAACTCTTCTCCCGTGTAGGAATCAACGATCTTCGCCTCCGTATCGGGGAACGGAATGCCAATAGAACCATTTTTGCGTTTGCCCCACAACAGGTTCGCATGCGTAATCGGCGATGCTTCCGTCAAGCCATACCCTTCGATAAGCACGCAGCCCGTCAACGCTTCGAACTTCTCCTGCACCTCCAGCGGCAGCGAAGATGCGCCGCTGATGCATGTGTGAATGGAAGACAGGTCATAACGGTTCGTATCCGGATGATTAATCAGCGAAATGTACATCGTCGGCGCCCCTGGGAACACGGTCGGACGCAGCTTATGAATAATCTGCAGCATTTCGGAGGCCTCGAACTTCGGCACAAGCACGTTCATCCCCCGACACAGCGTGCACAGATTCATCAAAATAGTCATCCCGAATACATGGAAAAATGGAAGCGCTCCCAAGAAGACTTCTTCTCCGCGCTTCACCTTATAGAACCATGCCGCCGATTGCATCGTATTGGCGACCAAGTTTCTATGGGTCAACATCACCCCTTTAGGTGTGCTTGTCGTCCCTCCGGTGTACTGCAGCAGTGCCAGATCGTTTTCTCCGTCGACTTCCGCACAGATAAATTTTGGCGGAACGCTTTTGAGCAATGGCGCAAAGGCATGAACGTGATCATCATACTTTACCCCGGCCGCCTGAACGTTTTTCTTCATCTTTAAGGAAAACAGCACGTTTTTCGGAAAGGGCAAGTAATCCTTAATAGAGGTTACGATCGCGTGCCGAAGCTGTGTGCGTGCCTGAACGGCACGCACACGCGGATATAATACATCAAGGGTTACGATCGCGGCTGCTCCGGAATCGGATAGCTGGATCGCCAGTTCACGTTCCTTATAGAGCGGGTTTGTAAGTACAGCTATACATCCGGCCATCAGCGTACCATAATACGCAATGACGGTCTGTGGACAGTTGGGCAGCATGATTGCCACTCGCTCCTTGCTGCCAATTCCAAGCCGCACAAGTGCATTTGCGAATCGGCAGCACTCTTCAAGCAATTGCTCATAGCTCAAACGCTTCCCCATGAATTCAAGCGCGGGCCGTTTCGGGTATTCCCGTGCCGCATCGATGAGGAATTGGGCGACATTATGTCGCGGGTAGTCATACGTCGGGTCAATTTCCTGCGGGTAATGACGGAGCCATGGCTTTTCCAATGGCATACCTAACCATCCCTTCCTCGCGGGGTTCTCCCGCGTATTACGAGACCACGTATTTTTCCACTTGAATCACGCGTGCCGCTATCTCACGCTTTATACCTACGCCGTCAATTGGCGAGCTCTTCGCCAGCTTCTTCAGAATCGACAGTTGTGTGCGCAATACGTCGCCTGACTCCATTGCCGCCAGCGTTTCCTTGGCTGTACGTTCAATATCAGCGAATGCCTCATGCATGTATACAGTTGTCATTTGCATCGCAAGTTTCGCCTTTGCCTCGCCCTCCTTCGCCATCAGCTTGCGAGTGCGCAGCAGCGCGCTTTCCATTGCGTATACGGCAATCATTAAATCAGCAAGGTTGCTCAAAATTTCCTGGTGCTGCTCAAGCGATGTTCCGTATTTT
This sequence comes from Paenibacillus sp. B1-35, assembly GCF_050474385.1. Classification (NCBI taxonomy): domain Bacteria; kingdom Bacillati; phylum Bacillota; class Bacilli; order Caryophanales; family Paenibacillaceae; genus Paenibacillus; species Paenibacillus sp. B1-35. Next base: position 113,234 of record NZ_JBCHVJ010000004.1, read on the forward strand.
TGAGCTGCTAATCCACCAAGCATAAGGAATATCTTTTTCGCCATCTTAACGAGATGTTCTTCCTGCTCCATTGCTCCACCTGATTCCGGCATGGATACGATCGACATCAGATCGGCTTGGAGCGCCTTCGCCTTTTGCAGGAGCGGCAGTTCTCCCTTGGCAGCTCTCTTAAGCAGCGTGCCTGGGATAAGCAATCTGTTAATTTCATTTGTTCCTTCGAAAATGCGGTTAATGCGGGAGTCGCGGTAGATGCGCTCGATTTTATACTCCTGCGTAAAGCCGTAGCCGCCATGAATTTGAACGCCTTCATCGGCTACGAAATCAAGCACCTCTGAAGCGAACACTTTATTAATGGAGCATTCAAGCGCGTATTCGGTAATCGCCTTGGCCATTAACTGACCTGAATCCGGCTGCTTGTAATCGATGTCTTTCAGCACATTGTCCACCAAGCCAGAAGTCCGATACACCATCGACTCCGTTACATAAGTACGGATGTTCATATCTGCCAGCTTATTGCCGACAAGAGAGAATTCTGTAAGCGCCTTGCCGAACTGTTTGCGTTCGCCAGCATATTTCACGCTCAACTCGATCGCTTCCTTCGCTGCTCCGAGACATCCAGCCCCCAGCTTGAAGCGGCCGATGTTCAAAATATTGAACGCAATAACGTGCCCGCGGCCTACCTCTCCGAGTACATTCTCCACTGGAACCTTGACGTCCTCGAAGAAGAGCGGACAAGTGGAAGAACTCTTAATTCCCATCTTCTTCTCTTCCGGTCCAACCGTGAAGCCTTCCATTCCCTTCTCAACAATGAATGCCGTGAAGTCCTTGCCGTCTACCTTCGCATATACGACAAAAATATCGGCGAAGCCCGCATTTGTAATAAAAATTTTAGAGCCATTCAGCACGTAATGACTGCCATCCTCAGACAGCTTCGCTGTCGACTTCGCGCTAAGCGCATCTGATCCAGATGACGGCTCCGTAAGGCAATAAGCAGCGATTTTAGCGCCTGTCGCAAGGTCAGGCAAATATTTGGCCTTCTGCTCTGGCGTGCCAAAGAATACGATCGGAAGCGTCCCGATACCCACATGCGCGCCAACGGAGAGCGCGAAGCCAGATGCTTTGGTCAGCGTTTCGCCGATCAGCGTAGAGCTGACCTTGTCGAGCCCAAGACCGCCATATTCTTCTGGAATGTCCGCGCCGAGCAGCCCGATTTCCCCGGCCTTGCGCATCAGCTTAACCGTCAAATCGTAATTCAATTTTTCCAATTCTTCGTCGTGCGGCAGCACTTCTCCTTCTACGAAATCACGAGTTGTATCCACCATCATGCGCTGTTCTTCGGTGAAATCCTCCGGAGTAATGATCGCATCCGGAGTGATGTCATCAATGACAAAGCTTCCGCCTTTGATTTTCTGTTCCAACATGGTCATGGTAATCTTCTTCCTTTCGAAGTGGATTAAGAATGGATAAGTGACTCTGAACAATTTGAACAATACGATGCAAAAAGTTTAAGCAAACACCTCGAACACTCCGGCGGCTCCCATTCCACCACCGATGCACATGGACACGACACCATAGCCGCCGCCGCGGCGGCGAAGCTCATGCAAGAGTGTTGCCGTCAGCTTCGAACCTGTGCACCCAAGCGGATGGCCGAGCGCAATCGCGCCGCCGTTCACATTCACCTTGCTCTCATCCAGCCCCAAGTGGCGAATGATATGCAAACATTGCGAGGCGAAGGCTTCATTCAATTCAAATAGATCGACCTGATCCTGCGTAATGCCTGCCTTGCGCAGCGCCTTCGGAATCGCTTCTACAGGCCCGACGCCCATAATGTCAGGCGCGACGCCAGCCAACGCGAAGCTGCGGAAGGCCGCAAGCGGCTTCAATCCAAGCTCCTTCGCTCTGTCGGCGCTCATCATCACACAGGCTGCAGCCCCGTCATTCATCGGTGAGCTGTTGCCCGCCGTTACGCTGCCGCCCAAGGAGAACGAAGGCTTCAGCTTCGCAAGCACCTCCTCCGTCGTGTCCGGACGAACGCATTCATCCATATCGAAGGTCAGTTCCTTTTCCCAAGGACGGCCGTTACTGTCGACTCCTCTTTGTACCGTTGAGACAGGCACGATCTCGTCACGGAATTTGCCTTCAGCGATAGCTGCCGCAGCCTTGCGATGACTGTCAGCAGCAAATCGATCCTGTTCCTCACGGCTAATGCCGAATCGCTTCGCTACATTTTCCGCTGTGTATCCCATGCCCATATATACTTCTGGCATATCTGAGACCAGCTTCGGATGCGGCGCAAGCTTGAAGCCGGTCATCGGCACCGCGCTCATGCTCTCTACTCCGCCGGCAACAATCGTGTCCGCAGCGCCGGCCATAATCCGTTCTGCAGCGAACGCAATCGACTGCAGGCCAGAAGCACAAAACCGATTAACCGTAACGGCAGGCACCTCCTGCGGATAACCTGCATACAGCGACACAATGCGTGCCATGTTCAAGCCTTGCTCGCCTTCCGGCATTGCACAGCCGAGTATGACGTCCTCAATGTCCGATTTGTTCAAGCCTGGTGCGCGTCGAACAACTTCCTCCAGTACAGTTCTCCCCAGATCCTCGGCTCTCGTCTGCGCGAGGCTCCCTTTCTTCGCCCGGCCAACCGGCGTACGCGCTATAGATACAATGACTGCTTCTTTCATTGCGATCTCCCCTCATTCATAATTTGGAAGGATATTAATTGCGCAGCGGCTTGCCCTTGGAGAGCATGTGCTGCATGCGCGCCTGCGTCTTCGGTTCGCCGCACAGGCTTAAGAAAGCTTCACGTTCCAGATCGAGCATGTATTGCTCGCTCACCAAGCTGTTCGCCGGTACGTTGCCGCCCGCAAGCACATGCGCCAGCTTATTGGCAATCAGCCGGTCATGATCCGAGATATAGCCGCCGAGCTGCATCGTATAGGCCGCCAGCTGCAGCACGGATTTGCCTGGTTCACCAACGACACGGATGCGCTCCTCTTCTCTCGGCGCATATCCGGCCCGATCCATTTCCAGTACAGCCATCTTCGCCTCATGGATACGGCGATCCGGGTTGATAACGACGGAATCGTTAGGTCCCATATAGCCGAGCCGCTTCGTGTCATGTCCGCTCGTCGACACCTTCGCCATGGCAATGGTTTCGAAATAGCTGTTCACGTATGATTGCAGGTCTGGATTCGTCTTGCCGACGATCTGGCTTGAGCGCAAGGCCATCTCTTTGCAGCCGCCGCCCCCTGGAATCAAGCCAACGCCCGTTTCAACCAATCCGAAGTATGTTTCTGCGGAGAAAATGATTTTATCTGCCGGCAGGCACGCTTCTACCCCGCCTCCAAGCGTCATTTGATGCGGCGCAGCTACGACAGGCTTCTCCAGTCTCTTCAGCGTCAGCATCGCATTCTGGAACTGGCTGATGATGAGATCAATTTCATCCCATTCCTCTTCCTGAGCCTCCATTAGAAGTAGCATGACATTTGCGCCCACGCAGAAGTGGCGCCCTTCATTTGCAACAACGAGTCCGCGATAATTGCGGCGAACTTCCTCCACGCTTTTCAGAATCATCGTCAAAATGTCCGCGCCGATAGCATTGTTCGGCGAATGGAACTCCAGACAAGCTACGCCGTCTCCGATGTCGATCAAGCTAGCACCCGGATTAGACAGCACGACCTTGTTCTGCTGCTTAAGCTGCTTGAGGGAAATATGCTCCGCTGCCGGCTCCAGCTCAGTCCACGCCCCGCCATGAACGTAAAATTGTTGTGCCTCCCGCTTCTCATAGAAGTGAGTATGTCCCTCAGCAATCCAGGCACTTACCCAATCCGGCAGCACGTCGCCCTCAGCCTCCATGCGTTTGGCTGCCGGCACCAGGCCGATCGCGTCCCACACTTCGAAAGGCCCGAGCTCCCAATTGAAGCCCCACTTCATCGCATTGTCGATATCGACAATCGAATCGGCGATTTCGCCCAGTTTGTGCGCCGAATAGAGCAGCACCGGCTTTAGCGTGTTCCATGCCAGCTCGGAATAACGATCCTTTGTTCCGAGCAGCGCCTTGATTTTATTCGCTGCACCCTTGGCAGACTTCGATGCTTCCAGGGAGGCGGATGAGATTTTACGTACCGGTTCATATTCCATCGTATCGAAGCGCAGTGCCTGTATGACCTTCCCAGAATCGGTTTTCACTTTCTTATAGAAGCCTTGGCCCTGCTTTTCGCCAATCCAGCCCAGATCAACCATCCGGTTAAGAACGTCCGGCGCACTGAATACATCCTTCTCTACTGTCGCTGCCGTTTGATCATGCACATTCGCCGCAACATGCACGAACGTGTCGAGCCCGACCAGATCGAGTGTGCGGAAGGTTGCGCTCTTTGGACGGCCAAGTGCAGGTCCAGTGACAGCATCCACTTCCTCTACCGTGTATCCAAGCTCCATCATATTCCGCAATGTAATCAGCAGCCCAAATGTGCCGATTCGGTTGGCGATAAAGTTCGGCGTGTCCTTGGCTACAACGACACCTTTGCCGAGGCGACGCTCGCAGAACTCGTGCATGTAGGACACGATTTCCGGATCAGTCGTCTCACCTGGAATGATTTCTAGCAGCTTCATATAGCGTGGAGGATTGAAAAAATGAGTTCCTAAAAAGTGCTTTTTAAATGACTCTCCACACAAAGAAACCATTTCGTTGATGGATATGCCTGACGTATTCGATGTTACGATCGTTCCCGGCTTCCATACTCCCTCGATTCGCTTCAGCAAGTCGCGCTTAACGTCCAGTCTCTCGACGACGACTTCAATAATCCAGTCCACGTCTGCAAGCTTCGACAGATCATCTTCCAGATTGCCCGGTGTAATTCTGCCTGCGAACTCTTCACTATAAAGCGGTGCCGGCTTCGTCTTCTTCAGGCGTGCGATGGCATCCGTAGCTAAGCGATTGCGCACAGCAGGATGCTCCATTGTGAGCCCTTTTTTGGATTCAGCTTCTGTAAGCTGTTTCGGAACGAGGTCGAGCAAAAGGCAGCGAATGCCTGCGCCCGCCAAGTGAGCGGCAATAGCCGCACCCATTACGCCAGAGCCGATAACGGCGGCGCTTTGAATCGGTTGAACCATATGCGAGTTCCCTCCCAATTTGAAATGGTCTGTGTCACATGATGAGAACAACAAGAACGATATCGATATGAAATTGTTGGCTGATGACGCTACTCTGAGGTGTTCCCTGCTTCAGGAATGTTGGGTGCACTTCGTAAGATGTTCCCTGCTTCAGGGCTTGTAGGTGTGTGTACTTCGTGAGGTGTGTACTGCTTGAATGGTGTACTTCTGAGATGTGCAATGCTTCAGTTCAGGTCACTGCTCTAAGACAGGCACTTATCTGAACTTTGCTTGTCGTTGTGGTTGCAGATTCATAGAAGAAAGGTTTATGGAGTAGTTCATTGATGGTGAAATTAATGATATTTTGACCCCTGTTCAAAAAATGTGAAGCTGCTACTTTGATGTCTTTATTACAGGTTGTCTGATTATACTGATATCGGCTGTCTGTCATCCGTTTTAACCGAACCGAATACGGCTAGTTCAAGGATTTCAGCGATGTCGCGCGTCTGAACGGATTCATCGGCCTCAAGCAGCTTGGTGCCATCCTCCATCATCGTGAGACAATACGGGCATGCCGATGATATAACGGTCGGCTTCGTGGCCAGTGCCTGTTCGGTGCGCGCTAGATTGACGCGCTTACCTGCGGTCTCTTCCATCCACATCATGCCGCCGCCGGCTCCACAGCACATGCCGTTCTCGCGGCTTCGCTCTATCTCAAGCAGGGTAACGCCTCGGATCGCCCGCAGTATATTGCGCGGCTGCTCGTAAACGCCGTTATAGCGCCCAAGATAGCAGGAGTCGTGATACGTAATTCGTTCGTCCACCTCGTGCTGCGGCACAAGACTTCCCGAACGTATCAACTCGTCAAGCAACTCACTGTGGTGGAGAACTTCGGCTTCCAGCCCGAACTCGGGATACTCATTTTTTAACGTGTTGTACGTATGAGGACAGGCCGTAACAATTCTGCGTACCTTATATTTTTGGAATGTGGCGATGTTTTCCTCGCATAGCTGCTGGAACAAAAACTCATTGCCCATGCGCCGCGGAGTATCGCCCGAATTCTTTTCCTCATTGCCGAGTATGGCAAAGTTCACGCCAGCTTCATTCATTAGGCGCACAAGCGCCCTCGTCACCTTCCGGCTGCGATTATCATAAGAGCCCATGGAACCGACGAACAGCAGAATATCGAACTCTGGATTCTCCTTCACTGTCGGTACATGCAGCACTCCCTCAGGATCGACTTCCTTTACCCATTTCACCCGATCACTGCGGCTGATGCCCCACGGATTGCTTTGACGCTCAATGTTCTGCAGCGCCCGCTGTCCGTCATGCGGCATGCTGCCTTGCGTTAGCACCAGATAACGGCGCATATCTACGATCTTGTCGACATGCTCATTGCCGACCGGACATTGATCCTCACAGTTGCGGCAAGTCGTGCATGCCCATATTTCAGCTTCGGACATGACGTCGCCAATAAGCTCTAATTCTTCCGGCGGATGCTGTGCGATTTGCCAAGTGGCAGCCTGTGCCTGCATTGTCGAAGCAATGTCGGTCATTCCCTGTCCCTGCCACTTCCCAAGCTCCGCTCCCTCAGGATTCATTCTGTGCGTGCCCGATGACTTGAATGCAAAAGCAGGGGCCCACGGCGATCGTGATGTAACGGCCGCCCCTTTCTCTGTCAGGTGATCGCGCAGCTTGACGATCATGTGCATGGGCGACAGCCATTTCCCTGTGCCGGCAGCCGGACATACATTCGTGCAGCGGCCGCACTCTACGCATGCGTACAGATCCATCAGCTGCTTCTGAGTGAACTCCTCCACTTTGCCCACACCGAACGATTCCGCTTCCTCATTTTCCAAGTCAAGCTTGCTCAAACGTCCGACCGGCTCTGTGCGCCGAAGCAGTAGATTGACCGGCGCCGACAGCAGATGGAAATGCTTGCTCTGCGGTACGTAAACAAGAAATGCAAGCAGAATCACCAAGTGCGCCCACCAGAATGTCATATAGAGCGCCTCGGCCACTCCGTGAGAGATGCCGGTAAATGCCCCTGCAATAAGAGAAGAAATTGGCGCGTATCCCGATGCGCCTTCTCCTTCGGCTAATCGATGGAATCCCATCGTCAATAAGACAGACAGCATTAGAGAGTAAATGAAGAAGACGACAATAGACGGCTTCCATCCACGCTTCAGCCTCCCCAGCTTCTCGCCGTATCTGCGATAGGCGGCATAGCCCATGGCGATGAGCACCAAGGTCACGGTTGCTTCTTGCAGAAGCTCGAATGCCTCATACCCGGGAATAGGCAGCGGCTTGCCCGACAGTCCTTTATAAATAATATCCAGCGCGCCGACTTGCAAAATGATAAATCCATAGAAGATGACAATATGCATCAGACCGCTTTTCTTATCCTTCAGCAGCTTCGTTTGCCCGAACACTTGAGCGGCAAATGCATGCAAATTGTGCTTCACACGTCCGCTCCAATTCACCGGCTGCCCAAGCTTGACATACATGAATCGGTGATAGACCGCTTTGGCAAACCAATACACGCCGAGTCCCGTGACGGCCAAAAACAGGACGAGCTGCACGATCGCTCCCGGCATCGGAACCATCCCCTTTCTCAGTATTGAAAATGAATGAACTACCCATAGGAAGCGTTTACATCCCATTAGCATCATGAGCTTATCATGTGCTTATCTACTGCCTAAACCCAGATCGATATCCAATGATTGACAATGATCTCAGTTCTATTTTATGATAGCAGCAGAAACTGAATGAGCATTCATTCATTTGTATTCCATATTCTAGCACCGAGGTGATTCCATGACAAGTCAGAAAAAAGAAAAATATTCCCAAATCCTCGAGGCAGCGGTCAAAGTATTTGCAGAACACGGGTTTCACCGATCACAAGTTTCTAAAATTGCGAAAACAGCTGGGGTCGCTGATGGTACGATCTACCTGTATTTCAAACGAAAGGAGGATATTCTGATTTCGTTGTTTCGCGAGAAGCTTGGAGAGATGATCGCCAAATTTCACGCAAGCCTCGAAACCACGACCGGAGCCAAGGATGCGCTGCGCAATGTATGCCAAATCCATTTTACCGTGCTGGAAAACAATCCGGATTTAGCGTTCGTCACGCAAATCGAGCTGAGACAAAGTTCTCTTGAGCTGCGGAAGGAAATCGGAAAAATTATTAAGCCCTATATTGTACTTATTGAGCGTATTATAAAGCAGGGCATTGAAGAAAAAGTGTTTCGCGACGATCTTGACGTCAAGCTTACCCGCCTGCTTATTTTCGGTTCCATGGATGAAGTTGTGACGTCATGGCTCATTTCTGGACAGAAGTATTCCCTGGTCGGGCAGCTTGATGGCACAATAACATTTTTTCTAAAGGGGCTTGAGCCTTAGCTCTCTCCCCTTGATTTTCCGATTGCGCAGCCTGTCTTAGGTTAGACTTTTGTTCTGCCAAGCCTCGTCTTGGATTCCTTATCGTTTGATCGCCATAAAGGAAATGGACATCGATGTTGTCAATTCCCCTTCTTAGAGCTGCAGTTCTTCCAAATTTCCTGCATGGCAGTCCACTTGTTCAACAAGTCCGCTTTAGATTACAAGCCAAATAAAGCGAAAGGGGCAATGAACGATGAATATCATCGTATTAGTCAAGCAGACATTCGATACGGAGGAAAAAATCATCATCGAAGAAGGCAAGATCGCAGAAGACGGAGTCAAATTCGTCCTCAATCCCTATGATGAATATGCGGTCGAGCAAGCGATCCGCATTCGCGATGACCTTGGAGGCAAGGTTATTGTCGCCTCTGTAGGCCCGGAGCGTGCTTCCGAGGCGCTGCGCACGGCACTCGCCATGGGCGCTGACGAAGCCATACTGATCAACGACGAGCGAATCGGCAGCGATGAGCATGCCGTAGCGCAAGCTCTGCACGCATTTGTCGGAACGGAATCCTACGATCTCGTTCTTGGCGGCAACTTTTCCGTGGACAACGGTTCCGGCCAAGTGGCCGTCAGACTTGCGAAGCTGCTCGGCATTCCGCATGTATCGTCGATTACGAATCTGGAGATCGCAGATGGCCGTGCTGTCTGCACTCGGGACGCTGAAGGGGATGCAGAGGTGGTAGAGGTGCCGCTCCCGGCGCTGTTCACCGCTCAACAAGGGCTGAATGATCCGCGCTATCCTTCGCTTCAGGGCATTATGAAGGCGAAGAAGAAGCCTTTCCGTGAGCTCACGCTCGATGACTTCGGCGTAAAAGTCGAAGCTCGCACAGCCCAAACAGAGCTATTCCTTCCTCCGCAGCGTCAAGCAGGCAAGCTGATTTCCGGAGAGCCGGCGGATCAAGTCCAGGAGCTGTTCCGACTGCTTCGAACGGAAGCTAAGGTCATATAGTTCTGCATCGAATGCAACGAATCCGGTAAGTTCATATTCCAAGGAGGCGTATTGATATGTCCAGAACGATTCTTGTCGTAGCCGAAGCGAAGGGCGGCAATCTTCGCCAAGTGTCCTACGAAGCGATTGGGGCAGCCCGTATAGCTGCAGGCGATGGGGGCTCTGTAGCCGCTGTGATCATCGGCGCAGATGCAGCCCGCTATTCCAACGACTTGGCAGCCTACGGCGTTGATCATATTTATACTGTTGAGCATACCGCACTCATTCATTATCATCCGGAAGCTTATTTTGCTGCGCTGCAGGCTGTTGTGCAGGCAGCGAACCCGGACGGCGTGTTTTTCGGCCACACCGCATGGGGCAAGGATCTGGCACCGCAGTTGGCAGCTTCCCTGCATGGCGGGCAGATTTCCGATGTAATCGCAATCGAAGCAGACAGCAGCGGCAACGTATTATTTACGCGTCCGATCTATGCAGGCAAAGCCATGGAAAAGAAGAAGTTCCTAGCCGCACCGTGGATAGTTACCATTCGACCAAACAACATTCAGCCTCCAGCAGCAGAAGCTGGCCGCACCGTGCCTGTAACAGCTATTGCTTACCCGGAACCGCCGCTTACGGCCATTGTTCGCGAGGTCGTGCAAAATACGGTCGGGAAAATGGATTTGAGCGAAGCGAAAATCATTATTTCCGGCGGACGGGGCGTTCGCAGCGCCGATGGCTTCAAGCCGCTTGAGGAGCTGGCCTCTCTACTGGGCGGTGCTGTTGGAGCTTCCCGCGGAGCATGCGATGCAGGTTATTGCGACTACGCCTTGCAAATCGGACAGACGGGCAAGGTCGTCACGCCAGAGCTGTACATCGCCTGCGGCATTAGCGGTGCCATTCAGCATTTGGCGGGAATGAGCCAATCACGCGTCATTATCGCGATCAACAAGGATCCAGAAGCGCCTATCTTCCAGATTGCCGATTACGGCATCGTAGGCGACCTGTTCGAAATCGTGCCGCTTCTAACCGAGCAATTCAAGCAGGCGCTGCAAGCTTAACATAAAAGCTGTAAGCAGGGCATTCCGATTGCTTAAGATGATCGGAGTGCTCTTTTTTACGCAAAATGCCTGATTAACCATCCCCCAAGCTCCATCTCCATAGAATTTATTCAGTTCCTTCAACTTTAACTACCTATATAAATGTGTATATAAACGTCCATCACCGCATGCAGCGAAGATGCAAAAAGCCCCAATACCTCATGGTAATCAGGGCTTCTACTGACTTATTTATTTGCGGTCCGGATTTCCGAAGAACATTTCATCTGCCAACGCTGTCTGAACGCGTGATTCTTCCTCGTTCAGCTTGCGGACTAACTCCATTTCAACCTCGGTCACTTCATCCCCTTGGAAATTGATTTCCGCGATCGAAGCAACAATCTTCACGATAGCTACGGCCACATTATCCGGCGTGTACGCAATGACCTTCTGTCCTGTCGGAAACACTCGAAAGCCCTGCTTCGTCATTTTGCCTCGCCCGTACTCCAGTAGCTCATTTAGCTCCTGCTCTGTCTTAAATTTGCATACCGAATTGAACTCTGTTTGAAATCCCATGTTATCCGCTCCTTTGCCTGTAAAGTTTGAAAATAAAAGTGATTGCACAACCTAATATGCACTACATCCCCCAGAGAAGACGGAGATAAAGTCAGTCTTAATTCCGGGGGTTTATTATTTCGAAAGCCCCCTCCAAAAAGGATATATTTAGACTGCTGATGAGGCAAGACAAAAGTTAGAACTAGAATATCGGAACAGTCCGCAGCACAACACCTTCTAAGACTAAATAATAGTGATGATGTCACAAATGAGCGGATTGATATTGTTATATATTGTAGGCGATAGTAGGTGATACACCAGTGGTACACAATGAGAATATGAAACATAGGAGGATTTAGTATGAATTTAAAGAAAGTCATTCTAGCATCCCTGATCGTATCTAGTATGTTGGCCACATTGGCCGGCCCAATTCCTGCCGGAGCGAAGGCAGCGCAAGAGAATCAGCAAGAGCAGCAATCCGATAATAAGAAGGTTCCCATCGATAAGAAGTTGGCTCCCAAGCTGCAAAAAGCGGTAAATCAATATGCGGGGAAAGAGGTTAAGCTTAAGGATACCGGTGAACATATCAATAACAATGAGAGTTTGGTCACGGTTCAATCTGCAGATGGAAATTACGGTGTTGGCTTTGATCCCAAAAGAGGAAATATATGGTTTGTTTCCAACAAGACGACAATCGACAAAGTCGACAAAAAATTTCAAGACGAAGCTTTAAAAGAGTTAAAGAACGCCTATGCAAAGAAGAAATACGTATTTAACAAAGACGTTACACAGTCACGATCCTACGATAATAGCAAGGGCAAATTTGGAGATTATATGTTTTATGAGTTTTCCGGGAAGGATTTTACTGTTTCAGTAAATGCTAATATTTCAGAAGGTTATGTCATCCCCGTTGCGAGAATCGATATTGACAAAAAAGAACTTGATCTGAATTTGCTGAAATCGGCAACGGAAGCGATCAAAACGGCGTTCGATCATCAATTCGACGTGACGAAGGCGCAGATTGAGCAACGTACGTGGGTGCTTGAGGACGACAAAGTGACGGTTTACATGGAGAAGGGGAAAGCAATCAGCCTGATCAATAAACAAGGCAATCAGGTCACGACGAACAAAGAGATGACAGAAAAAGAAGCCAAAGAAGCGGTCGCCCCGCTCGCGAAGAAATTATTCAATATCGACATTACGGGATATGAAGTGAAATGGGACAGCTTATTTAAAGATTACCGCTTCATCGAAAAAAATGATGTTACGGCGGTGAGAGCGGCATTGGATGCCGAGAAAAACGTCGTGTATATAAAGTCCGGGAGCAGAGCGGCCGCAGGGAATTAAAAACACAAACAGATGCATAGGAGGATGATCATGTTTATGAAAAAAGCTATCATCGCAACATTGGTCGTATCCGGCATGCTAGCCGCATTGGGAGGATCGATTCCTGTCGAAGCCGCGGCTGCACAGGAACAGAAGCAACCGGAGAAGGTGAAAGTTCAAATCGACAAGAAGATGGCCGACAAGCTGAAAAAAGCAATGAAGGAATTGGCAGGCAAAGAGGTCAAGATGCAGGATGTTGGCGAGAGCTACTCCGGTTCGGGTGGGAGTGCAACAATCCGATCTGTGGATGACAAATATTCAATTGACTTTAATCCGAAAACAGGTGGAATATGGTGGGGTTTTGCAAAAATCTCGATCGATGAAGTCAGTAAGGAGGATCGGAATAAAGTCCTTCAAAGATTAAAAGAGCTGTATCCAAACAAAACCTATGTGTTGAGTAATGAAGTGGAAATGCAACGACGATATGATGACAAGCAGGCTAAATTTGTAGATACGAGATATGTTTTCACAGAGGAAGACTTTTATATCTCGCTCTATAAACCAGGTGCTGGATCTAAAGCAAATGATCAACTCAATGGGTACTCGATTACAGTTGATGCCAAAAAACTTGATCCAAAATGGACAAAAGCAGCAGCAGAAATCGTGAAAACAGCCTTCAATCATGAATTGAAAGAAGTGACGGAGGCAACACTCAGACATGGTAATTATGACTATAAAAAAGTGCTGGCCATACCGAAGTGGGTATTGCAAGGTGACGGTATTTACGTTGAAATAGACACAAAGTCAGGAAAGGCGATAGAAGTCATTCACAAATCGCGTCTAAAGGAAAAGGTAACGACCGACAAGGAGATTACGGCAAAAGTTGCAAAAGAAGTGATTGCTCCACTGGCCCAAAAGGTGCTGGGTGTCGATATTAGCGGATGTGAAGTGGAGTGGGATAACAGACTGAAAGAGTACCGCTTCCACAATGACTATACGGACAAAAAGGACGGAAAGGTAGTTGCAACGAAGCTGAGAGCTGCATTGGATGCTGACAAAAACGCAGTGTATCTGGTGGGTGGGGAGCACGCGATACACGGTTCGATGGAGACGATGGTGAAGTAGACGTTACAACCTTTTTACCTTACACAGTAACGAGACGGTACGAGCCTGTGGATGCAGATCCACAGGCTCGTTACGTTTTCGATAATATGAAGGTTTTACTGCCGTTTATTGAATCGCGAGCAGCTCTTTACTTCACTCGGTCATACCACACGCGCAAATGATGAACCGCTGCTCCTGCGAAGGAGGAGTGGCTTGCGCCCAGTTCCTTCACATCGCGCAGTTGCTCCTCGAAATAGTCCAGCGGCTTGCCGTGGAAGGACAAGTAGCCTCCTTCATTGGTCTTGCCCAGTTCAAGACCAATAATAATCGGCTTGCCAAGCTCGTCCGCCTGTGAGAGCAGCTTTTTGGCCGAATCATAGATTGAATCGGAGTTGTCCCGGTACGCCATAATCGTCAAGGAGTCGAACTGGTCCAGCATCCAACTGCTTACCTTGCCGTTCCCAGTCGGCATGTCCACACGAGGCAGCCAGAAAGGTACATCAGCGGCCATGTACAGACCAGCCCTTCTCCCCTCCTGCAGCCACGTCTCCATGTTGTCGATCCAGCTTCGGACGATGCGTGCTTCATCTTGCTTCCACTCTGGCAGCAAATACGGCTCTACGTCCAGGTGAATGCCGGCAAAACGCTCCTCTGCCGCAACCTGCCGGTTGTAATCATTTACCCACTGAATGAAAGATTCCCCTTCTTCTTCATGCCGTTCCTTCGCCCATTCCGGCGCACCGTTCAATGCATGAACGTCAATTCCGGCTTCATGCGCCTTGCGAATGAACGAACGATACGTATCCGAGCCTACAGTGGAACTAGTTTGCAAATAGATCAGATTCACATGATTCGAGCGGCAGAATGAGACGATTTCCTCCCCTGAATCACGTATCCACTCTGTGTCCCAAAGCCATGTTGCCTTCGTTTTCCCCGCTTCAGAGGATCGAAACGTTAAAAGGATTAGTATTCCCACACAACAGCATAGCAGCAGTGCGATCAGCATCCTCCGTGAACGGAACGCTTGGCGCGGAATACTCAGCTTACGTTCTGCTTGTGCGCGAAACGATTTTTTGTCTGTTTTAGACAAAAGCCGCTGCCTCTTCTACTTCTCTAACAATCTCCTGCTCTCTTACAATCTCCTGCTCTGTATGCCCAAGCTTATGAATGTTCGGGCGTTGAATACCTTTGAACGCATTGCGCGTATCCAGAATCGGAATATTCAAATCCGCGAGCTGTTTGTAATCGAACGATTGATGGTTCGTAATCAGCACCATGCAGTCATATGTTTGGAACGTCGGCAAATCATAATCGATCGTATTCACCGTCTTGCCGGCCTTGTCCTTGAAGTGTGTCGCATGCGGATCATAATAATCGACCTTGGCGCCGCTCGCCTTAAACAGCTCATAGATTTCAAGCCCCGGGGATTCGCGCAAATCGTCAATATTCGGCTTATAGGCCATGCCCAAAATTAAAATTTTCGAATTTTTAATCGACTTCGAGCTTTGATTCAAAATACGCGATGTTTTCTCCATCACATGGTACGGCATATTGGCATTGGTTGCCTGAGCGATATCGATAAACTTGCTGTAGAAACGATACCCCTTCGCCTTCCAGGATAAATACATCGGATCAAGCGGAATGCAGTGGCCTCCAATACCCGGTCCTGGATAGAACGGCATAAAGCCGAACGGCTTCGTTGCTGCAGCGTCGATCACCTCCCAAATGTCGATGCACATCCGATCGCACATCATCGCCATCTCGTTAATGAAGGCAATATTTACGCTGCGGAATGTATTTTCCAACAGCTTTGACATTTCCGCCACCTTCGTTGAGGATACGGGTACAACACTTTCCACAATATTTCCATACAGTGCAGTTCCCAGCTTGAGGCATACTGGCGTTGTTCCGCCAATTACCTTCGGCGTGTTAAACGTATTAAATTTCGGGTTGGACGGATCCACACGCTCCGGAGAGAAGCAGAGGAAGAAGTCCTCTCCTGTCCGGTATCCTAAAGAGGCTTCGATTTCATGTTGAATCAGCTCCTCTGTCGTGCCTGGATACGTTGTACTTTCCAGTGTGATCAGCAGGCCCTTCCGCATATATTTCTTAATTTGTTCCACAACGCGTGTAATATAGGAGGTGTCCGGATCTTGATTCTCACTAAGCGGTGTCGGCACACAAATACTGACTGCATTCAGCAACTGAATATGACTGAAGTCGCTCGTAACGAACAATCGACCTGTGTTCATGCACTGTGTCAACGTGTCATCGCTTATATCCTTAATATAGGAATGTCCGTTATGGATACTCTCAATCTTGCGTGAATCAACGTCAATTCCGACAACCTGGAAGCCCTGCTTGCACATTTCAATGGCAAGTGGCAGGCCGACATAGCCTAACCCGATGACTCCGACTACAGAAGTTTTGTGTTCAATTGCGTGATGTAAATTTGCAGCATACATGTTCACAGTTGTTCACCCTTCCATCCACTAGTTAATTGTATATAGTTATGACAAACAGCGGCTAAGCCGTTCATCAAGTTCTACCGGCGAAAATGGTTTTGTAATATAATCGCTGACGCCCTGCTCGAAGCAATAATCAATCGTCTTCCCTACCCGCTGTTCGGACAAAATCACGATCTTCGGCTGCTTCTCCAAATTCATCTTCTGAATGTGCGAAATGAACGGCAGACCGTTTATTCCATATAAATTCAACTCCGTTAAGATTAAATCGAATTGCCCTCCATCAATGAGATTCAACGCCGTCAAAGCATCCTCTGCCTCGTGCACCTCGTAGCCCTGCATCGTCAGCCATATATTCAAAAACTCTCTTACACTAGCATCATGATCCACGACCAGAATCCGCTTCGCAGCTTCGAGTTCAAGTTGATCATGGAGAATCCGAATATGGGAGGAGTCTGTAGCCGGCCACTCATTCCAGCGACCAAGAATAATGTCCTCTGCCTCCTGAGAATCCGCCACTGCTGCAACCGCACATACAATTGGCGTTCCTGCCAATTGCTCTTCTACCATGCTCTTCAGTACAAGCGCATAGTAGTGGGTCTGATCCAGCGTCGCGCGCGGCAGCATTACAGCAATGACTTGCTGGGCATCGGCAATCATTAGCTCGAATGGGATCTGCTCTCTCTCCAGCGCAGAGCGGAGCTCCTTCTCCCACGTCTTGCCGAGCGGATTCGCATGGATGAAAATAATGCCTACGTCATGTCCGGGATAGCTCATCACCAGATGATTTACGGTTTGCTTAAATGTCGGTACAAATCCAAATTCCGCATTTCGTTCCACCAATTGCAGCATGTGCCGTTTCCACCTTTCCCATCGCCTGTTAGGCGGTTTTCTTTTGTTCTCCTTCTTCCTTCCAGCTTTGGCGCGTCATGGCGCCCCAAGAATTGTTCTTCTGGAAAAATTGAATATGTCCTTGAATGCGCCACAGGCTGCCGAGCTGCCGGTATCCGAAGAACATCAGCACGCTGAACACAAGCATACGCACGAGATCACTGATGCGCGGATATCGCTTGAACGCAATCTCCTCCAACAGAAGTGAGCCTACAGCTAACAGTAAACCTGATAAGAAGTTTATTAGCATAAATATCAAGACAATTTCCCAATGGGTCATGTCATACAGCGCATAACCGATCAGGGACATCAATCCCGTCACTTTAAAATAAGGATTGAGCGCTTCAAAAATAATCGTGTATGGCATCGACAGAAGTCCAAATACCTTATATTTCGGCCTAAACGTCATATCATAGTTTTCGATCATGTTCTTCAAATTGCCTCGACCCCAACGCTTCCGCTGGTTTGATAGGATATGATACGTATCGGGCGCTTGGGTCCAGCAGACTGCCTCCGGACAGAAGGCAATTTTATAAGGCAATTTATTTTCCAGCATATAGCGGTGAAGCTTGATAATGATGTTCATGTCCTCGCCGGGATACCCATCTCGGTACCCGCCAACCTTGATTACGTAATCCTTGCGGAACAGCCCGAATGCCCCCGATACAATAATGAGTCCATTGAGCGCACTCCAGCCGATCCGCCCCCCAAGGAACGCCTTCAAATACTCCAGCGTTTGAAACATTGGCCACCATTTCTTCGGCAAACGAACTTCCTTCACCGTTCCATTTTCGATCGTGCATCCGTTGGCAATGCGCACATTGCCCCCAATCGCTACATATTGTTCCGGATCGGACATATACATGGTCGTCATTTGAATCAAAGAATCTTTCTCCAACAGCGAATCCGCATCAATTGAAGAAATAAGCGGATAATGCGAGAAGTTAATCCCTGCATTCAAGGAATCCGCTTTGCCCCCATTCGCCTTATCAATGACGTACAGGAACGGATATTCCGGATTATGATAAACCGCGTTAATCTTCGTGCAGTTCACGGCGTACCGAATAGACAGGTTATCCATCCGATATAAGCCAAACTCTTCAATCAGCACGTTCAAGGTCTCATCATTGGAGCCGTCATTAATGACAATGACCTCGTATGTCGGATAATTAAGTGTCATTAATGACTTCACATTTTCAATAATAGTCAGCTCTTCATTATAGGCAGGCACGAGCAGCGAAACAGGAGGAACATGCTCCGATCCCGCTATCGTTCCGCTTAGTGCGTAGCGCTTCCTGCGAACGATCGAGAATATATTTTTAAAAGAGAACAGCATAATGCCGAAATAAATACTATTAACGACGATGACATAATACATGGCGAACAGACCATATATCAGAAGCAAATCTCTAAGCAGAATAATCGCCTCCTACACTTCGGAATATCGGTGCGGCCGCTGCCTTGCCGAAATACTGTTCATACAGCATCCGCTTTGTCGCTTGGCTCGCCTTCTGCTTGCGTCGCTTGGCAAAATAGTGCTCGCGCAGCAGCTCCTCGTGGATGCGGTCTTTGGCCATATCCGATTTGTAAGGGTCGTCTTTTTCGAGCGCCGCCTCACACAATGCCCGGAAGCCCTCATCCCCCATCGTAGCTAAGCTCTTCGAACTGTAGTAACGAACCCACCAGTTGGTGTCGGTCAACGCTTCCTTCAGAATGACAATACTAACAACATGGTGGTATGTACCGAGCGACTCCGCAACCGCCGCCCGAACCTCCCATTCCGGATCCTTGAACCAACTGCATAATCTATCTTTCGTCAGTACGCTGCCAGTGCGAACGAGCAGTTTAATTGCCAAGGAACGAATATCCTTATCTTTGTTGTCCGCAAGCTTGAGCAGCGCCGGTGAAAGCTCCGGTCCCGCATGCCCGCGCAATGCAAGCAGAACCGTTTTGACCAAACAATTATTGTTATCACCTAAGCATTTGACAAGAAGCGGAGTAACATCTATAGATGATTCCTCTAATATTTCAGCGGCAAACAGCTCATTATGCTGCTCGCGACCCGCAAGCTCACGCAGCATCACTTCCAAGGAAGTTGCATCGTCCGCACATTTGGCTATCGCCCGGGCAATGACACGCACCAGTTCAGCCGCCTTCTCTTGTCTTAGCAGTTCCAGCAGCTGTGGTACCGCTTGGGGCGATCTCATGCCTCCCAAGCGGAAGGCTGCTTGCATTTGCTTCGCGTAGAACATACTGTTCAGTTTCTTCAAATCTGCTTGAACGAGCCCCATATCCTCACACAGCCTCGTCAGCTTTTCCCGCTGCTTTCCACGGAATCTCTCTATCCATTCCATCAGTTTGTCCTGGATGACCCTAGCCTCCAATTGAGTTACCGCCCCCTTCGGCGGCTGGAAGGAGCCTTCGTCCCCAATATGGCGCTGCAAATAAATGAAATAGGGTTTGAATTTCTTCATAATCGCGTCCTGTTGCTGCATTAGACGTATATTCCTAGCTTTCATGATGAGCAGTATGAATACGCCGACACTAATAAGGCCAAGGCAAACGTAGATGAAAGATACAGCAAAGTCCAACTTGGTATACATGTAACGTGTGCCTCCTTTGTTTCACGAAAATGACAGTCCTAAAGCTCCCTGTTGGCCTTGCAAGCTGCATGGAACTCAGAACATCATTAGGAAATCGTGTGCAGCCTACATATGGCCGCTTATGTCATGGAAGACGATGAAATATTTCCTTCATGTCGTAATAACTTTGCTTCAAGCGTTCAGTGTAACCAACTTTATCCCACTGTTTCCATGTGTAAACTTGGATATTGTGTAAGGAATAGTTCTTCAGTGCACGTGTCTGTGCCCCAGCCATGGATTTCGTTTCTTTGTCGACTACCCAAGGCAAAAATCGAATGCCTTCTGTCTGTATCGTTGACAGATCGCGCTTACGCTCTACTTTCCCGTAAGAAATCACTTGTTTCGTACTTGGGTCGGCGAAGCCAAGCAGCATCCACGGGATTCGAATTTCGACGATGTTATCCTTCGCATTCCAAGTTGCTAACGAATTGTATGACTTACTGTTCGGATCGTTCGTCCCTCTTATCAGCTTGCCTACGACGATATCCTGGAATGGATGGGCAGATCTCGTATCCGGCGGCTCCATTTTCAAACTGACGGCCAGCTTCCATGGATTGAACAGTCCTGAGTTATCCTTCATTTCCTCCGGCTTCGGTTCAACCATCCAATAGCCGGAAGGGCCATATAAACGGTTGTTAAAGTCATAATTTGAAGCGATGCGCACCTCGCTATTTTTACCGATAACGGTCAGCGTTTCCAGCCCTTCATCCAGCTTCAAGCCAGGAAGCTCCTTCATCGAGCGATTGCCGCCAGTCTGCGTATGCGCTCCGATGTACAAGGTCTGCTTCTCTGGATCGAACGGCTTATCCAACTTAAGCATCGTATATACATAGCCTTCGTCATGGGTCGCCCACATCTCCTGGACACCCGGCAAATCTGGCTTCAGCAGCATCTTCTCTTCGTCAGGAATTGCATCCCAATCCTTCGCGTCGCCATCAATAACAATGGCGTCTTCCTTGCTCGGATACATTCCTAGTAGCCCGAACATTTTCTCATTCGTCAATACGTTGAGCCAGTATGGCCTGCGATCAGCTGGAACTTCGATTTTCATCGTATTCCATGTCTTCTTAAACCACTCGTCCTGCCACATGAACAATATGGCTCCCGCATAATGCTCATCATAAATATCCTGCGTGAGCGAAGCATCGATACGCCCTTGTTCCCGCTCATCATGGCCGCCTTGATTGCGCCCACCCATGCCTAAATGGGAGATTCCAATCGAAGACGGTACGCCATATTCCGTTATCATGACTGGCAAGTCCTTGAACTCCGCCTTCAGCTTGCGCAAATAAGCCTTATACGTATTGAACTGTCCCTGCTTATCGCGTATCGTCTGCAATGAAGCATCCAAGTGGAAGAAGTCCGGGTAATACGGATAGACGTGATAGGCAGCAAAATATCCCGCATTCCAAGCCTTCGGCTGAATATGTCTTGCATCGACACTTACCATATCTTCCTGAAACAAGGGCTCTCCCGGATGCTTTAGCACATCCGTCGTCACCCAATTCGTGAATGTCATCGGATGATGCCAACCATATTCGTTCTCCACCGCGGCAGTGTAATCAAGCATTTCGGCGAGCCAACTCTCGAATGGACTCGCTTGCCTTGTGGAGCTAAAATGAGCGCCGGTATAGGCCTCCACTTTGTTATGCTTCTTATTCGTCTGATCAACCATCACAGGATCCCACTCTGTGCCGATATGCCAAGCCATCAAGTAGTCTCCTGCATTTGTTCGGTACTTGCCCTTCGCTGTCCCGGCATTGTCGGGGAGCGTGACATCTCCGTATACGGCGCGAACGACCTTTTCAATTTCACGCTTGAACTTATCCTTGATGTTCGGCAAATAAGCATCCTGAGATTCGATAAGCTCTTCTTCAGGTGACCATATGCCTTGAATAAAATAGAGCGGGCGCTCCGCCTTATCGCGGTTAAACTTTACAAGCGCTTCGTAGAATACCGGATTATGCACCGTGTATACCCGAATCACATTCGCGCCCATATCATGTATTTGTTGGAACCAGCGCAGATAATCCTCCTCTTGAATCGGGAATTCCCCGGGGAAGTAACCTGGCAATGTTGCGCCTAAGTTGACTCCCTTGGCAAAGATCGGCTCAAAGCCGCCTTCTTTGTATTCCAGAATGCGGTCGCCTTCCGTCTTGAATTTCAGCTTGATGCCATCCTCACCAGCATAGGCAACAGGCTTGGAAGACAGCAATTCCGGCATCCAATACAATCCGCCTGCAAGTATGATCACAATCGGCATCAGTATGCCTATTATTAGATTTCGTTTTTGTCTACGGTTCATGAATATTCGCCTGTTCACCCTCTCTGCGAGTGTTGTCCGCAACCTTATCTACTATCTAACCAAGTTTTTTTCTGGAATAACATGGTTATTTAGTCGCGTTTTGAAAACTAGGACCCTGATTTTCCATGATTAATTGCAGCGTTGAAGTAGTGAAAAAGCCTATTGTAAAGCGATTTATCCCCTCCTTTCTCGATATGATAAATGGATCGTTTGGAGAATTTGTAAATCGACTTCATTTGTCATCATTAGACGCTGCAAAAGCAAAAAAGTTTCGTTTTTGTAACCATTTTACCAATAATATGTATTTCTCTCGGACTTTGGTCACCCCTTTTCGTAAAGATCCGTCCATCTGTACCACAGCCATTTGGTGCACACAAAAAAACAGGAGGACAGATCCTCCTGTTTTATTCACCCTTTTTCCGGCTGTACCACAGCCATACGCGCGCAACGTCCTGTTCTGAAAAACAATTCGCGGTATAGGAATGCCCGCTCATAATCGTAACCCGCAGAGAGCGGATGCACCGCTGCCGCTGAAAATAATTGTCCTTCGCCGAGATAGATACGATATGCGGTCTCAGCATGTAATGCGACTTTCTCGCGATCGCGCGAGTACGAATCATGAGCTGCTTGTCCTGAATCCCCATTCCCGCGTCCTTTAGTCGCAGTGTCCCCATTCCAAGCAATATCGGCATCAGGAGCCACAGCCAATGGGCCATCGTCCCCTGCCACCAATAGAGCAGGCCATGAGCAATGAAGAAGAGCAGCAGTTCCATGCGAACATAGTACCACCAAGACCGTCCAGGAGGCCGATGCTGCACTGTATTCTGATCCATATTGACTTGGGGTACAAAATGAGCTACTAAGTCCGGGATATCCCGAACTCGCACAAGCGGATGAAGCAACAGCGATTCCTTCTTGTCCGCCGACAGAACTCCTACCTCCACCTGCGCATAACCGAGCAGTTGCCGAAGCATGCCCTCTTTCACGATAATCTCTTGTACACGTCCTGGTTTAAAGGCGTTCACCTTTTTTTCGAACAGCCCATAGGAAATGACGATTTCCTCTCCCTGTACAACTGCCGTAAAGCGGTAGTATTTCGCAACGAAAAGCAGTGTTGAGATGAACCAGGCAAGGATAAAGCCCCCAACTCCGAGCACAATGTAAGTCAGGTGACTTGGAAGCAAGGACATGACCTGATCCATAATTTTTTTGAGAAGTCCTTCGGGCAAAATCAACTTCAACAAATCATCTGCGAAATTCGTAATCGCCACATAGAAGGCAAGCAGCATGCCCAGATGGATCGTTGTCGCCGAAGAGAGGAATAACGTTCCTATCCCCAGCCTTATGTCCCGTGCCGAGAAGCCCGTGCCCTTCGTCTGCCTGTCCTGATCCATCTGATCCACGCCCGCTGTCGCACGGACATTGTTACTAGACCGCGAATCAACGGCTTCCGCTATCGTCATAGTTGTAGGTACATCGCCGCGTTCCAGGCCGATATGCTCGGTTCCTTGCTTGCGCAGCATCAAGACTGTACGCAGCTCCTCAGCATGTGCAAGCGACAATGTAGGCAGCACGCCGTCTCCATCCGCCTCTCCGCCAGGCGTTTCGATCTTTAGTTGAGCCGTACGGCTTAAGCGCTGCAGGAAGGACTGCTCCAAGCGTACCGAGTGAATGCGCCGATAAAAAATCGTTTTTTCTTCCCGAACAAAAATTCCTTTATTGATGACGAGCTTATCTTCCTCAAAGCGGAAGGTAAACCTTCTCCAATCCAGCACCGCATCTATGAGCGCATAGACAACAATGGCAGCAAAAAGCATCTGTATCCACAAATGATCCTTAGCCTTCCATGCGTAGAGAATGAGGAAAGGCCATATGGCCTTGGCTACCTGTAGAATCGAAAATCCCATGTGCAGCGGATGAAGGCGCATCTCCTTATTCTTCATGGTCATCCACCTTCGCCAACTGTGCGATTCTTGCTTTCAACCACTGGGCCTCCTCCTCCTGCACTGCAAGAATATGATGCGTAGTGGCTGCCGTCACAACAGATACCTGCGACAGTCCAAACTTGCGGAGTAGTGGGCCGCGTTCTGTCTCCACATGCTGTACCCGATTCATAGGTACAATCGTATGTTTCAAATAAATGACCCCTGACTGAATATGCAATTCTTCCTCAAACACTTCAAATGCAAAATAACGATAGGTTAATGACGGCTCAATCCATACGAACCAAACGAATGATAATCCCCATAAGCCTGCTGCAATCCATGCAGGATACAATATCCAGCCCTGTATAGAAGCAATTATGGCATATGCAGCAATAATCGCAGCCAGTATGACGTGGGCAATTACACCTGCAATTCGAGATGCTTTCTTATAATCAGGATGCAGCCTGTGCCGTAGCTTGATGTCCATATCCATATCCATATCCATCCCCTTCACCAGCAGGAAACTTATTTGCTCATACCCTCTGCAATCTTGATCAACTCTTCTTGTCCCACATCCGGATTTGTAGGAATTAATGTATATCGGAAGCCGCCTTCATCCCAAGTTAGCGAGTGTATTTCATCCCAATACCATCCCGTCGTACCGCGTACCTCAACTGCCGTCCCTCGATCCCTTTTGGAGTCGGCAGGCGTTTTGAACAGACTTTCATTTATATAAGACACATTGTTTTTGTCATACTCCAAGGAGATTTCCGTGCGCTTCATTTCTCCCTCCAACTGCGTCAACTCCGTCTTCTTTAATGAAAATTCCTTATCTTTTATTTGTAGAAATGGGGCTCCTGCCGCTTGCTTCGCTTCTTCCAAGGATACCAGCTTCACCGGATTCAGCTCATTAATATCACGTACCGGAATGTCTTTCGGTATGCTCAACTGGAACGTACCTGCCGTAAACTTCGGCGCCATATCCAGCTTCGTATATTCGAACATGGATTTGACCGCACCGCTATCGATTTTGCTCTTTATCACCATCCAAGAAGACTGATCGACCCATAACTCCATTTGCTTCAGCAGGGCATCCTTCTTCTTGGATGCAGCCTTAATATGAACCGTTTGATGCTCGCCGACTTTCTCTTTCCCCATCGATTCAATATGATATGATTTGTTTAAATGCTCCAGCATACTTTTCAACTGCTCCCGCTGTGACATCGGCCGCATCCCGTCGCCTACTTCCATTTTGAACGCCTGCTGATTATGCTCATCCCATACCGTAATCAGCTTGCCGTCACTCACAGATACAGCCCGTTCGTTATCCTTGATTACTTCTTCTCGTTTTTTCTTCGTCTCTGCATCCGACCACTCCTTAATCGCATAACGCTCTGTTTCCTTCCCGTTCTCGTACGTGACCATGACCCCTTCCGCATAGTACGATAGTTCTCTTTTTCCTGCTTCCAGCGCCTGGCTAACGAGCTGCTCTCCGCTCCATTTCGCACTATCGGCACATCCGGTAAAGATCAAGCTGCTTGCCAGCAATAAGCTTCCTGTTATTCGGAACATCTGCTTCATCCTTCCTCTATTTCTGATTCCCGTTCGGACGAAAATCGACATGCTAACAACGTGCCATGCGGTGCGGCCGACCAAACGCCAATGCACCCGCCATGCCGCTCTGCAATCATGCTTGCGATACTAAGTCCGAGCCCCGATGATCCCCCAGTATGAGATTTTGTCCTTGCCCTGTCAGCCTGGTAAAATGGCTGGAACAGCTTCTCCAAATCCTGCGGCGCGATCGGCTCCCCTTCATTCTGAACGAGCAGCACTAATGAATTTCCTCGCCAAGCTTGTACACTGTCTGCAAATTCCGGGAACAACCATTCCGGCAATGCCTGATTCTCTGAAAAGGCCCCCAGCCAAATCCTCTGTTCGCACGGTGTATAACGTATGGCATTGCCCATCAGGTTATCTGTCAGCCGCACCATCTGCTTCGCATGGAACGGGTAGACACCCGACACCTCATTGCTCACTTCAAGATGAATGCTGCGCTGCGCGCATATCGCATCATAACCCGAAAACAGCATATCGAACAGTTCTTCTCCATCGACGAAAACACGCTCCTGCTCATTTCCTCTCTCTGAAGTACGAAGCGCTGTGTAGGTTGCCAAATCGTCCAGCATCTGTTGCATGTAGCCGATTTTGTCGAACATAATGTCGAAGTATTCCCGCTTCTCTTCCTCCGTTACCTGCTTGTCCTGCTGCAACGATTCTGCATACGCTCGAATCGAGGTAAGCGGCGTCTTCAAGTCATGGGACAACGATGCGATCATATAGTCCCGCTCCCGCTGTTCCGCAGCAATTTGCCCTCTGGCCTGCTCAATCTGCTCCTTCATGCCGTGAAAATGTGCGATCAAGGCCCCCATTTCGTCCTTTGTAGTGCGGCCCATATCGGGAACCGGTTCATTGCGGGCAAAGGCTGTCATTTGCCGCATCAGTTGCTTCATCGGCTGATTCAGCTTTCGCTGAATCACCACGAGCGCACCGCCATACAGGGCAATAAAGAACAGCACGGCACAGCCGATGACGGTATACGTACGGTACTGGAAGGCATTAAGCCACTGTTCGCGCACCATCGTGATTTCATAGAACCCAATGAGGGATCCTTTCTCGAACACCGGCTTTTTCACCATATACGTATCATGGCTTTGCTCCAGCTTGTACAGGTTCTCGTACAACTGCTCCGGATTAACACGGTATATAGAAGGGAGCAGCCTATTCTCCATTGAAGTAAATACTTGAACACCATCTGCTCGATACAGCGTGATCTTAAGCGAGTGACTTGCGACTCTACTGACCGTTAGGAACTTATCCTGCGGCTGGATGTGATACAGCGAAGGTGATTCTATCACCTGCTCTACTTCACTTAGGCGCTTCATCACATCCATATATTCGGCTAGTCCCTTCGTCTCATCATAGGACTGCAGCAGCCCAAATAAAGCAGCGAATGCCACAAGGGGCAAAATCATAACGACAAGACAGGTGATCATCAGCCAATGAGTAATTTTCATGTGCACCGCTCACCAATGAATCGATAGCCCGTTCCCCATACCGTCTGTATATATGTGGGATTGCGCACGTCATCCCCGAGCTTCGTGCGCAGGCTCTTAATATGAACGGACACGGTATTGTTGCCTTCCGCATCTGCCTGCTTCCATACATGTTCATACAATTCCTTCTTCGTAAAGGCGCGCTGTGGATGATGAGCAAGAAGTACTAGAAGCGCCCATTCCTTGACTGTTAAGGCGATGGGCTGACCTCCCACGCTAGCGAGTTGCTGCTCTTCATCAATGGCGAGTCCGCCTTCGAAGGACAATCTGTTCGTTGAGACCTCAGACCCATCCGCGTACCGTTTGAATCTTCGCAGGTGCGAATCAATTCTAGCCGTAAGTTCGGACAGGCTGAACGGTTTTGTTACGTAATCATCTGCTCCGAGCTTCAAGCCCTGCACCTTTACCTCATCCTCAAGCCGGGCACTTAATATAAGAAGCGGAGCGTCGCTCGACAGCCGGATATTTTTACATAATGTGAACCCATCCATCTCCGGCAACATCAAGTCAACGATAGCCATGTCATACGCACCGCTGCGAAAGTCCTCCCAGCCCTCCAGTCCTGTGGAAGACCAAGTAACTTTGAACCCTTCCCGGCGCAAATGATCTCCAACAATTCTCGCGATTTCTCTATCATCTTCGACAAGTAATATGTTCGCTTTCATGTGTCCCTCGCTCCTTGTCTACATTATAGTTGTCTCTGTGCGCATTCTTTCGGATTTTATACTTTCTTTATAAGCGATCCGAATTAGATGCTGACATAAATACCTGCGATCTCTTTTACTTTCGAGCAAAATAATAGATATAGCAGATCCAACTTTCGGTTCCTATTTCTGTAATTCTCTGATTTCCATTTCCAACCATAAGATATCCATACTTCCTATCATAAAAAATGGGCCCGCCCAGCAAGTAGATTCTCTACTTACAAGACAGCCCATTCGTATCTTCCTATAAATATGTTACATAAGTGCCGTATGCTTACACGTTCTCAAAATAAAGCTGCTGCTTTACCTCATAGCGTTCAAGCGCCAGTTGAATCAAGCGATCCAGCAGCGCACCGTACGCAAGACCTGTTTCCTTCCACATGAGCGGATACATGCTGAACGGCGTAAAGCCTGGCATTGTATTTACTTCATTGATGAACACCTGCATATCTGAACGGCGTACAAAGAAGTCTACGCGAGACAAGCCGGAGCCATCTATCGCACGGAATGCGGTAACTGCCATCTCGCGAAGGCGATCCAACAGCTCTTCGTCCAGCGGCGCAGGAATGACAATTTGAGATTTGCCGTCGAGATACTTTGCCTTGTAATCGTAGAACTCACCCGAGGACACAATTTCCCCTGGCACGGATGCGTCTGCTTCGTCATTGCCAAGCACGCTTACTTCTACTTCGCGAGCATCTACGAACTCCTCTACAATAACCTTGCGGTCATAACGGAGCGCAACCTCAATCGCTTGTTGCAGCTCCACATCATTGCGCGCCTTCGAAATGCCTACCGACGAGCCCAGGTTAGCTGGCTTAATGAAGCATGGGAAGCCAAGCTCTGATTCAATATTAGCCATAACATCAGCCTGATGATTCTTCCATTCACTGCGAATGAAATGAACATATTTGCACTGAGGCAAGCCCGCATGCGCAAATACCTGCTTCATCACGGCCTTATCCATACCAACAGATGATGCCAGTACGCCTGCGCCGACATAAGGTACGTTTGCCATTTCAAACAAACCTTGGATCGTGCCATCCTCTCCATTCGTTCCGTGAATCAGCGGGAACATGACGTCGATCCGCTGCTCCGCTATCCCATTGCGATCCACTCGAGCGAACAGCATTTCCATTGCATCCTTCGTGTGCCCAGCAGCCTCTTCTAATGTAAGTTCCGATTTATCGCTAAACGGTTGATGGCGCACTTCTCCTATGCGCCATTCCCCTACCTTCGTAATATAGAAAGGAATAATTTCATATTTCTCGTAATCCATTGCTCCCATAACGGCAAATGCCGTCGATAATGATACTTCGTGTTCTCCTGATTTGCCGCCGTACACCAAGCCGACGCGCATCTTCTGCTGTTGTCCCATAATTCCCTCCGTCAGCGCATCAAGCGCCTGTTGTCCCCCTACGCTGTCTTCATTGTCCTTTTATAAGGCATCGACAATATGAAGGAAGCGATATTGCGTCGCCTCTGTCCACGCGTAAGAATCCTGATAGTCCCAATAACGGTGGCGGCTATTTGTCGTATGTGCATTGATGAGCGGCATGCCGTTCACATCAAATGCGGTAACGATCGTTGTATGTTGGTAATGGCCGTTGCCATCCCAGTCATATGCGATAATATCGCCGAGCTGCAGCTCTGTTGGCTGTTCAACCAGTTCCGCCCGCAAACCAGTTCCACTATTCGCAAGCAAACGCTCCAGGCTGTTTGCAACTGCCCAGCTATAGCTCCAACCTTCTTGACCGTTGACCATCCCTTTATACCACCAGCCCGCTTCTCTTCTACCAGTATAGTTCATAGGCACTCCCCCTGCAAAGAGACATTGGGAGACATAATTGGTGCAATCGACCTCAAACGACAGAAAACGGGGATTGGGCTCATTCCACCACTGCTCTGCATATTGTACAGCCTTCTCCCGGCGATACGGAACTGATTTCTGAGGCCGCATATTACCTAACACATCACGATTTAATAAAGGTAAAGAGCGGCTCTGCTTTTCGGCGTAACTTCTCGTCTCTACTAGTTCGCCCTCTACTTGATTGCCATGACGCTCATAGGCCGGTGTTTCTACACGAGTAATAATCCACCTGTCACCGTCACGGTTCAAAATTAACCGCTCGATATCGATTCGCTCATCGAATAAGGTCACGCCCTGCTGGTCATATTCGCGCTGGACATGAAACTCTAAATCAACAGCTACCTCTCCGTCGCCTTCATGCTTGCGCACAATCTTCGCCTTCGTCTCACTTTTCAGCGGTGTCGTTCCGCGTTCGCGATACCACAATTTCAATCTTCTAGCCCGCTCGCTTGCCTTCATGACATAATCCATATCTTCAATAGGAGCCTGAACTGCGTAATTCCGATCATCCACTTCAGATCGATTATGTTGATCTACATATAGGTACAGCGTATTCTTCCAATCTTGCCGCATGCTACTGCCTCCTTGTACGGGCGCGCCTCCGGCGGACAACCGTCCTTGAAAGCCGCGGTATATTGCTACCATTATATGCATCTATCACATCGCTCATGTCGTGAGGATATTTGAAGCAAAGAGCACGTACATTTAGGCATTTTTATGCAGAAAAACCTCTTTACGCTCATACGGGAACACGCTATACTGGAGATGTGAAGCAATTATGAAATTATGTTTCATCTGGTGAAACAGAAAGAAAAACAACTACCTGTAATACCTACCAACATACTTTGATTCAGCATCACCAAGCAAGAGAACACAGAACCAAGAAGGAGGTTTCTCTATGGCAAGAACAGATGCTTTTTCTACAGCACGCGAGCTAACCGTCGGCAATCATTCCTACCGTTATTACAGCTTGGAGGCGTTCGAGGCGCAAGGCCACGATATTTCCCGCCTTCCATTTTCGATCAAGGTGCTGCTTGAAGCAGCCCTGCGCCAATTCGATGGCCGCGCCATTACGAAGGATCACGTGAACCAAATCGCCAATTGGGCGAATGGCCGTGATGAGAATAAAGAGATTCCATTCATTCCAGCACGTATCGTGCTTCAGGACTTCACGGGCGTACCAGTCGTTGTCGATCTTGCAGCGATGCGGGATACAGTGAAAAAAGCCGGTGGAGATCCGAAGCAAATTAACCCGCTTGTTCCGGTTGATCTCGTAATCGACCACTCTGTCATGGTTGATGCATTCGGCTCAAAGGATGCTCTCGAATATAACATGAACGTGGAATTTGAGCGCAATGAAGAGCGCTACCGCTTCCTTCGCTGGGCGCAAACCGCGTTCGACAACTTCCGTGCAGTACCGCCTGCAACAGGTATCGTTCACCAAGTTAACTTAGAATACTTGGCTTCCGTAGCTGCTACGAAGCAGGTCAATGGCGTTACCGAAGTATATCCTGACTCGCTCGTTGGCACAGACTCGCATACGACGATGATCAACGGTCTTGGCGTTGTAGGCTGGGGTGTCGGCGGTATTGAGGCAGAAGCTGGCATGCTCGGACAGCCGCTCTACTTCGTTACGCCAGAGGTAATCGGCTTCAAGCTGACAGGCAGCTTGGCGGAAGGCGCTACGGCGACTGACCTTGCGCTGACGGTTACCCAAATGCTGCGCAAGAAGGGCGTAGTCGGCAAGTTTGTTGAATTCTTCGGCCCAGGCCTTGGAAACATCAGTTTGGCCGACCGCGCAACTGTAGCGAACATGGCTCCAGAATACGGAGCAACGATCGGCTTCTTCCCAGTTGACCAAGAGACATTGAATTACATGAGATTGACTGGCCGCTCCGAAGAGCAAATCGAGCTCGTTAAGGCGTATTATACAGCTCAAGGATTATTCCGCACGGAGGCTACAGAAGATCCGGTGTTCACGGATGTCATTGAATTGGATCTCGGCTCGATCGTACCAAGCTTAGCAGGTCCAAAGCGCCCGCAGGATCGTGTGGAACTGACGAACATGAAGCAATCCTTCCTTGATATCGTGCGTACGCCGATTGATAAGGGCGGATATGGACTCAGCGACGAGAAAATCGAACAGCAAGTTACTGTTGCTCATCCGAACGGTGAGACAACACAACTGAAAACAGGTGCTGTTGTGATCGCGGCAATCACCAGCTGTACGAATACTTCCAACCCTAGCGTAATGATCGGCGCAGGACTTGTTGCGAAGAAGGCGGTAGAGCGCGGCTTGAAGAAGCCAGCTTACGTGAAGAGCAGCTTGACTCCTGGTTCGCTGGTCGTTACAGAATATTTGAACAAATCCGGCTTGATCGAGCCGCTCGAAGCGCTTGGCTTCCACGTTGCTGGCTACGGTTGCGCTACATGTATCGGTAACTCTGGTCCGCTTCCTGACGAGGTAAGCAAGGCGATCGCAGATGAAGATATGACCGTTGCAGCTGTCTTGTCCGGTAACCGCAACTTCGAGGGCCGTGTCCATGCACAGGTAAAGGCGAACTACCTTGCTTCTCCTCCGCTCGTTGTGGCATATGCACTCGCAGGTACAGTCAACATCGACCTTGCGAGCGAGCCACTCGGCTACGACAACAACAATGAGCCTGTATTCTTAAAGGATATTTGGCCTACATCTGAAGAAATTAAAGAAGCTGTTGCCCAAGCGATTTCGCCAGATATGTTCCGTGCCAAATACGAAAATGTATTTACGCAAAACGAACGCTGGAACTCCATTCCAGTTCCAGAAGGCGAATTGTATGAGTGGGATGAAAAGTCCACGTACATTCAGAATCCTCCGTTCTTCTCGAACCTCGGTTCTGAATTGAACGATATTGCAGATATCCGCGACGCGAAGGTATTGGCGCTGCTCGGCGATTCCGTAACAACTGACCATATTTCTCCAGCCGGCAATATTAAGGCAGACAGCCCAGCAGGAACATACTTGATCGATAACGGTGTTGCTCGTCAAGACTTCAACTCGTACGGTTCCCGCCGCGGCAACCACGAGGTCATGATGCGCGGTACATTCGCGAATATCCGCATCCGCAACCAGATTGCTCCAGGCACAGAGGGCGGCGTAACGAAGTACTTGCCTACGGATGAAGTCATGTCCATCTATGATGCTTCCATGAAGTATCAAGCGGAAGGGACGAACCTGATCGTTATTGCAGGTAAGGAATATGGTACAGGAAGCTCCCGTGACTGGGCTGCTAAGGGCACTTATTTGCTCGGCGCAAAAGCTGTTATCGCAGAAAGCTTCGAGCGCATCCACCGTTCCAACCTTGTCGGTATGGGCGTGCTCCCGCTGCAATTCCAAGACGGAAACAGTTGGAAAACACTTGGCTTGACGGGAACAGAAACCTTCAGCATCGTTGGCTTGTCCAACAGCGTAGAGCCGGGACAAACCCTGCAAGTGCAGGCGACACGCGAAGACGGAACGCAATTCGAATTCCCGGTTACCGTTCGTCTCGACAGCATGGTTGATGTAGACTACTATCATAACGGTGGTATCCTGCAAACGGTGCTCCGCCAAATGATTGCGCAAGAACGCTCGCACGCGTAACCATAAATAAGATCGGCCCAACATTGTAAATGAAAGAGCACCCCTTACAGCAATATTGGCAGGGCACCTTATGTGTTCATCCAATAAAGTGTAAGGGGTGCTTTTTAGTTCAAAGAAAAAAAGAGAAGTATAACTCAACAATTTACGGCTGTAATGATTGAATGATTGTAATGAAAAACTCAGCAATGGCAGCTTCAGCTATCTCCCTTTTCTGCAAGTTTTCTCTGTATGGAGAGCTGTTCACGTCTCAACTCCATCTGTTTTCTTTGAGAGTCACACACATCTAAACGCCGACCGAATCCGAAAGGAATCAACCTACGCCTTCTCGTTTCTATATAAACGTCACCCTGAGATTACTCTGTAGGAATCGTTAGGTCGATTCCGAGCGTTTCTTTCAAGCCTGCCGCCCCCGACTTCGTTATATGAATGGCCCTCGTATCCGGCAGCCTCTTTATCCAGCCCAGCTCCAGCATTCTTTCCGCATCAACCTATGGAAACGAGCAAACAAAAAATCGTAACAAAACACATTCAACCGAAAACCCTCTATTATGGAACACCCGTTATTTTATTGAGCACCTTAAATGAAGATGGAACTGTCAATATTAGCCCCCTGTCCTCCTCTTGGGCGTTAGGGAAATGCGTTGTGCTCGGAATCGGGCTAGAAAGCAAAGCAATTGAAAATCTACAGCGTCATCAAGAATGCGTCATCAATGTGCCAAGTCCTGATTTGTGGAGAAATGTCGAAAAGCTGGCGCCTTATACAGGAAAGCAGCAGGTTCCTGAATGGAAGCTGCCGGTAGGGTTTTCTTATTATAAGGATAAATACGAGGCAGGTGAACTGACGCCGATTGAGTCATTTGCCGTACAGCCTACACGCATTGCGGAATGACCGATTCAAATTGAAGCACAGGTGAGACATATCCGTATCCCCGAGCATACTTCGTTTATGGCAATTGTCGAGACGGAAGCTGTTCATGTGCATGCCCACCAGCATTTCCGCATCGACGATAATCATATCGATCCTCGGAAATGGAGTCCTCTGATTTATAACTTCCGCCATTACTTCGGATTGAGTGCTGAGCTGGGTAAGACATACCGAGCAGAAACATAAATCAGCAAAAAAAGCCGCCGTACCGGAAAAGTAAGATCCTTTTTCCGGTCAGCGTATTTATCATTCCAAGTTGAACATGTATGTGAAAATTGTGCATCTTCCCCTTTGGAACTGCCCTCGCTGCCCCTTGTTCTTTTGCATACTCTATTCATAGAGTCTATTCACGGCATATTGCAACTGAAACAATCTGCAAAAGGAGGGCTGGAGTGATGAATATATTTCCGAATCAGACTTATAAACGAACCCGAGACTGGGCTGCCGGAACCGCTCTTAACCTTCAACAATTTCAAGAACGATATCGTGTGATTTATCCTAGTGAAACGATTATGCTGCCCCCGCCCAAAGGAGTGGACACGCCTCGATGGGGATCTATCTGTCACTTTGATGAGGCATTCGTGGCAGTAATACCGGGAGGAAGGGTCATGACAGGGAGCGGTCACGTCGTAACCCCCGACCATTTCCGGCTTCAAGACGTTGAACTTCCCCCTTATCCTTACCCGTTCAATGAGCTTCCTGAGCCGCAATATACGCCAGAAACTGTAGCCACATTAATGTGGGGCTGGAATATTCCCGGCTATGCATATCACCAAGCTATTTTTGGGCATTGGTTTTTTGATTATTTGCCTCGCATTCATTTGCTGGAGCAGAGCGGAATCGCTATCGACAAGTATTTGGTTGGCCAACTGACGCATTCTTTCCAATATGAGTCGCTGCAAATGATCGGCTTTCCGATGGAAAAGTTAATTCAAGTTGACCGCAACGATTTCCATTTGGTCGCAAACAAGCTGGTCGTGCCGGCCATCCCGTTCCTTATTGGCGGGTGTCCACGCTGGGCCAATCAATTTATTCTCACCCGTTTGAAAGATACTTCCATCGCTCCCCGTCCTGGCTATGAACGAATCTATGTCAGCCGCCAAGATGCATTCGCTCGTCACGTCATCAATGAAGAGGAAGTCATGCAGGTTTTGGCCGAGAAGGGCTTTGTCCGCATTGTGCTTACACCGCTGTCCACGGCGGAGAAGATTGCAATCTATTCATCCGCGCAAGTTATCGTCTCGCCGTTCGGAAGCGGAAGCATTAATACCGTGTTTTGTAATCCAGGCTCTACATTGATCGAACTGACGCCGATAACGGTTATGGATGGATACTTTTGGAAGATAAGCAATCATGCAGGGATGAATTACTATGAGGTTCTATGTGATATCGAGCAGCCGCCAAAACCGCTCGCTGGCTTTGATAATCTGATCGTCAACATCGACAAGCTAAAGCACGTGCTTCATATGGCAGGCATTTAAGTATCTAAGTATTTTAGTATTTAAGGCATGCCTGCCATATGGTGGGCCAAGATCCCAGTGAGGATTAGGGGCCAGCACAGGACAAGATCAATAAACGCAACATCCTTATCGATTACAAAAAAGAAAGCATTGCTTTATACCCACTGTGTGGAATGAAGCAATGCTTTCTCCTCTAATCGGCACCTTTCCGTTTCCGATCCTGAATCACTCATTAAAGAATGGGAACGGAAAAAACGTAATGCTATTAATCCGTAATTTCTACCACGACAACATTACCGCCAAACGGATCCAAGCGATATTGCCCTGGAGCCAAGCCCTGGGTTATGATCCCCGCCACCATATACGTATGTATTTCCTTTGACCTTCACGTTTTTCAAATGAACATCGCCTTCACCAACTTGTTTGCCGATAATCAGATCCCCGTCAATAACGGTGTTTTGCAGTGTTACTCCTGCCGCATTGATGAAAACCGTGCCTTTCAATTGCTGCTCTCCCGTTGTGGGACCGTGTACACCTTCCGCACCAATCCATGTGCCATAAGCATCGAAGACACGATCGAGCAGTGTAATTGCTTCAGCTCGCGTGATTCCTTGATTCGGGCGGAAGGAGCTATCTGCATATCCCTTCATCAGCCCTTGTTCGGTTACCGCGGCAACCGCCGCTTGCGCCCATGTCGCGATCCGCTTACTGTCCTTCCAAGGCAAGTTGCGCTCAGAGGATGCGAGCTTCATTATCGTTTGCAAGGACACTTCCGCCTCTTGGCGCGTTAATGTCTCTTGCGGTTTGAATTGCTTAGTGCCATGCCCTTTCATATTTCATATAGCCTGCGTTGACAGCTGCCGCTATATCTTGGGTGTACCAATTCTTCTCTGCCACATCGATAAAGCCCGGCTGCTTGCCTGGCTGTGGCTGGAACATGCGTCCTAGCAGCGCTGCCCACTCCGCTCGCGTCACCATTCGATTTGGGACAAAGGATTGCGCCTCATTGCCTTGCACAACACCGCGCTTGCTCCATTTTAGTGCCGCCTGCTGCGCCCAATGGCCTGACAAATCCGTGTACAATACCTTCGAATTGTCATTCTCCTCCTGAATGCCCCCCCATCCTACTATCCTTCGAGTCATTCATTGCCGCATGTGCCGGTGCAGCCATGGTGAAGAGCAAGCTGCTGACTAGCAAGCTGGACAACCATGTTCTCCAATTGTCTTTCAATTCTTTCATCCCCTAACGTATATCTAAGCTGCTATAGTAGTTCCAAATACTCATTTCATTCTTTTTTAACATTTATGAATAAGTATTTAGACCTTCTCACTCCGTACAGGAAGAGGTTCTTTAGATCTACCCCTTTTTGCCTTACTTGTTATTGGAAAGTAGATTGAAAATGTTAATATGATCGTTAAAATTTCAACCATTATCATGACCATATGATAGGTATTCGCATAGGATAAAACACATAATTCGAAGTGGCTTCACGCTTCCGAAATCTATGTTAACGCTTGCAATATTTTTTGGGGAGGCGATTCCATTGGATGTCACGCTTGTCGGGATACACTGGTTGTATCTCTTGTTCATTGGGCTTATTATTGGCTTTCTCATCATGCGGAGGGATACAACAATCGTATGTATGGCGGGGATTTTCCTGCTGGGCTTGCTTGCGACTGCCTCAGTCAGCTCAGCGGTCAGCGGCATTTTCACCAGCTTCATTTATGCTATTAGAGAATTACTTGGCACCATTCTTATCATTTCTATTATTGTTGCGATGAGCCGCGTGCTTCTCGCATCCGGCATTAATGAAACAATGGTTTCACCGTTCACCAAGCTTATGCGCGGACCCGCGCTTGCCTACTGGACGGTCGGGATCGTTATGGTTGTCATCAGCACCTTCTTCTGGCCCTCTCCCGGCGTTGCCCTTATTGGCGCTGTCCTGCTGCCTGCCGCGATTCGCGTAGGGCTGCCGCCGCTAGCTGTAGCAATGGCTATGAACCTATTCGGTCACGGAATCGCGTTATCCGGTGACTTCATTATTCAGGGAGCTCCGAAGCTTACCGCCGATGCTGCCGCATTGCCGGTGAAAAGCATCCTTGAAGCAAGTGTCCCGCTCGTGCTCGTAATGGGAATTGCAACAACATTCGTTGCTTTCTGGATGATGCGCCGCGATATGGGACTCGGACGTCTGACTATGAGCACAGGAATCGCTAAAAACAACGACCGCAGCAGCTTCGAAGTGACCCGTATCCCCTTATCCCCTGTCGCAAAAATGATTTTAGCCATTCTTATTCCCCTCCTCTTCGTTATCGACCTCATCATGTTGTTCCAGCTAAATCTTCAGGGCGGGGAAGCAACTGCGCTTGTCGGCGGGACGGCTGCAATTATCCTCATCACGGTTACTCTACTTACGCATCGCTTGCAGGCATTAGAGCAGACGACCAGCTATCTGGTCGATGGCTTTCAGTTCGGCTTCAAGGTGTTTGGCCCCGTCATTCCGATTGCAGCCTTCTTCTATTTAGGCGACTCTGCCTTCTTCGAAATCTTCGGTAAAACCCTGCCCTCCGCTTCACACGGCATTGTGAACGATTTAGGGATTGCGCTTGCGCACAGTGTTCCTCTCCATCCGGCTGCCGGCGCAATTACGCTCACCATCGTTGGCGCAATTACAGGACTGGATGGCTCGGGATTTTCAGGCATCTCGCTCGCTGGCTCCATCGCAGCTCTATTCGGTACCGCCATTGGCGGCGGAACCGACACCCTGACTGCTCTTGGCCAAGTAGCTGCAATCTGGGTCGGAGGCGGAACACTCATCCCTTGGGCGCTCATTCCCGCTGCAGCTATATGCGGAGTCAGCCCATTCGAGCTGGCGCGCCGGAACCTCGTTCCGGTTATCATCGGTTTAACCGTGACGACATTTGTTGCGATGCTGCTGCTTTTCTTATAACAACAAGTCCCGCCTGCCACCACTTTACAGCAACGACAGGCGGGACTATATATATGTCTAATCCAGCATTATCTAGACTCTTTTCAGCGTATTCATTTCAATTATGCCTGACAGATTCTCATTTTACTGTTCATCATCATTTATTGTGCTTATCCTCGCTTTTGTGTTTGCCATCCCCATTACTTCCATGATCCATTGACTTGTTCATACTGTCATTATGCATGCCGCCATTTTTCATTCTCGCTTTTCGCTTCAAATAGCGTTGGTGGGATATTTCATCAATTTCCTTCCACGTTGCTTCCTTGCCCTTTAGCGCTTGATTGTCCGACACGAACTTCTTTGCCGCGTCCTGTGTAGCGAACAACGCATAGCCATATTTCATCGGTGTCTTAATTTCCGCCTTTACCGGAGTTGAATCCTTCGCTGACACCCATTCCAAGGTACTATAATCTCTTACCCAGGATGCGGCCGGCTTCTCTTTCATATCTCGCTCATAATTCAATAAGCAGCCGACATCGTCAAAATAGAGATGCTGGCCATCTGCTGTCTGCATTTGCGCTGTAAACATCCCCATATCTTCTTCTCTCAAATAGATTTTCATTTGGCAAAAGGCGCATAAGTCCTCATGAGTCGGCTCCTCCGCATGTGGTGCAGCCAGCTCTTGCTTGGATTGTGTCTTATTTTCAGTTGATTGGCTAGCGAGTTCCTTCCCCGTATTCGAAATCGCTGCTCCTTCAACTGGTGCCGCAGCTTGTCCGCTCTTCTCTCCCGCATGGTCTGCACCGCCGCATCCAGCCAGCATACTCAGCATTATGATCGAACAAATAAAAATAGTTAACCCCTTTTTCATATAACACCCTCCACGATGGAATTCATTGACAAAACAAATGCTAGCAAGCAATTGTGAGGAGATTGTGAAGGAAATGAAATGAATTGTTGAACTTTATGTTGCAATTTTCCAAAAAGAAGTACAAAACTTCATAGATTTGATCAGATTTTATGTCTAAAGCCGCTATAATGTTGCTATATTCCATTTTTTGAATAACAGGAGGAAGCGCCTTATGCGCCCTGCATCTCTCATACTCAAGCTGCTGCCTATGCTTGTGCCGCTCGCTCTTGCTTTTGTTCTTGCCGGGTGCGGCAAGGAGCATTTCCAGCCCGTAGAGCAGCAGCCTATTATCGCCAGCGCCAATGTGAAGGATCACAGTCTCACCTTCCTTGATCCTTCCCGTAATAAAGTGTCCGCAACCTGGCAGCTTGATTTTCCGCTAAGCGGCGCCCTATTCCTCGGACAAGATCAGTTACTTGTCTACGGCAAGCAAGCGGACAAGGCCCTTATTTATCAATTGTCTACAGGAAAGCAGATCAAGACGTGGAACGTAGGCAAAGGTGTGGCTAATGCGCTGCTGTCCCATTCGAAGCAGCTTGTCTATGTTGTCGATCAGCACCATAAATCCATTCGTGCTTTCCGCCTGGACGGCACGCTTGAGTACGAGGTGCCTGTCGGCAAGCAGCCCCTGCATATGTATGAAGCGAAGGACGGAAGCAGGCTGTACGTCATCAATTTTGATGATACGACAATGTCCATTATCGACACAAAATCACACAAGGTTGTACAAACTTTCGGCATTAATGAATCTTCAGCTGGCGGACTGCTCTTGGACGATCGACGTGAGCTGTGGGTTGGCGGCCACGGAACCGGAGCAGAGGTCGAGTCGGACATCCATGTATACAACATGGATACTGGGTTGCTGATTCGACGCATCCCAGCTCCTTATATGCCCGTAAGCTTCGCTCAGACGAATACAGGCATATTTGCATTGAGCCACGGTTCCAATACGCTCCGCAAGTTCGATCGGAGCGCCGGCGCTGAGCTTGGCACGCTCAAAATTGGCGCCAATCCTTTTGAAATGAAGGCCATTGGCAGCTACTTATACGTCGCTAGCTATGACAGCAACGAAATCTATGTTATCGATCCCGAGTCACTCACCGTCAGCTCAATCATTCCCGTGGGTCAGGGGCCATTCCAGATCCTGTCCAACTCATAAGCACAAGGAGGAGCAAGCATGAACCAAACTCGATTGCTCATCATTGATGATGAAGATGATATGAGAGCACTCGTGCAAATGTACTTAAAGAACTCCGGATTTGAGGTGCATCAGGCCGCGAACGGCGAGGAAGCACTGGAAGTCCTGTCTGCCATGCCCATCGATCTAATTGTTGCCGATGTCATGATGCCGGTACTCGATGGCTTTACGCTCTGTCTGAACATACGCCAGTCCTCTAACGTCCCGATCGTCTTCTTGACCGCAAGAGGAGAAGAATGGGATCGCGTCTATGGCCTAAAGATCGGCGCCGACGATTATATCGTAAAGCCGTTCAGTCCAAGCGAACTGATCGCACGTATCGACGCGGTTCTGCGCAGAGTGCACCGGGAATCCGCAGAAGACAAAACGGTTCAACAGTACGGCCAGATCGAAATTAATGAACGAGGAAGAACAGTGAAGGTATGCGGCGAACCCTTATCTCTTACCTTGAAAGAATTTGAGCTGCTGCTCTTCTTATGCCGCCACCGTGGACAGGCACTCAGCCGTGAGCAGCTTCTGGAGCACGTGTGGGGCATC
Organism: Paenibacillus sp. B1-35; assembly: GCF_050474385.1. Classification (NCBI taxonomy): domain Bacteria; kingdom Bacillati; phylum Bacillota; class Bacilli; order Caryophanales; family Paenibacillaceae; genus Paenibacillus; species Paenibacillus sp. B1-35. The sequence continues at coordinate 154,219 of NZ_JBCHVJ010000004.1, forward strand.
GATTACGAGGGCAGTGTTAGAACTGTAGATACGCATATCAAAACACTGCGCATTAAGCTCGGCAATGTGGGGGAATTCATTCAAACGATGTGGGGCATCGGATATAAACTTGAGGTGTAAACGCATGAAGCAGCTTACCTTAGCACAGAAAATGTGGCTTATTGTGTGCGCGGCGATTATCGGAACCGTGTCTTTTTCGTATGCGCTCACTCACTATTTCTATGAAAAATACTATGTCGAAAAGGTAGACGAGGGACTGCGGCTGGAAGGGCTGCGCCTTGCAAGCAACTATAGCGGCGGAGAAGTAACCGCCAAGCTGCGCGATCAGATTGATTGGTACAACAAGATGTCAGACTCGGAGGTGTTTCTTGTCACGAATCCTCGTGAATTAAGCGCCTGCCTCCCTTTTGAAATTGAATACGACTCTCTCATCAGCGAGCAGGATCGCCAGCAGCTCCTTCAGGGAAAACCCGTTACCAAATCGGGGTTCGAGGAACGATTCGGCCGTACGATTTTATCTGTCAGCATCCCGCTTCTGGACGAGAATCGCCTACAGGGCATTTTGTTCCTGTACATCCCGCTTGCAACCATTACAGAGATGAATAAGGAACTGACCAGTATTTTCATTCCGATCACCGTCTGCTTCGTGCTCCTGTCTCTTGTGCTGGGCAGAACATTAATCAATCGCATCACGCAGCCTCTTCGCCGCTTGGAGGCTGCCGCCCATGAGATGGCTCTCGGCAATTATGAGCAGCGCGTTCCAATTACGACACATGACGAAATCGGCAAGGTGGGACAAGCCTTCAATCAGATGGCGTGCGCTGTTGCCCAGGAGGATAATCGAAAGAAAGAGTTTCTCGCAAACGTATCCCATGAGCTGCGAACGCCGATCAGCTATGTGAAGGGTTACAGCGAAGCGATTCTCGATGGGGTTGTAGAATCCGTGCAAGACCAGCGCAGCTATCTTGGACTGATCCATCGTGAAGCTGGCCGCATGCAGCGGCTGGTTCATGATCTGCTGGAGCTGGCCAAGCTGGAGAACAATGCCTATCCGCTTGCCATCACCCATCTTGTGTATGCACAGCTTATTGAGGACGTGCTGATGACATACAGGCCCATCCTGTCCCAGCAGCAAATTACACTGGCAACTGAGCTTGATCCGGAGCTTATCATTGAGGCCGACCAAAATCGAATTGAACAGGTTCTCCATAACCTGCTGGACAATGCCATAAGGTATACGCCTAAGCACGGGACAATCAGCATCGGATTGCGTGCAACCTCGAACACCCATTGTGAGCTGAGCATTAGCGATACCGGCATTGGCATTGCCCCTGAACATCTGCCTCACATAAGCGAGCCGTTCTATCGAGCCAATAAGGCGCGAACCCGTAAGGACGGCGGTACTGGTCTGGGGCTTGCCATCGTGTCTAATATTGTCGCTATGCATGGCGGCACGCTGGCTTTGCACAGCATCGAGCATGAGGGCACGACCGCGACGATTGCACTGCCGCGATACAGAGAGACATGAAGACTTGCGGGTTGTCATGCTCCGTTCACACATTCTTTCATCTTTTCACACAATTGTGTCGTAATGTAGGAGCCAAAGGAATGAAGATGGGAACAGGATGGTGGCCAATTGTGACTAATTGCAGGCAAATGAACAGAAAGACGCTGCTAGCCGCTCTAGCATTGCTATTGTTTCTCCTCACCTGCTTCCCAGGCACAAGCAAGCTGTATGCCTCTAACGCTAACGGGAAAATGCTAATCGTTCGTGCCGGAGATTCGATCCAAAAGGCCATTAATGAAGCTGAACGAGACGCAACCATTACCGTACAGGAAGGCAGCTATCATGAACAGCTTGTCATTAATAAGCCGTTGAAGCTGCAAGCTGCCAACAATGCCAAAGTTATGCTGAGCGGCAATCATCAAGGTCATGTCATCACGATTACCGCCTCCGGCGTTTCCCTGAGCGGATTTCAGATTAACCAGAGCGGAAATAAAAAGCAGGATGCTGGTATTTATATCGCCTCCTCGGACAATTTGATCGTGTCCAATACGCTGTCTCGCGTCCAAAATGGCATCTATGTCAACAAAGGACACGGCAATCAGATTGAGAACAACACGATAACGAGCAATAACAACCGTATCTCTAAGCGAGGCAACGGCATTCACCTGTTCTACGGAAGTGGCAATGTCGTGCGAGGCAATGATATTTATAATGTGCAGGATGGCATTTACATTGACTTCGCGGCCGACAGCACGCTAAGCAACAACACGATATCCGATTCGCGCTACGCTATTCATCTTATGTTCGGCAAAGGCGGTCTCGTATCGGGCAATCAATTCACGTACAACATTAATGGAATGATGGTCATGAGCTCCTCCTCCTTTCGAATTGAGCAGAACATCATGCAGAAGCAGCTTGATTATCGTGGTTATGGAGCGCTCCTCTATAACACCGATCGCATCACTATGCGGGGCAACCACATAATGGACAACAGCAACGGTCTCGGGCTGGAGGATGCAAGAGACAGTATGATTGCAGACAATGTCATTGCAGGCAATCATCTTGGCCTTAGTCTGCTGAAGGGCAATACCGGAACTACCCTATCAGGCAACCAGTTCATCGGCAATGTCGTACAAGCACGAAGCTTGGACGACAAGCAAGCCATTGATGACGGCACATCAGGAAATTACTGGGACGACTATTCCTCCTTCGATCTTACCGGTGATGGCATCGGGGAGCTTCCTTACTATGCAAGCTCCATCTATGACAAGCTTCTGCCGAAGCAGCCGCAGCTGCAATTCTACTTCGAGAGTCCTGCCATACAGCTGTGGAACGCTGTCAATCGCATGCTGCCTGCCACTAGCACTGCGAGTGGAGCAGATCGATTTCCGCTTACACAGCGGCCCGTCCCTCAACCGATTGCAGACGGTACAGCACAAGCAGGCCTGGAAGGGGAGCTTCCTGCAGACAATCGCCAACTTATCGGCATCGCGGGATGCTTGTTCCTAATTGGCGGCATATTTATTCTTGCACAAGGGAGGATTCAGAAATGACTTGGAGATTCGGGACAATCGTAGTGGCAATCGGCCTTATGCTCGTCACTTCATGCGGTAAGCCAAGCTATGAACCGCGACCGATTAACCCTGATATCGATGTATGCATCGTATGCAATATGAGCGTAGCGAACGAAAGCTACGCAACAGAGGTTGTATTAACAGACGGCAAGATTATGACCTTCGATGACATCGGCTGCATGATGGATTATATCCAAACGTATCATAATGCAGATAATCCAATTGCTAAATCCTATGTATACGCCGCAAGCAATTGGGTGGAGCTGGAGCAGGCTTGGTTCGCCTACCATCAAGACTTCTGGACACCAATGGCGAATGGCGTGCTGGCCTTTCCAAGCAAGGAAGAAGCAGAGCACTACGTGGCACAGGAGGGCAAAGGCAATGTGTTGTCATTCCCTGACCTGAAGCAGCATAAATGGGACGGTCACCAATGAAGCACATAGGTTCAATTGCGAAGCAGGAAATGAAGCTGATTATCCGCAGCCGCTGGCTGGCAAGCTTCTCATTATTATTTACATTACTGGCGCTATTCATCGTATTCTTCGGCAGCGCCGGTTATCAATCCGGGTATGAAGGGTTTACGAGAATGACAGCCGGACTTTTGAATTTGTCCCTGTTTCTCGTTCCGCTGCTCACCCTGTTAATGGGCAGCACAATGCTCGCGGGAGATAAGGAGGACGGGGGCTACCAGCTCCTGCTCACCTATCCGGTATCGTCTACCTCTATTGTACTCGGCAAATATATAGGCATGCTGGCAGCCATAGGAGCCGTTATCCTAATCGGCTACGGCATTGTCGGAACTGTGCTATGGATCACGAATCGCACTGGCATATTTGCCGCTTCCTTGTTTTTTCTCTTCATCGCCCTGACCCTACTGCTTGCAGCCGTCTTTCTGGCAATAGCTTCGGTCATTGGCGTATATGCCGGTACGCGCTTCCAAGCGCTCGGCATCAGCATTCTGACATGGGCGCTCTGCGTGCTCCTGTACGAATATATCGTGATGGGTATCTCCAGTGTTGTCCCTTATAATTGGATCATTACGCTCTTAACCACATCCATCCTGTTCAATCCAGTCGAGCTGATACGGGTGTGGAGCATCGTTCAAATGAAGAGTGGCATGATATTCGGGCCGACGCTTTATGACTTTACGATATGGGCTGAAGGAAGCGCCGGACAAATTGCCCTCTGTCTGGCGGCTGCAGCGTGGATCATTGTCCCGCTTGTCTTATCCATCATCATTGTGAAGCAGGGGGTGCGCATCCGCGAATGACCACGAATGCGATGATTCAATTCGATAACGTATCCAAGATTTATTCCAAGCAGAATCAGGTGCGCAATATCCACTTCTCAGTTGGTCAAGGCGAATGCTTCGCCTTATGTGGAGGCAATGGCGCTGGGAAGAGCACGATCATTCAGATGATGATTGGAATCGTAAAGCCGACGTCAGGCAGCATTTACTTGAACGGGCGCATGGTATCGTCGAAGGACAACGCCTATAAATCCACATTCGCCTATATGCCGGACAATATGGTATTTCCCCGTTCCTTAACGGGATACGAGGTGCTGCACTTTTTCTCCAAGCTTTTGCAGGTGCCGCGGAATCGCATCGATGAACTGCTCCGCCTCGTTGGATTGGAACGGGATAAACATAAAAAGGTAAGCCACTATTCCAAGGGAATGCAGCAGCGGCTCGCTCTCGCACAAGCGCTGCTGCCTGAAGCACCGATTATCATTCTGGATGAGCCAACTAACGGACTTGATCCTTATTGGGTACATACGTTCAAGGAGCTGCTCCATGCAGAACGCAGGAAGGGAACAACAATCCTGTATTCGACTCATATTTTGTCTGTCGTGGAGGACACGGCCGATACTGTCGCTTTCATGAACGAAGGAGTCATGGTCGCCTGCGATTCAGTTGCTAGGCTTTGCCGTACAGAGAATGGACATCGTTCCTTGGAAGCCGTATTTTATGATACGTGCCAGCGCGTAGCCACTAGTTCGTAATTCGTGCTTCTTCTCTTGTAGTAGAACGATGTCGGTACTTGCTTTAACTGGCGCAAGGTTCGTATCATTCACAGTGCATGCTTAATCATACAATCCCTTAGAAGCATTTTGCTAAGGAAGACCGAATCATTCGCTGTCATTCAAGCCCATCGGCCTGATCATTCCGATAAATGGAATCTCCTTCAGGTTCAATAAATGAATAGGCCCCTCTTCCGCGTCAATCAGAAGAGGGGCCTATTTACTTTCGTGTACGCTGCCCAAGTTCGATTACCGGAACATTACTGCATCGTAAGCAGCATTGTCCCCATACGCCGAGCTGTCTCCATCATCTGCGGAGCAAAGGAAACAAGTGTCTCTGCCGACATTCGGCTAACTGGCCCCGATACCGATAAGGCCGCCACAAGCCGCTGGTTCCGATCCATGATCGGAACAGATACAGCCGCCGCCCCAGGCTCGCGTTCTTCCAAGCTCACTGCATAGCCCAAGCGTCGTACTTCCTCAAGCTGCTTCATATAGCTGTCCTTATCAATGGACGATGGCCAGCGCGGATCACGCAATGCGGCTTCAATCTCATGCATTTCAGCAAAGGCAAGCAGCACCTTGCTGGAAGCTCCCACGAATAACGGCAATCGTACGCCTACCGGCGCTACTCGACGAATTGCCTGATTGCTCTGAACAGCCTGAATCCGTATCCGATCATTGCCATCTCTCACATATAAGCTAACAGTCTCATCGAGTTGATCACGCAGATGCTCCATTTCCGGCTGCAGCAGTTGGGCTGGATCATCTACCTGCGTCAAATTCGCTGCCAGCTCCCATATCCGATAGCCAAGGCGGTATTTATCGCCATTTTTAAGTACGAATCCCCGATCCTCCAGGGTTGTCATCAGCCGATGAACCGTGCTTTTATTCAAGCCAACACGAGTGGCGAGCTCCGTCAGACTCATGTCCCGCTCATTGGCAAAGCACATTAATATATCGAGTGCGCGCTCCACAGCGCGTACAGTTAGCTTTCCTCGTTCTTCCACCATGTATCTCCCTCTTTAGTTCCATAGTATGGAACGGCGTTACAACTAGTATAACTCTCTTCCTCGTTTTCGTAAAGAATCTCATGCCCTGCACTTATCTCCTACGAACGTCCTTTATTTCGACATGATTTTACAGGGAGATTGCAATGTTACGGTACGATTACAAACACCTTACAAATCACGCAAATTCGTTGACCCTATGCGGATTCCCGCATACGATGATGATATGAAGATACCGATTACACGAATAAGCTCCTATCGGGACTTTTGTTCTATATAAATTTCTTTTGCTCGACATTGTTCTTCATTGTTATTCCATCATCGAAGGAGGTCACCCCCATGAGCACACCTGTCATTACATCTCCCGCGCTTCAGCCTGAATGGCTTGGCCCTTCCGGGGCCGCCCCTGCCGCGGCCCGCAGACTTCGAGTGAAGCATGTAGCGATTGCGCTGTCCTTATCGACCTTCTTCGCTGCAATAGTCATTTTTCTCGCCCTGCATGGATTCATTGCTTGGATGTTCGCCAATCCGCAGGTACCTCCTCTGTTTTCGAATCCGATGGAGGCCAAGGGCATGAAGTATGAAACAGTATCATTTCCCGCTCGTGACGGTCATACGCTAATCGATGGCTGGTACATTCCATCCGAAAAGCCTTCCAAGCGCACCTTGATATTCAGTCATGGTTACGGAGCCAATCGCGAAGAATACTGGGTTCCGATGTACGATCTTGCCAAGTTCGCCCATAGACTTGACTACAATGTGATCATGTTCGACTACGGCTTTGCGTCCGAACAGCACCCTACCAAAGCTACAGGCGGCCGTTTGGAGAAGGAACAGCTACTTGGCGCAGTGAAGCTGGCGAAGGAGCGCGGCGCAGAACATGTCGTCGTCTGGGGCTTCTCCATGGGAGCCGGAACTGCGCTTCAAGCGGCCCTGCTCACGCATGATATTAATGCTATGATTCTGGACAGCACCTTCTTGCTGGAACCGGATACGTTATATCATAATTTACAGCAGTACACTTCGCTGCCGAAGCATCCATCGCTTGACTTGCTGCGTACGTTCTTCCCAGCGGTAAACGGCACGAGCCTACAGCAGATTCCATACAATGAAGTGAAATCAACGAACTATTCGATACCGATTTTCTTCATTCATGGTACAGCCGATTCTAAGGCGCCATTCGAAATCGCAGAGGGTATAGCTGCTCACCAGTCCAACAAGCTTTCAGAGGCATGGATCGTTCCTAATGCGCAGCATGAGCTTATCTATCGTACCCAACGCAAGGAGTATCTGTCGAAAACATCCGCATTTTTGAATGCGGCCTATCATTCTGATCCTGGCTTCTATATTGCTCAGAACTAAACTTTCAGCTAACTCGTTCGGTACCAGGTTAAGGTTTATCCTGTTTAGCCAAAATCGAAGCTGATTATAAAAATGAAATATGAACCGCAAGCAGCCGGCTTGCGGTTTTTTTATACCCTTTTACATAGGTCAACCTATGAGGATAATACAATAAAAAGAACCACCTTAATCAGAAGGAGGGAGAACATTGCAGCTCATTTACGGGCCGCTTATGCCTGTTCGTGTGTTAGAAGAGAGCACGTACTGGAAACAGCAGGAGAAGAGAAATACAGAAGTTATCCGGGCTGCTGTGCCGCAGCTGGAACCCGAATATGTGCAGCTGCTCGCCCAATGGGAGCAGGTGCTGTCGCAAACGGAGGCGGCGGCCAAGGCCCAATTGCGTACCGCATTACAGCGGCCAGACGCCCTTCAGCCCGAACAGCTTCAACAGCTTCAGGAATTGCTGCGCGCCTCTGTCTATCAGTCCGAGCAATTTGTCCAGCATCTAGAAGCCATCAAGCACAGCAGCCAAGCTGTGCAGCTCACCGAGCACGCCCCTGTCGTCTTGGATCACATTGCAGAACGGTCTCAATATTTCCTCCAAGCAATCAAGCCTGTATTTTACCCAGCACAAGAACAAGGGAGCAGCAGTCCTGTTCGCTCAAGCCATAACACTGAACCACCCGCTCGTATTCACTCTACCGATGTGAACGAGCCTTCTTCCAATTGGCCTCCATATCCACCTTATCAGCATCAACAATATCCACAGCACCAGCAACAGCAGTATTCCATGCAGGGCATTCACGCATTTATAGGCAATTCTCGCAGTTCACAGTTTGAACACAGTGAAGAGTCAGATGATGAGTCCTTCGTTCCTATTGGGGGACACAAGCTTCCACCGCTCCCCTATCCGTATAATGCACTAGAGCCATATATTGATGAAATGACAATGCGTATTCATCACGACAAGCACCACAAGAGCTATGTCGATGGCTTGAATAAGGCTGAAACGGCACTGGCAGAGGCTAGACGCACGAATAAGTTCGAACTCGTGAAATATTGGGAGAATGAGCTAGCCTTCAACGGAGCAGGACACTACCTGCACACTATATTTTGGGATGTAATGAGCCCACAGGGAGGCGGCAGACCAACAGGCCCGCTGCTCCGCCAGATCGAGCACGACTTCGGCAGATATGAAGCCTTTCGGAAGCAATTCACGAACGCTGCTGAGAAGGTAGAGGGAGGCGGCTGGACGATACTTGTCTGGAGTCCGCGCAGCCGCAGATTGGAAATATTGCAGGCAGAGAAGCATCAGAACCTATCCCAGTGGGATATCATCCCACTGCTGCCAATCGATGTGTGGGAGCATGCCTATTATTTGAAGCATCAAAATGAACGGCCGAAATATATCGCTGATTGGTGGAATGTTGTGAATTGGCCTGTAGTTTCTGATCGATTTGAGCAAGCTCGCACCTTAAAGTGGACTCCATTTTAAGTTTGCAACACTATTCGATGAATGAGGAGCATACTTCCTATTTTTCGAGCTTATTCGCCGTTGCGCCGCGCCCTTTTCGTTCTATACAATAATAACTGGAAAATAATTGGGTCATGTGCGGTTCTGCGCCGTGCTTTCCTTTTGTACCAGAACTATGGGTTATCGACATCGAAAGGGGTGAGGCGAATTGCTCAGACCTATTGTGAAATGGGCTGGCGGCAAACGCCAATTACTTCCCTGCATCCGTCCCTTGCTTCCTCCGGCAGACTGGACGCGAGCAGCCTACTTCGAGCCGTTCATCGGCGGAGCGGCGTTATTGCTAGCATTAACGCCAGACAACGGGGCCATTAACGACGTCAACCAAGAGCTCATCAACGTGTACCAAATGATAAAGCAGCAGCCAGACCGACTTATTGAAGAACTGCGCAAGCACCGCAACGACGAGGACTATTATTATGAAATACGTGCCTGGGATCGGAACTCAGAAGCATATACCTCCATGTCCCCTATTAAACGTGCTGCAAGACTGATCTATTTGAATCGGACATGCTATAACGGATTGTACCGAGTCAATGCAGGCGGACAATTCAATGTTCCATTCGGGAAGTACAAGCGGCCAAATATTATACGAGAAACCGCCATTCGCAGCATGTCCGCTTATTTGAATCGCGCTAATATTCGAATGATGGATGGAGATTTCGCTGACGCTGTGCAGGAGGCACGAGCAGGTGATTTTGTCTATTTCGATCCGCCCTATGACACCTTGACTCCAACTGCTGCCTTTACTTCTTATGCCAAAGGTGGATTCGGCCGCCCCGAACAGCAGCGGTTAGCCAATGTATTCAAAGAATTAAGTGAGCGCGGCGTGTATGTCATGCTGTCCAATCATGCAACAGACTATATTCAAGAGTTGTACAAGGGATATCGGATACATACGGTAAAAGCGAGGCGAAGCATTAATTCCAAGGGCGACGGGCGTGGTGTAATTAATGAGGTCATTATTATGAACTACTGAAGTGAATAACGTGATCTGGATATAGGTCTACTTGATGTGCACGTCCCAGCATCATGCCGGCATCAATCCATCTCGTACTTTTTCTTCGCGCGTTCGTAAGCTTCCTGGGCGCGATCCCGCCTAGGAAGCTTACTGTTAATGCGCAGAAGGAGCAAAAGATTGCAGCAGAGCAAGATAAGAATGAGCAGTTCTAACATAATTCCCATTCAGCTCCCTCCTGAACTCATATTGATAACGATGAAAAAGTGAACTGACCTTCCATAATGGATACGGCCGTTCCTGTTAATTGTACGCGCTTCTCTTGCAGTTTCAGCTTCACAATGCCTTCTCTAGCAGAGCATTGACGACCGACAAGCGATGATTTGCCAAGCTTGGCGCCCCAATACGGCCCCGTTGTACAATGTGCAGACCCAGTAACCGGATCTTCATTCACACCAAGTCTTGGGAAGAAGCAGCGTGATACAAAATCAATCCCCTCATGGGCCGATTCATCTGCTAGTGCTGTAACAAGCACGCCTATCTCTTCATGACCGCATGCCTTCAGCTGCTCCCAATTGGGCTGTAATGATCGTACGGTCTGCTCCGAATCGACGGCAGCCACCAGTTCATTCCGGCTTCTGAACACCTCATGAACGGAGCAGCCTAGCGCCTCTTCCAGACGTATGCACAATGCTTCGTCGTCAACAGGCGTTAGCGTAGAAGCAGGGAAATCCAGCGTAATTTCACATTTGTCCCCGTCCTCCTTATATTCTGCATGAAGTATCCCGCTTAGGGTATCGAAGGAGATGCTCTTGCCACGAGCAATTCCGCATTGCCGCAGCACATGAGCCGTTGCAAGCGTTGCATGTCCGCACAAGTCAACTTCGACCTCTGGCGTGAACCAGCGCAGTCCGAGGATGTGTCTATCCCCCTCAGGCGCAATACGAACAAATGCCGTTTCTGATAAATTCATTTCGGATGCAATATGCTGCATCAACGTCTCATTCCATTCCTGCTCGACGAGACATACCGCAGCGGGATTGCCGCGGAATGGCGCATCTGTAAATGCATCTACGATGTATACCTTCATATCCATACCTCCCTAGCTAAGATACCATAGCTTACGATTGGGAAGGCCCGAAACTGTTCTATTTCTGTTCTATTTCATTTCTATTGTTGAACCTATTCCATGCTAATGCTTTTTCGATTCACAGCGTCGTCTCTTGCTGCGCTTATCGAATGGATCAGGCTCGGAATCACCTGATCTCATCCTTTTTGAAAGATGTATGTCTCCTGCGGAACCTCTACTATCCATGGACTTGGCTGGCCTACACTGTACACATGCAGCTCATGCATCGCCCGCGTGCAGGCCACATACAGCAGCTTTTGCTCATTTGCTCGCCCATAAACCGCTTCTGAAGCATCATAAATGACGACGGCATCAAATTCTACACCCTTGGCCAAATACGATGGAATGACAAGCGCTCCTTCTTCGAACGAAACCGTATCTTGTTCCACAAGATAAATAGGAAGCTCGTTCCGCAGTGCCTCATACGCCTCTCTGCTCTCCTGCGCCGTCTTGCAAATAACAGCCACATTGCGATGTCCATTCTGCAGCAGTTGACGTACACGATCCGCTGTCATTCGATTACGCGCTGCACCATCCTTCGCTACAGTTACGGTAGGCTTGCTTCCAGCACGATCGAACGGATCAATATGCTGACCATCAAGCGCAAGATAGCGGGCAAATTCCATAATCGGACGCGTTGTTCGATAGCTGCGCGTCAAGTGGAAGGTTTCCGTTGGCGAGGATCCTCCTATGTCCGATGCTCTCCAACTGCTGTTCATATCCCCTTCCCCGGTATGCGGATATATCGCTTGCTCCCAATCTCCAAGCAGTGTTATGCCGCAGCGCGGAAACATCCGTCTCAGCAGAGCGAATTGGAACGGTGAATAATCTTGTGCCTCATCAATGAACAACTGCCGGATTGAGGTATTAACACGAAACCCCTTAATGCATTCATTCAAATACAAATATGGCGTTGCATCCTCAAACGGCATCTCTCCTGAACGAAGCCGCGCTTCCGTGGCATCACATATCTCATTCCACTCCGCAGGCAAGATTCCAGCAGGCGCACAGCGCTGCGATACTTCTCGTTCTGCAAACAGCTGCCGATATGTGCCTGCCATATCAATGAATTCAAGCTTCTTCACCATCGCGTACAGCGACTTGAATTGCTCATTCACAATGGCAGCAGCAAGCCAATTGCGCTCGCGTTGGAAGTCATCGAATGTCTCCTCCGAGAACTTCTTCTTGCGCTGCAGCTGCGTGTAAGCCTCATGGTATGCATCATCATCGAGCATCTCTACTTCCTCATCCACCCACGGCTTCGAACGTTCTTCTTTGGCTGCTCGATGCAGTTCCCCACGCAGCCATTCCGCCAGCAAGCGCAAGCGATTCGGCAGCGGAAGCGATGCATCATAACGGTAGAGCTGGTCGCATATTTGCTCAGACGTGATCAACACCGCATCGCGGAAGCGAATATCATGGAACTGCAGCCCTTCTGTCCCTAGCCACTTCACATATGCATGGATCATCTCCACATAGCCTCGACCCGCCTTAAAGCGAATCGATACCATACGTGCCGAATAACCCGGATCTCCTGCAGCTGTTAACGAATATTCCATTTGCTCGAATGGATGCTCCAGCTTGAAGCTGTTACTTAAGCGATGCTCTAAATAATCCTGGAATGTCGTCTGCTGCATGTTCCGTTCCCCAAGCTCCGGCAATACGGTCGATACATAACGGTTAAACAAAGGGTTCGGAGAGAACAGGACGATCTGCTCTGCTTGTAGAGTATCCCGATAACGGTAGAGCAAATATGCGATACGCTGCAGCGCAGTCGACGTCTTGCCGCTTCCCGCAGGTCCCGTCACAATGAGTATGCCGCTTCGTTCATTTCGAATAATTCGATTCTGTTCCTGCTGGATGGTCGCGACGATACTCTTCATATGCTCGGCAGAAGGCTGGCTCAGCATTTGCCGCAGCAGCTCATCGCCAATGGTGACCCCTGTATCGAACATCCCTCGGAATCGTCCCTCCGAGATGAGAAATTGCCGCTTCAGCTCCATCATTCCATCGATTTCCCCTACCGGAGTCGAATAATGAGCAGGTCCTGGAGGGTAGTCATAATACAAGCTGGATACCGGCGCACGCCAGTCGTAAACGAGAAATTCACCTTCTGAATTGCGGAAGGATCCGATACCTAGATAAATCTGTTCGCTTCTTGATTCTCCCGTTTCCTTAAAATCAATCCGGGCGAAGTAAGGCGACTTCGACATGCGAGTCAGCACATCCAATTGACGAGCGGCATGCCGATGTCGATGCTCGCGTTCTGTCAGCACCTCTGCCTGCTGCTTCATGCTGGCAAAGGTTTCGATAGCCTCATTGACATCATCCATGTTGATTTTGACATCGTCCCAAAATGTCTTGCGGAATTCGACTACCTCATGCTTGATAGTGCCGATGTCCTGCTGCAGGGGTTCAATGTGCTGCTCAATAGCCTCCATCACTTGAACCGCTCGTTCCTCTTCCAGACGCCATTGTTCTTCCTTCGTACTCATGCAACCACCCGCTTCTTAGAAATATAATAAATTTAAGTTGACAGCATGCGATTCGATATGATATTATATATTTGGGATAAAATATTTTAATTACATATACCCATATCGCATATTTGATCATAACATAACCGTCCTCTGCTTACAAGACGTTGGTTTGGCAATTGCCTTGTCAACTCTTGTCTGCAGAGGACGATTTTATTTGAACGATACAATTGTCTGAATGCTATCCATGTACGATAATCTTTTTCTTCGCATACTTCTCAAGAAGCTGTATGAGCTGCGTTTGCTCTGTTGGGGTGGATAAGCAGGCTAGAGGGATAATATGCGCCTGCATCGAGCTGATGAAGATATACAAGTAGTCTTTGGTCATCCGAATCTCCGGTATCGCATCCCAGTTGTAATGAGCGTTGCCAACTGGAGTCGTCTCATCAATCCCCTGCTCCGTAATCTCCATCGTATGATCTCCAAGCCAGGCCGCATTTTCTTTGGAATCAGCCCATCGCATCACTTTTCTTTTAATCGAAAAATACATAAATACGTTCAAGAGTGCACCCAGCGCTACCCCTACGAGAATCGAGTAGGCCCATGTTTTGCCGATAACTTTAAAAATAATGCTGCAAAAAATAGGCAATCCAATTCGATTTAAGAGCATGATCTTCCGATATTTCGGCATGCTGTACATGACGAATTTATTGAATCTCCAGTAGTCTTCCTTCGTAATATGCATCGAAATTTTCATAGCATAACTCCTTTGTCATAAAAGAATAACTTGAACGCCTGTCCCTCTCATTATACATGCAGCGATAATGTTAGGACACCCAACCTTGCTGACCTGGAAAATACCCCCAACCTAACTTAACTAGCTTAAATTAACAAAAAAAGAAGACATCCTCCGCCTTACAACGAAGAAATGTCTTCTTTCGATTCTCGATTCCTTTAAGACATATAACATGTATAACGTTAATAAATGAGTTCCTATCCTTCTTGCTTGGAGAAATAATCGAACAAATCTCCACGCGCTTCTTCCAAATACGCAAGATGCGGCTCGCGCTCGATACGAATTTTCAGGCGTTGTGCCGTTTTCTCGAATAAATCAACGCATTCATTCGTGCGAATAATAAGCTTTTGCGGACGCACGCCCTGCTCTTCAATGAGCTGCAGGAAGTGATTTAGGAATTCCTGTTCAAAATTGTCATCATAGGCGACATGGAAACCAACGGCCGCACGTGTAGTACGGTCTACCCACAAGCAGAGGCGCGGATAGTACGGACGCTCTCCTTCACCCTTAACGGCAACAGGAGCATAGAAGTATTCCGTTTCCCACTGGCCCTTCTTATTCGGGAAACGGTTCATAACATCATTCAGGCGGTCTCGATCTTCGATTTCGACTTTCACAGGACGCTCCAATACGAAATCAGGATCCATCCAACGATCAGTCCATTCCCCATTTTCCAGTACACGAACCAATACTTGGCCGGATTGCGGCGCAGCCATCAATTCATTATCCTTCTTCACACGCGCTGCCAGATCCATCGCTTGTTCTAAGGCGATCGCCAAGAAACTGACCTGCTTCTCATCAAGCGTCCATGGAACAAACCCCGGGTCATACGCGCGGAACATTGGCCAAGCATTGCGACCGCGGAAGCGGAACCCGAGCTCCTTGATCTGCGCTAAATCGTGCTTTTCCAAATCCGTACGGTCTTCAAAAGTAACCATAATGCATTTTTGGCGGTGCAGCCATGCATTCTGCTCATGATTATCCAGCATCATGCTGTTCAGGCTCTCCAGCCCTTCGCCGCCGCGGAACAACGACAAGCCGAATAAGTAGTCTGTCCCATTCATAATCGTGCAATAGCCTACTTCTCCATCCTCCGGGTTGCTCACGCCAAAAATCACGTTCTCCGGCATCCACTCCCAGCTCGCCTGCTTCTTGAACGCAGAGGCTGCTTCATATAATCTAGCCCACAGCATCTGTTCCGCAGTCAATTCCACTTCTTGTTCTGCATTCTTTTGTTCCGGCTTCTTCTTTGCTTCTGTCATGTGACTTGTAACTCCTCCTGTTCAATTTCCTGTTCTTTCCGAAAAAAACCCCGTCCCATGCCCGGAACGGGGTTCATCAGTTCTCAGTTCACCCACATGCATCACATTACTGCTTAATCAGTGACAAAAATTCCGCGCGCTGCGCTGCATCCGTTCGGAAGCTTCCGCGTGTTGCCATTGTTACCGTCTTGCTTCCTGGCTTCTTTACGCCACGGGCGCACATGCACAAATGCTCGCCTTCCACGACAACCATGACACCGTGCGGCTTGAGCACCTCATCCATAATGTCAGCAATCTCGCTAGTGATCCGCTCTTGCACCTGCAAGCGACGGGAGATTGCTTCCACCAAGCGAGCGAACTTGCTAAGTCCAGCAATCTTGCCGCTTGGAATATATCCGATATGCACCTTCCCGAAGAAGGGCGCCATATGATGCTCACATTGGCTATAATACGTAATATCCTTTACTATGACAAGCTCTTCGTGATTTTCATCGAATGCAACCCCGAGCGCATCACGAGGATCTACCTCATAACCGGCGAAGATCTCCTCATACATGCGAGTTACGCGTGCTGGCGTGTCCAGCAATCCTTCGCGCTCAACATCTTCTCCGACGAGCCTCAAAATTTCCTTAATATGATGCTCAATCTGCTCGCGATTCGCATCAACCTGTGTATTCACATAGTCCTTCAAACCAGCCACGAACGTTCCTCCTTCCGCCGCGCTTGTGAGCATATCTCGTTAACTTAGCGGGATTTCTTGAAATTCTTGTTCTTCATCATTTGCTGTGCTTGCTGCATCTGCTTCGAATTCAGATTGTAGCCCATTTGCTTCGCCATTTTCTGCAGCATTTGAGGGTCGGACTGCATCTTCGTCATTTGGTTACGCAGATAATATACGCCGCCAGCAAAGCCGATGATAATGCCTACAATTAGTGTTACGATCGCCGTAATTACTGTCCACATCTTCCCATGGTCACCCCAACATCGTCAAGTTTTGCTCATTGCTTCTATATTTCAATAGGTACAGATTCATTGAATGATCCACCGAAATCCTCATCTAGAAAAATAAAAAGGTATCGATGTGCCGTTCCACTTCAAATTTACCGTACCGCCACTATGATAGCACGTACCATCAATCGTGACAAATATCCCCTGTTCCAATTATGGAGCAATCAGCAACCGCTCTTCATTCGCCTGCATGCCCTCCAGCTTGAGCAGCGTAACCTTCTTGTCCATTCCGCCGCCGTACCCGACTAAGCGACCGTCCGCACCGATTACGCGATGGCATGGAGCAATAATCGGAATCGGGTTGCGATTGTTCGCCCCACCGACTGCACGTACCGCCTGAGGGCGTCCAATTGCCTCTGCGATCTGCTTATACGATCTTGTCTCCCCGTACGGAATATCCATAAGAGCGCGCCATACATCACGCTGAAATGCCGTCCCTTGGAAATCAAGCGCCAAATCAAACGATTTCCGCTCTCCTCTGAAATATTCCTCCAATTGGCGAATCGCCTCCTGCAGCCGTTCCGGGTGGCGTTGTAAAGCTGCGCGTCCATATGTGCGCTGTGCCCATGCGTTTAAGCGCGCCGATGTATCAAGCACACTTCCAAACTCAATGGAACAAAGTCCCGTTGCGGAAGAGGCAATGGTTAGCATCCCCAGCGGCGATTCCATCTCCTGAACATAGATAGGCTCCACATGATTGTCGAATTGCTGCAATGCAGCTTCTATCGCTTGCACAACCGCATCCTCCTTTTCACGATTCAAGCCTGACAGCAGCGCCTGCTTCGCTTCGAGGCCGCCTATCTGGCCAAGTGCCCAAGCGGCTGTCGCACGAATATCGTAACGTGTATCCTCCCGAAGCAGCGATCTCAGCTCGCCTACCGCGCTTCGGTCACGGAAGTTGCCGAGCGCAACGATCGCATTGCGCTGAATCGGCTTCTTGCCTCTCCAGGCCGCAGATAACGAGCCAAACTGCTCCTTGAACTCACGATTTGATAATTGCAGCATCGGAACGAGAAGAGGCTTTGCCTTCTCAGGATCGGGCTGCATCTCAGGGTGGTGCGTCCAGTTCATGCCTTTATTTTTCGGACATACGATCTGACATGTATCACAGCCGTACAGCCGATTCCCCATCTTGGTCATCATTTCATGACTCAAGAGATCCTTAGATTGGGTCTGAAATGAAATGCACAACTTTGCGTTCAGCTGTCCTGGGCCTACGAGTGCGCTCGTTGGACAAGCATCGAGACAGCGCGTGCATTCTCCACAGTCTTCTGTGACAGGATCGTCTGACGGAAATGGGATATTCGTTATCATTTCGCCCAAGTAAATCCATGATCCCCACTGCGGTGAAATAATGGAACAGTTCTTGCCGCTGAATCCAATTCCTGCACGTTCTGCAACTGCCCGGTCGCTCAGCTCGCCGGTATCTACCATACTGCGAACCTTCAGCTCTTGATCCGGCACACGCTCACGAAGGAACGCTTCCAGCTTCGCAAGCCGATCCCGCAGCACAAGATGGTAATCAAGCCCCCAAGCCGTTCGCGCGAACATTCCCCGATAGGAGCCCGCCTTCGACTTCGGCGATTCCTCCAGCTTGGAAGGATAGGCAACAGCGATTGCAATTATCGAGCGTGCATCCTCCAGCAGCAATTCAGGGCGGGTACGCTTGTCCAAATCAGGCTCTTCAAAGCCCGAGGCATAGCCTTGATCGATGGAATGCTGCAGCCGAGCCTTCAATTCAATGAATGGGTCTGCCGTCGTAAAGCCCACCTGATCGATCCCCAAAGACGGGGCTGCTTCAATAATGTCCTGCTTCAACTTGCGCCATCGGTCCTGGGTATGAGCTAATTTTTCATGCATCCCATTCACCTCCTTGTCGTCACATGCTCCATACATTCTTAACATCCATTACTTGCACTGCAATAGCCTGCTTACACCAGCCGCTAACATCGGAAACGGCACCTTGCATTCCAGAAAACGAATTCTTGGAACAGGCGCCGTTCACCGAGCGTGATACCCGCTATTATTCACGAGCTTCGTCTAACAACTGCTTCCATTCTTCGTAATACCAACGTACCGTGTCATCATGGAAAGGAGTACGACTCTCCTTAATGTACTCCAATACCCGATCCAGGCCAGCCTTCACCTTCTGCTCGACAAGCTCTGGGTAATGATAGGCTAAGCGATTGTGCTCATACTCATCCTGATCTACTACCTGAACCTGCCCATCCGTCATGCGAATGACATCCAAATCATAGTCAATATAAGTGAAAATATTGCCACACCGATACGGAGGCGATGCTATATTGCAATAATACCGAACACCGCATTCCTCAATTAGAGCAACTACGTTGAACCACTGCTTCGGGATAAAAAATGTAACAGCAGGAATCTTGCTAACCCACTGCTTCCCATCCGACTCCCGAATCGGCGTCTGACTGTTGATGAGGACATACATGTCTTCCTTCACATGATCAGGATGCCGCATCGTTGCAGGCACAAGCCAATTTTCGAGCCATACCCGATGCAGGTGACCGTCGTGCTTGAAACTTTTCACAAGAGCTTCCTCATAACGATTCATGCTAATTCCTCGGCTTTGCGTTCATTTCGCTTTATTAATAGAAAAGCATATCTTTCACCCGAATGCAACGGTTGAGAAGATATGCTTCCTTGTACAATGTTTGGCTATAATCAATCGTGTATCGCCACTCTGTTCCGAGTGAGGCCAATTGCAACCTCGCAATTCATCTGCAAGTAGAATTGCGCAGCGTTAGCCTGCAACAATACGCAACTGTGAAAGGGAGCGCAGCATATCCTTTGCTCCGTATCCCAAAGCCTCAAACCATGGCAATACGACTTCTGTATGCTCGTCCACAGCAATCATAATGTTTTTGACGCGGCGTTGTTGGAATTTCTGCTCCAATCCCGCTACCAATGCTTTGCCTACTCCGCGATTGCGATAATCCGGATGTACGGCAAGGCGGTAATAGTAGCCGTTGTTACGATCAACGGTTCCGATGACAAGTCCGACAATGGCTTGCTCTCCGCTAGCTTCTTCATGTTCTGCGATGAGCACAAGCTCTCCGTCCAACGATAACTGACGCGCGAATGCTTCCAGCGTCTTCTCACAACATTCATCTGACAGCGATTCCTTCAACAACTGGGTTGCCGGAAGATAATCCGACAAACGAAAGGATCGAACATTCATGACTTACTCTCCCTCATCCTGAGCTTGGTTTCGTGATCGGTTGTCTCTCTGTCTAACACCTTTCTACGCCTTTACATTAAATCTGTATCTTGTGGGTTATCTACAATAGATTGTGCAATACCTTTACAAATACGACAAAAATCGCGAAAATCCTTCTTTATCATGCAACTTCCATAAAAAAGATCGAAAAATCTCCCGAATTCTCTTGTAAACGCTTTATTTAAAGCGTTTACATTACATAAAGAATGAAAACATTATAGAAATTGTAAAGAATTCGCATTCATTTCAAGTCATAATCAACCCTTCCCCAACAGAACATTTGTTTGAAACCACCCATTTTCGGGTAATATGATAGCGGTGGCGGTCAAACAACAACTGTTCGCTATCGAAGGCCTTTTTTTCAACGCCTACTTTTGCAACATTTATGTTGATTTATTCTTCCGGTTCATGTTTAATTAGGTTAGAAGTAGATAAGATGCTACATAATTAATTAGGAGGTATGACACAATGGCACATCAATTACCAGCTCTTCCTTATGCCAACAATGCTTTGGAACCACATTTCGACGAAACAACAATGATGATTCACCACGATCGTCACCACAACACCTATGTGACGAACTTGAACGCAGCTTTGGAATCTGCTCCAGAATTGCAAGATAAATCTGTAAACGAACTGATCGCTAACTTGGATGCTGTTCCTGAGAACATCCGTACAGCGGTACGCAACAATGGCGGCGGCCATGCGAACCATTCCTTGTTCTGGGAAATCATCGGCCCTAACGGCGGCGGCCAGCCTTCCGGCAAATTGGCTGATGCCATCAACAATGAGCTTGGCGGCTTGGACAAATTCAAAGAAGATTTTGCAAAGGCTGCAGCTACACGCTTCGGCAGCGGCTGGGCATGGCTTGCAGTAGATGCTGACGGCAAATTGTCCGTATACAGCTTGCCTAACCAAGACAGCCCGGTTATGGAAGGCAAAACGCCTATCCTTGGCTTGGATGTATGGGAGCATGCATACTACTTGAAATACCAAAACAAACGCCCTGACTACATCGCTGCATTCTGGAACGTTGTGAACTGGCCAGCAGTTGAAAAACGTTACGAAGATGCTTTGAACAAGTAATCGGGAATAAAAAAACAGCCGTCCCCTGGCAGTCTTTTGCCTCAGGACGGCTGTTTTGTTGTCTACAGGAAGCCGACTCAACTCTTAGTTCTCGAACAGCGGCGTTGACAGATATCGCTCCCCCGTATCCGGAAGTAGCACCACGATCATCTTGCCTGCATTCGACGGTCGCTTTGCCAGCTGTGTTGCTGCTGCCAAAGCAGCGCCGGAGGAAATCCCAACTAAGAAGCCCTCCTGCTTCGCCAACTCACGCGCTGCAGCGAATGCTTCTTCATTCGTCACGCGAATAATTTCATCAACAATATTGCGGTCGAATGTATTTGGAACGAAGCCCGCGCCAATCCCTTGTATCATATGCGGCCCCCGATTCCCACCTGATAGAACCGGTGAATCAGCAGGCTCAACCGCTGTAATTCGTACCGATGGCTTGTTTTCCTTCAAAACACGGCCCACACCGCTGATCGTACCGCCAGTGCCGACCCCAGCAACGAAAATATCCACTTCTCCATCTGTATCGCGCCATATTTCCTGTGCTGTTGTCTTCTGGTGCACTTCTGGATTCGCCTTATTATCAAATTGTTGCGGAATGAACGAATTCGGGATGCTTTCCGCAAGTTCCTCTGCCTTCCGAATAGCACCCTGCATGCCTTCTGACCCAGGTGTAAGCACTAACTCCGCCCCTAGCGCCTTCATCATCTTAATGCGCTCTACACTGTACGTATCCGGCAGCGTTATAATAATTCGATATCCAAGTGCAGCCGCGGCACTCGCCAATGCAATGCCCGTGTTGCCGCTCGTCGGTTCGATAATAACCGAGCTGCGGTCGATAATCCCCTGCTCTTCGGCAGCCCTGATCATCGCATAGCCAATCCGATCCTTCACGCTTCCGCCTGGATTGAATGCTTCCAGCTTCGCGACAATTCTCGCCCCAAGGTCATGCTTGCGGTTATAATTGTTTAGCTCCATTAAGGGTGTATTGCCAATGAGCTGTGTAATGTTTGATACGATGTTGGACATGTTCCACTTTTCCTCCATAACAATATAATCGCGATTCTTATGCCGCTACGTGCGACTACGCCTTGTCCGGCTTCTCTCTACGACTCGATGTATTCCATAAATGCCAGCTACATACACGGCATATAGAAGCAAAACGACCGGAATCCTTGTCCAGTCTTGAAGCAATTGCTCCCCGACATAGGCAAACAAGAACATAACGGGCAGCTTCCCCAGTACCGTTGCCACCATGAAGGTTCGCAGCGGGATAGCTAGCATCGCCGCATACGCATTAATTGCCACAGCCGGGATAATGGGAATCATCCGTCCGATAAGCACAGCTGCGAACGCGTTGTGTTCCATTAATTGATTAAAGCTTCGCAACAAGTGAATTCGTTCCATAGCTTGTCTTCCCTGCTTAGACATTCCGCATCGCACAGCCAGGAACATGAATGCAGCACCTAATGTCGAGGCCGCCACATTGATCCAGCCCCCGATCCAGAAACCATAAGCGGCGCCAATAATTCCTGCCACAACACCGAAAGGAATCACAGGAACTAAGGATATGGCGACAGCAGTCAAAAACAAAATGACGAGCGTACCTGTACCAGGCTCCAAATGGCGAAGCATAGCAAGCAGCTTCTCATGGTACATCAAGATGATTACAGCAGCGAGAACATACAGCCCGAGAGATATTCGTTTATCCAATGTACCCCCTCTGGCATCGGCTCCCGCTTCCGGTTGCACACGCTGCCTGCTTTCTTACGTTAATAATTCCATATTAATATATAGAAGCCCCCTGCCACAAGTTTACTGAACTTTCTACAGCCTTCCTTATATACGTAAACAATGAAGGCGGTTACATCAGAATGCAGCAAAAACCTTCATTTTTTAACATGAACGAGAATTACACCCGCATCTCCACATTTCCCATCCCCTAATCGCAAGCCCGTCATCATAATTTCAAAATAGAATAAACTCCTTTTAAGAAACCATTCCCCCTCAATTTATCGCACTCATTACATACAGTCAATTATACATTTTCGAAAAGTTTATTCCAAAATGAAATTAAGTACGATATACTAACGCTATAATACGATTGAAACGAAGGGATGAGGAACTCCATGAACCAACACGATCACCGTCCCGCGCTGCACGTGAACAAGCGCTCTCTTCTCCTTCAGCTATTCTTGACCTTTAGCAAAATTGGGCCGACTACCTTCGGTGGCGGTTATGCGATATTGCCCGTCATTGAGCGAGAAATTGCGGAGAAGCGTCAATGGCTACAAGAAGACGATATGGGAGAGATTACAGCTCTTGCGGGGGCGGCCCCTGGCGGGATAGGCGTTAATGTCGCCGCTCTTGTCGGCTACCGAATTGCTGGGTTATCTGGCTTAGCTGCTGCAGTTATCGGCATCTCTTTGCCTACCATCGCAATTATGCTGCTTTTATGCATAGGAGCAGCTGGATTTCGCGACCAACCGTATGTTCAGGCTGCGTTGACCGGTATTAAGCCTGCTGTCGTTGCACTCATCGTGTATGCAGCGATTCGACTTGGCTCACGCACTTTGCACCATGGCTTCGCTTGGGGAATCACTCTCACCTCACTTGCGCTGCTGTTTTGGACATCGATCCATCCCATTCTTGTCTTAGTCCTTGGCGCATTCGCCGGTATTGTACTTGAATGGGTGAACCGCGGCAGCTTTCTGCGAAATCATCCGCATGACCACTCCAAGCCCCCACGTTCAGGCAGCAGTGCATCTCGCTCCCGCCAGACTAAGCAACGCAGCAATCGAGCGGTATAAGACGCTGTATCAGCCTCCCATATTCGAACGAGAAGGAAGGATGCACCATGCTATGGGAATTATTTTGGACTTTTTTTAAACTCGGATTCGTCTCCTTCGGCGGCGGTTATGCGATGCTGCCCGTCATTGAGCATGAGGCATTGTCCCATCAATGGATGACAGCCGAACAATATACCGAGGCTATCGCGCTTGCCGGCATGGCTCCCGGACCCATTGCCATGAACAGTGCTGTATACGTGGGGTATACTGCATCAGGCTGGATCGGCAGCATCGTCGCATCGCTTGGCGTAGTCTTGCCTTCGGCCATCATCATGCTGCTTATTGCCACTATTTTCTACCGCGTGTATGATAATCATTGGGTGCAGTCTGCACTTGACGGCATGAAGCCAGCCGTAATTGCCTTGATCGCTTACGCAGCGGTCAATATGGCGATGCCTTCCGGGCTTGCAGCAACGTGGACATTGTCTTCACTTCTTCCAGTCGCAATTTTCGCTTGCGCGCTGCTTGCGCTGATGAAGTTGAAGCTCCATCCAATAGCCGTCATTCTATTGTCAGGAATAGCGGGGATTGTTATTTATGGATAAATCTTTGGAACAACATATCGCTTCCTCCAAAGCGAAGGAAGTATTTCAATTCATCCGACGCACTGATGAAATATCAAAGCTGGATTTACTTCAGTACAGCGGGCTTACCGTTAGTACGCTGACGCGTGTACTGGAGGAACTGACTGCGCTCGGGTTAATCGCGGAGTGCGGCTTCGGTGCTTCTACCGGCGGGCGCAGACCCATTCTGTACCGTGTCGTTCCTGACTACGGATATGCCTTCGGTCTGGATATTTCCCGCACCTCTTCCCGTCTTGTCATGCTCAATGCAGCAGGAAACAAAATCGACACGGCGGAATGGCCTATGACTGCCCATATGACGCCGGAATATGTAATAGTGGAAGTAACGAAGCAGATTAAGCAATGGATGAGTACGCATAAGCTCAGCACGGACAAAATTATCGGTCTTGGCATTGGCGCTGTCGGTCCGCTGGATCGATTTGCAGGAACGATTCTGCAGCCAAGCTTCTTCCCGTCTTCAGGCTGGGAGAATGTCTCTATTGTCAGTGAACTGGAACGTCAATTGAACATCCCCATTATGCTCGATAATGGAGCAAATACAGCGATAAAGGCAGAAGCATGGGCCAATCGTTCCAGAGATGTACAGCATATGCTGTATGTGCATGTTGGCATTGGACTGCGCTCTGCAATGATGTCTGAAGGGAAGCTTATTTACGGTGCTGTCGATATGGAAGGCTCGCTTGGACAAATGATCATTCAGGCTGATGGCATTCCCCCTCGTACTGGAGACGGCAACTACGGCTGTCTGGAGTCCTATGCCACTATATATGCCATCGAACGGGAAGCGAATGCGCTCATCCGTATGGGCCGCCGCAGTCTGCTTGAGCAAATAGCCGGTTCAGGGAACACTGTCACCTATGCACATATTATGGAGGCTTTGCAGCGGCGTGATCCGCTTGCCACAGAGATCGTTACGCAGGCGGCTACTTATTTCGGCATCGGGCTTGCGAACCTGCTCAATATACTCCATCCGGAGAAGGTGGTATTAGGCGGGCCGCTCATGAGCGCGAATGATTTATTTTTCTATACTGCAACGCAAACTGCGATTCGCAAAACCTATCATTATCCGCAATATCAGGTCGTATTCAGCAAGGGCAGCTATGGCGATGAGGCGCTGGCCATCGGTGCGGCCTTGATGATACTCGATAAAATTACTGCATAAGAAGACTTGCGGCAGGTATATAAGATACTCTCCCAAAGCTGATGCGGACTAAATAGTTAATTCATCCTTGCTGCTCTTGCAAAGGTTCATTTCACCATTCACCTTGAACGGAGCAGCAAGCCTTGCTCTATCGCTAGCAGCTTGCAAGAACGATACAATAGCGATGTTCCGCTTCTATAGTGGGGCTGCTGCCAACTTCTATCCCAGCTTCAAATTTCCCGTGTATTAGGAACGGATTGAATAATGGGTTACGGTCGGAAATCCCCGTATGTACGAAAAAAGGACAGTGCTCCCGCACCATCCTCACCTCAACCCTTCCGTGCTTCTTTATATATAACCCCGCCGCTTCAATAATGAAAGACACCCTACATAGTACTCGTTATCCAACGTGCATACTTCGGCAATGAGTTTAATCGATGAGTTGCTTGCCGATATTTGAAATGCATGAACGATCCCCTTAGGCATGCTGTTCGGGTGATGCCAGCTTTAATGCATGGAGCAGCGGCAAATGCTGATGATTCGCTCCATGAACAAGATAGTCATCCTCGACCCGATCAATGAACAGCACGCCGTCCAAATGATCCATTTCATGCTGGATGCAGCGTGCGAGGAAATCTTCGCCTTCTAAAGTAACGGTCTTACCGTCTCGGTTCATCGTTGTTATTCTAATATACTGGTATCGCTTTACTCTGCCGTAGTATCCAGGATAGGACAAGCAGGCTTCCATCCCTTCTTGCTCGCCGGCCGTCTCTACCACCTCAGGGTTAATCAGTTCGATCAAGCCATCTCCAACGTCCATGACGATGACACGACGCAAAATCCCGATCTGGGGTGCAGCGAGTCCCGCTCTCCCCTTCTTCGCATATAAAGTATCCTTCATATCATTCAGCAGCGATATCGTGCGTGCATTCAGCTCCGTTACCGGCTTGCACTTTTTGCGCAATATCGGATCTCCGAAAGGAAGAATAATACGCTCAGCCATTTCATGTCGCCCCTTTATCCTCTGTCATTTCATTAATCAAGCTAATCGATTCGATAGAGTGCATCGCCTGCACACCTCGTTGTGCTGCGATCCATTTTCGATTAGTTGCTCTTTCAATTCTTATTTATGTGATGCTTCTCGCTTCATTTTACGCTGTTCATCAAAGTACATGATAATCAGAATATAATCAATATAACATAAATGAAACGTTATTATATTTTAACCCAATTACATTCCTGCCCAGTGCCTTGATAAATCAAACAAACATGGCATAAAAAAAGCCTCCCAACTTCCCACCGACCAAAGTCGGCGGGAGTCGGAAGACTCGATTAAATCTTTGACACCTATTATTGGGCAGACACATTCTTAATGCCTTGCACCTCGAAGCCGTAAATACGAGCTGCTGTATCTCCGCCTTGTGTTGCTTTCTCTACGTTAAGGCGTGCATAGCGTGCTTTTGTTTTGGCAATCGCATGCTTGGATGTACCCTTCTCGTTGTCCGTTACCTTCACAGCATCCGTCCAATTCTCGCCGTCTGTGCTGAGTTGGATCGTAAATGCGCGTGTGTTGAAGGAAGCGGATTCACCGCCTGCTTCCGCATGGTGCACGATAAATTGCGTTACATCGTACTCCTTGCCCAAATCAACCTTCAGCCAATGCTTTTCATCGCCGACAGCACACCATTTTGTATGTATTTCGCCATCAACGGCGAACTGGGGCGCCTCACTATCATTAACGAAGCTGGATGCTTCCGTTTTTGCACCCTTGGCCAAGTCCTCAGCACGGAAAGCTGCATCCTTCGATACCGTAATAAGCTGCGACTTCGTCATCACATCTTCACCGACCGCGTTTTTCGCGATCAACTTCACTTCGTACGTGCCTTCTTTCGCGAAGCTTACCTTCGGATTGCGTTCCTTGCTCGTTTCAGGTGTTCCTCCCGGGAAGCTCCATTCCCATTCTGTTGTCACTTCAGAGGATTTATCCGTCAACTGAACTTCTTCCCCTGGCGCCACGAACGTCTTATCGGCCTCGAAGTCTGCCTTAGGGGACGGGTATTCAGGCCAATCGAACGAAGTCATTGCCATTCGTCCTTCTTCATAGTGACGGTTCACAGGAACAACTGCCAGTTGTGTCGTCTCCTCCATACCGTTGCGCTTCATTTCAGACACATAGTAATAATTGTTGCCTGTTGCGCCCATGAACTCACGGGAGCCGTCCGGCTTCACGCGATACACTTGATAGTACTGCACATCATCGCCAAGCGCTGTCCATGTCAAGCGAGCATCTGCATAAATGCCGTCGCGAACGTCATTTTCGATCACACGAACATCTGATACTTGACCGAGAGCAGGCGCCTTGTCATTCTGATCACGAATTGTAAGCTCTCCTACATTCGCTTCGTATAGATTGTCATTGACCTTGCCCTCTACTTGAACGGATACGCCAACGATTTTTTTGCCAGCATATGGGCTCAAGTCATAGGTAGCCTGAGTCCAGTCGCCCTTCGCGCCAGCAGCCTTCGTTGTAGAAGGCTTCACGAATGTATACGTATCCGGTGCTCCCTCAAACGCAACGCCAATGTTCAAATTAGCAGATTTCGGATCGTTTGACCGATATGTAAGCGACATTTGCAAAGTAGAAGTTGCCTTTACATCCGTCTTGTACAGCTTCACATTGGAGGATGTGCCTTCTGCAACCTTGCCTTGAAGCTTCAAGGAACTGCCGCCATAGAAGGAATCCGTGAAGTCGAAACTAGGTGCAATCTTCTGACCTGATTCATCCACCATCCAGCGCCAAGTCGGTAAAATGTCCTGCAAACTGCGGTTAAACCATTCACGGTCGCGAACCTTCTTGCCAAACACGCTGAACTGCGTTCCGTTACCCGTATTGAAATGCGTCACGAAATCCGATTTCGTAATGACCGTCTTATCTACGATATCATGCGCAATGCCGCGCCAAGCCCAATCATTGGCCTTCGTCTTGGAAGGATCGAGGCTGTCGCCTACCCATAGACGCTGCTCCTTTTGCATGAATTCATCATTCGTCTTTGTCGTATTGAACGCCCAGTCCGGGCGATACAAACCAAGCGATGTCACCGCATCCTGTCCTTCCGGGAACAATACCGGGAAGTTGTACTCGCCTTGATATCCGCCGCCGCCTTCCAAGTCCATGCCCGCAAACAATTCATGGCGATCCCGCTTCAATTGCTCAGCTATCTTCGGCGAGTTCTGGAATGGCGTTATGAAATCATACTTGCCTTCCTTCTTGAACTGCCAACGGAAATCGATGAACATATTGTCCGCTACGCGCTCTTCCCCGTCTTGGAAGAACATTTTATTATTGTCCGTCAGTCCACCTTGCCACTTCACAGGACCATCCTTCACCATGGAGTCATACCAGATAATTTCCATATTAGAAGGCTTAATTTTCTGCAAATATTTCAAAAACTTCTGCATGTTCTGCGCATCTTCCGGTGTGCCGCCCTGTGTCTCCTGGTTAATGAACCAGCCATCGAAGCCATAATATTTTGCAACTTCAATCAGCTTATCTGCAACCGGGAATGTTCCGTCCTCACGCTGCTGGATCAGATCACGCATCCATTCGATTTTTCCGCCGTGCTCCTTTTGTGGAAGAAATACAGTGCCATATACCGGTACACCATTCTTGTGCGCTGCATCAATTACGTCCGCACTCGGAGGAACGATCAAGCCTTCCCCGGCAGAGCCGCCCCACATAATCAGCTTGTCTACATACTGCCAGTAGCTGAACGCATAGCCATGGAAGTTGTCATTGCCTTGCGATGGCGCACCGCTCGTATTTTTGTACATCGAAGCAAGCGCCATAACTTTCGCGTCTGTCTTCGCATTCGGGTTCACCTTCGCTCCCTGCACACGGGAAGTGTCCAGCTTTACAGAGCTGCGGTTGAATGCCGCATCCTTGTCAGTCTGTGCCGACCACGACAAGAGCGTATTCGGATACCAGTATGAGGAAAGCGGCTGCGCAGCCTCCGCCTGACCTGCAAAGCCTACAAGCGACCCGGCGATCATCGCCGTGCTGAGCATCAAGGCAAATTTGCGTTTTATCTGACCTCGGGAAAGTATAGTCGGTTTCAATCGTTTCATTTAGAATCCCCTCCAAAGTGACGATCTTTCTCTTGATGTCGACAAATCCAATGTCTCAACGAGCGTATCCGAAGTATCTCCTAACTTTGGTAACGCTTCCACAATGTTGTCGTGACCATTGTAAACGTTTACGAAATAGAAAAAAAGGGAACTTCCGCCTAAACGGCAAGCACCCTTTAATTTGTCTAGTAAATCTTTAATATTTACACCAGAATATATGCCACGAAAGTAACTAAATGGATTACTGAAAGCGATTTTTTAACAATCGGACGAATACATTCGGAAAAGCAAGTTCCTTCATCTCTTCCGGGCCCGCCCATGTATATACTGTATTGTCCTTCGGCTTCAAGCTACGCAGAGTACAGCGATATACGCGCATCTGCCAATGGATGTGACTGAACGTATGCTCTGCGTCCATCCAATGCTCAATCGGCACAACGTCTAACCCTTCTGCCAACAAAGAATGATGCAGAATCGCGAACGACTCTGTGTCGCTCATCCCGACAATGCCCACCTGCTTCGGCACAAGAATATGAGGCAGCTCCCACATTTTTGCCAGCAAACCGGTATCCGGCCGCTGACGCACGAGCACCTTGCCCTCATGCTCCCCTGTACCCTCGATCAATACTGCATATCGCAGCTCCGGTTTCGGCGGCTTGGCTTTTGTCTTGATCGGCAGAATGAGTTCTTCTCCAGCCATGCGGCCTTCGCAATGCTCCATAACCGGGCAGAGCAGACATGAAGGGGATTTCGGCGTACATACTAACGCGCCAAGCTCCATCAATGCCTGGTTAAAGTCCGATGCGCAGCCTTCCGGAATAAGCTCCTGCGCTAAATGCTCCATATGCACGCGCGTAGATGGCTTCGCAATATCGTCATGCAGACGGAAATAACGCGACAGCACCCGCATCACATTGCCATCCACGGCCGGCTCCGGCCGATTGAAGGCGATGCTCATAATCGCACCGGATGTATAAGGCCCAATGCCTTTTAACGCGGACACCTTTGCTTTGTCATCGGGGACTTGTCCGCTGTATTTTTCCTTCACTTCCCGTGCCGCAGCCTGTAAATTACGCGCCCGGGAATAGTATCCGAGCCCTTCCCATGCCTTCAGCACTTCCTCTTCAGGCGCATCCGCCAATGCCTCGACGGTAGGGAATTTCCCGATAAAACGTTCGAAATACGGCTTTACTGTCTCTACACGCGTCTGCTGCAGCATAATTTCAGATACCCATGTGTAATAGGGATTCGATTGACGCCGCCAAGGCAGATCCCTCTTATTCGCCCGATACCAGAGCAGAAGCTCGCGGCTGAAATATCTCTTTTGCTCGTCCATGACGGCCTCCTGTCTCTTATCTCTTTTCTATACAATTTCTAGCAGGTCTATATGGTATATTCGTAGTCTCCCTGCCCATTATACATGAAGGGAGCCAGTTGTGAACGTTCTGCCAACAATCCACATCAGAGCTTGCAGGAGGGGTACTGGAATTTCTATACTTATAGTAAAGAAATGTCCCAATAGAAATGGAGGGCATCGTTCGTGCCAAAACGTCGAATGTACACACGCTTCATGCCAATCATCGCTGGTATTGCCCTGCTTGGACTGCTTGCCGGATGCGGCGGTGGAGCAAGCGGCGGCAATGAGAGCAGCTCAGGAAATGCCAAAGAATCAGCGGCGCTTGAAGGGCCGGAAGAAGTTGTCACGCTATATAAAAACAATTGCATGCAGTGTCACGGCACTGAGATGCAGGGGATGATGGGGCCAGAGTCAAACCTGCAAAAGATCGGCAGCAAGCTGACGAAGGATGAAATTGCAAATACGATTGAAAATGGCGGAAAGCTCATGCCTGCACAGGGCGGACGTCTGGAAAAGGAAGAGATCGACAAAATTGCCGATTGGCTCGCCAGCAAAAAGTAGTTCATACTTCTGCACTAGAAATATCTTGGCAATGTAACAAGACGGCGGAAAGCCGTCTTTTGCTTTGATTGGCCTTTATTTCCAACTATAATAGTAAAGAGGCCAAGACGGCCTGCCTCCCCACCCCGCTCACGATGAGGTGATACAGCTTATTCGCGAAGGCAAGAAAGTATCCGCCATCAAAAAAGCTCGAGAACGCTCGGCATGTCACTCGTTGAAGCGAAGCAGTATGTAGACAATCTTGAAGCGAAATGATAAAGCATAGAGCATTACTTGTATACATAACATGATGAAATTAAAATAAAGCAAGGGAGGCTCCTAAGGAGGCTCCCTTATCTATTGATTCTCAATTGTTGCCCTGATTGATCAGAATGGCCAGCCTCTACCTGTTTAGAGCTCATCGCAAATCTAGCTGCTGCTGCGGCATCCTCCCTGCCAATACCATAAACGAGATACTTATCATGCTCACAATGAATTCGATTTCATTTATTCTTTATAATTGCTGCATTGTTATACAATTGCTTTGGTGCACTGCATCACGTTCTGTTCCTGATCATGCATGCTTGGTATGCTTGAGTTCTACGCTTTTCCAATCATACAAGTATAAATCCTAGGTAGCTCTTGTGCTCGCCAATGGATTGTCTCATATCGTTCAAAAAGTGGGTCTGCTTGTCAGTTAGTTTGCTGAAATCTGCATAGGTACAATGGTATATATAGGAATATACATGCCGAAAATCAATGAAGTCATTCAATCGTGGTGTAATTAGGTTTGTGGAGCGAAATCGTGAATAGCCTTCCATCAATGCGTGATAGAACTGTTCGGCGAAGTTTCGCCTCTCTTCTGGAGCTTGCACAGTGGAGACTGCATGATAGATGGCAATTGCCACATCATAGGCGTACCAATGATACTCGCTGTCTCCGAAGTCTATGATTACCGGGGAGTTCCGTTCGACGAGAAGATTATTCTGATGAAGATCCCCGTGAATTAATCCATATTCGGCTGAGGTAACAGGCTGCTCAGACATCCATCTGCAGCATTCCTTCCATTTTGCCAGTACAATGGGATCGACTTGCAGATCCTCCTTCTTGTACAGTTCATGCTCATGCCAATGCGGGCGTACAAGAGAAGGCCCTTCATAGGCTTCTGCAGCCGTATGCAACTGCGCTAGAGCTGCTCCCCAATCTTTGAAAAAGCGTTCGTTCCACAATTGTTCGTTCTGGTGATGGATAGGCTGGCCTAAGGCTTTTTCATATATAGTAAAAAAATGAGTCGGCAAAGAATGAACAAGCTGGCCTCGCAGCAGCACCGGTGGAGCAACAGAAATGCCGCGTTCATGGAGATATTGCACCCATTCGACTTCAGACTGAATTCGCTCTGCATGATGAGTGCCATACTCATACACCTTCACAATAACGGGACTACTCCCCACTATAGCGGCCTCAAAGACGTTATGAAAATATCCTCCAATTTGACGCAGCTCCGATCTGTCACATCCAATGTAGTCGCATACCTCCAGAAGCACTTCTTCCTGTATCATCATCTTGCCTCCCCCATTTTCACTATGTATCAGACGTACGCCATTCTACTATAGCCTGTGCCGACGCAATGCTCGGCTGATGCGAGATGCTGAGGTGAATTCGATATTCGCTGCTGGACAAGCCAAGCCGCTGCCATGCAGCCTTACTGAGACGGGCTATCGGCTTGCCAAGCTGATTCGGCAAAATTTCGATATCCTGAAAGGAGATCACTTCCCCGATACCTGTGCCAAAAGCCTTGACGATCGCTTCCTTCGCAGCAAAACGACCAGCGGCAAATTCAACCTGACGTCCACCCTTAGCCGCATAAACTGCCTGTTCCCGCTCTGTTAGTATGCGAGCAATAAATCGTATACCTATATGATCATGCAGCAGCTTGTTTACACGCTCGATTTCGATAATGTCATGCCCCAATCCATGTATCATCCTGAACCTCTCCTTCCATGCAGCTTCTAGATTTAATATTCATCGCAAAACATGCACTTCCAAATCTATACACAACATCATCTATGCGGTAATTGTATCACATGCAAGAGGCGCTGCCCAACCTATAACGGTCGTCAGCGCCTCTTGCGGAACAACATGTGAATCCTATTCTCCGACACGCCATTTCACTAAATAATGAATGGCAAGAATCGATGCAATGCTGTACCCCAGCAATACGATGCTGTTCTGCATGACATCTGTCGTCCAGCCTGTCAAAAGCACGCCCCGCATCGCCTCTGCCGCATAGGTAGTCGGGAAAATATAGGACGCCCACTGCAACATTGATGGAAGCTGATGCATTTCGACCATGACAGGCGACAGAAATGTAACGAACATCATAAGTACCTGAACAAGCATATTGGTCAGTTGATGATTCGGCGACCAGAAGCCGATGCCTACGCCTACGCCGACAACACTGGTCAAGGACAATAACACAACAATCGGCAGCGCCCATGTAATTTGAAAATCAATGCCGTACCCCCATTTTCCAACTGCTGCAAGCAATACAAAGGAAGGAAGGGTGCTCATTAAGCCTTTCAGCATATTGGCGATTACGAAGTTCA
Source organism: Paenibacillus sp. B1-35 (assembly GCF_050474385.1). NCBI lineage: Bacteria > Bacillati > Bacillota > Bacilli > Caryophanales > Paenibacillaceae > Paenibacillus > Paenibacillus sp. B1-35. The sequence goes on from NZ_JBCHVJ010000004.1 coordinate 188,357, forward strand.
GCTTGGATATCGGCAATGAAGAATAGTACGTAAAATGACCTTGATGCTTCTGCCACGATATCTCCTGCCCCATGGAGTTCATCCCCGTGACGATAATACCGAAGATGAGGTTGCCGGCAACGATTCGAACCAACGCTTCATGACTCGGATTGTCTGTAAAAGAAATCATGAAAAGCATGGTCGTAAATGGGAATACCGTTGCCATCAAAAGAACCCACGCCCACGAATCGCGAATGTTGGCGTATTGAATTCGGGTAAGGATCATGAACTCTGTCAATTGCCGACCAATTCCTCTTGTGCCTTCCAACGGGACTGCCGCTTTGACCGCAGACTGGCTGACGATATCAGGTCTGCTTGCTGCTTCTGATTTCATACTTTCTGCACCTCCTGCTCTGCTTGACGATCTATATGGAAATATACATCCTCCAAGCTTGGCGGCTTTACCGCGTACTCTTCGATCGGTAAGTGAGGAGAACGAACAATATAATCAAGCACAAGGCTCGCTTCTGATTTGTCTACGAGCAAACGAAGCCGGTTCTCGCCATCAACATGAAGCTGCCCCCATTGTCTCAAAGCCTGCTCAGCAGCCTCACGGCAGCCGAATTCCGTGGTCAGCTCGAATTTGAGCCGCTGATCGACCTTCTGCTTCAGCTTCGCAACCGCATCAATTACTAGCAAGCGTCCATGATTGACCACTGCAACTCGATCCACTACCTGCTCTGCCTCAAGCACGTTGTGTGTAACGAGGATAATGGTTGCTCCTTCACGATTGCGCTCCTTAATTAGATTCCATACGAGGCGGCGGTTCGTGGGATCCAATTCATTCGTCGGCTCGTCGAAAATAAGGATTGGCAGGCGGCCGATCAATGCAGTTCCGATGCCAATCATACGCCGTTGCCCGCCAGACAAATGCTTTAGCTGCTTATGGCGAGAGTCAGACAATCCCATCATCTCCAGCAGCTCCGCTGACTGTCTTAGGGCTTCCGATTTTGTCATTCCCCGCAGACGTCCAGTAAACTCCAGCGCTTCTTGTGCTTTTAGCGCAGACAAAACATGCGGATCCTGCGAAAAATAGGCAACCTGCTGTGCCACATGCTTCGTATGGCGCGATACATCCATACCCTTGAATAGCACCCTTCCTTCCGTTGGCTTCAGGTGCCCGATCATTTGCTTAATCAACGTCGATTTACCTGCTCCATTCGGACCCAGCACGCCCAAAATTTCTCCGTCCTGTACTTGCAAAGAAATATCTATATTTGCTTTTACCTTGCCGCGTTTATACATTTGACTCACATGGTCGAGTTCGTAAATAACAGGGTTCACGATTCATCCCTCCTCATATGTCAAATAATACCTAATCATCTCTACGACAACAAGCGCCCCCCGAATGATCTTTCATTCGTTCTCCAGGTGAATAAGCTGCTCCGTCTGTAGATGTAGTCTAGTCTGAATTGATCTTTCTTCCTCAAGGGCATTGCTATGAGGGGTTACTTTTGTTAACCTTTAATTTATATAATAGGTTAACAATTATGGGCGCTGCATGAACATTCGTTGCTAAGGAGCTGGTAAGAAAATGGAAAATGAAAGAAGGAGAGCGCTTCTGCACAAGGATCGAATCTATGTCTGGCATCCATTCACCCAAATGAAGGAGTATGCCGAACGCGATCATGTGCTGATTGAGCGAGCTGAAGGCATGTACCTGTATGATGCGGAGGGGAGGCGTTACTACGATACCGTGTCTTCATGGTGGTGCAATTTGCACGGACACGGGCATCCCCGCATCAAGGCAGCTATTGCTGAGCAGTTGGAGCAATTTGACCACATCATGTTCAGCGGATTAACGCATGCCCCTGGCATTGAGCTTGCGGAAAAGCTGGTGCAAATCAGCCCGGAAGGACTCAATAAAGTGTTCTATTCGGATAATGGCTCGACTGCCGTGGAGGTGGCCATTAAGATGTCCTTCCAATATTGGCAGCAGATCGGACGCTCGTCGAAGACGAAGTTCGTCTATTTGGAAGGCAGTTACCATGGAGATACATTGGGTGCGGTAAGTGTAGGCGGCGTACCGCTCTATCATTCGCTGTTCAAGCCGCTTCTGTTCCATGCCCACCGTGTGCCTGCGCCGGATATGCGCGCCGCGCGCATGTCCGGGCCTGCTGGCGAACAGGAGGTCGCAGAAGCGGCACTCGCGCCGGTGCGCGAGCTGTTCGAGCGCGAAGGAGATACGATCGCGGGCATTCTCGTTGAGCCGATGCTGATGGGTGCAGGCGGCATGATCATGACGCCTGCAGCTTATATGCAGGGCTTGCGCGAGTTGTGTTCGGCGTACGATGTCCATCTCATTGCGGACGAGGTCGCAACAGGGTTCGGGCGAACAGGCAGGATGTTCGCCTGTGAGCACGCCGGGGTCAGCCCCGATATTATGTGCCTCAGCAAGGGGCTGACCGCAGGCATCATGCCGCTCGCGGCTACGCTGTGCCGCGACAGCATCTACGCCGCGTTCTATGATGATTACGCGGCGCAGAAAACATTTTTCCACGGCCACAGCTTCACCGGCAATCCAGTGGCGTGCGCCGTGGCCCTTGCCTCCCTGCGCCTGTTCGAGGAGGAGCGTACGCTCGAACAGGCGCAGGGCGCCATAGCCGCGCTCAGCGAGGCTATGCGCGGCATTGCCGATCTGCCCCACGTGGCAAATGTGCGGCAGATCGGCCTCGTTGCGGCGTTCGACCTGTACGAAGACGCCGAACGCCGCAAACCATTCCCGCACGAGCTGCGCATCGGGACGCGCATATACGAGGCGGGGTTCGAGGAGGGACTCATCCTCCGCCCGCTCGGGGACACCCTCTACTTCTGGCTGCCGCTATGCGCCACGCCAGACGATGTCCGCGACATTGTCGCACGAACGATCCGTGTGCTCCACCGCGTACTGCAGCCTGCTTCCTTCTAGGATGCATAGCTACGTCGGATAAATAGCTACATCGGATAGTTTCACGAGCAGACATAGCGGAAAATCGCCTTAAAATGAACGTAAATAGACATCGATTAGAAACCATAGACGGTTACGCGATTAATGTACAAAATAGATGCCATCGACAATTACACCGTTAGTATGCAGAAGAGCACCATATACTCTATAGACGAACATGCCGATAATCATCCGAATAGGTATGCAGACAGTTACGTGGTTAGACACGATTACCGTGTCGAAGCAATTGAGCATTTATTAACTATGCGAACATATCTAGTTATACCAAGATAAGTAGGTATTCATTTTGTTTGTGCTATGTATCTATAGGGAGGACAAACCACAAAATGTCCATACAAAGGTGGACATTGTAGCATATGTTATTTGAGTAAGGAATTTTTCTATATATTGCGCATAATTAAAACAAAAACACTATATATAGAAGTCAAACTGTAAGGAGAAGTTTATCTCTTTTCTAAAAGTGTGTCCACTTTACAATGGACATTCCGCCACTTTTTCCATCAAATGAGGACAACGAACGGAGAACAAACTTCATTACACATGAAGAGCCCTATAGGTGTGCCAGAGATATTCCATTCAAGCTGAAATTGCACTCTGGTGTCCCATAGGGCTCCATCCATTTAAGTATTCAGTTCGCGATGCCGTACCTCTTCTGCTGTTTTGGCTGTTTTGGCTTTTGGGTCTTTGCAACTCTTTGCAACTCTTTGCAACTCTTTGCAACACCTTGTAACATCTTGCAACACCTTGCAACACCTTGTAACATCTTGCAACAGAAAAGGGGCGAGATACTGTTTACACACAATTTATCGACTGATCGATCTATTCGTCTTCGCCGATAATGCGCACTTCGGTTTCGAGTTCGACGCCGAACCGTTCGTTGACTGTTTTCTGCACGTGGCGAATGAGCGAGATATACTCACTTGCAGTCGCGTTGTCTACATTGACGATGAATCCAGCATGCTTAGTTGATACTTCCGCACCGCCAATGCGCGTCCCCTGCAAACCGGATTCTTGAATGAGCTGACCGGCATAATGCCCTGGAGGACGCTTGAATACACTACCGCAGGACGGGTACTCAAGCGGCTGCTTAGACTCGCGCAAAAATGTCAGTTCATCCATCTTTGCCTTAATTGCATCATAATCCCCTGGCGTAAGCGAGAATGTCGCTTCCAGAACCATATATCCATTCGGGCCGATGTTGCTGCGACGGTAACCCAGTTCGAGCTGCTCCTTCGTGAGTCGAACCAGTTCACCTTCAGGAGTAAGCACTAATGTACTTTCCAATACATCTGCAATCTCACCGCCATAGGCTCCTGCATTCATGTACAATGCTCCACCTACGGAACCCGGAATGCCACAAGCGAATTCCAATCCAGACAGATGATGCTCTCGTGCCGCACGCGACACGTCGATAATCGCCGCACCACTTTGCGCAATGATCTGATCTCCACTGCGCTCAATCTTGTTTAACTTGTTCAAATTGACGACAATGCCTCGAATTCCTCCATCTTTGACGATTAGATTGGAGCCAAACCCAAGAATCGTCAACGGCAGATCGTGCTGTCGCGCATAGTCAATGACAACCTGCAGTGACTCATAATTATCTGGTGTTACATACAAATCAGCCTTGCCACCCATTCGGGTATAAGTATGTTCCTTCAGCCATTCACCTTGTTTGATCGAATCTTCCGCAATCCATTTCCGTAATTCATGATACCGTTCTATGAGGTTATTCATGCGATTCCATCCTTACCTATCTTTTTCATACAGCGTTCATATTTCATTCATTTACTTTACTTCCATTATAGCCAGTAACATCACTAGAGCGTTCATTGATGCCAAGCTCTTTGCCATTAATAATCTATACTTATCCTTGCATACACTCCAGTATAACAAATTTTCGAAGACAATTAAGATGGCAAAAGTCACCCCTTGTCCGAACCTGTATTTATGTCCCTAGTCTTATGAAATGGAGCTTTGCGGGATGCCTCTGCTTCAGCATATGCACGGACATGGGCGAATGGCTACAACAATTACTGCTGGTATCACACAAAACCAAGGGGCAGCAAGTTGAAGCAACCAAAATATGCACCTATAAAAAAACCGCCTATCATATAGGCGGACTTGATAATTGCAGTTGCTTTATTATCCTGCTACATCTCTCTTGGTAAAGGTGAGCCATGAAACGACATGGAAAACAACAAAGTAAACAAGCAGTACGGCTATTGAAAATCCGAGCGTCATATCCGGGCGAAGCGGCGTCCCCTCGAAATACGGTCGTAAATTGATGTTTGCGAACAATATATATTTCCCCCAATTGTAATGGGCGAACAATGCCGCCATATTGCCTCCAACGATCAAGAAGCACAAAGAAAAGGCGATAGCCATGGACGAGCTGCGGAATGCGGCAGATATCATAAATGCCAATGTCGTGAACATCACTAGCTCAATGATACCGAAGCCATAATCTTGCACCAAGGCAAGCAGCCTTGAGTTTTCCACAATCGCACCCTCTTGTCCGATGCTGATGAGAGGTTGAGAGAATTCGCCGAATCCCTCAATAACGCCGCCTACCAAGAAGGAAAACGCAATGTTAACGATAGTAAGCATTACTGCGAATAGGAGAGTCGCTGCATACTTACTACATAATATGCGAGTGCGCGAGGCGGGCCCGACTAGCAGCAGCTTGATTGTCCCCCACGAATACTCTGCGGCAAACATGTCTGCCGCGACTACAACAGTGAATAAAATGACAACAAACATCAGCTTCGAAGAGAGATTCACGATGCTCCATATGTTCAACGCATACGGATTGCTCTGATGCTCCAAATGGTATTCATTAAGGCGAATCTGATTCGCAATCTCCATCTTCGCTTCTGGATCTATCTCTCCACTATTATCCGCCAGCTTCTGCTTCAAATGTTCATTTGTTTGAATCAAATTTTGCTGCCAGCCCTCTCCCCTGCGCGGATCTTGGTCAATTTCCATAATGGACGTCAGCAGCACAATGGCTGCCATTAATAGCCCAATCATGACCCACGTACGCGGACGGCGATAGATTTTCATATTCTCGTTCTGAATGAGGCTGTAGTAGCTAGACAATATGCTCTCCTCCTGTCAGCTCCAAGAATTGATCTTCCAGTGACTGATTCGCCGCATGAATGCCATAGACATCGATGCCTGCATGCACAAGCGCCCTTGTCAGCTCTGGAACTTGCTTGCGCCCCGCTGAAACGTGAAGCTGCCCGCCATCGATCTGCATACTTAGATCGGCCATCATCATCGACAGCAGCGCTCTGGCTTCCTTCGGATTGTCGACATCAATCACGATATGTTGATTGTTCGCCTGCTCCTTTAATTGCTTAATAGATCGAACATCAATTAACTTGCCCGTCTGAATTATTGCTACTCGATCGCACATCAGTTCCATCTCAGACAATAAATGAGAGGATACGACGATACTGATGCCTTCCTTATGCGCCAAGTTGCGCAAATAATCACGCAGTTCGCGGATTCCCGCAGGATCCAGGCCATTTGTCGGCTCGTCAAGAATTAGAATGGAGGGCTTGTGCAGCAGCGCTTGAGCAACCCCAAGCCGCTGACGCATGCCGAGTGAATAGCGCTTAACTTTTTCATGAATGCGATTTTCCAACCCTACGAGCTTCACTACTTCATGAATCCGTTCGGTTGTTACGCCAGAGTGCCGTCTGCCGTAATACACAAGATTTTGATACCCTGTTAAAAACTTGTACATTTCTGGATTTTCCACAATTGCGCCAATATGGGTCATCGCCTGCTCGAATTGCTTATGTACAGGAATTCCTTTCACATAGATTTCGCCAGATGTCATTGAGATTAAGCCTACAATCATACGAATTGTTGTGGTCTTGCCAGCACCGTTGGGCCCGAGAAATCCAAATACCTCTCCTGCCGGGACATCAAAGGACATCTGATCTACAATCGTGCGCTTGCCAATTCGTTTGGTAACATTGCGGAGCTGAAGGACTGCTTCTGTGCTCATACGATACGAACCTCCTGTCAGTGAATCTCTTTTATGGAATTCTGCCGCGAGATGGAAGTGTAAAGAACTTACCATCTCATTCCCTCCAACCTAGAGTCTAACTCGCATATGAGTAAGGGTACGAATGATCAGGTAACCAATAGCACCACCAAGTGCTGCTCCAACTATATAACCGGTTCTCCCTGGCGACAGCGCATCATATCCGATACTACCGCCAAGCAGTAAAGCACACAGGACAAAGCATAAAATGAATGCTTTCTCAATAAACGGGAAAATAATGAGTTTTCCGTTATTTTCAAGTCGATTACGCGAATAAAACAACGTCCCTATGATAAAAAGGACGATACTGATAGCCGCCACTACTGTGTAAGGGTAGTTACCATTTTCAAATAAAATCTTACCATTTTCATGTAAAACCCAGTTTGATATATTGAAATTCTCCCACACCGTACCTCGAGTCTTTAAAGTGGTATACGACGGAGTAATCATGAAAATAAAAAGGAGTTGCTGCAGCATCATTTTGAAGAATTCAAATAGGAACAAGCTAATAATTGAAAGTGAAGCCTGCATCGTCCATGAACCTGTAAACGAACCAATAAACATTGAAAACGTAAACGTAGACACTGCAACAAAAACCATATGAAATCCGCGTATAATGAAACTTCCAACGTTCACATACTCCCCTATTTCCGACAGCTTGATTATGGCAATATCGAGTGCAAGGATAATCGCGACAACAAATACAATATATGTGCAGCCAACCATCCATTTCGTTATATACTGCAACCATCTTGGATAAGGAAGCGCAAAAACCTGTTCACTGGCATAATTGCGTCGTTCATAGCCTAATTGCCAAATTGACAATAAAAATCCTCCAAATACTAAGAACAACAACATGGTACCACCATAATCTCTCAATAGGTCCCAAGCAACGTCATCAGGATACCTTTTTATAAATCTTACAAATGCATCCTTTTCCTTAGGTGTAGAGAACCACAGCATCCGCATGTGTGGATATACAATTGACATAAAGCTTGCCAGCAGCATGAGCCACAGCAATACCCGCGTATGGCGATACTCCTTCCACCAGAGCGCCTTTACGAACAGCCTATGCTTCATCGTCGTTACCTCCCGCCTTTCCGATAAACCAATCCTCTAATGTCAATGGGAGTTCATCGACGAGAAGCGGATTCAATTCCTGCAATGCGGCCATCGCCTCATCGGTTTCCAAGATGACCGTATTTACCCGACCAACCTGCTGTAAGACGAACACATCCGGTCGATGCAGCCACATTGGAGGCTTATCTCCATTGAATACGACCTGCAGCTTTTTCATCCGCTCACGCAGTCGCTCCAGCTCCCATACATCATCCGTTCTTCCCTCCTGCAGCAGCACTACAGTATCCGCCATCCGGTCGAGCTCACCAAGCATGTGTGAGGAAATCACAATGGAGTTATGTTCATCAAGCGAGTTCACAATTAAGCTTAGCAGCTGCTTTTTAGCCACAGCATCCACACCATTGGTCGGCTCATCAAATAAGATTAATTTCGCCTTGGTCGCCAGTCCAAGCGCCGTACTGAACAGCATTTTCATCCCTTTGGACAAGGTGCGAACCCGCTTATTCATCGGCAGCTTGAATCGTTCCATTGCCGACGTGAAAAAGAACAGATCGAAGTTCGGATAGATCATTCCATACCACGCAGCACATTCACGTATCGTATACATTTCGAGCGCAGTGGGGGCATCGGGTACGAATACCACCTCCTGCTTGCATGCTGCGTGTTTATGAATATCCATGCCATGAAACAAGACACTGCCATGATCCGGATCGTAAATCCCGACCAAGGTACGCAGCAGCGTAGTTTTTCCAGCACCATTGCGTCCTACTAATCCAGTGATCTTTCCAGGTTCTATCGTAAAGCTTGCCCCGCGAAGGATCGGTTTCCCATCAATCGCTTTATGGACATCTGTCACTTGCATCATGATTCATCCCTCCACCATTCCACAGAAGCTTGCTCCACCATCTCTATAAATTCTTTCCGAGCAAGCCCCAAATGCTTTGCTTCAACGGCAATGCGGTTCAACTCATCCTTCAGCTTCGCCATTCGTTCATGAGCCATGCGAGGAGCAGGTGTATCCGCAATGAAAGTGCCCTTGCCCCGAACCGTTATGATGACTCCTTGGCGCTCCAATTCTTGATAGGACTTGCTTACTGTATTTGGATTCACTAACAGCATTGTTGACAACTCCCTTACGGACGGCACCTTGTCTCCACTTTGCAGCGCTCCCTGTGCAACCAGAGCTTTCATCTGTTCGACGATCTGCTCATAAATAGGGGTAGCGCTGTGTTCTTGTAATCGAAACATGGCGGCCTCCTTTCATATATTCAATCGATCCTGATTAAATTTTAGAGTGTACTACTTAAACTAGTACACATAGTACACTCTTCAGCCTAAAAATGTCAAGACATATATTGGAATGACATGCTCCATTCTTCTAATTTTGTGTTACAATATGGCTGGATATAGTCAGACCAAGGGGGTCGGATTAATGAGACATTCATTTACGCTCACATGGGAAGGGCAAGATCGCATATTGCGCGGCGATGCCTTCGTTCCTGGCAGCACCTTCGTTCCGAAGGAGAAGTCAAAAGCAGGTGTACTTCTTGTAGCCCATGGCTACAAGGGATTCAAGGATTGGGGCATGTTCCCTTACGTCGGCAAGCAATTGGCTGAACGCAGCGGACTTCTGACCCTAACCATTAATTTTACATATAACGGTGTGGGCCCCTCACTCGATCGATTCGATGAGCCTGAGCGGTTTGCTGTGAACACCTATCAGCGAGAGCAAGAAGATATAGACGTTCTTTTCAACTGGATTCGTTCAGAAAAATTTGGCCAGTGGATAATATCTGAGGGGATTGAATATGATGTATTGCCAAATACACCTATTTACCTGCTCGGCCACAGTCGTGGCGGCGCCACCTGCCTGCTCTATGCACTTGATCATCCCCATGCAGTTAGCGGCGTGATTTCGTGGAACGGAGTTACGAATATGGATCTGTTCACGGAACAGCAGAAGCAGGAAATGAGGCAATCTGGACGTTCTGCCGTAATTAATGCCCGCACTAAAGAGGCTTTGCCATTAGATCGAGCTATGCTGGAGGATTTGGAGTCCAACGTGGAAAGATACGCACTGATAGAACGTATCAAGGATGCTGATTTTCCGCTTATTCTTGTCCAAGGTTCCGATGATCTGCCTGGATTCCGTGAAGGATCGGCGAAGCTTGTTCAGAACTATACCGGGGCAAAATGGATAACCATAGACGGCGCCGGGCATACCTTCAACACCGTCCATCCCTTCCAAGGCACGACCCCAGCGCTTGAAGCTGCAATCGAAGCCACTGTGGAATGGCTTCACCACTGTGTATCCGGCCAGCCGGCAAGGAACGACAGTACAACTTGAACGTAATCTGCTAAAAATCATTGTGATGTATGATTTGGTTGCATCATTGATGCAGCATTAGAGTGATAAGACAGGAGTTGCCTAATAGCCATGTTATCCAAACAACAGCTGATTACGGTCATTATGACTACTATTGCAGGACTGACTGCAGCTTACTTGCTTCATATTCCACTCCTTATTGGATTTGCACTCGGCTTCATCGTTCTTACATACTTATCTCGCCGGCAAGGCAACGCATGGACATCCCTGCTTCGTTATATGAGAGATGGCGCCAAGCACACACTGGGAGTAGCCTGGATTCTTATTATGGTTGGTCTCATGATCCCGGCATGGACCATAAGCGGAACAATTCCTTATCTCATTGAACAAGGATTGTCTTGGATTGAGCCTGCTTACATGATAACACTTACGTTCTGGTTCTCCACGATCTTCTCCATGCTGCTCGGGACATCAACTGGAACACTTAGTGCCGTGGGCATTCCTATGATGGGTGTGGCTGCTATTGCTGGCGTTCCCTTACCGCTTATGGCAGGGGCACTCATTTCAGGTGCATTTGTCGGAGACCGGACTTCGCCATTCTCCAGCACGCACCGTCTTGTTGCGGATTCAACAGGAACAAGTGTCGGTCGGCAATATTCAGCTCTCGTGCCTACTACGCTGCTTGCGTTGGCTTCAGCTACCGTATTCTTCATGTGGTTCGATACCCAGGGCAAGTGGACTGTACCCGAACAAGCTCTGCGCATGGAATCATTCCACGGCCACTTCACCTTTAGTCCGTGGTTGTTCGCACCTGCTGCTGTCTTAATTATTGCGATCGTATTCCGACTGCAAGCCCGCATCGCCTTTACCATGTCCATTATTGTCGCGCTCGTGATCGGTACATGGCTGCAAGGCGCGACGCCTGCAGAGTGGCTGAATGGATTCTTGTTCGGATATGAAAATGCCAAGCTCCCTTCTCTTCATACGAAGGGCGTGCTGCAAATGATAGAGCTTGTCCTATTTATTATGATCGCTGGCGCATTCAATGGCGTTTTAGAAGCTACTCGTTCATTAGAGCCATATATCGCCGCCTTTATCGGCCGGAACAGCTCCCTGCCAGGAGCAACCGTCCGGGTCGGCTTATTTGGATTGTCATTAACCCTTGTATCGTGCACGCAGACACTGCCGATTATGATGGCAGGACGGAGCGTGATGCCGCTGTGGTCGGAGCGTTTTCCCAAAGAACAACTGGCAAGAGTGATCGCGGACAGCGCGCTCGTCTTTGCCGCAATTATTCCTTGGAACTTGCTTGCAGTACTGTGCGGTACAATATTGGGCATTCCTGTCCATGCTTATGCACCGTTTGCAGTCTTCCTTTGGGTTACTCCAATTTGGACTCTGCTCGTGTCATGGATGATTCGGCACAAACGTCCACGCAAGCTGACGTCCGCACCTGCTTCAACGGTGCAAGGATTACAACCGTGACTCTATTGTAAGATCATGGCGAAGAGAATTGTCTAAAAAGCGACAACAATACAAATAAACCGGTTCTACTATGCCAGTAGGAACCGGTTTATTTATTTCTGCTTTTATCAGTTCAATACAGTGTGATATCGAATATGTGACTAAGCTTGCCTGCAGCCGATGTTCACGCTCTCTTGTCTTTCAAGCCGCAATTCCGAAGCTTCCCAATGTTCGCCAAGCTTATTGCTTGCCATGAGTAACCTGAACGGGATCCGAATTATTTCTTGCTCCGACCGCCTTAATAACAAAGCGGTAGCTTTGTTTAGAATCCACCTTCTTAAGCACATAACTATAATCGGCTTGACTTGGAAGGGCAGGGACATACAGACTCCAATTTTTCCCCACCTTATCATCCTGCTCATAAATTCGAAAACCTCTTACATCCGACGTAACAGCAGGAAGACTCCACGACAGAATTGCATTTCCGCTTTCGAACTTTAGGCTCGCTTTCTCTACTTTGGCAGGCTTGACGTCCGTTCTCTTGATGCTGTACTCATCGTACTTCTTAATTCCCTCGTTCTTTGCCGCCGTATAGGACGTGAATTTCAGAACATCATTCGATATCGAAACATCAGTGAACATCTTTTTGAACGGTTGTGCGTCAATGACTGCAAAATAATCGTCATACCCCGGATGTTTTTCGTAAAATTTTCCCCCTACTGAGTTTGTCATGAGGTATACGGTGCCTTTTGGATCGACAACATTTCCCTCTTTGTCCTTCACCACGTTTTTGATCGGCTTATCATTGAGCATTTGGTAGGATCGCATATACATATGGTCATGGGCTTCGAACACAATATCAATTCCCATCTCATCCAAAACGGGGATCAAGTATTTTTTGTAGAATCGGATACGGCCGTCTTCCCACTGTCCCGCATTGTCACCTGCCGAGTAAGGACCTTTGTGGAGCGAAACGAATTTCCATTTCTTATCGGTTCTCGCAACCTGATTTCTCATCCAATCCAATTGGGCGTTGAATTCGGGATCTACCCATTCCAATTCTCCTTTTTTATTCAATCCTCCCTCAAATTGAGAGTTAAATTGCATGAAGAGCGCGTCCCCGTATTCGAACGCGTATACAGAACCGTCATGAGTACCTTTTACAACATCCTTCGGCAAATGAAAATGGTTGTAGAAGTTGTTATTGTCCGTAGTTTCGTCTCCATCGTAGTCTTTCACCTCATGGCCGCCAAGCACAGGCACGAACGGCACTCGAGCAAATTCCTGTTGAGGGAGACCCAGAAACCACTGCCACTGCGATTCCAAATCACCATTGTCGACTAAATCCCCAGTTAATAGAAAGAACTTCGGATCCCCAATATGCTCGATCGCTCTGCGGAATGTATCCTGCCAGAGCTCGAATGTCGATTTGCTGGAGGCTTGCGAATCCGATCCTACGATAAAATGAAATTCCCGATTATCCGCTTGATCCGTCGTAAATGATCCGAGAGCCCCCCATCCATCCGCATCTCCGTTGCCTGCCCGATAATGATATAACGTTCCCGGCTTTAGATTATTGGCAATGACCTTATGGCTTGCGAATTTCGTTTTTTTATTGGAGGATCGATCGCCTTTTACCATGAATGTCTCGATAATGTCGGAACTTCCGGTATAAGTAATCGCCTTTGCTTCCGGAAATGCGCCGTTCACCATTTCGGAGGCTTCGACCACCTGCAGCTTTGTGCCGGTTATCTCCTTCGGCGTATACCAAGCAAACGCCAAGCTTGTCTTGGTATCTCCGTTAAAAGTCATGCTTAATAACTGCGGCGCCTTGAAAGAGCTGTTCGTTTTGGGTACCCCATAAACAACGATATCCTTGATCCGGCTTGAACCGGTGTCGCCGATCGAGCCGCTGCCTGCTACTCTGGAGTCGGAGTTTACAACCCAACGAATATATAATTGCTCCTGATCGGCTGCTCCGCTTGGCAGCGCAATACCGTTTAACGATCCGGCAGAACTGTATTCCGTGCTAAGTACAAGCGCTCCTTTTTCAACGTCTGTCCATTTGGCCAAATCCGTGCTGATTTGAAGCTTGAAGTCCTTAGGCCCAGTACTGGAGGACTTCTGTTGCGAAGATACCGTAATTTGCTCCAATCCTTTCGTCGACAAGGAGGCTAACCAAGCCTTCTTGCCTTTGCCCTTGTCCCATCCTTGATAACGGATGCTCTTTTCGCTCTCATCAAATGTAAATCCTTTTCTGGAGCTCCCGCCAACCTCTTGGAGCGTAGCGGAGCCTTTGAATAAACCGGACGATGCATAGAAGGTGCCCGGATCGTTCTTTATGTTCGCAAATTCCCATTTGGCCGCAATCTCTGCACTTGCGGACGCATTCAATTCTTCCTGTGCGTAAGCAGAGCCCATGCTGGAAACTACCAGCATAACCGCTACCCATACCGAAAACACGCGATAACCATTCGTTAGCAAAAAACGCTTCCCCATTCCATCGCCTCTTTCCATTCAATAAATGAAATGCCTCGATATTGAATAAACAACAGGAAAATGCCAAAGCCAGTCACTTATATTATACATATTATGGAATAAATGGGCTATTGATTTATTCACTGTGCTGCCACACCGACACATCCTGTTCACTTGTTTTTTCGGTTCAATCTGATAGAATACGGGTAATTCTCAGATAACGCTCTTCATCGCAACAGCGCACAAACGCTGTATGCAGACACAGTCAGCAAGGAGGATACCTATGACTACTCTATATTCGGACACACGCGCGAACGCTAATGTCAAACAATCTATTTCCACACTTCAGAATCTTCTGGTGTCACTCACTCATCAAGAAGTCATTTCATGTCATCTCCCATTCATCGAGCATACGCTTTATCCTGAAAATTCGATTTTTATATATACAGAACAGCAGCTTCTTCATCCAGAATCCCCATTTCGTCTGAAGCGCAAGCTTCAAGAAGATGAGATCGTCATCGCCTATCTGGAATCCCGCGGATTGCTCGTAGCCGCAGGCTCAGAATCTGCATTGTCTAAAGCTTGCCTGAAGCTAGGCAGCTTGCTTGCGGAACAATGCGCAGCACTGACGCAGGCCGCGCGCCCTCGCTTAAAAGGAGTATTCTGGCGGGGTGTATCCCAAGATGTACATCCTCGCGCGATATAACCGGAAGTGAAAGCGCAATAAAGTTGGCATGCCGTATATCGTAAAGTCCGGAAAGCCCAATAAATACAAGAAGGCAAGCATCCAGAGCGATGCTTGCCTTCTATACGTAGGTAACTGCTTATCAGCGGTTTGCCTGTTATTCCGTTAGATGCCCGGAATCGGAGAGCGCTTGTGCTCTGTCTTCCGGTATTGGCGCTCGATTTTTTCACGTACGTCATCTGGAATTGCTTTGCCTTCGAGATAATCGCTATTATGCTCGTACGTAATGCCAAGCTCTTTCTCATCAGTTTGACCTTCCCACAAACCTGCTGTTGGCGCCTTGTCGATCACACTTGCTGGGACACCGATATGCTTGGCAAGCAAGCGAACCTGACGCTTGTTCAAGGATGACAATGGCGTAATATCCACTGCGCCATCTCCCCACTTCGTATAGAAGCCAGTCAGCGCTTCAGATGCATGATCCGTACCTACTACGAGCAAGTTCATATCAAATGCAAGCGCGTATTGAACCACCATTCGCGTACGAGCCTTCATGTTCCCTTTATTCGGAACACTCAGTGTACGTGCATTCGGCAACTGCTTAAGCGCTGCTTCTACCTCTTGAGCGGCTTCATCTACCGCTTTCGCAATATTCGTTTCTACCGTGTGCTGCAAATTGAATGCTTTCGCAGTAGCGTAACTGTCTGAAATATCCGCCTGCGTGCCATATGGCTGGAACACGCCAAGCGTCATGTATTCCTTGCCCGTCTCCGCAGTCAATTCATCTGTCGCCTGCTTGCACAGTCCAGTAGCTACCGCACTGTCAATCCCGCCGCTAATCGCGATTAGAAGCCCATTCGTCCCTGTATTCAACACATACTGCTTCAAGAAGTCGACCCGCTTGCGCACCTCGGCATCTGGATCGATCTGTGGCTGTACATTGAAACGCTTAATAATCTCTTGCTGCAAACTCATGATTCCGTCCCCTTCCTACAAGCATCAGTGCTTGGCCTACAATTCTATAGAAATCCCCGCATCAGCTAGATGCGGGGCATTGTGAACTTAGCGGCAGAACTTATCGTACGCAGCTGTCAGATCAGCAGCGATCTCTTCAGCAGAACGATTCTCCACATTATGACGCTCAATAAAATGCACCAATTCGCCGTCCTTCATCAACGCAATCGATGGAGAAGAAGGCGGATACGGCGCAAAGTATTCGCGAGCCTTAGCCGTCGCTTCCTTGTCTTGCCCTGCAAATACCGTAAACAAGTGATCCGGTACAGCATCGTGCTCTAGCGACTTGCGCACACCTGGGCGGCACAGTCCAGCGGCACAACCGCATACTGAATTGACAACAACAAGAGCTGTTCCCTTCGCTGTAGCAAGCTTCTCTTCCACTTCCTCTGGTGTACGCAGCTCAATGCAGCCGATGGAAGTTAACTCGTCACGCATAGGTTGAACCATATCACGCATATATTGCTCAAAAGACATGGACATCCTTACTTCACTCCTAACTCTATAAATAATTCCGTTGCCAGTGGATGAGTACCATCGGACACTGTCGCTACTATTGTAACCACTTGTAGGGAAGTAAAGCAAGGGAAAGCCGAAACCGATATCGGTTCCGGCTCGCTGACTTCTGCCAGTTAGGCCCTCATTGCTGAGGAAGCTTGAAGCCCTTGGACATATCCTTTCTACGTAGAAGGACGGTTCGGGCCGTTCAACTTCTTATCGACTCCGCAGGTATCATTTGCAGCGCTGTTTTGCTTGTCTTGCTTGCGCTGTTCCTTTGAATCTTGGCTCATCGCATAGGCCTCCTTTTCACAAAGTCGGTTCTATTATGCGCAAGCTGGAATCGACCTATCCTTGTGAAGCTGGGGGCTCTCTCATTTCTGCCATCTTAGAGGCTTCATCCTGCACATCCTGATGCTGTATTTCTCGTTCCCTATAGCGAGTTACGAAGTATCCTGCCACTAGCATCGCACTGAAAATCCATTGATCCACAGTCAGGAAAAGCCATGGCGTTCCCTCCCCGTATGCATAACTTCCAAGCATTCCTACCACTCCACACACCACTAAGGTGATTTGCGCGTCAATTAACAAGCCTAACTTTCGCTGACGGGCCCATAGCAAGGCAAGGAGTACAATGCAGCCGAGTGTCTCTGCCGGCGGTATTCCCCCCACTTCGAAGCCGCTAATTTGCAGAAGCGGTGTAAATCCGGGAGCATGCCCGCCATTGATCGTATAGATCCAGCCATAAGCTGCAACATAAGTCAACATACTATGCGCAAGCAGATCGATCAGAACAGTATAAGACAACTGATGTTTGCGTATGTATAAGGTCGTCCACACGATGATGCCGAGGATAAGCAGAATATTCCCCTCTGTGGAAGTGCCTGTTATGTACAGCAGCGAACGTGGCTGCTGCCACAAGATTGAAGGCGTATCCCACAAAAATCCGAATTTCTCATTGAGGATGATGACGAGGATAACTGTCATTGTCCAGTCTCCATAGCGTCGAGAGATGCCGCCTTCCGCCCGAGCCCGAAGCGTCATAGCCCCAGCTGCCAGAAGCAAAGCCAGCAGGCTGACGAGCAGTCCCCAATGAATCGTAATATTGCCAAGCTGCATGACGCTCACCTGATCCACCTCCAAGCTTCATATTAACGAAAGTCTATACGGGGTTCAATGCCTCTTCTTTATCCGGCTGCTGTAAATGATTCATCTGCACCTGTTGACTCCTGTTAGCGGTCTGTTCTGCTGCAGGAGTATGAAGGAATGAGCGAGCCTTCTCTGCGAGGCTAAAATTCACCTCAAAAACTGTTCCACCCTCTCCCGTATTCACCTTAATCGTTCCATCATGCTGCTCGACGATGCTCAGGCACAACGGCAGACCGAGACCAGTTCCTTTCGATTTCGTTGTATAGAATGGCTCGAACAGACGTCCGACGATATCGGCTGGAATACCCGGCCCTGTATCCTTGATACGAAGCTGTACGTGGTCTCCGTCTAGCCGCGTTTCGAGCGTAAGCACGCCTCCGGACATCATTTCCTCCATAGCTTCCATCGCATTGCGGGACAAATTGAGGATAAGCTGCTTCATCTCCTTTACATTTACTGGGAAAATCGGCACATCCTCTGAAAGCTTCAATGCTACTTCTTGCCCCCTCATATTGGCATCCGCCCATAGTAGCGGCGATAACTGACGGATAATATCATGAAGATGAACATGCTCTTTCTCTACAATTCGGTTCTGTGCTAATGCAAGAAAGTCATTAATAATGCTGTTCGCTCTATCGATCTCCTCCATAACGATTCGATAGTATTCTCTAAGATGGTCTGGACTTTTCTCTTGCAGCAGCTGCATGAATCCACGAATTACCGCCATTGGATTGCGAATCTCATGAGTGATGCTTGCTGCCATCTGCCCGACCAGACTCAATCGTTCCATTCTGCCCAGCTCTGCACGCAGCTTCGACAGTTCTGTTATATCATGCATCATTCCGACAGCACCGGTAATCGCTCCAGTTGCTTGACTACGAATTGCGCCGGCGCTCACTACGTATTCCCTTTCATCGAACCTAACCACGATACCTTCTACCTTCTCACCGCCGAGCGCACGATACATGCCTTCATATAAGGATGGAAAGTCTCCCACCTGCGTGACTAGACAGCGGAACGGACGACCAAGAATATCCCCCTTCGTCACGTGAGGCGCGGTATTCCGCATGCTGCGCAGCATCATATCATTAACTGCTGTAATATTCGTTTGTGCATCAACCGCAATGACACCGAGCGGTGTTGTATTAATCAGTTGATTCATCTTCTCTGCTTCCTCGCGGTATTTCGCGGAGACGATTTCATACCCTTGTTCAAGGAACAGCTTCTCCCTTGTTTCCTCCATATAATACACGACTAAGTAAGCAGTAAGAATAAAAGCCGCTCCCAGCATAATCATCAACAGAAGCACGCTTCCATCTATCACTCTTTCATGACTCCATAGCAGAACACCATAAACCACTGAATATAGAATGATTCCTGCAAAGGAAAAAGACAAAATAATAGCGACGCGTTGACGGAAGCCGGAATGACGGAAAGAATTAATAAAAGCAAACATTAGAGGGATCATATAAATGAGCGCATCGCTCCATAACTTCTGAGGATGTCCATCTTGATAAAAAAATCCAAGCATGCTCAAATAGAGCCCGATCATGAGCAGTCCAATTCGGTGCCCGCCATACATTACACCAAGCATAAAGGGTAAAAATCGAAAATCAAACGGCTGGGGTGTTTCCGTATAAAAGGAAAATACGATACAAAGCAGCATGGACACGGCAGAAGACAATCCAATGACGAGAGGAGCGCGTGGCACTCGCTCCGGCTTCATGGAGCATACTTGATAAGCAATCGCGGGTATGCAAGCAATAAGGCTTTGCAATAAGATTTCCTTAAGTGCTACGTACATACAGTTCTCCTCTTGATATGATAGAGATGGTAGGATTGGCTTGATTAAAGCATAAAATATTTGTCTTTTCAATGGAGCTGTTGAACGTTTTAGCGAAGTTTTAGTTTTTGCGATACAATAGGCTTCAGTACCCGAATACGCAGAGCGTATTTTAGACCTGTCAAAGGAGTATGAAATGGAAAGAACCGATGTTATCGTCGTGGGCGGCGGCCCCTCTGGTCTTATGGCTTCCATCTCCGCTGCGCGCAGTGGAGCCAAGGTGGTTCTCGTGGATAAGGGAGATCGACTTGGGCGCAAGCTGGCCATATCCGGCGGAGGACGCTGTAATGTGACGAACAATAAACCACTGGACGAGCTGATTCAGCATATCCCTGGAAACGGGAGGTTTTTGCACAGCGCGTTCAATCATTTCAATAATAAGGATATCATTGCGTTTTTTGAAAAGCTCGGGATTGCTTTAAAGGAAGAGGATAACGGCCGCATGTTCCCTGTGTCAGATAAAGCCAAAACGGTCGTTGAGTCGCTGCTAGGCGAAGTACGCCGATTAGGTGTATCGATTCGCGTTAATCAGCCTGTAGCCAATTTGTTATTCGAGGATGGTGCCGTCCAGGGGGTTTTCTTCAAGGATGGAACAACACTATATGCGAACGCAGTTGTATTGGCTACCGGAGGCAAGTCTGTTCCACATACAGGCTCTACAGGAGACGGCTACGCGTGGGCAGAAGCTGCCGGTCATACAATTACAGAGTTGTATCCGACAGAAGTACCGTTGACCTCCAACACGTATTTTATTCGCGAGAAGCTGCTGCAAGGCCTATCCTTGCGCAATATTCGCATTGCGGTATGGAACAGCAAAGGGAAGAAATTGATCGAGCATGAGGGCGACCTCCTCTTTACCCACTTCGGTATATCCGGCCCCGCTGCCCTTCGCTGCAGCCAATTCGTAGTGAAGGAATTGAAGCGCTCCGGACTTCAGACAGTCCAAGTCACTATCGATATAAAACCAGAGCTGTCGTTGGACGAGCTTGTCCGTGATTCGCTTCACATCTGTGCCCAAGAGCCGAAGAAAGCAATCAAGAATGTGCTTAAGCATATACTCCCTGAACGCATGATTCCACTGCTGCTTGAACAAACCGGTATCGATGAGGGAACAACCTATGACCACATTCCGAAGCAGCCATGGCAGGATATGTGTCGATTGATAAAGGCTTTCCCTGTGAAGATAAACGGGACGCTATCTATAGAGGAGGCCTTCGTAACTGGAGGCGGTGTGCATCTTAAGGAAATCGATCCGAAGACAATGCAATCAAAAATAATGCAAGGACTATACTTCTGTGGAGAAATACTAGACGTGCATGGTTATACGGGCGGCTATAACATAACAGCAGCCTTTGCAACCGGATATACAGCCGGTATGCACGCTACCGTTCAAAACATGCATCAGTTCTAATCATGCGAACAGCCTGCTCAAGGGAGCAGGCTGTTCATCTTCTATCAGATATGGATGCCGCCCGGAAAATGATTCGTGGGCTCATCATCAAACATTCCATAAGCTTCCTCATCACGATGCGACAAGTCATCATGACTCGGGTTGCGTCTAACGGAAGCATATCGATCATCATCCGCCCAATCCTCATTGACCATATGAGCGGGGATTGGAATGTAATTCATACCATAGGCTTGATCCATCACAGACATCTCCGTCATATTCGCTTCATCTACAAGCTGACCGCCATGCGCCTCTGCTATTTCGAGCGCAGAGGTCAAATCCTGTTTATCGACATGAATATGCAGTACTGTGCCGCTGGCACTGTCGTAAGCAGGTGTGTAACCCAGCTCCTCCAGCGTATCAAACGCCAGTCTTGCACCTGCTGGATCCGAGAATCGGAACCGAATTGCAGTCGTATCTTGCATCCTCGTTCCTCCTATTCGAATATACTTCCTTTAATATACCCGTCCGCCAGAAGGAACATGCACATAATCTGGCTGCAATTGGCTGAACTCAGAAATGGAGGTAAATGGCGTCTATTCCTTAGAAAATACATTTCCTTCCGCTTCTTTCTCCTCCGCCAGCTTTTTCTTCTCCTTCCAGCCACGCATCATTACAATTACGGAGCCGATATAGGCAGCCATTAGACCACCGCCCGCAATATATAAAGGCAGCATAATCGGTGAGGCGGCAAGACCTGCCGCAAGCCCCCACAGCGCACCCGGCACCGCGCATAATACACGTGCCATATGTGCCGATGCCTGCTGCAGACTCTCCGAGCGAAAACGGAACATCGACGCAACGTCACCTTCTATGAACTCCTTCCAGTACAGACTTAGCCAGTATCCAAGGATGACGCACAATACTGGTCCAATCAGTATGAACAGTCCATGAAGCGATGTGATGAAGGATGCCGTTACTCCAACCAACAGCAGCTGCAAATAAAACTTGCGCTTTGTTCCGCTTCGAAGAAGAGATTTGACGGCAATTGCCCCAATGAGGCGCCCTGAATCGTTGGTGCTCATGATGTAGCCTGATTTCGGAAACAGCAATGGTCGTGTCCGCTTGCGCCGCTGCGGCTTCTCCACACTTCGCGATAGCAGCAAGGCAGTCAGGCGCATTTTGGCCTCCCCTTCCCGCTCGACATCTTGTTCGAATGTATGCTGGACATGGATACGCCAGCGAACTAACGGAACGCTGATGAACAAAAGCACCACACCATAAACGAATACGACACTGATATTAAATTCCAGCGAGTACAAGATGATTCCAAACAATACGATAGCAACTAAGGCTATAATCAAATCGATCAACAATCGCTTCCATCCTGAATAGACGGCATTATTATAGTTGCGTATAAGTCCAGCTAAGAAGGACAAACAGCAGACCGTAAAGCCTATCACGATTAAGTCTATAGGGAGGAAAGCATAACCGCGAATGAGCCAAGGTGCAAGCAGCAATAGGATAGCTGCGGTTATGATTGCACTTCGCAACAGATATTGACATAGCCCAAAGCGAACAAGCGGGTACCACCAATGAGGACGCTGTCGCAGAAATAAAATATCTCCACCCTCAACCCATGTACGAAGTGTCCCGCTTAAGATGGGCAGCACAAGTGGCAGCAGCCAGACTACAATAGACAGCTTCAACCACGCGGCGTCCAGTGGTTCAACCCACCAGCCCCAATAGAATTTCATCCCAAGCAGCAGTATCGGAACAACAATATATAGCCATACTGTCCAATCCAATGCGATTCGCAGCGCTCTCCACTGATACACTGTATTCGCGCAAAATCGACGGAAGGCAAGCGTTCGTGGTGATGTTACCTTCATCGTAGACAATGGGCGAGTTGGAAGAATCCTTTCCTCATTGTCCATTATGTCAACACCTCAAAACAATCGAATAATGTCCCATCCGGCAGGCCGCTCATTTGCCGCACTTCTTCAAATGTTCCCCGTGCCACAACACTGCCTTGATGCAGCAGAATGAAGCTGTCACACACACGTTCTGCGGTGTCGAGTACATGCGTACTCATAAGCACACCCGCTCCACGCTTGCGCTCCTCCTCCAGCATACGTAGAAATTTCCTTGTTGCACGCGGATCCAAGCCAATGAAAGGCTCGTCTACGATGTACAAAGAGGGTTTCAGCATGAAGGCGATTATCAGCATCAACTTCTGCTGCATTCCCTTCGAGAAGCTCGTCGGAAACTGATGCTTCACCTCTGTCATCTGAAATTCTTTCAGCAAATACTCAGCCTGCTTCTCAAACTGTTCACGCGGCAGATCATGTGCAGAAGCAGCAAGCTCTATATGCTCCCATAATGTCATAGAATCATAAAGTACGGGTTGTTCCGGCACGTATGCATACGTGCCATTGCCATCCCCTATCCGTACAATCCCTTCGACATCCCGCATAATGCCTAGCACAGACTTGATAGTGGTGCTTTTCCCCGCTCCATTAGGTCCAATAAGACCAACTAATTGTCCCGCTTCTACTTGAAATGCAATGTTATTTATTTTGGATTCGCCCTTTTCATATCCTGCAGATCGTATCCTTGCATCAAGAACAACCATGGGATCCCCCCCTTATTCTTAGATCTAGCCCTGTTCCCCATCATATCTTACTCCTAGCCATCAGTTTACTCTATCAACGAGAATCTTGCACATATCCATATCTCGATGAAATGCCATAAAAATTCATTCAAAATGGCCCTCAACAACCATTTTGAAGTCTGAGCATACCTGAGCAAGGAAAAACGCCCACCCTAAATTTGAACAATTCAAAATTTTTTTGTTCAGTCTTTCACAAGTGTGACAAATGACATTTAATCTCCCGTCACCTTCGATATACGATGATAGGGTAAACCAAGTAATGAGGGGGATTCGTATGTCTGAACGAATCGATCACGAGACCGAAGCTGCCTTGCACCTATTCCGTGTCTTCTCCAAAGCATTCAAAAGCGTTACGGATCACTCAGCCGCCGGGTGCAAAGTCGAAGGATACAACCCAACTGATTTTGCTGTACTTGAAATGCTTTATCATAAAGGGCCTCAGCCCATTCAACAAATCGGTTCTAAGCTCCTGCTTCAGAGCGGCAACGTTACGTATGTCATTGATAAGCTGGAACGCAACGGCTTGCTTCGCCGCCATCCTTGTTCGACTGATCGACGTGTCATTTTTGCCGAGCTGACAGATAAAGGACGTGAGGAAATGCGAGGGGTATTCCCGAAGCATTCCATACTGCTGAAGCGTGCCATGAGCGGTCTGACACTTGAAGAAAAGAACGATGCTATTCAACTGCTCAAAAAGCTTGGGATACAAGCTGAACGGCTGAGTCTGGTCACAAAGAAGGGGTCATAATCACCCATTGCAATAATGGGCCACAACAACAGGCAAAGGCGGAAGAGATTATACTCTTCCGCCTTTGCCATTTATGACGTAATGTCCATTGTTTTGAACAACGCACGTGAATATTGTAATATGACACGCCTCTCTTGCTGCAGTCCCTGTTCAATCAATTTCTCAATCTGATTAAGAATCACATCCGGCAATGTATTATTCTCAATTCCTCTCTGCTTTACACTGCGGTACCATTCGGCTGCCTGCTTATCGAGAGGGGTTGGTCGGAACTCTTTCATCTTCGAAGCCAGCTCCATATATAATCGGTCTGCCTGCTGCCCACCTAGAAACTGACTATGGCGTTCTTGATCCAGCAATACCTTGCGAGAAGGCAAATAAGCAGCCACTGTCGAATCATCTGTCACTCCGTAAAATACACTCTTCATGAACGACCATGCCAGCTCCTTATTTCTAGCCTGTTCAGGCATAATGAGCGACGAGCCTGTGTAATAGCCATACAGTTTCATTGGCAGTCGTGTCGCTCTCCACAATCCTTTCGTATGCGGAGCCCACTCCTCCAATTGCCGCTCCCCCCAAGATCCTAAGTACACCATGGCCAGTTTCCCTTTCCTAAGCGCTTCGGTTCCCGCTTCTGTCCACACCCCTACATTGGCATCCAGCCCTTGCACATTTACACGCTGTGACAAAAGCAACCCTTGGGCAATCATTGCATTGTTTCGATTAAATTGAAGGCGGCTGTTTAATAGCGGGAACATCGACTCATACCATTGCAGCGGCTCACGATCCCATTGCAGCAGGTAAATTCCATGCTCCTTCAGCCGCTTCGCCATTGCAAGCCATCGATCTGGATCCTCCATGTAAAGAGCTAGCTTTTCTGGCTCTGAAGGGAACCCGTAACGCTCCATAATATCCTTGCGATAAAAGGTGACGAGCGGCGAAGTTGTAATCGGAAGGGCAATGAGATGCTTGTTATCATAGGATAATCCCGTGTCCCATAAGTCTGGAGATATATCAGGCTTCAATTCGCTCGCTTGAAAAGGGGGGGCGTTTAAGTCAACCAAGCCCTGTATCCCATTGAATTCCCCCAGAAATTCATGGCCTACCTCCATCACATCCGGTGCATATCCCTGCTCCAAGGCGTCCAAGTAGGCTTCCGCATGATCCTTATATGAGAACCGCTTCACATTTACGGTTACCCCTGGATGCGCGGCTTCAAATTTCTTGGCATAGTCGGCGTACTGTTCTTCGAAGCACCATACCGTAATCGATAAAGGCGGCTTAGCCTCCGCGATGTGCTCATCATCAGCCTGCACCTGATGCATAATCGAAGGTTGTTCATCACACCCGGAAGCCGTAAATAGAAATAGGATCAAAAATGATAACATCTTAATTTTATGAAATGATAAGCCCTTTCTTTTCACGAATCAACCCCCATATGCTGCAATTGAGTCTGGGCGACTTCTTAGCTGGCTAGAAAAGTCAGGGAATCTGGCAGCGAACTCATCGGCCGCAAGAGGAGGGCTAATATAATAGCCTTGAAATTGCTTGCAGCCTAGCGCTATCAACTGATCGAGCTCTTGGGAGGTTTCAATTCCTTCAGCGGTTACTTTCAGATTCATGCTGTCTCCCATTTGAATGATCGCCTGTACTATCGAGGCGTTCACTTTATCGGCGAATAGATGCCTTACGAAGGAACGATCAATTTTCAGAACATGCACTGGCAATGTTCTTAGACGATGCAGCGAGGAATAACCGGTACCGAAATCATCAATTCCAATCTGTACGCCTCGCCTCTTCAAATTGCTTAATACCTCATTGACCTGTTCAATTGATTTACTCATATATCCTTCGGTTATTTCTAAAATCAAATCACTCGGATAAAGTTCATAGTCTCTAATAATTCGATCAATGGTACTTACAAAGTCCTGTACGAGCAACTGCCTTAATGAAACGTTAATCGATAATTGAAAGCTGGGCATGCCCGCATCCATCCACATTCGATACTGCATGCAAGCAGTCCGCAGCACCCATTCGCCAATCGGCACAATGAGACCTGTTTCTTCTGCGACCGGAATGAATTGTGCCGGCGAGATGAAGCCGCCCTCTTCAGGTAACCAGCGAAGGAGCACCTCTGCTCCCGTGACTTCTCCAGATACATCAACAATCGGTTGATAGTGAAGCAGCATTTCTCGACGCTGCAAGGCCTTATACAATCGAGTTTCCATAAACATGCGCTCAGGATGCAATTGCGGCTGCAGTTCATCATAGAACACTACTGAATGGCCTCCTCCGTCTTTGGCCGTATACATGGCTGTATCAGCCTGCTTCAGCAGATCCGTATAGGCGTGTCCATTATCCGGGTATAAGGAAACACCGATGCTGGCGGAGACGAACAGCTCATGACTCTGTACGTGGAAGCTTTCCCGAAGCCGGTGCAGGATCCGATTTGCTACTGCGCTGATCTCCTCCCTGGAGCTGTCCTCCAGCATAATGATGAACTCATCCCCTCCATATCTCGAAGATAAATGACGTCCGGACAGCTTGGACAGACAATCAGACAAGCGCTGCGCAACTTGTACGAGCAGCATATCCCCCACATTGTGGCCAAGCGAATCATTAATATGCTTGAATCGATCAATATCGATGAACATCAGTGCCAGGGAGCTCGCCTTGTTCTCTGCAGCGTCCAAAGCTCTCTCCACATTCATCGTAAAGAAATGACGATTGGGAAGCTGGGTCAATGTATCATAATATGCGATATGCTGCAGCCTCTCTTCCGATAGTTCCAGCATCTTTGTTTGATCCAGCAGCTTCTCATTCATGCGCAGCAATTCCTTGAACACTTCAGTTAAGCGATCACCCATCGCGCGGAAGTTGAGTGCCAAGGAGCGAATTTCCCCGATTCGAATACACGGCCACTTAACAGAAATATCTTTCAGCAATCGATGGTGCATGCCCGCTGTCGCTTTTTCCAGATCACCGAGTGAACGGACAATGAAGCGGCTTACAGCAAGAGATACCCCGGTAGCAAGCAGGCAGACCATGAACAGCATAAGAAATTTGCGCAAATACACATCTATCGTCGTTTGCAAAAAATAGGAGATTGGAATAAAGCCAACCACCTTGGCGATCGGATGATCTGTCAGCCTATCCTCCAGTACATAATAACCGTCATTCCACCTCCTTGTTCCATAATCATAATTTCGATCCGGAGGCAGTATGCGGGAAAAGGAAGATCTCACTCCATAAGCATCTGTTCTCATCTGCGAATGATTGGCAGGCACGCGGACAGGAGACTTGTTAGGGACATTGTCACCCACATACCCACCATTTCGTTCGAACCATACCTCATCACTAGATGCGACTAACTGACCCCTTTTATTATAAGCAGCCAGCTTCAACAATCCGTTCTGGGAATGGAGCTTTAGGTTATCGCGAAGCTTTCCCGTCTCCATAATCGATCCGAGGTTAATGCCTTGGCGCTCCTTCTTCCCCATCCCCAATAAAGTATCCGTAATTTGAGCGGTCTGCAATTCGATTCTTGTGATGGAATCCCGCTCGATATCTCGCTGCATATCACGGCTATCGATTAACATATTCAGCAGGAATGGAATAAATACAATTGCGACGGAGAGATGCATCAACAGTTGATTGAGATACACTGACTTCGTTCGCAAGTCAGGCATCAGCCGCTTCCATGGCATGTAAGTAACGACCACATCTGCGATTAAAGCATTCAATAGTCCGCTCATCGCGAACATAAAATATTGAAGCAATGCCTCTGCATTGAATTCGTTCGTCTGCAAGTAAAATAACATCACTGCAAGCGGAGCACCGATTCCAAACCAAAACAGACTGTCCCAAAGGAGAAGAAGTCCTCTCTTCCGTTCATACATATATCCAACCAAAATCATTTCCAATCCAATAAGCAGCAATATAAATGAACCATTACCAGAAAAATAGAAGCCTAGTCCAACAATAAGCGCCATAATTGCCGCCCAATGCGAACCGTACAGAACAAGCATAATGAGCAGAGTGGCTCCGCACAGCATGAATTCTGCACCGTATGAAAATTCGAGCCCAATGACAGAGAACACTGCAGTGAGAACGGTCAGTATCACGAACAGCATACTTGTGCGCAGCGAAGCCAACGGGTGTAACGTACGTGACATGGCAGAGTGACTCCTTTACAGTTGGAAGCAGTTCATTTCTCCTATTCCGAAAATACTTCGACACAAATCCAAAATTTCCTACTTTTATGGAGAATAATGTAGAATGATTTATTTGCAACGTACAACAAGCACATTATTCTTGGCTACCGCCGCGATCAATAACCGCGTATGATCCTTTAAATAACAAATCTTAAATAAAAAAATCCGCCCTCCCATACAGTTCAAGCTGCAGGAAGAACGGACTTATTACCGTTTTTGACTAAAATGCCTGGGAGATCAGACCCATTGAATTTAGTATCAACGCATTCACTCTAGTGAGACGGTGCAGAAGGTTGGTTATGCTTGGATGACCCCTCCGATGCAGCTGGCTTTGGCATGAACAGCATGCACACGAGGCAGATCACAGCAATGACTGCCATTAAGAGAAATACTTGACCTAGACCCGTTTCTAAGAAAGATCGCAGCGTACTCATTAAATCAGAGGACAGCGAGTGTGCGCTTTCTGGATTCAACAGTTTGCTCAAATCATCACTTGAGACACGCGAGGATATGTCTGAACCTGCACCCGATACCATTGACGCAATACTCGCGTTCAAGAATGTACCAAAAGCAGCAATGCCGAGTGTCTGCCCCAATGCCCGCACGAACGTGTTCAACGCAGTAGAAGCTCCTCTCATACTCCAGTCCACAGATGACTGAACGATAATCGTGAACACCGTGAACGACAAACCAAAGCCCAGACCCGCCAATGACATGATTACGACAATAATGAAGATCGATGTCTCTCCTGTAATCGTTGCAAGCCATATCGAAGCCATTACGATCAGGATCATTCCGAGCGTCGAGGTCACACGTGCGCCAATTTTGATCAGCATACGGCCGCCTACAATAGAGCCAATCAACCAGCCAATCGACATAGGGGTTAACGATAATCCCGAGCTGGAGGCATTTTGCCCAAGTACGCCCTGTGTCCACAACGGCATGTAGGAGCTAATTCCAATCAGCACGGCACTTACAAGGAAACTGACGAGATTCGACACTGCAATGTCGCGAATGCGAAACAGCTTAAGCGGAACCATCGGCTCCTTCGCCTTGACTTCAATTCGGAAGAAGAGAATAAGGAACACTGCCGCTACGCCAAGGAGCACGAACATCCAAGGAGAATTCCACGCAATCCCCTGACCTCCTGTAATAATCGCAAACAAAAACGCCGTCATTCCAATGGAAAATGTCGCTGCACCCGCATAGTCAATTGGCTTGTCCTTGCGTTCCACCTTCTCGTGGAAGCATACGATGATCATCCACACCGACACGATGCCGAACGGAACATTGAAGAAAAAGATCCAGTGCCAGGATAAGGAATCGACGAAAAATCCGCCAACTAACGGACCGACCAGCCCCGCAATCCCCCATATCGAGCTGAATAGGCCTTGGATTTTGGCCCGCTCCTCATAGGTGTAAATGTCTGCTACCATCGTAAAGGTAACAGGAAGCACAGCCCCCGCCCCTATTCCTTGAAGAGCACGGAATATGATCATTTGCGTCATATTGCCCGACAATCCACACAGCATCGATCCGCCCACAAACAATGCGGAGCCAATGATAAATATGTTCTTGCGGCCATACAAATCAGCCAGCTTGCCGAACAGCGGCGTTGAAATCGCAGTCGTGAGCAAATACGCTGCATATACCCAGCTAATCAAGGAAAGTCCACCTAAATCAGCAACAATCTTCGGCATTGCTGTACTTACTACGGTTACCTCAATTGCCGCCAAAAAGGTCGACAATAAAAGCGCGAGCGTGACGAGCTTACGACTTCGTCCCGCTTGCATAGAAGCCTCGTTCCCCATGAATACCCATCCTTCGTGTTCTAAATCGTACTGCTTTTCCGAATAAATAAAGTTCCCTTTATACGTCAATATGGAGCGAACCCCGATCCATCTTAGCATGCACCAACCGAGGGTGATTTACGTCTTGCCAAATGCCATCATGTGTTGCAACAAGCAGCGCTCGCCCCCGCTCGGCTTGACTCAGACACCAGTCGCGAACGAAGGCTGCATGCGCTGCATCCAGTGAAGCTGTTGGCTCGTCCAGCATAATAATCCCCGGTTCGTGCGCAGATGCGATCGCCAGACTCAGCAGCCGCTTCAATCCAGCAGGCATATCATGCGGATGCACATGCTTCACATCCCATAAATGATATTGCCTCAACCGGTACTCCACTTCCCGCTCAACCTGTTCATATGCATATACGGCTTGCCCTTCCATCATCTCTTCCTCAATCTGCAATTGCCCGCACTGATTCGCTGTAAGGAGTGCATCTCGCAGCTCCTCCTGTACAGATGCTGCAAAAAATCCGGATTCCGGCTGCTGTGCGGCAAATCCTATAAGCCGCGCCAATTCATAGGTACGAAGCTTCGATACAGCTTTCCCTACTATTTGAATTTTTCCCTCTATCCTTCCCGAGCGTTTCAACAAGCTGCCTGTAAGGATGCGGAATAACGTCGACTTCCCCGATCCATTCACTCCGGTCAGCAGCATGCACTGCCCTGCCTTTAGTTGGAAGGAAACCTTATGGAGCGCGTTCGTTCCGGAATCTTTCCTATTCTGGTCCGCATTTCGATGATAGCAATAGTTCAAGTTGGATACGGACAGTACCACTTTGTCCTCGCATGCTGCGCGATGATATGTTTCTATCTTACGATCATGGCAAAAATGTTCGCCTTCATCTTTCTGTATACCACATGGCGCCTGTATCGTTATATCCAATGTAGTTGCGCTCCGTCCCCACTGGGGGGGAACAATTCCTGCCTCACGGCAAAGTTTCAGGATACGCAAATCATCCTTCATACGTGGTTGATCATTCAAGCCAGTTCCTGTTGGATACGCAGGCATCTTTCCATCATACACCATTCTCCCATTGTGCAACAGTAGCAGATGTGCCTCCCGAATCCAACCATGCTGCCATTCCGCAGCAAGCTCATCCAAACGTGACACGGCTAATATAATTGTTCTGCCTTGGCCATGCCAAGCTTGAAGCTGCTCCGACAGACGATTACGGGATTCCTTATCCATCTGGCTCCATGCATCATCAATAAGAAGCACATCTGGCTCCATTGTCAGAACAGACGCTACGGCTGTCCTTTGCTGCTCACCTCCGGATAGCTGCTGTACCTGACGCAAGCGGAGATCACGTAAATCAGCCCTTTCAAGCTGCTCCTCCACTCTATTTACAATGACTTTGCGCGGCAAGCCAAGATTTTCAGGAGCAAAAGCAAGCTCATCCTCAACGATCCCAATGACGAACTGCTCCTTGGCCTCTTGCAATATGAAGCCCATCATAGGCGCCGTCCCATCTTGATTCATGCCATAAGTGATTTCACCCTGCAGTTGGCCCTCATGAGACTGCATTGTACCTGCCATCAGCTTGAGAAGCGTTGTTTTGCCGCTCCCATTTCCTCCTGCCACCAACACAACCGAACCCGACTGAATACAAAAACTGCATGAATGAAGTGCAAGCTTAGACTCGCCAAAATAAGTAAAGGCCACACGCTCAGCGCGCATGACCTCATTAGACTGTTGGATTCCCATTACAACTGGCCTCCTCTACACTACTGCCCACGATACGCTCTTCCTAGCGCATATGGACGCAAAGCTCTCGTCGAGGCTAATCGGTCACCAATGATTTTGGTCAGGGCGCCGCACAGCAGCATACCACTAATACAACGGATTATAAGGGTAGCAATAAGTACCCACGTCTCATAGTGGATATAACCGAACATAAAAGCCGACACGACGAACCACAGCGGCACCGCGGCCGTACCTACGAATAGCATGGATAACCAATTGTACTGACGATATCGGAATAAATAAAACAATGGCTCAATAATAACTGCATAACAGGCTGCTGCGGCAATACAAGACCATGCCCCATATGCCGAACCAATCAGTATTTGAACACACGCTCCAAGTGCATATGTTACCAATGCTGCCCCTGGCTTGCGGATAACATATATAGCAAGAAGGCCATATATCATGTACAGTCCTACAATCGTAGAAGTCAGCATTGGTCCTCCAACGGAGTGAAGCAGCTTATTAACCCAGGATAATCCGCCCGTCATAACACCATTCACTGCTGCGAGGAGTGCCATAAGCACCCAGTCCGCCAATGTAAGAGAACGCAGCGAGAAGCAATCATTCACTGCGGTTGTTCCATTTTCCATCTTCATAGATGACTCATCCCCAATTCTTTCTTCAGCTTATGTAATGCTAATGTTAATTATATGTTAACCCATAACACATGAATCATCATTAACGTTACAAGGGATAGCCCGGAAATGCAAGTCAAATCTCTCAACTCTGTGAATGATATTTTTTGGAGTTATCCTATTAAGATAGTCACAGTCATTGCAGCAACTGATAATGCTGCAAAACAAATGCCAAGCCCAGTAAAACGCAAGGTTCGCCATGACGTTCGTGCATATTTCGATCCGAATTGCTTCGCCTCCATTGCCGTTGCTACATTTTGCACACGACGCATCGCTCCAGAGATGACAGTCGCTGCATAACGGTTCGTTAGGCGCAAGCGTTCACCGATTCCCTGAGGTGCAGCAAGCTGACGTAGACGCTGCGCCTCGCGGATGCTGCGCGCCTCTTCAGCCAGCAGGGGCACAAATCGTAGAGCAATCGCGACGGAAAATGCGAAACGATCCGGCAGGCGCATATGGTGCGAAAGCGCAGTAACAACATCGCGTGGTGCAGTTGTTGAAGCGAACAGCAGCGATGACAAGAACAATGTCATTGCACGCAGTGTGAGCGTCAGGGAATTACGGTACGCTTCCTCGGTTAACGTCATACCGAAAATCTCCAACTTAATACTCTCCCCCGGCAAAACAAGACATTGGAAGATGAACAGCGGTAGTGCGAAGCCAATCAGCAAAGTTATTACCATTCTCCAGCGAGAGATTGTCCAACCAGATCCTGTCAGACCGATAATTAGCAATGATGAAAACCAGCCACATTGCCAAGCCAGCTTCATACTCACCATCACTGCAAGGCCTGTCCCGAAAAGCCATATTCCCTTCGTAATCGGGTCAATTCTGTTCAACCACGCTTGCATGTCCGTTCCTCACCCTCTGTACTGCAGGTGCGCTCCAACAAAACGAGAATTTCCCGTGCGGCCTGCTCAATGCGGGCATCCGGCATCGAACACAGGAACAATGCCATCGCTCGAGCATTTACCGTTTTGCTGCCTCCTCTTAATATTTCCGACTCCAAAGCCGTATACGCCTGCTCGGCTTCTTCGCGCTGCTTCAAATTGAAAGGTGCGCTCATCACCACTTCCTTCAGTACCCATACCTGATCCAATAATTGCTGCTGGGAGGTGGACATGCTTACATGCCCAGAACGCATAAAATCATTCATGAGCGCCATCGTGAGTACGGGTTCGGACTGTTTGTGGACAAGTGCTTCGGCAGTCGCATCCAGAATATTCACAATAAATGTGCATACTCGATCAAAGTCCACATTTTTCCGATCAAATGTCGCATAACTCATGAACTCGATGGTCATACCACTAATAATTGTTGCTAGGTCCATCCAATACGGTTCTGCTTCCTGGCCGTATACTTCAGCTACTACTTGGCGGAAGGTAAAGAAGCGTTTAGCACGAAAATCGAACACCATATCCCGAATTTCACGCTTCTTGTACAAATGCGCCTCCTTGCGCTGCAGTGTAACGAACAGCTTGAATCTGCCGAACTGTTCAAGTGAAATATGGATAAGCTTGCTGAGTTTTTGACGAGCCGGCAAATTATCTGCCAGCGTGTCGCGTGCAAGTTCGTACATCATCTGATGATAATGGTCAAATATCGTGAACAAAATTTCTTCCTTTGAACGAAAGAAGGAGTAGACCGATCCTTTGGCAATGCCGATTCGCTCAGCAATTTCTTGGATTGATGTTTCATGGTACCCTTTTTCGGCAAACAGCGAGAGCGCTGTTTCCATAATGAGTCGTTTTTTCTCTTCCATGTTCCGTCCTCCGTATGTCATGACTTTCGGTTCAATCTTTTTTGACCGTCTAGTCAGCATCGTGTGATACGTTATTCCTACCATACCACAAACATTATATTATGAAAAATATTTTAGTTCCAAAACAATTGACTTCGCGGTCAAACCGATTTATAGTATCAACATGCTATTTTTTGACCCGAAGGTCAGTCACTCAAAAAATAATAAAAGGGCATGAAAGAAAGGTGATAATAAATGGCCACAGTGAAAGACCATGCGGCATCTCGCCGCAATATGGTGTTATTCGGTCTGATCATGGGGATGTTCTTCAGCTCCCTAGAGCAGACGATCGTCGGCACGGCCATGCCAACGATCATTAAGGATCTCAACGGATTCGCTATCTTCGCTTGGGTAACGACCGCCTACATGATCTGTTCAACTGCAGTCATTCCGTTAGCCGGGAAATTAGCGGACTTATTCGGCAGCCGGTTCATTTACTTGACCGGATGGCTTATTTTCGTCGTCGGTTCAGGCTTGTGTGCAACTGCCGTAAATATGGAACAATTAATTATTTATCGGGCCATTCAAGGTATTGGCGGCGGTATGCTGATGCCAATGTCCCAGACGATTATCGGAATGATGTTCAGCCCGCAGGAACGCGCCAAGTGGCAGGGAGTATTCGGTGCTATATTTGGTCTTAGTTCCGTTATCGGTCCATTCTTCGGCGGATTTATTGTTGATCATATTAGCTGGCACTGGATCTTCTTGATTAATGTCCCGTTCGGCTTGTTGTCAACAGTCTTAATCTTTATCGGTATGAAGTCACTTGATGAGCCGCGAGATAAGAGCAAAAAGATCTCGATCGACTGGCTCGGCATTTTCACTCTTATCCCCGGTATTGTCTTACTGTTGCTCGGGCTTTCGCTCGACCATGACAAATACGCTTGGGATTCTCCTACGAGCATTCTAGTCTTTGCAGGTGCACTGCTTCTGTTCGTTCTGTTCGTATTCATTGAACGTCGCGCAGCAGAGCCAATTATCGATATGTCGTTATTCAAGAGCCGTATTTTCAACGTATCTGTCGCACTCGGCTTCCTCGTAGGCCTCGGCATGTTCGGTGCTATTATGTTCGTGCCAATGTTCATGCAAGGAGTGCTTGGTGTAACTCCAACGCAAGCAGGATCTACGATGACGCCAATGATGATCGCTTTGATTATCGCCAGCATCTTGGCAGGACAGCTGGTTCTACGCATGCGTTACCGTGTGGTAATGGCGACTGGTATGGTTATTAGTGCCGTTGGCTTCTATCTCATGAGCACGATGGGGGTCAGCACTTCAACTTGGATGGCATATTCGTTCATGGTCGTACTTGGCTTCGGTATCGGAATGGTTATGCCAATCATTACACTGGTTGTGCAAAATGCATTTCCACGCGAGCAGCTTGGTACAGTAACTTCCGCTACGACGTTCTTCCGTTCTATCGGATCAACAATCGGGGCGACATTATTTAACGTTATCATGAATAGTGTTATTGCCACAAATATTGCGGATGCAACAGCGAAGGCTGATCCAGGAACGCAAGCAGTTTTGAGCAAAACCGGTACAGATTCGAATACACTGTATCAAATGCTCATTAACAGCGATATGCTGAAACTGCCTGAAGACTTGAAGTTGAATGTGTTGAATACGATCAAGGATGCTTGGTCTTCTTCCTTCTCCACGGTGTTCCTGACAGGCCTTGGCTTCATCGTGTTCGGTATCTTTGTTGCACTGCTTATCGGCAACGGACGCATTTCCCGTGAGGCGATGCAGAAGCGCAAACCAGGCTCCACTGGCGAAGGATCGGATGACACATTAAGCGCACAGCCACAAGCTTCTTCGAATTAATCATAAGATGCAAATAAAAAAGCAGCAAGCCTTTCCCGTCAGGGATCTGGCTTGCTGCTTTTTTGCTTGTGGCTAAATAGAGCGCCATTAGTTATACAGAGGGTGACATTGTAAATATTTCTTGGTAATACACAGCATAAAAAGGACAGCCCCTTTTAATTGGGAACTGCCCTCGATAATTGACTGATTTATTGCTGCTTCATGTAAGTGCGGTACCATAAAGCGAATACGTGCAATGTCCATATTTTACGGGAATAATCGCCTTGTCCATTCTTATGGCGGCGGAACATATCCTCTACCGCTGTCAAATTGACGAGGTGGTCAATGCCGCTAGCGGACAGCTCTTCCCACAAAATATTCGCACGATCCGTGCGCAGCCAGTCGCGCATTGGAACCGGGAAGCCGAGCTTCGGACGGTTCAATACCGAATCTGGGATAATGCCCTGCATCGCTTTGCGAAGCGCATATTTTGTCGTGCCTTCCGCGATACGATAATGTGCGGGAATGCTGCGGGCAACGTCGAATACTTTGCGATCCAAGAATGGAACGCGCAGCTCAAGCGAATGCGCCATCGTCAGCTTATCCGCCTTCATCAAGATATCACCAGGCATCCACAGGTTCATATCGATATACTGCATCCGTGATACCGGATCCAGGTGGCGTGTACGGTCATAATAAGTACGTGCGATATCGAACGGCTTCGTAAACCCGGCAATCTCCGATTGCGTTGCGCGCAGAAGCTCTACCTTCGCATCATCTGTCATAATATTCGCGTTGCCAAGGAATCGCTCTTCAAGCGGCGTCGTTCCACGGAGCAAGTAGTTTTTACCGTAGAAGCTGAACGGAACTGCCTGCACCATCTTGTGTACGGCGCGCTGCATGCCTTCAGGCATCCAAGACAAGTAACGAAGCGAATGCGGCTCGCGGTAAATGCGGTATCCGCCGAACAATTCATCCGCACCTTCACCGGACAATACGACCGTGACATGCTCTTTCGCCAAACGCGCAACCTCATACAACGCGATTGCTGACGGATCCGCTACCGGCTCATCCAAGTGCCAAATAGCACGCGGCACAGCGTCGAAGTACATCTCCTGTGTAATGATGCGGTCATAGTGATCCGTGTCCAGTTGTTTTGCCGTATCACGCGCAATAATCGTCTCATTGTTCGCGCCCTCAAAGCCGACACTGAATGTCTTGATCGGTTCCATCGAACGCATCAAAGTCGACGTAATCGTCGAGTCAATTCCACTGGACAGGAAGCAGCCGCGTTCCACTTCACTATGAAGGTGGTGCTCTACGGAATCACGCATAACATCGCGAATTTCCTCGATTATTTGTGTCAATGGACGATCCACAGGCTCGAACATTGGATCCCAGTACTTCTCGATAACCGGTTGTCCGCCAAAAGGAATCGTAATGCAGTGTGCAGGCGGCAGCTTATGGATTCCTTGATACATCGTGTTCGGATCCGGCACGTACTGGAACGTCAAATAATTATAGAAGCTGTTCATGTTCACTTGGCGCTGAACACCAGGAACCGCGAGCAAGCTCTTTATTTCCGAACCAAAGACGAACATCTCGTCATTTTGATAATAGTATACAGGCTTAATTCCAAAATGGTCGCGCGCAATAAACAGCTCCTGCTTGTTGCGATCCCAAATGGCGAAGCCGAACATCCCCCGCAGATGATGAACGCACTTCGAGCCGTGCTCTTCATACAAATGAAGAATAACTTCCGTATCCGTATGTGTTTTGAATTGATGTCCGCGATGAATGAGATCCTCGCGCAGCTCTTGATAGTTGTAAATTTCTCCGTTGAAAATAATCCATACCGAATCATCCTCATTGCTGAGCGGTTGCGCCCCAACAGCGACGTCGATAATGGACAAACGGCGGAAGCCTAGTCCAACACGATCGCCAATCCATAGCTTCGCGTCATTCGGCCCGCGATGGTGAATCAAGTCCATCATCGAGCGGACTACTTGTTCAGAAGGTTGTTGATCATGAAAATGATATATTCCAGCAATGCCACACATAATTGTTCCAAATCCTTTCGCTCGTTGCATATGGCGTGAAACGTCTCAAGTTCCCGCTCAGAACAAGGCAATACCCCGCAAAAGGCGGGGCTTGTCCATGCAATCATTATAAACGTTTTTGACGAAATGCGACACAGGCTTACAGTCAATTCGACGCATTTCTATGTTCGATACTTATGAGGATACGATATAACCGCTTGGAGCAGCTACCGGCTTTCATATGTATACAATTTCAAGTTAACCACGACATTTGCATTCGTTACTAATTACCACGTTCCATTGTAACGGACAATGGACTCAAGTACAAATAAAGAACAGTAGACAATACCCATTTAATCACAGCTCGAATCTGTATCTGAATCTGACCCTCACCATTCAAATGATATTTTCGACAACCTGAGCCGTCAATTTTATCCTACACCCTCTATGCACATCCTACATTCCTTCGTAATGATTGCTCCAGATTCGGTTAATAAAAATCCATAATGCACATCCTAGATGTATCCGCGGACAACCTGCTTGAACCCAATGATACGTGATTGGAGGTCTGCCAGCAATGCTGACGCCGATTGTATCTGGAATTATCATCTTTTTAGCACTATCTGCCTGGCTCATTCCGCATTATGCCGTTCATTATATGACGCGTTCCAAATGTTCCACCTATGAGCGATGTCTGGAGATGCTTGAGCAGCAAGGCGTACTTACCCGTCAACAATTCGAAGCCTGCAACAAGGAAGAAGTCAGCATTCGAAGCCATGATGGCATTATGCTGTATGGTTGGTATGTGGAAAAATATCCACATTCACGTCGAATTGCTTTAATTGTTCACGGCTACACAGGAGCCCTTCCTTGGTCGGCGCAATTCATGGATATGTTCATCGAGCAAGGATTCAATATTTTGCTCGTCGATCAGCGGAGGCATGGTCAGAGTGAAGGAAAATATACCACTTTTGGCTACAAGGAAAAATACGATTTACAAATGTGGGTGGATTGGCTCATTTCCCGGAAGGGGAAAGATTGCATCATTGGATTGCATGGTCAATCGCTTGGTGGAGGCACTGTGCTTGAATATGCGGCAATCCGCAGGCCACAAATACAATTCATTGTCGCAGACTGTCCTTATTCCGATCTGACGCAGCTCATTCATTATCAAGTAAAGATACTGAATCAAATGCCTGCTTGGCCAACCATGGCTCTTATCAATCGATTACTTCAGCGGAAGGCAGGATTCCGTATGGAGCAAGTCAGCCCAATTCGCATTATGAGAACATGCAACTTGCCCGTCTTATTCATTCATGGTAAGGAGGATCGCTTCGTGCCTACATGGATGAGTGAGCAACTGCATGAAGCGAAGCGCGCTACTTCCTCCCTGATTCTCATTGAAGGCGCTGGTCATGGTACTGCTTATGCTACGAATAGAGAACGTTACTGGCAAGGAGTGACGAGCTTTGTTCAAGCAATAATCGGGTCGCCATCTCCTGAGGAATTGACGCAGCCATTCCATGAAGTGTATGAGACAGTCGACGTCATCGAGGAGCCCGACCCACAGCCAGAGCTCGGAGTTGATCTTATTCCTGATCTAGTTCCTGCAGAGTCCGAGGGGATGATTCCTGTAACGTAAAACAAAAGAGAGCAGCCTTTCACTTGTTAGAAGGCTGCTCTCGCTTACCATCGCGATTGAATGAAAATTAACTTATAAAGACGGTTCTGCCACAAAGCTAATCTTGTCACCTGGACAATGCAGTTCCAACACGACAATGTGATTTTCACCCTGACGAAGAATAGGGGCTGGCACATATAGAGTCTGCTGCGGCCCTACCTCCCAATAACGCCCTAGGTTAAAACCATTAACGAACACAACGCCCTTCTTCCATCCATCAAGGCGAAGGAAGGTATCTTGCGGCCCATCCTGTATCAACAATGCTGCCTCACAAAAGACAGGCTGCTCACCCTCTAAGCCGGTATTAGTTGCCTCGAAGTGCAAGCCATCTAATGTATCCAGTTCAAGATTACGTACTTCCCAATGGAAAAGAAATTGACCGTTCAAACAGACACCATGTGTAATCCCTTTCCGATCAAGCAGCTCCGATCCATAGTTGATTCGCCCCATATTCTCTACAAGAATATCCAGCTGTGCTCCGCCTTCCGGTATCATAATCGATAGCTGCTGCGGATCCCAACGCTCAACAACCCCGACCAGCTTCCGATTAAGGAATACATGGGCACGATCACGGACATCCTGAATCGTTAAGAAGCATTCTGAACGAGGACCTGAAACCCGTGTGGAATAAAGAATGAATCCCTGATTTTGCCCATACTTCTCCATTGGCTCTGGGCAGACACTCGTCTTCACATCAGTCATCGAAGCAAGCGTATCGAACAGCTTCACAGAGCGGTTCACCTTCACCTCTCCATAAGCTGCCTTCGGCGTATTTTGCGGCATATCATCTTCCGAAAGAGACACATATTTCCCAATCACTTTTCGGAAAAGTTGATATTTAGGCGTAATATCACCTGCTTCGCTAATCGCGCTATCATAGTCATAGCTGGTTACAGTTGGCTTGTATCGTCCGCCATGGTTAGCGCCGCTGCTAAATCCGAAGTTCGTTCCGCCATGCAGCATATAGAAATTCACAGACGCCCCCATACTAAGCATTTCATCCAGCACCTGCGCCGCATCTTCCGCACTGCGGGTATGATGTTCCTCGAACCAATGATCAAACCACCCGTTCCAATACTCCATACACATAAGCGGTGCATTCGGCTGGTATTCCTCTAGCTTGCCAAAGGCTTCCTTCGGTCTGGAACCGAAGTTGACGGTTGCCAGCACGCCCTCTGTCATACCTCCCTGCAGCATATCATCGGCAGGGCCATCTGAAGTGAACAGCAGGACATCAATGCCACGCTCTACGAGCATATTGCGCAAGGCTTGCAAGTAAGCCTGATCGTTACCGTAGCTGCCATATTCATTCTCAATCTGCACCGCAATAATAGGCCCTCCAGAAGTCGAAAGCAGCGGCTTCAACTGCGGTATAAGCGCATCATAGTACGCGGATACCTTCTCAAGGAATCTGGGATCACTGCAGCGCAGCCTTATGTCTTCCTTTAGCAGCCATGCCGGCATGCCACCGAATTCCCATTCTGCACATATATAAGGGCTTGGACGAACAATGACAAGTAAATCAACCCGCTGTGCAATCCGGATAAATTCAACAACATCCGCGATTCCATCAAAGTTGAACTGCCCTTCGCGCGGCTCATGCACGTTCCAAGCAATATATGTCTCTACACAGTTACAGCCCATCGCCTTCACCTTTCGGAGTCGGTCTTCCCAATATTCGGGCACAATGCGGAAATAATGAACGGCACCAGATATAAGCTGGATAGGCTTTCCTTCAAGCATAAAATGCTGATCCTCGTACGAAAGCGCTGTCATGAAACGTTCTCCTCCTGCCTTTTACCGTGAATTAAGAACCAAACAATTAAGCATACTTACCTCCATCATACCGACTTCTCTCCAAATGAACATACATTTAACAGACCTGTTTATGAATAAATGTCACAAAAAAAAGACTTGCATCAATTATTGATGCAAGTCTCAATCCGATAATCTATAAACTAGCTTTTAAATGCAGCTGTCTGTACCTGTAAGCGCTGCGCTTGGTCACGCAGCACGTCAGATGATGCAGCCATTTCTTCCATTACGGCTGTCTGCTCTTGGGTTGCACTTGCTACTTGACGAGTTCCTTCTGCCATTTCATTGACGATGGAAGCCATTTTGCGCGTTTGCTCTAACGTGGAAGCGAAGCGCTCCGTCTGCTCCTCGACTTCATTTGCAATATCATGAACAGCCTTCGATGCTTGCTTCGTCACATGAGCGATGGCGCTGAGGGCATTCGCAGCTTTGTCCTTCTTTGCAGCCTCCACGCTTACGATATTGACTTGCTTCGTAATCAATTGCACAGCCTGCACGACCTGAGACTGCATAAGCACGATACGGTCGTTAATATTGCTTACAGCAGAAGCACTTTGCTCCGCCAGCTTTCGTACCTGTGAGGCGATAACGGCAAATCCCGCTCCATGCTCGCCAGCTCTGGCAGCTTCAATAGAAGCATTCAAGGCGAGCAAATGGGTTTGATCCGCAATATCCCGAACCGTGGTCGATATATCGCCAATTTGCTCTGCCTGCTCACTAAGCCGCTGGACGGTATTGATCGAAGCCTGCCCCGATTCAGCCGCCATTAACATACCGTCGATGATCGATTTCAACATCCCTTCGCTCGCTGCAAGAGTTTCCAACATATCTTTGGTCATTCGCTCAGTCTCTTCCGCTCGTGCTTGTACAGCACCGGCAGAGGCATGTATCTGTTCAACTGACTTAGCAGCTTCTGCAGTCCACATCGCTTGCTGCTCAGCCCCGCGATTCATCTCATCTGCCGCACAGGAGATTTGTTCAATCTGGTGAGCAGCTTGCGTCATTGCCCCACTTAATGTCGATGTATTTTGCGTCGTGATATCTACACTGCTTTTAATCTCTGTTATCATATGCTGCAAATTGCGTACCATCTGGCCGAACGAGGTAATCAGGACATTGACCTCATCATGGAAGCGGTATGTTGGCAGTACCACGTTCAGTTTACCTTGCGCCGC
Organism: Paenibacillus sp. B1-35; assembly: GCF_050474385.1. Taxonomy (NCBI): domain Bacteria; kingdom Bacillati; phylum Bacillota; class Bacilli; order Caryophanales; family Paenibacillaceae; genus Paenibacillus; species Paenibacillus sp. B1-35. Next base: position 231,509 of record NZ_JBCHVJ010000004.1, read on the forward strand.
CTCATCCGCCGCCTTCGTTAATTGAATAATCGGCTTTACGACCAGTCGTGCCGCAAGCCAGCCCAGCAGGCACGTCCAGAATACGCCAAGCATAAAGATGATGCCGTCATACAGCAGTTGATTCATGCTAGGTGCTAGATAGGGCTTTAGCACGAAGATAAATAACCCGCTTGTCGCATAGGTAACGCCAGATACCACCAGCATGCCGACAACCATTTTCATTTGCAGTCCCAATTTCATCATTTCATTCTCTCCCATCTCGTTGACAACACTACGCCTTATTCCTCTGGTTCGTTCTTGCGTCCGATAATCAGTAGAATCGTGATGAGTAGAAATGCGATAAACGCTAGCGACGGAATTGTAATCCAACCTTCCATGTAATCATAGTTGCACGGAACTCCTGATCGACAAGGAGTTAAGCTTGCCATTCCCGGTACCTTTTGCAGCAAGTAATGATAAATAGATACAGATCCGCCAATGATCGTAAGCGGAAGCGTGTATCTTACGATGCTCCGATCATTGCGGTATGCAGCTATGCCAAGCAAGAGAACAAGCGGATACATGAATATCCGTTGAATCCAACATAGCTTGCATGGTTCCCATAACAACACTTCACTCATATACAAGCTTCCACTGGTTGCAATCAAGGAGATGATCCAAGCAAAATACAATGCGTAACGCCGGATTGCGGACATATATCGTTCCTCCTGATTTAAATATTACTCTCAATACATCATGAATCACGTACAGCTTGTATACTCGTTGTATATGCTATTTCGCTTCATTCAATGCTTGTTCGATGAACGCTTTCAATTCACTGTAGCTGTCCCACTGCCCTGTGAACTCCTTGCCATTCACATATACAGATGGAGTTCCTGATACTTTGGCAAGATCCTTCAACTTCAAATCTTGGCTAATTGCATCTTTATGTGTTTGCTCGTCAATTGCTTTTTCTAATTTCCCAAGATCAATATCCGGCGACACCTGCTTCGCAAGGTCTAAGAGCAATGGGGTTGTTATCCAGTTGTCTTGTTCATTGCCTTGCGCATGATAAATTGCCTCATGATAGGGCCAGAAGGCTTCTGGCTTCTGAAGGAATACTTCCTCTGCGGCATTCGATGCCATGTAGGAGTTCCCAATAAATGGATAATTAATAAAGGAAAACTTTGCCTTACCCGTATCGATAAAGTCCTTTTTCAGCTGCGGAAACACGGTTGTTTCCCAATCCTTACAAGCAGGGCATTTGTAATCCCCAAATTCTACAATCGATACCTTCGCCTCTGAAGAACCTAGCGTTGGCTGGCCTGTCAGATCGAACTGTACGGCAGGTCTGCTCACCATCTCATCCTGCTTGATCTTCTCCCCTTGCTTGTTCAATACAAATATGAGCCCAAGAAGCACAACTATGGCTACAGGAATCATGAATAAGAAGATGCGGTCATTCCGTTTCTTATTGTTGCGTGAAGTTGGCACTGTCCGGGCTTGTCCCTCAGTAGATGCTGAAGTTGACGGCCTAACCTGCCCAGGCTGCTTGTTACGTTTGGATTTTGGAGTTTTTCCCAATTCATTCACCTCTTCTAACTTTTTTTCACCTTCCTTAAATGTAATGGAAAGCTGCCCATTTTTCCATTTCTTTTGTGCAAAATAAACGACTATTTATCAAAAAATTTCCACAAGTTTCTAAACCCCCTGCATAATCGATAATTAAAACCTATAAAAAGTATAGATGTTATATATTAGACCTATATAAGTACTTCTGTCATACTTTGACACCGCCATTCACTTCGAACGCCCTACTCCACTTGCTAACGAGGATGAAGCATCCTAACCTCTGATTTTCCGGCCATAAAACAGCAGCTTCCTTCCTCTAGTGATCACGTAAGGGGAAGGAAGCTTGAAAATTAACGCTTCACTGTAAATTATGAGCTATGGTGATGGGCGGCTCCATGCGCTGTGTCTCTCTTGGACTGAATCTCAAGCAGGGCATCTAACTCACTCTGTATTCGAGGGGCAACGGACACTTCAGCTCCAGTTAACCAGGCAGCATTATAAGGCCCTTCTGCTGGCGTATGCTCATAATGAGGCCGTATTGACTGCACATAATCATACACGGCCATCGGCACCTGATCGCCTTGCACCCACAACAGCGGAGCATGCTTGCCCAAATGAGCAAATGGAGCTTGAGCAATTGCCAGCCGCTCACTCCCTTGCTTCACAAAGGAGAAATTATGTCCTGGCGACGTAATTCCCCAACCGAACCCAGTCTTCTTATCTTTGTATCGAGCAAAGGCAATAGCTTGTTCTATCGGAGATGCTGCAGGAATGCGCTCAACTCGTCCGAACACCTGCAATTCATCGGTGACTTCCTGTGGAATGGTGTTCTCTGAGCCAAGTACATACATGACCGCCTTCTTACGACGCTTCGCGAGCGCGTCAGCTGTTGACTGCGGAATCCCCTGCTTGCTCACGTACAGTACGGGCTCTGGCATATGTGCAATCCAATTAACCGCAGGCAGGGCATAGGACGGATCATCGGAAGAAGCAATAATGACTGACATCGGCCGATCTTTGCTTACTCTTGCGTAATAATCGTCGATAGCAGCTGCAACGGCTGCCGGATTATCGCCAGCAATTACATCTACTTTTAGTCCCAACTTCTTCACCTCGTCTACCACTGTCGCATCCACCTTGCCTACAACGATCGCTTGCACTCCTTTATTGTCAGGCGAGCCTTTAGGCTTGAGACGCTGCAATTCTATTCTAGTTTCCTCCGGAATGCGGTCGGACTTAATATAGAGCAGCGGGCCATTATTGGGGAAATGAATAAGATCGGCAGCCGCCATTGCAACCGACCACTGTTCATCCGGTACAAGTACAACCCCATTAGGCCGCTGTTCGTCAATATACCCGGGCCATACTGTTCGAGATACAGTGACTGCCGCCTTCACGTGATCATCTGTATTAATACGCGTCATATTTTTCGTAGCAATCCAAGGTGCATGTGTCGCCTGCTCGTTCACTAGAGGCTCTCCGGCATAGAACGCTGCTTCGTCGGAGGCTACAGTCATCGTTGATCCGCACCCTGCCAGCACTATGCATAACAACAGCACTCCCCAGGAAGACGCGCGCATTAAGCGCGATCTTGCCCCCAATTGCCATGGACACATCCCTGTGGTCTGATCCCATTTTCTATCGTCCCTGTTACTCGTCTGATGTCTTGATATCCATGACTCATTCATGAACATATACCTCCCGTCAATCCATCCATATCTTGTAAGATGCCCGACAGATCCGGTTCTTACTCTTGATTTGTTTATTGATAGGAACGAGCAACTTTGGTACGTGCAAAGAAATACGTCAATGCGATACAATAGCAGCAAAATGAAATTCGCCTTACAACAAACGAGATTTGAACTACTAATACTAGGCGTGAAAAAGGGTGGGATATTGCTGTGAATGAGGGAATAATTCAACAGAAAACGTTGCCTAACGGACTTATTGCTGTTCGTGCGCTTTCAACTGATACTGAACATGTAATGGCACTGCTGCACAACACCGCCAAGTGGCTACAAGAACGAGGCTCTACCCAATGGAATGCATTGCTTCAAGGACAAGACACCCACAATACAGCGGACGCGATTCTGAACGGCGATGTCTTCTTATTTAAGCAGGAGGGGCAGATTGCCGGCATGGTCATATTGCTAACAACGCCAAGTCCATGGGATCGCTTGTTGTGGGGAAATGATTCCGTAGAGGAATCCGTATATGTGCACCGTCTCGCCATCAACCGTAATTATGCAGGTCAGCATGTCGGAAGTGGAATTCTAGCATGGACAGCAAGCGGCATCGCGTTTCCGAATAAGCGCAGCATTCGTCTTGATTGCATGTCCGGTATTCCAGCACTGGAGTCGTTCTATCGTGGAGCGGGCTTTGCGTACCAAGGTCGTACAGACAATGGATATCTACTATTTGAGAAGAATCTTGCGTTATTCCCCCCGGTCAATCAATCCTAAAAAGCAAGCCGACAAAAAACCGCCTGCCTCCTCCACAGATGGAGAATACAGGCGGTTTCTATTTTCGGATGCAGCTATGATGATTTTACGTTATTCTTCATGATCTCGTCCGAGAAGCACAGTCATACCAAGCAAAGTAACTACGATGGTCGCCCCCATATCGGACAAAATTGCAATCCAAAGTGTCAGCCATCCCGGGATCGTAAGCAGCAAGGCAATAATTTTCAAGCCAAGCGCGAGCCCGATGTTCCAGCGCACGATACGGTTCACCTTATGCGAAATCCGAATTGCGCTAGGCAGCTTCCCGAGATGATCCTGCATGAGGACGATATCCGCCGTTTCAACGGCACTGTCTGTTCCTTTGCCCATTGCGATTCCCAACTGTGCAGAAGCTAATGCAGGCGCATCGTTAATGCCGTCGCCAACCATAGCGACAGGGTATTTCTGACCAAGTTCCTTAATTTTATCGACTTTCTGCTGCGGCAGCAACTGTGCATACCAGTCGGTTACACCCACACTCTTAGCTACTTGTTCCGCAGATTGAGCATGGTCGCCTGTCAGCATGACCGTATGCTTCACACCAGCAGCGTGGAGAGCCGCAATCGTCCGCTTGCTTTCCTCACGAATCTCATCGGCTAATCCAAATACCCCTAACGGCTTACCGTCTTGTTCAGATACAACAACCACTAAAGTAAGCCCACGCGACTTCATTTGCTCCGCAGTTTTACGTGCCTGACGCACTCTTTCAGCCGAACCACCCTGCAGCTTATCCAGTACGCGCTCACTGCCTACCCAGTAGACGGCACCCTGAATTTCAGCCCGAATTCCTTCTCCCGCCACGGTCTCACTGTGTGCTGGTTCTTCGAAGGAAGTGCTTCCCTTCGCCTCCAGATGCCTCATAATGGCCTTGGCAAGCGGATGTAAGGAAGCCTGCTCAATGGAACCAGCGATCTGGTAGAAGCGATCTTCATCATATATCGCCTCATCTTGTACCGCAGGCTCCCCCTTCGTCAAGGTACCTGTCTTGTCAAAGGCCAGTGCCTCAATCTTGCCAAGCTGCTCCAGATGGACGCCGCCCTTGATCAGAATTCCGTTGCGAGCGTTGCGTGTAATCCCGCTGACAATAGCAATTGGCGATGATAGAATAAGTGCACATGGACAGCCGACAATCAGAACGGCAAGCCCTTGATAGAACCATTTATACCACTCTCCACCCATGAATAGCGGCGGTACGAGCATTACAAGTGCTGCAATTACCATAATGATTGGTGTATACACACGGGCAAACCGATCAATGAACAGTTCTGTCGGTGTTTTCGTATCCTGTGCTTCCTGCACAAGATGCAAAATTTTCGCCAGTGACGAATCTTCATACGCTTTATCAATACGTACCTTCAGGATGCCGTCGGTGTTCACACTGCCTCCGTATACCACATCATCAGCCGCTTTGGATACCGGCAAAGATTCTCCTGTAATAGCCGCCTCATTGACGGCGCTGTTTCCTTCAACGACCGTCCCATCGGAGGGAATCTTTTCCCCGGGACGCACCAGTACAACATCGCCGACTACCAATTGTTCAATCGCAATTGTTACACTTTGCCCATTGCGAAGCACGGTAGCCTGCTTCGGAGCTACTGCAAGCAAGGCTTCCATCGATTGACGAGCCCGCTCCATGCCGTAGCCTTCCAACATTTCATTCAGCCCGAATAAGATGGCGACGAGCGTCGCTTCTTTCCACTCTCCGATAACAACCGCACCAGTGAGCGCCACTGTCATCAGCGTATCCATATTGAAGCGCAGCCGCAGCAGGTTCCGAAGCCCTTTCATGAAGGTGCCATATCCACTAAGCAGCATGGCGAGCAGATACATGCCAATCAATACGCCGTAAGGTGCAGCATTGTCGAGTACGAATGTAGCAACATACAACAAGCCGGAAGTGCCCAGCAGCCACTTCATCCGATTCATATCCCCGTGGCTGTGATCATGTCCATGGCCTTCTGCATCATGGTCGTGATCATGTCCATGATCATGCTGATGTGCCTTACCGCTTGAATGGCTATGCGAGTGACTGTGAGAATGTCCTTCGTGACCATGTCCCTCGTGGGAATGCCCATGATCATGACCATCGCAAGCACACTCTGCGTGCGCATTGGCTGATGCATGCGCCGAGCTTGAAGCAGCCCCGCCTGATTCCACCAGCTTCGCGCCGTCTGTTCGCAAGATCCGCTTCACGGCAGTCAAGTCGATATTCTTATTCAGCTTCAATGTTCCACTATTATAGCTTAATGTCGCATCCTCACCATGCTTCAACCGGCGAATCTCGCCTTCCATCTCCCGTGCACAGTTCCCGCACGACAATCCTTGCACTCGATATGCAATTCGTTCGTCAGCCTTCTCTATGCCCCGCGTCGTCATGGCAATGCTCCTCTCTCAAATGTTCTAGTGTCATTCGAACGAGCATCCGAATATGATGGTCATTCAAGGTATAAAAGACATTCTTGCCATCCTTGCGTGATTTCGCGATTCCTAGATTCTTCATGACTCGCAAGTGATGCGAGGTAGTCGCAATGGATTGACCTGTTAATATAGCCATATCGCATACACACAGCTCTTCCCCCTCATCCAGCAAGCATGCCATCTTCATCCGGGTCGGATCCGATAAGGCCTTGAACATCTGAGCCATCCCTTGTACCTCAGTGTCCTCAACGCGGCCTTTCAAGGCATTAATTTTTACGGCGTCATAACATACAATTTCACATACATCTTCTTTATTGTGTGTATGCGATTGGATGTTCTCCAAATCATTCGTTGATCGCTGTGCTACCATTTTGTTCACCTCTTAACTATATTGTTGTTAATTTCATTGAAGATTAAGCGCATTAATCACATTCGCTTGAAAGTTGAATCATCCTTTGCTTAATCGTAATCATTACAATATTCAAAAGAATGTTTGAATGTTATCTGTAGTTGTAGTATATCTTATCCCATTCATAAATTCAAACGATTATTTTAATGTTCATAAAAAATGGGCTTCTCCCTACTATAACTAATCTCCTTATTGCTGCAATCGTGAGCGAAAATGCTTTCTCATCTACGATACTGCTTCCTCACGCCGTCCATACTCACATATGTCCAAATACGGACAACGACGGCAGCGCTTCACCTCTTCTGTCGGTTCGAACGCATCGATGGACATTGGCTGATTGCGCAATGGCTCTTCCAAATAATCTCGCATAAGCAGCATACTGTCGACGACATGACGTTCCAATTCCTCCATCTCTTCCTCATACACAGCATCCTCTACACAGCTCCCGCTAAGCAAATATTCCGTCCGGATATCAAGCTTTTCATAAGGCACCCCATACACACGATGCACATACAATCCATACAAGCGAAGCTGTGTCTTATTGCGCTCATCTTCCTGACCGGTCTTCCAATCTACAATGATATAATGGTCATGATGACGGAACATAACGTCCAGCTTAACAAATACGTTCGTGCTGGCCACCTCTATCGTGTTCAATCGCTCTAACTCCATAAGCCGTACATCCGAATCTTCCCGATATTGCTGCACACTGCGGCTGTTTAGGAACCGGTCTGCCAAAATGGGAATGCGAGTTTTAATCATTTCAATCGTCCGAGCTGGCAACTGCCCGCCATAGTACATTTCATGAAGCATCGTACGCTGCTTCGGCAGCTCCTTCCATGCTTCTACATCAAGGGAATCCGTATATGCCTGATTAAGTAGATTACGCACGCGACGCACGATATCCTCCGCATCCATCATTCGACCGGATTGATGCATCTGCATCAATGTCGCTTCTGCCATCTTATGCATCGCTTCCCCGAACACAAGATGCAAGTTGGTCATCTGTTTCAACTGATAAGCTTGTCTTGCCAATGGCGGCGCATCTCGAAACCAGCCATTATGCGAGGCATAATAATGATAATAATATTTGCGTCTACACTCTTCGAACAGCACATGCCGCGAGGGTGACCATGACCATTCCGGGTAAAGCTTTCGCTGCAAAGAAATCTCCCCCTTCGCCAAATCTTTCACCGAACAACGGTTTAATTAAGCTATTATAGCATGTTCACGAGTAGGGAAAAGAAACGTACCTCAGTGAATAAATGTTCTCGGTAACCAAGAAAGACAATACATGCTGAATAATGCAGAACAACAGGAACAGCCTTGACCCGTAATCATTGAGCCAAGGCTGTACATAATATCTTTCTATCTGAACCACCGCATCTGATCATTCAACGATTCCCTAATGATGTGATGATGTTGTATCCCCACTGTAACGTGCTCGTTAATTCATGGCTTAACCCAGCCAAGTCTCATATCCAATTCCTGAACACAGTCCGAATGGTCATATTGTTCATCCTCGATACGCGGTGTAACTGGGTAGAACATCATTCGTTCCGCTGCATATGGACGCAGCAATCGAGCAAGCGACTCGATCTCAGTAGATACCGGTCGAAGCCAAGCATCCACTTCCACAGGATCCAATATAGCCGGCATGCGTGTCTCGAATTCAGCAACAAGCTCATTTGACCGCGACATTAATAACGTGCATGTCTGCTGCACTCTTCCTTGTGCATCGCGCCATACCTCATACAGTCCTGCTACCCCGAAGACGCCCCGCGAACGCAGCACCATATGAACAGGAAGGCTTTTTTTCCCTTGTTGCCTCCAGTAGTAGAAGCCGCTGCACGGAATAACGCACCGTTGACGCTCCGTTAGCTTCCAATAAGCCGAATTGCTATGAACCGAATAAATATCGGCATTCAATGAATCCTTGCCCCAAAAGGGCACCATTCCCCACCTGAATTTATCCAGTACACGCCTGCCCTTAAGCTCTAAAATTGCCGGCACCGCTTGTGTCGGGCTAATATTATAGCGCCGTTGATAGGGATAGAGCACTTGCTCGATCTCAAATACCCGTTCAATCTCAGATAGATCTGCGGAAATTGCATATTTCCTGCACATGCCCATCATCCTCCTCATGGACAATATTGTCTGTAGAATGAGGATATTTATGCAGACAATTCCATCTGGAAGGATCGAGCTTGACTCCGCCTACTCCATTACATGTCTCCGCAATGCAAACAGCTCCCGCAATTCGGTTGGAGACAGCTCTGTAATCCACTTCTCTCCGCCGCCAATTACTTGTTCATTCAAGGTTTGCTTCTGCTCAATCATATCATCAATCCGCTCTTCAAGGGTTCCAAGGGCAATCAGCTTGTATACTTGCACATTGCGTGTCTGTCCGATTCGATACGCCCGGTCAGACGCCTGATTCTCCACCGCTGGGTTCCACCAGCGATCGTAATGGAACACATGGTTAGCAGCTGTCAGATTCAACCCCGTGCCGCCAGCCTTAAGCGATAAGATGAAAATGCGAGGCCGTTCTTCCTCCGGCAGCGATTCATCCTGAAATCGCTGAACCATGCGATCACGTTCAGCCTTCGGTACACTACCATGCAGAAATGGAACTGATTCCTTCGTGTTTCGCTCAAGTACTTCTTGCAGCAACTTTCCCGTCTCGGCATATTGTGTAAATATGAGACTTCGTTCCCCTGTCGAACGCAGTTCCTCCAGCATTTCCAACAAGCGCGTCAGCTTGCCCGAACGAGTGGAATCCCGTCCCGTTGCCCGATCTCGCAGCACAAGGGACGGATGATTGCATACCTGCTTCAGCTTCGTTATTGCAGCCAACACTCTGCCCCTTCGTTCCATTGGATCAAGCTGATCCAGATCCTCGAACAACGCGTGCAGCGTCTGCTCATACACCGAAGCCTGCTCAGCTGTTAACGGCACATAGACCTTCGATTCATTTTTATCCGGCAAATCAAGCTGAATCTCCGGATCCCGCTTTAGCCTGCGCAACAGAAACGGCTGCACAAGCCGCTGGACGAGCTTCGTCCACTCCGCATCTCGACTGCGCTCAATCGGATTGACGTAGGTTTTCCGGAACTGGGCCAGTGTACCCAAGTACCCTGGGTTGACGAAGTCAAAGATGGACCACAGCTCAGTCAAATGGTTTTCCATTGGCGTACCCGTCAGCGCTATTCGGTGCCTAGCACGCAGCTTCCGAATTGCTGCCGACTGCTTCGCATAGGGATTCTTAATATTCTGTGCCTCATCCAAACATACCGAATTCCACATAACCGGCCATAGCAGCTCGCGATCCATTAATGCCAGCGTATAGGTTGTAATTACTACATCGGCACTTTGAATCTCCTTTGCAAACCTTTCATCCCGAAGCCGATCAGCCCCATAATGCAAATATACCTGAAGATCTGGAGCGAATCGCTCCAATTCCTTCTGCCAGTTGCCGATTAGCGAGGTCGGGCAGATTAACAGGGAAGGCCCGGAATCCGGTTCAACTTCCCTCACTCTTAACACGTAAGCAATCCATTGTATGGTTTTTCCTAGTCCCATATCATCTGCTAGACAAGCGCCAAGCCCGAAACGGCGAAGGAACATCAACCAAGAGTACCCGTCAGCCTGATATTTCCGCAGTGTTCCGAGCAATCCTGCCGGCATAGCGCTTGGCGGAATCGATTCATGATGCTGGAGCATGGCAAGCCAGTGCTGCAACTGCTCATTCAGCTCTAATTCAAGCCGAAGACGATTGTCCCGCTCCATGTCCTCCTCCAGCAAGCCTTCCTCCAGCCGCTGACGCTCCATAGCCATATGATGTTCGAGCACCTCGCCGAATGTCATTCCGCCGCCATCCACCTGATTCATTAGGCGACGGATTTCCTTTACGTCGTCAGGATTCAATTGAATCCATTGGCCATTCAGCCGGACAAGCCTCCGATCCTCTTCAATCAGTTGGCGGAATTCTGCTTCACTTACGTCTACATCCCCGATTGCAAGTCTCCAATCAAACTGAATCATCTGATTAATACCCATCGTCGAAGCAGAGAAGGATCCTGCAGAGGATGGAACACGCGCTTTAAGCCGTGTTCTCATTTGACGTACTCGCTGCCACCAAGCGGGGACGATCACTCGAAATCCTGCCTCTGCAAGCAACAAGCTTCCCTCAGCTAAGAAGCGCCATGCTTCTTCTTCCCCAAGCCTCTCCTTCAATCGGCACCAAGTAGCATTAGCCGTTTTTTCTACCGTATCTATCTGGCCAATTCCGCTAGTTTCTTGAATTTTGATAAGTGGTTCATTATCGGAATCCTTCAATTGGCTGTTCGATGTCTCTTCAAGCCACGGGACGATCCGCAGCACCTTACGAATATCCCGAGACAGTCGTTCTTGCAGAAACGGCTTCCATGCCTCCGGGAAGTCTCCTGCTGCTGCCTTCACTTGACAGGACGTGTCACTCTCATCCATGCCTTTGCTCCATACGCATGCCACTTGAACATCGGGATCTCCTTTTTCCTGCAGCAATATGCGCAATGCCCACGGCATACGTTCCTGCTCCGGCTCATCAATACGAAGCACAACACGAAAAGGAGTCTCGTCAATCGACCATCCTATCATTTCCAGCCAATCCTGCTCGCTTGTCCACTGTGACCGCTGTGAAGGTATCCGCATCTCTTCCAGCTCCGGACGCACTCGCAACACTTCCGAGCGCAACAAATTCCGATCCTGATTGTCAGTCAACAATTCGGCCATCAGGTCATCGAACCAATCGACTAACTCCGGATGCTCTATTTGTTCAGCTTGATAAAGCAATTTGTCTATCGTCTTCTGCTCAGACTCGCTCAGCAGCAGCTCCCAGCCAAATGATCCCGCCTTCCATTTCTCGAAGGACGGCTCGAATCGGCCTTCGCGCAGCACCTCCATATACAGCTTCGCCATAGTACAAGCAATACGGAAGCTATCTCCCTGCTTCAGCTCCGTCCAGCGCACGCCTGGCGCCATCGCGACCGCCTCCAGCATTTCAGCCGCAGTAACCACAATTCCTTCGATCCGTCCCTCATTCTCTATGGGAAGCATCGTGCCATAGAAGGAAGGAGCATGCCAACCGAACAGCAAATGCTTCAGAGCACGTACGTCTCGCCGTATTCCACTATGGAACAACAGGAATGTCCCGTCACCTCGCTTCATGCATTCTACAATCCAAGGCGATTGTTCGATCATGTCAGCAGTGCCCCTCCCCTCAACTCTTCTTGAAATGCTCTTAGACGGGAATACCGTTCATGTAAGCAATCCATGTATCGTTCCCACGTATGAAGTGAACCACTGCGCTCATACATAGAGCGCAGCTCATGCAGCAAAGTGACGGCAATCCGATAATGATCTCGATTGCGCTCTTCAATATGCCGCTCAATGGCTTGATGGTATAACGGCAGCAGCAAACTTGGCGCAGCATCTGCAACTCGTCTCCATTCCGCCACATCCGCTTCCGCTGGCGATATGCGGCGTACCATTTGAATATCCGCCCAATCCCGGTACCTGCCCTGTTCTAATAGGAATGTGGACAAATACGGATATATGCCGGGCAGCAATACAAGCAGCAAATCATCAAGCTCTTGATGCATATCGGCATGGGCATCGTATGACCGCTTCCACAATCCCCAATATCGCTCTAAAAGTTCACGATGACGCGCTTGACTGACCATTGGGGCCAACGCCTTCAACCACATCAGCAGCTTCTCATGATCGCCACTGTCCATCCGCTCATCGGCATACTGCAAAAATCGCTCCGGATCATTATAGAAAGTAAGTGCATGCAGATGGCCAATTGCCCGTTCATCATAGCCTAACAAGGACTCGATATGGATGAGCGCAACCCGTATGGCGTCACGAAGGCGAGGCCGAAGTTCGGACAAAGGCTTCAATCGTTCCTGCAGACGCGTTCGCGCAAGGCGCAATTCATCTGGATGGTTCAATATTTCCGACCACACGAGCGCAAAGACTGCAAGCCTATCCACAGGCGACTCCTCTTCAGATAGGGCAATCTGCTCCGCTACTATGCCCAAATATCGGACATGCTCCCTATAATTTGTTGGAAGCTCTGAACGTTCAAATTTCATACACAGTTCCTTTAACTCCTCCATGCAAGGATGTACGGCATCATCCGCCGAAATATCCCGGGAATGGTATCCGCGTGCAGCCTGCGCATAGCGCTCTGCCATCTGCTGAATCAAGAACAACTGTACATGCATCCGCAGCAGCGTTTGTATCGATTTAGGCATCGCCTCGCTATCGCGATACAGCTGCTCTTGTACCCATTTCGTAATTTCCGTTACGGATGATTGAAAATCGGTGAAGGGCTTTGCATATTTTCTATGAAAAAAGAGATGCCACTCCTTTGCAGAAGCATCCTGTGAGAGTGTCATCTGGCTGGCGCGGATACGGCGTTCCCGCTCTGCCTTCTGTGCTTCGCGCTTGCGTGCAGCAGTGCGTTGTCTCTCGAGCTCGATGTAGGCATGACGGAAATCAGATAAATACAGCTCCGGCTTTTTACCCGCCGCTTCGCATAATTGGAAAAACACGGCCGCCTTATGCTTGCACCCACTTCCAGCCTGACACGTACACGTACTCTCCTCGACCCGCTTCATATGAAACCTTACATGATAGTGCTCTGTCTCATGTACATCAGCCTGAATGATCCGAGTCCGTCCCTCAGCCTTGCGCACACGGGACACTGCATGCTTGCGATAATATCGCCAGCCTTGCTCCAGCGTCGCGTACGTAAAGTGCTCCTTCATTTGACCGGCGAGCCGGTTGATGTCGTCCACAGTGACGTCCGGTTGCAGCAACGTGATTACCCTCCATTACTACGGCTATACTTCTCCAGACCTGTCCGATCGCAAGCAGCCGCAAAATTCTGTATCCTTTCAGTTTACACAAAAAAACCGGAATATAGAAGAAAAAGAGCGTCTCCAATATGGAAACACTCTTTACATCCTCTTGTGCGGGTTCATTCCTCGCCTAATTCAGTTCATTAAAACGTCTTGTAGAAAGGAACCCTCAAAGTTATGAAGAATGCTCCTTCCTGCTCATACCGTAGACTCCAACGTCCCTTCGGGTTCTTGGCTGTTCGATCCGCGAACCTCCGCTACCGTTCGAATCGGATAGCGGCGGAATACAATCGAGCCGAGAAGCCCCGCACCAGCGCCTGCTAATGCACATAGCACAGCTGCAATCGTAACGATTACAGGATCATTGAAGCCGTACATCACCATAAGACCTGCTATCGGCGTTGCCGTACCTGTCGCATTGTTGATGAGACCAAAGAGTGCCACAATCACGCCTGCAGCCGCCCCTCCGATAAAATTCGTCACATAGACCGGAATCGGATTGGCCGATATTAGATCCGCCTGGGTCAGCGGCTCTATGGCGACTGCAAGCGTTGTTCTGCGGTCACCAAACTTCATACGATGGAAAAAGACGAAGTTCATGAATGAAGAGCCCATAACTGACAAGGCTCCAATCGCCATAGGCAAACCGGTTAAGCCGAGCATGGCCGTCAGCGCCATCGAACTGAGCGGTGCTGTCGCCACTACAGTGATCACGCCGCCCAATATAATGCCCATAATAATCGGATTATTGGTAGCCGTAGCCGAGATGATGCTGCCAATATTGAGCAATGTTGCGTCAACAACTGGGCTTATAAGCTTGGCCAAGCAGCGTACCAAGGGCGCAGCTACTACAATACATGCAATTAGATCAAGTCCTGCCGGCACCTTTTTCTCGAACATCTTTACGAGAAACGAGACGATGTAGCCAGCTATAAAGCCCGGCAGAAGCCCTTGCCCCCCGCAAGCGACACCGAGCATTAGCGCATACACTGGCGATACTCCCATAGCCAGGGATACGAGCGATGCTGCGGCAACACCGCCGAGCCCCCCTGCCGTTATTCCTACTTCCCCTAAGAAATCCAGCTTCAGCATGTCTCCCCCGACATAACGGTGGAACGCTTCAACCAAAAAGCTGGCCACGGCAGCATTCGCCAAGGCTCCCATCGCCTTCATCCCGTTAGGCGCCTTGAAGCTAAATAAACTAAATAAAGATAGTACAAGCAGCAGCAATGCTGTTCCTTGAATGATTTGCATCTTCTCTCCCCCAATGCATGTACTGCAAGCAAATCATGTAGGTTTCGAAATCCGTAAGACTATATGTGCACTCATTGTAACAATTGAAGAGTAAGGTTGCACTGTATATAATACCCATCCCAGACTATGATTACATTATATACTTAACTTTGTGCCTCCGATTGTCGTTCCCGCATATTGGATGTGCCGTACTCTCGAATCGTCACTTTGACATCATATCGGATCACTGCTGTACTGAAAGTTTCATCCCAATTTTCCTTTTCTTGCTCCCACAGTCGAGGATAGGCGATGCGCAGCTTATCTCCGAATCTTAATACATCGGCACGATACTCCTTTTGCAGCTTATTAAACAGCTTCGTTACGAGTTCTTTAATTCGTTTCTCCGTATCTGCTTCCAAACGCTTTAAGAACTTGTTATCAAAGTCATTTCCTCCACTCATTTGTTCCCCAAGACGGCCATCCGACTCCACCCGCACATCGTATGATATTCGTCCATTTTCGACATGAGGAGTAATATGGCTCTTCACGTTTGTGATTTCGTATGCAGATATTTGGCCTGTGGCGTTATCCTTGCTTTTCACTATCCCCCCCTTGGCACCGCCCAGCACCCAGTTCACAGCCTCCATATCCTCTTCATTAAGGTAACCTAACTGCTTGCCTGTTTTGCCAGATATGACGGAAGCTCCCGACAATTTCAGCTCTTCATTAGCCGTGACTACATTTTGCAACAGAAAGCTGGTCATCGAATTCAGCTTATCTTGCAAATTGGTGAGGGACATCGGCTTCAGCAAACGGTTAGTCCGATAGTGATTATCTGATATTCCTAACAAACGGAGTGCAGGAATCTCCCCAGAGGTGTTGGTGTCCAATATTTCTTGTCCCGTTCCTTTACTGACATACACTAAGCAGCTTGGGCGAAACTCTTGTTCCCGCATGAAAAAGTCCAGCACTTCGCGAAAATTCATTTGTTTCGCCAACTCAGAGCCAATTACCAATGCTTTATAATGCTGCCCGAAAATCGGCTTCGATTCCTTGAGTGATATTTCTCTTGACATCTGATAGATCGAGTCTCCTGACAACGAAACATTTCGATACTTTTTCTTGTTTCCTGACGCTTCTTGACCTGATGACTGCTCCGGCTTCGCCATTTGATAAGTTAACACAAGTCTTCGTTCACGAGGGTAATCCGCATCTTTTTTTTCAAATTCCTGTTCCTGCTTCACGGCATGACCGAGATCAATCGCCGCTGCTACTGTGAAGTTCAAGTCCTCAATTTCCCGTCTGCTCCAACAGCCGCTCAAAAGCAGAAGACTGCAGGAGATAGCCATAATTCTCCTTGCTGTGCGCAGCCAACTTCCATTCTGGTGGATTTGATCGGTTAGTCGTTTATCTGCACCATTCACAGCCGGAACAGCAATGCACTGGCAATTCGCTTGTGCCTTATTTCCATTGTTCCTGCTCATTGCGCGCCAATTCTCCTTCTCCACTTCACAATGATGAGTAAAATAGCTGGCAAAATCCCAAACATGATCATGGCGACATCACTAATCCGATCTCCCATAGAGAACAGATCATTAATATTTCTTGGCGACATTGAGGCAAGATAAATGACCGGAATAAGCGCGTACAGCATCGGACGAATATCCTTGTTCACCATTCGCGCAATGCCAAGTGCAGCCGCATAATGGGTAATCGCATACGTTGTAAAGATTTGAATTACCCAAATAACCAGCAGCAAGGATTCATAGCGTTCAAATAGAATCCCTGGGTATTCGAAGCTGCGGAACAATGTTATCGTCGGCCAGGTTTGGCTGACTACACCGCTAATCGATAAGGCTCCAACTACCATTACTACTGTCACAACGTAGAAGAGCATCGGAATGAGTATCCCAATTACAACCGCACGGACAGCCTTTTTCGGTGTAGACATGTACGCCTGCAGAACAAGCAGTATTTCAAAGCCGGAGAAGGAAAGCCCAGTTGTCTTTACCCCGTTCAATACAGGGCCAATCCCTTGTCCAAGTACTGGCCTTAAATTGTTAACATCAAATATTTTAAAACTCAATAGCGCCAAGAACAGAATGGTCAATATCGTCAGCGGAAACACAATTTCGAAAAAGCGGGCAATCGCGGAAACCCCACCGACTATGATGTACATCCCCACCCACAGAAAAGACATGATCACAACCCAGCGCGGGGTTCCTTCAAGCAAGTACAGGTTCATCACTTCCGACATAGCCCGCACCATATTGCCAGATGTAGCTATGAAATAGATAATAATCGACGCATTCAGCACGATCCCTAGCCATTTTCCAACAATAAGCTGACTGTATTCATAAAAAGTTTTGCCTGGGTATTGCTGGCTAAGCTTCGCTACAATAATGCCGGCCACCATAGCTATAAGACCGCCGAGAATGACGGTCAACCAGATATCGGGCGTTTTAACCTTCTCCGCCGCTGCCCGGGGAAGCGTTAAAATGCCAACTCCTAAAATATAATTAGCCACAAATACAGCCGCCTGCTGTGTCGTTATTTTCTCATTCGACCCAATTTGACTCAAGATACTCCACAGCTCCTTCTATCAGCTTAATCTTCCCGGGTTGGATTACGTGTCCCCAGCATCTTAGGACGCTTCTTCATCAACCTTAGCGGTGCGCGCAAAATGAAATCCTTCCAATCTGACAACCGATAAGGTACAGCAGGACTCATATATGGTACACCGAAGCTCTTCAATTTAACTAGGTGACTGCATAGTAATAAGAAAAACAACACGACACCATACAAGCCGAGTATGGATGCGGCAAATATCGCTAAAAAACGCAAAATACGCAAGGAAATGCCTGCACTGTATTGGGGAATGGCAAAAGAGGATATCGCGGTTACAGCAACTACGATGACCATGAATGGGCTGACAATGCCCGCCCTGACTGCCGCATCCCCGATGACAAGACCGCCCACAATACCGACCGTTTGGCCAATCGGCTTCGGCAGGCGCAGCCCCGCTTCACGCAAAATCTCTAGAGACACTTCCATAATGAGCACCTCAATAATCGAGGGGAACGGAACACCTACTCGGGTACCCGCAATTGACAATGCCAGCTTCGTAGGAATCAGCCCTTGATGAAACGAGATTAAGGAAATATACAAGGAGGGGCCGAAAGTCGATACAAAAGCAGCAAAATACCGTAGACAGCGAACTAGTGTCCCTGCAATCCAGCGCTCATAATAGTCCTCTGGCGATTGGAGCAGCATCGTGAACGTCGCAGGGGCAATAGATGCAAAGGGGCTGCCTTCAAGAAATATCGCAACCCTGCCCTCTAACAAGGCACACAGCGTTCGATCCAGCCGTTCCGTACTTTGCAGTTGCGGAAAGGGAGACAAATAATTGTCTTCAATAAGCTGTTCAATATAGCTGGAATCAGGTAGATCATCAATATCGATTTTGCTAATGCGATCCAAAACCTCGGTCACAAGCTGCTTTTCCGCTATATCCTCGATGTAAGCAAGAACCATCTCTCGCTGTACCCTTTTCCCTACGCGGCGATGAATGAAAGTCAGTTTTTTATTTCCACCCTGCTGCCTAAGCAGCGTCATATTGTCAACGAGACATTCATTAAATCCTAGCCTCGGCCCCCTTACGAGTACCTCGGATGGCGGCTCATCCACGCCGCGAACTTTCACTTTCCGCGTATTGAACATGATTGCGCCGAGATGCCCTTCAATGAACAGAGCTGTATCCCCTTTTAATATGTCGTACGTGCAATCATTCACAATACGATTTTCCTTCATCGAGCCTACAGGGAGAGTATGCTCAACCAAGTACTCCTTCGTATACTTATAATCCGGGGATGCAACCGCTCCTCCTTGAGAAGGAGGCTGTAATTTCCCCATTAAGGATTCCAGCAAATGGGTATCAATGAAGTCTCGGTCGCTTATGCCTCCTACGAACACAAGCGCAGCACGTTGCGTTGTATAGCCAAGCTGGAACATACGTACATTGAGATCTTCCAGCTGTCCGAGATCTGCCTTGAGCATATCAAGATCCTCATCAAAATTGCCGATGAAGCCTTCATAAGCCGATTCAGGCTTCTGTTGACTCTGATCGGATTCCGCCTTCATCGTGACGGCCATAATCTTCGATAATATATACGGCACAATGCCTGCAATCGCCGCTTGTGCGAACGCTTGCCAACTTGGTATATAAGGCGTAATCGCCTGCCACATTTTTCATCACCTATCCGTAATATGCCCCGCCCATTTTTGACTATGCATTTCATGGAAGACGATGATGACGATTGGGGCAAAGCAGATATTTCGACCTTTTGCGGCTTTATTAAACCTATTAACGTAAAGAAGCGCAAACCATGTTGTTTGCAGCATCAAATGTTAAGGAAATCTAATTTAAAGTAGACAGCTATATTTTAGAATTAAATATTTATATAATAAAATTCGGCATTCAAGGGTTGTATTCGGCCTGTACTTGCTGCTATGGAGCAAGCCATCTTCAATGAACATTCGCAGAAAGACATCTGCGTCAGTCAGTGTAGAAGATGTAATTGCTTCACTACCATTCCGACCGTTTCCATACGCGAAATGTCGGATGTCAATCATTCAACCTCGATACAATGAAAGGGAAAGGAGGTCATGACATGGATATGCTGAAGGATATGAATCAAGCTTTGGCCTATATTGAAGAGCATTTGGATCAGGACATCGATTACGCCAAGGTGGCTCAGCTTGCAGGAACCTCGGAGTATCACTTCCGAAGACTCTTTTCCTACCTAGCCGGTATTTCTTTGAACACGTATGTCCGCAACCGAAGACTGTCCCAAGCCTGTCAGGAATTGCACATAAATAACATGAAAGTGATAGATATCGCAATCAAGTACGGTTACCATTCAGTAGACGGATTCACGAGAGCGTTCAAAGATTGGCTTGGGATCGCTCCTTCGGAAGTAAAAAGCGTTCAAGATCTGAAAGTATTCCCGCGCATGACTTTCCAACTCACCATTCGAGGAGGAATCGACATGAATTACCGGATCGAACAGAAAGACGCCTTCAAGCTTGTCGGTATTAAGCGTCGTGTGGCCATCGTATTCGAGGGCGAAAATTCTGCAATTGTGGAACTGGCGCAATCGATAACCGAGGACCAGCGAAGAAGGCTGCAAAGCTATCGAAACACCGATGTCACCACTGTGGTCAATGCTTCTTATCATTTCAGCGAGGATCGATATGAGGAAAAGGGGGAGCTGGATCATCTCATCGGATCGATTACGACGCTTGATGCTGATTTTGAAGGCTTTGAGGTTGTGGAGGTGCCTGCCTGTACATGGGTGATTTTTAACTCGGTAGGCCCCTACCCCCATACATTGCAAGAAACATGGGCAAGAATCGCTTCCGAATGGCTGCCTTCATCCTCCTATGAATTGATCGAGGTTCCCGAAATTTGTTTTAGTGGGAATTTGTCCGACCCCGAGCGGGTGTACAGTGAAATATGGATCGGCGTAAAAGAAAAAGCATAATAAGCAGAAACCCCTTGAATCGGTTTTATAAACGGATTCAAGGGGTTTTTCTATTGTCATTTATACACTTCAACAACGATTTCCGCCCAAGCACCACGATCAAATGCCGGAACATTGTCGGCGCTATAGAGTGTAATCAAATAGTATCCTTTATTTTGAAGCTTCACCGATCCTTTAAAGGCTTGTTCTTGGATAGGCATTTTTCCTTCCTTGATATCCTTATAAGGATCAGATTTTATAGCTTGCTTGTCATCATATTGCTGCACGGTAAAATTAAGCGCTCCAAGCTTCTCATTTCCAGCAAGAACCCGACCGGCAATATCGATTGAGCCTCCTTGCGGGATACGGAGATAACCGGACGCAGACTGATCGAACGCGATGTATTTTTTCCCCTCATCAGACAGACGGACAGGGGTGGTGCCTTCCTTCGAAACTTTCCGCATTACCGAAATAAGCTGTTCTCCACCCGAAACGGCTGTAATTTTCAGCGCATTTGGTCCGGGACGAAGAGGTAGGGTAAACTCGATTCGGTTATACTTTTGACCATCAAGCAAAATGTCCTTTTTCAAGACCTTAGCATGATCATTGCCCCCTAACCAGCCTCCTCCACTCAAGGCGGTCGCGATCGATGGCGTGTTCATATCCTTTTGATAAAGCATCGTAAAGGTTGTGCTGTCCTTATCTGTTTCCCACTTCGGCTTTAGAAGTTCGATGATTTTATTGCTCCACTTCAGCGATACCTTCTGGTTCGCTGTAGCCGGGGTAATGCCCAGGTAGGTCAAAGCTTGAATCGGTATGTACGTGACACCCTTGGCAACGAATGGCTGTGCAATGGTTACGTCCGGCAGCGCAGAGCCATTCTCCATATAAACCTTATCAGAGCCTATCCGAAAGAATAGCTGCTCAAGTGGTGGCTTAAGCTCACTATTCATGACGACCTGGACTTGCTGTGAAGACGCGTCGAACTTCAATACTTTAACGGCTTCTGTCGCACGCAATGTGCGAAGAGGTACAAAGACACGCCCGTTTTTCATGATCGGCTTATCAAGAGACAAGGACTTCCCGTCAAGTACGGCCTGTCCGTTATTCAAATCAACAATAAGCTCATGGGAAACACGATACATCTTGGCCGCATCCAGAGTTCCTTGTTCTGTGTCGGCTGGAGGAGCAGACTCCTTGGCTAATACATTCGATCCAACACCAAAAGCTAACGTAACAGCCATCAGTAAGGCTATGCATTTTTTCATATAATCATCTCCTCATTGTCTTGTCTCTTAGTTAGACGTGTCGATAATCTAAATGGTTTCGTAATTGAGAGTCTTTTTTACGACGCTCTCAAAGATAATTGAAGAAAGTCATCACTGCGTTAACCTTAATGAAATTTGAAACTTGCCACCAATAAGTAAAAGCCGCTTTGCAGCGGCATATTAAACCTTCTCTTCTATTCGCGGATGATCTGGATTGCATTCCGGATCGGGTACTAAGCCTATTTGAGCTAGCTTCATTAAATAATAACACTCTTCCCTCATCATATGATCTGGTATGAGCGGGGAAATGCGATCAAGCACCTCGGCCGACAGTTCTAAATCCTCCAGTTCCTTCAAGAAAGCCCTAAACAAATTCATCTCCATATCAATGTCAGTGTGAAATCTGCGAAAGGCGGGGAAATCCCGAAGTTGTGTCCGCATGTATCCCGCCATTTCGATGCTCTTCAAATAAAACTGTTGAAAATGATCCTCAAAATCTTTACTTTTCTGAATCAACCGCTTTTCTACAAAATCCAAATCACTGGAAATGGATGCAGCATGACCCGCTGCGTCAGGCAGCCAAAGGAAATCGTGGTGCAGCGCATCAAATTGGGGAACCGGCTTCCCTTCCAATAAGTTGGTTAAAATACGCAAGTATTCCTCAAGTTCATTCACCATGTGATTGATGAAGGTTGGAGTGAACGCAATTGTAACCCGACCAAGGATTAGGCGTTCAAGTATGCTCAGCTTAAATTGCCGCAGGTTGATTGTTAGCGTGTAGGCTTGTTGATTCAGTGTTCCGATCTCTGTATCCGATTGCAGTCCTCGAGCTTGTTGAAGAAGCTGATCGAATGCTTGAATAAATTGTTGTGCAGTCTGTATATCTGACGTTTCTTTCGGTGAAAGCGCATTGAAGATGAATCTCGCATGATCGCCTAAAATTTGCAGCCAGAAACGATGCTCAAACAGCGCTGATTGATTCAACGGTATGACCTCCTTTGTCGTTCTTACAAAGGTTTATGAAGGAGGCTTAAAATTAATAACTTAGAGATATCCCCGCATTTGAATTCATTGTGCCATTGTGCATAAATAACATAATGGCTAGACAACATAAGGAGGATGGAACATTCTAAACTATGGATGAAAAGGAGCAAGTCCCCATGACAAATACAAATACGACGATGCAAATCGAACAGCTTGCGCAACAATTGATTCAGCAAACAAATGCGGCAACGCAAAAATACCAACAGCTACTGCAACAAGAGCAACAAAACGCTGCGCGCTTACAGGAGCTTTCTAAAATTGAACAGCATGCGGCTCATGTGATTCAAACTGCGCTTCAAGGCCATCAAACAGCTGTACAACAATTGCAGCAAATTATCAACCTTGCTCATCAGACACATACGGCACCAACCAGTTATGCAACAGGGTATGTGACTCATACGTATCCACAGGTAGGCGCTATGCAACAGTCCGTCTCCAATGTAAATACTACTCCTCAATCGGGATATAGAGGCTATTAATTAACTAGACGTTAACAACTTAATTTAACCAGGAAAGCAGACAGCCGACTGACAAGATTATGTCTTAACTAGAAGACGTCAGATGAAGCTGTCTTCTTTTTTTCCACTTTCGAACTCAAAAAAAACAATGCTCGGCAGAAATATACGCCAAGCATTGCAGTTATTTTATCTAATCATGGGTTTCGATAAGAAAGGCTACAGATTCATAAGGGCGGAGCGTAAGCTGTTGGAACATGCTCGGTGTATCCTTATAATTGCTGATAAGGATGTGTGCTTCGCCGCTTGTAGTCGCTTCTCTTGGAAGCGCAAACTCCGCCTCTTCGCTGTAGAAGTTGCTGATAACGAGCAATCGCTCTGATCTGTATGTGCGCATGTAAGCAAATATGCGCGGATCGTCCTCCAGCAGCAGACGGTAGTCGCCATGTACAATAATGTCGTGCTGCTTGCGCAGTGCAATCAATTCGCGATAATGATGGAAGACGGAATCCGAATCGCGCAGCGCTGCTTCGGCATTAATGTCTCGATAATTCGGAGCCGAGCCGATCCAAGGGATGCCCGTCGTGAAGCCCCCATGCTCCGAAGCATCCCACTGCATTGGCGTGCGCGAATTGTCGCGCGACTTCTGTTGCAGTGCGGCCATTATGTCCGCTTCAGGAACGCCCTGCTTCTGTAGCAGGCAATGTGCATTGATTGATTCGATGTCCCGATACTCGCTAATACGTGAAAAATGAGGATTCGTCATGCCCAACTCTTCCCCTTGGTACACGTACGGTGTGCCCTGCATCAAGTGCAGCGTCGTGGCGAGCATTTTTGCCGATTGTACGCGATAGGCGCCATCATCACCAAAGCGAGATACTACCCGCGGCTGATCGTGGTTGCACCAGAACAAGGCGTTCCAGCCGCCGCCTTTATTCATGCCGACCTGCCATTCGCTCATGATCCGCTTAAGCTGAAGGAAGTCGAATTCAGCCTTGACCCATTTCTCCCCATTCGGATAATCGACCTTCAGATGGTGGAAATTGAACACCATACTCAGCTCATGCTCATCTGGGCGCGTATACTTAATGCAGTTATCCATCGTCGTCGACGACATTTCGCCAACCGTCAGCATATGCGGATATTGCGAGAATACGCGAGCATTTATTTCCTTCAGGAACTCATGAATGCGCGGACCGTCAGTGTAATATTTACGTCCATCGGCCGTTGCTGTTGCCAGCGTATCATTCGGAAAGCCCTGATCCTTGGATATCACATTAATGACGTCCAATCGGAATCCGTCGACGCCCTTGTTCAGCCAATAGTGCATCATGTCGTACACTTTATCCCGCAGCTCCGGATTCTCCCAATTCAAATCAGCCTGGGAAACGTCATATAAGTGCAAATAATACTGCTCCGTTGTCTCGTCATACGCCCAGGCGCTGCCGCCAAATTTGGATTGCCAGTTGTTCGGTTCCCCCCCGTTCACGCCGTCCTTCCAAATATAGTAGTTGCGGATCGGACTGTCCGTGCTGCTTGCAGCCTCCTTGAACCAGGCATGCTCCGTCGAGGTGTGGTTAACGACGATGTCCATAATGATGCGGATATCTTTATTGTGCGCTTCGTGCAGCAGTTTCTCGAACGTATCCATCGTGCCATATTCCGGCTGGATGCTATAGTAATCGCTAATATCATACCCATTGTCCTTCTGAGGAGACTCGTAAATCGGCGTTAACCAAATGACATCAATTCCGAGCTCCTTCAAGTAGTCCAGCTTGTCGATAATGCCCTGCAAATCCCCGATTCCGTCACCATTCGTGTCGTTGAAGCTCTTCGGATAAATCTGATAGATGACGGATTTTTTCCACCACTCCTGCTCCAATTGTTGTATCATTGTCTTGCACCACCATGTAATTCTTATTTTTTGTACGATATAGAATCGCTCTGTGTATTGTTATTAATGCCCCAATTATGCCTGACGCTTCGTCTTCCCGATAATAAGCGTAATGACGAACGGCACAATTAACGCCACTGCCATGCCGAGGAAGAATGGAACCCACTGCTGTGGGAAGATCGACAGGAAGCCCGGCAATCCACCGACGCCGATGGACACTGCCTTTACCTTAAATGCTGTGATGACGACTGCTCCCAAAGCGGAACCGATCATCGCTGAAATGAATGGATACCGCAGCCGCAGATTCACCCCGAACATCGCCGGCTCGGTAATGCCTAAGTAAGCAGATATTGCTGAGGTCACGGACATTCCTTTCAGCTTCTCATCCTTGGAGACGAACACCATCGCAAGCGCCGCCGAGCCCTGCGCAATGTTGGACAAGGCGAGAATCGGCCACAGGAACGTGCTGCCCGTGCTTGCAATGAGCTGCAGGTCGACAGCCAGAAATGTATGATGCATACCTGTTACGACAAGCAGCGCATACAAGCCGCCGTAAATAAGTCCACCCAACACAGCCGCGTGCTCAAAAATTCCAACGAAGGCCGATGTGATGGCATTGCCGATTGTGAAGGTCAACGGCCCGATCACGATGAAGGACAAAAACCCTGTAAGAAGCAGCGTAGTCGGAGCGACCAACAACAGCTTGAAGCCATCCGGAACGCGCTTGTTTAGAAAGCCCTCGATCTTTGCCAAGCAGAAAGCGGATACAAGTACTGGAAGCACTTGCCCTTGATAACCAATTTTTTCGAATTCAAAACCGAACAAGTTCCAGTGCGGAACCGTACCCTTCGCGATTGCATCTCCATATGCCCAAGCATTCAGCAAATCTGGGTGAATAAGCATCAAGCCAAGCACAATCCCAAGCAGCTCACTGCCGCCGAACTTCTTAACAGCCGACCAGCCGATCAGCCCCGGCAGGAAGACGAAGGCGGTATTGGCGATCAGGTTGATCATCTCCGCGAAGCCCTTCCACTGGGCATATACGTCAATGAAGGCTTGATCCGCGAAGAAAATGCCCTTGCCGGTCAATATATTGTTGATCCCCATCAATAGACCTGCTGTAATAATGGCCGGCAAAATCGGAATGAAGATATCTGCAAGCGCCTTCACAGCACGCTGCAGTGGATTTAGTTTTTTAGCGGCCACATTTTTAATGTCCTGTGTGGAAGCCCGTTCCCCGCCGCTAATTTGAAGCAACTTCTCGTATACCTTCTGTACGAGTCCTGGGCCGATAATGACTTGGAACTGCCCGTTCGTCGCAAATGATCCTTTGACAAGCTCATTCTTCTCCAATGCTTGCTGATCAACAATACTCTCGTCGTTCAATGCAAAGCGGAGTCGCGTTACGCAATGCGTAACCGCAGAAATATTATCTTTCCCACCAATGGCCTCTAAAATCTGCTCAACCGAACGTTGATCAACTGCCATATCGATGTACCTCCCTAATGGAATCGCTTCCATGTTGTTTGTTGAGACCATTATAACTTGTATAGACAGGTTTGTAAACACTTGTATAGACAAGTTGGCTTGTAATTAGTGGTAAAAAAACAGCGGTCGATCTAGGACTTCTTTTTCTCATCCAAGACTGCCGCTGTTTCTTATAGTTAGGTTACGTCTAATTTAAAATTCTTAAAATCTATCCGTTTTATCATTTGTATCGGAGTTCGATCTCGCTTAGAACCTTGTTAGCGTCTCCGCGCAAAGTCAGTAAATACGAATCGTTCAGGATGATGACGTGATTCGGTATACTCAAACAACGAACCGTCGTGCATATAAACATAGTTTTTTACCACGACGACGAAGCCATATGATTTCATAATCAAGTGTTCCCGATCCTTTGCCGTTGCAGGCTCCACCTGAATCACGCGCTGGGCAAATCCTATTTTGTGCCCTAATTGCTGCTCGATATAGTCGTATATGGAGCGCTCGGCGATTTCCTTCGTAAGGCCCTCCACCTTTTCCTTCAAAAAATAATTGATATCCAAAATAATGCGCTCTCCGCCGAGCTCACGCACCCGATGCAGACAATATGCCGTTTCGCCCAATGGCAGCTTAGTCCGCTCATGCAGCTTGTTCGTAATCGTTATTTCCTCAAAATAAGGTACGGTCGTCAAGAATTTCTGCCCGCTGCTTTCGCTTGCTTCCTTGAAGCTGACCAAACCGCCGAACGAGAACGTGATGGCATTATTGTCAAGCACATATACGCCCTTGCCAGGCTGGCGATTGACAAGCCCTTCCTCGACAAGCAGATCGAGCGCATTACGAATTGTTCCCCGGCTCGTGTCATAGATGACGCAAAATTCATGCTCCGAAGGTAGCTTTGTTCCCGATGCATATTCACCCGAAGCAATCTTGCCCTTAATATCTTCATAAATGGTCATGTACAGCTTACTTGTGTTCATAATTAATAGCTAACCCCCAATAATGCTTCCGTGCCTATCCTCCATTGCTTGCCTATATCATATCACGATTGCCGCAGCAGTTGAAAAGAAGGACGCCACCTCCGCACAGGTACCGCTAAACCAACAAAAAAGACACTGCCCGTGCAGCGTCTTTGCAATAAGCCAAATCTATCTCAGATATCACGTTTCCTTTATGGCACGGATATTTTCAAGCTGCATAAGTAATACAGCCTAATAGCTTGACAGCCCTTCTAATCCTACCTTTAACTCAGATAGACTAAATTGTTTAGGCAAATGATCTAATATATTTTGAAGTTTCTTTTTAATGATATTAATCATATTCTTATCAACTGTATTAGAACCGTGCATTTTATTAAACTCCAATATTATATCCGCATTCGAGTTAAGTACTGGCTCTATATTAATATCATGCTTCTCTAAATCACGCTTAATTAATGATAATTGAATTTGCGTATCATATAATCGATTCAGAATATACTTAAGATTGGGATCCTTCCATTCTGTTCTCTCATGTTCATTCCAATTTGCTACCTTATCTACGTTATTCTCATATATAACTTGAATACCATCCCGAGCTCTTTCATATGCTAGGGTTACTTCCCTGTCTATTTTTATATTCTGAAAATAGAGTCCACCTAAAACTACGTTTAAAATCAGAGAAGCTGTGAACAGGAGTTTTTTTAAGATTTTCATGTAT
This sequence comes from Paenibacillus sp. B1-35, assembly GCF_050474385.1. Classification (NCBI taxonomy): domain Bacteria; kingdom Bacillati; phylum Bacillota; class Bacilli; order Caryophanales; family Paenibacillaceae; genus Paenibacillus; species Paenibacillus sp. B1-35. Next base: position 259,892 of record NZ_JBCHVJ010000004.1, read on the forward strand.
CCTCCACAGAAAAAGGAACTGCCCGTATTCATCTAGTTAACTAGAAATGTTAACTTCCTTTCTTTTTAAGCAAACCCACTTTTCTATTTACAATTTTTTATAGCAAATGAAATTATACACTTAATTTTCTAGAATTAAACAGGTTAATTTTGGATGGGCAGGAGATTGCCCCATGAAGATTGCTTCATTTATTTACAATGACATATAGAAAAAGAACAGATTTCTTACGGCCTATCCTTTAAGATATCTATACAATCAACGCACTATCTGATAGAGTCAGTTGTTTTTTGTAGAAAAAAACCTGATAAACCAAGGTTCTTGGCTTATCAGGTAATTGATTGTCTCATATATATGCCATCTTAAAATGGGGATTTAATTTAGTATTTTCTGAGGAAGCTTGGGGTCGTATTGAAAATTGACTGATTTATAAACCGGTGGCAACACGCAAAAATTGCCTCTATCGTTTGAGTCGAGTTTGCTAGTACACGCGCCATCAGCCCGGACACCGGAAGCAAGGATAAGCCGATTCGGCAATCCTCATATTTCCCATCGATCTCAAGGTAAAGCCGATCCAAGAAATCCTGATCGACCTGTTCCGAGATCATCATCATCGACCCGAGATGCGAATACCCTTCCATAAATCCAAGGGAAGTCATACGGTGCGCCGCAGGATTCAATTTGATATGGTCATGAACCGCTAATACGCCATCCAAATAAATTTCGTTCATGAATTGCAGCAGGTCATAACTGAATTGCCGCCCATCGGGGGACCATCCGGAGGTGACGATTTCGGAATATAGCAGATTAGCTCCCTTTTCCATCCAAATGACCGTTTTTTGCTTATACCGCGCATGTTCATACCCGATGATCGGATCGGTAATATATTCGAGATAGCTGCCCTTCTTCAACCTGATTTCAACTTCTTGATAGGCGGGTTTCTTCGGCGTTTTATAGATTTTGGTCGCCGCTTGCGTCGTCAAAGTGAGCCGGGCACCTTCCTCCAATGAAACCTGCATCAGATAACGATCCCCGTCCAGATAACCTCCGCCCGGATTCAATATATAGTAACACGCCTGCCCCGAATCATCGTGATAAATTGGCCGCATCACTTTAAACGCGCCGTGGAAATACACGTCTCTGGCGACGGTTTTACCGCTTCTCTCCTCAGCATTTAGCCGAAGAACCCCCGTCCACTCCTCCATTTATTCTAGATCCTTCAAGAACGCATTTCTTTTGATCCAGTGGATGACTTGATCCAATCCTTTGTTATCCTTCAAATTGGTGAACACAAACGGTTTATTCCCACGGAAAACCTTCGTATCCGATTCCATCACTTCCAGGCTTGCCCCGACATAAGGCGCCAGATCGGTTTTGTTGATAATGAACAGATCCGATTTAATCATGCCTTGTCCGCCCTTGCGCGGAATTTTCTCCCCTTGCGCTACGTCGATGATATAAATCGAAAAGTCAACCAGTTCAGGACTGAAAGTGGCCGCGAGATTATCTCCGCCGCTTTCCACAAAAATAAGCTCGACATCCGGATGGCGCCCAATCAGCTCGTCGATGGCCGCAAAATTCATCGAAGCGTCTTCGCGGATGGCTGTGTGCGGGCATCCCCCGGTTTCGACGCCGATAATCCGATCCGCGGGCAGAACGCCGTTTTCCATTAAAAATTTGGCGTCTTCTTTTGTATAAATATCATTTGTAATGACAGCCATGCTGATTTCCCCTTCGAGATGACGGGTTAATTTTTCAACGAGCAGTGTTTTGCCTGCTCCGACCGGCCCACCGATTCCGATTTTAATAGGCCCCATAATTCACACGCTTCCTTCTGTTATGAAATTTTCACTAAGACATGAAAATCCGAATATTGACGCGCTCATGTTTCATTTGCGATAATTCCAGACCGGGTGATACGACGCCAAAATCCTCCTCATCCAATCGGACGATTTGTTCTACCGCTTGAATCAATCCATCCTGACATTGCTGCAGTACCTTCTGTCCTGCCGTTTGACCTAACGGAATTGCGCGCACCGCGTTTTGGACCAAGCTGGCGACGACTGAATATAGATAATATAAAAGGGTGGCCGTTCCGGAAACGCCGAGATGGTGCCCGACCATCGTAAACACGATGGCCGGATGTCCAAAACTCAGCTTAACACGGATGCGCTCCCTATAGATGGAGAAGACAGACGACTCATACAAAGATTGCACGAGGTTTAACATCCGGTCTCCCATCTTTTGCGTACCTTCCCTTGTCTCGCGGGGCAGATTTTGCACAAACAGCATCCGATCCAGTTTCCATATGGTGTCCATATCCCCAGACTGCAGCGCGTTAAAGACAAGGCGGGACGCAAGCCCGTCCGAGTAAACAAGCTGTTCATGAATATAGGTATCGAGCCATTCGGCAAATGTGTCCTGATCCCTAACCCGATCTTCCTGAATATACGTTTCTAGTCCGTAAGAATGGCTGAAAGCTCCGGTAGGAAAGTTGGAATCGCAAAGCTGAAATAGAGCCAGAGCTTGCTTATCCATGACTGTGGCCAATATGACGAAACGCCTGCTTCACTTTCCGGTTTTCCCTTACATAGGGAATATGCAACTGTACCAGTAATTCTTCTACAAGATAGTCGTATTGAACAAGCATTTCGTCTCCTTCGAATTGAGCAGGCAAATGCCGGTTGCCTAATTGATGCGCGATATAGCCCATTTCTTGCAGGCTGCGCGGACGAATTGCAAGTAAATCATCGGAGTGGACATCCACAATAATCATGTTCTTGTCGTCCATGTATAACACGTCGCCGGCCACCAAATCGCGCTGCTCTGAAAGACGAATCCCGATTTCATTCCCATGGTCGGTTGTTGCGCGCTGAATCCGTTTGACGAGATCGCTGCTTTCCAAATATACTTTCTCAATATGTCGGTTCCCGATTTCTTCCTTGTCCATTTGTTCGATATTTGCAATTACCTTTTCGATAATCATCGGCTTCACCTCAAAATAAGAAATAACGCTGTCCCATCGGCACTTTATCTACCGGTTCGCAGGTCATGAGTTCTCCATTGACCCGAACCTCATACGTTTGCGGATCAACCGTGATCTCAGGTGTTTCAAAATTCAACTTCATATCTTTTTTCGTTAATGTCCGGATACCATGCACAGGCAAAACGATTTTTTCGAGCCCTAACTGTTCGTGGACTTTGTTGTCAAAAGCGGACTGCGAAATGAAAGTGATGGAGCTTTGGGAACGCGCCTTCCCGTATTGCCCGTACATTGGACGGTAAATGACCGGCTGCGGCGTTGGAATGGATGCGTTCGCATCCCCCATCAAGCTATGGGCTACCATCCCGTTTTTGATGATCATTTCAGGCTTCACACCGAAAAATGCTGGAGACCAAATGACAAGGTCGGCGACTTTCCCAACTTCAACCGACCCGACATACTCAGAAATCCCGTGCGTAATGGCCGGGTTGATCGTATATTTAGCTACATATCGTTTAGCGCGGTTATTATCTGAAAGCTCACGGTCACCCGGAAGCGAGCCCCGCTGTTTTTTCATTTTGTCGGCAGTCTGCCATGTTCGTAAAATAACTTCACCGATGCGGCCCATCGCCTGCGCGTCTGAACTGATCATACTAAAAACGCCCATATCCTGGAGAATGTCTTCGGCAGCAATCGTTTCGCGTCGGATGCGAGAATCCGCAAAAGCAAGATCCTCTGGTATCGACGGATTCAGGTGGTGGCACACCATCAACATATCCAAATGCTCGTCGATCGTATTAATGGTATACGGCAGCGTCGGATTCGTGGACGAAGGCAGCACATTCATATAACTGGCGGACTTAATCAGGTCAGGAGCATGTCCTCCTCCTGCCCCTTCCGTATGATACATATGGATCACCCTGCCTTTGATCGCCGCCATGGTATTCTCCATGAAGCCGCCTTCATTCAAAGTGTCGGCATGAACCGCAACCTGCACGTCGAACTTGTCGGCTACGCGTAACGCATGATCCAGCGCCGAGGCGGTCGCTCCCCAGTCCTCATGCACCTTCAGCCCAATCGCTCCGGCCCGTACCTGCTCGGCAAGCGGTTCTTCTGCCGCAGCTTGTCCTTTCCCAGTAAACCCGACGTTAATCGGCAGCCCCTCCGCCGCCTGCAACATGCGGTGTATATTCCATTCCCCAGGAGTTACTGTGGTTGCCTTAGAGCCCGCAGCCGGACCTGTTCCGCCGCCAATTAATGTGGTCAGACCTGAAGATAGCGCCGTCTCGACCTGGCCTGGATTAATAAAATGCACATGCGTATCAATGCCGCCGGCGGTGACGATCCTGCCCTCCCCTGCAATAATTTCCGTCGCCGCGCCAATGACGATATCCACATGATCCATGATCAAAGGGTTGCCCGCTTTGCCGATCCCAGCTATCCTGCCGTCACGGATTCCAATATCCGCCTTATATATGCCGGTATAATCCAAAATGATTGCATTCGTAATCACGACATCCGGAATATCGTCGCCGCGAGTCGCAAGCGGATGCTGACCCATACCGTCACGGATTACTTTTCCTCCGCCAAAAACAACCTCATCGCCATAGGAGGCAAAGTCCTTTTCAATCTGGATAAAGATATCCGTGTCCGCCAAGCGAATCGAGTCTCCCGTTGTCGGTCCGTACATTTGTGAATATTGATTTCTGGACATTATAAAACTCATGATTGGCTTCCGCCTCCCACAGATCCATCCGTCTTGTTATTAAATCCATACACGCGGCGCTCCCCTGAGTAATCAATCAGTTCTACTTCTTTTTCATCCCCGGGCTCAAAACGTACCGCGGCGCCTGCAGGAATATTCAGACGCTTCCCAAACCCACTATTACGATCAAAAATGAGAGCTTCATTAACTTCATAGAAATGAAAATGCGACCCGACCTGTACAGGACGGTCGCCGGTATTTTTAACAGTACATCTCAAGACGGTTTTGCCGGCGTTGCATATAATTTTTTCCTTCTGCAAAAAGATTTGTCCAGGTATCATTAGACTCTCTCCCGTCGCAGTTCATTTATCGTATCGGATGGTGTACAGTTACCAATTTCGTGCCGTCTGGAAAGGTGGCTTCAACCTGGATATCGTCGATCATTTCGGGAATCCCGTCCATCACATCGTCGCGGGACAAAATCGCGGCCCCATATTCCATAAGCTCCGCAACTGTTTTCCCGTCCCGTGCCCCTTCAATAACTTCATAAGTAATCAGCGCAACAGATTCAGGATAGTTTAATTTAAGCCCCCTTTCCCGTCTGCGCTTGGCGAGATCCGCCGCAACAACGATGAGAAGTTTATCGATCTCACGGGGTAACAATTGCATCGTATGTGCCTCCTTCGATTTTCGAAACCGGTTTCGCACTGAAGAGAATGAGTCAATCCCTTGGTATACACCTTCCTTCTGATTCAATCCGATTGATTAATCAATCAAAAAAAAAAAAAAAAAAAAATGAAAGAAAGACCTAAATTTCATAATCACTGTCTGAATATTCAAGCAACAACTTGGTGGTATTTTTTACCTATATAATATAATAAAAAAACAGTAGAAACAAGAAATTTTGCTTCTACTGGCCCTATAATATATCAAAAATTCACAAAAAATATATCAGTTAGCAACCAAATCTATCTCCGCTATAACGATTACTCATAACTCGTAATTGTTAATCCAACACGCCATAATCACAAAAAATATTATCTGGTAATCACAGTAAAACTATTATAAAATGGGTTCATTACATTTTTGCCCAGTTATTATGATTGATTTTACAAATTGGGGAAAACATGTAAATCTATCATTTTGGAGGTGAGCTTATTCGTTAAAAATGCTAGCATTGTCAGACTAGACTATACTTTTTATACCTAGGGGGAATAATATTTGGCGAACAAAAACAACAAAAAAGTGCTTTCTCTGATCATGTCGATTGCAATGGCAATCAGCCTGATGTCACCAGCGGTGTCCGCCTATGAAGGATCCGCGAACAACTCAACCGAGAAGCTGCTCCACTTGCGATCGGGTACCATCAATCTCCAAAATGAAAATGAACAATACGGACTGCAATTTGATGAAGAAAGCACGCAACGCCAATTGTACGTTGTTCAATTCAACGACGTCATCACAGATTCCTCCAAACAGCTCTTGCAACAGGCAGGAGCGGAACTCGGAGATTATCTCCCTGACTATGCTTATCTCGTACGCATGAACTCGCAACAAGCCGCCATCCTCGCCACAAACGATCAGATTTACAGAATTACCCTCTTTCAGCCAGAGTGGAAGAACGGCAATCTCTCCACATCAGAAGACATTCCAACAAGCAACTATGTCATCTCGGTATTCAGGGGCAGTGAGGCAGAAGTTGCCCGCTCACTTCAGCAGCAAGCCATCCCCGTTACCGATGTACAAGAAGGCTATATTGAAGCTGTAGTAAGCAATGAATCACTCCCGCTTGTTCTTCATCAACCCGATGTCACCTTCGTCGAATCTAAGCCTGCCGATGAGATCTTCAACGACTTCGTTACTAATCAAGTTGGGGCCGCCACGTCGAATGGCGTATGGAGCAATGGATTGACCGGAAAAGGTCAAGTGGTTACCGTGGCCGACAGCGGCTTGGATTCCGGTAATCTAAGCACACTCCATAAGGATTTCGAAGGTCAGCTTCACACAGCGCCGGTTCCTATCGCAAGCGGAACATGGGCAGATACGAACGGACATGGCACGCATGTAGCGGGCACCGTGCTCGGTACAGGAGCAATGTCCAATGGGAAATATAAAGGCGTTGCCTATGGCGCCAAGCTATTCTTCCAAGCGCTCGGCTGCGGCGGCGACTCCATTTGCACAGGCGATGTACGCAATCTGTTTAGCGCCGCAAAGCAGCAGGGTTCAGCCATCCACACCAACTCCTGGGGTTCCCGCTTCAACTACACCTATAGCGCCAATTCTTCACGCGTTGACGAATTTACGTTCAACGACAAGAACTTCACTGTATTATTCGCCGCCGGCAACGACGGCCGGGGCGGCTACAAAACCGTCAATGCACCCGGTAACGCCAAGAATACCATCACTGTCGGCAATCTTCAAAAGTCAAATCCGAATCAAATTGCGGTGGGCTCAAGTAAAGGCTACACCTTGGACGGGCGGGTCAAGCCTGATGTTGTCGTCACAGGCTCCAACATTATATCCGTTCGTTCATCGGCTTCATCCACTCCTGCTAACCCGAATCAATATTACACCACCATGTCAGGCACCTCTATGGCAACTCCGGCAGTCGCGGGATCGGCAGCCATCGTTCGCGAGTTCTATACAGAAAACAAACACATAACCCCTTCCTCCGCGCTTATCAAGGCTACGCTCATTAATGGAGCTGAAGATGTAGGATATGGATGGATGAGCAGAGAGACAGGATGGGGACAGGTTAACCTCGTGAATTCACTTACCCCCACTGAGGGAAGAACCAATGACTTCATCGACAATACTACAGGTTTAAAAACAAACGATTCTATCTCCTACCGTGTCAAGGCTGAAGCTGACAAGCCTCTCAAGATATCTCTTGTCTGGAGCGATTACCAAGGTGCCGTTCAAGCTGGCAAGCAATTAGTTAATGATCTCGATCTTGAAGTAAAAGCACCGACTGGCGAACTCTACAAAGGCAACTGCTTCGTACAAAATACGGCTAGCACAAGTTGTACCAACAACGATGATATCAACAACGTGGAAAATGTATATCTTTCAACTCCAACTACGGGTGAATATACCGTAACCATCAAAGGACACAATGTTCCGCAAGGCCCACAGTCATTTGCATTAGTTGTATCAGGCAATCGTTCCTCTATTCTTGGTCAAGCCCCTGAAAACCCAGAACCGATTGTACTGAAGGCGCCTGAGCAGTTGGCTGTAACGGCAGTCACGTATAATTCGGTGAACCTGAGCTGGAGCGATCCGAACACAGGAATTCAAGGCCTTACATACGAAATCTATCAACAGCAGCAAAAAATCGGAACCAGCAGTCAAACCAATTACACGGTAAAAGATCTTAGTCCCGGCAATACGTATACCTTTACAGTCAGGATCATCGCCGGACAAGGCAATGTCTCCCCCGACAGTCAATCGGTAACAGCTAAACTTCCAAAACCGGAGGGGAATACAGAGCCATGGCAGATAGGCAAACCATACAAGGTAGGCGATCTTGTCTCATATAGCGGTGTAATCTATGCATGTATGCAACCGCATACTTCCTTGGACGGCTGGGAGCCTTCTAATGTAACTGCACTTTGGTCGCCTATACAGGAATAGGGTAGACCCTTCAGACTAACCACCATCATGAAATTTGTTTGACTACTTTTGCTTCATCTCGTCACTGCTAACGAAGGAAGTCACCCCATTTCATTACCGAATGCGCAAAAAAGGCTATACCGCGGTTAAACGCGGTATAGCCAATTATTCACTTTTCGTTTGGCCCATAATCGATTCACACGCTTTACGTACCATCCATTTTGAAGGCCATCTCCGCCTCTCGGGCACACTTACATACGGATGCGTTTATTATGACCCAAAATGAACGCAGCTCTGCATTTCAAAAAATAGTTCAGCCCAATCGCTCTATCACGGGGAACGAAATGATCTATTTTTTCAATAAGTTTGAAGGTATTACCCCACTGACTTGATCATGGACAACAATTCTTCTTCACTGACGCCTTTCTTCAGGCTCAAGGAATACGAAAATCCATGCGAGTTCCATATTGCCAGTTCATATTTGCCTTGATTGCCTTTGATGGTCACCTGTTCATTTCCGATTTGAATGATGTTCGCGTCACCATACTCTTCATAGTTGCCGCTATTATCGTTCGTGCCGGGCGAAATCCTAAACGTCAGGCTGTTATTGGCACCGCTATAACGAATTTGAGCCGTCTCTACGCCTATTGAAAAGTAGCTCGTGTCCTCCACTTCAAACGGAATTCCCCCAATATCAGTTACTTCAAACCCGATACCAGCCACAAGTTCCTGCAGCGACGAATACTCCTTAATGCCAGGCGATACTAACACAGGGCCAGGGCCCTGGACGTTGGGGACTGTATCATCCTGATGATAATAATACGTAGTCACTAGGGTACCGGTGAGGAGAACCAGGCAGCAAACAGCCACGCAAGTGACTCTTTTGGTATGATGAAACAATCTCAGAAATCGTTTTTCTTGAGGGGTTAAGTCCGCGCTGCGAATGTTTCGCACGATCCGCTCGTGCATATCAGGAGTGACTGTTACCCTGTTCATGATCTCGTTATATTTATTCGGCAAAGTCATAATCCTCCTTCAAAACGATTTTGAGCTTCTCTCTGGCTCGGTGCAAAAGCGAACGGATCGTCGTTTCTTTTTTGTCTAATATCCGTGCAATCTGCGCGGTCGAATACCCTTCCTGGTAAAACAGATGCAGCACTTCGCGATAGATGACCGTCAGGTTGCTTACTGCCTCCCATACGAACTTCAAATCCTGCTCATCGTCTGAAAGTAGCCCTTCGTCCAGTTCAGCATCGTCGAGCTTCTCTTTAGACTTGATTTTATTTTTGCTGATGTTGATTGCCACCCGCAGTAGCCACGCTTTTTCATGTGCAGCATTTTCGAAACGAGGGACAGACCGCATGTATTGTAACAATGTATCCTGCAGTACATCTTCGGCATCGGTGAGATTGTGCAAATACGAATACGACAAACGCAAGATGGCCGTTCCGTGTTCCTCAAATAGCCTTTCTGTTTTGTACTGGATACCTTCCTGTTCCTCGGTTGAATCCTTGGCCACGGCATGTGCATATCCACAATTCCATCTTGAGGTCAATTTCCGAATCTGTGTCAGCAGCGTACTGCTCAAAGATAAAATATATCGCATATAGCGATACTTCGGATTGCTGTATACTTGTTCAATGATATCCAATGTTGACCTCCTACCAAGCCTTCCTCCTGATTCGATGATTAGACGAAATCGTCCCCATTCCTAAGAACAGGACGATCTCCTTTTATTTTTTGCGGAACCCATGTTGTGAAGCAACGGAGCATTAGTTTACTTTTACCGTATAAGTTAACATTTTTGCAGGCTTCTGCTCCTTTTCCCATGGCCGGGAGTAGGTGAATGTCAACGTATACGTACCTGGCTTGGTGGCTTTAAACGTCCATGTTTTTTCATCCCCCGCACCTAATGCGAAAGATTCGCCCTGATTAGGCTTTCGGCTCTTCTCTGCCACAAGTTTAATTCCGTTTTGATCGGTTACATAGCTCCAGGAGTATCCGGTCGATGTGTTCTCTTCCATGTTTACGCTGAAACATTGCCCCGTTTTCACGCTGTTTACCTTATCCACTCCCAACACAGCCGGAGACTGCTGTTTTTCAGCTATTTTATCCTGTTCGGTCACTTTAATCATGTACACTTTCGTATCCGCAGCCTTCTGCTCCTTTTCCCATGGCCGGGAGTAGGTAAATGTCAACGTATACGTACCCGGCTTGGTGGCCTTAAACGTCCATGTTTTTTCGTTCCCCGTACCTAATGCGAAAGGTTCGCCCTGCTTTGATTCTTGGCCCTTCTCTGCCACAAGTTTAATTCCGCTTTGATCGGTTACATAGCTCCAGGAGTATCCGGTCGTCACATTTTCCTCTAGCGTGATATCGAACGTTTTACCCGCTGCAACATTAATTTCTTTTAGGTGATCGTTCTCCTTTTTCGCAGGCTTGATTGCATCCGTGGCCTTGTTGCCGCCTGCCGACTTCACGGAGGTAATGCTGGCATAAGCATTACCCTGAATACTCATGCTGCCAACAGACAAACAAGCCGCTAGGCTTGCAACCGTGATCATAGATTTCGTAATTTTCATTGCACTTTCCTCCCATAATTTTTATTTAAAATGAAAGGGTACAGAAAGAGCCTCATTTACCATTGCAAATATATCAGCATTCCTTCTGTTTTTCGACATTCTATTATGTATACAAATGACGAAACGAAATTGTTGCAAACCCTCAAAAAAAAAAAAAAAGAAACATGCTTTTATAACCTGCTTTCTCAATCACTTGCCCCCAAACATGATATACATAAATAAAGGTGGATAAATAGAAAAAACCTGATAGACCAAAGGTTTTGGCTTATCAGGTAAATATACATTGTCTCAAACATATACCATCATTTGTCTCTTTTATTGTTGTAATCAGTCCCAATTATAACTGTTACTCGCATCACAGTAATCATGTATCTCTAAATCTTGTACGCTTTCATCGCCTTGCGGATTTCTTTCCACGATGGACGCTTGCCATACATAAGGACGCCTGTGCGGTAAATCTTCGCAGCGAGCCAGCCAAAGAACAGAATGGATACAATCAAAATCGCAATGCTCACCCAGAATTCCCACCATGCTGCACTGTCTGTCCCGATGCGCAGCAGCATCGAGGTCGGTGTGAAGAACGGGATATAGGAACTTACCTTCACCAGTAATGTATTCGGTGTCGAGACGCTAAAGATTGCAATATAGAATGCCGCCATCGTGAGCAGTGAAATCGGCATAGCCGCCTGTGCCAAATCTTCCGTCCGGCTTACGATCGAGCCTACTGCCGCGAATAGTGTTGCATACAGGAAATAGCCAAGTACATAGAGCAGCAATCCGCCGCCTACTACCGTCCAGTCAATCATCGAAATATCAAAGTTGAGATCCTTCAATGGAGCCGCATTGTGAGGCAGCAGGAGGTTAATAACAACCACTGCGAAGAACACAATAATTTGCATCAGTCCGAGTAGGAACATCCCGATAATTTTCCCGAACATTTGCGCCAGCGGAGAGACGCTCGTAATGAGTATTTCCATAATACGCGAACTCTTCTCTTGTGTAACCTCGGATGCGATCATGTTGCCTGTCATCGTATTTGTCATGAAGAACAGCACAATTAACACCATCACGACAATAATGGAAATTCCTTTTTGCATCGGATTCTCTTCCGTCGCTTTCTCGCCTTCCTTCACGATCTTCTGTGTATCAATCGTAACTGGCTTGCTCAGTTCTGCCTTCTGCTGTTCGGTAAGTGAATTCTTAACGAGCCACTCTGTCTTCACCGCGCTTAAACCGCCGGTAACTGTCGCTTCATCGCCATGTCCAAGCTCATCCTTGCCGTGGAACACAACCTGCGGAAACGCTTGCTTCTCTACATTGCCCGCTGCATCCTTCTTCGGATCGAACTTCAGATAGCCTTCCAGATCACCGGAGTCCACCTTCTTGCGCAGTTCCTCCTCAGAAGCAGACGGAACAAGCTTCAAGTCGCTGCTGCCGTGCTTCGTCAGTTGCTCCTCGAATGACTTCGCAATTTCCGCATAATCACCGCCCTGTACAAGACCAATCGATGTTGGCTCATTGCTCGAAAATTGAGAGATCAAAAATGGTATGTTAACCCCAACTGTCATAATGAGTGCTAATATAATTGTCGTAATGACGAACGACTTCGTCATCATTTTCGTCTTCAACGTGAATCTGATGACCGTCCCCAAGTTATGCATTAGATTCGCCTCCAACTGCTTTAATGAAGATCTCGTTCAAAGTCGGCTCTTTCAGCTCGAACTGCTGCACCGTCGCTTGCGCCATGGCCAGCTGCAGGATATCCTGCGCGGCGGCTTCATTGGAAATGCGCAGCTTATAGCCGTCTCCGATTTTGGATACGGATTGAACACCTGCAATGCGATCTAAACCATCCACATCTCCACTCGTACGCAAAATGACATGTTCACGCGGATATTGAGATTTCAAATCGCGCAGCGAGCCTTGAACCACTGCATTCCCCTTTTGCAAAATAGTAAGGTTCTGGCACAGCTCCTCTACATGCTCCATCCGGTGCGTAGAGAACAAAATGCTCGTTCCTTGATCGCGCAGCTCCTTAACCGTCTCCTTCAACAGTTCCACGTTAACGGGATCCAACCCGCTGAATGCTTCATCCAAAATAAGCAGCTTCGGCTTATGCACAATGGCGGCAATAAAGCCTATCTTCTGCTGATTCCCCTTAGAAAGCTCCTCGATCTTCTTATTGTAATTCTCCGGTACATTGAAGCGTTCCAGCCAATATTTCAGATTTTTATCCGCTTCCGCACGCTTCATCCCGCGCAGTTGTGCTAAGTACGTTACTTGCTCGCTGATCTTCACCTTCGGGTACATTCCACGTTCCTCTGGCAAATATCCGAGGATGCGAGTCAACCCTTCATGATACGGCTTGCCATGATACGTAATAGAACCGCCATCCGGATAAATAAGACCAAGCACCATCCGCATCGTCGTCGTTTTCCCGGCGCCATTCGCGCCAAGCAATCCGTAGATTTCTCCTTCTTCTACCTTCAAGCTAAGACCGTTCACGGCTGTCTTGTCACCGTACTGCTTCACAACTTGCTGCAACTTTAATGGATTCATTGCGCGTATACGCTCCCCTCAATATGCATCTCAATCATATAAGCTAAAATGTCATCCAGCTCCAAGGCATGCGTCTGAACGACCTCAATTCCCTCATCCTGCAAAAATCGTTCTAAGTGAGTTGCATCATATGCAATTAGCCTTGCTCCAAAGCGCTCTGATACAGCCTTCATCAACCCTGGCGCACCCTCGTAATCTGCTGCCTCACCGTTTACAACGAACAACTTCCAGGCATCGAATAAGGCATCTTTCTCTATAAATTGAAGGATCTTGCCCTTATGCACGATCAGAATATAATCCGCTAATCGCTTCACCTCATCTACGATGTGCGTGGCGATAAGAATAGTGCGCTTCCCATCCTGCAGAAACTTATGCAAATCGTCGATCATCATGCGCCAAGACAGTGGATCGAACCCAGAAGACGGTTCATCAAGCAATAGCAGCTCCGGCTGTGGACACATGGCGACGATCAAGTCCAGCTTGCGCCGCATGCCCTTCGACATCTTGCCCAGCCTCTGCTTCGGTGACAGCTCATACTTCGCCATTAGCTGGTGATAAAGCTGCCAATCCCATAGCGGATACCATTGCGAGATAAAGGATACAAGCTGCTCCGGTGTTAAATCATCGTACTCTGAATCGGAACTTTCACCTACATAGCCAATACGCGCCTTCACAATTGGGCTTAGCTCCGGCACTGTTTTCTGCTGCATGACATCTACCGTTCCTTCATCAGGTTGAACAAGCCCCATGCTCATTCCGAGTATCGTCGTCTTGCCAGATCCATTCGTGCCGACAATAGCAGTGACACAGCCCTGCGGAATGCTTAGATTTAGTGGGCCGATATGGAAGTTATCGCGCTTCTTAACTACCTGCCTCATCTGTATCACATCTTGGTTGTCCAACGCTTCTCCCTCCTTGTCCCATTAGCTTCCGCTACGCTTGCGCTCGATGATTTCACGGAGCATCATCATCAGTTCCTCTGTCGATACATCCACATGCATCGCAGCCTCGACAGCCTGTTCAAGCGCACGCTCAATCGCTTCCTTCCGATACCTGTCACGCTCTGCCGCTTGAACCGGTGTTACAAATGTCCCTGTGCCCTGCTTCGTTCGCAGCAGCCCTTCATTCTCCAAGTCTTGATATACCCTTCTTACTGTAATAACACTGCATTGGAGCTGATTGGCAAACTCGCGTATGGACGGAAGCAGCATTCCCTCTTCTACCTGCCCGCTCAGGATAAGTGCGCGAAGCTGGTGCTTAATCTGGGCATACAGCGGCTCAGAGCTGTTCTCATTAATTTGAATAGGGATAAACACCGCTCCTCATCACCTCCTGATTTATTGCTGTTCTCCTTTATATCCAATCTCGCTTCAAAACGATTTTGCGCAATCGGTTCATTCCGATTACATTCGAATTGACAATGACGACTATAGACAATACGATACTGATCCAAGGATGCGATTCTGCTACGCCTACTGCACTCTGCAAGATGCTTTCATTGGCTGCCCCTGCCAGAACGGACACAACCGTTATAATACCTAGTAGAATAAATGAGTATCTCATATATAATCGCCCGCTCAGGCTCACCTCAAGCGAGATATATACCCAGCTAATAGTTATAGCGAACGCTATCAGCATGAGTACATAGGAGATGCTGCTGATCCAGCCCAGGCTTCTGATTTTCTCACTAAGCATGTATTGCCCCACTAACATGACGCTCATATTGATGAACAAAGCCACGAGCATCTGCATTGTACGTGAAAGCACTACGGTCTTCACATCGATTGGGAGTATGCGCAGCTTCCGTATCCACTTCGTATACGAGTCATCCTTCATATAACGCATCGATCTTCGGGTGAAAAAGAAGCCAAAATTCGGGATCGTTACAAGAAACACAAAATCCGTCATCCCTTTAAGCGCTTTCGATGCAGGCTCAACGCCATTCAGAAGCGCTTTCAGCATCAGACCGCTCATTACGGCCATATAAGCACTGAACACGATCGTCATGAATATTCCCCACTTGAATCGGATCAGATCGTTCCTTACAATTTTCCACGCATCTCGATAATGCCCACGCATCCCAATATCCCCCCTCGAGCTCTATTTACAGCCCTTCCCCACTTTAAACAGGAGATGTGCTTATCTAATGATCACTGTGCTTACTGTGTATATCTTTATACACAGTATAGTGAGTAATTCCTCCATTTGTCAATCCATCATTAGGGAAATCTCAACACTCCTCCTCGTCGCCTTCAAATTATACCGTTCACGATCTGTTCTCCTTTGATGTCTTTTATCACGTAAAAAAAGCCCGTTCACGAGCACAAGGTGCACATAGAACGAGCTTTTATCACGCAACAGCCTAGAGCCTATGTAAAGTAAATGATCCATGAAAAGCAGCTTGGCTCCCCTTCATGGATCGGATTCAGATCGATTACAGACCAAAAATTGCGTCTAGTACCGGCTTCGTATGGCCGCCTGGGTACAAGATATACAGTAAGATATATACAGTAGCCCCTGTAATAGCGGTAATGAACCAAATTACCGAGGTGAACTTGCCCAGCTTGCGATGCTTCGCATAACGCCCTTTATAGCCCGTATACAATGTCGTCAAGCCGAACACAGCCGCTACAGCCGCGAGCACGATATGGAACAACAGGAAGACTAGGTAATATACCTTGAGATCATCCGGGCCGCCCCATGCGGTATTGCCTACAAAAATCGTGCGGGACATATAGATAATGAAAAAGATTAACGCAGCTACAGCTGCCGCGAACATCGTTTTCTTGTGCTGCTCCCGCTTGCCCTTAATAATTTGAGCCCAACCGATAGCGACAAGAATAGCACTGACGACGATGAAAGTCGTACTGATAGTTGGCATAATAAAGTACAGATCCACGAATGAAACGCCCTCCTCATTTGCATCGGCAATGAAGCAGTCCAATTTGATCTGCTTCTGCTTACGCTACCCATTATAGAGCATTTTTACGAATTCAACTGCCCTTCTACTGCGGTGTCCACAAAATCGTCATCATCTCTGCTCTCACGTCTGAACCAATGAACGAACACATAGAAGAGGATGCAGCCGTACATCGTTTCTTGAATCAGCTTCATTAAGATCCCGCCGAGCTGTTGATCCTCAATTGGCTTGAACCAATTAAAAAAGTCGGGGCCATCAAATGCGGCAAGCATTTTTACCGGATCACCGGATATACAATACCCCATTGCTTGTACCCAGGCTTCCTTGTCCACATAGGTGGCATAAAGAGGCTCGCTCGCAAATATGATTAACGCACACGCAGGGGTAATTAAAACACCATTCAAAAAGACATAGCCCATCTTTTTCACATCTGATAATGAGTTCCACTCCGGTACCGGAACAACGATCGGCCACCACATAAGCATCGAAGCAATAAACAATACAATATAGTAAAGGATATGCTCCGTGTAATGAGTCATGACGTAATCATGTACAGCTGGCACATGATAGAAAGAGAACAAGGTATTGAATAAGACAGCGCTGAGAATAGGATTCGTAAATAGCTTCAAGCGCCTCAGCGGCTTGCGATCCAATACATAACGCCATAACCAGGACGGAACAGCTAATAACAGAAGCGGCGGCACAATAATATACGACAATGCCATCATCGCCATATGGAAGGTGAACATCATATGACTCATCATGTTAATAGGCCCGCCTTGGGCCATATAGAGTAAGCCTGTCCCAATCACGAACATCAGCTTCTTCGAAGCTGGCACCGGTTCAGATGAAGGGAACCGATCCCGAAATGGCCCCGTCAGTCCGAAGTACAACACATTGATTAGTACCGTCGCTGTTAGGAACAACGGACTCCAAACATCATAGAAACTGAAGTATTCTGTCAACCCAAACATCTATGTTCAGCCCTCCTCTTCCTGCAATCCCCTGAGACGCCACTATTTCGCCACATTTATCCCTATTACGGAAAAAGAGGCGACGCTCCTTCGCGTCCCCTCTTCTCTCCTATCCGACTTACCACCATACCCAATATACGGCCATAATAATGGCTGTAAAGGCTATGATGGCTCCGAGTATCATAAACATGATCGGAATCATATGTCCTTTATCTTTCATGTGCATCCAATATCCCATCTGAATGACGACCTGCAAGACCGCCATAACAAGAAGGAGGATAACTGTGAACGTTGGGTTCACTTCACCCGCTGCACCTACAGTAGCAAAAGCAATCAGGGTGAGCACAATAGAGAAGATGAAGGCAATAATATGCTTCTGCTTGCCTTCGTGCTTATGCCGACGCTTCGAGTTGTCTGATGTTACTTGGTGTGTTGTCACTTGGTTAACCCACCTTTCCCATGAGGTATACAACCGTGAAGATGAATACCCATACAACGTCGATAAAGTGCCAGTACAGCGCGGAAACGTAAATCTTCGGTGCTGTCACCAGATTTAAGCCTTTTTTCATCGTTTGCAAAATAACGAGTGTAATCCATACGACACCAAAGGCAACGTGCGCGCCGTGGAATCCGACGAGTGTATAGAAGGATGAACTGAAGGCACTCGTTGTAAACGTATGCCCTTCATGAACATATTCAACGAACTCGTAAATCTCCAAGCATAAGAATCCCAATCCCAACGCGACAGTAACAGCGAGCCAGCTGAGCATTGATTTTATTTCTTTGCGATGCATCGCTTGAATCGCGAATACGCTCGTTAGGGAACTCGTCAACAAGATCAGTGTAGCAGCTGCTATCATCGGAAGCTTGAACAGCTCGGAAGCGGCAGGGCCATCACCAATTTGATTGCGCAGTGCAAGGAATGTGGCGAACAGTGTACCGAACAATACAGCCTCTCCACCGAGGAACAACCAGAAGCCAACGACCTTGTTGCGGCCTTCTAGGGTTGCCTTCTCCGGCTCATGAGGCCATTGCCCTTCTGCGTGATGTGCTGGTGCACTCATGCTTTAACCCCCTTCTGCTCCAGCTCCTCAGGTTCGATATGGTAACCGTGATCGTCCTTGATCGAACGCAGGAACATGCAACCGAATGTAATCAGCAAGCCGAAGCCTGCAACGATATGATTATGGAACAGACCGTTCAACAATGCGTTGTTAAACTCATCCTTCGCGAACATGAAACCAAAACCTGCAACGAATAAGCCTACTGACATCATGAATGGAAGAATGGATGGCGAAGGCATGTGGATAGAACCGATCGGTTCTGCAGCTTGCATCTCCGTGTTGCCTTCCATCTTTTCTTTCCACCAAGCATCGTAACCGCGAACAAGCGGAGTTTGCTTGAAGTTGTACTCTGGAGGTGGAGAAGGAATTGTCCATTCAAGCGTACGTCCATCTTCCCAAGGATCGTTGCCCAGATTTTTTGGCTTTCTTGACGTAATTGCGATGTTGTACAAGAACATAAGAACGCCGATACCCATCATAATTGCACCTATTGTACTTACCAGGTTCATTAGATCGAACCCCTGATTCGGCAAATACGTAAACACCCGACGCTGCATGCCAATCAAACCGAGGAAATGCTGTACGAAGAATGTTAACTGGAAACCAACCCAGAACATCCAGAACGTAGCCTTGCCCAATCCTTCATGCAGCATGCGCCCGAACATCTTTGGCCACCAAAAATGGAGACCAGCGAACAAGCCAAGCACCAAGCCGCCTACGATAACGTAGTGGAAATGCGCTACAACGAAGTACGTATCATGGAACTGGAAGTCAGCAGGCGCGGAGGCCAGCATGACGCCCGTAACCCCACCCATAACGAATGTTGGGATGAAGCCTACTGCATACAGATTGGCTGCGGTGAATTTAATCGAACCGCCCCACATCGTGAACAGCCAGTTGAATATTTTAATACCGGTTGGTACGGCGATAAGCATCGTTGCAATCGAGAACAGCGCATTCGCTACTGGCCCAAGGCCAACTGCAAACATATGGTGCGCCCATACCATGAAGCCCAAGAATCCGATCAAGATCGTAGCGAATACCATGGAGCTGTATCCGAATAGCCGCTTACGAGAGAACGTACTAATAACATCGGAAATAATACCAAATGCCGGCAAAATCAAAATGTAAACTTCAGGGTGACCGAAAATCCAGAAGATGTGCTGCCAGAGCACCACGCTTCCCCCATTCGGTACATAGAAAAAGTTCCCGCCGAACAAGCGGTCGAACATCAGCAAAATCAAACCTACCGTTACAGCAGGGAATGCAAACAGAATCAGTGCGGACGTAATGAAAGACGCCCACGTAAACATCGGCATGCGCATGAAGGACATTCCCGGCGCGCGCATATTAATAATCGTCGCCAAGAAGTTAATCCCCCCGATGAGTGTACCGAGACCTGATATCTGCAAGCCAATCGTGTAGAAATCGACGCCATGCGTTGGACTGTAATCTGTATTAGATAACGGTACATAAGATGTCCAGCCTGCATCAGGAACGCCGCCCATCAGCCAGCTCAGGTTCAGCAGCAGGCCGCCGAAAAAGAATGTCCAGAAGCCTAATGCGTTCAAGAATGGAAACGCAACGTCGCGAGCCCCAATTTGTAAAGGAATAATTGCATTCATTAAAGCAAAAATAATCGGCATAACACCAAGGAAAATCATCGTAGTACCGTGCATCGTAATCAATTCGTTGAATGCTTTTGCACTGACAAAATCATTCATTGGCTTAATTAATTGTATCCGGATCAAGATGGCTTCAATACCGCCAATACCGAAAAAAAGCGCTCCGGCAAGAAGGTACAGAATGCCGATCTTCTTATGGTCGACCGTCGTCAGCCAATCCATCAGGCCGCGATGTCGCTTCACCGTGTGAGCCAAGGTCGTTACCTCCCCTAGAAGATGCTAAAATCTACTGCTTATTGATTGCTTTCAAGGAATCAAGCTTGTATTCTGCCAAGTATTTCACGATGCCATTGAGCTCTTGCTCGGACAACTTATCTTTGAATGCTGGCATCTTATTGCCTGGCTTCACTTTCTCAGGATCCTGAATCCATTGGCGAAGATGCTCTTCAACCTTCTTCTGATCCAGTGTCTCATCAGCAGTTTCCCGGTTCAGCATGATACCAGCAACTGCTTCACGGCTACCAAACCCCTTCAAGTTCGGTCCCATGGACGGCTTATTATCGATAGCATGGCAGGACAAGCAATTTTGCTTGAAGCTTTCTGCAACTTGTGCGTCACCTTCGAACGGTTTTGGTTCAGCCTTCATTTCATTAACCCAAGCCGTGAACGTGTCTTCGCTGACCGCCTTCACTTTAAATTCCATAAATGCGTGGGAGTATCCGCATAATTCGGCACACTTCCCGCGATACACGCCCTCTACGTACGTCTCTATGTACATCTTGTTGACGTTACCGGTAGGGTTCGTATCCATCTTGCCCGCAATGGATGGAAGCCAGAAGGAGTGAAGAACATCAGCTGTCTTCAGCTCTAGCGCAATTTTCTTTCCATTCGGAACAATCATGTCCTGAGCTGTTGTAATTTCGTACTCAGGATATTCGAATTCCCACCAGTACTGGTGCCCTATTACCTTAACCTTAATTGCATCCTTGTCTTGGCTGTAATCCTCAGCGAAAGCAAATACATACTTCACTGTCGGAACTGCCAAAATAATGAGGAGGATGATCGGAATGACCGTCCAAATCACTTCAAGCTTGTGGTTCCCTTCGACTTGCTTCGGAATTTCGTTCTGTCCCGGTCGTCTGCGATAGCGAAGGACGACATAAATGGAAATACCGAATACGACAATAACAACTAGCGTCATAATCGTAATCGCCAACTGCATTAATCCGAACTGCTTGTCTGCAATGGGCCCCTGCGGATTAAGAGCCGATATATCAGCACGACCGCAAGCACTCAGGAGCAAGACGAGTCCGGCAAACAGTGGAAGTAGTCGCTTCACTGCGTGCCACCGATTCATCATTGATCAACCCCACTTTGTACGTTTTCGCTGATTACCCCATCACATGCTGTGTCGAAATCTAATATGCAGGTGTGCCTTTGGCCCAGAAGTGATTCAAGCTGCCGTTCATCCAATTGAGCCAATATTAACCATTCGATCATCGCGCAACTCGCCCATTACGCAATGAAGGCGCATGCATATTCGATTCGAACCGGTAATATTTCTCCATCAGAAGCCATTCTTCAAAACGAATGCCTTCAGGCAAAACCCGGTTTTGAACACGGATGTCGTAATCCTGTCAATTACTACAATCACTTACCTAAATATAATTTCCATATATTTATTTGTCAATGTTTCCCGGTCAGTTCACAAAGTGTTCAAAGACTGCGAAAAACGGCTTTATATCAGTATTTGTAAACGGTTTCAACAAGTGAGATGAGTCTCCTTGACTGTGTCGAAACCACTCAATTTCTGGCAGTTAGTTGCCTGTTATGAACACAAAAATCTATAAACTGCATACTCGAATGTTGAATTTTGAACACTAAGGGAAGTAAACAAGGAGGTTGAATGGAGTTGTCAAATGATGTTCACAACAATAAGCACTGCGTTCACCGGATTGTCACAATCAGTATCATTGCTGCCCTGTTTCTTACATCCGCTTGCGCTGGCATGGAGGCTGAGAAGTCGAAATCGCCAAGCGGCAACACGAAGGCCAACTACGCTGATCGGAAGATAAGGGAGCAGTCCACCCCCTCCCCCAATCCATTGCCGCAGATGCACAGTGAGGGACAAAGCCAGCAGCAGCAATCAGGGAACTATTCTTCAAAGCAGATCACGAAAGCAGATCACCCTTCCCTGTTCATTAACCAATCCGTCAGCGATACCGTCGGACATCTGGATGGGGTTAGTGTAGCCTATGTCCTGCAGCGCAAAGATACAGCCTATGTGGCGCTCACGCTTGACGGTGCAGGTCTCGGCACGATTGGCAGCGGCGGCAAGCATGAGCAATCGCAAATCGGCGCACCGGATACGGCTCGATATATGGAGCATGAAGCGAATCGCTGGCCGCCAAGGTTCATTACTTCCGACAGTCCAGTCCGCACTGTCAAAGAAAGCAATAAATTATCAGACGAGCTTTTGCACACCATTGACAAGACAGTTCGAAGTAAAGCTACGGGGATTAAGCATGTCAGAATTAGCGCCAATATGGAATTATTCAACGGTCTGACCCCGTACGTCATGCATGCTTACCCAGGAGATTCACTACAGTTCGCTGAGGGAGACATTATGAAGCTCATTCATCGCACGATGCGTTGATCCAGCTAAAGATCTGCTTGCTTAGAAAAAGACCAACCTAATGCTGTGCGAACGCTGCTGTCTCGTAGGGGAGAAATGCGGACTGCATTCCTCCCCAAGTTTCTTCCTTAATATATATGAAAAATATTTGAACATTATTGCCTAGTCGTTCGTTGAGCGTTTTCTACAAATCGATCAATTTCTAAGGTTGTAACGCCTGGCGCAAGCCTTGCCGCTACTTCCCTATGACAGCAGGTCGCTAAATGCCCTGCCTTCTGCATAAGCTCCAGTTGTGCAGCAGTTTTCGTAATCGCCATGATCCGCCTCCTTCCTGCACTACGTGTCCAATGACAAGTATATGCGTGGAACTAACCATTAAGACATCATGCTCATGATGTTATTCTTGTAAACATGCAAACAAGGCGCCCCGTCTACCGGAGCGCCTATTCTGTACGTATTGTCAGTTATTCCTTACATTTGCAGGATTGCATTCAGTACTTTGTAACATCCAAGATAAACAGTTACGACGCACTGGTATCCATTTTGCACATTTCCAATTCTACAAGCTGAGTTAATTCATCTTCATAGCCGCCCATAATCCGATACTTCCGGATGTACTCTTTCACGAATTTCCGAGGATTTTTCGGACGGAAAATACGTGTCATCTCCAACAAGCTTTCTTTCACTTCGTTGTGACCTTTTGTTGCCATGAAAATTCCCTCCCAAAGCGTTGTAGATCGTGCTCCGCAACGGAGAATCAATTGGACTATCGCTTCACTTACTGGAATTCGCAACCTTTTAGTCCTAGTATATCATATTCAGCCGAACTGCAAAATCACACCAACATATCTTAATCATTTCTCCATTGGGCATGCTAGTAACAACATACAACGCATTATCTAGCTGTCGTAAGGCTGGCATTCCATTATTACTACAATAAACAGGAGCGATTTCAATGAATCAGCATTCCCTATTTTCGATTCATATTGACGCAGCCGAACGAGCCGGTATTGATCCATATCGATTGCAGCAGGCTTTGGATGAACTTATAAGACTGTTTCCACGCATGTATTATTTTGCTTGTGCGAACCAAGGGCAACTAATCGCCGAAGTAAATACAGAAGGCACAGTTCCGGGTCAGCTATATGACCTTCGCTCCGCTACAAAGAGCTTCATTTCTGTTCTTGTGGGCATTGCTGTTCATCGTGGAGAGATGCCTCCGCTCCATGAACCGATTGTTGATTATTTGCCGCAAAGCATCGGTCAACGGCGCAAACAGGATCCAGATTGGCGGCGAATTTCCTTCAAGCACCTGCTTACAATGACTTCTGGCCTGCTCTGGGAGACAGGTAATCGGCTCGGTGAGCGCTGGATTCGTCGTTTTCATCATAGCAGCAGTTGGCTTAAATACGCCCTTCGGCTTCCCGTTCATCCAGAACGAATTGGACATTTTCAATATCGGAGTATTGATTCGCATTTATTATCTGTTCTGCTTACCTCCTGTACAGGAATACGAGCAGATGACTATGCAAAACAACATTTGTTCGCACCGATCGGAATTGAACATTATCGCTGGGACATATCGCCTGACGGACATGCTGCTGGCCATATCGGACTCTATCTATCAGGACGTGATATGCTCCGATTCGGCCAGCTTATTCTGGATAATAGAATTCATAAACCATCCAACCATGAAGGATCAAAAGGGATTGATCGCGTCGTACCAGCAGAATGGATAATCGAATCCCATTGTCCCTATTCGTCCGGATTGCCCGCTTACGGTGCTTACGGATACCAATGGTGGCTTCATCGCCTTGGCAATGAAGATGCAGCCTGTGCCGTTGGACATGGCGGACAAGTCATCTATGTCATACCATCACGCTCCATGACTGTTGTGTTCGCCGGCTGCCCCCGGGTATGCCGCTGGAGACATCCAAGGCGATGGATGGAGGACACGTTGCTGTCAGCTACATATTCTTAATATGCAATCCGAACTGTCGCCGCTGGCGACAGCTACTTCCGCACGATATAATGGTATAATCAGGAAAGGAGCGTTGTATGTGAAAGGAATTCGTGCATTAAGCATGGGGAAAGATATTTGGCTGCTCGCTGTCATTTTGTTCTTCGTGGAGTTTGTGCGTGGAGCAGCGCTCGTATCATTCATCCCCATTTACGGCGAACACACGCTGCATATCAGTCTGGCGATTATCGGAACAGCGATTACTGCACACTACTTGACCGATACTGTACTCAAAACAGCCATTGGATATTTGCTCGATCGCTTCTCGCCTAGACTGATTATCAATATTGGCCTGCTCATTTCACTGGCAGGTGTTGCTCTATTTCATTACGGAAATATCCCATGGGTTTTCATCTTCGCCGCCGCCCTATATGGTGTAGGAATATCCCCTGTATGGATCGTATGTCTAACCAAGGTAAAGGAAGATCAGCGCGCAGCGCAAATGGGCTTCCTCTATATGATATGGCTAGTCGGAATGGGAGCCGGTCCTGTCGTGTTAAACTTCATTTTAGACTTTCAGCCTAACCTCTCTTATTGGCTGCTGGTAATCTTGTCTACCTCCGCTTGGCTGCTGAGCTTTTTCATCTCTGGCGACAAGCAGTCGGAACGCATCTCTGTTCCTTTGCGTGAGCAGTGGCAAGCATTGCGAGAGAAGCTAAAGGCTATCAAGCCGCTGCTGCCGGGTATGATCCTACAGACACTAGGAGCAAGTATGCTCGTACCGATTCTGCCTACATTCGCAGCAGAGGCGCTTTCCTTTACCGAGCACCGTGAATATTCGCTTCTTTTATTGCTTGGCGGGGGCTGTACAGTGCTAGGACTTGTTCCGATGGGCAAATGGTCGGATAAAAGCAGTCGCAAGCCATTCCTCGTTGTTGGATTCGGTATCTTTGCCTTGACGCTTGCGTCATTGTCACTGCACCCTTCAAAATGGGTTGCTTATGGACTCGCGGTGCTGCTTGGCCTCTCTTATTCTGCTGTGCTGCCTGCTTGGAATGCGCTTCTCGCCTTATATGTTCCATCAGGCCAGAAAGGATTAGGATGGAGCCTGCTATCCACAGTTGAAGGCATCGGTGTTTTAATTGGCCCCGTACTTGGCGGGGTTATCGCGAGTGCCTTTTCTGCCAGTACAGTAGTATGGATCAGCGCTGCTTTATTCGGTATCGTTTCTATTGTCTATTTACTATTCCCGTCACGATGGTTTGCAGAGCAATAGCTTGCACTGATATTTGCAGCGATTGGGTCTATATTCATCATGTGGGAACTGCGTGATTCTTAACCGCATGAAGCAGTACGTCTAAAGCTGCCGAAACCAATAGGCCGCTAATACGTTACATGTACTAGGATACTGAGCAGATATATAGTAGCTATCATCAACGGGGAGGAACTTATTTTGTGGGAGTGGATACATAACACCATTAACTGGCTTAAACATTTGGATCTTAATCAAGTCGAGCATTGGATGCAGCAGTATTCGAATCTAGGACCGTTACCTGGAATCATGCTCCCGCTCGTAGAGGCTGTTCTACCATTTTTACCACTCATCGTATTTGTTATGGCTAACGCAGCAGCTTACGGCCTGTGGCTTGGTTTCCTTTATTCATGGATCGGTGCAAGCCTCGGGGCATGCTTGGTTTTTTGGGTGGCACGCAAGTTCGGAGGGCGGTTCAGTACCTACCTACAGAAAAACCTGCCCTCGTCTAAGCGCTTCTTTACATGGTTAGAAACAAAAGGGTTTACTCCGCTGTTCATCTTATATTGTTTCCCATTTACGCCGTCAGCGCTTATTAATATCGCTGCTGGAATTAGTACAATCCCATTTCGCACCTTCGTGTGCGCCGTATTTGCCGGCAAGTCGGTCGTTATCTTCATTATGGCCTTCATCGGTCATGACTGGCAGGGATTTATCCATCATCCTTGGCGCATTCTCATTGCGGCTGCTGCTCTATTCCTGTTATGGCTTGGCGGGAAGAAGCTTGAGGCACATTACCAACTATGAACGAACATGATGCCGCACTTCTAATACGTCTCTCCTGTACGTATTCATACAAGGATATTTTTAAGTTGGCGGGGCACCTTAATAAGAGCTTTTGATGAGGTGGATATCCATCACTTAAAGCTTATCGCTTGCACGCAGCAAACGTGAAAGGAGCTCATGACCCATGACAGAAAATGAACATAAGATGAATCCGATATCAAGAGAACGTGTTGAAGTAGATGGCATTTACGCTAATGAATGGGGACGTGAAGAAGTATTGCATCGGGGCCAAACCTTCCCTTCCGATCCTCAGCTAGGCGCTTCAGAATGGGAGCTTCAACAATATCTGTTCGATAATCATCATACTGGAGGAACCGATCAGCGGCTCATAGCCAAATCCGATGATGCCGAACAGCAATCCAAGCAAACAAGTCCGCGCAAGCATACGGATCGTGGTGACAAATAAAGCAGCGCATATTCATACGTGTATGATCTCTATAGGGAGAGATTTTGGGCTGAATCCAGCTTTGAACCTCTCCCTTCGTCATGTTACAATGCAGCGTTACAGCAATCGCTTACAAGTGCTGCCGGATCATTTCTGCCAATTCACCAGCAAACCCTTCAGCACCCATCTTGCGCCATTCATTGTTCGTTAACGGAAAGCGAAGAAAATGATCAACTGTAGTGGACGCATCTACCAGCATCCCCCGCACATTACGGGCACGACCATTTAAAAAGACAAGAAGCTCTGTCTGATGCTCTGCTGCTAGAAAAATAAGCTCCATCTCTTCAATTTCCCCACGGAAGTAGGAGGTTGGGACGAATTCAAATTGTTGTACAAATGGGAATCTCCCGCCAATTCTCGGGGCATGAATACAATCCGCAGCCCGTAGACGGAAGCCAAGACGGTTCACTCCGTCGATGACAATGCTTTGCTCAACAGTAGGGATAATTTCGATTCGATCGTGGTCATTTGGCTCTATAGCACAGGTGCGTTCTATGCCCATATCTATCATCAGCCATACAGGGGTGTTATCGATCGTTAATGGAACCCGATTCGGAAGTACAATGGAGAACGGCACGTCCTTCGTCTCATTCGTACCCAATGAGAAGGATTCATAGACAATGTAGCGCTCGAGTTCACAATAGCTCCGTTCACTCCGTCCATCTAACTGACGTGCATAATTTGTAATTAATACAAGCTCAAGGCACTCGACATAGTGTGGAACATGACCTCCCCGCAGTTTCACAATTCCACGCGCTTCCTCGCCCGGCGCATATCTTCCACGTTCCAGCAGCGTATCGATCTGAGCTGTGCCGAGACCGATGCTTCCAAGGAAACGATTGAACATGGACATCACATTGACCCTCCCCTGAACTATTTGCATGTACATGAGATGTAAATGGAAAATGTTTATGTTTCATATACCCATTCGACAGCCTTCCTCTTTTCCCTTTTCCGTCAGCGGAAGAAAAACTAGAATAAAGCGATGTTTCTCGTTATTCTCTCAAACATTTACAATTGATATAAACTTCCTGCTCAAAAATCCCCCCAAACTGTAGACGTTCTGCTATTATGGAATAGCAGAAAACAGCATAATGGTAAGTTGCAATCTCTATTTATACCTGTATGAACGTCTTTGATTCGGCAAACATGGGAGAGATGGAATCTTGATGCTCTTTGTAATCAATCAATATGCAGGCAATGGAAAAGGGCTGCTTACATGGCACTTGGTAGAATCGCGTCTAAAGCAGCTTGGTACGAAATATATCGCCTGTGTTACAGCAACGCCAGAAGAAGCAGAGAAGCACGTTCGTGCACATCTAACACAATATCCCCATTCTACGATTGCAGTACTCGGCGGAGATGGAACCATCCATCGTCTACTGCCTATTCTTTTAGAAACCCAAGCTGCATTAGGAGTCATTCCCGCCGGTTCAGGCAATGATACCGCCTGGGGTTTCCATATACCTATTGAACCATTGCAAGCACTGAATACCATTCTTCATGGGCAGCGAACTGCTGTCGATCTGATACAGGCCAACAATAAGTGGACATTAACCGCGCTCGCGACAGGCTTTGATGCGGAAGTGGCAGAAGCCGTCAACGAGAGCCGCTACAAGCGCTGGTGTAATCGACTCGGTATCGGCTCCGCTGCCTATGTGATTGGCGCGCTGATCACAATGTTCAAATTCAAGCCTTCGAGAGCAACGATAACAATCAACGGTACTATACATCAATATGATAATGTCTGGTTAACGGCTATTGCCAATTCGACCTCCTATGGAGGGGGAATCCGAATTTGCCCACAAGCTGACCCTGGCGATGGCGAAGTGGATGTGTGCATCGTACACGGCTGCAGTCGTTGGACCTTAATGAGACTATTCCCAACTGTATTTTCCGGCAACCATGTAAACCTGCCATATGTTTCAATGCTGCGTGGATATGATGTTCATATTACATCATCCATTAATCGCGTTGCATACGGTGATGGGGAACGGACAGGCACTACTCCACTCCGGGCTACAATCAGGAGACATAAGCTATTCTTGCTTCAGTCAACAACAAGCTATCATCATGAATCGAAGATTGTGTAAACAAGCTGTTTCTGTATTACGTATAAGGGTAAGTATTACATGGTAATGCCTACATGAGAAAGGGGAACCATTCGTGGGAGAATCTAAAGTCAAATCATTTTTCGCAGAATTTAAGCAATTTGCAATGCGAGGCAACGTTATCGATCTTGCAGTCGGTGTTATTCTCGGCGGCGCCTTCAATAAGATCGTCACTTCTGTTGTCAACGATCTCATTATGCCGCCGCTTGGATTATTAATGGGTGGAGTAAACTTTAAGGATCTGTTCATCAATCTGAGCGATCAAGACGTAACGTCATTGGCACAAGCACAAGCCGCAGGACTTCCTGTTATCGCATACGGCCAATTCATCAGCATCATTATCGACTTCATCCTTGTTGCCTTCTCTATCTTCTTGCTTATTAAAGGCATCAATGCATTCCATCGCAAGAACCCAGAAGAACCGGCAGAAGAAACAACAAAGTCTTGCCCATACTGCCTATCGGAAATTCCTAAGGCGGCAACTCGCTGCGGACACTGTACTTCTGTACTGAGCGAATCCGAAGCGAAAGCGTAACGAACAACATACGCTGTTCCTGTTAGAGAACAACGATAAAAGGCCTTCTTGCTGCACCACACCATCCTAATGATGATGTCTGCAGGAAGAGGGCCTTTTCCTTTTTCATACGAACAGAATAGAGCCGACTTAGATTGAGCGGTTCGGCTTACTCATTAACTGTTCTGCAATCGCACGGAGCTGCATATCAGGTGTATATACTTCTTCGCCCGTGTCTATTTTCTTGATCCGAATTTCCTCCACATCGGTGCCTGCGCGATCCGGCTCGAATCGAAGCGCATCCTCATCCGCGATATGAACCTCATATCCCATCATACGCAGCATATCCTGCATATCATCCACAGTGGGCTTTTCTTTATCCGGTGTCATAACCAAGCCACGAAGCTTTGCGATATCATCAGTTCCGCGATGAACGACTTCAAAATGTACAATGCACTCCATACGATGTCCTCCTCTTGCTGTCTCTGGGCGCAGCTGTCTTCCCTCGTATCTTCTCCGAAAGAAGATCGGCGCATACCATGCATATGAGGGTTCTTCAACATACATGTGTAATTCATCTAATTACCGATTCTCCTTGCCGGTATTTACGCATGTAGATATACTACTTTACGATAAGGTGCATTGACCGGTTTCACATTTCGGTCATTTTTAGCAAGTTGTCGCAATTTAGACAAAATTAATACTAATCGAAATAGGATGAAATCACCGATTGCATCCGCTTATTGAAGGACTCAACATCTTCTGTGCCCATTTCACTTTTCCACTCGTATAACACCAGATCCTGCACGAATTTGTCCAATACAAGCCGGGTGATGGCCGCGTGCTCGGTCAACAGCGCCTTCGTTGCTGCACCTTCCCCCATGGAACCGACAAAAGCTTCCTTCCGGTCTATAATAAAGGCAAATGGCCGCGTTCGGCGTGAATCCCCGCAATTGAACAAGGACGGCATCCGAACGCTTGCATTGTCATCTGTGCCCGCTATGGACCAGAGAACCTTGACTCCTCGCGACTCCGCTAATGCCAAGTGCTCCCGTATGAGCGCAGCATCCTCTGGCCATACATCTGCAATAATCTCCAGCTTGGCCTCCTGCAATACCCGCTTCATCGTTTCAACTACGGCACGCTCGCCTTCGATACTAAAGAACGATGATTCATCGGCCTCTGTGACCGGCATATGCTCCCGAACATAGTGAAGCGAGGCATCCAAGCGCGATGCTAATATTCGTGTTAACTCTTCCGGCTGTAATGCGGTATATTGCGAGGGGTCGCCATTCCGATGCAAAATAACCCCCTGATCCACCAGCCGCTGAAGTGCAGCATATACATTGGAACGCGACACCCCCAATTTCTTGGCAACCTCATATCCCGTCATCGCGCCTTGCTCGGACAAGCTAACAATGATCTTGCCTTCCATTTCAGTAAATCCCAATGAACGTAAATGTGAAATAAGACCTTGACCTTCCATCGTACTCCTCCTGCTCTAGGTGTCTTCTTCTCCTGTAGTTCAAGGCCATATCACGAAGAAAAGAACCTCTTAACGAATCTGCGATACAAACAAAAGAGGCCGCCGTATTCCATTACGGACAGGCCTCTTTTATAGCTCTACGATACACAACCCGACACTTCTTGTCCGTGAGCTGCTGCCTGTCAACAGGCTGCCGCCAATCACTTCGAGCATGTACGTCTGTTCGTTCTTATACGAATGGCGTCCCACATCGTTCACACCATTTTGCTTCGTCATCTGCCACACTGTTGCAGTTCGAGCAGCGGCGCTGGGACAACTCTTCTTCTTTCATAATCGTAATTCTGCGTCCGCCGACCGTTACATTTAAGTCCTCTCGATCCAGATTGACTGTCCCGCCTTGCTTATTTTCGCTTTGTTCGGAAGCCGTGCTATTCTTAGAGGCTTCAGCAGTCGACTTCAATACGATCTCTTCTTCCTCATCATATTCATAGTCATGTTCGAAAGTGGGATGAACCGTATAACGTAACTGCTCCTTCGCAGCTGCCGCCTCCTCCTGCTCTTCCCGCTTCGCCTGCAGGAAGGCCATCCCAAGTTCATCAATCTCTTCTTCCTCAATTTGCGGCGGTTCTGGCAGCTTGCGTCCACATACTGAACAATAATTAGCCGTGAATGGAGCAATCTCGCCACATTCGCAGCGTTTCTGCCTGCGAAGCTCGCTTACCTTCCAATCGAGCATCTTTATATCCTCTTCAACGAGCATATTCAGCTTGGCAATTTCCTTCAAGCCTTCCTCAGCCAGTGTTAAGTCGTTCTTTTTATAAGCATCATATACGAGTTCGCCAATATCATAGACATTTTGCTTCCATTCCTTGCGCTTTGCGGCAATTTGGGCTTGAACCCGGTTCATTTCCATTAGGTTATGCGCTTTTTCCGATGCCTTGGAAGCACTATCTTTTATTTTTTGTATAAAGCGGTTCATTCCCAAGTCTCCTTTCAACTGCCAGTAGGGCAGAACTTCTCTGTTACACTTATTAACACAGACTAAGCGATAGTGAAACGTCTCTCGATAGCCATATGCCCTGTTCTTTATATGCTTGTCATGAAGGATGCCTTCAACAACAACGTATGCATGGCTCAGGCAAAACATGTATTCCTGTCCGCTTCCGTGCAGGAACATGTATAATAGCAATTATCGCTTATTTCTATCATAAAGGAGATACACCATCATGACCACTCCTTCTTCATCAGAAGCGGTCAAAGCCCAGTGGCGTTCCCGCCCATTAGGTATAAAGAGGGAGCAGCCTGTTCCCACAGCAGATTCGGCAGATCCGTTCGTAGGCTCTAATCACAATCATTCTCACCATCGTTCCGGTGGCGATTATGACTCAACTGCATCAGCAGACTTCTTTGCAGCGCTGGAGCGCCAAGGCATACGGCTGCACAACGCACAAAAGGATGCAGTATGCCACATCGATGGCCCACTTCTGTGCTTGGCAGGAGCCGGATCAGGCAAAACATCCGTGCTGACCGCGCGAGCGGCCTACTTAATGACCGTTGGCGGCGTGTCGCCGGAGTCTTTGTGGCTGGTCACCTTTACCAATAAGGCCGCGCAGGAGATGCGTATACGGCTTGCCAATCTGCCAGGCGTGACACGCGACATGGCGCGCCGGGTGCAAGCGCGCACCTTTCATTCGTTTGCCCTGAGGCTGCTGCAAGCGTATGCGCCTCCTTTCCAACTGCTGGCTGAGGAACGCAGACGCCACGGTATGATGAAGCGCGTACTAAGAGAATTGGGACTGCACGACACCCTGCAAGCCGAAACGGCACTGGCCGCATTGTCCTCGCTCAAGTCGCGCCGACTTATGCCTGCTGACTGGAGAACCACGAATGCAAGTGAATTGGATATGAGACGTGCCTTGCTTCGCTTCGAGGAACAGAAAGTCCAGCAGGGCTGCAAGGACTTCGATGATCTGCTTATCGATCTGCTGCAACTGCTGGAGGAGGACTCCAATTTGCTCGAGCGTCTTCGCCGCCGTTTCCAATATGTCCTGGTTGATGAATTCCAAGATACGACGCCAGTTCAATATGAATTACTTCAACAGATTACCGATAAGCACCATAATTTAGCCGTATTCGGGGATGATGACCAGACCATATTTACTTTCAATGGAGCATGTCATCGCTACATTACTGAATTCAAAACGCAATACCCTACAGCTAAACAGATTACGCTCGATTTCAATTTCCGTTCCACCCCCGCCATCGTCGGACTCGGCAATGCGGTTATTTCCCATAACGAGGAGCGGCTGCCAAAGCGGATGCGAACCCCGTCTGAGGCACAAAACATATCGAGAACTGTTAATACACCGAGCGTACCGCAGTATCTTCGCCCTCGTGACGCGGAAGAAGAAGCACAGGTCATTGCAGATCGTATTCATGCAGCCGTGAGCTCCGGTACACATTCATGGCGCGACTTCGCCATATTGTACCGCACTGCAAATACGAGCCGCGCATTAGTTGAATACTTCACCATGAGCGGTATTCCGTTTCGTCAGTTCGGTGCAGAGCCGTTTTTCTATGACCATAATCTTGTTCGGCCGCTCATCGATCATCTTCGTCTGTCTCTTGCGCCACGAGAGTTCGATGCGCTGGGCAGTGCTGTGGCAGCATTATATATCCCGCGGGAGACGGGTTTGCGCTACCTGCTGGAGGCAGAGCGCAGCAAGGCTAAGAAATACCCGCTTATTCATTTGCAAAGCTGGGACAAGCTGCCCTCCTTCCAACGCGAGGCAATAAAGCCGCGCATTAAGCTGATCAAGAAGCTGGCTGCCATGAAGCCTTACCTCGCCATTCGGGAGATGAGGCGTGAATTTTATGACAAGTTCACGGCAGCCGCCTCTGGTGATCGTGCAACCGCCCATCAGGAAGGGGCTGCGGATACACTCGAGGAGCTGGAATCGTCAGCGAAGCGCTTCGATACTGTCGAGGTGTTCCTAAAACATATTGACGAATTGAAGGAAAAATATGTTGCCATGCATCCTGAATATGCAGCACAGCACCAAAATGGCACAGACTTGGCTTCCGCGCATCCGGCGAGACAAACAGGAAGGCGGTCACCAGCCGCTATACGGCAAGCAGAAGAGAACGATGTGGATGATTCTGTCACCTGCATGACGATCCATCGCGCTAAGGGTCTGGAATTTCCTGAAGTTTTTCTAATCGGTGCAGCCGACGGAATCCTCCCTCATCGCACTGCCCTTCGCAAGGGAGCTCCGCCAGATCGTGCGGCTGCACTGCGAACAGGTGCAAATACGGAAGATGCACATTCCTCTCCCCCTCAACAGGCATATGACCTCAAAATGAATGATGCATTGCTGGAAGAGGAGCGCAGACTTGCTTATGTTGCCGTGACAAGAGCGCGTGAGCAGTTGTATATCAGTTCTCCAGCACTTATTCACGGACAGAAAGCCGAAGTGAGCCAGTTGCTGCGCGACGCTTGGAAAATATAAAGTTCGGTACAAATACCATAGGGTGTGTTTTGAAATCATCCCCCTTTTTCCGGTACAATAAGATCAGTTGAAATGTTTTTAATTATGAATTGCATTAAAAAAATCTACGAATAGCAGATTACGATACCGTGCTATATTGAGGGGATATTTCATGTCCAAAACCGATATGATTATGAAGCAATATGAACAGGTAAAGCAGCTGCCTACCTTATATCAGCTCGCATTGGAAGAATTGGAGACCAAGATTAAGGTTATTCAAGCCGAATGGAAAATACGCAATGGCTATCCGCCAATCGAACATATTAAGACACGTCTGAAGGAGCCGAACAGCATCTTCAGCAAGCTGCAGCGCAAAGGATACCCGCTTACATTGGACTCCATCGTGGATAAAATATATGACGTAGCAGGCATGCGTATCGTCTGTGCCTTCGTTAAGGATATTTATCTCATTCTCGAGCATCTGAAGACGCGTGACGATATTCGCATCGTGGAGATTAAGGATTATATTAAAAATCCGAAGAGCAACGGATACCAGAGTCTCCATGTCATCGTTCAAGTGCCGCTTGTATTATTCGAGGATACACGCTGGATCTACGTTGAAATTCAGCTTCGTACGCTCGCCATGGACTTCTGGGCAAGTCTTGAACACATTATTTACTACAAATTCGAACAGCAGGTTCCGGCTCATGTAACGGAAGAGTTAACCGAAGCTGCAAGAGCAGTCGATGAGCTGGATCGAAAAATGCTGGAGCTGCGCAAAGAAATATTATCGTACAATCATGAGGATTGGGCGAACACGATTCAGCGGGGCTTGCCTTGGGAGGATGCCCAATAGTAAACTCTCAGCGGCTCATCATGTCAGTTCACTGTAGGTCAAAATGGAGCTTGGATAAAACCGGCTCTATTTGCGCATCGTAACGATGACGCCGGAGAACGTGGCCTGCCATATTCATCGGCGTCCATACGATAACTGTCATGACGAAGGAGGACCACGAACATGGCCAAGCCCGATGATCGCTCTAACAATGCAGCTCGTCTGCAGAATGCCATTGACAACACATCAAGCAAGCTGCATAAAACCGAGCAGTATTTGACAGAGCATGCTGAAGAGATTAGCGCGACAGAGCGTCATGCTTTGCAAGCCAAGAATGAACGCCGTCGCCACAGCATCGAAGGGTTTGCCGCTGAGAAGCGCGACGAGCAATCGAACGCTTCCTCGTAGTAAGCCAATCGTTGACAGATGGATCGCAAAAAGAGGCGGAGCTTGAATCAAGCTCCGCCTCTCTTTATAAAATGGTTATGATTTTAAATTATTGCAATAGTTGCTCCAACGTTAGCTTGCCGTCATAGATGGCTTTGGCTGCTTCTTTGCCGACATAGCGGACATGCCATGGCTCGTACACATAACCGGTAATGCTCTCTCCATCCTTCGGATATCGAATAATAAATCCGGATTCATGAGCGTGCTCAGCTACCCACTTGCCTTCTTTCGAATCACCAAATACCTCTTCCAGTACATCGCCTACACTTGGACTCGACAAGTCCATCGTAAGTCCCGTCTGATGCTCACTCGTTCCAGGAACTGCACTCACGCGAGCGGCATATTCCTTGCCTTGCGTATCCACATAGTGATTGAACAAGGATTGCTGACGCTTGAAGGAACGATAGCCCGATACCGCATGCAGTGTAATGCCTTCATCCTTGGCCTGCTTAAACATCTCCTCAAGCGCCTCTGCTGCCTCCTTGCGCAAATGACGCTTCTCATGCGCTTCCTCGAAGGAGAACTTCACATTCGGCTCTACAAGATCCGGCGGCTCATAGCCATCAGGCAAGTAGCGCTCCTTATTGACTACAACCAGAATAGACTCTGGATTGGTAACAACAGCCTTGTCGCCCTGCTGTTCAATCGTAGAACTAAGTCCATATTCCGATTTCAGCTTGGCTGCAACTGATGCTGCGTCATCTGTGCTGGCAGAGCCTGCTTCACCTTGGCCCTCACCATTTGCTTCTCCCTGCTTATTATTATCCGGCGGCGATGTTAATGCCGGGTCGACTTGTTCTTGTCCAGATGTTACTGCTGTCTCGTCTCCGCTCTTCGGGTCTGCGCTCTGGCATCCACTGAGCAGAATCGCTGTCCCAAGTGCAAATACGAGACACTTTGCAGCCATGTTGTGTTGACTCATTGGTATTTCCCCTCTCCCAATCTATGACTAGTAGATTGAGAGTCTATTATATCGCAATAGATTGCCTATTGCGAATAGTAGAGACCGTACCAGAGCAACCCCCGTCTAACCCACGATAGGCAACGGGCGCCTGCTAGCTGTATGCTTGCTGACGCCCGAATCCTTAATTCCTATACGGTTACGGTACTGGACTTATGCTTCACTTCTTGCCCTACTTCAATATCAGCATCTTCATCCCGATTGAAGGCTTCTCGATCGAACTCGCCTTCACTTTTACCGATAAGCAGGGAGGCAACAGTCGTTCCTGTGGCATTGACTGCTGTACGCGCCATATCCACGATTGCATCGATCCCAAGAACAAGTCCAAATCCTTCGATAGGCAAACCTGCCTGAACGAGGACGACTGTCGTTGAAATGGACGCCGGCCCTGGAACACCCGCCACACCAACAGATGCTAGTGTTGCCGCTCCAACGATGAGCAAATAATCAGCAATATTGAGATCAATGCCATACACTCTTGCAATGAAGACAGCGACAATCGCTGGATAAATTCCGCCGCATCCATTCATATTAATCGTTGCGCCCAGCGGGGCAACAAAGCTTGCAATTCGATCCGATACCTTCATCCGCTTCGTGATCACTTCCAAATTCACGGGCAGTGTTGCATAGCTGCTTCGTGTCGTAAAGGCAACCGCAATCGTTGGATATGCCTTCTTGAAGAAACGAATCGGATTCACACGCGCACCGAAGGCGACAAGCGAGCCAAAGGTTACAATCATATGAATCAAGCACGCTACATAGACGGCAATAATGAACCAAGCAAGCTCCTTCAGTGTAGACAGCCCGTACTTGGCTGCCATCGACGTCATTAATCCAAACACACCGTACGGCGTTAACTTAATAACCAGCTTCGTTACACGGAACATCACATGAGAGAAGGACTGGAAGAAGGCGCGAATCGGCTGCACCTTCTCTGGATTGCGCAATCCCTCCAGTGTAATCGCCACTGCAATAAAAGCTGCAAATATAATCACCGGCACAACCTTGCCCTGTGCCATCTCATTGATCGGATTAGAAGGCACAAGATCAAGCAGCACTTGCTTGAAGGTTGGAATTTCACGCTGCTCGAAGCCCTGCGCCGCTTCTGAGCTCTGGGCGATACCGGAGCCAGGATCAATGACCACAGCAGTTCCCAGGCCGATAACAGCCGCAATCGCAGTCGTAATCAAGAACAGCGCGATCGTCTTCGTTCCAAGCTTCTTCAAAACATTTGGATCCTTCACGGAAGTAATACTCGATATAATTGCTGCAAAGACGAGCGGCATGACAACCATCTTAATCAAGCTGACATAGATCGATCCGAGAATACTGACATCTGCAGCAGCCTTGCCAAATACGGCACCAAGAGTTAAACCAAGCGCCATAGCGAGTAGTACGCGAAGTCCGAAACCAACCTTCTTCTTCGCCAACCACCATAGCAAGATCACAAGCAGCAGTGCAGCCCCCCAGCTCGCATAGACATTCCAGTCCTGCAGAGTGATCCAGTTCTGTTCTTTCATCATGACAACCCCTTCGTCTATTTTATTCTCATAATTCCAACCTGTTTTATTGGTATTATAAAAATGGGGACGGAACTCGTCAATACTTTTTTATAAGAAGGATGCTATGGGTGTAAGATATGTCTTCAAAATTCAAAGAATCCCCGTACGGTTCAGCCACATCTGATCCGCATGGATCCACCGATTCGCATATTCCTCCCAAGCCTCAGGGTATCGCTTCATCAGCCCTCCTACTGTACAGGTCGCCAGCCCATCCACCGTATCCCACCAAGAACGTATTATGATAAATTGCTCAATTCTATGTATATGTGACAAATTCAAAAACTTAACTCCACCGTCCAACAGCCCCATTGCTAGATAAGCGAACCACTCCTCCAGCTCCCATAAATATTGAGCAGCATATAAACGGAAGGCATCAATAAGTGGCTCGAGCGGATAAATATTCATAAGCGATTATCCCCAGTGCTATAATTTATAATCATTGCGAGGTACAATGAGCTATACTGCAATTCCAATGATGTAAAAGTCCTTATAGATATTCTCCGCAAAGCTGGTTCCTAAAACAACAACAAAGCGGCCTCTACCTTCGTAGAGACCGCCCATGCAACTTACTTTTTCAAATTATCCCATGCCTTCTGGAAGTCAGCGAACATTTTATCCTTATCCGACTTGCCAGCAATGTAGGCTTGAATCGCATTGCCGAATTCTTGCGTTGCGCCATCTGGGTACTTGAACCAGTTCCAGCTTAGCACTTTATTGTCTTGGCTGTACTTCACTACTTCTGCAGCAATGTCGCCAAGATCTTCCGCTGTCGCTTGAATCGTTGTCATCGCCGGGATGAACTTGAACTGCTTCGCAATGTATTCCTTGCCGATATCGGAGGATACCATCCAGTTCAGGAATGTCTTCGCTTCTTCCTTCACCTTGGAGTTCTTGTTCACAACCCAGTTGTTCGGCACGCCAACGAGAAGCTTATCATTTTTCACCGCATCATCATCTATTGGCATCGGAAGCACGCCAAGATTCAATTTCGGATCAATACTGTCAATTTGCACCTGTGTCCAGTTGCCTTGTTGCATCATAGCAGCCTCGCCCTTGGCAAACAGCGTTACTTGAGTATTATAGTCCGTTGTCAGTGGGTTCTTATTGCCGTATTTCACCGTCAGATCGAGCATCTTCACCCATTTCTCGAATTCCGAATTTCCTTGGAACTTCGCGCTGCCATCAGTGAGTGCCTTAATGAATGCATTTGGATCCGCTTGCTGTGCAAACGCCACGTTCAAGTTGTGAATACCGAGGATCCACCATTCCTGATAACCGTCAGCGAATGGAGTAATGCCTGCTGCCTGAAGCTTCTTCGCTGCATCCTCAAGCTGGGTCAGCGTTTTTGGTATTTCGGTAATGCCTGCCTTCTGAAACAAATCCTTATTGTAAATGAAGCCATAGCCTTCCAAGTTCATCGGCATGCCGTACAGCTTGCCATCCTTCGTCATTGGCTCCTTGGCAAGAGGGATTACATCCTTCACCCATGGCTCGCCAGACAAGTCTTCCAAATGATCCGCCCATGTGATCATTTCTTGATAGCCGCCATTATTGAAAATGTCCGGCGCATCGTTGCCAGCGAACTTCGCCTTCAATGCAGCGCCATAATCAGCACCGCCGCCGACTGTCTGGATATCCAGCTTAATATTCGGATAAGTCTTCTCGAACTCGCCCTTCAATCGGTTTAGCGCTTCAGCAATTTCGACTTTGAACTGAAAAATTTTAACGGTCTTTACTTCTTGACTGCCGGTTCCTTTATCGTTACCGGAGCCAGATGCACCTTCATTGCTCTTTGAACCACAGCCCGCCAGCATAACAGATACCGCCAACAGCATTAACAAAGACCATTTCGCGACTCGCTTCATTGCAAAGACCTCCCTTTGTCTGTGTACGCTCTTCATTACTGTTCGATCCCTGATCCTATCTTCTTCGTGTACCATTTCCACATTTTTCGCAAATCATACGATGGAACTGACTCACTGCTACCTAGTGGAACTAGCCATTCATCCACCATATTGCTGTTTGCACCTCGATTATAACCCCTTTCTTGCAAGCGGTTACAGAGAGAGTATTGACCAATCAGGTGGAATTCGTTGATCAGTTCTATTTGATTCGATTATCCCTTTACCGAGCCTGCTGTGATTCCTTCGATAATATATTTCTGCATAGAAAGAAAGAAGATGATGATTGGCGTAATGCCGAGCACTAGCGCAGGAAGCGCCAAGTCCCATTGTTTTGTGAACTGGCCAAAGAAGGCATAGGTCGCCAACGGAATCGTCCGCAGACTTGCACTTTGCAACATCAGCG
Source organism: Paenibacillus sp. B1-35 (assembly GCF_050474385.1). NCBI lineage: Bacteria > Bacillati > Bacillota > Bacilli > Caryophanales > Paenibacillaceae > Paenibacillus > Paenibacillus sp. B1-35. Next base: position 300,762 of record NZ_JBCHVJ010000004.1, read on the forward strand.
AAGGAAGCAAATAGTCATTCCATATCCATAAACTGTTCAAAATCGCCACCGTTACGAACATCGGCTTCAGCAGCGGGAATACGACCTTCCAGAACACGCCGTAGGGCGTACAGCCGTCAACGACCGCCGCTTCCTCAATTTCAAGCGGAACTGATTTCATAAATCCATGGAACAAAAAGACCGACAGCGGAGCTCCAAAACCTAAGTAACATATAACCAGTCCCGTCATACTGTCCATCAAATTCAATGTGCCTGTAACCTTAACAAGCGGGATCATAATAGATTGGAATGGGATGACCATCGCCGCCACGAACAGCATGAACAAGGTCCGATTGAACCGCGTATTATGACGCACCATCCGATATGCCGCCATCGCGCTGGTCAACCCCACCAGCAGAACACTCACCACTGTAATGAGCAGTGAATTGGTAAACGCCTGTGGGAATTTCGTTATTTCCCACGCTTTCTGATAGTTCACCCATTCGAACGATGCGGGCCAGCTTGCCGCGTTAGACAGCAAATCCCCGAAGGACTTCACAGAATTCACTAGCAAAAAGTAGAACGGGACAAGAAAGATAAGACCTACAATGACCATCACAAATTCTAATATCAATGTTCGAACATGATATGATTTAGTCGCTCCCATTACATTTCAACCTCCTTGCTCTTCGTGATGCGCACTTGGATGAGCGTAATGGCGGAGACAATCAAGAAGAATACGAGCGCCTTGGCTGTACCGAGACCGTATCGATTATTCTGGAATGCCTCCAAGTAAATATTAAGGGCAACCGATTCGGTTGATTTGAACGGACCGCCCTTCGTCAAGGACAGGTTCAAATCGAACATCTTGAATGACCAGGAGATAGCTAAAAATAAACATACCGTTACAGCCGGCATAATCAGCGGCACAATAATGTTGCGCAGCACTTGTCCACGGGTTGCCCCATCTATTTCTGCGGCTTCCAGCACGTCTTGGGGCACATTCATCATCGCTGCAATATAGATAACCATCAAGTATCCGGCAGTTTGCCAGACAAATACGATAATAATGCCCCAGAATGCTGTTGTCTCGTCACCAAGCCAAGGCAGGTTGAAAAATTCAATTCCCGTCAAATCTCCTACTGCTGCAAATCCCTTAATGAAAATAAACTGCCAGATGAATCCGAGCAGCAATCCCCCGATTACATTCGGCATAAAGAATACGGTTCGCAGCATATTGCGCAGCTTCAGTTGTCTTGTCAAAATATAAGCAAGACCAAAGCCGAACAGGTTCGTCAATACAATGCCGACGATTGTAAAGCGTGTTGTAAACCAGAAGGCCGGGAAGAAATCTGAGTCCTTCGCAAATATTTGAATGAAATTATCGAGCCCTACCCATTTCACAGTTCCGGAAACTCCATTCCAATCCGTGAATGAGTAGAACATGCCGAGCAGGAATGGAATGATGATAATAAGGGTGAAAAAGAATGCCGCAGGTCCGATGAAGAAGACTTGCTGCAGGGCTTGAGATGCTCGTTTGCGCGACATCCGAATCTCTCCTTTTCAACAGAAGTTATAGAGATTATGAAATCTTGTTGCTTTCAGTATGCACGCGAATGTAAACGGTTACCACAGATGGTCTTGAACGAAAAGGTGGAATATATTGACCCTCTCCTTATGTAAGCGTTACACTGTGGATCTGAGGAGGCGATTGTATGAAATGGAACAGTATTCGCACCAAACTTATCTTATTTATGCTCATTGCGACCATAGTCCCGACTGTCGCTACAATGATCATTTCGTACAGCTACACGACCGATTCACTGAAGAAGCGCGCCATTGAACAGAACCATCAGCTCATGTTCCAAGGGAAAACGAACTTAGCCAATTTCATTGATAATTTGAACCGCGCCTCCTTGACCATTTATACCGATTTTGAATTTTATCGCCAACTGGACAGAGGATATGACGACTATACGTTTGATTCCTACACCTATATCACCCTGCAAAATATCGCATCATCTATGAATGGTATCTGGCAGGTATACTTCTACCGTACCGAAACGAAGCGAGCATCGCTGGTCATTCAAAGCATTCCGCGGCGCATTTACGATGCAAAGGTACATGAGGATACAGCCCGCTATACGAAGGACGGCATTCAGATGCAGCCTACGCATTTGAGCCATACGTATGGATTTTCTTCATCACCGTTCTTCTTCCCGAGTGTCCAGGTGTTCACCTTGCATCGGCCGATCTACCGCATTCCTTCCAATGAACGCTTAGGAATGCTGTCCGTTGATGTGAAACTTGATTCACTTGCTCAAATTGTGGATCAGTTGTACGTCAAGGAGCAGGAAAGCATCTATTTGCTTGATGATTTGGAGCACGTGTTTTATGCGGACGACCGGCAGCTCATTGGACAACAGCTGCAGGACAGCTGGTATGATCGAGATCAATTCAACAAACAGGAAAGCGGCCATTTCGAGCAGGATGGGGCCATCTTCATTCATGAGCGCGTCTCAACACCGCTGACAAATTGGACGATCGTGAAAAAGATACCGAAGTCGTATTTGCTTCAGGGGGCGAACCAAGCGGCAATCATTAATATAATGCTCATTGCCTTGTCCCTTATCGTCATTATCATTGCCACGATTATCGTATCTTTCCGCATTACGAGGCCGGTACGTCAGCTCGTTCGCTACATTAACCAAGTACAGACCGGGAACTTGCGTGTAGATATTCAACCCGTCAGCAATGATGAGATTGGCGTCGTCTTAAAGCGGTTCCGCAATATGATGGACATGATTAACAACCTTATTTTGCGGGAATATCAGCTTGAGCTCGCGAACAAGTCGAACCAGCTTAAGGCGCTGCAAGCGCAGATTAACCCGCATTTCATGAATAATGCGCTGCAATCGATTGGCACACAGGCGCTGCAGCATAATGCGCCACATATTTATAAACTTGTTACCGCACTGGGCAAAATGATGCGCTACAGCATGTACACGGATCAGAGTACGGCAACTGTCCAAGAAGAGATTGATCATGTGAAAGCCTATCTGCAGTTGCAGGCACAGCGATTTGAAAATACGTTCCAAGCTGTATTCGACATTGACGAGCGAACACTGGACATTCATCTGCCGAAGATGACGCTTCAGCCTCTCGTAGAGAATTATTTCAAGCATGGAATAGACCGTTCTGTACCGAGCGGACAGCTTACGATCCGTTGCAGTTGCATGCAGCGAACGGAACAACAGCAAGACGAAGCAGAGGTTCAATATTTGCAGCTTGTGGTAGAAGATAACGGGCGAGGCATGACCTTGATGCGCCGGATCGAGCTGAACGAAAAGCTTCAAGAGGTGCATCCCGAGCTGTTGGGTACACGGACAAGCCATGCCATATCACGAGATGAGTTCGTATCGGACAACGCTGCTGGCTCCTCGTCCAGTATTGGACTCGTCAATGTGCTTGCCAGACTACAGCTATTCACGGATGGCCGTTCAACAATGAAGGTGGAGGAACAGGTACCTCATGGTACTCGCATTGTCATAGAGATGGGATTGGAGCGTGAGAATGAACATGAAGGCACTGATCGTAGATGATGAGAAGCATGTGCGGGATGCAATCCGGTTGCTTGTCGCTTGGGATACGCATGGAATAGATACGATTATGGAAGCTGCAGACGGCGAGCAGGCAGTCCAATTGATTAAGCAGCACAAGCCCCAAGTAGTCATGACCGATATGATGATGCCCGCCATGAGCGGAACAGCTCTTATGGAGTGGATGAGCCGTCATGCTCCTTCGAGCAAAATCATTGCCATCAGCGGACATGATGATTTCGCACTCGTTCGCCATGCAATGCAGCATGGCGGCATGGACTATATATTGAAGCCGATCGACCCAGATACAGTGAATGCTGCCATCCATAAAGCGGTAATCGCATGGAAGCGCGAGGAGGAGAACCGCCAGTCAAGCCAGCGGCAGCGTATGCAAGCCAATGAATTCAAGCCTATGCTGGCTGAGAAGCTGTGGTCTGGGTTGCTGGACGATCCTTGTGTATATGAGGGAAATGTACGTAGGCTGCAGCAAGAGCTCCACCTGCCTGCCGCCATTACGAGCGCTCGGCTTGCAGTTGCGCGGATCAACGCGACACATGCCAGCCTGCGCGGAAGGTTCGGCGACAACAGACAGCTTCTATTCTATTCGCTCGTCAACATCGCCGATGAGCTGCTGAACGGTCACGCCTGCGCATCGAATGAACCGCGGCAGTATGCTTCTGCAAGCGGAACCGCCTTCCGCTATGGAGCCGCTTCCGATGAGCTTATCATCATTATGTGGGACTCCCCGCAACGACTGGAATCGTTCTTGGAGCAATTGAATGCAGGATTGGAACAGACCTACAAGCATCGACTGCACTTCGGGATATCGAAAACGTTCTCCCTGCCCTTAGGGATAACAGACGGGTATTCTGAGGCCAAGAGCGCGCTGATGCAGCGCAATCTGCTCATACACGGAGTTCATATCCATACTGTACAGAATAGCGCTGGTGCGGAGGAGTTGACTCGAAATGCCCCTCCTACCTTACATGGAGGAACAGGCAAGCAGATACGACTCGCCTCCTTCGAGGAAGAGTGGAGGCTCGCCCTGTTAAGCGGGCATGAAGAGCAGCTGCGGCAGGCTGTCCACGCCTTCATTCAGGCGCAGAAATTGCTGCCTCAGTTGACACCCGATATGCTCGTCGGCTGGATAAAGGAATGGGAAGCCCTGCGTGTACGTATGACTCAAGCCGCTGCTCCCGATGCTGACGCAGCCGATAAACTGCTGGTTGACTCACAAGACCAGTTGTTTATTCCATATCATTGCCCAGAATGCTTGGATCATTTCGCATGGCAGGACTGGGAGCAATCGTGGCTGTCAGCGATGAAGCAGTTGGCTTGCCTCCTGCTGCAGCAGAAGAAGGAAGCACAGCATATCATCTATGATATCGCCAAGTATGTGGAGCAGCACTATCATGAGGAGGTATCGCTGCAGGATATCGCTCAGCGCTTTTATGTCAGCCGCGAATACATTTCCCGCAAATTCAAGCAGCAGTTTGGCATCAACCTGTCCGATTACATGACGAATATTCGTATGAACAAGGCGCTTCGCCTTCTGCTCAACCCTCACCTTCGTATTGCCCAAGTAGCCGAAATGGTAGGGTACCAGGATGAGAAATACTTCAGTAAAGTGTTCAAAAAGACACAAGGCATGTCACCGAACATGTATCGCAAGCGGCAAACGAATATGCAGTAGTGAAAAAACACGACAACAAGGGCGTCCTTATGGGCAGGCTGTACAGATTGCTCATTGGGACGCCCTTTCTTATGTCTAATGTTATGAAGGAGGTACAGAGAATCAATGCCGTAGATCCGCTGCGACATTATTTCTACATTGCAGCGGCATGATTAGAAGTATGTAACTTCAATCGCTTTTTTCATCGAAATTGCGGCTTGAATCTCTTCTTTTCCAATGTTGGGCTCGTCTCCTCTTCCACCATGCGATGATCAGAAGCAACAGCGGATACAGCAGCAGCATAGTTGCAGAAAATAACGGTTCTGTGGTCATAAACAAATCCACCATGTCCTGTAAATTATCGGAAATCCAGAAACTCATCGCGATGATGAGAACGCCGATCGGAAAAATGATTGGCCGATAATCCTTTAGCCTCAGCCACTGAGCGGTTCCAAGCACAAGCACGTAATACCAGGCGGCAATTTGCACGAAGCCGCCCATTACCCACAGAACGACTACTATCGCTTCCACATGCTCAAAGAACCCTGCAAGGCTGATATAGCGAGATGCCACAAATACAGGGAAGGTAAACATCGATGTCAGCGGGCCAAATAAGAACAAGCAAACTAAATTGGTAAGTACCATGGTAAGCAGCGTAAGGATTAGCGGTGATAAGCTCCATTTTATACGGCTGCGGTTACCGATTGCATAAGGAAGGAAAAATCCGATTAGCAAAAATCCCAAAAACCAAGTTGCTGGTGTAATCGAACCTTCCAGAACAAGCCTCCATCCATTGTTCAAAATCGGAAACATCTCAGTCGCACTTAATTCGGGAAGAAGAAATAGCGGGATCGAGAGCAACAAAATCATAAACAACGGAGCAATGAGCAGGGCAAATTTGCCGATGACTTCGATTCCTCCACGGATTGCTACGGCGCATACAAATATAAGGGCAGTATTAATAACCGTCTCAGGGGTGCGAATGAGCAGGGATCCAACGATAAATTCTCCATATTCCCTTACAATGAGCCCTACATTATGCAGCAGAAAAAATAGAAATACTCCGTTCACTATCATACCGGCCCAGCGTCCAATGAGCTGGGGTGCGTATTCGACCATCGTCATTTCGGGGTAGTACCGATTTAGACACATAGCAATAAACAATGTGATAAATCCCGCCACTGAGCCGATGATCGATGTCATCCACGCATCTCGGCCCGCGATTTGGGAAGCTACCGTTGGAATCACGAGCACGGCTGTGGCGCACACCATCAAATAGGTCAGCATGCACAGCTGCGGCCAAGTTATTCGTCCTCGTTCCATACCCTTTCCAACTCCTTCTTTTAACAGGATCATGCTGGATGCTTCAACCATAACAACAGCGGCTTGTATACGAAATCAATCCATTGTCGGGGCGACGTCCATGGAGGGAACTGGCTTATAGAGATGACAACGATCCAGGCGAGCCCCCACAACACAAAAAACGCCTTTTTTTCTCTGTCACTCCGCTTGGAAAAAGTACCGATCTTCCATTCCCAGATCAAATTGATAATCAACAGCAGGCTCATTCCCGCTAGAAAATGGTTCCCCATTAATGCACACCCGCCTTCTGCTCAATGGTGCTTGTGATGCTGCCTGGCCGCTCAATCAGAGCATGTACGCGAATTTCAATTTTCATATTGGCATAAATATGATCCCAATTCGGCCCTATCTGCTCTTTCCATTGTGATGGGTACTTTCGGTGTACGCGCGCTGCGAAATCGAACACATCGGTGGACAGCTTCTTTTGTGACATTGAAATGGATTGCTTAATGATCTGTTCGATGTTCGCTTCTATCTTGGTTTCTGCTTGACGTGCTTGATCCGAATCGGATACGTCCAGCTTGGTGCTATTTTGTGTCATATCCATGAAGGCAACCAGCTTCATCCGCATTGTCAACTGCTTCCCATCCCAATACGGATCGAACGTCAACGTATTGTGGCGAACCCGAAGCGACAAACAGTCCTTTCCATCCCCTTCCTTGCATAAAGAGACCGTTAAACGCTTCTTCTCCCCCCGCAGCCACATCACGCCAATCACATCTTTACCGCCTATTTCTCCAACATAATGATCCTTTTTGAAGACGGACAGCTTATCTATCGAAGGGACACGGACACCAAGCTCGCTCGTCTTCCATTCCACAAACGGAGCAAACCCCATCGATGAATCTCCGGCCATCATCTTCATATAATCGAGCAGCGTAACATCCCATATAGAACGCGACTTGCCAAGATCCTTGAACATCTCTGCGACGTTCTGATGGAGTTGAGGCATTGACTTAAGGAAATCGCTTGCTTCCCCATCTGTAATAAATATAAGGGCATGCTCACGCGGATTCTGATATCGCAGGAAGAAGTCGAAATGTTTGAGAAGCCCCTCTTCTGCAAGCTTTTTGCTAATCACGTATACTTCGGTTTGTCCCCAAAATATATATCGTGGCATCTTATTTTGCAGCTCAAATACGGCCTCGCCAAGTGTTTTGCCATTCGCCGAAAATACAGTTGTTGAGCCACCTTTTCCACCCTCCTTGCCCCCGCTGGAAGAAGAAGAAGCTCCTCCTTCTTTAGGGACGTATACCTGCAATGTCGTCTTTATTCCCCCATCCCCGTCCTGATCCAATCCGGCAGCAAGAATAATGGAGAGCTGCTCAATTTCAGTCCGATCCCAGCAGCTTGCAAGCAGGGGCACCAGCAGACAGAGAAGAATTGTGCTGGCTATATATCGAATCATTCGAGTCAAACGCATACTCCACCTCTATTCTCCATGAGAATGATCAACCCTATAGGATTACCTACACGGCAGTATCCCGCTTCTTATTCTCTGCCTATCAAGCTACCTTCTAGGTACTGGCACCCCCTCTGCCTCTGCTATCCCCGACTTCCATTCGCGCAGATACACCACGCTCCATTTGGGTGTCCTCCGTCCATACGGGGACACGAAGAAAAATATCCTTAAGCTCTTCTTTGCGCATTGGTGCAATTCCTGACATATAAGGGATACCGAACGATCGCAATGTAAACAGGTGTGTCATCAGCAATATGATCCCCATCATTAATCCCAACATGCCCAGCATGCCCGAGAGGATCATCATAGGAAAGCGCAGCAGCCGCACAGCGATTCCCAAATTGTAATGCGGAACTAAGAATGAGGATACCCCTGTAATCGCGACAACCATAACCATCGGAGCAGAGACGAGCCCTGCAGTTATTGCGGCCTGACCAATAACGAGAGCGCCGACGATGCTGATTGCAGAACCAACCTGCTGTGGCAGCCGCGCGCCCGCTTCACGAAGCGCCTCGAACATAATCTCCATTAAGAGCGCCTCTACAAGCGCCGGAAATGGAACTTGGCTGCGGGCTTTAGCCATCGTTAATATGAGAGCAGTTGGGATCATCTCCTGATGGTAGGTGATAATTGCAACATAAAGAGATGGCCCAATTAGTGAAATCACGAGGCAAATGTAGCGCAGCCAGCGGATGATGGTGCCGAAGTGATGGCGCTCATAGTAATCCTCAGGAGATTGCAAGAACGATGCCCACAATCCTGGCGCAATGAGGGCAACTGGCGACCCATCAACTAGAATGACGATACGTCCCTCAAGCAAATGGGAGGCAGCTACATCTGGACGCTCTGTAGTAAGTAGCTGGGGAAATGGAGATGCTGGCATATCCTCCAAACATTCTTCCACATAACCGCTATCTAGCACGCTTTGCAACGACATGCCTTCCAGACGCTTCCGTACTTCAGCCAGCAATTGGGGAGCTACAATGCCTTCTATATAGGCATACCGGATTTCTGTAAGAGTCAATTCGCCACGCTTCAGCGACTCCATCTTCAACCGCGGTGTTCGAACACGCCGACGAAGCAAGGCTGCGTTTGTTTGCAGCGTTTCTACGAATCCATCCCTTGGGCCGCGTACCACCGATTCCGCAGATGGCTCTGATACGCCACGCTTGTCGAACTTGATCGCATCAATCGTAAATCCGGCAGATGAACGGTGAGGAATAAGCAGGGTTAAGCCTGCTAATATTGCTTCCATTGCCGCCTCCATCGAGTGAGTCGGCGTCACCTTCACAGCTGTAACGGTTCGCAGGATATCCTCTACCAGTACATTAGCGGAGTCAGGCTTGTCCGGATAACGCTGCTTCAGCGGTTCAATAATATGTTCGTCCAGCATCGTCGAGTCCGTCAGCCCGTCTAGATAGCATAAGGTAGCCTTCTTGCCTCCCTGTAATTCGAAGGTGTAAAAAATCACATCTTCACACTGTTGAAAGCAATCTTTTAAGAAGGCAACATTGCTCCTTCCATTGGAAGACCATTCTGCATTTTGCGGCATGCCTGCTTGTGCAGTTCCGTTATGTTGTTCTTCTGTTGTAGGCATATACTCCTACCTCCTTCGAAGTTCCCCGCACCGAACATCGACTCTGTAACGAGTCTCCGTCTTCTCCCAATATAGGTTTGCATGTACAACTGAAAATTATGAGTTGACAGTTGAAAATCATCATGATATAGTTATCTCGAATTAAAGATATTATTTTTCGAGACATTAAGTTCCTTATCGTAAAGGTGGTGAATGACAGATGACCAACCCTCGTACGGATGCATTTGATCCCGAGATTCAGCAGTCGCTAAAGCTATTCATTGTATTGTCCCGCGCCTCTAAGGCCCTTATGGACTATGCCCAGCAGGACATGAAGCATTATGAGCTTAATCCGTCCGAATTCGCGGTCATGGAACTGCTCTACCATAAGGGGGCTACCCCTATCCAGCAGATCGGCGGTAAAATATTGCTTGCCAGCGGCACGATGACCTATGTAATCGACAAACTTGTAAAGAAGGGATTCCTGCAGCGAAGACCTTGCGAGAAGGATCGTCGCGTCATCTATGCAGAGCTGACGCCTGAGGGAGAAGCTGTTATTGGCGACATCTTCCCTCGACATGCGAAGGCTCTTCACGAAGCGGTTAACGGAATGCCTTTGGAAGACAAGGAACAACTCATTGGCTTGTTGAAAAAGCTGGGACAGAACATCCCTTCACCAAAGTAGCCCTTTAAAGTAGCCCTTTTCAGTAGAGAAGGGTATCCCTTTGGCCATATATCTCGAATTCAAGACTCTCACATTACGCATTTTATTTTAAAAGTAGTTTACTTCATACCTATTAGGAGGAATATTACATGTTGGCAGATTACGGATTATTATTAATTCGTCTCGTTATTGGATTGACGATGATGGGACACGGAGCACAGAAGCTGTTCGGTTGGTTTGGCGGTTACGGTATTAAAGGGACAGGAGGATGGTTCGAGTCTATCGGTATGCGGCCTGGGCCACTTATGGCACTTATGGCTGGATTGACTGAGCTTGCTGGAGGCTTGTTGTTCGGTCTCGGATTCCTGACTTGGCTAGGCGCAGCTTTCATTGTCGGTACGATGCTTGTCGCCATTGTGAAGGTGCATGGCGCGAACGGATACTGGGTAACCTCGAATGGTATTGAATACAACGTAATGCTGATTGCTGCCGCAATTGGAGTAGCTTTAATTGGTGCAGGAGCTTTTTCTCTAGATGCATTGATGTAACCCTTTTTTCAAGAATTCGATCATTCGAACTTATTAACAACGTATACACTTACGAAATGCAATGGCACGACGATCATAACATACGAATCATAACAGGAGGACTATACAATGAATTCAACAATGAAACGTTCCATTCAACGCGCTGGCGATCGTTATCACAATGATCATGGCTGGCTGAAGACATCCTTCAGTTTCTCCTTCGCTGATTACTATGATCCAGACAATATGCACTTCAGCTCACTGCGTGTGTTGAATGACGACCATATTGCACCTGGAACTGGATTTGACCTTCACCCCCATAAAAACATGGAGATTGTTACGGTCGTATTGAAGGGTGAGTTGGAACATCAGGACAGCACTGGCAATCGCGAGATTATCGTCCCAGGCCAAATTCAGCGCATGAGCGCTGGAACAGGTATTTACCACGGCGAAGCTAATGCGTCCAGCTCTGAGCCGCTTGAGCTGCTGCAATTGTGGTTCATGCCGGAACGTCTTGGCATCACACCATCATATGAAACGCATACGTATGGATTGGAATCCATCCAGAACCGCCTGCTTCCAGTCGCATCCAATCATGCGAAGGAGCTTGGCACAGCCCATATTCATCAAGATATGACGATGTACTTGGGTCACTTCCAAGACGGTGAGGAAGTGACGATTGAACAACGCCCAAACCGCTCCCTCTATATATTCGTAATGGAAGGTGAAGTCGGCTTTGAGGATGGTGAAATGCTGAACCGCCGTGATGCAGCCCGTATTGAAAATGCTGGTTCTCTAACGCTCCAATTCAAGCCTGGGACACATGTCATGGTTATTGATTTGCCTTAATAACATTTTATCCCTGAATATTTTCTCTTTCTTGCACCCCCTTCCCTATATATAAAAAAAGAGATGCGCGATAATCGCGCATCTCTTTTTTTGTGGAAGCTAATTACTTCTTTCATGTTTCCAAATAATCAATGATACCATTGACGACCGCTTCGGCTGCTTGCTTCTGGAAGTCCTGCGACTTCATTCGCTGTTCGTCATTAGGATTGGAAATGTACCCGAGCTCAAGCAATACAGACGGTCTCGGATTTCTCCGCAGCACATAATAATCCCCAAATTGGACGCCTCTATCTCTCATTTCCATGTTCTGCTGCTCAAGATTAGCATGTATCGTATTGGCAAGCTTCTGATTACTATCTTGATAATAATAGGTCGTCATTCCTTCAGCCTCAGCCGTATCGAATGCATCATAATGGATACTCACATAGAGATCTGCTGATTTCCGTTCAGCTATGGCAACTCGTTCCTGCAAAGATACCGTGTCATCCTGTTCACGTGTTAGCACAACTTGTGCTTTTGTCCGACGCTGGAGCTCCTGTTGTATTGCCTTGGCCGTCTGCAGGGTCATCTTCTTCTCCAGCGTGCCTTGGCTTCCCAAGGAACCCGAATCTATTCCACCATGCCCCGGATCAATTACAATCGTTTTTCCCTTCAAATATTTTGGACCTTCTGGCGCCTTCATCATGGCATGCACCTCAGTTGCCCCATAGTCATACTGCATATACACATAAACGGAGAGCCCCACAGACAGGAGCACCGATAAACCTATTGTGGCTATTTTTTTCATCTATTGCATTCCTCTTCCCTTCATTCAATCTAGTAATGAAGCTAGTTTACTAGCTTCATATCAAGATGAGATAAAGGCGAAGCCAATGCAAAGAGCCACTTTCTTGGAGAAAATGGCTGATTTTGCGCTTTCCTTGTTATTGCTTCCTCTTGTTCAACTCGAAGTCGGACATTCGAATTTATATCCAATTCGTACAACAGTCGTAATTAGCTTGCCCTTATCGCCTAGCTTTTGGCGAATATTGCCCATATGCGTATTTATCGTCCGATCGTGGCCCGCATACTCATAACCCCATATTTTCACAATTAACTGTTCTCTTGTGACGACGATTCCTTGATTCTGCATTAAGTGCAGTAAGATCTCGAATTCTGTATAGGTTAAATAAACACGTTCCCCATCCACCATGACCATTCGTGAAGGGAGATGAACATAAATGCCGCAACAGGATATTACATCTTCCGATCCTTGCGCCGTTTGCTCCTGAACTGGTGATACCATTTGCCGTGGCCTGCTGTTCAGCAGCCGTTTCGCTCTAGCCATCAATAGCGGAGGGCTGTATGGCTTCGTAACATAATCATCAGCCCCTAACTCAAATCCAAGCAGCGCGTCCTGTTCGTCCTCCCGAGCAATCAGCAAAATGATGGGTACATCAGATATTTTTCGAATATGTCTGCATAAATCCCAGCCGTTCAGCCCAGGCAGCTTCACATCGATTACGACTAAATCAATGGCATGTGCTTGGAACAGCTCCAGACCTTCTTTCCCGTCTGATGATTCCCACACACGATGTCCCTCATTCTCGAAATGATTCTTCAATAATTTCCGCAATAGCGACTCATTCTCTACGACAAGTATCGTACGCTGCATCATATCTGCTCCTATAGGTGCCGCCACTCGCAGCAATCGTGTTTATGCGCACAGCTCCACATTCATTTGACACATCTTCTAACAGCAATTTACAATCCAACCATATTTATAATTATATTTTGTATATTAAGGAGGATATTATGAGCTTCACGGAATGGGATTTATCTGAATATGAAGATCCTTCATTATATGATAGGGAAAATCAGGGCTGTCCAGAACTCCCCTGCTTCTCTCATGGCTTCAAAAACAAGAATCCGGTGCAGTTCTTGATCTAGCCTGTGGAACAGGAAGACTGACGCTGCCTGTCGCTGAAGCAGGATACTCAGTGATCGGTGTAGATCTTCACGAAGGGATGCTTGAACAAGCTCGTGCGAAAGTTTCGCCAGCATTTGATATTCAATGGATTCATCAGGATCTGACGACATTAAATCTGCAATGCAAAGCACCGCTTGCCTATATGGTAGGCAATTCATTTCAACACTTCTTAACGAACGAGCTTCAAAATCGTTTGCTTCAATCGATTGACAACCAACTTACAGATACCGGAATCTTCATATTTGACATGCTCTTCCCTACTGCGGACGAACTGCTTCAGCCGCAAGTGGAAGAATATTGACGCACCATACAGTTAGATTCACATCTTCATTGCGATGTATATACGATCGCTGCTTACGATCCATTGGCGCAAATACAGCACTATACAACGATTCGCCGTTTTCGGGAGCAGGATCGTCTCGTGCGGGAACGCACAACAACCATCGATCTTCGATACACTTATCCGCAGGAGTTGTCGAGATTGCTCGAGCTTAACGGATTTGACCTGCTTCATGTGCACGGAAGTTGGTCTGCGGAGCCGCTTCAAGCCTCTTCCTCATCGATGGTTGTCATCTGCCGCAAGGCTTAGGTGCCGATACAAAAGCATCAAGTCGCTTGGTAAATCATATATTGGTTCCATTGTTCAACTGATCATACACATACAGGAAGGAACAGGAATATATGATTTTTACACATGCAGGAGGCTTCATTATCCAGTACAATAGGGTAAGTAACCATCAGGTAAATGAGTTAGAGGAGGATGTAACGAATGGACACTGCACTGCGTGCACAGCAGGCTTACGATGTGTGGTTGAACGATGCGCACATCGATGAGGCGACAAAAGCGGAATTGCAGCAGATTGCTGGCAACGAACGAGAAATTACTGACCGTTTCTATAAAGACTTGGAGTTTGGTACAGGCGGCTTGCGCGGCGTCATCGGCGCAGGAAGCAACCGCATGAACGTATATACAGTAGGCAAGGCGACTCAAGGTCTTGCGCAATTTTTGAAGGCAGAGGAAGACGCTTCTTCCGTGGCAATTGCCTACGACTCGCGCCATTTTTCTCCGGAATTTGCGCTTGAGGCAGCATTGGTTCTGGCCGGCAATGGCGTTAAGGCGTATGTATTTGAGAGTCTACGCCCTACCCCTGAGCTGTCCTTTGCCGTGCGGAATTTGAAGGCAAGCGCCGGCATCGTAGTCACAGCAAGCCACAACCCGCCGGAATATAACGGATATAAAGTGTACGGCAATGATGGCGGTCAAATTACTCCGCATACAGCTTCACGCGTCATTGCTGAAATTCGCGGCATCGAATCATTCGCCAATATTCAAAAGCTTAGCCGCGAGGAAGCCGAAGCACAAGGTTTGCTCGTATGGCTCGGCCAAGAGATGGATGAAGCATACATAAGCGCTGTAGCTTCCGTCAGCCAGAATGAAGACATCATTCGGGCATCCAGCGATTCATTCCGTGTGCTGTATACACCGCTGCACGGTACAGGTAACAAGCCGGTACGCGCCGTTCTGGATCGCATTGGATTCCAGCAGGTTCGCGTCGTGGCAGAGCAGGAGCTTCCAGACGGCAGCTTCCCTACGGTGAAATCGCCGAACCCAGAAGAGCGCGAAGCCTTCAGCATCGCAATCGAACAAGCAAAAGCTTGGGATGCTGACATTATTATGGGTACGGATCCAGATGCAGATCGCATGGGCGCAGTCGTGAAGGATGCGGCAGGCGAATATGTTGTACTGACAGGCAACCAGTCTGGTGCCATTATGGTACATTATTTGCTGGATGCGATGAAATCCAAGGGCACCTTGCCAGCAAACGGAGCGGTTATTAAAACGATCGTCACCAGCGAGCTTGGCGCAGCTATCGCTAAGTCCTTCGGCATGACAGTGTTCAACACGCTTACGGGATTCAAATACATTGGCGAGAAAATGACCGAATTCGACCGCACAGGTGAGCATGCCTTCATCTTCGGCTACGAAGAAAGCTACGGTTACCTGGCAGGCAATTATGCGCGCGATAAAGATGCAGTCATTGCCGCTATGCTCATCTGTGAAGCTGGCGCTTATTACAAAGCACAGGGAAAAACACTGTACGAAGTGCTTCAAGAGCTGTATGCCCAGCACGGCTACTATCTGGAAGGCTTACAAACACGCACCTTAAAGGGAGTGGAAGGTGTGGCCATCATTCAAGGCATTATGAACAATTGGCGCGAAGAAACGCCTACTACTGCCGGCGGTGCCAGCATTACGCTGACTGAAGACTTCGCACAAGGTCTGTACGACCTGCCGAAGGAAAATGTACTCAAGTTCCACTTAGAAGACGGCAGCTGGTTCTGTCTCCGTCCATCCGGAACAGAGCCGAAGATTAAGATGTACTTTGCAGTAAAGGGCTCGTCCAGCACAGATGCTGCGGATCGCTTGCAGCGTGTATCCGAGGACGTCATGTCACGAATAGACGCATTTATTGAAGCACAATCGTAATCATCATCCATAAATTATGGCTACAGACATCTGTCACGCCGTCCCTATGATTTTTTCTTGGGACGGCGTTGTTTATTGAGACGGCGTTGGTTATAGGGATGGGGAATAAACAAACAGCAGTTCCAGAAGCCGGCTATCACTTCCTGGAACTGCTGTTATTCATAGCGGCTGCTTTCGCTACATACTAAGCTCCAATTCCCTCTTCAATTCTTCCACATACTCGACTGAACCCGTGACAATCAAGCGATCTCCAAGTCGAAGCGCTGTATCCCCGTGCGGAACGATCGAATCCTGCTCCCGGAATAAGCGAACAAAAATAACATCTCCCGTGAATGGGAATGAACGAATCCGCATGCCGTTATACTTGCGGTTGTTCAAATTGATCTGATACAGTGATGTCTCCTGATTCGTCAGGATGCGAATGACACTTGGCGATTCAATTAATGCCTGAAGCAGCGTCTTCGCGGAGAACAATGCAGAAAATACGTCGATATCGCGATTGCGCAGCGACTGTTCCAATTGCGGTGATGCTACTGCCGCGATAACACGTTCAACTCCTGCAGCCTGTGCCCATACCGCCAGCTCGGCATTGCGACGCTCCTCGCCGGTCGCAAAGACGATAATATCCGCATCCAGAACTCCGGATCTCTCCAGCGTATGCGGAGAATAATCCGGAATATTAGCAACAGCCTGCAAGGAAGACGAATGACCATTCATTTCTTCATCGGTATCCTCTGCCGTGCGATACATGGCCGCTTCATACAGGTTCTCGTTCAGATCCCGCATGGCCAGCATCGTCATCTGGTTGGCTCCGACAAAAGCAATCTTCTTCCGTGTCTCCACCTGCTTTACGCCCGGGAAGATCTTCTTGAAGCCAATGGGTGAGATGATACTCGCAATTACAGCGACAAGGATAAGCGCTCCCGACATGCGAGCATCGATGATTTCAAGCCGCTCGCCGATCTTCGCCGCTGCAATAACAAGCGACAGCGTGGATGTCAGCAGGAACCCGGCTGCAAGAGTTGTTCGCATATCATACCAGCGTTTCAGGACGAGTGATGGCAACACCTTGGACAACAACAGCGCCAAGAACAGCAGCGGAATTAAAATGTAGATCGACGTATCGCCGAACAAGCCGAGAAGATCCATTTCCGCTCCAACCATAACGAAGAAGATTGGAATAAAGAAGCCATAACCAAAGGAATCCAGCTTTTGCACCAAATCATGGTTCGGCGACAACAGGGAAACTAGTACCCCTGCTAGGAAAGCTCCTAAAATATTTTCAGCGCCTAGTGTTTCCGACAATGCTACAAGCACCATCATTAAGGTGAAGACGGCACGAATGCCAATCTGCACTGTTCCTGTAGACAACGCTGCAAGGAACGAGCGGTTTTTGAACCGTTTGCCGACAAAGAAGAACAGCACGCCCACCGCAAACAACAAAAGAAGCAGCCAGGAATTCGTTCCTTCCTCTCCGTAAATCGCTGCAAAAACCGCGAGCAAAACCATCGTGACCAAGTCGGCAATAACGGCAACAAGGAGAATTATTTGCCCAATATTGGTCTTCATAATATGAACATCCTTCAAGGTTGGCACGACGACGCCAAGGGATATAGTCGAAATAATCAACGTCATCAAGAAGGCATTATCAATGAATCCGGCTGACACGAATAAATAGGACAGTCCCAATGACAATACGAACAGCAGCGCAAATATGATGAACGATGTCCCTAGCGGATGCGGCGCTGTTTTTCCGCTCTCAAGCACCTCACGCTTTTTGTTCCCTACAAATGCTGCGAAATCGATCTCTAAGCCGCTCAAGAACATTAGAAAAATAAACCCGAGTGTGGATAGCATAGACAGCCATTGATCCGGCTGAATAATGTCAAGACCGCTCTTCCCGATAATAAGCCCGACAACAATTTCCGCGACGACGACAGGAATAATCGCCAGTCTAAGCCGATGCAGGACGATTGGCGTCAGGAAGGCAACAACTAGGACAATAACTAATGATGTTAACGAATGATGATCCAATCCAGTTCCTCCTTACTCTAAAGCTTCATGCGTTCCCTAGTGCAACATCATGAAACAATGATTGAAAATGTACATTTTTGCTTTCCATTTCATAGATCAATATGAGCTATGACCTCTTGTTGCACGCTTGCATCCTGGATCAAATCGGTTCATACTTAAATGATGAACATGCTTTACTGATGAAAGGAGCAACCCCATGCAACAGGAAACGTTAGAACTATTCCGCACGCTGACGGAATTCCCTTCCGCTCCCGGCTTCGAACGGGAACTGCGTGCCTTGGTAAAAACCGAATTATCCAAATATACAGATGAATTCGTGCACGATGCGCTAGGCAGTGTCTTTGGCGTTATGCGCGGCGACGAGCAAGGCCCTCGCGTCATGGTAGCCGGACATTTGGATGAAGTCGGCTTCATGATTACGCAAATTACACCGAACGGTATGTTGAAGTTTCAACCGCTCGGCGGATGGTGGGGACAAGTCGTCCTAGCCCAGCAGGTTGAGGTTATTACTCCTAACGGCCCGCTTCCAGGCGTTGTAGGCTCTATTCCGAAGCATCTGCTTGATGAAGCTACAGCGAACAAGCCTGTAGATGTGAAGCATATGTACATCGACATCGGTGCAGACAGCCGCGAAGAGGCTGAACAGGCAGGCGTTCGCCCAGGTCAGCAAATCGTTCCGGTTTGCAAGTTCACTCCACTGCTTAATCCTAAAAAAATTATGGCTAAAGCATGGGACAACCGTTATGGCGTCGGCCTTGCTATTGAATTAATGAAGGAGCTTCATCGTGAGCAATTCAAGCTGCCGAACACCTTGTTCTGCGGTGCAACTGTTCAGGAGGAGGTTGGTCTTCGCGGTGCGCGCACATCTGCCAACTTGATTCAGCCGGATATCTTCTACGCGCTGGACTGCAGTGCTGCGAATGATATGACTGGAGATGTGAATTCCTTCGGCCATCTCGGTAAGGGCGCATTGCTTCGCATTCTCGATCCAACGATGATTACGCATCGCGGCCTAGTAGAGTTTATCCAAGATATTGCGGATACGTATCGCATCCCTTATCAATATTTTGTCTCCCCAGGCGGAACAGATGCAGGCCAAGTGCATTTAAGCAATAAAGGCGTGCCTTCTACCGTAATTGGCGTATGCGGACGCTATATCCATACACCAGCATCCATCGTTCATACTGACGATATTGATGCAGCCAAGGAACTTCTTGTTCAATTGGTGAAGCATACAGACCGTACAACATACAACACGATCGTGGAACGTTCGTAACGTTATTTCTTAAACCAAATCGGCTGGATGTAAACGAGGTTGTACACAAGTCGATTGCAACGAGAGCGCAGCCCTGTTCCCTGAACAGCAGCTGCGCTCTTTGTTGTATGGCCTCATTCCAGCCCAAGCTATATTGTTCATTTCGCATAATGAAGCTCGTCCAGCCCTGAGAAATAGTTCATACTGATCTCCTATTCCACTCCTCTCCCAGACTGGCTATGCATAGTATATGGGAATGTTCATATGCTCATTCACATTCTGATATGCTGTATATTCGAATCCCCTCTTCATTCAACTGCCATATCTCCACATTCAGCTAAATAAATATTCATGTGTTCGTTCCTCCTTGGCAGGTGAATCGTCTCGCGGTACACTGAAACATAAAGCTAGTGTTCCATCGATATATACTGAAACATAACGGCGTTCGCGTGGTTATGCTCTACACGCATCGGTCTATGATTTCAAATCATCCAATGCTCCATATTCATTTTTCTTCTTATAGCAGACTTCAAAAAGACAATCACATAATCTAATAACTAGAACCGGGAGGGCAACTATGATGACAACGCCTGCTGATCAATCTACATTCGGGGAGTCGAAAGCACAAAATAATAGGACGGAAATTGCCACCTTCGCTGGTGGATGCTTCTGGTGTATGGTGAAGCCATTTGACCAGTGGGATGGCGTACATCGCGTCATATCTGGCTATACAGGAGGACATATTCCGAATCCGACGTATGAGCAGGTCAAATCACAAACGAGCGGGCATCTGGAGGCGGTACAAATCACATACGATCCGGACATCATCTCCTATCATACAATGCTGGAGCTGTACTGGGCACAAATCGATCCAACCGATGAGGGCGGCCAATTCCAGGATCGCGGTGAATCGTATACAACAGCTATCTTTGTGCATAGTGAGGAGCAGCGCCAACTAGCTGAAGCATCCAAGTTGGCTCTTGCGGAAAGCGGGCGCTTCGACAAGCCTATCGTGACGCCAATACGTGATGCTGCCCCCTTCTATCCTGCAGAAGACTATCATCAAGACTACTATCGCAAGGATCCGGAGCATTATAAGGAAGATCGTGCCAAATCAGGACGCGACGAATTCATTTCTCAATATTGGATAGCAACGGATAAATAAGCGTGTTCTAGAATTGAAATCATGTTGGTTCGATATGTAATGAAACGGAGGAACGAGCGATCGATACGGAACAATTTGTGCGGGACTTTACCCAATTGGTACCACGCCAAACAATGGCCGATGGCGCGGGAGCAGAAGATTTCAAGCCTATTGAAAGCATTACAGGATACGTGCTGCCCGATAATTTCAAGCAATTATATAGCATGCATAACGGCGAACGGCCTGGCGAGCATCTGTTGATGCTAGGGTTCTACTGGTTGACCCTGCAAAATATTGAATATGAAATCCGTCTTCAACTAGAGATTGCCGCCGATTATGAGTTTGACACGATCTCGTACCAGAAGGATCATATCCAAGAGGTCACTTGGAATCCCGGCTGGATTCCGTTTGCTGCCGATGGTTCTGGCAATTTCATCGCGCTTGATCTTGCACCTGGCCCAAAAGGCACAAAGGGACAGATTATTAGCTGTGGCCGTGATGAACAAGAAATGGTCGTCATTGCCGATTCGCTGGAATCCTTTTATTCCTTTATCCTTGAGCAGTTCCAGGCAGGGCGCTGCGGTTACGATCAAGAGAATCAGCACGTTCTATGGAAAACAGGCCATTTGTTCGATGAATTGAAGGAACTTCTACTTCCCTCTGACGGTACGAATGAAGCAGATTTTACTAACTGGTGGAGTCACTTGGATGCACAATGGAAACAGGAAATCATGCGCGTCCTCGGCAAAGAACCAAGCTCCTTCACACAAATCAAGGCTGTACGTTTCTTTTTTGTATGCGACGAGGAAATTACTGACCTGTCGCCCCTCTCTACATTCAAAAACATCAGAGAATTGTGCCTGCTTCGCCAATCGATCCAAGACATCAGTCCGATTATGACTTTGGTAGATTTAAAAAAGCTTAGTCTAGCACAAATGCCGTCGATTACGGACATTTCGCCATTGGCATCGCTTCCTGCATTGCAGGAGCTCAGCTTGTATAAGTCTGGCGTATCGGATATTCAATCACTGTCCCAGTTCCCAGTTCTTAAGAAGATAGGGCTGGAAGGCTTGCAGCTGGATTCGCTGGAACCACTCTCTCAGTGCAAAAAATTGCAGGAATTGTCCCTCTCCCATATCCCTGAGTCTGCGTATGAAGTGCTCTCTCGCCTCAAAAATATGAAGCAGTTGGAGATAGAGGGAACGGTCAGAAACATTGATTTCTTAGCGAATATGAAGAAGCTCGTATCGTTGAAATTAGAAAAGGCGGAAGATGGCTGCTATGATATATTGGCGACGCTGCCGAAGTTGAAACATCTTATATGCTCCTACGAGGTATTCCAAGCTACGCATTCTCTATTCGGGCAAAAGATTCAATATACATTAATGGGCAACACGAC
Source organism: Paenibacillus sp. B1-35 (assembly GCF_050474385.1). Classification (NCBI taxonomy): domain Bacteria; kingdom Bacillati; phylum Bacillota; class Bacilli; order Caryophanales; family Paenibacillaceae; genus Paenibacillus; species Paenibacillus sp. B1-35. Next base: position 322,741 of record NZ_JBCHVJ010000004.1, read on the forward strand.
TGAGGCTGAAATGAAGACATACCACGATTACGTCTTGAATTAAGCAGAACGACTAGGTGCCCTCGTTATGGCAGCAATCGAGTAGGAGGCTACCCATAAGTTGAGTAGCCGACCTCTGACCACCGTACGTACCGTTCGGTATACGGCGGTTCAACCGTTTGAGTGCAATTGACGCAGACGCTCGTACTGGGCAGGGAAGTCATAATACCCTGCCCGATCGAGCTTTTCATTTGTAATCGAGTGGTGCAGGATTGCGCTTCCGGCTATTCGCCAGTAGCCACGTCGGGTGTCCCCACATTGGTAAGCCTGCCACTCCTGCGTCCCCAACTTCCGCAGGTTCTGCACCTTCGTTCTCGGCATCTTCCATTGTTTCCAGATGTACATGCATCCGCATTCGTAATGGTCAACCACTTTTTTAGGACAGCGTTCTCCATATCGAGCTACTAAACATATCGATTTTCATCAACGTATTCTTTTCGCTTTCCGCGAGTATCTGTAAGCCCGAAATCAATCATTAGTTTATATCGGCGCATCCATACCTTTAACCGTCCTACATCTAACTGGGTGTTTTTCCAATATCCACAATAAGGGGTGCAATTCAATTAGGATGAGGGGGTTCTTCGTAATATTCGGCTAAGATTGATTCATGACGAGCTTGGTCAACATGACTGCTTTTTAAGTCCTTACTGCCATAAAGCTCCATAATATGCGTTTCCAGATGGATGACAGAATACCAAAGAGTTTGTCATTACCGCGCTCAAAATACCAGAATCAGCTTAACAAATACGAGATAAGCTATAAGATAAGCAGCAAGGGGAACTGCTATAAACATTGAATTCATACATATCGTTCTGAATAAAGAACTCATCTATCTAAAAAAAATCAAGACGAGAACGCAAATGTTGCGAGCGAAAACTCTCGTTTGCAGCGTGATTCTCTCGGTTTTATGTATCAAATCTATTGACAAAATCCAGTATCCTTATTTTAAAAAACTGTATACCTTTATGATTATGATCTAATATGTTAGAATATGAAATAATAGGGATATAAGCCAATAATCACCTCAATTATTTTTAAGCCAGCCCCCTTATGTTTATTCTAAGAGACACTTCACTTCTTGAGACTTTATCTTTTAACTCATCCGAGAGCTGTATGATTCAACAATCACGGTGCATCCAACTTACAGTAATCTTCAATGAAATTTTCAGTTTGAACTGCCGTTTGCATTCAATTAATTAAGTCGTGGAGGTTTCATTAAATGAAAAAAATACTAAGTGGTGTAGTTTTTTTTTCGTGTTTATTCTATTTACCCTTTCTGGGCATGCTGCTAGCGTAGTAGAAGATCACCCAATAGACAGTTCTTCAGATATCATCATTAATGAAGATGAACTTGCAAGAAACCTTGATTATCGAAAAGCTTTTTCGTTAGATCAAAATGAAGAAAATGTGCTTCGTATTATGAAACATAAAGAATATCAAAATTCTATTGAAGTTTATGGTGTTGCTTTATCAGATAAAGAATTAAAGGAGATGACTATACGTAGTAATTTGTTAAAAGAAGCAGTTGCTATAAAAAAACCGGGTAAAGAATGGTCGAAAATTTTTGCTGGGGTTTACATGGATCATGAACACGGAGGTGTTATTAATATTGGAATTGTAGATATAGAGAGCAATATGGAAATTACCAAAAAAATTAGAACTTATTTCACGAATGGAGATAGGATTCAATTCTTCCATGCTAACTTGACAGAGGAAGAGCTTGAAAACCTTCAAGAGAGACTCAATGAGTTGATGTCGAGGGGTAACCTACATATAAATTATACGGATATTTCAATTCCGAATAATAAAGTGATTGTTGGAATTGATCACTATGATGAGGAAATTATAGATAGTATTTTATCCATTGACCCTAAAAATATTGAAGTGAAGGTTGATTCCATTAAGGTTGAAGATAACACTAGGAATGCTAAAACCCGTCCATTAGTTGGAGGACTTGCTATCGATCATGATGTAGGTGATGGTTATGTTGCGACATGTACTGGAGCATTTAGCGCCAAGGTTTGGGGCCCGACGAGTAATCAAGATGTTCATTTCTACATAACTGCAGGACATTGTGGTGATATATTTTCGGAGTGGAAACAAGGTGGGAGCACAATTGGATATATGTCAAAAAGAAATTATGAAGGAAACTCAGATGTAGGGGCAATTGAAATATACTCATCAGATTCCTCATATAAGCTTTATGAAGGGAAATCATCTGACTTGGAGTTTTCAAGATACCAATCTGCATCTGACGATGTGGTTGGTGATAATGTTTGTATATCAGGCAGAAACTCAGGAAATGTCTGTGGTAAAATTGTAAGCAGAAATTTAAGCTTTACGCAAAATGGTGTACTATTTACCAATATAAGAAGCGCTACTTTTTCTGGAATGCCTGGTGATAGTGGGGCTCCTGTATTTAACCAACAGAGTCGTGATTCGGCTCATGAACGCACAATTTATGGAGTATTCAAAGGTGATGTAACTTATTCAGATGGACATAAAGAAAGAATTTATTCTCAAGTTCAGTATATCTTTTCTGATTTGAAAATTAATCAGATTATTGTCAATTAATTTTTAAAAATTAAAGGAGCAAATGATGTGAAAAAAAAATATCACTTCATTGTATTTTTTAATATTTTATTTTTGTCATTATTCATTTATGGGTGCTCCAATGACGAACCAAAAGAGAGTACAATGGTGAAAGAAAAACTTGATGGATTTGAAGTGAGCTTGGAAGCAACTCCGATAAGCAACAATCGAATCTCCATTCAAACAAAGTTGAAGTATATCGGTGAAGAAGAAATACGAATAGAGCACTCTAAACCTCTAGTATCTATCGCCTCTTCTGAAGATGGTAATGAGCGTTCTGCAGCACATTTTTTTGATGATGTGGGGTTTTCAAAAAAGCTGGTCAAGGATGAGGAATACACTTTTGATGAGCCGATTATTATGAGTCGGAAACAGAAAGAAAGACTGACGGTTACAGCATTAGCGAAGTTTAATGCGAATACAAAAAAATATAGTATCCCAATTACCTTGGTATTAGCAGAGGAATAGTCAAAAAAAGTTGTTAAAAATATGTATGATACTGTATGTGTATAATATAAAGAAGATTGCAGCGCCAACTGCGACCTTCATCCCACAATAACCGCATGAAGAGCGGTTGGCTTTTATAAGATGCGAAAGTAGACCGCAAACCTTGGTGAGGGCGGTCTACTTTTTCTTTAAGTAAGTGAGCAGAGCAAGAATGAACATTTAGGCTACGATAATATTGCAGCAGCCCGGTACTTTGCCCCTTTTCATTCCATTCCATGCATTTGCGGCATCCCGAATTACTTCAGAATGCTCCGTATTCAGCTTCGGCATCATCGGCGTGAACGCAGTAGTTACGTTGTCAATGACCTTTAGCGGAACTGCTGGACATGGAACCGCCCCTTGTAAGCGGACTGTTCGCCTTTTTCTAGCACGTCAACAAAAGGTGAGAACGTTTGTCCGCAAGGAATTCCTATATATTACAGCAATTCCTTGCGGAGCTGCTCTGGAGACTTCGGAGACAACAAGCCGAATGGAATGTCGAATACAGTGCGAGCACCGGATTCACCGCGTTTTGCCAGACGAGATACGGCACGTGCATAAGCAACGAGCACGCTAGCTGTGAACTCAGGGTTGCTGCCCAAATTCAAGCCGAACTCCATAATTTGTGACGTGCCTTCACCTGTTACGCCGCTGCGGAATACGAGACCGCCATGCGGCATTGCAGAATGGTTCGCCTTCAACTCTTCTTCACTGATGAAGTTCACGATTGTATCGTAATCTGCGAAGTAGTTCGGCATAGATTTGATTTCTTGCTCGATGCGAGCTTTATCAGCGCCTTCTTCTGCTACAACAAAGCATTCACGAAGGTGCTTCTCGCGAGTGGACAATTCAGGGTTTTCCCCTTGGCGTACCCTCGTTACAGCTTCCTCGGAAGGAATTGTGTACTGCACACCGTTCTTAACGCCCTCTACACGGCGGATCGCATCGGAGTGTCCTTGGCTCACGCCACGTCCCCAAAATGTATATTCATTGCCTTCTGGAAGCACGGATTCGAACAACAGACGGTTCAAGGAGAATACACCTGGATCCCAGCCTGTCGAAATGACAGCTACATGTCCGTTCGCTTGTGCAGCTTCATCTACAGATGCAAAATATTCTGGGATACGCGCGTGCGTATCAAAGCTGTCTACGGTGTTGAACATGCGTGCAAGTTCAGGACCTTGCTCTGGAAGATCTGTTGCAGAACCTCCGCACAAGATCATAACATCTACTCTATCTTTGTAAGATTCCGCATCGTTGAGCGAGATGACAGGAACCTCTGCTTGAATGGATTCTGGGCTGCGACGAGTGAAAATACCTACAAGTTCCATATCTGAATTTTGGCGGATCGACTTCTCTACGCCCTTACCTAAGTTACCGTAACCTACAATACCTATACGAATGGATGACATGAGGTTGCTCCTCTCTATTTCTGAAATCATGGACTAGTATAATATATAAAGCAGATTTGCACAAAATGACATAGATTATTCGCCAAACTTGTTGCATTCTGCTGCTACTTCTCTGTAGCTGTCATTTCGTAGGGAAGCTAAACACAATACGCGCTCCCCCGCCTGGCACGTGCTCTGCTCGTATTCGCCCGCCATGCTTGACCATAATCAGCTTGGCCATATACAGCCCTAGTCCTGAATGCCCTTGATATTGCGAGCGCGAGGCGTCTCCTTGAACGAACTTGTCAAATATGGAGTCCAGCATATGTGCCGGGAATCCCGTTCCCGTATCCGTAATCGACATCTGCAGTTCACGTGCTCTCCATTCTGCCTCCCAGATAATTGCGCCTCCCGCTGGAGTGAAGCGAAGGCTGTTCGCAAGCAGGTTGTCCATAAGCTGTCTCAATCGATCCCCGTCGAGGAGCAGCGTTCCCTCCGCCTGCCGATCTGCAGGTGGACGACAGCAGAATTCAATCTGCTGCTCCGCGCACATTCGGTGCATATCCTGTGCAGTCTCCTCCATGAAGCGATTAATATCAATCGGCTTACAATTCAAGCTGAACTGTGGAGACTCCATTTCTGATACCAGATTCATTTCCTGCACGAGACGGACAGCCCGCTTCGTATTCTTATCGATCGTAGACAAATATCGCTCCAGACGATCAGGGCGATTCATCCCGCCATCCAGCAAGCCTTCTACATGACCTTGCACGATCGCAAGCGGAGTACGCAGATCATGAGCCAGTGCAGCAACCATCTCGCGCCGCCGCTGCTCCATCTTCCACTCGCGCTGCAATGACAAATAGAGTTCACGCCTCATCTCGTCGAAAGCCTTCATAAGTTGTGCCATTTCAGAGGTGCCTTCATAAGAGAAGCTAAAGTTTAGATCCCGCTGCTGTACCCGCCTGGTGCCTTCAATTAACTCTTCAATCGGGCGGCTCAGCTCACGGCCAAATCTTTTGCCGAACAACCAAGAAAATAAAATAACAAAAAGAAAGGGCACAAATAGAACTCCTATAACTAGGAATCCAAAATAGGGTCTTAGCTTGGATTTCTCAGTGACACCAGCAGACAGTATATAGTTGAGGATGACCGCACCTTGCAATTCCTCCTCTTGATTTATGATCGGCAATACGTTACGGGCATGTCCCATACCTGTCATTCCACTTGCCTTGAGAAGCTGAATCAGCTCCCGCCCACCGCGTACTTTCGGGTCGGTCAGCGACCCATACACATACTTCCCTTTACGATCAACAACCGCGTAGCGCATGCCCTTCTCATCTATCAGTTGTTCGAGGCGCGCCTGATTCCCCTTATTCAGTAAGCGATCTCCTTCTGTTTCTACTAACTTACGTATGGGCGGAATTTTCTTTTCGTAGTAATTGGCCGGCCTGAATGTGCCGCTATCATAGGATTGAAGCCATATGAAGCCTCCCCACACGACAATTGTAAATACCAGACTCGCTCCAATTACCCATACAAAGTAAGTAATAAACTGACGCTTAAAGGAGTGCATCCTCATTCCTGCACCTTCCATTTATAGCCGATGCCCCATACGGTTTCGACCCAGCGGGACTGTGCATGGGCTGCTGCCATCTTCGCTCGAATGTTTTTCACATGCTCAGTTACAGTTGTATCGTCTCCAAGAGCTTCTATGCCCCATATTTGCTCATAAATATGCTCGCGAGAAAATACTTGTCCCGGATGGAATGCAAGCAGCTCCACAATTGCAAATTCACGGTTCGTTAGCGGCAATCGCTTCCCTTCGCAGCGAAGCTCCCTACCCTTTGCATCGACTATAAACACACCATATGAAAGTATCCCCTCATGATGATCCTGCCTCTGCAAATGACGGCGTTCCCTTCTCAGATGCGCTTCGATGCGAGCCTTCAACTCACGCATGCTGAATGGCTTGATCATATAATCATCGCCGCCTGCTGCCAACCCGTATATCCGATCCGCCTCACTTACTCTCGCACTAACAAATAGAATAGGACAAGTGACAATATCTCTAACCTGCCTGCACCATTCCACCCCATCCGTACCCGGCATCATCACATCAAGTACAATCATATCCGGCATCTGTTTCGTAATAAGCTGCTGAGCTTGCTCGGCATGATGTGCCGTGCGTACCGTGTATCCGGCATCCTCCAGTGAATCACGCACGAACACCGTCATTTCTTCCTCATCATCTACAAGCAATATATTGATTTCTGAACGTTCCATGCTTCTGCTCTCCCTCTTCCTTGCAGTACAAGATTGCATTTCTGTACGAGTTATCTCTATTCCTCTTCAGAAATTACTCCTGTTAATTATGATCCTCATTAAATAGGAGCCATATTAAATAGAGATCGATATTAATCATATTCAATATAAATCATGATCACTAATAAGTATGATCTCCATTAACTATACTCCCTATTAATCAAGATTTTATAAACGAATCACTGTATTATCATTCTTTCTACATACACGTTGCGTCTTCAGAGCTTTACTTACAATATGAACCCCTATCTCCGCATCTGCATATGCTGATCAAGAGGAGTTGGGCGATATGCCGCAATATCGAATTATTGTCGATCTGACTGCACGCAGGCTGTACTTGCTGGATGGCGACACCGTTGTCCGAGAATATCCTGTTGGTATCGGCAAAATGCTCACACAAACCCCCACAGGGGAATATACCATCATTAACAAAGCCCCGAACCCTGGAGGGCCGTTCGGCGCCTTCTGGATGGGGCTGTCGAAACCCCATTATGGCATTCATGGCACGAATGATCCTGCTTCTATCGGCCATCTCGTATCTCACGGCTGCATACGCATGTACAATGAAGATGTTCTGCAACTCGCTGCATTGGTTCCTATTCATACACGGGTCACGATACGACCATAGTGCCTACTGTGTGAACTGTATTATCCCTAACAACCGTACCTTCCCTAATAAAATAATGCCCCTTTCCTGCTGCAGAGAAATAAGTTCTCGTAACGCAGCAAGAAAGAAGCATTATTCACAATAACCCCATCAGCACTTTCTCGTATTTCAACATTCGATACTCTAACTCGATTAAGTTCTGAGTTTTTCTATTGAGCCGCAATAGAAGTTGGATCTGCCTCCAACGGAAAATGGCAGGCTACTTGCTGATCAGAGCCAATATTCACTAACTCTGGTGATACAAGCTTGCACTTCTCTTGCACAAATGCACACCGCGGATGGAAGCGGCAGCCCGAAGGCGGGAACGCCGGAGAAGGCACATCCCCCTGAAGTACGATTCTTTCCTTCTTATGGTGCGGGTTCGGTCTAGGAATCGCTGACAGCAGCGCTGCGGTATAAGGATGCTTAGGGCTTGCAAACAGTTCCTCTGTGCGGGCTACCTCAACTAATTTTCCTAAATACATGACGCCGACTCGATCTGAAATATGCCGTACCACATTCAGACCATGTGCAATAAAGAGGAAAGTAAGGCCAAGCTCCTTTTGCAGCTTCATGAGCAAATTCAGCACTTGAGACTGAACCGACACATCTAGAGCAGATACGGCTTCATCCGCTACGATAAAGCTCGGATTAAGCGCAATCGCCCGGGCGATGCCTATCCGCTGACGCTGACCGCCAGAAAACTCGTGCGGATAGCGGTTACGTCTAGCTGGATCCAATCCAACCAGTTCCATCAATTCGACTACACGCTTATTAATCTCTTTAGAAGATGCCTTATGATGCACGCGCAGCGGCTCTCCTATGATGTTCTGGATATGAATGCGTGGATTCAAGGATCCGAAAGGATCCTGAAATATAATTTGCATATCCTGCCGCAGCCGACGCAGTTGCTTCGTATTCATATTTTGTATTTGCTTTCCGTCAAAAAAGACAGCTCCGCTTGTTGGCTTCTGCAATTGGAGAATGGCTCTGCCAAGTGTTGATTTGCCGCAACCCGATTCCCCAACAAGACCAAACGTCTCCCCTTTGTTAATAGTGAAGGTTACATCATCTACGGCCTTAACGTGGCCGACTACTCGGTTGAAGAGACCTGTCTTGATCGGGAAATACTTCTTCAGGTTGCGAACTTCAATTAATGATTGATCCATCATGCTCGCTTCACCTCGGATTGTCCGTCATTATCGCTGTGGTACAACCAACATGCCACCTGATGATTGCTCCGGATTTCTCCTAACGCAGGTTCGTGCTGTCGGCATTTATCCTCCACCTTCGAACAGCGTGGATTGAAGCGGCATCCCGAAGGCAGGTTGTTAATTCCCGGAATTGTCCCTGGAATCGTGTATAATTCCTCGCCTCTTGCTCCTTCCAAGCCTGGAATCGACTGCAAGAGACCAATTGTATAAGGATGAGAAGGATGGTCAAATATTTCTTCTACGCTTCCTTCCTCTACAATTTTACCGGCATACATAACCGCGATGCGGTCAGCCATTTCCGCGGCAACACCCATGTCATGGGTAATGAGCACGATCGCCATGCCGAGCTCCTGTTGAAGGCGCTGCAGCAAATCCAAAATTTGTGCCTGCACCGTTACATCCAACGCTGTCGTCGGCTCATCCGCAATGAGCAGCTCTGGTTTGCATATGAGCGCCATCGCGATTACAACCCGCTGCCGCATACCGCCTGACATCTCGTGCGGATACTGCATGGAACGCATATCTGGATCAGGGATTCCAACCATACGCAGCATGTCAATCGCCCGCGCCCAAGCTTCCTTCTTGCCTATCTTCTGATGAAGCTGCAAGCTTTCCGCGATTTGATCTCCGATCGTAAATACCGGGTTAAGCGCCGACATCGGATCCTGAAAGATCATCGAAATCTTTTCCCCGCGAACGTTAATCATTTCCTTTTGCGATTTGGCTGACAGATCTTCGCCATTAAAATGAATGCTGCCTTCGAAAATGGTTCCTCCTGCGTAATCAATTAATCGCATAATTGAAAGAGAGGCGACACTTTTACCGCTTCCGGATTCCCCTACGATACAAAGTGTCTTGCCCTTTTCCACGCTAAGGGATATTCGATCTGTTGCCTTCGCAATGCCCTGCTCTGTCACAAAGCCTGTCGTCAGATTTCGGACTTCAAGAAGTTTTCGCGCCATTGCCGCATCCTCCTACGTGGAATTTTCTCTTTCTTGCGTGGGTCAAACGCATCACGGATTCCGTCTCCAATAAAATTGACCGCCAGCACCACGATAAAAATGCATGCTCCTGGATAAAGCGCTTGCGTTGGATCAACCAGCATAAATTGCTGCGCATTGCTCAGCATCAAGCCCCAGCTCGTATCAGGAAGCTGTACCCCTAAACCGAGGTAAGATAAGCCTGATTCAGCAAGTATCGCCCCGCCTACCATTAAGGTAGCGTTTACGATAATAGGAGCCGTCGCATTGCGAAGCAAATGCCTGCCGATAATCCCCCAACTGGACACACCGATCGCCTTGGCAGCTTCTACATATTGCATTTCCCGCAGCTGAAGGAATGTCCCTCTCACAAGCCTTGCCGAGCCCATCCAACTCGTAAAGCTTAAAATCATGATCATATAGCTGAACTTTGCGCCAAAGATAGCCAGTACCAAAATATTCAGGAACAAGGTTGGAATAGAGTTCATAACGTCAACGAGTCTCATAAAAATCGTATCGATCCAGCTGCCAAAGTATCCAGAAATCGAGCCGATAATGGTTCCAATTACAACAGAGATAAAGGCAACAGAGAAGCCCACCGATAACGATACTTGGCTGCTGTAAATAAGCCGTGACAAGATGTCTCGTCCCAATTCATCCGTTCCAAGTGGATGACCAGGACTGCCCGCTGGCAAACTTGACTTCAACATATCGATCGCGGCTGGGTCATATGGGGCAATATATTTGGCAAATACAGCAATGGCGACAAAGAACAATAGAACGATGGCTCCAGCCACTGCAAATGGATTGCTCATAAATTTCTTCCATGCCATTAAGGTCATACTTGTCGGCTTCTCCGACTTAGGGTCAATCTCTCTCGTCTTGCCGCGTCCAGGCTCGAGCTGAGCATCCTCCAAACTCGTTACACTCATGCTGATGCGCCCCCTTTGCCTATTTGTACACGCGGATCAACAATCGCGTACAAAATGTCTGCAATCAAGTTGCCAAGGACAACGATAACCGTTGTAATTAAGGTAATCGCCATAAGCACCGAGTATTCCCGTGACACAGCCATATCGACGAACAGCCGCCCCATTCCCGGCCAGTTAAACACACTTTCTGTAATGGCTGCTCCCGCTATGAGTATCGGCAAATCCAGACCAAGTATAGTAATGATTGGGATAAGCGCATTCCGCAGAGCATGACGGGTAATGACTCTTCTCTCCTTCATTCCCTTCGCTCTCGCGGTTCGAATGTAGTCCTGTCCTAGTACCTCAAGCATGCTGGATCGGGAATATTTCACATAGGAGGCCAGGAATCCTAGTGTAAGAACGGTGACAGGCAGGATCAAATGCATGAATAAATCCTGAATATCGCCTTCCTTCCCCATCGTATACATGTCGGATAAGGGCAACCAGTCCAACTTAATGGAGAAAAAGCTTTGCAAGAGAATACCGAACCAGAATGTCGGCATCGCAAACCCAATATAAGAAATTAATGAAGCAGTCTGATCAGATAGCCCATACTCAGCCGTACTATTGTATATTCCCCACGGGATCGCAATGATTAAGGCCAGCAGCCATGCAACTCCCATCAGAACAACGGTATTCTTCACCGTAGGCCAGAGTATTTCACTTACCGGCAGGTTATTCTTGAAGGTATGTCCTAAATCACCCTTCAGCAACCCGCCCACCCAACGAATATATTGAATATAAATCGGCTTGTCTAAGCCGAGGTTCTTCGCTTGAATTTTGCCTGCTTCCTGAGACAGTCCCGGCGAAAGAAAAATTTGCGTTGGTCCACCCGGTGCCGCGTGGATAAGTCCAAAGGTTACGATGGATATAAGAAATAGCACCAAGAGTGACTGCAATATACGGCGGATCAGATACTCCGTCATGGGAATCCTCCTAAATCATCGTGTGATATATAAGCACTCTCATACATAAAAGAGAGAAGGGGCAAGTACCCCTTCCCCTCATCTTGCATATTCAAATATGCTCGGTGCCTTATTCTACCCACCAGTTAATCATGCGGAACATGTATCCATATGCGAGTCCAGGTTCAGGTCGGTCCTCTTCCGCATATTTCACCCGAGGGTTCAAGCCCTGTGGTGTACCATATTGATACATGAATACATAAGGAAGATCCGTTGTGATTTCTTTACCGATCTCTGCGTATACCTTCTTGCGCTCGTTCTGATCAGCGACAGAGTAGCCTTTTACCCACAATTGATCAATTTTCTCGTTTTTATACCAGCCCGCGTTTTGGTTCGGCGGGAAGAATTTCGAGGAGAAGATGCTCTCCGCGTTCGGATCTGGATCATTTAACGACCATGCCGCCAAGACCGCTTGGTATTTACCCGGATTAATGTTCTGTTCCTGCCAAGCAGCGAAGTCAATGCCTCTCGGTTTCACTTCAATGCCCACATCTTTCAGGTTTTGTTGAATAACAGCCGCAACCTGCTCACGGCGACTGTTACCTGTATTGTATTGAAGTTCAAAGGAGAACTTGCTGCCGTTCTTCTCCAAGATGCCGTCAGTGCCAGCTTTCCAGCCATCTTCAGCCAACAGCTTTTTCGCCAATTCTACATCATAGTTATATACAACAGCCGTTTCAGCCGGATCAGCCCATGATCCAGGCAGGAATGGCGAGTTCAACAGCTTGCCCGTTCCCTTAAGAATATTGTCAACCATGCCTTGGCGGTTAAGCGCGTGAGCAATCGCCTGTCTTGTTTTCTGTCCGGCAAAGAAGCTTTCTTTATTGTCAAAGTTCATTTTGTTAAAGTTGAAGCCCATGTATTCGTATTGTGGTCCTGGAGCTAATATGACTTTGAGGTTATCGCGAGCTTGCACAGCTGCGAGTTGGGTGACTGGAATCGCTGATACAGAATCGATATCTCCCTTGATGAGAGCTTGCACTTCTGTATTTTGATCTGCGTAGATTTTGTAGATGACTTTCTGGATGTGAGGTTTTTTCGCTCCCCAGTAGTTCGGGTCTGCATCGAAGCTTAAAAATTGCTTTTGCTTCCATTCTGTCCATTTCCATGGACCGTTTGTTACGGTTTTCTCTGGTTTGGAACCGTATGGATGCTTTTTCAATTCTGTAATCGGAACATCTTTCAGGATGTGATAGGGCACTGGCTGAAGTCTAAGAGAGTAGAGGAATGGGGCAAATACTTGTTTTAACTTGATCTGAACCGTGTGGTCATCGATCTTGGTGACGGTGTCAACATGTTCGAATTGGCTAATTCCTGGGGAGCCTGCTTTTGGGTTGCGAACTGTATTAATAGTAAAAATCAAATCATCAGCGGTTACAGGTTTGCCGTCGCTCCATTTCGCTTCCGGCTTCAATTTGACTGTATAGGTCTTCGAATCTTCGCTGATTTGAGGAGGTTCAGCGGCCAGAGACCACGGTTCAACGACTACGTTCGCTTGCCGATCAAGATCGTACAGGCTGGAAAAGATCAAGTTGATAGCGTCTCCAGAAGAAGTGTCACTAGTGAATAACGGGTTGGATGACACGATATCGGAGAAAGTACCTAATGTGATCGTGCCTCCATCCTTCGGCGTCAGTGCCGTATTGTTGTCCTTCGATCCTTCCGTTTTCGCTGGTTCGGCAGTTTTCGGTTCTTCTTTAGGCGGATTCGCCGTATTGCCGGAACCTCCGCACGCTGATAACAGCGATCCCATTAGTACCAAAAGCAGCATGAATGAAATCCACTTCTTTTGTGCCACATAATTCCCCTCTCTCATTTTCGATTTTTTTGTGAAGGATATATTTTCCTACACATTGTATCACCAGAATCATTGCGCAGGTAGTAAAATGATGGAAAATATTTATAATTACCGATTATATTTTTCATTTTATTGATTACTTTTTTTAATTAGACTATATAGAAAGAAAAAAGAGGCGAAATCCGCCTCTTTACCACTTTACCCCAGTAAATCAACCTTTGGTATACGAGTTGCTTACAACTTCTATCTGCCGCTTCAACGAATGCCCTTATTTCTTACACTTGGATGCTGACGCTTCTATCATTTCCATTCCAAGTCACTTTCGCACCTATCGATTCAGCGATTGCCCGCACAGGTACGTAGGCGCTGCCATTTATAATCATATTCGCAGTTTGAGGAATTTCATTGAGATATGCGACCTTGCTCGTATTATCCCATCGAACAGGGAGACCCAAGGCAGAAGCAATATCACGAATTGGCACGTAGACAACATTGTCCTTCATAATCCCCTTCGTTGCTTCATGACCATTTACAATAATTTTGATTCCATTTTGAGCTTGAAGCTGCTGTACTTGTCCCTTGATCTGGTTTATAAATTGATCCCAGTATGGCAAAATCTCAGAAGGGCACTGCTTGCCTGACCATTTCTTGTGCGGCACGACCTGATCGATGGTTAGCTTGTCGCGCAAAAGCAAACTTGCCACGAGCCACGCAGCGTTATTCCATGCCACGTCTTTGTTCATGCCCGTATACATACATACTTCAATGCCGAGGCTTGTTAAGTTGCCTGGTCCATTTCCATCTCCCGCATGCCATCCCTGTTCGTTCTCACGCAAATGCTGGTAGATATCCTTATCATCCACGGTATAATGCCAAGATGCTTGTCTTCCACCGCTTCCATCTAGTATATATCTCGCGTGCGATTCGGCTGTGCCGCTCAAGTTGTCCGTGTTGTGGATCGTAATCCATTGCGGAGCCATGGGCTTGTTCGGCTTGTTCGGGCTTCCATCTGGAAGCAACCTTTGTTGAATGACGATGCTCATCGTTCATCAGCTCGCTTCTGCATAGTGTACACATAGAAGACCTGCCAAGCGTGCTGTGAAAGCTGATCTATCACCAAAAAGCGTTCAAATCCGTTGAACGCTGCTTGGATTTTTGCCGTTTATGAATATCATGTTCGTCAATTCCCCTAGTTCAACGAGCCGTCGCAAAAATCTTCTATAGTAAAGAATATGTACAATGCTAGAATCTTGGCTCTGGCAATCGCCTGAGGGAAATGCTTGTTTTGGTTAAAATTTCACTTTTATTAGGCTCCGGCCCAAAAGGAAAATGATACAATGATTTCGTGCTTTCAAGGTGTTTACTTCATGTGAATTTATTATTTAGGAGAGATACATATGGATCATGAATGGATACTAGAGCAGGAAACGCCTAATACCGGAAGAAAGTCACTCTCTACCGGCATCTTCATCATCTCTATCTTTGCAGCATGCTGTGCGATCGGCATGTCTATTTTTACTTTGGCACATAGTAAGAAGGCGAATGATACAGCAGAGAAACTGCAGCAATCCCTCTCTAAGTTGCAAGAAGACTATGAGGAACTAAAAAGAACCAGCAGCAAACAAGGCTTTACAATCAATCAGTTGCAGAACAATCTCTTGTATGCAAATATCCAGCACGACATGGAGGAGTCTGTTGCATCCGAGCATTTGATATTGGATAAAATCTACTTTGATGATATAGCCTATCGCAAAGGAACGAGCGGTGCGACCATAGATGTTCGTAATCAGCCTGACTTTGCAAATAAATATTCAGGATCCGGTAAATTCTCTATATCAAACAAGGAATTAAGCACTGTTATAACCACATTCATGGAAGCAGCCGAGGAGCACTATGCATGGTGTTTGGATAAGTACAGCATGGAGGCCGTCGCACCAGATTGGAATGATCTTACGCACACGATCTCCGTAAACAACTACGAGATTGGAACGTATCACAACGGTGTATTTACGCCTCTTAAAAAATGAGTCATGTTATAGAAAAAGCGCGATCTCCGATTGCTCGGAAACCGCACCGTTATCCGACATTACATACTGCTGGAGGGATTTGAATCTCCAGTCCACGGAGCCGTGGGGCGCCCCCCTCAACGGCCCTTTTTGCTTACCGGCGTTCCGATTCGACACCAGTAGATCAAACATAAACGCAATGTAAAGATACGGGGCTATGAAATGAATCGATTAAATGCTAAAAAACAAATGCACGAGAAACGATAACCAACAAGATGAACAAGACCAAGATTACACCAAGAGAGGTGAAACCTCGAAATCCACAACCTCCAACAACTTCACCCATATGAGTTAGCCTCCCTTCGTTAGTTAGCACATATACATAATATAGGAGTTACCTTCATTCTGACTCAGCTATGTCCTATACTGAAATTAATTAGGCAGTGTTAAGCGTTCAGATATAAATTTGATATTCATGGGCTGCGCCAATGACGAGCATTGCTGATTCAGATCCTTCAAATCAATTAAATAAAGCAACTACAAGCTACGATAACCAACAAAATAAACAGAACCAGTATAACGGCTGTAGAAGTAAAATGATGATGATGACGGCGATGTTCAAATTCACCCATTGAAATAGCCTCCTTCCGCTAGTACATTCATATCATATTAGGGTTGTTAAATATTTGACTCGGCTGCGTCCTATTCGCGTAGAAATAATTCGAGCAAAGAGTTTATGACTACAAAAAAGAAGTCGTGAAGACAAGCAGCACAAAGTAAAGGGACAAGCCATATAGGTTTGTCCCTTTACTTGCATGCGAGAAGAAGTACACCCCGGTTCATGCGCTGCCTAAATCATAAAAATGATTTGTCATTATTATATATAAACAAAACGGCGTTTTTTACCTGGGAGGGGTGCTTTTGTCAAACGGATTTGTCATTCGTTCATTAGACGAAATCAGATTTTGGTCTCGAATCATGAAAGAGCATTCACTTTTTTTAAAACTAGGCTTTAGGTGTGAAGATACTCAGCTCATTCAAGAAGCGAATCATTTTTATGCTATTTTTGAATCAATTGAAGCCAGGTCTCACACCTTTGATGCTGAAGCAGATCCCCAGATCATTCTAAGATTCAATGCGGAAGTGCATTCAGCGGTCTCCCATATTTGGGCATTCAAACGAAAGGTCCTCGGCTTAATTTTACATTGTCAGTTGCCGGGACAGAACAATTTCCCTCTGCTTGTAGATCACGTCAGCAGAGAGGCTTTTTACTTTAGAAATCGCCTTGAACAACTCAATACTGGTAATTTAGACCCCCTACCAGATGCGATTATCAATGAAAATGTTTTTTTCTTAAGAATAATGGCGGATCATGCCAAGTTTATCGGTCATCTGCTCGATCCTTCTGAACGTAAGCTTGTTGAACAAGCGCAACAATTCAGTCATGAATTCGATCAGTTATTATTTCAAGCAAGAGACTTGGATTCCATGCGGCCTCAATCTCAAACGGCTCCACTTCTCGACCAATTTTTAGATCAAAATAGAGTTTCCGTTAAATCATTACGTGATTTCAAGAAAACAGCTCGCGAATTAATTGAGGCATGTCGAATAAAAAGCATCATTCATCCACTGCTCGCCGATCATGTGTTCCGCGAAGCAGAAAGATTTCTGGTCATTATTGAAATGTTTGAAAGCACACTCACAGGAACTCCGGTGTCACCCCAACAAATGATGGAACTTGATGGACATTAAATCTATGCAATGCTTGCGCGGAATCGACGATTTGGCCATAGTCCATACGATCATTGTTGAAAAAAATATGGGATAAGCACTCCATCCGATTGAGTTAGCGAGTACAATAGTCTAATAAGCAAAAATGAAGGGATCACGCATAAGATCGTCAGCCTTCATTTTTTTGTTTATGCCGACTTATTACAAGTCTGCATGGACATCCTCATCCATGAAATATAGTCCCGCAGGAATGTTTGAATCCGAACAACGTCCGAATCGCTAACCTGTCGAGGCACGTCTGTCCGGACAAATACAAACAAGCTCGCAATTGTATTCGGTACTTTTGATCCTTGATCCTATTACTGTTCTCGCCCTCTTCCCTCTCTGTCACATCACCCAAGTTAAGATCCCCCGGCCAGAGGGGAGAACCATCAATACATTCTTATTAATTTTATGTACAAATATCATTTCTGCAGTTTTTTCGGTTTTGTTGCCTGGTTGAACTACAAAACAGCAATTGTGAATACTACGAACAAGAAGTAATGCAAAAGGGACAAGCCATATAGGTTTGTCCCTTTTCTTCATGCGAGTATACCCCGGTTCATGCGCTGCCTATATGCAGCCGTGTGTGCGTCCCCGCCTTTTTTTATGTTTCATGCTATCACGCGAATACCGTCATGTGGTACTCAACTTTGTATCAAGGTACTTTCCATACATGTTCACTTTACGATCAATATCCCTTAATTTGCTTATCCTGTTTAAAAGCAATTGATGATTGTTAAGTTAAACGAGCGTGGCAGTGAACCTTGTCTATTAAATGAGGTTCACTGCCAGAAACTATTTTTAGCGGTGTCTTCTGTGCTTTCTACACTTAACTATTACTTTTTGTCCAGGTCTGAGGATCACAACAATCACCTTTTTATGACGATGTACCATGCAGCATCCCCCCCTTCGAAGAAGAGTTAATACATAATATGCAGGTCGCTAAAAATGAAGTGTGCTAACAAGCAAATGAAATGTCTCAATTTTATTCAATTAGCTCCAATCGCGAACGAGCCGTTTCTCCTTCCTACAAAGCGGAAAACCCCACTTTATTAGACTAAAGGTTAGAAGAATGTTAGAATTCAGCCCTAAAAAGGGAAAAAGCGCGATCTCCGATTGCTCGGAAACCGCGCCGTTATCGACATTACATGGTGCTGGAGAAGGGAATTGAGCCCCCGACCCACGCATTACGAATCGTTTACCGATAATCCTCGTTAATCCCAGATGGTCTTCTATGCGGCTTTAGCTGTGTGTTATTCATTTGAAGTATTTGGCCACATAACCATCATAAAGCACAAGTCTAAGAACTTATTATCTTTAAAATCAAATATGTAAGCAACATCCCTTTCGACTATATACAGTTAGCGTAAGCTTTATGGGTGCACCAGTTGCCGGGAGTCTTTTGATACTGACAAAGTAAAATTCCCCCTTCACGATTTGCCGGATTTACTAACACCTCCAAAAATAACAATCAGTAATCCGATAAATCCAAAAATCAAAGCTACTAAATCCATTCCTGATGTGCACAACTTAAACAAAATTGAAAAAAGAATTATACCAATACCTACCATAAATCTTTTCCTAAAAAACACTGAATTTAATATAGGTTACAGGACGGTATACTCTGTTATTAACGTAAACATCCCCGTTTTCACTAAAGGAAGTAGCCCAGGAAGTTCCACTAACTTTCATTCCTGCAAAAGATGCTCCAGCTACATTATCTTTTATGGGTTGAGATTGCCATGATCCTGAAGTAGAACTACCCGATACACCTGGGGGCCATGATACTGTAACACCTATTCCACTTACGGAAATATTTTGATTTAATACTATGTAGCTCGCATTTCCGCTACCGTTCCAAGCCGAGGATTGACCTCCTTCAAAATTGTTATCCCAGTTACCGGCAGTATTTATTTTCCATGCATATGACATTGCATTACCATCTGTTTGAGTATCATTTTGATACTCCGATTCTCCCGGCAGTAAACCAACCGGCTGAAAGACTGCCCCTGTATCGCCAGTTAATTTATTTATATACGACATGGCCGCCTGTCGGTATGAAGGATCTTCCACATCAAAACCGTATACTGTAACACCGTTGTCATTATATTGTTTAAGCGTGAATTCTTTGCTTTCAGTGCTTGTTGTTGCTAAACTTCTTGTTGTTTCATTTGTTGCTTCATTCGTGACTGTAAGCCGAACCATTTCTTCTGAAATTAGCTGAGTCTCATTGGTGTCAGTGCTAGCAAAAACTGAACCCGGAACCATCAAAACGGTACCTAAAGCTAATGCTGATAACGTCTTAGAAAATTTCTTCAAAATAATCATTCCTTTTCATTTTTGATAGATAACCTTTTGCAGAAACAGCGCATCGTAGGTACTTCGGAAACTTACTACGTCCTCAGTGGCATCACCTCCTTTAAATAGGCCAGATGTATGTTGTGCATTAATCAGTGTGTCTCCCACAATTTTTATTACATTATTTGGAATCTTATAATCCAAATCCTGCAAAAGATTTAATGCCTTACTCTGTACATGCAATTTATTACTCAAATCAAGGTCATTAAGATGTACTATATTACTAATTATCTCGTTACATAAAGGTTTGATTTCATCCCGATCCGGATTAATTAAGTTTATAAATGTAGCGAGTTCAATTAAGTTCATAGTATTTTGAGGCACGTTGTCGATTTCAGTAAAACTATCAATCATTTCATCTACTTGTGTTTTACTAAATGACCAATTTCGTTCTAAAATTTCTAAAGCACGTATAATAGCATTGACATATGGCAACTTCTTTGCTGTTAAAGTTTCTTTAGCTAATATATCATCCATGGATGAAAATAATCCGTCTACTAGTTCTTGCTTTTTATTGTCTATGATGTGCAACAAATTATGTTTCTGCAGTAATTCCAAAAAGTTATTTATGACTATTGGATCGCTCTGCAAAATATCATCTCTTTTTTCATAGAGATACAAATCAATACTATTAGGAGATTCTATTTCTAAAACATTGGTTATTGCATCTACAAAATAGGTATCAACAAAGTTCGATTCAGTATATCCTGGGGTAATGTATGTTGATTCATCCAGCAAGAATGAATTATATACATCGAATACATCACTGAAATTCGGACTGGTTTTAAAATCATAACCTGCTAATTTTAAGGAGTATATTGCAGCATATAAGCCTAAGGGATCATAGGCCTGTATGACTCCATCTTTAATTTCATTTTCATCAGTGATACTGTCTATTATTAGATCGTGATAATCTGAGCTATCGATATTCAATAATAAACTAAAATCCAAATAATCCATTAAATATATAGGTAAATAAACTTCATTGCTTTTAATTAATTCTGCTATATTGTCTAAATCATTCTCAAACATAGTCTTTACCATATCAGATGATATTTTTGATAACTCTATGTGATGAGATTGCATCAATTTCATCATCATTACATAAGCGCTAGAATTTTTTCTAGTAATAGTATTAGGTTGTAGCAACTCTGTCGATGCTTCTTTTAACCATTTGTCAACAGATTTTGTTTTTAAATTTAGCAATGCAGCTACTTGCTCAACTAAAAATGTTGGATACACATTTTCTGCATATATTTCACTGTTATTACTATTAGGCAAACGGTAACATCCAATTCTATCGTCGTACAAAGAATCAAAATACTTAGAGATATTCTCCTTTGCTAAATCAGATATACCTTCTAAATCATTAACTAGCATTACTGTGGTAAAAATATCTGTAAGATCCATCGCTGATTCATTTTCAAATTTCCTCAAAAAATCTGGTGTCATTGTTATGTAATCATCAATAGAAATTAACCCCGAATTTTTTTGGGCTTCACGAATATAATATGTCGCAAAGGAACTGATTTGACTAGAATATTCAGCATTCGCAAATCTATACCCAAAATCCGACATTTTACTGCGCTCAATTTGCTCGACAATTCCTTTTGTATTTATAGTTAATAGTTCTGGCAAAATGTTACCGCTTTCATAACTAAATGAGTTTAATTTTGCAGTACAACCAACAAGAGATAAACTTAATAAAAATAAAACTATTCTAAAAAAATGTTTATTACTATTTTTTCGAGCATATCCCATTGTGTTCACGTCCCTATTTGCATTCTTCTAATAAGATTACTTACTGCTTTAGTAAGCACCAAAACAGTAGAACTGAACCATAAAAAATCTCACAGCCTTACTCCCAATTCTGAATATATTAAATAATCTATACCAAGCTTTAAAGCTTTAGTTAATATTTCTTTTAAACAAAAAATAGAGGAGATTAGCTCATATAATGAACTAACCATCCTCTATTTACGTTACTTAAATTAACCCGGTCTAATACTTTTTTTCTTCAAACATCAAAAACTCAAGAATGAAGCTGCACATAAGGAAAATATCGAAATCGAAGGTACGCCCGTTAACCAAAGGAATCTGATGCGCAATTATTATCGAATCATAAAAGAAATCTAAAAAGATCATCCGGACTTCCCTAAAATACGATTCCATGATCTTCGGCATACTCATGCCACACTATTACTCAAGGCGGAAATACATCCAAAAATTGTTCAGAACGACTAGGCCACTCTTCGATTAATGTTACCTTGGACACATACTCGCATGTACTACCAAATCTTCAAGAAGCCGTACTTAAAAACTAAAACTTCACTTTATTAGACTAAAGGTTAGAAGAATGTTAGAATTCAGCCCTAAAAAGGGAAAAAGCGCGATCTCCGATTGCTCGGAAACCGCGCCGTTATCGACATTACATGGTGCTGGAGAAGGGATTTGAACCCCCGACCCACGCATTACGAATGCGTTGCTCTACCCCTGAGCTACACCAGCAAATTTTGTTAACACCAAATATTATAGAGAAGTTGAAAATTTGTTTCAACCCTAAAATAAAATTACCTATATTTACTATATGGTGCTGCAGAGGTATTCTAGAACGATAATCCGCTCCTTCATGCAGCACCATACCCTATTTTACGCATCCACTCATATTTTCTATAGTTTGCTTTCGGCTAAAATAGCGCTCACCAGTTGCTCCAACGCTTCCTGATCCTGTTCGTTGAAGCGATCCGTAATCGGGCTATCGATATCCAACACACCGATGCACTTGCCCTCCTTCATCAGAGGGACGACAAT
The DNA here is from genome assembly GCF_050474385.1 of Paenibacillus sp. B1-35. Classification (NCBI taxonomy): domain Bacteria; kingdom Bacillati; phylum Bacillota; class Bacilli; order Caryophanales; family Paenibacillaceae; genus Paenibacillus; species Paenibacillus sp. B1-35. Next base: position 345,096 of record NZ_JBCHVJ010000004.1, read on the forward strand.
TTCAGAGCGTGAAGCCGCATCACAGGCAATATGTCCGGGGAATGCATGGACATCCGGAACGATTACTGTGCGCTGTTCCTTCGCTGCTGCCCCACATACTCCACGTCCAAGTGGAATTCGAACACATGCCGGCAGCCCTTGAAACGGCCCAAGCACAAGCTCCCCTCGCTCATCATCCATCAGATAGAATCCAGCCCAGTTAATGTCCTTCAGCCCCTGCCATAATAGCGCGGACGCATTGGACAAATTTGCAATAAAATTCGGCTCTCCTGCAATTAATGCGGACAGCTGCCCAATAATAACCGGATAATCCTTATCCCGCTCGCCTGTATAAAGTGTTTGTGTGAACATCTGACCGCCTCCTATTTTCGTATTTGTAATGTATCATACCATAGTCAGGCGATTTCGGCGCAACGCCCTGTTCAGAAAATAACGTGGCTTTCGTTTCAAAGCTCTCGATATAATGTAAGTAAAGGATAACGGAACAATAGCCGATAAGGAGGCTTCTCATGAGAACGAACACCTTTCACTTTCTAGATGAAGAAAACGTGCGTATTCACGTCTACCACTGGTTGCCCGATGAAGCCATTGAAATCCAAGGCGTTGTACAAATTGCTCACGGAATGACTGAAACCGCGCTTCGTTACGAGCGCTTTGCCGAGGAACTTACTGCCGCCGGGTATGTGGTATACGCCAACGATCATCGCGGACATGGCCGCACAGCAGCTACTGAGCAGGACTTAGGCTATATCGGCGAGAACGGCTTCATATGGATGGTGCGCAATATGGCGCAGCTCACTAAGATAATCCGCGAACAACATAGCAATCCCCCACTGTTTCTGTTCGCGCACAGCATGGGGTCTTTTCTGGCACAGCAATATATAACAGAACACGCGGACTTGATTGATGGCCTCATCCTATGCGGAAGCAACGGCCCTCGTGGCCCGGAACTGCTCGCAGGCGTCAGTGTCACGAAGCTGATTGCCTCGATGAAAGGCTCCCGCCATCGCAGCGCCTTCATTGATAAGCTGGCTTTCGGCAGCTTCAACCGTAAGTTCCAGCCTGCCCGCACACAGGTAGACTGGTTAAGCCGAGATCCGAAGGAAGTAGACAAATATGTGGAGGATCCATACTGCGGATTTCTGAGCACAGTAGGATTTTATCGGGACTTTTTCAAACTGCTGCGCAATATTCATCGCCCTGAAGTCATGAGCCGTATTCCGAAGCAGTTGCCTATACTGCTCATTGCAGGCGACGATGATCCGGTAGGCAATTATGGCAAAGGTGTGCGCAAGCTGGCAGATCAATATCGGCAACTTGGTCTGGAGCAAGTGGAATGCAAGCTGTATGAAGGTGCGCGCCATGAACTGCTCAATGAAACGAACCGGGATGAGGTTACGGCGGACTGCCTTGCATGGCTGCAACGTCAGACCCTGAGTTCGGCTGACTCCTAAAGTTTCGCTAGTCTGTCATTTGTACCCACAATCTGGATCAGCGTATAATAGACTTGAGTCATGATTTAGTCCAATGGAGATGGAAGGAGATTTTACATATGTCACGCTTGTTTGAACCGATAACAATTGGAGGGGTTACAATCCCGAATCGGATTGCCATGTCTCCGATGTGCATGTATGCATGTGATGACGAAGATGGCAAAGTAACAGACTGGCACCTGATCCACTATGCCTCGCGTGCAGTTGGGCAAGTCGGATTGATTATCGTAGAAGCCACTGCCGTCACACCAGAGGGTCGAATTAGTGCTCGTGATTTAGGAATTTGGAGCGACGATCATATTGATGGGCTGCGCAGGCTCACTGATCTAGTGCATTCCCACGGCAGCAAGATCGCCATTCAGCTTGCCCATGCAGGGCGCAAAGCTACTGTTCCCGGCGCAATTGCTCCATCGGCGATTGCGTTCAGTGAAGACTACGCAGTACCAGAAGAGATGTCGCAGGAGCAAATTCGCCGGACGGTGAAGGCATTTGCCGAGGCTGCCCGCAGAGCAAAGGAGGCCGGCTTCGATATCGTCGAGATTCATGGTGCCCATGGCTACCTGATCAATGAATTCCTCTCTCCGCTCACGAATCAGCGGATGGATAGCTATGGCGGGAGTACCGAAGGCAGATATCGCTTCTTAAGCGATGTCATTGACGCTGTTCGTCTCCAATGGGATGGGCCGGTATTCGTGCGCATTTCCGCGAATGAGTATGCGGATGGAGGCAACACACTAGAGGCTTATATTGATTATGCGCGCCGCATGAAGGATCAAGGTGTCAACCTCGTTGATTGCAGCTCTGGTGCAGTTGTACCGCATCCGATAGACGTATTCCCTGGATATCAAGTGTCTTATGCTCATGCAATTCGACAATCGGCAGGCATTGCTACTGGAGCCGTCGGTCTTATTACCGAGCCAGCTCTCGCAGAAGAGATTGTCCGAAACGACCGGGCAGATCTCGTTCTTCTTGGACGCGAGCTGCTGCGTGATCCATACTGGCCGCTGCGCGCCGCACGAGCGCTTCGTTCTGAACTGCCGAAGCCGAAGCCATACGAACGCGCTTGGTAGGATGCCAGATTCACAGATCTTCTCCTGCTTTATAGTTGAGGCATTTCTCGCTTAGTAGGCTGCCTTCTTCACGATTAGATTTTATAGGGCACTACTTTATACTTTATCTATAACACCAGATCGAACATATAGTTGTAGTTGCGAAGAGAGAGTATCCTTAACGGATGCTCTCTTTTTTCGTTATTGAATAACGGGTCGAAGAGCAGCTTTTACAAATTTGAGATACCGATAACTTTTTTTCGCTGAAAATCGTGTTTTCCTATTGAATATCCCATTATATCCATCTAGTATAAGGATAAGTTTTCTCTTCATTACCAGATTTGCGTATTTTGTGTGTTCTCCAACACCTACCACATGCATTCATCTAGAGGAGGATGGAACGATGGACAGAAGCAGTGTTCCCGAACCAAATATCGTGTTCGACCCGAAGCATTACATTTGCCACCGAGCCACAGAACCACTGCAGCTTGATGGACGATTGGACAAGTCTTTTTGGGTTCATGCCCCTTGGACAGACGAATTCGTCGACATCGAGGGAGACTTGAAACCGCTGCCATTTAAGCAGACCCGGGTCAAGATGCTATGGGATGACGAATATTTCTATTTCGGTACCGAAATGGAAGAGGAGCAAATATGGGCAACATTGACGGAGCGCGATTCCGTCATTTTCTATGATAATGATTTCGAGATATTCATTGATCCAGATGGCGACACCCATAACTACTATGAGTTCGAAATGAATGCCTTCAACACGATCTGGGACTTGCTGCTGCCCAAACCATACCGTGACGGCGGACCGCCTATCAATGGTTGGGACATTCGCGGCATTCGCACCGCTGTCCATATTGATGGCGAGGTCAACAATCCGAATGCAGTCAATAAGGGTTGGAGCATTGAAGTCGCAATGCCTTGGAGCGTATTGAAGGAATGCGCGCCCGAAGGACGTATGCCGCAACATGGCGAATATTGGCGCGTGAACTTCTCCCGTGTTGAGTGGCGTACTGAGGTAAAGGACGGACAGTACGTCAAGATGATCAACCCGGATTCGAACACCCCTTACCCAGAGTATAACTGGGTATGGAGCCCGCAAGGCATTATCAATATGCATTATCCAGAGATGTGGGGCTTTGTTGTCTTTGCAGGCGAAGGACAACCAGCACCTTCCTTCCAATTGCCGCAAGACGAGCTGATCAAGTGGGAACTGCGCAAGATCTATTACCGTCAGCGCCAGCATTTTGCGAGCCACGGCCGTTACGCTTCCAGCTTATCGGAGTTGGCACGCGAAGAGGTTTGGCGCATCGAACCTGTGATTGAAACGACAAGCGGTTCCTTCTTACTATCTGCCAAATCGCATGATGGGCAACAATGGATTCGCATTCAGGAAGACGGGAAGGTATGGCGCGAATAGCATCGCAGACTAACAACACATGGAGCTGATGAATGAGATGACGAGCACAATTGGCTATGCAGATGATACATTGCTTCAACAAATCGAAGAGAAGTTTCAATATAAAAAAAAGCTGGCTAAGCACCGGGAAGAGGAACTGTTCAGCGTATTGAATCAAGAATTGACCGACAAGGAGCGTCTGCTCCTGAAGTATTTGTATGCCTACATGCCCATTCACGATCTGGCGGATTATGACGGTGAATTCTTCCTAGCTCATGTGCGCCGTACGTTGGCTACGCGTCAAGAGATGCCTTGGGGCAAGCAGATTCCAGATTACATCTTCATGAACTTTGTGCTCCCCTATCGCGTCAATAACGAGAATATCGACGACAACCGCGAAGTGATCTACCATGAGCTAGTCGATCGGGTTAAGGATAAACCGATGATGGAAGCGATTCTGGAAACGAACTATTGGTGCCATGAAAAGGCAACTTACGTTGGCACCGATCAACGTACTGTCTCGCCATTAACGCTGGTTCGCACCGCTCTCGGCCGCTGCGGCGAACAATCGACACTGGCCGTTGCTGCACTGCGCAGTGTCGGTATTCCGGCACGCCAATGCTACACGCCGCGCTGGGCGCACTGTGATTCGAACCATGCTTGGGTAGAAGCTTGGGCAGATGGAACCTGGTACTTCCTTGGCGCATGTGAGCCAGAAGCACGCTTGAACGAAGGTTGGTTCAAGGCTCCTTCCCGCCGTGCCATGCTTGTTCATACACGTGTGCCCGCAGATTACAACGGCCCGGAAGAAACCTGCTCCAGCCATCCGTGGTATACGGAGATTAACCTGCTTGGCAACTACGCTCCGCATAAAACCATTACGATCCGGGTTGTCAACGAGCAGGGAGAGGCAACTTCGGCAGAGGTCCACTTCCAAATGTACAACTTCGCCGAATTCTACTCTGTAACGACACTGCCGACGGATGACAATGGACAAGTGGCGTTTACAACTGGATACGGCGACCTGTTGATCCATGTCCGCAATGCGCAGGGATATGGCTTCCGCCATATTACCGTTGGCGATGCAGATACATTTACCGTAACACTCCAATCCGAGCTGCAAATTCACGACATGATGGAGTTTGACATGGCACCGCCTCCTGAGATACCAGACAAGAGCGAGAATCGGATGACAGATGAAGAACGACAGGCAAACGACCGCCGTGTTCAACACGGAACGGCAACGCGCGCAGCTTATGAAGCCACCTTCATGAGTGAAGCAGAAGCGAACTCATTGGCCGGTAAGCTGTCCTTGGCGGCGGATCGGGTATGGACGGTGATTCGCAACGCGCGCGGGAACAGCCATGAGATTGCTGCCTTCCTGGAGACCAACATACCGAAGCACGGTGAATGGCCGCTTCGTCTGCTCGAAGCGCTTCATGAGAAGGATACGCAGGATACAATGAACGAGACACTGACGGATCACTTGGAGGGAGCTCTTTCTTATCTGGAACAAGTGAAGGATGAAGATCTGTTCACCGCTTATGTGCTCTGTCCGCGCGCTCATTATGAAATGATTAAGCCGTATCGTACATACTTCCAAACGAATCTGACTGCCGAAGAGAAGGCAGCCTATGCAGCCAATCCGCAGCGGCTGGTCGATCGTTTAGCGAATGACATTACGATTGAGAGCCGAATAGACCGCTATAACGGCATGATTACACCAGTCGGCGTGTTTCAATTAAAAAAAGCCGATCGCTTGAGCCGAGACATCTGCTTCGTAGCAATGGCACGCAGCGTCGGCATACCTGCACGCCTCGAACCGCTGAATATTCGTCCGCAATTTTGGCAGAACGGCATCTGGCAGGACGCAGTGTTCCATGGTGATGCCACAGAACCTGCAGCATCTCGACCGGCAGAACCGTCGAATAATGCGGAAGCCGCGAGCGGTGCGATTGTATTTGCACGCAGTGAAGGCGAGCAAGAAGCTTCCTATTACTTGAACTTCACGATCGCTCGCTTTGAGAACGGCACTTATCGCACCTTGACGTTCCCATATGGCGAGAAGGATATGTACAATAAGCCTTACGAGGTATTGAGCGGCAACTATCGGATGACGACCGGAACACGTCTTAGCGATGGAACCGTGCTCGTGCGCCTATCCTTCTTCACCGTACATGCCGGCGATACAACAACCGTACCTGTCGTATTCCGCAAGGAGGAAATTCATGTTCCGATCCTCAATACAGTATCGGCAGAACAGTGGAGCCGCATGACCGATAAGGTGAGCCTAGACATTACGGAGCAAGGGCTCGTCCTTGCATGGCTTGATCCAGAACGCGAGCCATCGAAGCATCTTGCGCGTGAACTGCGCGAGTTGAAGATAGAGCTCGATCAGTGGGGGGGCCGTATTGCGCTTATGGTTGAAAGCCAGCGCAATCGCAGCGAATTCAAGCTTGAGGGTATGCCGGAGCATACAACGTATAGCGTAGATGAGGATGGACTGTCCTTGCAGGCACTTCTTCCCTCCCTTCCAGAATGGAACGGTCAGGAATATCCGCTGGTTGTAGTCATGGATCAGCAGCACCGCATCCGTTACCAGCTCCAAGGCTACAAGCTTGGCACTGGTTCGGATATTTTAAAGACTGTGTGCAACATGCAGTAGGCAGCCCAAGGTTCCCATTTTCATTTCATACTGTTAAATAAGATAAGGAGGCTGTACGCTTCATGGTGCAACCTCCTTCTATTTTTGCGCGCATTAAGTCCTTACATCATTCCTTGCATTGTTGGCCCTTGCATCTCAGCTCTTACAACCAGTCGTTGAAGCGGCGAATGTACCATTTCTTGACGGACTGCGTCAGAATACAGTACCCCAGCAAAATCGCAGCAAGCCATGGGAAGTAGGACATTGGCAGCGGTACCAGACCAATGCTCTCACCGAACTCGGAGAACGGAATCATAATGCCCATCAGCATAATAAGCACCGTCAACAGCATAACAGGCAAGCTTGCCCGACTCTGGATGAACGGCACTTTCTCCGTACGGATCATGTGGACGATCAAGGTTTGTGACAGCAGCCCCTCAATGAACCAGCCCGAATGGAACAATGCCTGATCTGCTGGCGTATTTGCGGCAAAGACGAACATCATCAATCCATACGTGAGAAAATCGAAGATCGAGCTTGTCGGACCGATGAATAGCATAAAGCGGCCAATCGACTTCGCATCCCATGTGCGCGGCTTTTTCAAAAATTCTTTGTCCATGTTGTCCCAAGGAATCGACAACTGCGACATATCATAGAACAGGTTCTGCACGAGCAGGTGCAGCGGCAGCATAGGCAGGAACGGCAGGAACAAGCTTGCTCCCAATACACTGAACACATTCCCAAAGTTCGAGCTGGCCGTCATCTTGATATACTTAATCATGTTGCCGAACGTGCGGCGCCCCTCAATAATCCCTTGCTCCAGTACCATAAGCGATTTTTCAAGCAAAATGATATCTGCTGATTCCTTCGCAATATCGACCGCAGTATCTACCGAAATACCGATATCTGCTTCCTTCAAAGAGATCGCATCATTAATTCCGTCCCCCATAAATCCGACAGTATGCCCCTTCTCCTGAAGCGCACGGACGATACGCGCCTTCTGCATCGGATTCAGCTTCGCGAAGACAGTTGTCTGATCAGCCAGTTCCGCAAGGGCCGTATCATTCAAATCATCAATTTCCTTGCCGAGCACGATACGCCCTGTTTCGATGCCAACATCACGGCACACCTTGCGCGTTACCGCTTCGTTATCTCCTGTCAGCACTTTCACCGCTACGCTATGCTCAAGCAAGGCCGAAATTGCTGGCGCCGCACTACCCTTCGGCGGATCAAGAAATCCGATGTATCCCGCGAACACGAGACCTTGTTCGTCAGCAGCACTGTAGGATTCCTTGCATGTTCCATCCCGCATCAGCTTAATGGCTACGCCGATAACACGAAGGCCCTCCTCGTTCATTTCATTTGCTTTGCGCAGCAGTTCCTGCTTCATGTCCTGTCCCAAGCCAAAGACATTTTTTCCATCCAACATGGAATCGCATATGGACAGCATCTCTTCCATAGCCCCTTTGCAGACGAGAAGATGCTCGCCTTGTTTTCTGGACAGCACCACTGACATTCGTCTACGGTTGAAGTCAAAGGGAATTTCGTCGACCTTATTGTAATCATGATCGATGCTTGCAAGGTCGTTCTCCTCCGCCCGCTCGACGACGGCACGATCAAGCAGATTGCGCAGCCCTGTCTGATAGCGGCTGTTCAAGTAAGCATACCGCAGCACCTGTTCGCTTTCTTCTCCATGGATGTTCAGATGCTTCTCCAAAATAATTCTATCCTGCGTTAAAGTCCCTGTCTTATCTGTGCACAGGACATTCATCGCGCCCAAGTTCTGTATCGCATTAAGCCGCTTCACAACCACCTTCTGGCGCGACATTGCCATCGCACCCTTCGCGAGATTCGACGTCACGATAACAGGCAGCATTTCCGGTGTAAGCCCGACAGTCACAGATAATCCAAAAAACAGTGCACCCCACCAGTCGCCTTTCGAGAACCCATTAATGAAAAAGATAATTGGCACCATGACAAGCATAAAGCGAATAAGCACAAAGCTGACACTGTTGATGCCGCGCTCGAAGCTAGTTATTGGCCGAGCCCCAACCAGGCTGTGCGCCATCGCGCCGAAATATGTCCGTGCTCCAGTCGCAATAACGACTGCTGTCGCAGATCCGCTTACCACCGTCGTCCCCATGTACCCCATATTATCGAGCTCTAGCGCCTGCTTCGTTTTCTTAACACTCTTCATCCGACGCTGTTCAGGCATGACGCCAATATCGCGCTTTTCTACTGGCATTGCTTCACCTGTCAGCGCCGATTCCATGACAAGCAGATCCTTAGCCGACAGGAGCCGGACATCTGCTGGAACCAGATCGCCTGCAGCAAGCCTGATCATATCGCCCGGAACGAGCTGCTCCATGTCTATTTCACGGCTTTGTCCGCCGCGTATGACAGCAGCAGTCGTCTTTACCATCGCCTTCAGCTTCTCTGCCGTGCGCATAGAGCGGAATTCCTGTATAAAAGTGATGATGATGCTGATCGTTACCATTGTCGAAATAATAATGACCGCCTCTGTATCCTCCGTTAGTGCAGAAAAAACATCCAAACCGAGTAGTACCAAAATAAATGGGTTCTTAAAACATCTCAGCAGTTGAATATACCAAGCAGGCGGCTTCTCATACGCAACTTGATTGTGGCCGAATTCCTCCAAGCGGCGCACAGCCTCCATCTCATCCAAGCCGTAAGGCTTCGTCTTCAGTTCCTCCAGCACATCATCAACATGAGCCTCCGATGTCTCGATTAAGCGCTGCTCCAGCTTCGCATTAGTCAGATCCGCATCTTTGCGGGACATGACATTCCATTTGCGTTTCCCTTGATTGACCTTCATTTCCATGTGAATTCCTCCTTCTTGTGCACCAAAATACGCAAAAAGACCTCCCTGTCTACAGGGAGGTCTGCATGACCCGAACCGTGATTTCCTTGCTGTCACTGCATACGCATACTTGTTCCGCACCAAAAGGGGGAATCCCTCAATTCACGGGTGGTTACACTTGCCTGCGAGGATGCTTCCTTCAACCGGGGCAGGAATACAGCGTGCATATGCACACACGATTCCCTTCAATGCCAGCATGAAATGACCTTGAATTCTCATTCGAGGCTCATTCGCCCACAAGTAAACACCCGTTACTGTACCGTGGATACTTTTCATCTGCTGATCAAAGCACTCGTCCAGCACTTCAACCTATTCGCATGAAAAAAGAAGCCACCCCATTTATTAGTGTCGGCAAGTGAATAGCGCATAGGAAAGCAAGGAAAATCCAGGTTCTCCCGTTCCAAGGTTTCACAATGCTATGCAGTTGTGTCTTCGGACTCGGGCTTCCGTCCATGCGTAATCACCGCCTTCTCATTTCTGTTTGCAAATCATACGAAAAAACCCTTCGGCTCGCCGAAGGGTTACGCATGCGCAAATAAAGAACTGGGATATTGCCTATCCCGTTCTAGCCCTCCTCGTCGAGCTTCAGCACTATACAACGTAAAGGTTACATCCCTTAGCCACCTTAAGAAAAGCCTTAATCCGACAATTCCTGTTCTACCCATGGGCATCTCTCGATATTTCTGGGCAGTGGCCTCTGTTCGTATAGGAGCCTCACCTAACAAAGCTTGGTTTGGTTTTCCTCATACAATGTATTACGGGCACTTCTAGTTTGTCAACCGAAAAACGCAAAAAGGGAAATTTAGGCATCCCTACGCAAATAGATTATATCACGGAAAACGTCGCCCCTCCCCCCATTTTCATGCAGAACAAATAAATAAAACTTCAAAAATTTTTTGCATCAATTTTGTCGGATTCGGTCATTTTCGGTGATTTCTCTATTAGGCTGATTGCTATACCGATTCCGCTAGGCGGCGAAAGGAGGAAAACCATGATCCATTTTCATCAAATCAACAAGCATTACGGCAGCTTTCATGTACTCAAGGACATTAATTTAACGATCAATCAAGGCGAAGTCGTCGTCGTCATCGGACCAAGCGGCTCGGGGAAAAGCACGATGGTTCGCTGCATTAATCGACTCGAAACCATTACCGATGGCGAGCTGATCGTCGACGGTATACGCGTAAATGACAAATCCACTGACATTAATCGACTGCGCCGAAATATCGGCATGGTATTCCAGCATTTCAACCTGTATCCCCATAAAACGGTGCTGCAAAACATTACGCTTGCACCTATGAAGGTAGCCGGCATGTCCAAGCAGGAAGCGGAGGAAGCGGCGAGACTTTATTTGGCCAAAGTAGGCATTGCCGATAAAGCCAATTCCTACCCTGCCCAATTGTCTGGCGGACAGCAGCAGCGCGTTGCCATTGCAAGAGGCCTTGCAATGAAGCCTAAAATTATGCTGTTCGATGAGCCTACATCAGCATTGGATCCCGAGACAATCGGCGAGGTGCTTGACGTAATGCGGACACTTGCGAAGGAAGGCATGACAATGGTTGTCGTCACTCACGAGATGGGCTTCGCCAAAGAGGTAGCCGATCGCGTCGTGTTCATGGATCAAGGGCGAATTGTCGAGGAAGCAGAGCCGACCGCCTTTTTTACCAAGCCGCGTGAAGAGCGTGCCCAGGCATTCCTCAGCCGGATTTTGAACCACTAAGCGATAGGGAACTATCACTCTACGTTGCACATGATTTCTCCGCTGTCAAACCCGATGACCCTTCGAACCTTTTGGACTTTTTTAAACTATGAAAAGGAGCGTGTCACATGAAACGTTGGATGAAACTGATGAGCATGGCAATAGTAGCCGCATTTGTTGTAAGCGCTTTATCCGCATGCGGCAATCAAGCCTCTGAAGGCGAAGGAACACTCGCCAAAATTAAAAGTAGAGGGAAGGTTATTGCCGGCGTTAAGTACGACCTAAATCTCTTCGGCCTGAAAGACCCTGCTACCGGCAAAGTGCAAGGCTTGGACATCGACATCGCAAAGCAAATTGCGAAAAAGGTGCTGGGCGACGAAGATGCGATTGAGTTCATGGAGGTCACATCCAAAACTCGCATTCCGATGCTGAAAAACGGAGACATTGACTTCATTATCGCCACGATGACCATTACCGATGAGCGCAAAAAGGAGATTGATTTTTCCGATGTATATTTCACTGCCGGCCAATCCCTGCTTGTCCCTGCTGACAGCCCTATCAACTCCATTAAGGATTTGACCAAGGATTCCAAGGTGCTCACTGCCAAAGGCTCAACATCCGCCAAAAACATCCGCGAATCTGCACCTGACGCTCAAATCCTCGAATTTGAAAACTATGCAGAAGCATTTACAGCCCTGAAGGCGAAGCAAGGCTCCGCGTTGACGACCGACAATGCGCTCCTGTACGGCATGGCCAAGCAGGACAACAACTTCCGCGTCTTGGATGAGACATTTACAGAAGAGCCTTATGGCATCGGCATCCGCAAGGGCGACACAGAGTTCATCAAAGCGGTCAACGATACCTTGAAAGAGCTGAAGGAAAACGGGGAATACGAAAAAATGTATGAAAAATGGATCGGCAAAAAGCCAAATTAACAGGCGACATGTTCGTACGACTGAGTTGAGGGGATAAGCGCTGGGCTGCTCGTCTCCTCTTTTTGATTCCAAAATCCAAAAGACGATAAACGAGGGAGGAACATGTATGGTTATTAACTTTTCGATTCTTAGCGAGCATTTGGATCGCTACCTGGCCGGGCTAGGGGGCACACTGGCCGCCAGCCTGATTTCGCTCGTGGCAAGCTTTATCCTCGGCGCAATTATTGCCGTATTCCGCATCACTCCCTTCAAGCCGCTGCAATGGATTGGCGCGATTTATGTTGAATTTTTCCGCAATATCCCGCTTATGCTCATCGCATTTTTTACGCTGATCGCCCTTCCTCTTCTAACCGGGGCTGTCCTCGTACCATTCGCGGCAGGGCTCACAGCACTGACCGTATATACTTCCGCCTTTATCGCAGAGGTCATTCGCGCAGGCATTCAGGCTATACCTAAAGGTCAAATGGAGGCAGCCCGTTCTTCCGGACTCACCTATGTTCAAGCAATGTGGCATGTCATCCTGCCTCAAGCCGTCAAGGTCGTCATTCCCCCGCTGGGCAACCAATTTTTGAATTTGGTGAAAAATTCGTCGATTCTTACGGTATTATCGGCATCGGACTTAATGTATCAGGCAGATCTTATTAACTCTGACACATTCGACACATTCAGCACCTACATGTTTGCCGGATTATTTTATTTGCTGCTTACCGTTCCGCTCAGCTTCGGCATTCGTTACCTTGAGCATAAGTATCAACCTGTGAAAGGAGTGCGGGCATAATGGATTTCATCGGGGCGCTATCCTCTGCCAATTTGCAATTTTTGCTGAAGGGATTCCTCATCACCATCGAGGTCGCTTTGCTGTCCATCGCTATCAGTTTTATTATCAGCGTATTGGTCGGTACTGTTCGCTATGCCAAAGTGCCCATTCTCGGCAAATTATTCGCTGTGCTGGTAGAAACCATCCGCAATCTGCCGCTGCTTCTGATTATCTTTTTTATTTATTTTGCGCTACCGCAAATTGGAATCAAGCTCGATAAGTTCACCGCGGCCGTAGTCGCGCTCGTTATTTTTGAATCGGCCATGATCTCCGAAATCGTGCGCGGAGGACTGAACTCGGTTGAAAAAGGGCTCATTGAAGCAGGACGCTCCTCTGGACTGACGAAGACGCAAACGCTGTGGCATATCGTACTCCCTATCGCACTTCGACGGATGGTGCCGCCAATCGTCAGCCAATTCATTTCACTCTTGAAGGACACTTCACTAGCTGTCGTTATTGCCCTGCCAGAGCTCATGAATCACGTCCAAATTATTAACGGGCACAATATTAATTACGTTATTCCGACATTCCTATTTGCAGCCCTGTTGTATTTTGTCGTTAATTACCTGCTTTCCCTTGCTTCACGCAGACTCGAAAATAAGCACACCTGAAAATGGATAATTTAGGAGACAAAATACTCCCTTTTCCGGTACGATAGAAGAGAAGATGTCTTGACCCTATTTTCGTCGACGAAAACGGAAAGGAGCCGTTCTTATCAGCTTGCGCGACCAAAGGCTGCTTATTTGGAGCATCATTTTATTGTCCACGGGACTGCTCGGTGAAATGAAGATCACCCCGTTCGGCGATGATTTTCGATTTTCACTCGGCATTATGGCTTATTTTTTCGGATTGCTGTGGTTTTCGGTACCCGTGCTTGCCACGGGTATCTCAGTAGGGGCATTCGTTGTATTATTCCGGATTTCACTTGGATTACTGCTGTATGACACCCCTGTCCTCACCGGATTTACACAGCATATGCCCGTATTTTTCTACTATGTCACATTCGCAGCCATCATCTCGCTGCTCAAAATCAAGGCGAATGTAGAGTATCATGTTAAGGTTGCTTTGTACGGCGCGCTTGCAGATATGGCATCCAATGTGGCAGAACTGATCGTTCGCATTGCCTCCGGCGCTCCAGCCAGCATGAGCTATCATGAAGGTCTGCTTATTATTCTTGTCGGGCTGCTGCGCAGCTTCTTTGCCGTAGGTATGTGCAATATGCTTGCGATTCGGCAAGTGCGGGCACAGGCCGAGCAGCGTCGGTTGGAGCTGGAACGCCTAATGATGATTAATTCGGATTTGTTCGAAGAAGCGTTCTATCTCCGCAAATCGATGTCCCATATTGAAGAAATTACGCGTGAGAGCTACCAACTGTATCAATCGCTCAAGCAGAGGCTTTATCCAGATGCAACACAAGCTCTGCAGATCGCCAAGCATGTACATGAGCTTAAAAAGGATTCCGAGCGTATCCTGTCTGGCCTATTTAAAATCATTCATCAGGAGCGCATGCTCTCCAAACGTATCCAGATCACGGAGCTATGCGCCATGGTCGTAAGAGCCAATACCAATTACAGCCTGCTGCTCGGAAAGCAAATTCAATGGGGCCACTGTTGCAACATCAATCTGTCTACCACCGAGATCTACCCGCTTCTCTCTGTGCTGAACAACATCGTATCCAATGCCGTTGAGGCGATCCCGCATGATGGGAAAATCGACCTACAGGTCGATCTTCAGGATGATTCCATCCTGTTCGCTGTCGTCGATAATGGGCCGGGCATCTCAGCAGACGATCTGGAGCTGATCTTCCATCCCGGATATACGACCAAGTTCGATGCCGAGGGAAACTCTTCTACAGGCATCGGCCTATCACACGCCACTGACATCGTCCAACTGTTCAAGGGCGACATTGACGTGACCAGTGCACCTGGGTACACTTGTTTTCACATTCGAATTCCTGTAGAGCGTTTAACTTGAAGGGAGGTTGTTCGTTTTGTTAAAATTTTATCTGGTTGAAGACGACCCTGCCGTTCGGAAAATGCTAATACGCATCATTGGTGAAAGTGGTCTTGGCGAAGTAGTCGGAGAAGCCGACGATGGTTCCTATGTATCGCCGGCGGATATTAGCCATGCGGATATCGTTATCATTGACCTGTTAATGCCAGGCCGTGATGGAATTGAAACGGTAAAGTCGCTGCGGGAGAATGATTACAACGGTCGATTCATCATGATTTCTCAGGTTGAAAATAAGGAAATGATCGGAGAAGCTTACCAGCAAGGGGTTGATACTTTTATTCAAAAGCCGATCAACCGCTTAGAGGTGCTGGCTGTCCTTAGACGGGTATCCGACCATTTGCTGCTCGAGAAATCCATGAAGTCCATTCGAAATTCGCTTCGCTCCCTCGAGGTACTAGGAACGGGAGCCCTGCATGCTCAGCAGGAGTACGCTCCTGTACATCAAGAGAAGCTTATCGAGCAGCGAGCGAGATCCCTACTCCTGCAGCTTGGCGTTGTTGGCGAAGCAGGGGCTTCGGATATGATTCGGATTGTGAGCTGGCTCAAAACTCAAGAGCAGGAGCAACAGATCCTTCAAGATTTGCCTCCGCTCAAAACGATTTATGAACAAATCACATTGCGCGGCCAAGCTGCGGGAGAGCATCTCAAGCGGGATGTCCGTGCAACAGAGCAGCGAATTCGACGCTTGACATTGCAAGCGCTTACCAACTTGTCTTCTATCGGGTTAAGCGATTACGGCAACCCTACTTTCGAGTATTTTGCCGCTCGCATGTTCGACTTTCAGGAGGTTCGGCTCCGCATGCGAGAGCTGGAGACTTCCTGCAAATCGACATCCTGCAAAATAAATTTAAGGAAATTTCTATATGTATTTTATATCGAGTGCTCTTCTACTTCGTGATCGGATAAGTGGCAAAATGTGAAATGCACATGGAAACATGGAATGCTGGGCACACTTTCCTTCCCATGCGTACATGCAGCCAGTACATACGAAATTCGATGTAATATATCTGGCTGCTGCCCCCTATCCTTCCTGCATTCGACATCGTTCGCGATCAAGAATTGTCCACTGTACAAGGACATTCAGCGCCCTAACTTCCATAGAATAGCCGCCTGTCTTATCCTTCTTTTTTCGGCATGATCTCGTACCTCAAAAAATTTTTTATCCCCCGCCTTCATCCCTTGGACAAGCCTGCTAATAAGGAAAACCGCCATTCTCGCACCTCGCAAACCATGACAATTATCACCTTAAGCCTATTTACTTGCCCAATATGTTGTAGTATATTTACGTAAGAATATCTACATGTTGTGATTATTAAGAAATTGATATGATAAGCAGGAAAGTGCAAACAACCTCGAAGACAGCCACACAAGACAACCCTTGCGCTGTATTCGAGGTTCGTTTTTAGAGCCGATTCACGAATCGCTGGATAAATGGCAACTTGTCTAAGCCATGTCGGAAGATCGAGATTGATGAAGGTGTGCGTCCTTGTCTGGCGCACGCGTTGTTCTTATGCGCTCGAACAGAAGAGTGCTCCATTTCAGGCGTTTTGCCAACACCCTTTATGTTGGATACATACTCAGCACTCGACGAGAAGCTTCCCTTTTGCGCGATTCCGACACATATAGCGAGGCTCCATCCCAAATCGATATTCGAGGAGGAATATTTACGAATGCAGACGACAACACCTATCGTCCATACTGTTCATAAACCTAACAACCGCTCCTTGGCATTCGATGCTAACCGCATCATGCGCTATGGCGAGAGAATGATGGCACCATACCCCCAGCTTGACCGGGATCGGTGGCACCGCGGCGTATTATCCAAGCTGCGCAGCAGCAGCGTACAGGCTTCTGATATTACCCAAGCGAGCATCATGACGGCATTAGAGTTGGTGACGAAGGAGGAGCCAGACTGGAAGTTCGTTGCTGCACATTCCTTATTAACGAAGCTCTATAAGGAAGCTGCCCTCCATCGCAACTATAAGGCTTATCCAGATAAGCCCTATGGGGATTTCTACAAGCTAATTACTCGCCTATGCGATCTTGGCATCTACCGTCAGGAATTGCTTGAGGCATATACGCCTGAACAGATTCGAGAGCTTGGTCAATCCATTCAAGCGGAATATGATCAAATCTTTGACTACATCGGCCTGCTGACATTAGCAGAACGATATCTCGCAACTGACTTCGAGGGCCGTACGATGGAATTGCCGCAGGAGCGCTACATGATCATTGCCATGTATCTGATGCATAAGGAGCCTGCAGAGCGCCGGGCAGAGCTGGCGAAGGAAGCCTACTGGGCGATGGCCAATCTCTATATGACCGCCGCTACACCGACCATGGCGAATGCCGGGAAGAAGGTTGCCGGCCAGTTGTCCAGTTGCTTCATTGACACGGTGGATGACTCACTCGAGGGGATTTTTGAATCGAACACCGACGTTGCCCGCCTGAGCAAGATGGGTGGCGGCATCGGCGTATATCTAGGGAAAATTCGCGCCCGCGGCTCCGATATTCGCGGACATAAAAATACGAGCTCAGGCGTTATCCCTTGGATTCGCCAGTTGAACAATACCGCCGTCAGCGTCGATCAATTAGGTACGCGCAAAGGCGCTATCGCAGTATACTTGGACGTCTTCCACAAGGACATTCTCTCCTTTCTCGACTTGAAGCTAAACAACGGGGACGAACGCATGCGGGCCCATGACATTTTCCATGGCGTGTGCTTGCCGGATCTGTTCATGGAGGCAGTTGAGAATCGGGATGACTGGCATCTGTTCTGCCCGCATGAAGTGAAGAAAATCATGGGCTGGAAGGACGAGAAGGGGCGCTCTCTCGGCTTAGAGGATTTCTATGATGAACTGCGTGGTCAAGGACAGTTCCGCGATAAGTATGCCGAAGCAGTCGCGAACCCAAGCCTGCCGCGCATTACACTGCCAGCGATTGACATTATGAAGCGCATCCTCAAATCTCAGCTAGAGACCGGCACACCTTACATGTTCTACAAGGATGCGGCTAACCGCGCCAATCCGAACAAGGCGCATGGCATGATTTATAGCTCCAATCTGTGTACGGAAATTATGCAAAACATGTCGCCTACTCTGATCGAACAAGAGGAGCTGACCACGCAGGATGGACAGTCCCGCATTATTATTAGCAAGCTTCCTGGCGATTTCGTCGTCTGCAACTTGAATTCCATTCATCTGGCACGCGCAGTGCGCGCCGATGTCCTAGAGCGGCTTATTCCGATACAAGTTCGCATGCTCGACAATGTCATCGACATCAATCGAATCGAAGTGCTGCAAGCGCAGCATACGAATCGACGCTATCGCGCCATTGGCCTTGGCACCTTCGGCTTGCATCATCTGTTGGCCTTAGAAGGCATCGCATGGGAATCCGAAGAGGCTGTACAGTATAATGACACTCTCTATGAGAAGATCAACTACTTGGCAATTCAAGCCAGCATGGAGCTTGCAAAGGAAAAAGGAGCATACCCGCTCTTTGCCCAATCAGAATGGGAGAACGGCCGTTATTTCTCCGAGCGGGAATATACGACGGGCACCCGAGAAGGCAAATTCGTAACGACCGAGCAGTGGCGTGAGCTGGCTGCACAGGTACAGGCGAACGGAATGCGCAATGCGTGGCTGATGGCGGTAGCACCGAACGGCTCAACTTCCATTATTGCCGGCTCTACGGCCAGCATTGATCCGGTCTATGATCTGCTCAGCTATGAAGAGAAGACGACCTACAAAATCGCGAACCCCGCTCCAGATCTATCGGAGAAAACGATCTGGTATTACAAGACAGCTTTCCGACTTGACCAGAACTGGTCAATTCGAATGGCCGCTGCTCGCCAGCGGCATATCGATCAAGCGCAAAGCTTTAACTTGTATGTGCGTCCCGATATTCGCGCAGTAGAATTTCTATCGCTGCATCTTCATGCGTGGAAGGCAGGACTGAAATCTACGTATTACGTACGCAGCCAAGCATTGACGGTCGAAGAATGCGAGGCTTGCAGCTCATAATAAGAAACGTTGAGGTTAAGCTCTCTTAAATGAATAACTCATCATCAGAACGCCTGCCTGTCCATGGCTAGGCACTGGTACCGAAATAAGAACATAAGATCTGGAAAGGCAGTAAGTACAATTGCAACATGCGCCTGCTTACTGCCTGACAGATTCGCCATAAATGGTTTGGTTTCATAGAAAGTGCATGGGAAATAGGGAGTATAGAAAGGAAGAGTCTCATGACGTTGTTAGATCGCGAGCTGAGTCGTCAGCTCATCTTCAATACAGAAGCACCGAACAAGTCTACTCGTATTATTTTAGGGGAATGCTCCGGTATATTGAACTGGGACGATATCCGTATGCCGCATATGTATAAATTGTACAAAGTGCTTCTGCAAAATCATTGGATTGCAGATGAAATTCCAATGGCTAAGGATGCTCAGCAATTTCCGCTGCTGGATGAGCAAGAGAAGCATGCGTTCAAAATTAATATCTCGCTTCTAGCTGTGCTCGATTCCATGCAAACCATGTTCGTTGGTGATGTGAAGAACTATTTTACGGACTCCTCGCTTGAGGCCATCTCGGCTATCATTGCACAGCAAGAGGTCGTGCACAATCAATCCTATTCCTATGTGCTGTCCTCGCTTGTGTCGGAGCAAGAACAGAAGGACATTTTCGAATATTGGAAGCATGACCGCGTGCTGCTCGAACGGAACCGATTCATTGCCGACATTTATCAAACATTCCGGGATAATCCGACACCGCAGACGTTCTTTGAAGCGCTCGTTGCGGATTTGATTCTGGAAGGAGTTTTCTTCTATAGCACGTTCGCTTTCTTCTATAATTTGGCCCGAGATCAGAAGATGATGGCAACAAGCCAAATGATTTCGTACATTCAGCGTGATGAGAACCAGCACTGCTACTTCTTCGGCGAGGTATTCAAGCAACTGCTCGCAGACTTCCCAGAGCTGAACACCGATGCGAACCGCCAATTCGTATACAATACGATCGACCGTGCCGTACAATTGGAAACGAACTGGGCGCATTACACCCTTAAGCAGGTTCGCGGCATTGATCTGCGGGAGCTGTCGGATTACATTAAGCATATCGCGAACCGCCGCTTGAACTTGCTTGGCATGGAGAAACTGTATGAAGGCGTAGACGTGAACTGTATGCCTTGGATTAAGCCATTCTCAGATGAAGCCTTGAATGCGACGAAGACAGATTTCTTCGAAGCGAAGTCCCGAACTTATGGCAAGGTGGGAGACGACAACGGTTTTGACGAGCTATAAGTTACGTTCTAAGCTACGGCTTGATTTTTTCGGACTCCTACAAGAACCGCCACATCCTTCACAAGGGTGGAGGCGGTTTTCAATTTTCTGCCTCTCGCATAGTCAAGCAGCTGAAATTTACAAATTCTTATGTTGCAGTTAACAATCTCCCAACCCCCATATCCTACGATACCTATATATCTCATATCTATTACATAGACATTTCAAATATGGAGCAAGCATGGAGGTCCGTTATGAACAAGAAAAAGCTAGGTACAGCAGCAGTTCTGACCACATTGATCAGCGCCCTATTTGCTGGATCATTATTCGCAGCACCATTGAATCCGATTAATCATGTGGATTGGATGCAGTCGAAGAGCTACATAACCGGGTCGAATGACGGTCTCGCACTCGATCGTCCCATTACGCTCGTTGAAGCAGTCGCGATGATTGCACGTGTACAGGACAAAGAAAGGGAAGTCAAAACAGTTGACCCCGCTATCAAGGGCTGGGCATCCAAAGCGCTCACTTGGGCAAAGCAGCAAAACGTCATTGATGCAGTGCTGTGGAAGGAGCTTCACCATCCGGCAAATGCCGCTGCTCTTCAAGCTGTAGCGAAGAAGGCGGGACTGAACTTGGAGGTATCCGGTGATACCGTAACACGCGAAGCGTTCTTTACAGCCCTCGGTAATGCCATTACCACGCATATTACGATTGGACATACGAACGATACGCACGGACATATGCTGGAAGACGCCAAGGCCAAGGAAATGGGCTATGCCAAGCTGGCCACCTTAATGAAGGATCTGCGCGCGGAAAACCCGAATTCCATGGTGCTTGATGCTGGGGATATGATCCAAGGTACGATATACGTGAACCTGTCCAAAGGGGAAACCGCGACAAAGCTGGCAAATGCGCTTGGATATGACTTCATGGCTTCCGGCAACCATGAATACGATTTCGGCTACGAACAGCTTGCAAGGTTGACCAAAATGTTCAAATTCCCCGTCCTTGCTGCGAACGTATTCGACGCACAAGGCAAGAACCTGCTGCAGCCGTACGTCATGAAGCAGTTCGGAGATAAGAAATTCGCCATCCTTGGCCTAGTAACCGCGGACACGCCGATTGTCACTCACCCAGACAACGTCAAAGGCTTGACGTTCAAGGATCCGATTGAAGTTGCGAAGGAATGGGTGCCGAAACTCCGCAAAGAAGCTGACCATGTCATCGTCCTCTGTCATACCGGGCTGTCTTATGACCGCGAAATGGCCAAACAGGTTCCAGGCATCGATATCATCGTAGGCGGACATACGCATATACCGGTTGATCAGCCTGAACTCGTCAACGAAACGTATATTGTACAAGACTGGGAATACGCCAAGTCGCTTGGCCGAGTCGATCTCTACTACCATGGCAAGGATCTGGTTCATTTTTCAGGCGGACTGATCAAGTACGATGAAGCTACAAAGCCAGATTCAGAAGTGGCCGCGATTGTAGAATCATTGAAGAAAGAAACCGACACCTTGTTGAATGAAAAAATCGCTACTGCAAGCGTAGACCTTGACGGCGATCGCACCAGAGTACGGAAGCAGGAAACGATTATGGGCAATCTGGTTGCCGATGCGATGCTCTCTCGCACACGTACCATGCCTGGTTTCGAGGCGGATCTCGCTATTACGAACTCAGGCGGTATTCGCACAACGATTATGAAAGGCGACATTACGAAGCGCAACCTGTATGATGTGTTGCCATTCCCGAACACGTTGGCCGTAATTGAAGTGAAAGGCAGTGAGTTGGTAGCAGCCTTGGAAAATGGCGTTAGTGAAATTGATGCCGGCTCTGGCCGCTTCCCGCAAGTTGCTGGCTTGTCCTTCTCCTTCGATATTAAAAAGCCAAAAGGAAGCCGCGTATCAGACGTGAAGGTTGGCAACAAGGCAGTAGAGGCTGACAAAACGTACCGTGTAGCTACGAATGACTTCTTAATCGCCGGAGGCGACGGTTATGCCATGTTCAAAGATAAGAAGTCACTGGACACTGGCGTTACCCTATATGAAGTCGTAGAACAATACTTGAAAGAAAAGAAAGATATTACAGCGAAAACCGAGCAACGCATTAAGCAGTAATGGCATAATTGCGAATTCTATATGGCATGACAAAATCCCCCCCGAAATAGACACGCTGGCGAGCACCTACCTCTTCTCGCGTAGCGTGTCTTCTTGTATCGACCAGTATCAATCTCCGTGCTTCTTTCCCTTACCTATATGAGGTTTATCCATTCTTATGCATATCTTGCTCCTATCCCATTCCTAAGCATCTATCGTGTCAAAAAGTATTCAAACTACCAACAATAGCAATCAAATTATATGGGATAGGTATTGTTTCTTCCCTATACTAAATGGTGTAAATAATAATTGGAAAATATTTCGAAGGAGCTGATCGAATGTCACCCTCACCGAAATACGAGAAGCATGCCGACCTCATTATCATTGGAGGAAGCATGGGAGGCTGTGCAGCTGCGCTCTCTGCTTGCCGTTTAGGCAAGACAGTCATTCTTACGGAAGAAACCAGCCGTATCGGCGGTCAATTGACAAGTCAGCTTGTCCCGCCAGACGAGCATCCGTGGATAGAGCAGTTCGGCTGCACGCAGACGTACAGACAATTACGCAACGAAATACGTCGCTACTATCGGGAGTATCTACCCCTATCTATGAAGGCGCGGTTGAATCCGGAGCTGAATCCTGGGAGCGGCCTCGTAAGCCGTCTCTGCCACGATCCGCGTATCGCGCTGTTCGTATTGGAATCGATGCTGTTCCCTTATGTGCACAATGGGCAGCTCACGATGATTACACAATGCCAGGCTACGAGTGCAGAAGTTGATGGCGACCGCATCGCAGCAGTAACCGTTCAAGATGCGGAAGGCAACTCCATTCACCTGACGGGTTCCTACTTCCTTGATGCAACCGAGTGTGGGGATCTGCTCGCTCTCTCAGGCACAGAATACGTTACGGGTGCAGAATCCCAGCGTGATACGGATGAGCCGCATGCTGTATCCGGGGATCCTCAGCCGCAAAATATGCAAGGCTTCACCTACTGCTTCGCTGTTGATTACATGAAGGATGAAGATTATACAATTCCAAAACCGGAACGCTATGATTTCTGGAGCCAATATCGACCTTCGTTCTGGCCGGATCGTTTGTTAAGCTGGACTGCGGTCAAGCCAACAACGCTGGAGCCGATCACCTATTCCCTCTTTTGGGAAAAAGGGAAGTTTCCGCTATTCCACTATCGGCAAACTACGGATCCTTCCCTGTTCGATGTATCTTCAGGAGTGCTTCCAACGCCAGTGTCCGTCATCAATTGGCCGCAAAATGATTACTGGCTTGGCTCGATTATTGATGTCAGCGAAGAAGAGAAGCAGCGCCATCTATTCGATGCAAAGCAGCTTAGTCTGTCATTACTGTACTGGGTGCAAACAGAGGCGCCTCGCCCAGACGGAGGCGCAGGCTATCCTGGGCTGCGATTGCGGCCCGACATCGCCGGCACGGCAGATGGATTTGCAATGTATCCCTATGTCCGGGAATCCCGAAGAATACAGGCGGAGTTCACCGTATTGGAGCAGCATGTTGCTACTGATTGCCGCCCCGATAAGACCGCTGAAATTTTCGCTGATTCCGTAGGCATTGGCTGTTATCGAATTGACCTCCATCCTTCAACCGGAGGCGACAACTATATCGATATTTCTTCTTTACCGTTCCAAATACCATTGGGCAGCTTGCTCCCGGTTCGCATGAACAATCTGATACCAGCCTGCAAAAATATCGGCACTACTCATATTACCAACGGCTGCTATCGCTTGCATCCGGTCGAATGGAACATTGGGGAAGCTGCCGGCGCCTTGGCTGCATATGCGCTGAATCAAGGAATATTGCCGCGTGCTGTAAGAAGTGACGCGCAGCACCTTGCCGCATACCAGCAGCAGCTCAAGCAGCTCGGCATTGTACTGCAATGGCCTTCTACAAGACCTGTATAAGCAGCCAAGGAAGAATCGCATCGGTTCTTCCCGCAGCATAGGAACCAGGACTTAATCAACCTAATGACATAAATAAAAGAACCCTCCAGAATTCAAGTTTTGGAGGGTTCTTTTATTTAAATAATTTTGATATTATTGGCTTAAATCGGGAAAAAGAGGCAGTTATGGACTAGAGTTTCTTTTTGAGTCTTATCTTTTATTATCTTCATCCGAGTCCCCAGAAGGCCAGCCAACCTCTTTATTAATTATATTCTTCGACTGGACCACAACGATAAGGTTGGCAAACCTGAATTGTCGAAGCAGTATCAATAAATTCAGTATAATCATGATATTTATAATAGTGGTGGTCTTTCCTAATGGTTAAAATCGCATAATAATCACTTGGCCTATCTTCTTTAGTGTATGTTTTTGTTATCCAATAGGCTCTCTTTGCCTCCAGAGAAAGATAATAACCACCAACACTTACAAGTACTCCTAATATTTTTCCACCTACAGGTCCGCCTATAAAAGAAGCAAGTACACCTGCTATTGCAGAGGCAGTGGCATATTCTATCTCAGTCGAATTCTTTTCTGCTCCTTTATATTCAAAACCATCTGCTGCTATCTGTGCATCAGCAAAAAAACCATTTTCTTCTTGAATGGGTTCAACTTCTTTAATTGCATAATTCACTTGTCCGGTTTGCAGGTTTTCATACTTTACTTTATTATCATCTACTTTTGTGATTTTCAACTCTTCTTTTCCATTTGAATCTGTTGCAATATAGTAATTGTCGTATTGAAATAATGTAGAACCATCTGTAAAAGTGACAGAATTACTGGTTGTGCTTTCAACTAAGTCTAAGAGGCTTTTAGCTTGATCTATTTGTGATACTGGCAGTGGAGATTGTAAATTTTCCCGATCCTGAGCGAAGGCTGGAATTGAAATGGATGTAGAGAGCAGAACTCCTGCAAAAAATGTTTTGGCAATTTTTGATTCTATCATTTTTTCCTCCATTCATTCTTTTTCATTCTTTCTTTTTTCTGAAGAAATCGAACAAATCGAACTTGATGACATAATCAAAGAGGAAGGTAATTACAACAGCTCCAAGTGGAATCATTGAGTATACCCATAGCGGATTATTTGGAGCTTCACCAGGGGGTGCATCAGTTAAAATCACAAAAAGGACAATACAATAAATTATGGCCAATACAATACCTGTTACATTTCTATTTTTCATAGCTGTATTTCACCTCGGATTCACTTAAGAAATTCAAAGTATTGTAAATAAAGTATAACACTTACCAACAAAAAATGGAATAGTTTCTATCTTTTTCAGTGGCGATATTTGTTCCTATATGTACCAAAGCTAGGATTTTGTGCAACAGCCCAGCCCCCAGGCCGCCGTATTCGGCCAAATTCAGCCTTGGGCGGCGATTTCGCTTCCGTGGAACATCAAAAAAACGGGCGAATCGCAACATTTACGATCTCTCGTTTTCTTTGTATTTCTTTGATTCATGTATTAATCCATTTTCCTTCAATGAATGAAATCACTTCTTCGGTCGATGAACTTCCTTCCTCATCGAATTCTCGTTCACATCGTGAGGACGCAAGCTTCCCCATCATCCATAAAAGGGGATGGCCCTTGAATCTCGGGCCATCCCCTTTGCTTGTGTACACAGGTCTCAGTTTTCATGTTTAACGCTTCGCATACCACTCATTTGCTGCCTTCACCATATCCGCGCCACCCTGTGCATGCCATTCCGCTAGGAACTGGTCATAATTGTCGAGCGATTCCGTTCCGCTAATATAATTAATGAACGTATCTTCTTGATATTTATTCAAGCGCTGTACGTTTTTCGAAATATCCGGCAGTGGAGGTGCCGAGCCAAGCGGATCAGAGACCAGCAAGCCCTCCGCATTTTTTTGGAATGTGTTGAAATAGCTTTCTACAAATGGGTTCTTCTTCAATCTAGCCTGCCAATAAATCGGATAGTTCTTCTCATCTACTCCCGTCAAGAAGGCGCTTGCATTTGTGCGCTCATCCGAGAACTTAGGCATAACAGGCGAGTAAGATCCGTTCTCAAACTTGTGGTGCACTCCTTCCTCACCAATGGCAATGCCTTTAAAAATATCCTTGTCGAACTTCATGTCGAGCCACTTTATCGCATCTTCCTTATGCTTCGCGAACTTCGGAATTGCAATGTAGTAATTAATTGTATTGCCCGGCGTTCCAACGCGCGCCTTACCTGATTTGTCCTTCAATACAGGCACGATCGCAAGCTTCGCATTTGGGAAGTTCTTTGCAACGGCATTCTCCAGGTTCGGTGCAATCCACCATCCCGGACTGTACATCGCAGCCTTGCCGCTAGCCATCTTCTCTATCGATTTGTCCGCCGTATTAATGCCCCACTCCGAGTCAATAAGTCCCTCTTTGTACAGTGTATTCATAAACTTCAAGTATTCCTTCATCTCCGGAGTCTCTACAGCATGAATGATTTTACCATCCCGCTCCAGCCATGGTGTCGTTAAGCCAAATACACTGGCGATGTCAGGATGTACAGGAACCTTGCCCCCTGTCAGGGGTATCACATTCTTTTTTTCCTTAAATGCGCGCAGCACCGTTACCAGCTCATCTAAATTCGTTGGCATCTTCAAGCCCAGCTCATCCAGCCAATCCTGACGAACTACGAGGGCATTGGATGAGGTTCCGCCTCCGCCCGTTTCAGGAATCGCGTAAATTTTGCCGTCATAGCGGGCGCCGTCCCAGGATTCCTTGCTGATCACCTGCTTCATGTTTATTCCGTACTTCTCGATCAGATCATCCAGCGGCTCTAGCGCACCGGACGATACGAGCTGATAATATTGAGCTGACGCCAGCTTCATTACATCATAAGATTCCTTATTTGCCATGAGCAGGTTCAGCTTCTCGTCTGCATTCTCCGCCGGAAGCATCTCATACTTGACCGTATATCCTGTCTTCTCCTTCAAGTATAGGGCGACCGGATCACCGTTCGGCTCAAAGCGATCGAACTGCATCAGCTGTCGCAGTTGCTTGCCGCCTTCCCCTTCTTCCGCACCTTTCCCTGATCCCCCGCTGTTACAGCCAAGAAGCGATAATACCATAACGATTGAAATAATCGAGAACCAAATCTTTTTCTGTTGCATGAACATACCTCCACTCTTTTTGATATCCCCGCAATTTCTTCATGGCGTCACCCTTTTACAGAACCGATCAGTACCCCTTTCACGAAATACTTTTGCAGAAACGGATACACAAGCAAGATAGGCAAAGTAGCGACAAGAATCGAAGCAGCCTGAATGGCCTGAGGCGTCGTATTCATGACAGCATCAATGTTGGTCACATGGCCGCCATCCTGATACGTAATATTGGAATGTGCCAGCAGTTCCTTCAAGTATAATTGCAGCGGCTTCAGTTCTGCGGTGTTGATGTAGATCATCGAGGCAAAATAATCATTCCAGAAACCCACTGCAAAAAAAAGCGCAATGGTTGCGAATACCGGCAATGATAATGGAACGGTAATGCGGAATAGAATCGTCAGATTAGAGGCCCCATCCATTTTGGCGGATTCCTCAAGTTCATCAGGCAGCGATTCAAAGTAATTTTTAATAATAAGCATATTGAACACGCTAATCATGCTCGGCAAAAAGAGCACCCACAGCGTATCAATCAAGTTCAGCCGCTGCATCAGCAAATACGTGGGAATAAGGCCGCCGCTGAACAGCATCGTGAACACATACATCAAAATGAAGAACTTGCGTCCGCGCAGGCGAGGCTTAGACAAGGGGTAAGCAGCTAATGCAGTCATGAGCAGACCCAGAGCTGTGCCCGCTACCGTAATCGTGACTGATACGAGAAAGGCATTCATAAATTGAGAGTCGTTCAATACATATAAGTACGTGCCGAACTGAATGTCCACCGGGAATAGGGATACACTCCCTGACATGACCGCCTCCTCACTGCTGAGCGACTTGGCAAGCAAATTAAGAAACGGGAACAATGTCGTCCAAGAGATAAGGGCAAAAAAGAGATAGTTCAGCACATGGAAGATTCGTTCTCCGACCGACATACGAATTGCGCTTCCCGTTCTTCTTCCCGCAGTCAATGAATGTCTCACTTTATGCCAAACCTCCTTTCTTCATGCATTCATGTTCAATAGTGTGATAAGTCGACCATTCAACCCCACAGAATTTGGAGTTTTTGATCATCTGCAGCCGCTTCTATGCTAACCAGCTTCTTCTTTACCAGATTCCTCGATTCAGGAAGCGGCGGCTCAAATAATTCCCGCCAATGATCAATACGAAACCAACGATAGATTCGAACAGCCCCACAGCAGCAGAGAAGCTGTAATTCTGCTCGCCTA
The DNA here is from genome assembly GCF_050474385.1 of Paenibacillus sp. B1-35. Taxonomy (NCBI): domain Bacteria; kingdom Bacillati; phylum Bacillota; class Bacilli; order Caryophanales; family Paenibacillaceae; genus Paenibacillus; species Paenibacillus sp. B1-35. Next base: position 373,702 of record NZ_JBCHVJ010000004.1, read on the forward strand.
AGCCTGTGCGATATACATAGGTGCCTATGACATCCGACACGTTGTAAACGACAGGATTGTACATGACGAGAATTTGCTCCGTTCCGGCCTCCAAAATATTGCCTAGCCGCAGGATGAACATCAGCAAAATGACGGGAACGAGCCCTGGCAGCGTAATATGCAAAATCTGCTTGAACTTGTTCGCCCCATCGATCTTCGCTGCTTCATACAGTTGCGGATCAATAGAGCTTAACGCAGCCAAATATACGATGGTGCCCCAGCCCGCTTCTTTCCACCCTGCCGTTCCGACGAGCAGCCAGCGGAAGACACTGTTGTCGAGGAAGAACTTGATCGGCTCTCCTCCCAGCCATTCGATCATCCGGTTCACAAGCCCCCCATTGATAGACAGCAGATCCATGAACAGCCCGCTCACGATAACCCAAGACAGGAAGTGCGGCATGTATATAATCGTTTGTACCGGGCGCTTGAACCACATTTTCGTCAACTCATTCAGCAGGATCGCAAGCAAAATCGGCAGTGGAAAGAGAAGTACGATTTTCAGAACCGAGATTACGATCGTATTCCAGAACACCTGTGCAAACTTCGGCGATTGAAACAACCGTTCGAAATGCGCGAATCCTGCCCAAGGACTCTCCTCAATCCCGCTAAAAATGTTGAAATCCTGAAAAGCAATCACGACGCCATACATTGGTGTGTACTTGAACAGGAGTAGAAAGGCGATACCAGGCAAAAGCGCAATGTATAAGTCCCAATCCTTTCGAATGTCGCTCCACAGCTTCCGCCTGTACGATCGCGAAGACGAGCGAGGAGCATTGTCCAATTCCAGCCTATCCATAGCTCCCATCCTTTCTGTGGCATGAACACTTGGCATGCATTCTTTGCTGTATCTGCTTCTAGCCTACGGTATCCATCCTCATTCGAACACGGGAGAGCCATGACTTCTTCTGGTAAAATGATTTCCAAGCGCAGGGCAAGAGCAGCTAACTACACACCTTTATCCCCGTTTCCAATCACTAGGCGTAACTCCCCAATATTTGCGGAACACCTTCGTAAAGTAGCTCACATCGCGGAAACCTGCCGCTTCCGCCGCTTGATAGACCCTCTCCCCTTGAAATAGCGCCTCCTTCGCTCTCTCCATACGACGCGTAAGCAAATAGGAAGAAAAGGGCTGATCCATCTCCTGCTTGAACAGCCTGCTCAGATACGAAGCATTGATATACAGCCGATCGGCCACGTCCTGCAAAGTCAGCTCGGTGTGAAGCTCGCTTTCGATCAGTTCCTTCACCTCCGCGACCAAGCGATTTCCGCTGCGCCTGCGCACCATACTGGCTTCCATACTCATTCGCCGCATAACACGCCGTATCCACTCACTCCATTCCTGCTTTGTCCGCAGTTCAGCTGTATGACGGAACCATCTTGCATCCTCTCCCATAACTTCCGACATCGACCAGCCCTGCTTGCGCAGCCAGATCATGATCCACGATTGCAGATACATCGTCTGTTCCTTGAACGCCTCTGCCTCTGGAATGGCGCATACCGCCGTGATCCAAGCCTCTGCCTGCTCCATGGCAAGCTGTTCTTCCGCCGTGTTCCAAGCGATGTCTAAATCACGTTCCCATTGTTCGCTACAGATCGCGACGGATGAGGATTTTCCCTGAGCAGCAATTCTATGATTGCGGTACGGAATTACAATATCGCCCCCATGAACAAATCTCTGACTAAGCGCAAACTCCGCTTCCTTATATAGCCGCGGTACATCAACGAGCCCTCCACACGCCGAACTAATGCCGGCACTGGCTGTCAGCTTTAAGGAAGTCTTAATATATTCCAGCATCTTGCCTGCCAGCGCATGAATCCCAATCATCATATCTCCGTCTGACATCCCGCCAAGGCTGGCCGTCGATTGCGCAGCTTCTGTCATAATGCTACTGCCGCCGTCCTCAGGTTCAGGGCCAGATACAGATGGGTAACGAAATAAGAGGGCCAGCGGCCTGCCTGCCTCACGACAAATATGTATAGAACCATACTCTATTCCCGTCATCGCCTCCTCCACAACTTGGCCGACCGCAAAATGCATCAATCCGCGATCCCCGCCGAATGCCTGTACCCGTTCCTCTGGATAGGGATCGGGATCGATCACCATCACGACGTAGCGTTCATTGTTCTTTAAAACGACGCCGAGCTCTGCCATGCGTTCCATAAATGCTGCTGTCGACAAGCTCCCCTCCATCCCTTGCCGCAATATGCGCTGACGCAATATCGGCAGGTGGCTGTTCCATTGCTGGCGCAGCATGTCATAATCATGCTTGCGCTGAATATCCTGACGCCGCTCAGAGACAGCACTCACAACCGCCTGCAGGATAGCATCCTGACCCGCCGGCTTCAGCAAATAATGCTTCACGCCCATAGATAGCGCTTCTTGAGCGTATTGGAAATGATCATGGCCGCTGAGCACCACCGCTTTTACCTCGGCATTCCATTCCAGCGCTTGCCTTACCAAGGATAAGCCATCTCCGTCCGGCAATTGAATGTCCACCAGCATAATGTCCGGCCGCTTCAACTGCATCCAGCGCTTCCCTTCCTCTGCCGTAGCCGCTGCCATCACTTCTGTGATGCCTGCCCGCTCCCAAGATATCAGTTCAGTCAAGCTATGACGAAGCCGCAGTTCATCCTCTACAATTAATAAATTCATCTCTTGCTTCCTCCTTCCACACCGAGTGCGAAACATGGTGATCTATCTAGTATCAATTGATCGTGAATTCGATAATTCAACATAGCCTAGCCGTAATGCCTGATTAACCTGCTGCTTCTGTCCAAACTCCGGCTCTACCCTTGTACGGCTCTGACAAAGGGAGAACGAGCGTTACGGTTGTTCCTTCCCCCGGTACGCTGGAAATATGGATATGCGCTCGAGGCCCGTAATTTAGGCGCATCCGTGCCGCAACATTGCGGAGCCCGTATCCAGACCCTGCTTGATTGCTCACCTTTAGCCCCTGCTCTGTCGGCTCCCGCAATACAGCAGACAGCTCCGCTTGCAAACGCAAGCTTACGTCCTCTGTCATACCGGTTCCCGAATCGATAATGGCAATGATGAGGCATCGTCCCCTTTCTTTTTCTTCGACACGCACCGCAATCCGCAGCAGCATCTCCTCTGCTTGTGATGATTTCTCCAACCCATGGATGATTGCATTTTCCACGACCGGCTGCACAAGCAGCTTCACAAGAGGAATTCCTTCTGCTTGCGGTTCGACTTCATACTCGATGCGGAATAGATCCATAAAACGGATTTGCTGAATACGTATATAAGCATGCAAATGCTCCAGACATTCCTTAACAGTGAGTACATCTCTGCCTTTGCTTAGGCTTAATCTGAAAAACCGCGACAAATGAAGCACCATCTCGGAAATATCCTCCGCCTCTGCGTGCTGAGCCATCCAATATATCGAATCTAGTGTGTTATATAAAAAGTGAGGATGAATTTGAGATTGAAGCAGCTTCAATTCTGTATTGGCTAGCCGCAGACTCTGTTCGTAGTGATCATGAATGAGGTGTTGCTGCTGCGATGCCATGTGATTGAATAAGTCCGTGACGAGACCGAATTCATCCTGCCGATTTGAGTTCAGCCTGACATCTAGTTTGCCAATCGTAATTGCTCTCATGCCGCGAGCAAGCTTCCGCATAGGAGCCGCAATGCTCGTATAGATGCTGTAAGCCATAACCAGCGCCAGCACAATGCTTAGTACGATCATGAACACGGCGTAATATTCCAGTTGATAGGACTGTGCGAACAGCTCCTTTTTGGGCTGAGACAGTGTAAGCGTCCATCCGTAGTAAGGCGAGGCAGCTTGGATCAGCACATGATCGCTTGCTTCCGCGCGGCTCATGTAATCTTGATACGACTGGGGGCGTTCAGCCGTCCCTGTTACCCATTTCCCATCTGCCGTATACAGATGAAGTTCGGCCTGCGGCGAGGGTGTAACAGAACGTATATATTGCTGTAAGCGCGCCATGTTCAAGCTAATAATCAGTGCATGCCGTTCCCGGTTCGGGTTGTAAATATCCATCGCCCGCACAACCGCCAGACTATCTGCGCCGAATGCCTGCCCGAACGGCTTTCCCGCTCCGATTCGTTCATCCGGTTGGATGAATACGATGCCTGTTCCCATTCCATTCAGCAACTGGCGCAGCCAAATGCGCTCATCTGCGCGATCAACGGGCAGCACACCATGCAGTGTGGAAATCACCGAATTGGAATGGTCGTGATATACGGCAATTTGTGAGAACATTGGATGAATCGACAAGAAGTTGGACAGCTTATGCTTCATGTCCGCGAAAGCCATGATATCATTCCCCTTCAGCTCCCGCTTGGCGTGCGTAAGCGCCTCGTTCATCTCCGTATCGGTTGATAACATTGCGGACAGCTCTTCCACGTTCTGCAGCACGAGCTCAATGTTGTCCATTAGCGCATGCATCGCACTTTCTGTACGAGCGGTCGTTTCGGATAACAGCAGCTCCTGAGAACGCTTGTTGGAGAACCATCCGGTCAGCAGCAAGGGAATAAGAATTAGCACGAAATAAATGGTCAGGCGCCACTGGATCCGCTGACGAATTTGATTGCGTACATATTTCAGCATAGTCGCAGTTACCTCCCGCCTTCTTGATTACGCCCAGAATGCCCATTGTAGGGCTGGCTCTGATTGTTCATCTGATTCCAGCTAAAGTGATACCAGTCATTGGCTTCTTTCGTCATTTCTCGTCCGCCTTCATCCATCCATTCCGATACATACCTCTCGAAGTCTTCCAACGGTCGATTGCCAAGTATGATGTCGATGAGCATGTCATTCTTTTTCAGCAAAAGCGGAGCATATCGAGTCATAGCTGGTGTGGGCAAGGAACGGAAAGCACTTGTTCGTGCATTTATGGAAGCAAAGCGAAGATTATCGTACAGACGGTATCCAACACCTAGTGAGTCAAGCCGGGATTGGGTATAAGCCTCATCTGGAATATCTGCCAAATTGGCATAAAGTCCGCGATAATGATGCTGAGTATGACGTTCCATATCGGTTACACGCTTCCCATTTTCCCACCTCCATACCTCTCCTTCGATTCCCAGCTTGAGCGTATCACGTCCCTCTCCGGCAATATAGTTAAGCAGTTGCAGCACTTCTACCGCGTGCGAGCTGGAAGCAGGTATAACCTGATAGCTACGGACTGGCGGCAAGGCGTAGGTCCCGCTTCCACCCGGCCCCTTGGGGAAGGGAATCGAAATCCATTCTGCCCGCGAATCTCGGGCCTTGCTCTTCTCCAATACGCTGCGGGTATCGTACCACGTCCCTGTGAACAGCCCCAGCTTTCCATCGATTACCTGCTTCTCTATACCACGCTGCGTTTGAATCGGGAAGAGCGGATCAGCGAGTCCCTCCTGCACCATCGTTCGCATAAAGGCAAGTGCTTCTTTCATCTCTGGCTGCACATTAGAGTAAACCAATTGACCATTACGCTCCATCCATTGATCAAGCTGTACCCCAAAAGCGCCGAACCAAGGAGAAGTGCGCCCCAACTCCTCGATAAAGCTGATACCAAATGTATCGTGTAAACCATTGCCGTCTGGATCAAACAAAGTGAAGGCGCGCATCACACTCATCATCTCCGCAAGTGTAGTCGGTGGTGTAAGCCCCAATCGATCCAGCCAATCCTTGCGAATATACATCATTTCCAATCCTTGACCCTCATGCAGACTCGGGATAGCATAGACTTGCCCGTTAAAGGACACCTGCTCCCATATGTCAGGCGGTATGCGCTCCTTCAGCTTTGGCGCATATCGGGTAATCAATTGGTCAAGCGGCGTCAGCATTTGCTTGCGGGCATAGTACGATACCCAATTGGCATCTGCAATACTAATCAGATCTGGCGTATGATTCGACATCATCATGACTCCGACACGATCCTCATATCGATGCGAAGGGGGAATGATCATCTCTACGCGCAGGCCCGTCTTGGCTTCGATCTTGGATAAATACGGATTGTCATTCTCCGTAAACGGTTCAGGAAAGCCTATGCCAAGGCTGTTCAAGACAACTGTCACTTTAGGCAGCAGGGATCTCTGTGCCGCAAATTCAGACTGGGCAGTACCCCCACTGCACCCGACCAGTACGAACAGGCATGCAACAAGAATTCCTGTCATTCTGATGGTACCCCTGTAGGGCAGCATCGTTCGCTGAACGACTGCGGCCCAGTTATTTGTAAGCGTATACAACAAATTGTTTATTTTTATCTTTCTTCTAACACCCATCTGCTGATTGTCCAATAGGTTCTTACCTCCCCTTTTTATACAATCCGCTTTAGTACCTGCCTGCTGAGGCTAGTACTTTGCCGCTTTCCCTTAATCATACAGAAAAGGCCTATCAGATTGTATTCTCTGATAGGCCTTTTTTTCCATTTGTTTATTCTTCTTCAGACAAACGCTTCAAATCACTCACATGCTTGTCCAACCGGTTGTACCCCTCGACCAGTACCTGAATATCCATATGCTGCTGCTCCATATTCGCCAATACCTCTTCGACAGAGGCCATGTGCTCCTCCGTGCTGTTCGTAATCGTAACAACACCTTGTGCCATATTGGAATACTGTGTCTGGAGGTCACGAACCGCCTCATGCATCGCTTCCGATTGACGGTTCACCTGATCGGTATTGTCCGTGATCGTGCGCATAATCTGCTCCACTTGCCCCGTAGCCTCTACACTCGATTTCACTGCAGATTGACCGCGCTGTACTTGCTCTGCCGCGACACTAATCTGAGCTTGTATCGCTTCCAGTATCGACGCAATATCCTCTGTCGCCTTCTTCGCATGATCAGCCAGCTTGCGTACTTCTCCCGACACAACTGCGAAGCCCTTGCCGTGCTCGCCTGCGCGAGCCGCCTCAATCGCCGCATTCAGGGACAGTAAATTCGTTTGTGCAGAAATATCACTGATTGTGCTGACGATGTTACCAACCTGCTCAGTCTGTGCATTCAAAGCATCCATAACCTGTACGGTCTGTTCCACTGTGCGCTTCACCCGATCAATCTCTCCGACAAGGGTATCGATTTGACCGCTGCCCTGTTCCGCCAATTGCAGAGTAATCGCTGCTACCTGCTCCAATTGATTCGTCCCAGTTGCTACGTGGCTAACTGAACGCTCCACAGATTCGACAGAGCTGCCGATGTGCTGCAAGCTAATCGTCTGCTCCTCAATGCCAGCAGATATTTGCGCGAATGTCTCCGTAACCTCGCGAGAGATTGCTCCTGTCGACTCCGCACGCAGCTTCTGCTCATGACTGAATTCATTAAGCATCGTAACAGAAGACTGAATTTGGCCGAGCAGTCCAACGGCCTGCTCCTTCGACTTCAATGCTTCCGTTCCCCGCTCTACGACTTGGCGCTGCAAATTCTGACTGAACACAGCAGAGGCGCTGAGCGCAATCGTAACGAAGAGCAGATACATAAGCAGGTACAGAAGCGGTTCCCGCGTGAACAGCTTCTCATGCAGGAAAGGATCATAGAACAGATACACCGTCATCAGCATGCTGACAACTCCAGTGAATACGATAGGACGATAGTTCTGATATAAGGTCATTAAGCTGATGACGACATAGAACAACAAGTACGTGCTTAATATCGGATTCGGATCCGACTTCATCAATAGTAGAACGAGAGAACACAGAAATACCGGAATCAGATACATCACATACTTTACACCAATGCGCTTGTAGGTTAAAAACGTCGCTAACCCGCAGGCAACTGCACCAAAACCAATTAGCACATAAAGCATCGTACCGACAATGCCCGCAGCCAAGTCTCCGATGATGCCGATTGCAAGCATTGTCCATATGATCTTGACAAACAACCGATTGCGCCTGTCAAGAATCGTTAGTTCATTCACGCCATCTACCAACTTTCTATGTATCGAGTGATCGTAGTTAACGGCTTGTCCGGCTGATTCCGTTAACTTCCCTGCCTACTAATATATCGGTTAACAAGTGACGGGAGTTGAGCTTCCCCTTACTTGTTCCTGTTCTGAAATGAACCAGTCAAACTTAGCAGAATTTCGCCATATTTCCCCCACATGAATAAGGGTAGGAACTACGTCATCTCCCTTATAAAATGTCTTCTTTCCAATCTTTCGCATAGGAACATGGAAGGATACGCGCAATGCTCGCGCGAATACCGGCTCCAGCAGACATGCGCAATGCACAATACCATGCTTGTGCGAATAATGGACAATCGAGGAGAGCAGACGGTCAATATTATGACCACGATACTCTTTCAACAATGCTACCTTGTCCACTTCCGCCACTTGTTCTGGGGCGTTCATCACCTCCGGTTGTTCGGCAAACGGCGCAACTTCTTCAAGCTTACATGACCTCTCTCTATACAGCGTCAGCTCGAATGTGCCTACAGCCATGCCTGCTTCGTTAAAGACAATGACTTGCTCCAACGGATGCGCTGATGACTCCAGCTCGAAGCCCTTCTCTTTCCAGACCGTAGTCCAAATGGATCGATACAGCTGCAATTGTTGTTCGCTTTTCACCGAAATGTGCATCTCCCTGTAACTCCTTTGTATGTATGTAAATATTTATGTATTCTTGTTATCGGTCACAGGTAAATCCATAATTAAATTGAAAGTATTATAAGCGTTGAAAACAGAAAGGTATTTTCTGAAATCTATACGTCTAATTTCCATTGTAAAAACGTTCGTCCCTTATGCCAACTCTTCTATTTAAAATTCGTACTAATGTCCCAATTTTATATGAATATTTACTCATATTTTAATTAAATTCATTTGGTATTGACTTTCATTTGTTCATCTTCATACTTGCAACTTTACATTTGTCATAAATGTAAACCTCCTATATACTTGTAACAACGTTAACTTAGACGCAATTCAATCGTAATCGGAGCGATGCATAGATGTCACAATCCAAAGTAACTCAACAACATATTGCCGACGCGCTGAATTTATCCCGCAATACGGTATCAAAGGCACTGAAGAACGACCCCAGCATGCGCGAGGATACGAAGCGCCGTATTATGCAAAAGGCCGTTGAGCTCGGCTATACAAAATTCCATCAGCTCGAGGCAGACGAGGATACTATTCATTCGGCCAATCGCATCGTATCCTTGCTTACTCATTCGGATTATATGGGCAACCATTATTGGTCTACCTTTATAAAAGGATTGAATACAACATTAAAAGAAGCTGGCTATTCGCTCGCGATGACAATTATTGATATAGAAGAGGAACGTGAACAAAAACTGCCTTCCCTGTTCGCACAGCAAAAGCCTGCAGGTGTCATTATGATCGGGCCCTTCCTGCGCGAGTATTATGAGCTTATTGAGCGTTCCGACATTGCTTCGCTATTCATCGACACGCACGCTGACTTTAACTTCGGCATGCTGGGCAGCGATGTTATGCTCGTGGACAACGCATACAGTGTGTATGCCCTCACCCGAGATCTCATTGCACGTGGACATAAGGAGATTGGGTTCGTAGGCGATATCGGCTCTTGCCTCAGCTATCGAGAGCGCTGGGAAGGCTTCAAGCGTGCAATGAATGAGGCGGGAATAGCCCTCAACGAATCCTGGTGCATTATCAATTCCATGAAGCGACATTATTTTAATGAAGAAGAATTGACAGCAGCTTATTCTCAAATGAAGCATAAGCCATCTGCATTTGTATGTGTGAATGACAACATTGCCGTCGATTTCATGCAGATCGTAAAAGGCAGCGGCATGCGTGTACCTGAAGATATCTCTATTACCGGATTCGACAACATTGCAGAATCCATGCTTGTTCATCCATCCATTACGACCGTGCATGTGCCTAAAGAAGAGCTGGGAATGCGCGCTGGAGAGCAGATTGTATGGCGCATTAATCACCCGCACCGGCCGAAGGAACTGATTCGCATTGGAGTGAACCTGGAATGGCGCGATTCAGTGCGCAATTGGACGTAGTTTACATTTGCACACTATGTAAAGAATAATGACATCATTTTGCACATCAGTTTGCATGGAAAATGCACAATAATCACTTGACATTGTAACCTTTGTGTTTTACTCTTTAGGTATTCGGAAACGCTGTCATCGCGTTCTGTGAAACAATGATACATGCTGTATCAAACCAGTCAGTTGACACTGTACACGACATCAATAAAGAACAAGGCTCTCACCTATTCTTTTGGTCTCAACTTCCGTCTCCTGCACCTGAACAGCATAGGTTCCATACTTAATTACGTAAAGCGAGGTTTGCATCATGAGCCAAATTAAGATCATCGGTCCAGATATCCCGAACATGCCTTGGGAAGAACGCCCTGAAGGACATCGTGACGTATTGTGGCGCTACAGCCAGAACCCAGTAATTCCACGCGATTTGCTGCCGAACTCCAACAGTATCTTCAATAGTGCTGTCGTTCCATTCGAAGGCGGATTCGCTGGCGTATTCCGCTGCGACGATCGCAACCGCTACATGCGCTTGCATGCAGGTTTCAGTAAAGACGGCATCAACTGGGACATCAATCATGAGCCGCTCACATTCGAATGTGACGATCCGGAAATCGGCAATTTTATTGAAGGCTACGACCCACGCGTATGCTGGATCGAAGACCGCTTCTATGTAACTTGGTGCAACATCTACCACGGCCCAACAATCGGCGTGGCATACACATATGACTTCAAAACATTCCATCAGCTTGAAAATGCATTCTTGCCTTACAACCGCAACGGCGTAATGTTCCCGCGCAAAATTAACGGCAACTATGCAATGGTAAGCCGTCCGTCCGATACAGGCCACACACCGTTCGGCGACATCTTCTATAGTGAAAGCCCAGATATGGAATTCTGGGGCCGTCACCGCCACGTAATGGCTCCAATGGGCGGCTGGCAAAGCAAGAAAGTTGGCGCAGGCCCAATTCCAATCGAAACAAGCGAAGGATGGCTCATGATTTACCATGGCGTACTGAACTCCTGCAACGGATTCGTTTACGCATTCGGCGCAGCTATTCTCGACTTGGATGAGCCTTGGAAAGTAAAATACCGCAGTGAACCTTACTTGCTGCAACCTTCCACATTGTACGAGTGCGTAGGCGACGTGCCTAACGTTGCATTCCCTTGCGCATCACTTGTGGACGCAGCAACAGGACGCATCGCGATTTACTATGGCGCGGCTGATACCGTTACTGCACTTGCTTTCGGTTATGTCGATGAGATTGTTGACTTCGTGAAGAACAATTCTCGTGTAAAATAAGTTATATTGTTAGCGAAGACTGCTGAAGGGCAGCCATACTTTACTAGTGCTCTTCCTTTCTTTGCAACCCCAAATACCTATGATAAAAATCCCCTTGCATCCAATCGCGCTAAGCGATTGTGCAAGGGGATTTTGCTTCATTTTTTTGCTTCATTTTCTCATTATTTGCACATCTGCTCACACCATTGCTCCGCGCAGTTGCTGTACATAGCGCCAGCGAATGACGAGGAAGTATATGATTTGAACGATAGAGAAGCAAATGAGCACTTTCATCGTGCTCTCCCCTACCGAGAAACCAACTAGCTGCTGCAGCGCAGCAAAGGCCACCCCGCTATGCACAATTGCAATGATAAGAGGCAAAAAGAACATGACCAGCAATTGACGAGTAACGACGCGGTTCAGTTCCCTGCGAGTCAATCCCATCTTGGACAGCATCTCAGTCTGCTGCTGATCTCTATTGCGATCCGTATACAGACGGAAATACAAGAAGCTTGCTGCAAATGTAAAGAACACAACGCCAATAAGCACACTCACCAGCAGCAACAATCCGTTCGCCTGCTTGGCTGCTACCCATTGCGGATACAGCGCCCTGAACTGAAACTTCTGCTCCTCGCCATGCTGTCCTTCTTGGCCAGCATGAAGCTGCTTCATTAATTGTTCAGTTGCATCGCCTAGCTTGTTCCAATGCTCCATGGCAAATCCATAGACTGTATAAGAACCTAGACCCGACTGATCCTGATCTGGAATCTGCTCATAGGCGTCATCGGTTACTACAGCGAGCTGTATAATTCCATAATCCTGCGGCAGCACTTGATAAGGTACAGCCTTCATAATTTGAAAAGCAAATCGAGCATGCCCCTCGTTTAACTGTATGACTTCTTGAAGTTCTTCCTTATTATAGATTCGTTCCCCCATGACCGAAGTAGGCACAAGGAACGCTTCATTGTCGCCAGCCAACTCCTCCTTCTCATAGCCAAGCGCGGAGGCAAGCTTGTTATAATCCGACAGCTTCATTACCGTTACAACATCACTGGCATTTTTCAATGCTGCTGCCCCCACACGATATGACAGCTTCGAATGATCAAGCTTCTGTTGAATAGCCGCTATATGCTCCTTCTCCTGCTTATTCCCTGAGTACGAATAATACGTAAATGCATATGGGTTTGTCATTTCGGCTAAGCCCTGATTGCCAATCGCCGTACACGTTCCAATGGCAGTAAACGCCACTGCAGAAATAACAGCAACAATGAAGAATAACCGCGAGTTATCCTTTAACCGATACCCAAGCTCAGAGAGCGTCAAGAGATTCGTCTTATGAAAATAGAGCCGCTCCCTGCGCTTCAGCATGCGCAGCGCATATACTGCAAGCTGCGTGAACAAAAAATAGGTTCCTGTTACGGTCAGTACCACTCCCGACAGAAGCTGCAGGAAGGAATAGCTGACACCTGTCGCAAAGGAAAATACCGCAGCATATCCTGCTCCAATCAGCAATATCGCAAGCAGCGACAGCCACACCGATGCCTTAGGCTCCGGCTTCGGCTTGTCCGACCCTTTGAGCAAATCAATCAGCCGGTTGATTCGAACCATTCGAGTTGTCACGACGGAAATAATCAGGAAGAGAACAAAGAAGGCAATACCAGTGGTCACAATCGCTTTCCAGGGTATATAGAACGCCAAGCCTCCATCTATCGCCAGCAGTTCTGAAATTGCAGATAAGATCAGCTTTGAGAAAATGACGCCGAGCAGAACACCCGCTATAATAGAACCGCAGCCGATCAGCATATTTTCCATGAAAACCAGCTTGCGGAACTGATTTGGCGACATTCCATGTATGATCAGGATCCCGAATTCCTTGTTCCTTGTCTTTAAAAATGAACCCACCGAATATAAGATGAAGAAAAATGAAAATACGACGAGCAGCACCTGCGATACACGCAGCCCCATCATCCCAAGCATACTTAGCGTCTCGCTTGATGAGCGGATATTGCCGTCCAATTCAGGATGGAACAGGAGCAGAGAATAGGTAAAGAACATAAGTACAGAAAAGGAGCTGCTCCAAAAATGTGCCGCGTACATCCGCTTGTTGCGAGCGATATTATGAAAGGCTAGTTGCGAGAATGTCATTCGGGTTACCTCCAATCACAGACAGCACATCCATAATGCTGCGCATGAACATAGATCGACTGCCTCTCCGAGTTATTTCATGATGCAAACGACCATCCTTAATGAAGATAACGCGATCACAATAGCTTGCTGCCATCGTGTCATGCGTCACGAGCAGCATCGTCGTTCCCTCTTCCTTGTTCAGCGTATACATCGTATCCATCACATCACGTGATGATTTCGAGTCGAGATTCCCCGTCGGCTCATCCGCAAGCAGCAGCTTCGGCTGGTGAATAATTGCACGGGCGATTGCTGCACGTTGAGCTTGGCCGCCAGAAATCTCGTAGATGCGCTTATTCAGCAATGCGGTGATCCCCAGTCTTTCCGCCAACGCTTGAGACTTGCGGTGCAATTGTTCTACGCCCACGCCATCCAGGGTCAAGGGGAGCACAATGTTTTCCTTCACGGTCAACGTATTTAATAGATTAAAAGACTGGAACACAAAACCCAGCTCACGTCGGCGGAACAGCGCCAGCTTCTCCGGTGATAATTGAAATGGATTATTGCCCTGAATCAAAACCTCTCCCGATGTCGGCGCATCAATCGTTGCAATCATATTCATCAATGTCGTCTTTCCGCTCCCGGAGGGCCCCATAATCCCAACAAATTCCCCCTCCTCAATCGCAAGATTGATAGTGGACAATGCCTGATAAGATACCTTTCCTTCGTATGTCTTACTAAGATTTTTTACTTCTACCATAGCCATCTTATATTCAACTCCTATAAACGAGATTCATTTCATCCTGCATATTGGGCAAATCCATAATCGAGAAGCTCTCTTGCATCCGTCCAGACGCTGTTCGAGCCAGAGTGCAGCACAACCGTAATAATTCGGTGCCCCTCTCGCTCAGCAGCAGAGACCAAGCAATATCCAGCCTCGTCAGTAAAGCCTGTCTTAATGCCTGTCGAGCCTTCGTAATAATATTCACTACCCTGCTGCAGAAGTCGATTCCGATTCGTATACGACTTCATCAACTCTTCCATATCCGAGTTGACCAGCTTCACATCTGCTGATGTTTGACCGACAATGCTGCGGAACAATTTGCTCTTCATAGCCTCCTTCGCAATTACGGCCAAGTCATGCGCTGAGCTGTAGTGATTTGCATGGTGGAGTCCATGCGGATTCATGAAATGCGTGTTGCGAAGATCAAGCTCCTCTGCCCGCTCATTCATACGCTGAACGAACACGCGGATAGCTTCCTCCTCCTGTAAAGAGGGATTCGATTGAAGCTGACGCCCTAACTGAACAGCAATTGTTCTTGCCGCATCATTTCCAGAAGGCAGCATCATCGCCTCCAGCAAGTCCCTCCATGACAATAGCTCTCCAAGGCGCAGCCCTGCTGAACTCTCCCCAGGATTTGCGAGCAGCACTTCTTTCCCTACCGTTACTTGCTCATTCATGTCGGCCATCTCAATGGCCAGCAGTGCAGTCATTATTTTCGTCGTACTTGCCGGTTCCAGTCGCTGATTATCATTCATTCCATACAGTACTTCGCCCGTATCTTGATTCATCACGACAGCAGCATGAGCATCAAGCGTTCCTGAAGCCAGAACGTTCTGCCCAGTCACGGTATGCACACCATCTGCCACAAGCTTATTTATCCTATGTTTGATTTGCCCAGAATAAGGCTGCATCGCGAACCATATGCCTGCAGCTGCAATACATCCAACGAGCATCCATTTTTTCATGTTTAATTTCACATGTATCCACCCTTATCTTGTCATCACGCACTCGCGTCTCTTTATGCGGTATAGGTATAAGATAAAGGAATGGATTTAATAATGTGCTAAGTTGAGATGAAGATTCATGAATGAAAGATGAAGAAAATATGAAGTTGAAGCTGGCACATCCAGACTAGACTTTAGTAGGGGGCATTATTCGAACAGAACCTTTATAATGGAGTTATGGTTGTGAAAAATGTAACTTAATGAGGAGGTATGCCTTGTGAAACGCAACATCTTAGCCGCTGTTCTCATCTTAGGAGGAAGCCTCTTGCTTGGCAATACGGTATACGAGGGACTTGCAGATGCAGGAGAATCGAATTCCCGCACAGTACCGGATCGCGGCATGCACGATTTGAACGATTCTCGCATGCCGCATATGCAGCGTGCACACATGCAGGGTTCCATGGATGGTTCGCATATGGATATGCGGGCATTTAATAAATCGGACAATTGCCAGTAATATATATGGTGTCTTTGAAGAAGGGGCTGTACCACAAGTCATTACACTTATGGTACAGCCCTTCCTATTTCGCCAAACCGATATCCGCTGGCAAAATGATAGGCTATTGGTTTTCTCCCTTTTGAGAGAACCTGCTAAATTTTTTTAAGTATGAAATTGTTGCGAAATAAACCAGAAATAAGTCGAATTTACCAACTCCATCTATAATCAAGCTTAATATGAAATTTATGGATGAGGTGTGAAAATGATCCGAAGATACTTGGGCGCCGCTGCTCTTGAGCCTTTTTATTTTGTCTACGACAAATCGACCTGTTTAAGTGAAAAAATTGAGATGACCCGACAGAAAATGATAAAAGCTGCCAACGAAAAGGAGAGTTTTACGGACGAAGCTGTTGTACGGCTGAGTCAAGAGTTGGACTACTACCTTTTGGAATATCAGAAATGTAAATTGCGCAAACAAAGCAAGGCTGTGTAATGCTGCCTATATACCACATCCCTTGTCGTCCCCTAATTGAACATTTCTTTAAGAGGGATTGTAGATAACAATCTTATTGGATATGCGAGGGGTAAATGATAATTTATGTAATATCAATACCGCAGAATGTTTACATGATTTTTACGATATGGTAAAATATAGGATACGAACTGTTGAAGGACGGTGAAGAAGTGAGTACCGTTGCTGCGAAGCCAAAAAGCTTGGGGGAGCTCATACAGTACCATCGGCTAAACAAAAACATAAGCTTATCAAAGCTGCAGGAAGCGGTCGGTTTGGATAAGGGCAGCTTGTCGAGAATTGAAAGAGGAGAAGTCAAACGCCCGGATTTTCATATCCTATTATCCATTGCTGCTGCATTAGATATTCCCCATCATGACATCGTAGAACTGTACATCGGGATTGGCCATAAATCCGAAGTGATCTTCTCTATTTTCCAGCATGAATTGGCGACACTTGAGCATCCGTTGCTCATATGCAAAATAGCTGCCAAGTTTCTTGAATCGCCAAGCGAAGACAGCTACGATCTGGTAGAGAAATTGTATCGAACCATCGAATCCATCGAAAATTCCGCCATTCAATTATCTTTGTATCATCTCATCATCGATTACTCACGATCCCACGGAATTATGCCCTATATTGCCAAGGGATTGTATCGAAAATACATGATCGAACGTAATGATTTCAGCAGATTGAAAGAAACGTATCAATCAGGGAAAAATGTGTTGGACTATGTTAATTTTTTGAGTGATAAAGAAAAAATAATAGCTCATTATAGCCTAGCAGTGCATGCCTATAATCTTTTGTTGTATGAAGATTGCATAAAACTCTGTTCCTATGTCCTAGAGAATGACGCACCTCTCGGTGAATATAAGGCAAATGCCATCTTTAGTATTGCTTGTTCATACCACTACTTAGGGCAATATAAAAAAAGCCAAAGTTATCTGAACGAATACAGTAAATTTCCGTTCTCCTACGTACCCGATAATGCTAAACTGATGACGGGAATAACAAATGGGAAATTAGGCCATACAGAATTAGCCATTTCACAATTACAGGAATATTTAGATAGCCCTTCGGCCTATAATCTTATATATGCAGTAACTGAGTTGTTTCATCTTTACCTTTCTATACACGACTTCACTTCAGCAGTAGAACTCTTAAAGCATGAAGACTCAATGCTGGAGAGCATTAATGATAAGTGTACAACTCCATTTAAGAAGTCAAGATTGGCCTATTTTTATTTGCTTAAAGGAATTATGATGTTTAATACACGACGATGCGAGGAAGCTTTTAATTGTTTTATTGAAAGCACATGTGAATATATGGATATTGGAGTGCACGATAAAGCACTAGTAAGTTTGTTGCATATTCAGCAATCCGTAATAGATAATAATCCCCTTCCAAAATCCGAACTTGTCCAAAAAATTAACTCGTTGCATGAACAATTATGTAAGAAAGCTTCAAGAGACCCCGACCTTGTCAGTAAGATGGTGGCTGCGTTAAGCTGGGCTAGGATTGAAATACCAGATTGGTTGATGACAATGTCAATGACTATGTCAACAAGCGGTATTACAATTCAAGAACTTCCAGGCTTTCGCGCAAAGTAATCTGGGACAACTGTATATTTTAGTAGATATATATCTTACTGTATTAAACGCCGGACATGGCGTTTTTTGTTTTTTATATAGCATGAAATCGTTGCATAATATTTATAAATAAGTCAATTATACCAACTCTATCTATAATTAAGCATAAGGAACAAATATGAATGGGATGTGAAAATAAAACCGACGGGAATTGATTAAGGTTGCTAAAGAGTTTGCAGACGAAATTGTTGTAAAATTGATTAAATAGTTTCGTTTATTCTAGAAAGTAATACTTGAGTCGTCATTCGGTTCCAAGTATGGCGATGGGCAAAAATTCTTTGCCAGCGGTGCCCTCTATGACCAATCCTTATCTACGAATCGTTTCCTGTAGAGCTACCGCTACTTCGGCAGTCAGTCGTTTCGTCCATTTGAACTAACAGTAAATCTGCTCTTTTACGTTTCAAATAGCCAGAAGAAGACTCTCAGCCGAATCCTTTGCAAAAGCGGACATACTTCACGGTTTGTCCCTTCAAAAGCGTAGGCGTTTGGACTCTATATATTCCTTCTTACACAAGATAATCCGATTACGAGATGAACAAAATTAAATTAGGAGGTTGTTTCAAGGATGCTATATCTTAGTCATGTTAGCATTCTTGTTTCAATAATATAGAGTCGATTCCAGATGAGCATAGGCAGGCAACACTGAAAATCGACTCCGAAGCGCTCCTTCCTTTGCTTTGCAAAGAAAAACAGCTAGGATCAGTATAACATCAACCATGTCTTTGTAATAGGATTGGATCGGGCAGTCGTTATATTGAGGAGGGATGCCCGATCGTTTATAGTGTTCAAAATTAAGCGATTTCTTACAGTTATTTATCTTTTGTACGCCAATCAAGCATGCATTTATTAATTTGAATTGGCTCTGTAAGTTGCATCTCCAGGGAATTTTAATCATATTATTAGGGAGGAGATTTTTTGAAAAAGGTAATGGTTACAGTACTTTCTTCAGTTATTCTGACAACGGCAGTTGCACCTTCCATTTCAGCAGCAACAGTTGCTCCAAAACCAGTCGCTTATTCTATTGTTGCACAATCTGTTCCAACGACAGTGACTTATCAAGGTTCTCAGGTAAGTGTTCAGTCTCTTCCAACTTCAATGTTGAAAAAACTGATTGTGAATGGGCTCCGTTATGGTGGAGAGCTTCTTGGAGAGCTTCTTGGAGATCTTCTAAAGATAATCAGCAAGGATGGGGCGGACTGGATCAAGGGAAATTCAAGCAAACTCGCCGACTTTTTGGATAAACTTACGGAATGGCAGACAGTACCGATTCAGATGGGACTTGTCGCGCTTGGATTGGCTCCGGGAGACGCTCTCATTATAGCCGAATGGATTGTCCTCTTTATCGGACTTTAAGTTCACAAACCATATGGGACACAGTAGAGCAAATAACAGGTTCTACTGTGTCCTCTTACACTTTTATTGGTGAAGGTGGAACCAGAAATGATCTATTTGCTTTTTGTTCTAGTTATCTTTATCGGTTTCTTACATCTTGTGAATTACGTTGTCAGTCGCGAGGACAACGACCCCAAGCCGCCTTTTAAAGTAAAGCTGTGGCTCGTTCCGGTATTGGCACTTCTATTACTCACAATCGTTTCATTGTTGGCTGGATTATTCACAGTATTATTAATCGGAATAGGAGCATTGAACCAAACACTTTCATTTCCAAATCGTTATGCCGCATTTACGGTATCGATGTACATAATCCTCTTGTTTCTGCTCGTGGAATCGTTTATACATCCGTTCATATATGCAGTATTATATGCCTTTTTTAAAAAACAGCCTACTCGAATGATGAGTCTCATTGTCAATGTGATTGGAGATACGTTAATTATTTACTTTGTCTTTAACATTTTCCCGTATGTATCCATTTCAGGGTTGGATACGGCTTTTTATATCTCCGTTCTCCTCTCCATTCTTGGTCAAATATGCATCGGGTTTGAGTACTGGATTAAGAAATATATGATTAAGAAAAGGAAGGGCGATTAACGAGGACATTTTCTTGGTCAATTATTAGTGATGCCTATAGTATCTTTTTATAGTACAGTGTCAGAGTTCTGGCTTTGCTAGTTTTAGAGAACATTCAACAGATGAAGTCTATGTAGAGGCCAACAGAAGTGAAAAATAGATTAGTACTTGCAGTACCTTATGTTATTTTTTAGCCAGCAAATATTCCATTGATTCTAGATATTTTAATTGGAATTATAGCGTGATTTCGCTTTACTATAGTATTATTCAAGATAGTGACATGGTGAATATCAATAATCTAACACATATTGCCACTCATGAATTTGATCATACATTAGGCTTAAGTCATATAACAGGAATTAGTATACACTGTATTTCCACAATCACTATCCTCATCAACTTTACTACAAACATACGTACACACCAATGTAGCCACATAGAGCAATTATCATGAGGAAGCTCATTTAAGTTTCTTTAGACTAACTATCAATTGCTTCCCGCCCGTTTCTTTTAATTCACAAATTTGGGAAGGTTTCATTCTTGAAAAAGTTAATGATGCTTTTCTTTTCAATGGGCGTAGAGTATCCGAAATACCGAGACCCACAATCGGGAATCATTTTAATCGAATCTAATGCAAATCTACCTGTAAACCCACAAAAGAGAGGACATAGATATAGAGAAGACCTCATGGAGCACTACGAAAAAAACTATGGGAAACCAACAAGATTTAGTTGGAGTGATGTAGAGATTCATCATATGACGCCTCTTAAATCGGTGGAAGTAATGGAGTTTACAACTTAATTCCTCTTTGGAAAGGAAGGGTAGGAAGCAACGGTGTATTAGGTCACAGGACTGTACACGATTGGTGGGACTACTATTAAAATACTTAATTACAGGAGTGTGCAATCTTGGATTCTATAAAAGAGTTGCTGCAATCATTTGAAAATTATTCAAGGAAATTTACAAATGAAGAATTAAACATCTTTACGGTAAATGGAAGCAGGGAGAGTTTAATAAAATGGAATCCTTCCGTTTCAGAAGATGAACTGAATCAATTCATCAAAAAAAATGGATGGTACTTCCCTTCTGATTTAAGGGAGTTTTACCTTCTTCACAATGGAGGCGTTTTGTTCCAACATCCATATTACGGTGGAGGAATAAATATTTACACTTTAGAGGACATACAAGGCATAAGCGACGGTTCCAAGAAACTACCCAAGCATTGGTATCCTATTGCCAGGACAGACCTCACAACAGGGGATATATGCATTGATTCTGAAAGATGTCGCTCGGGGCAGTATCCATACATGTTTTTTCTAGGCAGCATAGATCAACTTGACGAGGCAATTCCAATACACACCGACTTTACCACGTGGCTAACCAGACTGTTTATCTGCCAAGGTGAAGAATATTGGGTATGGGATTATGAAGACAAGTTAACGTTTAAGTCTTCAAATAATTAAAGATTATAGTCAAATTTATAAAAAAAAGACGCTTCCATCCTCAAAAATACAGTCGGTTTGGAGGCGTCTTTACACTTTGGAGTGAACATAATTTGAAAACGATTAAAACGTTGCTGCAATCGTATGAAGACTATACAAAAGCATACCCGAATCAAGAGATAGTCGCATTTACTTGTAACGGAGACGTGTCAAAAGATCTTGTGGAATGGCGGCATATATATTGATTCAAATAGGTGTAAATCCAAGCAATATCCCTACATGTTTTATCTGGGCGGTATAGATCCGATTGATGAAGCAATTAAAATTCATTCTGATTTTACTACATGGTTAGCCAGACTTTTAGACTTTCACGGAGAAGAGTATTGGGTATGGGATTATGATGACCGATTGACATTTAAGTCCTAACAAATTTGATAAGTTAAAGGGCAGGCTATCGAATTAGGAGTGATCCCTTTGTTAAACAACGGGTTGCCGTTTCTAAGTGTTACTATGCTGCTCCTATTTTACGCGCTTATTGCTGTAGGAGTTATCCTGCTGATTTTTAAACGCTCAAAAAGACCTAATTTGCTTAGTGCATTATTTTTACTTGCAGTAGCTGTTGTTTCAACAGGATTCTTGCTATTTTCAAATAAGAATCTTCCATTTGATATCACAATAATAGGAAATCTAATCTTAATGGTTATTATTGCTTTTACTGTTTTTAAGAATAGAAAATAGAAACCTTCTATTGGAGAAAATAAATTAACTTATTTCGGTAATAATATGTTGAAATCTTTAGACATGTTTATTAGCATTTATGGTTTCCCGTTTTGGGATTGGATCTCCGATCAATAAATGTAAAGTAATTATGAATTGAGCAATAGACAAAACAAAGGACGTAATACTGCAATAGCAGAATTGTTATTCGTTCTTCAACATGTACAGTATTCGTCCCAGCCAGACATTTTTCGCCAGCATATTGTTGCATTTCATAAAACATGTCTTATCGGATCATCCTATCAGACGGCCCCTTCTTGTCTCTCTGGAGGTGTCGAACAGCATGGCAGCTCCACGACAAAGTAAGTGCCTTCCTGATTGCTTATCGCTTCAATTGTGCCTCCATGCAGCTCCACGATCGTCTTGGATATGGCAAGACCTAATCCAGAGCCGCCGGAATGTTCCGATCTTGATTTCTCCACGCGATAAAAGCGATCGAAGATGTGCGGCAAATCATGAGTAGGAATAGGCTCCCCGCTATTGTGCACAGAGATCATAATCCGTTGCCCCCGCTTGCGAAGGAATATTCCCACTTCGGATCCGCGCGGCGCATATCGCATTGCATTCGTTAGCAGGTTGTCGAACACCCGCACCAGCTTGTCCGGATCCGCCTCGATCCAATACTGATCCTCATCACTATGCATGGAGATGGTCAGACCCTCCTGCTCCATCGGATAGCGATAGTGTACACACAACTGGCCTGCCATCTCTACAATATTGAGCGGTCTCGTATGCAGCGTCATTCCACCGTTCATGCGGGTATATTCGAATAGGTCATTGATCATAACATGTAAACGTTGAGCCTTCTCATAAGCAATATTTGTATAATGCCGCAGCTCCACTTCATCCCTGTATCGATCCTGCTCAACCAAGCCTAAATACCCCATAATAGAGGTTAAGGGTGTACGAAGATCGTGGGACACACTGGTAACGAGTTCATTTTTGGTGCGCTCTGCAAGGCGCTCTTCTTCTAATGACAGCTTAATCTGCTCGGCCATTCGATTAATGTTATCAGCAAGCCTGCCAATTTCATCATCCGAGGCAACGGTGCAGCGGGCATCAAGATTGCCATCAGCCATACGCTGTACGGTTGCCGTAATTTGCTCCATACTTTTGATCAGTCTGCGATTCAATAAGAAATAGATGCCGACGAACAGGGCAAGCCCGACTACGATCAGCGGTCCAACAACCCCAAACAGCCTTTCTAAGAACCGAAACAGATCGTTAAGCAGCTCGATATGAAAGTAACTATACACAAATAGGGCAAAGCCTAGTAACAGGTATGCAGTTATAGATGCTAATATTATGCTAAACATAAATGTGAACAGCATCTTCCACCGAATACTTCTATACCATGGTGTCTTCAATCTTATACCCTACTCCCCATACGGTCTGAATAAGCTTGCCCCCGCTGGATTCCAGCTTGTCCCTAAGCTTGCTAATATGAACCGCCACCGTATTGTGCGATCCATTAAAGTCTTCCTTCCATACTCGTTCGTACAATTCTTCCGCACTGAATACCCTGCCCGGATGACTCGCCATTAAATAGAGAATGTCGAATTCCACACTTGTTAGATGGATCGGCTGCCCATCCACCTTCACGGAATGCGTCGCTTTGTTAATGTCCATCGCCTGAATGCGAATCACATCCAATGGCTGCGCTTGGGATTGAAGCTGTGAATTCAATAAATAAGCACGGCGAAGAAGCGATTTCACACGCGCAACCATTTCAAGCGGATTGAACGGTTTCGTCATATAATCATCCGCCCCGGTCATGAGGCCCATGATTTTATCCATATCCTCAGATTTCGCACTGAGCATCATGACCGGCGTCGCTTTCTGCTCGCGAATTTTACGACACACAGCCAAACCATCCAGCTTAGGCATCATGACGTCAAGGATGACGAGATCAATCGATTCCTGCTCAAGCACCTCCAGTGCCTCCAAACCATTGAAAGCCTTAATTGTATGATAGCCTTCATTTTTTAAATAAATATCGATTAAGCCTGCGATCTCCTTATCGTCATCCACAATTAATATATTGGTCACAATCGGTGTCCTCCCCGTTCCCTGTCACTCCACTATTCTTGGCACTAGCATACCGTTAATGACGACTCTGTTCAAATCCATATTAGTAAAGTCAGGCTCATGCCCACTTATATAAATCCCCGGAAAAACTCTAAAAAGCGACGACCCTCCGTTACATCATGCTTCATAATGGCATATGTTCTTGCTGTTGGCAGCACCAATTCCGGGCAATCCACCTGAAGCAATCGGCCTTCCGTTCGTTCACGGCGAATTGTAATTTCAGGCAAGAAGGAAATGCCCAACCCTTCTTCGATAAACCGCTTCGTCACATGAACTTGGGTAACCAGCATAGTGCGAATATATCGATACCTCGTTTGAAGCTCCTGCATCAACGGTTCCCAATATTCCGGATGATTATAAGTAAGCAGCATATGCGTCGCCAGCAAATCGCCTAAATGAAGAGGGGCAGCACTTTCCGCATCATACCCATCGTGAGGTGCGACCAGCACCACCTCATCTTCCCCCAATATATCGCAGGTAAGCCGTGCATCGCTTGCCCATAGGCGGGACAGGCCAAGATCCACCTGATCCTGCAGCACTGCATCGGCAATCTGCTTCGATTCCAGCACTTGAACTTGAACTTCCACGTCAGGATTGGCGCTTACATAGCGATTCAGCACATGGGGAATGAGATAAGCCGCTACGAGCGGAGATACCGCAAGATTCAATCTCCGGGAATAGCCCTGCTTGAGGCGATGCAGTTCCTGCAATCCTTCCTCATGTACAGACAACAGATGCTTCGCATGCGGAAGAAATCGGCGTCCCTCCTCTGTCAGCTCTACTCTACGCCCAACCCGCTTGAACAAGCGCGAACCCAAATATTGCTCGAGCTGCTTAATCTGGATCGTGACTGTCGGCTGAGAGATGAATAATTCCTCTGAGGTGCGGCGGAAATTTTCATGCGCAGCTGCATGCACAAACGTTTGAATCCACTTCAAATCCATTGTAATCAGCTCCCATTGATTAGGATTCCCTATCAAACCAATAAAAACGTTTCAATATTTTTAATCAAATGCCATGTATATAATAATACATAATAAAGGAGGAGGGAAATGATGGTTGACAAGGGATTAAAGGGTGTTGTTGCTGCGGAAACCGAATTGAGCTTCATTGACGGAAATGCCGGTATATTGCTATATCGTGGTTATGATGCAAAAGAGCTTGCTATTCGACATTCCTTCGAGGAAGTGGCTTACTTGCTCTGGTACGGCTCTCTGCCGAACTCAGCAGAATTGCAATCCTTCAAGGCAGCCTGGGTACGCTGCAGACAGCTTCCTGAGCCTGTCATCCAATGCTTGAATCAGCTTCCTTCAGACATGAACTTGATGAGCCAGCTGCGCACCGCAGTATCTGTACTAGGAACGACAGTATACGAAGGCGCTCCACACGTCGAGCAAGCGATGGCGCTAACAGCGGTAATGCCTGCCATTATCGCGAATCTATATCGCAAGAAGAATGGACTGCCCGTCTGGGAGTCGATTCCGTCTAACAGTTCTTTGAGCCATGCGGCTCATTATTTATATTTACTTACCGGTGAGGTTCCATCCGATATTCATGCCAGTGCTCTAGAAACGTACATGATCCTTACGATGGAGCACGGACTGAATGCCTCTACCTTCACTGCACGCGTCATTACCTCCACGGAGTCGGATATGGTATCCGCATTAACAGGAGCGCTCGGCGCAATGAAGGGGTCGCTTCATGGCGGAGCACCATCCGGTGTAACCGAAATGCTAGAGCAAATCGGAACTGCTGATTGCGCGGAAGACTGGCTGCGCGGACAATTGGAGCAGCATCGTCTGTTGATGGGATTCGGACACCGAATTTACCGGACACGCGATCCACGAGCAGAGGCATTGAAGATGCGCATTGCACAGATGGAGGAAAGTGATCACTGGCTGGATCTGGCCCAATCCGTTGAGGACACTGCCGTACGATTGCTCGATGAATATAAGCCGGGCCGGAAACTATATGCGAATGTTGAATTTTATGCAGCAGCCATTATGCGTGCTATCGGCTTGCCTAGTGAACTGTTCACACCAACCTTCTCGGCCAGCCGCACGGTTGGCTGGACTGCCCATATGATTGAGCAGGCAAAGGATAATGTCATCTACCGTCCTGACGCCAAGTATATCGGTTCTTTTCCTGCTACCGAATACGTATCCTAACGAATTTATTAATGGTTTACAAGTTTCAATACTCGATTAAGAATATACGAGGCGCCGCTTCTGTCGGATTCGAATTACCGACAAGCAGGCGCCTCTTTTTTCATACAAAAAAGCCGTATTTCACCAAAAGACGAACAATCACAAATTTGGACTATCTTCATTCGTATCCCCCAAAACTACAACTCCCCTCTGCCCCCATGGTTGAATTAACCAGTGTAACTTTTTAGACTTGGTCAGATTGTACTCTTGGAATAGACAAAACAACATATATTTTTCTATTCACCACCCTTATAATTCATGGGTTTATGAGCAAAATATCTATGAATACACACAGTATATGTACACTCATAAAGGACACAAAAATGACGGGGAATTGTTA
The DNA here is from genome assembly GCF_050474385.1 of Paenibacillus sp. B1-35. Taxonomy (NCBI): domain Bacteria; kingdom Bacillati; phylum Bacillota; class Bacilli; order Caryophanales; family Paenibacillaceae; genus Paenibacillus; species Paenibacillus sp. B1-35. The sequence goes on from NZ_JBCHVJ010000004.1 coordinate 400,293, forward strand.
AATTTTTTCTATAAAAAGGTTTTATGACCATAAAAGATTATATTAATGTAATAAATTTTATCACCCTGTGTAAAATCTTCTTTTACGGAAACGGTCGTATTTGCGACAATTCGTATTTCAAAAAGCGCACATTGTCAGTATAATGTGTGAAAAGTGTTCCTATATTGCAGAGAGGTTAGGTGGAAGTCCTATGGAAACCATACAACGCGAACAAACAGAAGTACTTAACCCATATGAAATCGTTAAGAGGCAAATTGATACTGCTGCTGCTAAATTGCAATTGCCGGAGCATGTAACAGAACTACTGAAAAGACCAAAGCGTGTTCTGTCGGTCAGCTTTCCGGTTCGAATGGATGATGGCTCCGTTCGTATCTTTGAAGGCTATCGCTCGCAGCATAACGATGCAGTAGGACCAACAAAGGGCGGCATTCGCTTCCATCCGGATGTAACAATTGACGAGGTAAAAGCACTTTCCATGTGGATGACATTCAAGTGCGGCGTTGTTGGCTTGCCATACGGCGGCGGCAAGGGCGGCGTTATCGTTGACCCACGCACATTGAGCAAAGGCGAGCTTGAGCGTCTAAGCCGCGCATTCATGGAGGCAATTGCCGACATCGTAGGCCCAGAGCGCGATATTCCAGCTCCAGACGTATATACAACACCACAAATTATGGGCTGGATGATGGATACATTCAGCCGCTTGCGCGGACACAACTCCCCAGGAGTCATTACAGGCAAGCCAATTATTATTGGCGGCTCCCAAGGTCGGAACGCAGCAACTGCACAAGGTTGCGTATACGCGATCCAATCCGCATTGGAAGATATTAAGCTGCCAATCGAAAAAGCAAAGGTAGCCGTTCAGGGCTTCGGTAACGCTGGACGTATTGCAGCTCGCTTGCTTACAGATCTGGGCGCGACAGTTGTCGCAGTCAGCGATTCCCGCGGCGGTGTTTACGATGCAAATGGCCTTGATTTGGATCGAGTAGAGCAGTTGAAGGACGAAGCAACAATCCTGGACTACGGCGCAAGCTACCATATCAGCAATGAGCAGTTGCTTGAACTGGACGTTGATATCTTAATTCCGGCTGCATTGGAAAATGTCATTACGCAGGAAAACGCACCGCGCGTTAAGGCACGCATCATTGCAGAAGCCGCAAATGGCCCAACAACACCTGAAGCGGATGCAATCCTGAATAAAAACGGAACGATTGTTATCCCTGACATCCTGGCGAATGCCGGCGGCGTAACCGTATCGTACTTCGAATGGGTACAAAACCTGATGAACTACTACTGGAGTGAGGAAGAAGTTCTTGAGAAGCTTCAAGTGAATATGGTGAAATCGTATAATGCTGTTCGCGATTTGGCAAAAGAGTACGGTACAGATCTTCGTACGGCTGCTTATATGATTTCGCTTCAGCGCGTTACTGAAGCTATGCGCGCAAGAGGCTGGGTATAAGCAATTTAGCCACAGACAGCCTAATGAACGATAACCCGGAATATACAGCCCTCTTACCTTCTGCTTGAAGTGAGAGGGCTGTTCCTTTGTTTCCTAGCATATATTTTCTATCGTCAACATGTATTGAGTCTATTCATTCCACGCACAATATCAACTATATTTTACTAATTAAAACTGGCCGTTTTCATCCCCAAGTGTTGGTAACAACCGAAGCTTCGTCTATAATGAATACTATAGATTAACGATACTGTATCTAAAGGAAAACCGAAATCATGAATGCGAAGCATACCAAAAAGCACCGTTCCCGCTTCATCCCCTTTCGAATGACACGGGATATTGTGAAGGTGTGGAAATATGCGTATCGTCCCTTCCTCCTATTTGAATTGGTGTATAAATTGTTGACGATAGGCGTATTCATCCCGCTGCTCACTATACTGTTCAACAAAATACTCGATGTTGGGGGCTTCAATGCAGCCGCCAACCATGACCTGCTGCGCTTCGTGTTCAGCAGATATGGCCTAATCAGCCTCCTGCTCATGGCACCGATCGCAATAATGCTCATCTACACCGAGCTCGCGGTTCTCGTCTACATTGCCTATTATGGAATTCTGGAAAAGCGAGCACGAATTCGGCCTGTATTGCTCAAGGCGATTTCTCGCCTTCCAGGCTTATGGCGCATCGGGATATTCGGTCTCGCTCTCTATTTGCTGCTGCTGTTCCCTTTGCTTGACGCTGGCATCGGCGGATCACTGCTGCCTAATGTAACGATACCAAACTTCGTTACCGGAGAGCTGATGAAGACAAGTATTGGAACGATCGCCCTGGTCATTGTTGCACTGATTATCCTTGTTCTGAATTTGTTTTGCATTTACGCCCTTCCGATTATGGTATTAGAGGGGAAAAATCAATTTTGGAACGCTGCTCGCAGAAGCGGCCGATTGTTCTGGCGGAGCAAGTGGTCTTTAGTTAGAGCAGTATTAGAATGGGCCTTCATTTTCCTAATCCTGTTCATTCTGCTTATCTGTTTATTTATTTTCATTGGAATGATGCTTCCTGATGGAGGCGGCGAGTCTACCTTATTCATCACATTCGGTATAATGCTCAGTCTAGGCTTGTATATCGCTACCCTTGTCATGACGCCGCTGTTTATTACCGTTATTACATTGTTGTACGTACGTTATCAAGGTGTTCACAATGTGAACATCGATATCGATGGAGTTGATGCATCAGTATGGGAAGGCCGCGATATGCGGCGCTCACTCCTACGGCGGTACCGTTCAGCAGTGACTACTTTCGGGCTGCTCATTTTGATCGCTATCGGCTGGGGTGCAACCACCTTACTGACTGATTGGGGAGAAGCCAATGATAAGTTCATTATTATGGCTCATCGGGGCGCTGTTACCTCCGGTGTGGAAAATACGATGGGGGCCTTCGAAGGAGCTATTCGAGCAAGGGCCGATTATATTGAGCTCGACATTCTGCAAACGAAGGATGGCAAGCTTGCCGTCATCCATGATGAGAACTTGAAGCGGCTGTCCGGCAAAAATGTGAATGTGTACGACCTCACTCTCGCTCAGTTACAGCAAATTCCGCTGCGCGTTGGAGAATTTAGTGACTACGTGCCATCCCTTGACGATGTACTGGAGCGAACAAAGGGAAAGATCAAGCTGAATGTAGAGCTGAAAACACATGGGCATGAGAAAAACCTTGTTCCTATCTTTGTCGACACGATACGAAAACATAAAGCCGAAAAACAAATTATCGTGCAAAGCCTCGACTATGAGCTCGTACAGCAAGTGAAGAAGGCTGCACCAGACTTAACGGTTGGATATGTTATTTTTGCAACCTTCGCTCCGCTCAATCGATTCGAGGCAGACTTCTTCGTCGTAGAAGAGTCATTCGCTCGACCTAGGCTGATTCGCTCCGCGAAGATGAGCGGCAAGCCTATTTATGTATGGACCGTAAATGATGTGGATAGTGTTGAGCGCTTCTACACACTAGGGGCAGATGGGATTATTACAGATATCGCTGCCGAGGCAATCGATACGATCCAAATCTTGCATCAAGAAGAGAAATTGGAACAATAAATGACGGAGCTGCCGCTCCTTCATGCACGAACACCCGGTATGCAGCGCTAGCGGCCATCATACCGGGTGTTTTTGTCGTCATTTATATTTGGGCGTCTTCGTTGTCCTTATTCAGCTTTTCTCGTACGGATTGAAGCTTTTGAGCTACCGAAGAAGGCTTGTCTCTTCGATCATCTATTTTTAGCACAGTAGACACTCGCTGCGCTCCCGCTTCAAATGGACTCTCATGAAGAGCTTGCACCGCTGCAAGCAGCCGATCCAGCGGCCCTTCTATAATCGTTCCCATCGCGGTGAGCTCATAGGTAATACCTTCGACACTCTCCAGTGCCTTCTGCATCCCTGCCACATACCCGCTCAAGCTTGTAGAGCCCGTGCCCACAGGAATTACAGTAATCTCTGCTATTGCCACAACGATCAATCCTTTCTTGAACTAGCTCAGGCCCGTAATTCGGCCCTGCGAGTCAACAGATAAGCGCTCAGCAGCGGGCTCCGTCGGCATTCCCGGCATCGTCATCACTTGCCCTGTATGCACCACAATAAAGCCAGCCCCAGCAGACAAACGGACATCCTTCACTTCAACGGTGAACTGCTCAGGTGCTCCAAGCTGACCTGCACGATCCGAGAAGGAATATGGAGTTTTCGCCATACATACAGGCAATCGGCTCACACCAAGCTGCTCTAACTTGCGCAGCGCACGCTTCGCTGCAGGATGATAATGAACGCCTGCACCACGATAAATGCGTGTAACGACTGCTTCAATCTTCTCCTCAATAGAGAATTCATCTGGATACAACAGTTGGAATTTCGCTTCTGCTTCGGAGGAATCAGCTAAGTTTGCTGCATAATGTGCCAGCTCTCGGCATCCTTCGCCGCCCTGTTCCCAAGCCTCCGACAAAATCGCCCGTACTCCCGATTCCCCGCATAATTCTATGACAGCCTCAAGCTCGGCAGGCGAATCGGTTGCGAATCGGTTCACTGCGACAACTAGCGGCACCCCAAATTGCTTCATATTTTCAATATGGCGCTTCACATTTACGAATCCGGCCCGAACCGCATCCACATTTTCAACAGCAAGCTCCTGTTTGGGAACACCGCCGTTATATTTCAATGCCTTTACTGTAGCAACCAGTACAACTGCCGATGGGAACAATCCCGTCTGACGGCATTTAATATCCATGAACTTCTCTGCTCCAAGATCGGCCCCAAAGCCCGCCTCCGTTACTACATAATCAGCCAGCTTCAGTGCAAGTCGCGTGGCCCGAACACTGCTGCAGCCATGTGCGATATTCGCAAAAGGCCCGCCATGCACCAGCACCGGATCTCCCTCTCCAGTCTGCACTAGGTTCGGGTGGATGGCATCCTTCAGCAATGCACACATCGCTTCCACTGCATTCAAATCCGCCGCAGTAACCGGTTCATCTTCTTCATTAAAAGCTACCACAATGCGTCCCAAGCGGCTGCGGAGATCGTCCATATCCTCAGCCAAGCACAATACGGCCATAATCTCCGAGGCCGTCGTAATCATGAACCCATCCTCGCGAACTGCACCATTGCCATCTCCTAGACCAATTACGATGCTTCTAAGCGCACGGTCATTCATATCGACCGCCCGCTTCCATACGATACGCGAAGGATGAATACGCAGCGCGTTTCCATGATAAATATGGTTATCCAGCATAGCAGCCAGCACACTATGCGCGGATGACACAGCATGAATGTCACCAGTAAAGTGTAGGTTAATATCTTCAGCAGGCACAAGCTGCGCTCTTCCGCTGCCTGTAGCACCGCCCTTCATCCCCATGCATGGGCCAAGAGATGGTTCCCGCAAAGCCGCTACCGCCTTGCGTCCAATACGATTTAGACCCTGCGTCAGCCCAATTGTCGTCAATGTCTTCCCTTCTCCTGCCGGCGTCGGATTCATTGCGGTGACAAGAATGAGCTTCCCGTTCGGTTGATTAGCTACGCGATCCCATACCTCTTGCCCCAGTTTGGCCTTGTACTTCCCGTACTGTTCTACCTCTTCCTGTGGAATGCCTAATTGCGCTGCAACATCTACGATACGCTTCATAGTTACGCCGTCTCCCCCTGCATCCGGTAGTGTTCAATCTGGAATACATGTGATATTCATTCCTAAGTTCCTATAATACCTAATACCCCTATTATACACGCCTATTCCGCCACTTACATGTGATCCTTACAACTCAATTGTGTCAAATGAAAAAAGAGCCTGTTTTCCCAGCTTCCACGTCTAAATGGATGCATGAGAAGCAGACCCTTCCTTCTCTATATAAATGGTTTTCTAATTATTGGCTCTAAGTCCCTTACCGCTGATGGTTCATGGCTCATGATGAATCGGAGCTGCCTCTGTCGGCACCCCTTCGAAAGCAGATGAATACACACGTCGAATATCGTCTTCCGTCAGCAGCAGCGGACTGCGAGCGAGCAATCTCCGCTGCTGTATGCCATCCTTCACGAGCGAATCCAATGCATCACGAGGTATCTCAAAAGCATCCAACGTATGCGGAATTCCTGACTCTTGAATCAACTGCTTCATCCGTTCGACCGCTAAGCAAGATGCCTCTGCATCCGTTAATTCCCGAGTATCTGCGCCCATCGCCTCTGCAATATGTCGAAGACGAGTCATACAAGCGCCACGGATATAATTCATCACATACGGCAGCAGCACAGCATTCGACTCACCATGGGACAAATGGAATTGTCCGCCCAATGGGTATGCAAGAGCATGAACGCCGCCCACTCCTGCGTTGAAAAAGGCTAGGCCGGCTAGATAACTGCCATAGCTCATGTCAGTCCGCGCTTCTTTGTCCGTACCATCCTTCACTGCCCGGACGAGCGAACGACTAATCAAGCGAATCGCATGCAGCGCTACCCCGTCCGTAGTTGGGCTGGCGTGGATCGATACATAAGCCTCAATCGCATGTGTTAGTGCATCCATTCCCGATGCCGCAGTAACCCGCGGCGGCACACTCACAGTCAGTTCTGGATCAATAATCGCCGCATCAGCCAGCAAATAATCGTGAGCCACAACATCCTTGGTCGTGTCCAATGACAGCACGGAAATATCCGTTACTTCCGAGCCTGTTCCTGATGTCGTGGGGATAAGAATTTTCGGCAGGCCCCTTACAGTCAATGGACGAGTCCCGCTTAGATTCAAATACTCCGCTACTGCTCCCTCATGCTGCGATAGAACTGCCGCCAGCTTCGCAAGATCCATCGCGCTTCCCCCGCCCAAACCAATGACGAGGTCGAACTTCCCTTCACGCGTATACTGGACGAGCGCCTCGCCTGCCGCAATTGGCGGCTCGGGCATCGTATCCGCATAAATGTCAATCTCATAGCCTGCTTTCTTGAGTGGTTGAAGCACACGCTCCACAGTGCCGTTGCGATAAACCGACTTGCTTGTAACGCATAATATCCGTTTTGGCGCATGACGCTCTACTTCAGGCAACAGCTGGGCTACCGATCCCCAGCCAGTATATTGATAGGGTGCAAATCTGTGTGTAAACATTACTTACCTCACCTCTTCTTTAACTTGAACCTATTTTGCTAATGCTCACATGGATCCGGAAGTATGATCGTAACATCCTTCAAGTCCCTGATCAACCTACATCCATGGACAGCCCCCGCAAAAAGTGCTTGCAGCAGACACAAAGAAGAGCCGCCTCCTCGATACAAGCAGCTCTTCCTAACAAGCCGACATTGGATTAAAATGCCAATTGTAAAACTCCGATTGCATTAGGACACTTCTTGGGCAAGAGGGTTCATGCACAATCGGTAATAAAATCCTTCCATCTTCAGCAATTCACTATGCGTTCCACGCTCTATTATGCATCCATTCTCAATAACAAGGATTTGATCCGCTTCTCGGATAGTGCTTAATCGATGCGCGATCACAAAGCTCGTACGTCCCTTCATCAGGATTTGAAGCGCCCTCTGAATATGCATCTCTGTCCTCGTATCAATGCTGCTCGTCGCTTCATCCAAGATTAAGATGGCCGGATCGGCCAAAATAGCCCGCGCTATCGTCAACAACTGACGCTGGCCTTGGCTTACATTGCTTCCGTCCTCTGTCAGAACAGCATCATAGCCACCAGATAGACGCATGATAAACGAATGTGCGTTAGCCAGCCTTGCCGCCTGCTCAACCTCTTCCTCTGTCGCGTCCAGTCTTCCGTACCGAATATTATCCCTCACAGTGCCAGCAAACAAATAGGTATCCTGCAGTACCATGCCGATAGAGGCGCGCAGCTCGTCCTTATCCATATCCCTGATGTCTTGGCCGTCGATGAGAATAGAGCCATCATTGACATCATAGAAGCGCATCAACAAGTTGACAACCGTTGTCTTCCCCGACCCTGTCGGGCCTACAAGCGCTATTGTTTGTCCGGGACTCGCCGTCAGTTCAACATGCTTCAGCACTGGCACGTCCGGCTTATACCCGAAGGATACATTGCGAAAGACAACCTCTCCCTTTATACCCGTCATAGGCAAACTCATCTGTTGATCCGCATACTCCGGCTGTTCATCCATAATCTCAAAGATACGCTCCGCACCCGCAATCGCCGCTTGCAGCATATTGTATTGATTGGCCAGCTCATTTATTGGACGAGCGAACTGTTTGGAATAATTCAAGAAAGCCGTAATAATGCCGATTGTAATGACGCCTTGAACCGTCATATAACCGCCGACTGCCGCCACTAAGGCAAAGCTGATATTGTTGATGGCATTCATAAGCGGGGGAATGAACCCTGAGAATGCTTGCGCTTGAATGCCTACCTTCTTCAACTGCATGTTCTTCTTTGCAAAGATAGCAATTGCCTCTTCCTCACGACAGAATGCCTTAATCACTCGCTGACCCGAGATCATTTCTTCAATATATCCGTTCATGTCTCCCAGCTCGCGCTGTTGATCGGCAAAAAATCGGCGTGTACGCTTGGCAATGCTCCGTGTAACAAACAGCCCAAGCGGAACGACAATAAGGCTGATTAATGCCAGTACAGGACTCAGTGCTATCATCATAGTGATAGCCCCAGTCACTGTGATAACGCTAGTGAAAATCTGAATGGTGCTCTGTGTTAAAGAATTGTTGATGTTTTCCACATCATTCGTCAATCGGCTCATCACGTCACCGCGAGGACGTTCATCGAAGAAACGAAGCGGCAATGTTTGTACCTTATCGAATACATCCTTCCGAATCGCCTTGACCGTCCGCTGCGATATGCTGGCCATCATATACGTATGAGTCCATGACGTGAATGCACCGAGCGCGTATATCATAATTAATCCCGATACCAGTGTTCCGAGCAGCGCGAAGTCCGCCGTACCGCGGCCAATTCCAAGACTATCTATAGCCTTGCCAATCATGTAGGGCCCAATGAGTGCACATATGGAGCTTGCGACGACGAGCAGAAAAACAAGAAACAGCGGCGTACGCTCTGCACGCAAGTACCTCCACAGCCTTAACACCGTCGCCTTGGATTGCTTCGCCTTCTTGGGGGAACCCATGAGATGCATGCTTCCGCCCGAACCAGGCCCTTTATGTCCCATCATTTTTATGGAGGGCTCAGTGGCGGAACCTTGCTCTTGCTCTCTCCTTGAACGAGAATGATGTTCTGACATGCTATACCGCCTCCTCTCCTACTTGAGAACGATAAATATCCTGATACACGTCACAGTTCTCCATCAAATCCCCATGAGTACCTATGCCAACAATACAGCCGTCATCCAGCACAATGATTCGATCCGCATCCAGCACGGAACTAATTCGCTGGGCAACAATGAAGCATGTCGTACCCTTCAGTTGTTCACGGAACGCCTTCTGCATACGCGCCTCCGTACCTGTATCCACCGCACTGGTGCTGTCATCTAGTATGAGGATGGCGGGCCGCTTCAGCAGCGCCCGTGCAATGGACAAGCGCTGCTTCTGCCCGCCTGACAGATTGACACCCCGCTGGCCAATTATCGTATCGTAACCATCGGGCAGCTTGTGAATGAACTCAGTGGCTTGCGCGGCTTCAGCAGCGGCCTGCACCTCTTCTTCCGCCGCATCCGCTTGCCCCCAGCGAATATTATCCCGAATCGTCCCCGAGAACAAAATAGACTCCTGAAGCACCATGCCAACCTGTTGCCGCAGATAGCGCAAGGGAATATGACGAATATCTGTCCCATCGAGCAGGATACGACCTTCGGTCACATCATAGAAGCGAGGGATTAAATTGACAAGCGTCGACTTACCCGCACCGGTCGACCCCAGAATGGCAATTCGTTCTCCCGGTTGCGCCGTGAAGGAAATTTGCTGCAGTACCAGTTGTCCCCCTCCCCCCGCATAGCCGAAAGAGACATTATCGAAGGAGAGCTCACCGCGCGAAGCCGAATGTGTTGACGACCTATCTTCCAGATTACATGCTTCACCATCTGCACAGCTATCTGCACTGCTGTACGAGGCATCAGCGACGTTGTCAGCAATGTTATCAGCAATATCAGTCTTCGTATTCAGCACCTCTGCGATCCGTCAGCAGATACCTTGGCACGAGACAACGTCATTAGCATCATTCCAACCATCATGAGGGCGAACAAGATCTGCATCATATAGTTTGTAAATGCAATGACCTCGCCCACCTGCATGCTACCGCCGTCGACCTTCATGCCGCCAAACCATAGAACAGCTACAATACTAAAGTTCATCACCAGCATCATGACAGGCATCATGAGCGCCATAACTCGAGCTGCCCTTACCGTCATCTCTGCCAAGTCTTCATTTTTCTCTTGAAACCGTTCTTTCTCATAATCAGAGCGAACAAATGCTTTAATTACGCGAACTCCTGCAAGGTTCTCACGAATGATGCCATTCAATTTATCCAGTCTTGTTTGTACATGTTTAAATAAGGGAATGCCTTTACGAAAAATGAGGATTAATGCCCCAAGCAGCAGCGGCACTGTCACGAGGAAAATAAGAGCCATCTGCGCGTTTAGGGCAAAAGCCATGCCAATTCCGCCAATAAACAACAGCGGAAAACGCGTCAGCATGCGAAGCATCATAAGAACCACGTTTTGGACTTGAACCACGTCGTTCGTTAATCGAGTAATTAGAGAGGAGGTATGGAACTGATCCAATTTGTCGAAGGAGAAAGTTTGAATGTTCTTGAACATGTCCAAGCGAATATCCGCACCGACGTGCTGAGAAGCAGTGCTGGCGAAATAGACGCAGCCCATTCCACCTGCGATTCCAACCAAAGCGATCCCGACCATCATGAGCCCTGTTCTTGCGATATATCCCATATCCTGATTCGCTACACCATAATCAACAATATGAGACATAAGTGTCGGCTGCATTAAATCACACATGACCTCAACGAGCATGAGGAGCATGGCGCATAGTGCCGCTTTGCGATAGGGCAGTATATAAGCAAATAACTTTTTCATGGTATTAGCGCACACCTTTCACATTAGTTTGACAACTAATAATAAATGTCGAACTTATTCGTCTGTTTCCTCCTCATCATAAGGAGATAGATTATGATGCATATGCAGCAAAAAACGGCGAAGCAGTATTTTTTCCTCTTCTCGGAATCCCTGAAAGCACTGCTGTTCAACTTCCTTCACTGCCTCCTGCACATATCCGACTGCCTCCTTGCCCTTTGGCAGCAAATACACCCGCGACACGCGCAAATCTTCCTCATCTGACCGCCGCTCAATGAGTCCCGCTTTCTCCAAGCGGTTCAGCATCACTGTTACGGTTGCTGGCTTAATTTTCGCCTTCGCTACCAGCTCTTTCTGACTGCGGCCATCCTGATCACTGAGCAAAAATAGCATTGGCAGCTGACCAGGATGAATGCCTACGTCCTGAACCTTCTTCATCATTTCATTGTTGTACGCCCGAACAACCTGCGTGAGCAGCACCTCTAGCGAATCCAAATATGTATCATCCATCGCTTGCAAACACCCTCCCCTTTATTTAGCCGACTACCTATTTTGTGACAGTAGTCTATCATAGTCATGAATCCGATTCAAGCACCCTATCCATAAGTGCTTAAATGCACACAAAAAAGCGCCTGCTGAAGCAGACGCCTTTATTCCTCTTATATTCAACCTCATCCACCGAACTGCCTTATTTATGGCTGGCATGAAGATCATGCATATTCTGGTGAAGCTCCTTAATCATATGATTCATCAAGTATTGTTCTTGTGAATTCAATCCGTGCTGATTGTCCTGCGCAATATATTGCTGGATATTCCGTTTCAACAGTTCATTTCGTCGATCTAACATTTGTTCGTAACTCAAACAGAAGTCACTCCTCGCTTGTTGTACGTGCACAATTTTAGCCTATTTAAGTATACGGAGTAGACTCATGTTAGAAAAATGTGGTGACAGCTCCTCCTGCCGCTTTTGCCCGCAAGAAAGATCATCCACATGGCAAAGTACCGTTCGTTTGCAGTTATCCTCGCAAATGCTCTTTCATCGTCCTCCATGTTAAATGAGGAGTCTTATCCTACTCTTAGATGGAGAGATAACTTGCTAATTGAGCATAAATGCTTACCATCTCGTCAAGCTTCATCCGCACAAGTCCGCTAGAGGAAGGAGCCACAAATTCACATACTCCCTCAATAACCGGTGTATGTTGTATTCCCCAAGCAACACCCTTGCGCCCGCTGTACTTCTCATATACGCCCTTGCCCACAAAGCATACAGCTTGCGGCTTATAAGTATCAATCTTTTGTCGAAGCAACTGTCGGCCCTCGGCGTATTCCTCTGCCGTGATTTCCGCAGCTGTACGCGTTGGTCGAGCGACAATATTCGTAAATCCATAACCCAGTTCAATAAGATCCCCATCTTCCTTCGGCCGATATAAGCGCGGGGTCAGCCCCGCCTGATAAATGATTTGCCAAAATCGATTGCGTGGATTGGCATAATGATGCCCTGTCGCCCCTGATCTCAGACTGGGATTATAGCCAACGAACAAAATGCGCAAATGCGGAGCAAGATGATCTGGGATGGCATTCATGGATTTGACCTCCTTCATTCATTTACAGCATCATGTGAAATTAGAAAATTTCGCATATTTTTCGAAGTTGCCTCACATAATAAAAGAGCGGCAACATGCAAAACGGCATGACTATGTGATTTTTGTTATCACCGTGCCGACTGCGCTCGCAAACATACTTGGAACTTGCCGAGTCAATCGTGAATAGAGGGGCTGTCCATATGGGCAGTTCTTTTCATTCAGCCCGCGCTTTTATTTATCCCATCTCATCAGCGCGCACAAATAAAAGGAGGGTTCTACCATGTACTATGCAAAAAAACAACCCGAGCCAGTTCCCGAGGAGCAAACATCCATTTGGCAATGCAGTCAAGACGGCTGCTCTTGCTGGATGCGGGAGAACTTCACATTCGACGAAACCCCAACCTGCCCGATTTGCCAATCCGCCATGGTTGAATCAACGCGGATGCTCCCTACACTAACGAACAACACCAATTACGCCCACACGAAGTAGAACGCTCAACTTCGATGACCGCGGCTGGCTTCACCGGTTCATGGACTGGAGGCTGGCCGCATTTTTTTCTATAGCGAAAGGGGTCTGTCCTGCTCGCAATAAGCTGTCCAGACCTCTTAGTTATTCCACTTCTTAATTAACGAACAACAACTGCGGTGCCGCTTACGGCAACCATCAGCATTCCTTCACGCACAACTTCATAATCCACATCAATGCCGACAACAGCGTTGGCTCCGAGCCGTCTTGCTGCATCCTTCATTTCTTCCATCGCAATTTCGCGCGCTTCCTTCAATTTGCTTTCATAAGCGCCAGCGCGTCCGCCCACCACATCACGCACAGATGCAAGGAAATCTCGAACAACGTTAGCGCCCATGATGGCCTCTCCTGTAACAATATCTTTATATTCTACGATTTCTCTTCCTTGAATAATTGATGTTGTGGTAACGATCATAGCTTATTTCCTCCTAAGGCAAAGTTGGGATGATGAAGTATTCACTGTCTTCTATAATCTCCAGTATACAGGGTGTCATTCATTGAACCCATCGAATTACATGACAATCTGCTATCTTTTACTTACATTTTCGCAACATCCATCGCTACGAAACCCGTCAGCCTGATCAGTGATCGTCTTGACAAAGACACAACCGATTGGTTATATTTTACATAAGCATTGAATAACAACATTTCTTGCGACGGAAGCACCCGTAGGAATGGGCAGAAACGCCCTTCTTGCGGGTTTTTTTGTTGCCTGGAAAATGAATGAACGATTAAGGAGGTTTAGAATGAAAAGAAGAATTGGGAACATCATAGCTATCATGCTAATCGCATTGCTCCTGCATCCACCATTCTTAGCTATATCCCATGCAGCCGGGAAAGAATTGTCTCCCTCAGCCAAGTCAGCAATGACGAAAATGACGGAATCGACAGCGACTGTACAAGCAAGCTCTATGAACACCATGTACAGTGAATTGATTGCTCTGCAAAATCAAATCCTGCAGCGTGATGGTTCATTAAAAAAGCTGCAAGCAAAAAACAAGGAGATCTTAACCAATATCCGCAGCAGACTCCAGCAATGGGATACTGATAAGATTAACAAACTGGAAGCCTCTCTAAAGCAGACAAGACAGCGCTATGAGCCCCTGTTCGCTTCTTATCAGCTACTGAACGATCAAATTTCCCGTATAGTCTCCAAAAAAGACGAGAGAAAGGAAATGCTGCGCAAGCAGCGCGGTATTGTGAAGGCCGCTGTACAGCTAGCCCGAATGGATATTAAAGCAAAGGTAGGGGCTGTGAAGAAAGCGCGAGACAGCAGATCGAAATTCGTCAAACGTGTACGTGAGATTTTGGCGGGCATTCCTTCCGTCAATGCGCAAATGAAATCTGAGCGGAGCAGGGTCAGCGAACTCCATAAACGCGCTACACCTCTATGGAGCTCACTCCATCGAGCCGTCAAGAAGGGGGATGCAAAAAGCTCGCTCCAATCCCTAACATCGCTCGTCTCTCTTATTCGTCAAATTGATCAGTCCAAGAAGAAGCTGGAGCAACATGAGGCACGCATTACCGAGATCCTGCACAAAGCAAGAGCAGCGTTTGCTTGACGTTCATTAGGTTTATTATGGTTGTCATGTAATGAGCCAGATTTCTTCTGTAAAAATGAAAATCCCCGGAGTTTATCCGGGGAACCTTTATACCGATTGCTTATGTTGTTCTATGGTGGCAGCGCTGCGTTCATCTTCATTAGCATAACGTGTAAAGCGCGCTTCAATTTTTTTGCTTATATACAAGGACAGACCGATAAATAAGACAACAAAAATAAGCTGCAATGGGTGATCAATAAACCGTTGAATATCGTGGCCAATATAAGATACGGTGAACACCATTAGCGCCTTCCCGAATAAAATGGCGATGAAGAAGGAACGAATGCGCATACGCGCCACGGCCGCGACCATATTTATGAGGACGAACGGCCCTACAGGAAAAATACTGAGCAGGAAAACATAACTGAAGGCGTTATGACGCACCCACAACATGCTCTTCTTCACCTTCGGCTTTTCTGCCCAACGAGACAGCAGAGGGTGGCCTGCTATCTTGCGAACGATGAGGAACGTCAACATGCAGCCGCTCACAATTCCGATCCAAGAATAAAGGAACCCCCACCACAGCCCATATACCGCAGCATTGACACCAACAATGACAATGGTAGGCAGCGGAGGGATAAAGGATTTCATGAATGTTAACAAGATGCCGGGCAGCGGCCCGAAGGAACGGAATTGCTCCAACAGCGCCGTCAAATGTTCTTCTGTAAAATAAGAGGTAATCTCGGATAATTCCATGTTGTACGTATCCACCAGCCTCTATATTAATCTGTCTGAAAATGGTTCTATCCCCTTGCAGTCATGCAAATTGTTAGCTTGCTTGCAAATAGCATAACATAATTTAGGAAGCTCATACGCTTTCCTGCACAAAAAAAGATCGACAATTACATGGCACATTCCAAGCTCACTTCGTACATAATCATTACCAATTCATATGAAAAAAGCCGACCCTGAGGGTCAGCTCCTTGTTGTACAGCTTATTCTGAATACCTATAATAAATGCCCCAAACCTAAGGTTTGGGGCATTGTATTTACGTGTCTTACAGCTTTACAACGTTCTCAGCTTGTGGTCCACGGTTGCCTTCAACTACGTTGAACTCAACGCGTTGGCCTTCGTCCAACGTTTTGAATCCGTCGCCAGTGATTGCGGAGAAGTGTACGAATACATCGTTGCCGCCTTCAACTTCGATGAAACCGAAACCTTTTTCTGCGTTGAACCATTTAACTGTACCTGTTTGCATGAACAAATACCTCCTAAAATTTACATGACCTCTTATTTACATTAATAAATAAAATTCACATATTGGACAAGGTTATTCTGTTTCAAAATAACCCTCTGCAATATGTGAATCAGGTCAAATTTGAATATAGTTATCTTACCACAGGATTACCTAAATAGCAATTCCTGTTTTTTTAATTTGTTTTTGAATCGCGTTGTCGAAGCCGTACCTTCAACGAACTTGGACACGACAGCAGCTGCGCTAGTTCACAACGTCTACTCGATCAACCTTCTTAATCGTCATATATATAACGAATACACCAATTAGTGCCAAGCTAATTGGAATGATAATGATGGAATTTAACGATATACCGCCAACTCCTACATTGTTGGAGCATACAATAAGCGAAATAAGCAAGGAAGAAGTAATCGTTACCGGCGTCGAATATTTCTTCATGCCAAAATATAAAGGAATGAGACTCATCAAACTCGCTGCCAGCGCGTTCATCACGAATTGGAATGCCCCTTCCCCGATAATCGACAAGGTCAGCGTCTCTTGAATGCTGGGTTTCACGGCATTAGCCGTCAGCAAAATCGCACTGAGCACGATTTCAGATAAAATAATGCTGACGAATGTAAATGTACAAACAATGAACAGCTTACTGATCAAGAGCTTTTTCCGGCTTATCGGGTACATGAACAAGATGTTGATGGTCTTAGATTTATACTCCTCGATAATATATCGTGATAATAGCACAGCTGCAAAGGTAATAAACGTCAGCCGTACGATTGAATCCACGCCCGCAAAAAGGGCATTATATTCGGGAAAAGCAATATCATCTAACGGTGTCCGGGTATATAACATTAAAAATAGTAACGCCATCATGACGACGTTAGCTATGATCGCCCCACGTATGTATCCGCCAATTTTAAACTTTCGAAGCTCCAATTTTACTAGATTAAGCAACATGATCGCCTCCATCCAATAACGATAAAAAGTACTGCTCCAAGGAACTGTTTTTCTTGTGAATCGATTCAATTTGGATATCATTCAGGACCAATTCCTTCGTCAACACTCCTTGCTGGATATTCGGATCATATACCCGGATCATCCGCTCATCCATAACCCGCAGATTGTGTATGCCTAACTTATCTTCTAGCAGGAATGAAGCTCGCGTGCAGTCGCTTGTCACAATCTCAACATATTCACAATTTTTCATTCGAACCTCATCCATGGATACTTCTTTAATTAACCGGCCATGATTAATGACGCCAATCGTATCTGCGACAAGCTCAATCTCACCCAATAAATGACTGGATATCAAAATTGTCGTGCCATATTGCTTGCTCAGCATAAGCAGCAAATCCCGGATCTCCTTAATCCCTATCGGATCCAGTCCGTTAATAGGCTCATCAAACATAAGCAATTCCGGCTTCGTCGATATTGCTCTCGCGATACCGAGGCGCTGCTTCATTCCTAATGAAAAGTCCTTGACCGATTTATTTCCAACATGATGAAGCTTCACAAGCTCCAGTGCCTCATCAATGGAATGCATATTGTGATACCCCATATATGCACAATGCAGTTCCAGATTATCTCTCGCCGACAGCTTGTCATAAAATACGGGGTATTCGATAATTGTCCCCATGCGGGATAGCAGATGATAGGAATCAGGAGCTAATGTTTCTCCGAACAATTCGATTTGACCAATCGTAGGCTTAATTAGGTTCGTGATCATCTTCATGATCGTTGTTTTGCCGGCCCCGTTCGGCCCTAGAAATCCATAGATCTCTCCCTGGCGAATATTCATATTTACATTCGAGACGACCTCTTTGTCTTGGAACGTCTTCGACAGATGATGTGTACGTACTAGATACGTCATGGCAGTATCTCCTCTCACTCAGTTGCCAATTTCCCGATGTCTTCATAGTTATTGTATAAGACAGTGTTCTCTTATTCCTTACTCAATCCTTACAAAAATCTTAAGCCCTATGGGGTGATTGTTTTACCGGCTGTATACACCATATGTGAATTTGCAAATCAGTCTTTTAACTTACTACTCTAATTATTATCATATGGACATGGCGGCGATTCAAATGAATATTTATGTTCTATATCTGAATTCACTAGCATATCAATTTCTCGTAATAGAGTAAGATACGACACTCTGTCCGATGTATGATTCAACTCTAGTAGGTTAATACTTGTAGTATGTATACCAACTAGTATTTTCTTATCATTGACAAATTGTTCCTCTTAACCTATATTGAGCATGATAGTTCCCTATGCCTAGGATCTCAGTCATCTACGCTTACATTTACGAAGCACTTAATTAAATCTCATAGGGCACACTAATCGAAAGATTAGGCCGCAAAGCTTCGGAGTCTAACGGTCTTATGACCTATGACAGTCCGGCTGCAACTAACGATCGCGTTATTGCAGCCGGACTTTTTTTATTTATGTGAGGTTCCGACGGAATTAACTTTCCGTTGAGCTATATAAATAAGAATGAGGAGGCATGGACTCACTGTAGTTAAGGGAGGAATAAAATGAAAAAATGAGGTGGCGAATTGAATGAAACGTAGAGTAAAGTTAGCTGTAACATGGCTGTGCGTATTTGCCGTGTTCTTCGGGTTTATTCCTCACACACTGCAAAGTGCAGATGCAGCCGCACAAGATCCAATCTGGCCAGAACCAGGTGCTGTGAAATTAAGCAAGACAGCGAAGCCAACCGGGACGCCGGGAGAATGGCAGATTACTCTAACCGCCGAAGGGAAGAACGTTGAAGCCGGTGACACCGATGTCGTACTTGTCTTAGACAAGTCAGACAGTATGAGATCCTACAAACGGTTAGACAATGCCAAAAAGGCAGCAGAGAAATTTGTAAATACGCTGCTTTTTTCCAACGTCAAAACAAGAATTGCTCTTGTCACGTTTAGCACCAGCTCAGAGGACACATCATCCGGATTCCTTGGCCAGAATGATAAACAGCAGCTCCTGAACAATATTAAGGGTATCTCGGCTTCCGGAGGGACAAACATACAAAGCGCTCTCTACACAGCACATCGTTTATTAGCTACCAAGAGTTCAGCCAAAAATAAATTTATTGTGCTGCTCAGCGACGGTGCGCCAACGTTCAGTTCTCCTGCAAAAAAAGCTGCCTCTTATTCATGGCCCAACAATAAGTACAACTTTGTATTATCAGATTTTGACTACACCAAGACTATCGGTTCAGGCAACAGCTATCAATTATCCTCTGGCTTGTTCGGGGATCGATACACGATAGGCAACTATACGGTTAAGGACAATGGAATTCCTACGATATCTCAAGCCAAGGCATCCAAGGATGCAGGAATCAACATTTATTCGATCGGGCTTGAGGTCGGCAATGATGCTAACGCTGTATATGTATTAAAAAACAGCGCTTCAGCAAACAACTATTACCCATCTGACAGTGCGGAGCTGGAGAAGGTTTTCTCTGAACTGGCAGGGAAAATCTCTTACGCGGCTGAAAATGCTGTAGTCAAGGATCCGATGGGTGAAATGTTTAACCTTATTTTCAAGGGTAATGCGCCTGTTGAAAATCAAGACTATAAAGTATCTCAAGGGACAGTGAAATGGGATGCAGCTTCTGAAACGTTTGTATGGGACGTTGGCAACATCGTAGAAGGAAGTCCGGCAACCTTGACATATACCATCAAAATGGACTCTTCCAAAAATCCAAGCGCCGATGTCAATTACCCGACAAACGGGCGAACTACCATGGAATACACAGATGTGAATCAACAACGTACATCAAAAGAGTTTGAAGTGCCGCAAGTCAGCTTCGGCAAAGGCTCCATACTTGTGAAAGGCTACAAGGTAAATGACCAAGGCGAGCCTATTAACGCAGACGGCAAGGTTGTTGAACGTGTGGATCTTGCAGAGCAGTTGTACAGTGGATCCTTCACCGTCAACGGCAAGGACGCGCTGGACATAGGGCCGAAATACAAGGTGCCTGCTCCGAAGCTTGATAACTATGTATTGAAAAAGGGTACTGATCCTACAGAAGAAACGTTAACGATTCAGGAGCCTAATAAAACCATATGGTTCGGATATGCGCTAGCTCCACATAAGTTAACGATTAAGTACGTAGATAGAGAAACAGGTAAATCCATCGCTAACGACGACTCTTCTCTCTCCGGCACAATCGGACAGACGATTACGTTGAAGGCTCTGGACATTCCAGGTTACACACCTGAGAAGACTGAGGTTCAGTACACGTTCAAGGCCAAGGACAACGAATACACCTTCTTCTACAAGAAGATGGATCTTCCTATCAGTATCAAGTTCGTCGATAAAGATACGAGCAAGTCCATTGCTGACGACGACACTTCTCATTCAGGCAAAGTTGGCGAGGCCGTTACGTTGAAAGCTCTGGATATTCCGGGTTACACGCCTGAAAAGGCGGAAATAACCTATACCGTCAAAGCTACAGACAACGTGGTTACCTTCTTCTACACCGCGAATCCACAAAAAATAACCATCCACTACATTGACCAAGACACCAAGCTACCTATCGCAAAAGACTCTTCGAAAGACGGCAAAACTGGAGAATCAGTAACACTGACTGCACTTGAAATCACAGGCTACACTCCAGTGAATCCGGAAGTCAGATACACATTCACGGCTGAGGCTAACCAAGAGCATACCTTCTTCTACACCAAGAATGCTCCTGTAGAACGCACTGTTCACGTCCACTATAAAGAGGCGGATACTGGTGCGGTTCTGAAGGAATCTACTTCGACAAGCGGTAAGGTTGGAGAAACGGTTACGCTGAAGGCGGAAGATATTACGATTAATGGTGTTGTCTACGTTCCTAACGCTTATGAACATGAATACACCATTACTGACAAAGAGGAGCAATCCTATACCTTCATCTACACCAAGAAGGACGTTATTCCTCAAGAACGCACCGTGCACGTCCACTATAAGGATGCAGCTACTGGCACAGTTCTGAAGGAGTCCACTTCAACAAGCGGCAAGGTTGGGGCAACCATCACACTGAGAGCAGAAGATATTACAGTTGATGGTGTAATCTACGTGCCAGCTTCCTATCAGCATGAATACGCAGTCACTGAGCAAGCTGAACAATCCTATACGTTCTTCTACAGCAAGAAAGAGCTGCCAACCTATTTCGTAACTGTTCATCATCTTGAAGAAGGCACTGACGCAGTGCTGCATGAACCTACTACGGTCAGTGGAAAGTCTGGCGAAGTCGTTCATGTAACAGCTGAGCCAATTTCCGTCGCTGACGCCGTGTACCAGCCAATAAAATTCAACCATGACATTACAATTGAGGGGACTCTAGAACAACTGTATACGATTTACTACAAGAAGGGCGAACCAGTAGAGCCATTGCTGCTGACGGTATTGCATCTGGATAAGGAAACTCTTGCACCGCTGGCAGAACCAACTTCACTGAAAGGCAAAGCCGGGGAACACATTACGCTGAAACCTACACCGATTACTGTGACAGATGCAGTCTACAACCCGGAACACGCTGCTTATGACTATGTCTTCACGGGAGAAGCGACTCAGACCTTCTCTATCCTCTACATTAAGAATCCAATTACTCATCCAGATCAACATGTGACAATTAAGTATGTGGAGCAGGGAACAGGCAAGCAGTTGGTGAATCCAACGACGAAGAACGGCAAGGCCGGGGAAAAAGTAGAGCTTACAGCACTGTCCATATCAGGGTACACACCTGTGAAATCCACTGACACTTACACCTTCACCGATAAGGAAGGGCAAGAATACATCTTCTATTACACACGAAACTCAAGTGGCGGAGGCAGCAGCAGTGGCGGCAGTAGTTCCTATTATCCAAGCTCCAAGCCATTACCACCAGTTCCACCAGTAAAACCATTGCCGCCGGTACCAAAGTTAGAAACCAGCTATCACTACAATTACATCAATGGATATCCGGACGGTAAAATCAAGCCGGAAAATCTAATTAGCCGCGAGGAAGTAGCTGTTATTTTCTATCGCCTAATGGAAAATAGCACACGGGCTAACTTCTTGAAGGGCACGAACTCCTATAAGGACATTGCCGAAAAACGTTGGTCGAACAGGCACATCTCCACCATGGAGAATGCGGGCATTATCAAGGGATACCCTGATGGCTCCTTCCTGCCGGAAAGACCAATTACAAGAGCAGAGTTCGCCGCGATTGCTTCGAGATTCGATAAGCTGAACGAGCAGCCGAATACGATGTTCTCCGATATCAGCGGTCACTGGGCGGAGAAATACATTGTATCCGCTGCGAACAAAGGTTGGATTAAAGGTTATAAAAACGGCACATTTAAGCCAAATCAATACATTACTCGCGCCGAAGCTATGGCCTTCATTAACAGCGTGCTGAACCGCAAGGTTCACAATGATGAAATTCATAAGGACGCGAAAAAATGGCCTGACATTACTCCAACGAACTGGTACTATTCCGATGTGATGGAAGCCACGAACTACCATGACTACCACCGCATCAAGGATAACTTCGAATCGTGGGATAAAGTCAACGCCGATGTTGTCTATCCATAATCGCAACAAAGCACGATTATGCAGCAAAGCGCCTATTCGACGCATGTCGAGGAGGCGCTTCTTCTTCTATGTAAGGCTCTCAGTTGGCAAACAGCTTAGCCATAAACTCATACGTTAATGGCATGCTGTCCTTCAAATCGCTCCGAGTCGCATCGCTATACAAGTACAAACTTGCCGCTTCAGCGAAATATTCCGTTGGGTATGCCGATACATAGCCATCGCCATTATATTTCACACTTGCTTCTTTGTTGAAAATATTTATGAATTCGTCTGTGCCGCTTACTTCATTGAGTACAAGACGATCAACAGCATGCAGTGTTTCGTGAATTTCCAGATTGAGCGAATTATGACCCTTCCCTTTCTCGCTATATCCAATGCGAACTGCAACTACTCGCTCACTCACTCCGGGAACATCATCCCATGTTAACCCAGTGCCTTCCCATCCTCTAGGTACTACCCCTTTCAGATAAGCAAGCTCCGGCTCGTTCGTTATGGCGCCTTGTGTAAGCTTAATTTTAACCCCTTTGCTGTACAAGGCGTCCAAGATCGATGTTGGAATCTTCTCCAGCCGCTGCTTCATTGCAGCCGCCTCACTATGGTTGTATTCACCGCTAGGCAACACAACCAGCTTGTCCAAAATGGACTGCTCCTGTGCATGAGCCGGAGCTGCAAATAACGGACATACGATCATAACTGCAAGAATAAGTGCGACAACACGCTTGTCCCATTTCACGATACATTCTCCTCCCGAAGCGAAAACAACTGAATGATCGATTCAGCACTGCCCTGCTTCATGATTGGTAACTGGCTGGCTTAGCAAGATACGCTGTAGCCCCTATAGCTTTGCGTCACCATTTTTCAATGGCTTTGCCTTTATACAAATACGGAGTGCGATATGAAGTTTACAAGCAATAAAAAAGATCCCCACTTACCGAAATAAGAAGGGATCGTAACGTGCATTTTCGCTGCCGCTATTCCTCTATACTCGGTAACTGGCTGGCTTAGCGAAATTCGCCGTAGCCCCTATAGTTTTGCGTCGCCATCTTTCGATGGGTTTGCCTTTATCTATATAGACTCTATCAATTTGGAAAATAAATCTATTAGTTCTATATCACCAGATTAATGCTGCTAGAATCGAAAGTCAAGCAAGAAACGGCAATTTCTTACAAGAAAATTAGCTCCTTTTACCCAACCTAAGGCAGTATTGTGCCTAACCCTGTCTCTATCACGCACAACGAAAAGCTTCTATTACTATTTTATTGAATAGTTACTATACAAAATAACCGTACTTTTATTAGAAAAGCAGTTCGATTATGATAACAGCACAACAGGGCGCACCTTGGATGTGAAGGAGCTATTGGGGTAAGACAGAGGGGGAATAGATCTATGAAGGCAATTGTATTCGGAAGCACTGGCTTTATTGGAAGCCATGTCGTTGAACAGTTGCTGCTTGCTGGACACGAAGTAACTGCTGTGGCGCGCCATACAAGCAATACCTTATGGCTTGAGCAAATGGGCGTTCATGTAACTCGACTTCAATTGATGGATCCAGCAGAGGTGGCCAACGTTATTAAGGGACATGATGTGGTGTACAACTGTACGGCAGATGCGAAGCTCCATACGACGATACGTACAGAAGCGCCTGTAGAGATTCAATTGACGAGATTACTGGCAGAAACTGCAGCTGCCCAAGGGGTAGCTCGTTTCATTCAACTGAGCACCATTGTTGTCTATGACTTCCACAGCAATGAACCAATCGATGAACAATATGATACGCAGCCGATATACCCTATTCAGCAATTAGGACTGACAAGGGAACAGATTGTGAGGGAAATTGGCGACCGAACCGGAATGACGTCCATCATTTTGCGGCCAGCCAGTGCGATCGGCATTCGAGATAAGACATCATTCTTTGCACGAATGTTCAAGACTCATCAGAGCGATCAGTATCCTATAGTTGAGAGTGGAGCAGCCAAGGTATCGCTTGTAGATACCCGCGATATCGGTCGCGCAATGGCATGGCTCGGAACCTACGATCAGCCCGCACAAGACAACGGTATCTATGTGTTAAAAGGGTTCGACACATCCTGGAAGCAGTTGAAGAAAGCCATTGATGACGCTGTAGGGAAGTCAGCAGCTGAACTCCATATTCCCGCAACTCTAACAGAGAAGCAGTTGAAATCGTATCACATGTCACCTTTTGCACGGGATACATTAACGACCAACCGCATCTGGAACGATAACAAGATCCGCATGCTGGGCTTCCATACCCAATATACCTTGCAGGAGGCCGTTACAGACGCAGTTGAGGATCTAATGAACCGACAGCAGAAAACACCTTATCACTAACTGGACTAATTGAAACTGGTCTGAAGTAAGAAAAGGCAGTCCTAACTTAGTCAACAACTTAAAATTGCTGACTTGTTAGAACTGCCTCTTCTCTAGGTATTGTCATCATCTAAAAAAGAAACACGTTATCCGTGTCCCCAAAAGCTAAATAGTACTATAAAGCATTTTCCTTCAACCCTTATTTGGATTGAACTGGACTTGTGTTAGCAAGAACAGCTATCTTCTTCTCGCCCTTGACCATAGCTGACTTGCATTGCGGGCATGTCGGTTCATTGGAAAACGAGAAATTGTCTCTCATCCATCCATTACATTCTTCGTTCGAACATATCCACACCGATGTCATTTCCATCGGCACATCCTCCTGTGATTTCTTCCGCGAGCTGTACAAACCCCATCTCTCCTCACATGATATGTTGATACGCCGACTGTAAATATAAAAGCCCCAAACGTCACGTTCGGGGCACGATATTGCGACTACAGCCGAATCAGTATGGTTCCATTATACCATATTTCCAAATTAATCTGTATGAAAAGTGGTTCTCCATTCCAATTCCGCACAAATCTAAGCAAAAGGAGTTGTTGAAAAGCTTCTATTTTCTGCCGTAATCAGCCTTAATCTCGCCCCAATGCTCCGTTTCCCATTTCAAGATTTTGTTGCTGTACGTATTCGTTTGCAGCCAGTGAAGCGCCCGGTCGACCAGATTCCATACTTCCTGCGTTGACTCATTGCGAACCAGTGTGGTCGCCACCTTCTTCTCCCGAACCCACTTCATGGCTGTCCGAGAATCGCTGTAAATTGTTTTATTACTGCCCTGCTGCTTAAGATAAGCCAAGGAATGTACAATGGCAAGAAACTCCCCTAGATTGTTCGTGCCATTTGGAATTGGGCCTTTTGCAAAGAGCACCTCTCCCGTTTTCGTGTCTACGCCCTGATACTCGATTGGGCCTGGATTCCCCCTCGTCCCTACATCTACGGAAATGCTATTATAATCAATTTCCGATTTGGATACAGGAGCTGAGGCTCCCTTCGATTTACCGGTCGCTCCTTTCTTTGCCGCACCTTGTCCCCAATGCTTCTTCCAGCCTTCCTGATAGGCCTTCTCCGCTTCTGCCTTGGATGTATAGGACTTATATTTTGCATCCTTATAATTGCTCACCTGTGCCTGACATTGCGGCCAGCTCGTATAAATTCCCGGCTTACTGCCTTCCCATACCACATAGTATTTTTGCTGCGCCATATATCATACCGCTCCTTCACCTTCTACTTCTCTATTGACGGCGAATCGCCTGCCATCCACCAGATGCACAAAAAGCAAATGATGCCCCTTATTATCCAGCGTTCCCTCATCACATTGACGTCCATTGACATCCATTGACGTTCGTTTACGTCCATCCCCAGCAAAATCCGTCTCTGTCCCACGCAATTTTGCCGCGATGGAGCTTGCGGAACGCCTTCTTGACTTCCTTGTCGAGTGAAGCATTTCCATTCTCGTTCACATATACAAAATGCTCTCCGAAGTTGGCCTTCACATATTCAATGACATCGCTCTGATAAGCAACGCCCTTTGTTCTGATTTCATCGGCCATCCATTCCGCTACCTGTTGAGCCGTGTATTCCACCAACATTCCACTCCTAATTCATATCGATACTTTCAGCCTGTTCTCATTATAATTGAGCCCGCATCATATTCCTAATGTACTCCGCAAATTATCCCTAATAAAAAAAGCCATCGGTATCCGACAGCTTTCCCATTCTTAATACGTAATCCATTATTCCGTTTTCTTCGTAACGATTTTCAAGGCACCGTATACAAACCATCCTGCAAACATCGCTGCCAAGCAGTATGCAGCAATGAGAATCGTCGGCGGAGACCATACGGCGATAAACGACCATGGCATGCCCCCAAGGAATAATTTCGGAAGCGCAAGCACCAAGCAAATCCCCCCTGCACACACAAGCAGCAAGGCTACAAATCCAATTAATCGCATAACACCAAGCGAAACCAATACACGCTTCCGCTTCGCGATATTCCAGGCGAGCCTTCCACCTGCCAGCCATCCCAGCAGGGCAAGCCCTCCTGTAATCCCGACTGCGCTCACTGCTGCTTGATCCAGGGCCTGCATCCGATCATTCGGTACCGTATCGCTGAGGTTCTCTCCCTTCCACAGCGTCAGCACGCTTTGGCCAATAGCAGCCGTAGCATCGCTCATCCTATTGGCCATGACAGCAACCCCAAGCTGCCGATCCTGCTGTAAAATGATATAAGAGGAGAAGGTCGGGTTCGCACCTGCGTGCATAATAAGCTTCTGATCCTCTCCGATGCTCCACCCGCTTGCATAGTAGGTATCATCGATCGGATCCACGGATAGATCGGGCTTCTGAGATTCTTGCACTAATTCTTTGCTTACCTGCTCATTCAATCCATATCCGAGCTGTGCGTTCATCCATTTCGCAATATCAATGCTGTTGCTTACCAGATATCCGGCTGGGTTATTGCCGCGATAAATCGGCGGAAAATACGATCTCGGCTTCAGAAAGCCCACTCGGTATCCAGTCGCCATCTCGCTAGGCAGAACCGGCTGGATGCCGACAAACGAAGCAGTCATGCCAAGCGGCTCCAAAACATGCTGCTTTATATACGTTTCATAAGACTGCTTCGTTACCTGCTCGATAACTAGTCCCAGTACATCATAGTTAATCGTTGCATACTCATGTGAGCTGCCCGGCTTGCGATCCAATTCTTGTCCCAGCAGCATCCGAATCGTTTTTTCCAACGCACGATCCGTATCGTCTTCGGGAATTGAAGCTATCGTCCGGGCCGAAATGCCGCTTGTATGGTACAGCAGCTGGCCAATTGTAATTGCAGCCGGCTTTCCTTCATTGTTCATGGTGAACCATGGCAGGTACTTTCTGACGTCATCCGTCCGGTTAATCAATCCTGCCTTTTCAAGCTGTAAAATGGCTAGTCCCGTAAAAGCCTTAGTCGTAGACCCTAATTCGAACAACGTATGTTCTGTCACAGTTTTTTTTGAATCCAGATCGGCATAGCCAAATCCTTTTTCAAACACCGTCTTTCCCTTCTCAACAATAACAACGGACATACCCGGAATTTGACTGCGCTCTCGTTGTTCTTCAATAAATTGCTCAATTTTTTTGGTGCTGGCTGTGTGTTCTGCCTCCGCTTGTTCCGCTGCAGCATAGGGTAGGGCACAGGTTGCCATAACAGATATGGCTATCATCATACAACCAACAATTGCGGCTATTTTCTTGCAAACGATACGTGAAATGTTCATAACTTTCTCCCCATTCTATGCCCAAAGGCACCTCGCAGTATGCTATTCATGTAGTCATGGCAAGTGATTAAAAAATATATCGTGTGCAAGACCAGGTAGATGCCGATAACGGCGAACGAATAGCTCCAGTTGGATAGCATCAGGAGATTGTCCAATGCCTTCATAGCAATCAAGGCATGAATGGTACCGATAATACAGGGAGCAAAGAAGAGAATACCGATTTGGGCCATAACAATGCCTCGAATTTCGCCTTCCGTCAAGCCGATCCGAGACAGTGCCTTGCAATGCGCCTGATCCTCTCGAAGCTCGGTAAATAGCTTGAAATAAATCACGCTGCCCGCTGCCATAAAAAATAACAAGCTAATGAATAGGCCAATGAACATCGTCAACCCCATCAGGCTCTGCGCATTCTCGTACTGCGTCCGATAGCCGTCGACCTGGACGGCCCGCTTCATCATGTAAATTGCACCCGACGCCGTCACCATGACCGCACTCAGCATTGATACGAGAAACAGCATCATTGCATTACTCTTCAGTCTGGATCTAAGCTGGCCAACGATAATCATCGTGGTTCGATGATAATAGAATCTTGGGCTTCGCTGAATGGAGTGCAGTACTAACAAGCTGAACTGGGTGAAGAATAAGTACGTACCAATCGTTACTGAAATCATAACCGGCAAGGCCAACAACGGGAAATTCCTTATATTTATGCTAAGTGCCAATCCATAAGCCGTTCCTAAGCAGATGACTGCCAGAGCTGCGAGTCCATGAGAAAAGGCAGCTTGTTCGGCCGGTTCTCTTGAAGCCCCAAGCATATCAACGATCTCGCCATGGCCTGTCTTGCAGGCAGCCCATGCAGATATGACCGCAAACAACAATGCAAAGCAGACAACGGTCAAGCCTAGCGCTTCCATTGGCACAGCAAATAGGATCGTCACCTCTCGATCTAGCAGCACTTCCATCGTCATGAAGAACAGCTTGCTAAATGCGATGCCGAGTCCAATACCAAATCCAATGGCCAACATGGCAATGCCTGCATGCTCGTATACAATCAATTTGCGCAGTTGCCCTCGTGTCATTCCAAATAAAGTGAGCAGGCCGAATTCCTGCCGTCGCGTCCTGATGAATGCCGTACTAGAATACAGTACGAACAGTACCGAGAATATGATGATGATATACTGGCAAAACATCATGCCCTGCCTAACTTTGTCAGCGCCTAATATATGGCCGTTCAACACATCAGGATGGAATCGAAACGCGGCAAACATGTAAAAGACCATAACAGAAAATGCGCTGCTCAGGAAAAAAGCACAGCATGAGCGCCAATTCCCGCGAATGTTGCGCAAAGCAAGGGCTCGAATCGTCATGACCGCTTTCCCTTGGAGGTTTCCCTATTCCCTCGCCGCTTGATCGTACTCATAACTCCTGGCCTCCCATGCACAATCTCTTGATGTATCACAACAACGCAAGTATATCCCTGCTAACCGTATGCATCCCATCGATTTAGGTGACATTGCGGCGCTCGGCAACCTTACAAGATTGTCACCTTCCGAGAATGAGTTGAACGGCAATCAGCGCCGCTCAAGTAAATGGAGCCCCTTGCTTGAAACGTCACCGTCATCGTTGTCCCTCCATGAAGCTCTGAAGATACCGACAATTTATGGCCTAACCGGCCGCAAACTTCCTTGGCTACATATAGTCCCATTCCCGTCGATTCCCCAAGCGC
Organism: Paenibacillus sp. B1-35; assembly: GCF_050474385.1. Classification (NCBI taxonomy): domain Bacteria; kingdom Bacillati; phylum Bacillota; class Bacilli; order Caryophanales; family Paenibacillaceae; genus Paenibacillus; species Paenibacillus sp. B1-35. The sequence goes on from NZ_JBCHVJ010000004.1 coordinate 430,115, forward strand.
CCTTCCATTCTCCCCCGTGAAGAATGGATCGAATATGCGAGGAAGATCATGCGGCGGAATTCCGGTTCCCTCATCCGTTATACTTAGGTGGCACTCCCCTTTATCGTCATTCATGATGCGGAAGTGGAGCTGCTTCGCGCCCGGCTTGCTCTTACTGTATTTGATTGCATTGCTGACGAACTGACTCAGTACGACACGCATCCACTTTTCATCCGTTTCCACCCAAGCCTCACCCTCGATAAGCGGAAAGGTAGAATGGCGAATGCAGAGACGCTTATGTCCGTTCACCACCGAACGAACAAGATCATGCAGAGGTATTCTCCGTATATGGAGATCCATTTCGAACTTATCGAGTCGCGCTGTATACAACAGCAGCTCCAAGCTGCGGGACATGCGATCCGTTTCCTCCTGAATGCTTGCGGCAAGCTGCCTCTGCCCCCCCTTGGATATCGGAATCTGCTGCATCGCCTCCTGGCACAGCATGTCCGCCGCAGATATCGGAGTTTTCATCTGATGCACCCATTGAAGCACGAAATGATTATGCATCTCCTGCTGGCGGCGGTAGGCTCCAAGCTCATTCAAATAGATACGATGTTGGCGCTCCAGCACATCCGCAACGAGCATCTGCTCCCTTGTGATGGGGGATTGAACGAGTATGGCTGCATTCACGTCGCCGGAATCTGTGCATACTTGCATCAGTTCCTTGTAATAGTTTTTCTGCCGAATGTAATCTACGACTAGCCATAGGACTACAAATAATAGTGAAAGCACGATGAAGTAGACGATCGTACCGTCATCCATCGCTTCTGGATACTTCGCCTGCTTCAGCAGCATCAGGCTGGTTCCAAGTCCAATGATTAGAGCGCTTGCAAGCAGATACAGCAGCCGGTCACGAACAAACACTATGGGGTATTTATTCATCAAGATTATGCTCCTCCTTCGATCCCTCGCTTTCCTCGCCGAGCACCAGCTTATATCCTATCCCTCTAACCGTGCGAATTGCATCCGGCAAACCAAGCTCTCCTAGCTTATTGCGCAGCCTCTTCACATTTACCGTCAATGTATTGTCGTCCACGAATTGAGTATCGTCCCAGAGCGCTTCCAGCAACTGATCTCGGGTCACGGCAATACCACAATGTACGAGCAGGCATTCGGCCAATAGCTGCTCGTTCTTCGTCAGCCCGACTTTCCTCTGCTGCCATATAAGCTCGTTGCGGCTAAGACTTAATATTAGTCCTTCCGCGACTATGTCCGCCTCCGGCGGCGGGGGAAGCTCGGAGACGGAGGCATAATCCCCATATACTCTGCGCAGCACGCTGCGCACCTTGGCAACCAGCAAATCGAGCATGATTGGCTTTGTAATATAGTCATCGCCGCCATTCTCAATTGCCATTACTTGATCCATCTCCCCTTCTCTCGCCGAAATGAACATGATCGGCAGATTGGATCGGGCGCGTATCTGCCTGCACCAATAATAGCCGTCAAAATACGGCAAATTAATATCGAGCAGTACCAAATGAGGATCGAAAGCGGTCAGTTCGGACATCAAATCTCGAAAATGTGAAGCGCACAATGCTTCAAAATGATATTTTTCTAAATTTCTTTGTATGACGGAGGCGATCTTCTCATCGTCTTCTACTATCAAGATGCGGTACATATATGCAATCCCTCCCGTTAGTTATACAAGCCATCAAAATTTCCCTTTTGCCTAAATAGATAATAAAAATGATACCACCTCCGCCATTTTCCGTATAGAAATCGAAAAGGCTGCCGAACCAGTCGGCAGCTTCTGTAGCATGAAATTCCCCTATTAATTCTCAATCTCGCACTATAACACCATCGTAGACATCACAACTTTATGACCTGACCATCATCGGGAACGATAATTTGATCTGCAATCCCTTTCTCTTGAGCAAAGCTGCGCAGCTCCTGTCTCGACAGCAGACAGTGATTCACTGCCTCCATATGAGATGAAATAAGGATAGACTCTGGCGCTGCCTGATGCGTCCGATAAATATCCTCCTTCGTCATAAGGATTGGGTCGCCTATCAGGAACTGTGCTGCACCTCCGTTAACAACAATGACCTCAGGGCGATGCTGCTGGATCGCCGCGTCCACCTCATCGCACCATATCGTATCCCCCGCGACATACAAGGTCTCCTCTTCCGAATGCGACAGAACGAAGCCGGATACCGTACCCATCCGCTCTCCAATTTCTCCAGTGCCATGCCGGCCAACTGTACGCTGCAAACGAACTTCACCTATGGAGGTATGATCATTCATCGCCTCGACATGATAGAACCCTACATCACGAATCGCTTGAGCATCCTGCTCATTTTGAGCAATAATGTGAATTTCCTTCGGCAGCGTCGATTTGGCTGTATCATCAAAATGATCAAGATGAAGATGCGTTATAATGACGGCATCCGCCTGAATGATTTCTTCTATATTCATCGGCAGATCAACTAGCGGATTATTTAGTTCTCCATGTGGGGTATTCGGAAATGCAGGATAGGTCTCCTTAGGAGCTAAAAACGGATCAACCAGCAATCTTTGACCTCCGTATTCCACAATCAGCGTAGCGTTGCGAATTTGGGTAATTTTCATTTTTATATTCCTCCTATGGCAGCAATTCTCTTTTTCTCGTCCTGCGTATAGGATAATATGAAGGAAGAAAGTTAGACATATGCTGAATCAAGAGTTATCCCCCATTTACTTGATTTATGAAAGAGGTTGTTACGATGCTTGATTCTACTGACCAACACATTATCGAGGAATTGTCCCGCAACGCTCGAATATCCATGAAGGAGCTCGGTCAGAAAATTCATATGACAGGCCAAGCAACAGCGAATCGGGTGCAAAAGCTTGAGGACGAAGGCATTATTGAGCGGTATACGATTCAACTGAATCAAGCCAAGGCCGGTTATCCTGTACAAGCGTTTATCCAAATTTATACGAAACAGCCGGATCATCGGCCATTCCTGTCGTTTGCCGAGACACAGCAGACCTATGTTCTGCATAATTATAAAATTAGCGGCGAATGCTGCTATCTGATGGAGTGCCGCTTCCCCTCCAATGAGGAACTAGATGCGTTTCTCGTGGAATTGAATCAATATGCGAATTACAAGCTGTCCATCGTCATTAAGAAAAACCCTTAAGTAGAATCTCACCAAACTTCAACCCATCATTCAACGTCAAAAATAGCCAGACATTCTAACCTCCTTCCGCCAATGCTGATCGTAACATAAAGAATACAGCCGTCTTTAAGACGGCTGTATTCTTTGTCCCTTTGTCGGACATGACAATGATTATTTACGGCTTATCGGCACCATTAAATTCGGCACGAAAGATTTCATCATGGGGATTAGTCTTCGATCCTGCAAACTGAAGTATATTGACGTTAGCACTCATGACGTGCTTGCCGTCAAGCGTCCCCCCGCTTTGTGAACCGAATCCAGGAATGCCACCGCTATGGCCCCACACCGACTCTCCATCCGCACGCTTCGTTATTTCGTAAATCCCCAATCCATACCGCCCTACAGGGGCCTCCACACCATCCAGCATTTGTGTCAGCGATTCATGTGACACTAGCTTTCCACCTAGCAGTGCACTGAAAAACGTATTCAAATCCTTGGCAGTCGAAATCATGTCGCCCGCTGCGTTCGCCCAGGATGGATTTAACTCCGTGATGTCAATATACTGCTTGTCTTCCAATCCCACGTATCCCCGCGCATGCGGATCCGCCAAAGAGGATTGCGTGCCTGCAACGAAGGTTTCTTTCAAGCCTAATTTGTGAATAATTCGTTCTTCGATATTGTCGCTGTACGTTTTACCTGTTGCCTTCTGGATAATGGCCCCTGCCAATACATAACCCGTGTTGGAGTAGCTCCATCCCTTCCCGGGCTCGAACAGCGGCTTCTGCTTCAGGCCAAGCCGAATCAATTCATCTACTGAATACATACGATAAGGAGTCTCCACAATCCGCTTTGCGAAATCTTCCGTTGTATAACAGGCAATGCCGCTCGTATGATTCAGCAGCTGACGAATCGTAATGTTGCTCCCATCATATCCATTCCCTTGAACCACGCCTGGAAGCCATTTTTCAACAGAATCATCCAGACTTAATTTCTTCTCCTCCGCCAATTGAAGCATTACAGTTGCGACGAACGTCTTCGTGATGCTGCCGATTCGATAATGGAATTCAGGCTCCATCTTGCGATCACTATAAATACTTGCCTGGCCCGCTCCATAGGACCACACCTTACCATCCTTTACAACCTGTGCAAGGACACCGGGAACCTTCTTACCCTCCACAAGCTCGTCCATCGCCTTTTTGACGCCCGAATGCTTCTCGTCTAACATATGCGCTTGGGTTTGTTGGGCTGCTTGATTACTTTCTCCTTGTGCTTGAGCTGCCGGGGCATTCAGCAGCATAGATCCTCCTATCAGTACAGCAAAACTCGCCAATAAGCATTTTCGAAATAACATAGAATCCGCTCCTATTCTTTTCTTCTAAATCACGGCATGTACCGTACACTCAGGTGAATTTAGCAAGCTGTATGTCCGCGACCTAACTCCAAACTATCTGAATAATGTCATATTTCGTAGTGATGGAACTTCGTTTCAATTGATGAACATTGCAATAAATACTCTACGGCTTGTCGATACCACTAAAGGCTGCACGGAAGATTTCAACATAAGGATTTGAAGTGGATATTCCAACCTCCAGCGTATTGATGTTAGCGCTCAGAACGAAATTTCCGCCAACTGTCCCCCCGCTTTGTGAATGGAATCCATGAATGCCACCGCTATGGCCCCACACCGATTCACCATCCGCGCGCTTCGTTAATTCGACAATCCCCAATCCGTACGGCCGCCCTAAAGGGGTCTCCACACCATCCAGCATTTGTGCCAGCGATTCCTGTGACAGCAGCTTTCCACCTAGCAGTGCACTAAAAAATACATTCAAATCCTTGACAGTCGAAATCATGTCGCCCGCTGCATTGGCCCAGGATGGATTCATCTCCGTGATGTCAATATACTGCTTATCTTCCAATTCAACATATCCCCGTGCATGCGGATCCGGCAAAGAGGATTGCGCGCCTGCAACGGAGGTGCCTTTCAAGCCTAATTTGTGAATAATTCGTTCTTCGATATTGTTGCTGTACGTTTTACCTGTTACCTTCTGGATAATGGCCCCCGCCAATACATAACCCGTGTTGGAATAGCTCCATCCCTTGCCGGGCTCGAACAGCGGCTTCTGCTCCAGGCCAAGCCGAATCAATTCATCTGCTGAATACGTACGATAAGGATTCTCTACTACTGTCCGCTTTGCGAAATCTTCCGTTGTATAACTGGCAATGCCGCTCGTATGATTAAGCAGCTGCCGAATTGTGATGTTGTTCCCGTTGTATCCATTGCCTTGAACCACGCCCGGAAGCCATTTCTCCACAGAATCATCCAGACTTAATTTCTTCTCCTCCGCCAATTGAAGCATTACAGTTGCGACGAACGTCTTCGTGATGCTGCCGATTCGGAAATGGAACTCTGGATCCATCTTGCGATCACTATGAATACTTGCCTGTCCCGCTCCATAGGACCACACCTTACCTTCCTTTACAACCTGTGCAAGAACACCGGGAACCTCCTTACGCTTCACGAGCTCGTCTATCGCTTTTTTGATGCCTGCATGCATTTCATTTAACACATGGGGTGCTTGGTTTTGTTGTATCGCTTGATTACTTGCACGAGCTGCCGGAGTATTCAGCAGCATGGCCCCTCCTAGCAGCATAGCAAAACTCGCCAACAAGCATTTTCGAAACAACATAGAAACCCTCCTAATTATTTTTTTAATAATTACGGCTTGTCGATACCATGAAACGCTGCACGGAAGATTTCAGCGAATGGATCTGGAGTGGATATTCCAATCTTCAGCAAATTGGTGTTGGCGCTCATGACGAATTTTCCGCCAACAGTCCCCCCGCTTAGTGAACGGAATCCATGAATGCCACCGCTATGGCCCCACACTGACTCTCCATCCGCGCGCTTCGTTATTTCGTAAATCCCCAATCCATACCGTCCAAAAGGGGTCTCTACACCATCCAGCATTTGTTTTAGCGATTCTTGTGACAGCAGCTTTCCACCTAGCAGTGCACTGAAAAATACATTTAAATCCTTGGCAGTCGAAATCATGTCGCCCGCTGCGCTCGTCAAGGAAGGATTCAGTTCCGTAATGTCAATGTACTGCTTGTCTTCCAATTCGACATATCCCCGTGCATGCGGATCCGGCAAAGAGGATTGCGCGCCTGCAACGGAGGTTCCCTTCAAGCCTAATTTGTTAATAATTCGTTCTTCGATATTGTCGCTGTACGTTTTACCTGTAACCTTTTGGATAATGGCCCCTGCCAATACATAGTTCGTATTGGTGTAGCTCCATTTCTTACCGGGCTCGAACTGCGGCTTCTGCTCCATGCCAAGCCGAATCAATTCATCTGCTGAATACGTACGATAAGGATTCTCCACCGCCCGATTTACGAAGTCTAGCGATGTATACTCTCCGATGCCGCTCGTATGATTCAGCAGCTGCCGAATCGTGATGTTGTTCCCGTTGTGTCCATTGCCTTGAACCACGCCTGGAAGCCATTTCTCCACAGAATCATCCAAACTTAATTTCTTCTCCTCCGCCAATTGAAGCATTACAGTTGCGACGAACGTCTTCGTGATGCTGCCGATTCGGAAATGGAACTCTGGATCCATCTTCCGATCACTATAAATACTTGCCTGGCCCGCTCCATAGGACCACACCTCTCCATTCTTTACAACCTGTGCAAGGACTCCGGGAACCTTCTTACCCCCCACAAGCTCGTCCATCGCTTTTTTGACGCCCGTATACTTCTCGTTTAACACATGGGGTGCTTGATTTTGTTGTGCCGCTTGATTACTTGCACGAGCTGCCGGAGTATTCAGCAGCATGGCCCCTCCAAGCAACATAGCAAAGCTCGCTAACAAGCATTTTCGAAATAACATAGAATCCGCTCCTATTCTTTTCTTCTAAATCACGGCATGTACCGTACACTCAGGTGAATTTAGCAAGCTGTATGTCCGCGACTTAACTCCAAACTATCTGAATAATGTCACATTTCGTAGTGATGAAATGTCATTATGATCCAATTTTTTAACAACAACACCTTAATGGGGGACGACACGGTCTCATATGACATAATGTCATGATGCACCAAGCGTCCTATTCGCTATTAAATCTAACCAAATGAATGACGTAGTTGCCTCTTGAACGTCGTCATAACTGTTATCAATACATTGCAGAATTTATCTGGATATGAAATGAGGTGCTGACATTGAATATAGCAATACCGTGGACGAAACAGCGGGCGTGGTACGATTGGGCGATTCTGGTCACTCGAATCTATTGGCTGTTCAGCGCGTCAGTCATCATACTAGCATTCCGTGAAGAATTCCCTCACGCGGTGTGGATGCTCTGTGCGCTAGCCTTGTTCGTCTATCCTCTTCCGCTGCTGCAACGCTTCGGAAGGCAATGGTATATGCTTGCAGAAATCGTGCTTTGTGGGGTTTCCAGCATTTGGATAAGTGCCTACTTGCCTTTAGCCTCTTGGCAGTTCCTTATGGCTGCCTTTGTATTCGGCTTCTTAAGCAGCCAAAATTGGCTGTGGTGGACCGCTCCCCTGGTCGTGATCTGTATTCCCTTCGGTATCGGCATGGTCACGAATTCAGCAATGGATGTGATTATGCTACAGTACTTGCCGAACAACGGGTTGGCATACTTTCTAGGCTTCGCTTTCCAATTATTGGCACTCACTCATAAGCAAAGCCTAATCATTCAAGAGCAGAATCGCGTCCTCGAACATCATGTAACCCAAGTAGAGCAGCTTACTCTGATCGAGGAGCGGAGCAGACTGTCCCACGAACTCCATGATACAATCGGGCACACGTTAACATCCATCATTATGGGATTGGAATCGATACGTCCCGCTATTCCTGAACCACACAGCGATCAATATGGGGAAATTATAGTGCGGGCTCGCAAAGGGCTCGATGATATTCGCAAACATCTGCATGATCTGTCTCCGGATCAGATGGATGGAACCCTAAGCGAATCGATAAACCAGCTGTCGAACGACTTCTATACATCAACAGGCATCAAGGTAAAGCTCCGTATGTTGGGAACAGAGTCTCCTGTAACGAAGCACGTTAGTTACTGCCTATATCGGTGCTTGCAAGAAGCCTTGACGAATGCTGCACGTCACGGGCAGGCTACCTCCATTGATATTTCGCTATTTTACGATGAAGAATGGCTCCGTTTACATATTGAGGACAATGGGCAAGGGATGGAGCAGGTACAACACGGCTATGGACTGTCGGGAATGAAAGAGCGTTTGCTCGCACTAGGCGGCAATTTATCTATTCATTCACGTCCTCAGGAAGGCACGGTTGTCGTGTGTTCGGTACCGCTTAACATGCCAACCTCCAATGCCGCAATCCGAATCCTTGTCGTAGACGATCAGGAATTGATCTTGCATAGCTTGCAAGATTTATTGATCAAGCACCCTGAATTCGAGGTGGTTGGAACAGCCTCCAATGGTCGCGCTGCACTTGAACAATGCGAACGGCTCAACCCGGATCTCGTGCTTATGGATGTAAAAATGCCGGAAATGGACGGGATTAGCGCACTGCAAACGATGAAGCAGTCATGGCCAGACTTGAAAGTCGCGATCCTAACCACTTTTTCAGACGTCGAGCAAGCGATAACGGCCCTTAAGCGCGGAGCCAACGGCTATATGCTGAAGTCTGTCCATCCTAGAGAACTGACCGAGGCTATCAAATTAATAAATAATGGCGGGACATGGATTGCAGAGGGCATTGCGGAGCAAGTATTTGCAGGCATGAAGCAATTGAAGTCGAGCAAAATGGAAAATGGCGCAAGTCGTATTCAGGACGATCCATACGGACTTACACAGCGTGAACAGCAAATTTTGCAGCATCTATCGCTGGGCTTGCGTTACAAGTCTATAGCGGAGAGATTGTTTTTAAGCGAAGGCACGGTGCGGAATTATTGCTCGGTTCTCTATTCCAAGCTACAGGTTAGCAATCGGGAAGAGGCCGTACTGAAGGGGAAACTGGAGAATTTAAGTTAAGGCCTCTACTTAGAGGAACGAAGGAATAGAAGGGAGGGGAAAGTACGCGATCCTTATCCCTTCCCATTTCTGCAAATCCATTAATGCTCTTGGCGCCATGGCCGTTCCGGAACGACTTTGAACACTGTTCGTCCTTGTTCCTCATAGCGTTGCACGGAAGTCTTGATCCGGTCGATTTTCGTAATGTCCGCTGTTCCTCTTTTATCTCTCGTTATCGTGAGAGACAGAATCATGCCTTGCAGCGTCTTCGGCTCCTTCTTCAGCCGTGTTGTCAAAAAATTGCCTAAAGACGAAGCTGCCACACGCAGCCTTGTTTGTCCGTAAATGTCCTTCGTTCTGGCCGAAGTCACAGGATGGAGCACATGGGGATGCGCTCCCAGCACGATGTTCACTCCCTGACGAAATAGCAGAGACATCAGCCTGCGTTGGCTCGGTGTAGGAGAGGTGCGGTATTCCCGTCCAAAATGCAAACAAACGATCACGATATCCGCACTCTTTCTCAACTCGCGCACATCTGCAAACAGCTTCTTCCGATTCAGGCGACTGACCTGCCATGGATTCGGCACGGGAATGGAATTGGTTCCTTGCGTATACGCGGCAATTCCAAGTTTAATCCCTTTTACGGTTAGTATCAGCCTGTTATTCGCTTCCCCGCGCGTGCGAAAAGTACCGGTATGTTGCAGCCCATGCCTATCTAATACGTCGAGTGTCCGTACAAGCCCCTTAATTCCGCCATCCATACAGTGATTGTTCGCTGTCGTGAGCAGGTTGAAGCCCGAATGCTGCAGTGCAGGCGCCAACTCATCCGGGCAGCTGAATATAGGATATCTCGTTTTCGGATGCCTTTTCTCTATCCACCGATTGCTGTCTGGCCGCTTTAAAATACCCTCATCATGCCAGTTGGTTCCTGAAAATGTCGTTTCCAAATTGCCGATTGTAAGATCATGCTCCTGAAAATAGGGCGCAACCTGTTCGAAAATAGGCTCGAACCGATAGCCATCATCTTCCTTCACAGAGCCAATAATCTCACTTTTCATCAAAAGATCCCCTACAGCTGCAATTCGAATCATTTCCAAAGCATTCATCCTCCTTGCCCATAGTGTATTCCGCATTCGAACAATGTGTAAAAAAAGCAGAGACTTGAAAAGCAAGTTCTTCACCACACGAATAGGATAAGGTAAACATATGGCAAGGAGACGATTTCATGAAAAGCCGAAGAAAGAGAAAGAGTGCATCTGTCACTCATTCTGTCGTTAAACCTAAGGGCCCTAAATTGGAGCATCATACGGAATTAATGAAGGACAATGAACTGCGCGGACATTTGCCGGAGACGATGAAGCTGGATAAGGAATCGTTGTTTTTTATGCTGTCGTTATATCCATCTGTCTATGTGAAACCCAATCAAGGCGCCTTTGGCGAAGGAGTCATGAAGGTAACTAAGTCCAGTGATTCATCTGAAACGGAGCAGTTCCATGTTCATCGCGGAACGAAGCAGCATACCTTTCACTCGAAAGAACGATTGTATTCCTTCATTCTCTCCAAGAAAACAAGCAAAAAGTATATCGTGCAGCAGGGTATTGACTTACTGCACTGGGAGGATCGCCCCTTCGATCTGCGAATTATGGTGAAGAAGCAAGAAGACGAAAGCTGGAAAAATGAAGGCATCTTAGGACGTGTAGCCCAATCGAACAAAATCGTTACGAACATCCGCAGCGGTGGAAGTCCTGTATCGATTGAGAAGCTGCTGTCCTCTCATACGAACTGGGTAAGTCTGCGTAATGTGAAAGAGCAAATAGATCGTATCGGGGTTCGTGCAAGCGAAAAAATCGAAAGCAAATATCCGGGAGTGAAGCTTCTAGGCATTGATATCGGACTTGATCAGCGACTGAAGCCTTGGATTATCGAGGTCAATATGAAGCCTGAAAAAATATGTTGGGACTGTATTGAGAAACTGTACCAAGAAAATGAATCTGTATCATAGGCCCCAAAAAGAAATGAGCCGACATTACGTCGGCTCGCTCTTGCTCTATATGATTTTACCAGCCAAAATCCAGTGTATTCCCTGTTTCGGCCAGTGTCTTAATATTGCTCAGAATCATCCACCAATGCTCCTTCGTACTCGCATAGGAAGGATGCCCTTCTGTCCAATTGTCATTGACCAGCGTCAATTTCGTACAGCCCCCTACCTCATCAATGGAAAAGGTAATTCTAGTCTCCAACTCCGCATGATTCTCTCGATAAGATGGACCCGGATGCTCTGTATAGCTCAACACTTTGTTTGGTTCATAAGCTAATATGTGGCCATATACATGTACCGTCTCATCCCCATCATTGCCGGGGCCGACATACTGATAAGGAGCTCCGATTTCAAAGGTAGATTTCAGAACACTGCCGAAGAAAATTTTGCGCGTTCCCTCGGGAGATGCGATTGCATTCCACACTACTTCCGGTGATGCACCAATATAAAACTCATACTTCAATGCCTCCACTTGTTATATCCCCCTTTTGAAATGATACTCGTCATGCACATTCGGTAAGTTCCTCCTACCGCTACTATGATTATAGGTATTGCCCTAATACTTGTATTGTAAAAACGCGACATTTCAGTTACGTGCGATGTTTATTTGACTGAACAGCAGCGACGTGAACTAGCTGAATTAAGTTAATCATAAAAAATCCCCTTTGGAGGTATCTTAAGGGGATTTTTTCTTTATTAGGCAGTAAAGTGCAAACGAAATTTTCATAAGAAGCACAGAGCACACAAACATTACAAATATTAAAACGAATCCGTTGTTTAGATATCCTCTTGTTATTCCAAATGAGAGAAAAAATATAATGAGGGCAAGATTGATGACAAGATTTACAATATTATGTGATCGTTTTCTTTGCGATACTACTTGTAAGTAGTTTTTGAAAAAAATTCCCCATATTCTCCTCCCATTAATTTCAAGTTTATTACCACATATACTCCGCCAAGCCACTACGTATTCATTCGCTAATCCTTTCATCTATTATGCTTTACGATTTTCAAAGATATTTTCATGTAATGTAGATAGGCTACTCGTCTATCTACACTTCCGACTTTAATCAAATGCTTTCGTAGGAATCAATTTACCGCTTATATAAGGAACTATTCGTTCTGTGTTCTATTTTTTCCTCCCAGTACCTTACAAAGTCCTGAAGTTTAAGAGCCGAGGCTCCTAGAAATCCTCCCATATAAGGCAACCAGGGTAGGCTATGGTTTTGAGAAGGTCAAGACAAAATGCAGCAACGATTGAAAGATGAAAGTACCAAAGGGATAAGAGAAGACAGCTAAGACATTTCGAATGATCAATACAAGTGCGCATAGATGGCTACAGGTATATCTATGACAGCAATAATAAGTATGTAACAACCTTTATTCGTAGTATGCACGATGACGAATCTACGGATAAGCAACAGGAAAACATTTACTAGATTCGCAGGCAGTGCTAGAATTCTTTTTAAGAACGAAAAAAGACGCCATGACTTTGCCCGGTCAGCGGTTTTTATTCACATAGATATATGATACGTATATCCTTTTTAGTTGTATCCTATTTTAGAAAATGAAAATGGTTAGGCCTGCCTTCCCCTCCTGCTGGAGGGATTTTTTATGAGTATAGCAAAGGCACTAGAGTATATTGAGACTTTCACCATCAATCTGTCGATGGCTATATCATGTTAGTCAAAAAAGGAAGCGCGGTTCCAGCTGTTTCACTTAATGACTCCACCCATCTTGATCACAGGAGTGATTCCCATCGTACATATGCAACCCGCTCCCTCTAAGCCCAGCATGGGCATTCTGAATATGAAGCAGGGTGAACAGAAATTCACGCTTGCGCGCCATAGTCCTTCTGGGGATTTATGTGATGTCATGAAACACTTCTGGGTGATTCATTGGGATTTGACCGGACAGCCCCCCTTCGAACAGGAAATCGTCCCAAATCCATGCGTTAATATTGTCATTGAACCCAATCAAACAGCCATTTACGGTGTTGCACCGAACCGCTATTCCCAACGCCTTGAGGGGAAAGGGAAGGTGCTCGGTATCAAGTTCAAGCCAGGAGGATTTTATCCCTTCGTCAAACAGCCCATCATGCAAATTACAGGACGCTCCATGCGATTTGAAGAAGTCTTCCAAGTCGACATAAGGCAGTTTGAACAAGCGGTGTTGTCAGAAGATGAGGATGAGGGCATGATCGCGGTGGCCGAAACTTTCTTCAAGGCACATCTCCCCGCAAGAGATGGCAATGTAGCTTATCTCAATCGGATTATTGGCCGCATTCAAGAAGATCGCTCAATTACGAAGGTCGATCAAATATGTGAACAATTCGAGGTAAATAAGCGCAAGCTGCAAAGGCTGTTCCAGCAGTATGTTGGTGCAACACCCAAATGGGTCATTCGACTCTATCGCTTGCAAAATGCCGCAGAATTGATTGACAATGGAATTTATGAGGATATACTCGGTCTCTCCGCAGACCTTGGCTATTACGATCAATCCCATTTCATTAAGGATTTCAAAGCTATTATTGGAGCTACACCTGAGGAATATATGAAGGGAATTCTGCGATAGACATATGGAAGGCCGGATATCCTTATCTACTAAGGAGCCCGGCCTTTGTCATGCAATCCTATTCCTTCGCCTTATCCTCTGACTGCGGCGTATCACAATCATTCATAATCAAGTGAATTGGGCAATGGTCACTGCCTAAAATATTCGAGTCAATACGAGCATCCACCAAAAAATCGCGCAAACGTGAAGATACGAGGAAGTAGTCAATGCGCCAGCCGATATTCCGCTCGCGTACCTTCGGCATATATGACCACCAGGTGTACGCATCCGTTTGGTCCGGATAGAAATGACGGAATGTATCCGTGAAGCCCGCGTCCTGCAAAATCGTCATCTTCTCCCGCTCCTTGGTGGTGAACCCGGAATTGCCATGGTTCGACTTCGGATTTTTCAAGTCGATCTCTTGATGGGCAACGTTCAAGTCTCCGCACACGATAACTGGCTTGCAGGCATCCAGCTTCTGCAAATAGAAGCGGAATCGCTCTTCCCACTCCAGTCGTTCTTCCAGACGGGATAGATCACGCTTCGAGTTCGGTGTGTACACATTGACTAAGAAGAAAGATTCGAATTCAAGTGTAAGGATTCGGCCTTCCGGCTCCTCATTCTCCTCAATTCCATAGCGTACGGATAGGGGCTTCTTTTTCGTAAATACGGCTGTGCCTGAATACCCCTTCTTGAGCGCATAATTCCAATACTGCTCATATTCCTCGCCGAGATCAAGGTCAATCTGTCCTTCCTGCAGCTTCGTCTCTTGAACACAGAAGATATCCGCATCCATCTCTCGGAAATAGTCCAAAAATCCTTTATTCACACAAGCCCGCAAGCCATTCACATTCCAGGATATAAGCTTCATTGTTCTATATCTCCTTGCCATAACTAGTAATCGTTAATACTCTCTTAAATAGTGTAACATAAGAAAGTACGGCTAGTAGAATGATCTGACAAGGAGATGGTTGGATCCCGCTTCGTCCCTCATGCAAACTAGTAAAACTTAATCTCTTCTTCTGCAGTAAGATGCAGCAGATATGATAACAGCTATGACAGCTCTTCTCGCGTGTCTCCCCGTTCCCTGAATTAACAGTGTTTGTTCCAACCCGAAGGAGTTATCGAAATAATCCTCAATCGAGCGTTTGTTCCACCCGGTTACGACAATAATGCTTTCAATGCCGGATTGTACGGCTTCTTTCACAATATATTGAATAGCAGGCTTATCCACAATCGGCAGCATTTCTTTCGGCTGAGCCTTCGTGGCTGGAAGGAACCTGGTTCCCATGCCGGCTGCGGGGATTACAACCTTCCTGATTGCCATTATCCTCCTTCCTTGTCTCTTGATAATGTGCAAATACCCAAAATCGACTGCCGCTATAATTCACGAACATCCCTCCTGTCGTAGCCGCCAGCTTGTTGATCCATAGCGGAAGCCCGCTCCAGTCAATCAGCATCAGCAACAGACCGGAGGAAAGCAGCATCGAGATTCCGTTCAATAGCGCAAATTTCATGATTTCGTGTGTCCTGATTTTATCCGACACTTGAAACGTCCATTTCCGATTGAGGAGAAAGCTATTGATCATTCCGGCACCGGAGGAGGCAACTTGCGCCATTACATACGATGCTTCCCCCGCGATAAGCAGATAGAACACGGAAAAATCTACAATCGTGTTGGCAAATCCAACTTGGCAGTAGCGCATAAATTGAATCGCCGCTTGCTTATCGACCCTCATGGCATTCTCTCCTCTCCTGATATGACTTTTATTCATTGTCTTGTGTTTCCTGAATTTCATAGAGGAATTGGAATCTCTCTCTCATTTCTCTTGATTGATCCGATCCATTCTGCTACAGGCTGTTACTCCATTCTGTATTCGTTATCTCTTTCCCGTTCTCTCGAATCCACTCTATAACCCCGTTACTTCTGCCGTCTGGGCCGCCAAAGCCTCTGCTCGAAGGAATCAAGAAATATTTCACTTCTTTATCAGTAATTAACTTCTTCAGCTTCTCTATAGTAAGAATCGGATCTGAGCCTGAAAAAATCATTTTCTTTTTATAGAACCCATGGACGTGATTCCCCTTCTAAAAAATTGCCGAAGATGCCCCGCGTTTCCCGAAGACATCTGATAGCAACCATCATACCCGGGCTAGCTGAGCACAGGCTTAAGCGGAACTGAACGAAATATGAGGGCTAGCTGAATATATGCTGAAAATGAGAAATCCGATCTGTTTAACAACGAAACTCTGATTTTCTCAACATTTCCTATCACTCTAAGCCTACTTAATAGCCTTTCTAAAATATGATTTAGGACTAAATACCCATGTTTTCAAATAAAGTGTGCGCTACAATATTCACTATCACCTATTGGAATGATATGGAATCAAATACTGAATTAAGGAGGTTAGTAGAATAAGAGATTCCGGAGGTTCACAAAAACATCATCAATCATTTAAAGGGAGGCTACAGCTTGAATCTACATACGATACGTAAAAAATTAGCGGGAATCCTTAGCATCGCTTTAGTAGCCGCCATGCTATTCCCCACCTCATCACACATTTATGCACAAGATGTTCAATCGCAAGAACACGTCACACCAAAGATCGAATCGAGTTTGTCGTCACAGCTCCAACTCTCTGATCAATTCCAAAACTCTTTAGCTCCTACTCAAACAGGGAATCTCGTCCCTCAATCCGACAGCAACAATCCAATAACGGTGATCGTCGAATTAAAGTCAGACCCCGTAGCTCTGCACTCCACTCAGCAAGGTCAAAGTCTGGCACCATCAGCCAGTAATCAGGAACGGAAAATTCGCTTAGAGCATACTGCCTTCAAATCACAAGCCAAAAAAAAATTAAATGTTGTATTCAATCACGAGTACACGAAAGTGTTCAACGGATATTCCGTACGCATTCCAGCAAATGAAGTGGATCAACTTGCGAAGCTTCCTAATGTAAAAGCTGTTTATCCGAACCTGGAGTACAACACATTGCCTGTCGACAACGGGTATGTATACAAACCTCTAATGGATGAGAGTGCTCCACACATCGGTGCAAACCAATTATGGGATATTGGTGTCAAAGGGAACGGCATTAAGGTTGGGGTACTAGATACAGGGGTCGATTATCGCCATCCAAGCTTAAAAGATGCATTTAAAGGCGGATGGGACTTCGTCGATAATGACAATGATCCAATGGAAACTCTCCCTGATTCGACGAAGCCGAAAAGACCAGACGGCAAGGAATATCATACAACTCACGGTACACATGTATCCGGTACAATTGTCGGCCGGGGTGATCCGAACAATCCGAACGGTAAAAACGGCTGGGTCAGAGGGGTAGCTCCAGGTGCTGATTTATATGTATACCGGGTGCTCGGCCCATACGGAGGTGGATCGACTGAGAATATTATTGCAGCTATCGACCGAGCGGTAACAGACAAGATGGACGTCATCAACCTCTCGCTCGGAGGAACATTCAATAACGCGTATACAGCTGATTCGGTGGCCGTTAACAATGCGGTACTGGCAGGCGTGACCGTTGTATTAGCGGCAGGCAACGATGGCCCAATGCCTGGAACGATTGGCACTCCAGGTGGCGCTCATCTTCCTATATCCGTAGGTGCTTCCACGCCTCCGATGATTACGTCTTTTTTCAAGGCCAACGGTATTCAACCATTATTGTATGCTCAACTGGCTGAATACGCTCCGGAAATCTCTGAAAAAGGCAAAGAATTCGATGTGGTATACGCCAACTTCGGCACATCTGAGGATTACAAAAACATTAACGTTTCCGGCAAACTGGTGCTCGTTTCGCGCGGCAACCTCAGCTTTCATGACAAAGCAAAAAATGCAACCGAAGCTGGTGCGGCAGCAGTTATCATCTTCAACAATGAGTCGAGTGAACTGAGGGCTAAACTTGAGGAAGCCGGCACCTACGCGCCTACCTATACAATTTCCCGGTCCGCTGGACAAGCCCTCAAAAAGAACTTGGAGCAGGGAATTACCAAAATCACCTTTGATACGATACTAGAAAAGGATCTATTAGCGGATTTCAGTTCCCGCGGGCCAATCTATCCAGACTATACCGTTAAACCAGACATCACTGCCCCAGGCGTCGCAATACGCTCCTCTGTTCCAGCATGGGATGGGAACTATACGAATGCTTATCAAGATTCACAAGGCACCAGCATGGCTGCCCCTCATATCGCAGGCGCGGCTGCCTTGCTGCTGGAGAAATACAACCACAAGATTGCAAGGGATGAGCTGAAGGCGCTCCTTATGAATAATGCCTTGCCGATAGAAGATCGCAATCATACCTCTTATACTATAACCGAGCAAGGAGCTGGTCGAGCAGACCTCAATAAGTCTATTGAGGCCACAGCCATTGCGCTCGTTCAGGCTACTACAAATGCAACAAAGGATCGACAAACTATCTCCTATGAAACCGGGAGCGTATCTTTTGGACTGGTTCCATCAGGCACTTATACTCGAGACATTACCGTGAAGGATATCGCCAATAAGAATCAAACCTATACGATAAGCAGTATATGGAACGGAACAAGCAACGGCATTGATCTGCAATTCAGCTCTAGTTCAGTAACCGTGCCTGCAAATGGGAAAGAGAGCTTTACTGTTCAGGTGGTAATCCCGCCAGATGCTGCTAAAGGCAACTATGAAGGAACCATTACTCTAACCGAGCAAACTACGAATCATCAACTGCATTTGCCTGTAAGTTTGTACGTTGGAGGTCAGTATGAAATTGCTTCAATTACGAATCTAACAGTCAAACCAAAAAACTTATCACCGGGCGGAAATGCTGAGGAAACCGCAGCGGCTTTAGCTTCGTTTGATTTAACACAACCACTGGAAGACTTCAAACTATCGGTAACAGACCTTGTATACGGAACATATATGGGGGACTTCTATGACAGCAAGGGCAAGCTTCACCTTCCAGATATATATGGAGAAAGAAAATGGGGAGGAACAGTAACGAAAGATGGAAAAGTTGCTGCGTTGCCAGATGGATCTTATGAGCTAGCGCCGTTCGTCAATGGCAAGAAGCTTGACAAGCAGGCAGCAGAATTCGTAATTGATCGTCTTGCACCTGAATACACGTTGAATGATCCCCCGCTTATCATTGATCGAGAGAATCCGGGTAAGGGGATTATTCGAGGAAAAATTACAAAGGATTTGTTTATTGATCTACACCCTGGAAAGTTCGACCAGTATATTGCCACAGCTGTAGTTGATGAATCAAGAAAACAACTCGACGGTACCATTAACGTCAAGGATGGAACATTTGAGATACCGGTCAATTTGAAGCCAGGTCACAACGAGTTTTATTTATTCGTATATGACATTGCTTTAAATGGTTTCACTGAGCCTGCCGAACATATTGTTTTTGATAATAAGGACATTGTATATGCGGGCAGCAGCAGTTCTAAAGTATTCACTGGAAGCCCATTTGATGTCAAGGTCAACTATTCTGTTGCAGAAGCCGTCTATTCCGCTTCATTCAGTCTTACTTATGACAGTAAGCTAACTTTGCTGGATGTGAAACCAAGCGTTACGCTCGCCACTTATCAACAGAAACACTATCCAGATACGCCACTGCTTGTTCATCAAGAAATAACCGAAAAAGATGGCTTGAAGACATTGAACTATAGCATCAGTCTAAGCGGTGGCGCCTATGAAGGCGAAGGTGATCTTGCAACATTCACCTTCACTGGAAATCAAGAAGGAACATATGAGTTTAAGCTTGAGGCCGTGAAGCTGCTTAATGAGAGCAGTAATTCAGTTCCAATAGGTGCGATTTTGTATCCTAAGATTGAAATCATCAAGCCAACCGTTCCAAATCCGAAGCCAGAGCCGCCGACTTATCCTGCCTCATCAGGAGGTTCCGCAGCCTTGACTGCCCCGACTCCATCAGGAAAGCAATTGAAAGCAGGGTTGCTGACGGAGACGAAGAAGGATAGTACGGTAAATGCCGTGTTCAAAATTCAGGCAGACGCTGTTCAAAAACAGCTGAAGGACAAAGATGCCAAGCAAGTCCAACTCGATATCAGCGATGTTCGCTTGAAGGAATATGGCGAAGTTGCGTTCACGCTAGATAAATCGACAGTTAAGCTGCTGCAAGAATCAGGCAAGGATCTGCACCTGGCTGGAGCAGATTATGCCATTGTCATTCCGAATAAGTCCTTAACTGAACTTATCGGCACGAACGGACTCGAGCTGGTGGTGTCCCTATCCGATCATAAGGATAAAGGATTCAGCAAGGAGCGCGGCGAGGCGACCTTCACGACACCAATGATTACAATCCGCGGTCCTAAGGACGCGAAGGGCGTAACGCTCGAAATCACCCTGAAGTTATCAGATGCTTCGAAAGATATCCGCAAAGCGGGTATATACGCTCGCGCGCAAGATACGACGCCTCCTTGGAGCTATGTACAGACAGGAGCCAAGGCTGACGATAAAAAGTCTGTTACGTTCGAAGTGACTCAATTTGGTACCTATACAATTGCTGAGCATGTAAGAACATTTAGCGATATTGCTGCACATTGGGCTAAGGAGGAAATCGAAGTCATCGCCGCTCATGAGCTGCTGCGCGGCAAAGATAGCTTAGATACCTTCAAGCCGAACGATGTTATTACTCAAGCCGAGTTCTCTTCCTTGCTTGATCGCTTGACGAACAGCGGAAAGACATGGGAACAGCGAATTGCTGAGCCTGGCGCACGCAATCCGATCACGCGTGAGAAGATGGTCGTCTTGCTGGCACAAGCCCTGAAGGCCGACCTGTCCCAATCGAACGCATCGCTTGGGTTCAAGGATGAAGCGCGCATCTCCCAAGATGCGAAGGCAGCCGTTGCGTATGCAGTCAGCAAAGGACTCATTAAAGGATCGGACAACAATACATTCAATCCGGCTGGAACTTCTACTCGTGCACAAGCAGCTATCATTTTGTTCCGCGTATTGAACGAGCTGTAATCCACGTTTTTTACACACAAGAAGCAGAAATCCCACGATCATTTCCGGGATTTCTGCTTCTTTCTTCTATTTTATAAGAGCAGCAGTTATCCAGCCCAAGTTCTCCTGCCCGTCACTCTATGAAATGCTATTTAAAGCAAAGGGTTAATGAGGCAACCAGATCAGGAATGTACTCCCCTCTCCTACTCGGCTAATGACGTGAATCGCCCCCCCATGCGCTTCTACAATCGACCTCGTAATGGCCAGACCTAGGCCAGAACCTCCTTTTTTACGATTGCGCGAGGACTCACTGCGATAGAACCGATCGAATAGATAAGGTATATGTTCCGGAGCAATCCCTGTCCCATTATCACGGACAGACAATTGAACGCCATTCTCTTGATGAACTCCTTCTATATGAATGCAGCCCAATGCTTCATCCGTATGTTGAACAGCGTTATGCACCAGGTTCAGTATGACCTGCTTCATCTTATCTGGATCATGCCTGCATATGAGCTTCGGTTCTATGGCGAGTGTAACCGTCCTATACCCTGCCAGCATTATAAGCTGCGGCTCCATGCTGCGAATGACCTCGTCAAGAGGCATGTTCACCAACTCAATGGATGGTGCTCCATCCCGATCGAGCTTGGCAAGCAGAAGTAAATCATGAACAAGCTTATTCAAACGCTCTGATTCGCTATGCATGCTGGTTAACGCCTTATGAAGCTGTTCTGGATGCTGTGCTGCTCCGCGAAGCAGCACCTCCAGAAACCCATGAATTGAAGTTAGCGGTGTGCGAAGTTCATGAGAAGCATCAGCAACGAATCGCCGCATCTGCTCCTTCATTTCCCGCTCCGCTTCGAATGAGGTTTCTAATCGCTGCAGCATGCCATTGAAGGAATCGGCCAAGCGATCTACTTCGGATTGCCCCTGCTCGGTAGAGAACCGCCGAGCCAGATTGCCCGCATCAATTTGTCCAGCTGTCTTCACCATAGTAGACAGCGGACGGAGTGTCTTCCGTATTACAGGCTGCAGAACAATGATGCCGAGTATCATCGCAACCGCAGAAACAATGAGAAAGGTTAGCGTTTGCCCAATTAGCAAGTCGTCAAGAGGAGCCGTTGGGGTACTGATCTGCACAATGCCGGATGTCCGTTCAGGCCCGAGAACAGGATGCAGCACAACCAACTGTTCCTTTCCATTCGAATCCTTCGCTATATGGTAAGCAGGCTTGCTCTCAGGGGGAGTCCTCTTCACCTTCTCATATTCCGAAGACTCCAATCGTACGGTAGCCAGCTCATCTTTCCCATTGGGCATTGGCTGATATTCCCCTTCCGAATTGATATAGGCAACATGGGTATCCGGGATAAGAAACATCGGCAGGGTTGACTTGGAACCACGCTGCCCCATCGATCCAAGTTGGTTGCGATGCTGCCCCATCCGCTTCCACACGAAACCTGGAATACTCATCGCATGACTTTGGAGACTTGCTGCTTTATTTTGATATACAACCTCGCGCATGAAGAAATATTGCAGCATACCAATGATGACCAATAACACGGCGATAACGAGTAAGGAACGGTACAGCAGCTGCGCCCGCAGCGAAGATAGATTTACCAGCCTATTAAAACATATGCGCCATCGATTCCTCATGGAATATCTACCCGATAACCTGCCCCGCGCAGTGTGCGAATTAACTGATGCTCCTTGTCGTTCAGCTTATCCCGTAGGGAGCGGATATACACCTCAACAATATTGTCCTCCCCGCCAAAGTCGTACCCCCACACCCGTTCCAAAATAACAGCCTTGCTTAGCACCATACCCCGATTCAGCACAAGAAACTTGAGCAAATCATATTCCGTTGGGGAAAGAGCAAGCACGCTGCTGCCATACGAAATCTCCTTACGCTTATCATCGATGACGAAAGGACCAATCTGCACATCCCCGAACATCGTCGGGAACTGGTTGCGTATGCGAGCATGAATGCGGGCTAACAACTCAGCGAAGCTGAATGGCTTGACCATATAATCATCAGCTCCCAGATTCAAGCCCTTCACTCGATCATCGATCTCATCCTTGGCTGTTAGCATAATAACAGCTACATCTTCTGATCTTTTCAGCATTTGACATACTTCGTATCCATCCATGCCTGGCATCATGACGTCTAATATAACCACATGAGGCCGAAACTCGGTATAACGAGCAATGGCAGCAACACCGTCCTGTGCGGTCTGCACTTCAAACCCTTCATTCACCAAGCCCAACTCAAGAAATTGTACGATATTCGGCTCATCGTCCACGATGAGAATTTTAATTTCTTTACTCCGATTCATCTGTGACCACCCTCACTACTGCGTTATGTCCCCTATTACCATCTATTATCCTATCAGTAGCTGAAATAAAGCTGAGTGTTGGCTTAAAATTTATTGAGGCGGCCGCAAATGAATAAAATCGATAATAAAATCCGAGATCCAAATCGGAATTGGCAACTTACTTGAAGCTCCTATACCATTCGATTGTTTCGCGTATTCCTGCCTCCAAGGTATACTGGGGCCTCCAGTGCAATTCCTGCCTTAGGCGCCCAACATGAGCACCGACATACAAGGGTTCGTCTGCAGGATCAGGAAGCGCCCCTAATCGAAGCAACGGTTCACGCCCCAACTCCTTAGCGACCATAGTAGCAATCTGTTTCACCTGAACCGGAATCCCTGATCCGATATTCAACGTCCCCTGCACCTTGCTCAAGAGAAAGGACACCAGCGCATTTGCCACGTCCTTGACATACAAAAAGTCACGATACTGCTTGCCTTGTGAGCAAGCAGCCTCTCGTCCATCCAGCAACGAGCGAATGATCGAGGATACCAGGCGATTCCCTTGCTCTTGAGGTCCATAAAGATGGAAAATTCGTGCCCAGCCGCTGCTCAATCCCGATTGTGAAGCATAAGACTCCAGCCAAGCTCGTAGTGAATTTTTACATATCGCATATAGTGTCTTTGTCGATAAAGCAGAAGCTTTTTCTGATAATAGTCCCTGCGTCCATTCATACTCGGCACAAGAACCTGCAACAATTACTCTTCGTCCACCACATTGAACGAAACGCTCGATAAGCATTTTGCTTGACTGCATCCAGTTATAATTGCGAAGCGAAGTATAACATTGTGGAGGAATTGCATCCCAGGCAAGATGCATAAGGTGTGTAGGTCTTACTCGATCAATAAGCACCTCCACCTCTTTCTCATCGAATAAATCGGCTTGATGCCACGTACATAAGAGATCCGTTCGGGATGATCTGTGATAAAGCGCATGAACGTTATACCCCTTCTCGAGCAGCAACTGAACAACGAATCCACCAATCCACCCACTGCCGCCAGTCACTAGTATTGTCTCCATATCTCCTACACCACTTCGATTTCTGGAACTGGAACGACGAATTTGCCGCCCCACTCTCGGATGTAGTCGCATTGCTCCATGATCTCCTCCTTCAGATTCCAAGGCAGGATAAGCACATAGTCTGGACGGGCACGTTTCAGTTCCTCAGGAGCCCGGATAGGAATTCGCGAACCTGGCAAATACATGCCTTGCTTATACGGATTCTGATCTACAGTAAAGGGGAGCAAATCCGGATTCACCCTACAATAATTAAGCAGCGTATTGCCCTTCGCTGGTGCACCGTAGCCCACTATTAACTTGCCTTGATTATGGACGTCCGTCATAAACCGGACAATATCCTCCTTCATTTTCTCTACCTGCTGAGCAAACGAGATATATGTCCGCCAATCATGCAAGCCAAATAGCCGTTCCCGTTCCTGAATCTCCTGCACGGCGGATGCAGCCGAGCGGTTGGCTTCATCATGCATGACATACAAGCGCAGTGAACCTCCATGTGTGGTTAATTGTTCTACATCAACAACTGTAAGCCCATGTATTGAGAGCAGATGCTGGACGGAGAACAAAGAGAAATAAGAGAAATGTTCATGATATATCGTATCGAACTGCTTATATCGAATGAGATTGAGTACATGCGGAAACTCAATCGTAATGGTGCCTTCCGGATGGAGCAGCCGCTTTAAGCCAGCGACAAAATCATGTACGTCCGGGACATGGGCCAGTACATTGTTCGCTACGATTAGATCCCCGTATATTCCTTCCCTCATAACGAGATCTTCCGCGAGCCGTTGCCCGAAAAACTCTGTCTTCGTCGCAATTCCCTTATCCCTCGCGAGCTGAGCGACATTGCTTGCTGGTTCTACTCCAAGTGTTCGAATGCCTCGCTGATGGAAATATTGCAGCAAATAACCGTCATTACTCGCAATCTCAATGACCTGTGATTCGGCATTCAACTGAAATCGTTGAATTGCCATGTCCGTATATTGCTCAGCATGCCTCAACCAGCTAGTGGAATAGGAGCTTAAATATAAATAATGCTTGAAAATACTCGCCGGGCTCGTGATTTGATCAAGCTGTACGAGACAGCAAGTGTCGCATACATACGTATGAAGCGGATAAAAGGGTTCCGTGCGCTCCAGTTCATGTGGTGCCAGGAAGGCATTCGCGAGCGGAGATTCCCCTAAATCAACAAATGTGTGCGCAAGCAGGGTACCGCATATCCGACAATGTGAGTTCATTATCCTTTGCTGCCTCCCTCTCCGTGAATGTAAGCAGCAATCTGCCGCTCTGATGCCGCTCTCGCGTTTACTCCTGAACGATACTGTTGATGCCAGGACAATGTCCATGACACAGCCTCTCTTATAGACAGCTTCGGACGCCAGTTCAGCAGTTGTGCCGCCTTGCTGCTATCCAGAGATAGTCTAGGTGCTTCGGATGGCGACACAATCTGTTCCTGCACCACCTTCATATCCACCTGCCATAGATCTGCTGCCATCCGAATGATATCCTGAACTGTTGTGTCTGACTGTTCAAGCGGACCAAAGTTCCAAGCATCTGCATATTGCGGACTGTCCCACAGCTTCTCCGCAAGCAGCAGGTAACCATGCAAGGGCTCCAAAACATGCTGCCATGGACGAATCGCCCCAGGATTCCGAACAACAATCGATTCTGATGCCGTAAAAGCCCTTATTATATCAGGCATTAAGCGCGATTCGGACCAATCTCCGCCGCCAATGACGTTGCCTGCTCGAACCGAAGCCATGTTGGGCCCTTTCCCTTCCTCGGCATGAAAATAAGACTGTCGATAACATTCTGCAACGATTTCAGCACAAGCCTTGCTTGCGCTATAGGGGTCATGTCCGCCAAGCGGATCTCCCTCGCAAAATGGAAGCGCCTCTTTCCCCGTATTGCGATAGCACTTGTCGCTCGTTACATTGATAACAACGTGAACGCTTGATGTATGGCGAACCGCCTCCATCAGATGTGCCGTTCCCATTACATTGATATGAAAGGTGCTTACGGGATGTACATAGGATGCTTGTACGAGCGGCTGCGCAGCCAAATGGAATACAATCTCCGGCTCATATGCCAACATCATCTTCAACAGCGCTGAATAGTCATTTACATCTCCGATAACGTATTCCCTGCACATAGCTTGAATATCCGCAGCAGTGAACAGGTTCGGCTTCGTAATCGGGGGCAAGGCGTATCCGAGAACTTCGGCGCCCATTAAGGACAGCCACATCGTCAACCAAGAGCCCTTGAAGCCCGTATGTCCAGTAATGAGCACCTTCTTCCCTTGCCAAAAAGCTTCATTGACCATGCTTACCACACCTTCCACGGCGCTTGGCCCCGTTCCCATAATTCCACCAATCTTTTCTTATCGCGCATCGTATCCATCGGATGCCAGAAGCCATGATGCTCGTAAGCCATGAGCTGCCGCTGGCGTGCAAGCTCAGTTAGGACGTTCGTCTCCCACACGGAAGCATCATCGACAATGTATGGGAACACCTCCGGCTCCAATACAAAGAAACCACCATTTATCCAGCCGCCATCTCCTGCAGGCTTCTCTGTAAAGTCAATAACCTCTTGTTGAGCCAAGGCAAGTGAACCGAATCTTCCAGGCGGTTGAACCGCCGTGACTGTTGCATATTTGCCATGTGATTGGTGATATGCAATCAATTCCGCAATGTTCACATTGCTAACCCCATCCCCATAGGTGAGACAAAAGGTAGAGTCCCCAACATACTCCTGAACTCGCTTAATCCGTCCCCCCGTATCTGTCCCTTCGCCAGTGTCGATTAATGTGACCTTCCATGGGACAGCATTTTCCCCATGATAATGAACAGTGTGGCTCTCCATATCCAAGGTGAAATCCGTATGCCGCATGAAATACTGGAAGAAATACTCTTTAATAACATAGCCTTTGTACCCCAAACAGATGACGAAATCACGAATTCCATAATGGCTGTACAGCTTCATAATGTGCCACAGTATCGGCTGTAAACCGATTTCGATCATCGGCTTCGGCTTCACCTGCGTTTCTTCTCCAATTCTCGTACCATAACCGCCAGCAAGAATAACCGCCTTCATTGACTCTCACCCCACAATCGCTGATAAGCAGGGTTATTTCGCAAGTCTGACGTCAGCTTGATAAAATAGGCATACATTTGCTCCAACTCCTCGCGATTCACATGGTGTTGATGCCCCATTCCCCGACTTATACTGTTGGCCGACAAGGTTGATCCAATTTGCAGTTTCCGCAGCCGCATTTTCTCCGTCCATGGACTAAAGATGAACTTCATTACAAAGGCAGGAAAGGGATTATCTACGAACGGATAATCGACATACGGATGTGATGACCAATGTCTTCCTGGTGCATAGTTTCCATGGGGGTAGCGATGAATATATCGCCCTAGATCTGGTAATATATATCCATGGTGACGCTGTCTGACGAGTGGTTGTTCTGGATCGGGCTCTCCATATGAATAGGCAGGATCATCGATTAAATAGATGTGGCGTACATAATAAATTGAACTGCCAAGCATATCTAATGATGCGAAAAAATGCTCCTTATTAGAAACACACAGAAACTCCGTTGTATTGAGCGTCATTTTCCAACCCATACATTGCTGCTCTATTTCCATTACTTCTTGATCCACCAGTATTGCATCAAACTCAGGTACACGTGAATTTCGAATCTCCCAATGGGGAACCAACTGTTTGCAAATATCAACGGATCGATCTGTTGAGCCACGATTAATCAAAATACCATGATCAAATAGTGGAGCATGATGTTTTAACCACCATGGCAGCAAATATTCCTCATTGTAGAAGTGAGAAATTAGGATTCTCATGTCAACCCCCCTCTTTTTCTATTACTATATGAATCTTGAATGATAGAAGTCTCCCATAATCGTTCCTCCGTTCAAACCTATTTTTCTTTCAGCAATGTCGTTCTCCACATTTCAAACGGCGCTAATCGTCAAATAGAGGACGCCTGCTGAGGGCCTCCTCTAAATCATTTCTATGCAACTCTTTTCCTTGCTTGTGTAATGTTACGAATTCTTCGCCAGTATTTCTCTCAGCACAAGCTCCAATCCGTTTGCTATCTGTATAAACCCTAGATCAGTAGGATGAGTACCGTCAACATAGCATTCATGGGCATGCAATGGCAGCAGCTTTTCTCCGTCATAGAAATGGATATTGCCATCCCCTGCTTGATGCAAGGATTCCACTAATGTCATCTGCATATGCTTGCGCGCTTGATGCAGCTTGACATCCTCAGGATCGAAGCTTGTGTATGAAAACGGAAGTCTCGAAAGGACCAGAATCGGGACAATTGGATGCTTGTCTCGATAGATTTGAATAAATTGCGGGAGTGTCTTGGCATATAGCTCAGGAGAAACACTGTTTGCTTCATAGTCCAGCACAAGACAGGCTGGATCAGAAATGGAAGCAATGATATGAGCCAGGTCCGGCTCCCCCTTTCCGCTCCCCGAAAAGCCAAGATTAATAAACTCCCGATTCATTTTACGGCTTAGTATGTTCGTATAGCACATGCCGGGCCGGGTCGCACATGCTCCTTGTGTAATTGAGGTTCCGTATACAATAATCTTCCTCGCATCCTCATAGCTCGGTGGAGGCTCTACTAGAGCGCCCTTTTTCAAGCCTACTTGGATTTCCTTTACCCCCTGATATAACGGGAAGTTCAAGACAACGAGTCTCCTCTCTTGTGCGTCACGGAAAAATAAAACAGACTCATACTCGGATTCTCTTGGATTCCATCCTGTCGTACTTCGATAGTGCAGCTTGCCATCTACTTCGACATAGCAATCAAATCCACACTGTCCTGTCGCTGCCATATGATACATATCTCCTGTTCCGGACAATGTAACACGGAGAAAAAGCTTGGAAGAATTCGTCACGAATCGAATCTGTCCGCCTGCTGTATGATTTGCCAATATGTCCACTGCCTCTGGAATTGAATACTCCGGTGATACAGGGAGACGGCGATATCTCCCCTCTGCGGCAAACCAATGAAATCCTGAGATCATAAATGGCTCCTCGAGTGGAGAATACCACACCACATCAGACGTATCTGTCCTCTGCTGCTCAATTGGCATTTCTTCTTTTTTTACCGGCATAACATCCTGTACAACCTGATCGTCAACGTTCATTCCCAAACTCCTCTCAAATGGCTTGTTCACCCAATGAAACGCATGGTGATGGATGATTTATCCATCACCATGCTGCTTTCCTTTTCCTTTCCACATAAATTCTAGTTTAGAGGGAAACTTACGAAGAGCACTTATCTACAAGTTCTAAACAGGAGGTTATTTGTATGTCACGAAGAAGCCGCCGTAAGCTGCTGGTTACAGGTGCGGAACAAAGCGTCAATGCCTTCAAAGCCGAAGTCATGCGCCGTGAGGGATTTGCCGTCGATCCGAGTCGGCCGAATGATGTGAAATATGAGGTGGCCAAGGAACTAGGCGTCCCTTTGCAGGAAGGCTACAATGGGCAACTGTCTACTGAAGACGCGGGTCGAGTAGGAGGAAGAATTGGTGGATCGATGGTGAGAGAGATGATTCGCTTGGCACAGGAAAATTTGACGAAGCAGAATGGAAGCAATGAATAACTGCCAGAGCATAAAAGAAACCATCCATTCGCTTCAAAAGCTGAATTATAGAAAGGTGTCCCAACATGTGCTATGAAAGCATTATTATTGGTGGTGGCATTGCAGGTCTTCAAGCTGCCATTCAGTTAGGCAGATATCAGCATCGCGTACTGCTCATTGATAATGAGAACGGCAGGTCGACGATCTGCCGTTCCTACCATAACATTCTTGGATGGCCTGATGGAGTATCTGGCGAACAGCTTCGCCTTCTCGGGAAACAGCATGCTAAATCTCTCGGCATATCCTTCTTGAAGGATACCGTGATACAGCTTTCGCGCGATGACTCACAGGGTTTTCTTGTGAATACACTGGAGAATGGTCAATTTGCAGCATCAACACTGTTACTGGCAACCGGAATTATGGATAGACTCCCGCCCTTGCCTCATCTCATGCCTTGTCTTGGGCTTACCGTATATGTATGCCCAGATTGCGACGGCTATGAGGTAGCTGGCCGCCGCACTATCGTAATGGGTTCAGGCCCTACTGGGGCGAATATGGCGCTAACGCTATCATATTGGACTTCCGACCTCATTTATATTAATCATGAGCAGAAGCCCTTATCCATGGAACACATGGAGTTGTTAGCTGAGCATCATATAGAGCTAGTTAATGAAGGTATCGATTCTATTTTATGCGAGGAAGAAGGTATCTTCAGCGGCGTGAAGCTCACCGATGGCAGAACGATAAACGGTGAGCGCGGGTTCGTTGCTTTTGGCGGCAATGAAGTGCGTTCCTCGCTGGCTGAACAGATCGGCGTAGAGCGTCTCGAAAATAAGCATATCATCGTAGATCCCCGTACAAAAATGACCAATGTACCGAATGTATGGGCGGCCGGAGATATAGGCGTGCATTCCGAGCAGGTTACAATCGCATTGGGCGAGGGATCACAAGCTGCGATCTGGATACATAAAGCACTCATGCAAAAACGAGAAGGAAAGAACAAATAAATCTGTATTTCCTCATGGTCAGTCGTGGAAAATAAGTCTTCGCATACGGTACAATAGAGGCACGAATGCAACAGTAAGGGGGTGCCTCTTATTTCAAAGAAGAGATTAATACTATCACGGTTGATCGGCGCTGCAGCGCTATTGTTACTGCTGACCGGATTAGCTCTTATCCTGTTTCCCAAGTGGAACGAATACAATGAACAGCAAAGAGAGCTTCGCTTGCTTACCGAATGGGACAATCTCCCTCAGGATATCATTCCTGTGTCCTCAACATCAGAGAGCGATCCGGCCGCCGGGAAGAAGAAGCTCCAACCGAAAGTCATAGATGGTCTGCATGTGTACGGCACGATTTCTATAGCGAAAATTGATTTGCGCGAACCTATGGTGGAAGGGGCTACTCCGGCTTCTCTTAAGGTGGGAAGCGGAATTGTGGTGCCTGGAAGAATGCCGGGAGAGCTCGGCAACTTCGTATTGGCAAGTCACCGCAGCCTGACCTTCGGCAGGCATTTCAATAGACTGGATGAGTTAACAGCAGGGGATAAGATTCAGCTGGAAACAGCCGAACAAACGTATACCTACACCGTACAGTCGAAATCCGTCGTCGTACCGGAGGATCTGTCCGTTCTGGATCAGAATCCGGATGCACGGGAATTGACATTGATTACTTGCGAACCGATCGATACGGCTACCCATCGACTGATCGTCAAGGCTGTTATGGACAACACGCTGCAATAAGTTTGCAGAAAAAAGCGCCGCCTTCAGTATATGAATGCGGCGCTTTTCATGATTCATGATTCTATTAACTAGCTTTGCGGCGTAAAGAAGTTCTGCGTATAGTAAACTTTCGATGGGCCTCCGAAATATACCCCCACACCAATGCTAGAGAAGCCTCCCAAAATATTGGCGCGATGGCCCTTTGAATTCATCCAGTTCTCATGGACAAAAATCGCGCTAGTCTGCCCGGCTGCTATATTCTCTCCTGCTGACTTATACACGATTCCGTCTGCCTTTATCCGATCGAATGGAGACTTGCCATCTGGATTGTTATGATCGAAAAAGTTTCTCCGTCCCATGTCTCCACTATGCTTGCGCGCTGTTCCGGCAATTTTATCATTCCACTGCAGCGGCTTCTCACCATTGCGGACGCGAACCGCATTTGCAAGATCGAAAACCTGCTGTTCGAAGCTTGTCCGCAATTGCTCGCTAGGCGTACCAAAATAGCCTTTGAATGACAGCTCCACCTCTTCAGAGATAAATTGGACAGCCGTTACTGTACCGCGCTGATTCAAATCATAGAACACGGTTGCATACGCATTGCCAACCTTGTGCAGGCTGTATTTCCCACCGTTGTCCCTGTAATGATAGATCGTATTTCCTTTTTTAATACTGCTAAGCGACGTCCCAAAGGCTGCTGCAACTTCCTGCTTCGTCGCACCGAATCCAATGCCGCCATAGCTTCCCTTTGCATTTGTGTATAGGGCCACAACCTCATGATTGCGTACACCTACCTGTACATACTGCTTATAATCCTGATTGTAAATATACCACTGAAAGCCATATTCACTAAGGTCTTTGCGAGCAGGTTGGCCCAATCGCTCAATGAGTTGCTTCTCGCTCATGCCCATCGAAACGCCTTGGACATTGATTGCTGCTGTCTGAGGCGCATTCACTTTTTCCAAGGAAGGGGTCCCGCTTCCGCTCAGCTTATCTGCTGCATAGAGGGCAGGCTGAGAAATGAACATCCCGAACAGCATTGATGCGCTAACCAGCATCGTTATTCGGCGCTTTCCGCAAGCTAGCCATGGTTTATTTTGTTGTTGAATCGTTGCGTTGTTGTCTTTTGTTGCTGTACAACGTGTCCGCATCCTTACCATCTCCCATTCTTTGACGTTGTCCGCTCGAATGAGATGAACACCAGGGGCGCTTCTTCATACGTACAAAAAAGCGCCACCCTAATGGCGGCGCACTTAAATAGACGCTCATATTGCAATTAGGGCAACCCGGCTGTCATCGCATTGTGTAAATGCATTAGACCCGTGGCTTTGCGTCCCCTGCTTTCGCTAGGGTTTGCCATTATCCAAATGTAACAGTTATATGTCTATGGTAACATGCAACTAAATGGCTTGTACACATCTGATTCATAAAGATCCCTTGATTCGTCAAAAAAGTGACATTAGCCGTCTTTGTTCTAGATTCTGAACAAATATTGAAATTGCTGAAACACAGACTTTTAAACGAATCTTACACCAACTGCCGGCTTCTTTTTAATCTTCATTACTTAGGCTGAACTTTGTCATTCGTCAGTTTGACAGCTTGAATGCCGGTCATATTTCAAGCCCGCTAACAGGAACTATCGACATGGACAAGACTGTCATGGGACATTCCTTCGGGGCGCAACTGCCTTCAACGTGCTGAACATAAATGGTCGCGTAAGCGCAGCTGTTAATATGGATGGCTCCCTCTATGAGCTGGACATGAATCCACTTAGCAGCAAGCCCGCCATGTTCCTGAAGGCCGATAAACTCGCTGAAATGAAGGAACAGCAGCGTAAAGGAATCGGGGGACACCTTCTAAAGGGTGCCAACAATGAGTTCCCCGAAGTAACGTGTCATTAATCGTACGAAAGCAAACCGGGAGGGCAACTTTGCTTCCCGGTTTCGTGATGATACAGATGACACGGCTTTTATTTGCACCTGTATTGCTAACGTTGCCAACGCAAATAACCGGCCATAAGGCCGGCTATTTTGAATAAATCAGCTATCTTCAAGTAAATACATTTATATCATAAGCATAAATAATGGCTGTTTTTTCTCGTAACTAGAATTTAGGATTTTAACGGAATCACATTTTTGTCAATCTGCGCCTTGGATGCTTCCCCAATGAGCCCTAATCTCCACAATGCCGTTCCCTTCAACTGATAGCGTTTAGCTAGTCCAATCACGCTGCTAATCGTCTTCTCATTCTCACTCCAAGTGGAAATGCCTAATATCAGCTTCTCCTTCGGCACTTCCTTCAGAGCAAGCTTAATTGCCTCATTCACCTTGTCCAACGGCTCCGGAACTTTCCCTCTCGTATATTCATACGCCATAATAATGAGATCATCCGCCGCTGTCGAAAGTGTCTTGTAGTCGTATCCTTTATAAGCTCCATTCAACGGATGAAGCGCCAGAGACAGCTTGATGTTCGCTGCTTTGGCCTGTTTGGACAAGCCGATAACGAACTCATTATAGTCCCGCTTCGCTTTTTCGATATCGCCAGACAGACCCAAACCTTCGAAGTCGAGCACAATACCGGAAAATCCCTTGTCTGCGACAAGCTTCATAATGTCTTCAATCGCCTTGTCTCGCAGCGCCGCATCTTCAAGCATTTTCGTCAGCTCATTTTTCCTGTCAGTCGAAAATACCATCAAATACGGACTCGTTCCATCCTGCTTGGCCTTATCCAATATACTCTCAGGAGTGATATCCCCTGCAGCTTGAGGCCAGTTGTACTCGGAACCGCTTGTTGTAATCGTCCCATCGTCCTGAAGCCGTGCCCAGCCAAATGCAACCGAGTCAAATTGAGGAATGTACTGACGCTCGCCGAAGGATTTCAGCGCATAGAAAGCCAAGCTGTACATCTTCTTCGGCGGGGATTGAAGTGCAACAACCCGACTCTTCTGATCCCAAGATACTTGTGCACCGAACTGCTTGCTAAAGAAGCTAAGGGGAATATACGTGGTGCCTGCTCGTGAAAATGGCGCCGCTGCCAATTCTACCTCTTTTCCGCTGACCTTAGCTTTCTTCTGATTTAATTGAAGAACTACTACCTTTTTCCCCTCAGCAGTCGCTTGATTCGCTGTTACTGTCTTACTCTTGGCATTCCACAATACCTCAATATTAAGCGCCTCAGCAATGCCACGGAACGGAACCATCGTGCTTCCCTGTACAATGACGGGTTCAGCAGCAAACTCAAGCGGATAACCATCCAGCATAATTTTGGTTTTCGTCGAAGCCTGGCTATTTCCTGCCGCCGCTGCTGCAACCTCTGACTGCTGCGGGAACAGCAGTGTAGAAGCTACCAGCATAGACATCAACGAACTGATAAGTAATTTCTTTTTCATGAAGCTCCCTCTTTCCCTGCAAAATGACAAGATGGTGATCGAAAATGATTATCTCTATCACTCTCTCATCTCCCTTAATAATAACTCATTTTTTCATAGAAAGCCTGTTTTTCCTATATTTATGTACACGCCACAATCAGGTAAAATCTACCTCCTTGACGTACATACCAGCAATGGGCATGATTCGCACAGCACTAGAATACATATGTAATGTACAAGTTATTAACCAATGTACCAATTCCAAGTAGAAGGAGTGATTGCGTCTTGTCACAGATTCAGATCAGTCCTAAGGTAGAAGCATTCTTGCAAGGCACGAAAAAGCTGTTCATCAACGGGGAATGGGTGGAAGCCGCACAAAATAACGTATTCTCCTCTCTTAATCCTGCAACGGGAGAAGTTCTTGCTGTCGTGGCTGAAGCGCGGGAAGAGGATGTCGATAGAGCCGTTCGAGCGGCCCGCGACGCCTTCGATCATGGACAATGGTCGCGTCTAAGCGGAGCAGATCGCAGCCGCCTCATTTACAAGCTGGCAGACTTAATTGAAGCGAACAAGCAAGAACTCGCGCAGCTAGAAACGCTGGACAACGGCAAGCCGCTGCGTGAAACACTTGCTGCCGATCTCCCGCTTACGATTGAGCATTTCCGTTACTACGCGGGATGGGCGACTAAAATCGTTGGACAAACGATTCCAACCGCAGGCAACTTCCTCACCTATACAAGACATGAGCCTGTCGGCGTCGTCGGCCAAATCATCCCGTGGAATTTCCCGCTGCTGATGGCTGCTTGGAAGCTGGGCGCTGCTCTGGCTACCGGCTGCACCGTCGTTCTAAAGCCTGCTGAGCAAACGCCGCTGTCTGCTCTATACCTCGCGCAGCTGATTCAAGAAGCTGGATTCCCGCCAGGCGTCGTGAACGTCATTCCAGGCTTTGGGGAAACCGCCGGCGCACCGCTTGTCCAGCATAACCTCGTCGATAAGATCGCCTTCACAGGCTCAACCGTTGTAGGAAAATCCATAATGCGCGAATCTGCCAACACCTTAAAAAAGGTGACACTTGAGCTTGGAGGAAAATCGCCGAATATTATTTTGCCTGACGCTGATTTGTCGCGCGCCGTGCCGGGAGCACTTCGCGGCATTACCTTCAACCAGGGACAAGTATGCTCTGCCGGCTCGCGCCTCTTCGTGCAGAAAAAGCTCTATGACAACGTCGTTGCCGATCTCGCTTCCGAAGCGAAACGAATTCGTGTAGGTGCCGGCTTGGATCTCGAGACGGAAATGGGGCCGCTCGTATCCTCTGAGCAGCATGAGGTTGTCCGGCGCTATATCGAAGCAGGCAGGGCAGCCGGCGCCGAATTAGTGACGGGCGGATCAGTCCCTTACAATCAAGGTTACTTCGTCGAGCCTACCGTCTTTGCACAGGTCGATCCGAAAATGACGATTGCCCGCGAAGAAATTTTCGGTCCAGTTGTGGCCGCACTGCCTTATGATACACTGGATGACTTGATTGAACAGGCCAATCAATCAGACTATGGGCTGGCAGCCGGCGTATGGACACAGGATTTGAAGAGTGCCCATTACATCGCAAGCAAGCTCAGAGCAGGCACGGTATGGGTGAACTGTTACAACGTATTCGATGCAGCCGCTCCGTTCGGCGGCTACAAGCAGTCCGGCATCGGACGCGAAATGGGTTCCTACGCCCTAGACAATTACACCGAAGTAAAGACTGTATGGGTTAATCTCGACTAATTCGCCACTGCAAACATCGCCGGATATAACCCATATTCCATTTTCCAGCAGCATATCAAGAGATAGAGCCGGTTCTTGGGGAGCCGGCTCTTTTGTATCTTCGTTGATCAAGCAAGTTAGCCATCGTCTCGCTATTTCTTGATATCTCGATCCTTCGAATTCAGATTTTGTTCAGCCTCATATGTTCTAATAGAAGTATCGAGTAAGACTATGATTGCTGGAGGAATACGAACATGCTATTATCCATCATTCAACAAGAAGCACTTGAGCAAGCACGTAAGCATGGCGGACGGCTCATTCGCTGGAGTGGAGGATGTTGGACATTTCAAGGTGCCGCTATAATCGAAGGGGCTTCTGGCAGTAAAGCAATCCCCGAATGGCATTGTACCACTAATACGATCTTTGCATTAGTGCGGCGCGGATACATACTGATGGAAGATTGGAAAAGCTGCACACTTGTCGAATCTCTTCCCAGCTTGAAGTCTATTAATATGCGGGATATGCTGGAACATAAGCACCTGAACTTTTAAACCGCCGTTTTTTATTTGCGAAGTCTTCTTCATATTCTTACGTAGATATTCCGAGTATTCTTCCTTCTGCATGTTCAGTATAGAAATAGAATGGGGGCTATCTTGACAATGGGACTGCATGCCATAATTGTTGATGATGAGCGACTCGCTCTAAAGAAAATGGAAAAGCTGCTTACCGAACAAATCGGACGAAATAAAATCGAGCGAATCATCACCTGCTCCAACCCCTGTGATGCAATCGATATCGCTCAGCATGAGTCGCTTCACGTCGCATTCTTAGATATAGAAATGCCTGAGATTAATGGATTCGAACTAGCAGAACGTCTGCTGCAAATCCATCCCCAGCTTCATATTATATTTGTTACTGCCTATCAAGAGTATGCGGTCAAAGCATTTGAGCTCAATGCACTTGATTACTTATTAAAGCCCGTGCATCACAATCGGCTTGCCTTAACATTGCAGCGGCTCACGCTGTCCAATCCCCCTGCTGGGGAACGTACTGCTGCCAATGTGAATACTCCCAAACCAACACTATGCTGCCTGCAAAGCCTCCACTATGTGAATGCAGCAGGAACCGCACAGCGCTTCCCATGGAAAACACTGAAGGCTCAAGAACTGTTCGCATACCTGCTCTATTACCGAGAGAAGACCGTGAATAAGCAAATACTAATGGATTTGCTCTGGCCGAAGTATGATACGGAACGCGCCACGACGCAGCTGCATACCGCTATTTATCAGATCCGGAAAATGATCAAGTCCGCAGAGCTTGATTTAGAAGTGAAGTATAAGGACGATGGATATCGTCTGGCTTGGGGTGCGCTAAAGCTTGATGTAGAAGAATGGGAATGCTCTGTACGTGAGGCACCTCCCTTGGATGCGGATAACTTGCCCCGGCATCTTTGCATTATGAATGCATACGCTGGTGATTATTTAGAAGAGCACCGCTATGCATGGGCTGAGTATGAATGGGAACGTATCCGTACCATTTGGCTGAATCATACGGAAGCAATCGCTCAATATTACGTATCTCAAGGTCAGCACTCAGAGGCCATACTGATCTATCGCCAAATAATAGACAAATTCCCTCACATGGAGCATGGCTACTTCGCACTGATGAACATTTATGCGTCATTGCATCATGCGTCTGAAGTACGCAAGCAGTTCAATCTCCTGACTTGCAAGCTGGAAGAAGAGTATGATGCAGCTCCCAGCAAGGAAATTGTAGATTGGTATAAGCATTGGCTAAGGGGAGCGTTTACGTCTAACGAATCCGCCATCTAGCAAGCTTGATCGAGTATTTGATAGATTTCTTTATCGTCCCGATGATTTATCGGGACTTTTTATGTTTCTCCAGCTTATGCAATTAGGATTCATTTCCTTATCGATGCATAAACACCCACTTTTCCTCCTTTTTTGCTTTTCTCCATAAAAAAGTGAAATTAAATCTGTTTAACATCCCATTTTGCTGGGTAATTTCACATGTCAGAAAACACTTTCTGAAAGTTTCATGAAGTTTGACAAAACTGAATCATTTAGTAGAAAATAATTCAGTTGCTAAAAATTTAAAAAATAGGAGATTCTAAGCATGAACTACCTTAGAAAGACATTATACGGTCTTTTCATAGTCGCTATTATGTTGAATCTTGTTCTGCCTCCCACGCTTGTTCAAGCGTATGATGGGTTGCCGAATACATTCTTCAATACCGGAGATCGTAATGTCGCAAGCGTAACCGACCTCACCTATGGCAAGGATCCTAACAGTGGAAAAGATCCTAGCAGCGTGACGAAGGTCACCTACGGGGCAATTACGGACAATATCCTTGCTTCTGTATCCATAACAGATGCGAAGGGGAATAATATTTCGTCTATTCGTCCAAATCTAAATGAATACGTGAAGATAGACTATACTTGGAAGCTTCCAGCCGGTCACCATTACGGCGCTGGCTCAACCTTCACATTTCAGCTTCCAGACAAGTTCCAGTTGTCCGCTCCGATTACAAATCAACCTTTGAATAAAGGCGGAATCGAATACGGTACCTTTGATATTACACCGAATGGACAAGTAACGTTTACATTCAATGATGAAATTGAGGATGGCCAGGAGCTAGTCGGCGATTTCTTTGTATGGAGATATTTTGACGAGAAAAAGTTTGAAGGCGGAACCCAGCAAGAAATCATCTTTGATATTCAAGGGGACTCCAGCTTCGAAATCCCTATTCATTTCAACAAAAACCCAAACAGCAAAGAAATCACGAAGCGCGGAACGGCCAATCGCACAATCAATCCTACGGAAATTGAGTGGGTTGTGGACTTCAATACGAGCGAAGGCAATATGAACAACGCTGTCTTTACCGATATGCTGCCAGACGGCTTGGAAATCGATATGAGCTCTATTACGGTACATAAGCTTGACGTTCAATTGAATGGAACCGTTAAGGAAGCCGAGAAAGTTGCTTACCTACCAGTCCGCGAAGCCAATGGCTTCAAAATCGAGCTGGGCAATATACATAATGCCTATCGCGTGAAATACAACACCAAGATTACCAAGACAGAAGATAAGCGCTATACCAATGCTGTTCAGATCACTGGAGACAATCATAAGCCACTAACGATTTCTTCGAATGTGGATGTAAGATTCAGCAAGCCGCTAGAGAAACAATCTACTGGCTATGCGTCATCTACGCAAACGATCAATTGGAAAATTGAATATAATTACAACGAGCGTGAAATCGAACAAGCGAATGCTTGGATTGCCGATGTTTTTGACACGTCCGTTCAAGAATTAAACGAGGATTCATTCGTCGTAAACGAAATGTCTATTGACGATAACGGATACGCAACTGTTGTCAGAAAAGTAGGCAAAGATGAATATACAGTTGTAAAAACAACCGACGGATTTAAGCTTCAATTCAAAGATAAAGTAATGAAAGCTTATTCCATCGAGTATTCGACGAAATCCATTAACCGAGTTTATGAGAATGGAACAATTAAAAACAAAGTCACGATTCACGACAACACCTCCAAGGAGGCGTCAAAGGACATTTACCCTGTCATCTTCTTCAAGGGGCATGAACGTATTGACTATGCCAAGAAAACAATCGATTGGTATCTCAGCTTGAATCAAGACAACAAGGTGATGGAAAATATCACCATTGAAGATACATTCAAGACGAACGGCTTAACTATAAACCAGCAGAGCCTCGAGGATAGCTTAAAGGCTGCTGGATTTACCAAAGATAAAGATTATACGATAAATTATGTAGCAGATCCTACAAATACCCGCTATCATAGCGGATTTACGATTACATTTAAAACGAACATTACTTCGAGTCTAGTCATTCGGTATCAGACTGCATTCGATCCAGTTCTAAATAACGCTAGCTACACAAATGGCGCAAACCTGAATTGGAAAGAAAACAATAAAGATATGAAGCCTATCTATAAAGAAGATACCGTAACTCCGGATGGCTATACGAAGAACAATGGGAATAAAACAGGTAAATATGATGCCCGCTCAAAGGAAATTACGTGGACGATTGATATCAACTACAACCTTCATCACATCGGGCAAGCTGTGCTTCGCGACTTCTATACAGGCGAGCAGACATTTGTTGACGGCTCCTTGACTGTGCGCGAATTGATCTTGTCAGGCGGCGCGAATGGAGTTCAAGAAGGCAGCACCATAAACGATTATACAATCGAAAAGAAAACTGAAAATAATAAATCGGGCTTCGAATTAACGTTCAACAACCCAATCAACAAGGCTTACCGGATTACGTATAAGACAAGCCTTAAAAATCAATCTGTCGTCAAGACCTACAGCAACGGTGCTACGTTGGAGGATAAATCTACTTCCAAAAAAGTGTTCGACGGCAAGGCTTCCGTGACACCGAAATACGGCGATGAATATGTATCCAAAACGGGTGTCCAAGGTAAAGGGGAAAAGTCGGACATCGCGTTCTGGACCGTCAACATTAACCGCAGCCAATCGCATATCAAGGCCGGTTCTGTTCTAACGGATACGCTGTCAAGCAGCCAAAAGCTTGTGCCAGAGTCGATTAAGCTGTACAAAACGACCGTGTCACAGAATGGAACCTTGACTAAGGCTTCCACTCCAATGGATTTGGAACAAATCGCGGAATGGAAGACCGAGGGCAACAAACTTACTCTTACCTTCAAGACAGAGCTAGATAAAGCTTACGTATTAGAGTATCAATCCTTTATCGATGCCGATAATGGCGAGAATGTAAGCAATAAGGTATCCTTTGAAGGCCAATCCTCCGGAACGGTGAACGGCAACGGATCATCAAGCATCAAAGTTGAATTCGCGGGAGCCGGAGGCGGAGCAAGCACCTCCAGCCGCGGTAAGTTGAAAGTCCAAAAAGTCGATACTGCTACAGCAGCGCTGCTGGAAGGCGCGAAATTCGGGCTGTACGATAAATCGGGAACAATCCTGCTGCAAGAGGCTGAGACAGACAAGGACGGAATCGCGACATTTACCGATTTGCGATTTAGACAATACAAAGTTAAAGAGATGGCCCCTCCTCCAGGCTACTTGCTGCCGCAAAAACCGGAGCAGGTCATCACTCTGAGCAAGGATGGTCAGGTCGTCACAATTAAGAACACCAAAATCGTAAGGGATTATGAGCTCACGAAGGTAGATGCTGAAAATAGATCCAAGCTCCTTGAAGGCGCTGTGTTCAAGCTTCAGCGTTTTGATGGGGTCGGATATGCAGATGTTGTTGGATATACGAACCTTCCTACGAAAAAGAACGGTAAGCTAAAGCTTACGGATCTTCCGCCAGGTCAATATAAGCTGGTGGAGGTTCAAGCTCCTGCCGGCTATAAGCAGGAAGATAAGGAAATTCCATTTACAATTGATGAAAATCAAATCGTGCAAAAAACGGGTACCGTGACAAACAACCGAATTAAAGGCTCTGTTGAACTGACAAAGGCTGATGACAACAAACCTGCTTCTCCTCTTGCCGGAGCGGAGTTCGAGCTTCAAGATAGGAAAACGGGTAAAGTCGTACGCAACAAACTGATTACCGGCATAGACGGTAAGGTGAGCGCGGGCAATTTGGATATCGGAAGCTATCAATTTGTGGAGAAGGCAGCACCTAAAGGGTACAAGCTCAATGCGACTCCACTGAAATTTGATATTATAGATTCGACCAAGATCGAACTCACATTCAAAAATGAAAAGTTTCCAGGTTCCTTAAAGCTCTTGAAGATTGAAACCGGTAAGACTGATAAAAGACTTAAAGGGGCTCAATTCCGCCTGCTCGATGAGAACCAACAGCCGCTACTCGATAAGGACGGAAAACCTTTCTCGATTCAGACTACTGATAAGAATGGACTTATTCTCATTCCGAATCTGAAGGCAGGCACTTACTATATCGAAGAGATTAAGGCTCCGACTGGCTATCTCATTGATAAGAAATTGACGATGTTCACCATTACGAGTGAACAAGAAACATTTGTTACTGTCGAAAATTCACGCGAACCCCTTCCAGGTTCCTTGAAGCTCTTGAAGATTGAAACTGGCAAGGCTGATAAAGGACTCGAAGGCGCTCAATTCCGCCTGCTCGATGAGAACCAACAGCTGCTACTCGATAAGGACGGAAAGCCTTTCTCGATTCAGACTACTGATAAGAATGGACTTATTCTCATTCCGAATCTGAAGGCCGGCACTTACTATATCGAAGAGATTAAGGCTCCGGATGGCTATCTTATTGATAAGAAGTTGACGATGTTCACCATTGCGAGTGAACAAGAAGCACTTGTTACTATCGAGAATGCTCTAAAGCCAATCGAGCCGATCGATCAAGAACAACCAATTGATCCAAAGCCTCATGTCGATGAGGAGAAGCCGAAGGAACCGACAAGGAATGAAAATGAGAAACCTATAAAACCTGAGGAACCAAGTAAGCCAGAGAAGCCTGAAGATAACAGTATCCCAGGCCATATCATTGACGGCTCCGATAAAGAACCTGGCCAAGAAACGGGCAAGGAAACAGGCGACAAGCCTAATAAGGAAACGGACACAGGCAATCAACCTGACGATAAACCCGGCAATAATGAGGATTCCGGCAAAAAACCAGGAAACAATTCGGATAACGATTCGGGCAGTACCAAAGGTGATAATCCAAGCAGCAACAACGGCTCAAAAGACAAGTCAAAAGATAAAGAAACATCTGACAAAGTAAAAGATAAGAGCGTCAGCGATCAAATCAACACTCGCGAACCAAACCGGAAACAGGATAAACCCGGCAAGGTTCTCCCGAAAACAGGTGAAGACAGCCCGCTGCCAATGCAGCTTGCTGGTCTGGCGCTTGTGATGCTAGGCTCTGTATTATTCGCCATTCGTAAGAAATGGATGAAATCATAATAGCAAGTAATGAGACAAGAGGCCTGCTGAGTTTATCAGCAGGCCTCTTTATTTCCTCGACTAACATGGCCCTAACACACCTTAACAACCACTTTCTATTATTTCATAACTTCTTAACTGAATACGGCGCGGAGATGAATGATCTCATTCTACACAGAGAGGAGTTGATATTTACTCCATTTTCGAGTAAAGTAATAACTGTGCATACTGTGTATTCAATAAATACACAGTATGCACAGTTTCGAGCAAAGAGGGTATTTCATGAACATTATTATTAAGAACGTATCCGATGTTCCCTTATATCAACAGATCAAGGATCAAATTAAGGATGCGATCCTGCGCGGCGACCTGAAAGAAGGCGAACTGCTTCCCTCCATTCGCTCGCT
The DNA here is from genome assembly GCF_050474385.1 of Paenibacillus sp. B1-35. Classification (NCBI taxonomy): domain Bacteria; kingdom Bacillati; phylum Bacillota; class Bacilli; order Caryophanales; family Paenibacillaceae; genus Paenibacillus; species Paenibacillus sp. B1-35. The sequence goes on from NZ_JBCHVJ010000004.1 coordinate 473,983, forward strand.
TGCAAACGACTTGCATGTCAGCGTGTTGACGACAAAACGAGTATACGCCGAATTGGAGGGAGAAGGGTTTATCATGACGAGAGCCGGTAAGGGCTCGTATGTGGCGCCAGAGAGCCAAGAGCTGCTGGCAGAATCCAAACGGCATCTTGTGGAATCAAAGCTGGCTGAAGCATGGGAACTGGCCCGAACACTAGGCATTCCTAAGGAAGAACTAAACGCAATGATGGAACTGCTATTTGTAGAGGAGGAAGAGCAATGAGCCATTTGGAAGTTAAGAATCTAAATGTCCAATTTGAACACTTTCGTCTAAATAATATTAGCTTTGCCCTGCAAGAAGGCTGTATTACCGGCTTCATTGGCACAAATGGTTCTGGCAAAACGACAACCATTAAAGCAATTTTAGGACTCATTCAAAAGGACGGCGGCAACGTATCGTTTTTAGGCAAAGAAATGGACAAGCACGAGTGCGAGCTGAAAAATCGCATCGGCATCGTATTTGATGAAGGCTATTTTTATGATGAAATGACGCTGTCGGAAATGAAGAGCATCCTAGCTCCAGCCTACACCAACTGGGATGAGTCCGTGTTCCAACGTTATATCCAGCGCTTTAACCTGAAGCTTAATCAGAAAATATCTACCTTATCCAAAGGTATGCGCATGAAATACGCCATAGCGCTCGCGATGTCGCATCATGCAGATCTGCTCATTATGGATGAGCCTACAAGCGGCCTCGATCCACTCGTCCGAAGCGAACTGATGGAGCTTCTATTGGAATTCATGAACGAGGAAGGAAAGAGTGTATTTTTTTCCACACATATTACGTCTGACTTGGAGAAAATCGCTGACACACTCCTGATGATTGATCAAGGGGACATCCTATTTCACGCGGGCAAGGATGAGCTCCTGGATTCGCATGCACTTGTGAAGGGAGACAAAAAGCTGCTCAATGAACAGACGGAACCGCTCTTCTTATCCCTGCAAGTAACTGCATATGGATTTGAAGGGATAACCCGCAACATTCAAGAGGTTCGACAGCTCATGGGCAATGTGCATATGGAGAAGCCGTCCATCGAGGCAATTATGCTGGCTTATATAGGAGGACATCGACATGCTCATTAATCTTGTCAAAAAGGATCTCATTCTTGCGAAGAAGTATTTGCTGTTCATGCTGCTGTTCGCCGCTATCGGGCCGCTCTTCCTATCCTATCGGATGCAGCTGCATGACAGTGGAAGCATCAGCTTTTTAGTCACTGTACTCTTTATGGAATTTATCTTATTCAATTCGGTATCAGTTTCAGAGGAGAAATATAAAGGAGCTTCGCTTCTGTGCGCCACTCCTTATACGCGCAACGCTTTAGTGCAAGCAAAGTATCTGCTTATCTGCACCATATTTGTGATTGCTTTCGTTATTTATACGATTGCGTCTCTTGTCGTACCGCAGGTCTTGAGCCGTTTGAGCCTGTCGGGCATAGGAACCGCATTGTTATTCATCAGCTTGTACTTCGGCGTGTTTATTCCGATGCAATATAAGTACGGTTATGAGAGAACGAAGTTCGTGTCCATGATGGTGGTCTTTGTAACGCCATTTATCGTTCCCGTAGTGATGAAATGGTACCAATCCCGACCTGCTTCGCTTTCATTCACACTTCCTTTGCCGCAGGAAATTCAACAATGGATTCCATGCATCCTTGCATTTGTGATCGGTATTGTGTCGATGAAAATATCCATGCGTATTTATGCAGGGAAAAACTTATAAATAGCACCTGTACATTTCATAGAACGTCCAATTAAGAAGGGCTGCCTACAGATCAATGAAGATGACCCTCTGGCAGCCCAGTTATCAACTACTAGTCACTTGTATCTGCAAGAGATTACTTCACAATAACAAAGGATACACTTGTCCCTTCATTCACCTTGCTTCGAATTAGGAGACCTGTACCATACAGCTGCTTCAATCGCCGATCCGTGTTGAGCAGCCCAATCCCCCGCTTCTCAATGCCGTGGAATTCAAGCAGGCTGTCTACCCGCTGAGCATCCATGCCTACACCGTCATCACGTATTTCCACCTGGACACACTGGCCATCCTGTACGATCCGAATCCATACCGTTCCTCCACGAGCTCGGCTGAGCACTCCGTGTCGAATCGCATTCTCGACTAAAGGCTGAATGGTCAGTGGCGGAATCATAGCCTGAATGCTATAATTCAGTTCCCATACGACTTGGATTCTATCTTCGAAACGAGCGTGCTCAATGAATAAGTAGGAACGAACGAGATCAAGCTCATGTTCGATTGGGACAAGCTTGGACGAGTTTAAAAAATCAAAGCTGATTCGCAAATAAGAGCTGAATGCCTCGATGAGATCATTCATCTTGTTCGTATCAAAATCGCTGAGCGCCGTAATCGTGTTCAATGTATTGAACAGGAAGTGCGGTTGAATCTGTGCCTGCAAGTAAGCCGCCTCCATACGAAGGCGTTCATTTACCGCCCGCTTCAGTTCTGTCAGCGCGTGCACACGCGATCGTAATTCCATCGCATCAACCGGCTTCGTCACATAGTCATTCGCACCGGCCATAAATCCCGAGTGTATGTCCTCAGCATTGCTTCTAGCCGTTAAAATCAAAATTGGTAGCTCCAAAATGGAGAATCGCTCGCGAATAAGCCGCGTCAGCTCATACCCTGACATATGCGGCATCATGACGTCGGAGATGATCAAATCCCACTGGGCTGTATCCAACTTGCTTAAGGCCTCCTTGCCGCTCGCCGCCCTCACAACCTCATATTGATCGGCGGACAAGATGTCCCCGAGTATTTTTAAATTCACGCGATCATCATCGACAATCAATATCATTGGTTTATACAGAGTGGAGGCCGTCTGCTGTTGCACCACATGAAGCTCGTCAGAGATCATGTTCATATCTCTTACAGCCTGAGTAGACACAATAGCCTCGACCGGGTTCTCCTCCTGCACAAGCGGAATTGTGCCCGGTTCGGCCAATTGCAGGGTGAAGGAAAATACGGATCCCTTCCCAAGTTCCGATTCCACCTCCAATACTCCGCCATGCAGATGCACCATTTGCTCACAAATGCGAAGTCCAAGTCCGATTCCCCCGGCACTTGCAGTTGTATCTGCAGTTCCTTGTTCATAAGCATGGAATGCCCGCTCCTGCAATTCCTTAGTCATGCCAATGCCTGTGTCAGCAACAGAGATATAGGCCAGTCTCTCCCGAACCTCTGCGGAAATCGTTATTGAACCTTCATCCGTGAACTTGATTGCATTATGCACAAGATTGGACAACACTTGAACTAATCGCTTCTCGTCCGCTATAACAGGCGGAAATGTCTCTGGTATCGCCATAACCAGTTGGATCGGCTTGCCCTCCATCATGAAGCGGAGCATGTCCAGCACGCCAGACACCGCCGATTGCACACGAAGCGGAGCACACTGCAAAATGACTTTGCCTTCCCGCAGCTGCGCCAAGTCAAGTAAATCATTGATTGTATGCGACATGCGTCGGCTGATCGTAATAAGCAGCTCCATATCTTCCCTGCTCTTCTCATCCATCCTCTGCTTTTCGCGTGCGACGACGGACTGCGCAATGTTAATGACGCCGTGCAGCGGCGTACGCAATTCATGCGACGTGTTTGCCAAAAATAGATCCTTCTTCTCATCAGCCTCCCTCAGTTGCTCGTATAATCTTGCATTCTCTTCAGCATTGCGAAAATATCTTTTGAACCAATACGCCGAAAATCCAACGATCGATGCGATGATGTTGATCGGATAGTAAATCATATTTTTCGTTCCATTATAAATAAAAATGCTCCAGGTAATCCCTGACATGACACTGACAGCCGCAAGCAGTAAAATATAGGCTTCCCTACGATTTTGATAGACCATCTGCACAATCAGGGATGATAACCAAATAATTGGGAAGAGATAAAGCACGCTGAAAATCTTATAGGCCGTCGTGAAGAAAATATACGGTGCAGGGGCAACAAGCACAAAAATTGTAAACAAGACTAAGAAGCCCATATATCCGTAGAACAGCTTTCCGCGCCGTGTAAATTCGGAAAAGTTCCTTCCCATAATCATCATAAAGCAGGCATGCCACAAATAAGCAAGAATCTTGATTCGAAGCGCCCAGGTATAATTGATTGGAAGCCATAGCAGCAGGATAGAGTCATTGTCAGCTATGACCAATATGCCTGTCATTGTCATTAATAACCCGAATATAATAAACGTCTTCTCTCTCGGATTAAAGCAAAACAAAATGACGGCATATAGGCCGTGCAGCATCAAAATAATAAAGGTAACTAATTGAAACCCGATGGAATACCAGCGTTGAAATTCAACCGCCGCCTGCGTTCCGAATCGTATAGAACGGGCGATGCCCCCTTTAAAGGGATTATCAAAGTTGGATACCTGAAGAAGAACCTCGATAGCGCCTTGTCCCTCTGCCTTAATCTCGTGGGAAACGGTAAAGGATGCCCGCTCGGGTCGATACAACTCTTTATTGGTGGATACTACCCCCAATTCCGCTTCGATCTGCCCATTGGTCAGAAAGACGGTGGCGGCTTGAATTTCTCTGATCCAAAAAGTGTAGGGCTGATTTACCGGCTGATCGACCAATACGCGAAGCCGGTACGTCCCATAACCATATGAATTGCTTTTATGCTGCCGCCAACCCTCTCTCCAATCCCCTGGAACCTGCACATAGCTGGATTGGCCTTGGAATTGACGAATCTCATCTTCATTAGATATCAATGCATCCGGATAGAACTCCCACTGCCCATCCAAATATACGGTATGCTTGTTGTCCAGCTTCATCCCGCGCAAATCAGCTACCCCTTTAGTTACCCTGACATGCTGTGATGATTCCAAGGTTATAAGCCACGTTACGTGGATACCGGCAAGCAGAAGCACGAACAATAACGTACTCACGATAATTCGTTTTTTGTTCATCATAATATGGGGTGTCGACAGCAAGCGCATCTTCCCTGCCCCCTTCAATCGTTATCTTTCGCCAATCTCTGCAATGATAAAGGCGAAGGACATTACCCTTGCTTTATCTACCGTACCTGCTAATCTTCATTTGATATTCGATTACGATCGCACGTATACATCTCAAAAACTTCCTTGTTGTCGATATACACCTTGAAGGTGGCGGCTGTCTCCTATTGTGCTGCCAGCTTACTTGTAGCAGATGAATGACTAGAAGTCTTAGCTCCCTCCGATTGGAATATAGGCTTGTCCTATTTACACACGAATTCTATGTCCACTCTATTGGATCATGATTGCTTGACATTCTCGCACTACATGGGTATTCATCCATATTTGTCCATAATCTCTACCATTCTATAGCAACAGTCAGAATTGCACAACGGACATAATGGCGAACGACGGCAGTAGAGCTTCCCAATCCAGCTTGACTTTTTGCCGCCGCCTGCCTTCAGAAACTATGCCCCTCTGCCCGGGTAAATGTATGTCTTTGTACCGATTTTCGCAGAGATACTCCATCCATCATGATCTGTAACAGCAGCTGTGATTGAATTGCTTCTGCCATACTGCAATTGCCGCAGAGCATCAAAATCCGGATTTACAACCTCATTGGAGAGATAGGCGGAAATCTTGCTGCCCGGCTTCCGCGCTTTATTTAACGCGGTAATCATGCCCTGCGATGAGGTGATGCCGATGCCATGCCCGTAATAGAGATCATTGCCTAGCTTCACTACATTTTCCCCTTGCCATTCCGGCGTACGCGGATTATAATCGGGATTCTTAAAATAGAGAATATCCCCTACATAGGCCTCTGCGAGATTGGGATTTGAAACGAGGCGCAGGTTGCGGTCGTAATTCCAATCCCACAGCAATAAATCTTGAAAGTAACGATTAAACACTGCCTCTCCAAGCGTGTCAATTACCGCCTTATAGAGCACAATGACAATCGCGGTCGCACATTCGAAAGCATACTGATCTCCATTATGAAAAATATCGTTGATTGCAGTCGATGGCATGACACCGCTTCGTAATTGAAAGCCTCCCCTGTCCGTACGTATCCAGTACCTTTTATTGCATCTGGAATCATCAAATCCAGCAAAGTCAGCCCCACTGTTATGCAGCGCCTTCGCTGCTTTGACAATATTGGAGCGCATCTTCAACTCAAATTTCAAGTCGTCCAGAGAATTGTAGGAGTACACGACAGGGCTCTTCTGCTTCGCTGCAAGCACACTTCTCTCCAGCTCCGTTAATCCCAATGCAGCAAGTTGCCCCGAATTAACACCTGCAATCTCGATCATCTTATCTCCCCCTACGACCTACTGATTATCGAACGCTTTGCGGGAATGGGAACCCATGAAGCGGATCATACTTCTGACTAATTGCTTGTAAGCATGCAGCGTTGCGTCCAAGGTAAGCTTTTTCGTAGTTTCTTAATTTACTTTTCATGTGGGTCCCTTTTAACAACAGGTAACATGATCCCTGTTACCTCTTCTGAATGGTGATTACATTTTACGGTGCGCCCGCTCAATACTAACTTTGGATGCCCCTACAGTTAACCCTCCAGCCTCCGATTGTCATCGTATCTGTGACTCCCTGATTGCAAAAAAAGACATTCACCTACTGTACTCTATGCATACTCTTCCGCACACGTTCATGCAGAAATGAGAGTCGAATGGAGACAGCACATAAATCATTTTCACAAAATTATAGAAGGCGAGACATCTTCTACAATGTGGAAATTAAAGCGTTTATCGGCTACAATAGTGGTTAATATCTTGGCCAGTGTTCACCCCTATTTCTGTTCTTCTACTTTCCTAGATCACTCCAACCACACGACATCCGAATCCCTTATAGTGAAAAAGCTCTATTCAATTATCCCGACGGATCTTCTCGACTGTCTTATTCCGGTATAAGAGCGTGTAAGATACCGCCGTTTAGCATACACCACACCGTTACCCACTTCATATGAAAGGAGGGGTCGCTGCTTTCTGCATATACAGAATGTGTGATTACGAAACGAATATGTACCATCATTGGAGGAGGAATATTGATGAATTTTGGAATACAGTATGGAAGTAGATTCTATTTGCATGTCAAATGGTTCGCAGGCGATCTTGAGTGGACTCCGCAACCAATAGGCAAGGTAATTACCCCCGCCTTCTTATTCTGGTTCAGCTTCACGCTTGTCGTATTGTTGCTTGTTTCCCGGTATAACGCAGCCTTGGATCATATTTCGGCGGTTCGGAAGGTACATTCTTTTCTCAATAAGTTAAAACGTTTTCATCTTTCGATCATGCGTGTCGGTCTCGTAATTGCACTGCTGCTTCAACTTATTACCGGGGCTTATTTGGCTCCTACCTTTCAAATTGAGACATGGTGGGTCTATGCGCTGCTTATTATCGCGATACTTGGCCTGCTTCATCGCGCAACCCTCGCAGTAAGCGGCCTAGCGATTGGTATCCTATATGTGATAGCACTGACGGATTACGGAATGTTCCATGTGCTAGACTACATGTTCTATCTCGGCGTCATCTATTATTTGCTTGTGGCGAACACGAGATGGAAGCGTACTGGTATACCCATTCTCTATGTATGGACCGGATTATCCCTTGCTTGGCTCGCAATGGAGAAGCTAACACTTGCGAAGCTGGCCTGCTCGCTCATGCATGAGTACGGCATTCCGTCACTGGGCTTTACTGTGGAGGATTTCGTACTCATTAGTGCCTTTATCGAGCTTGGATTAGCCTGGGCCTTCATTGTCGGCATTATGAATCGCTTTACGGCGCTGCTGCTGACTGGATTATTTCTGCTTACTACAACGGTGTTCGGCTTCACTGAAATCGTCGGCCATATGGTCATGCATACGATTCTGCTAATCTTCCTCATCGTCGGACGAAACGACATATTTTCTATCCTGCATACTCGACGTCCTCCCAAGCTGCGCAGCTTCTTTGTGGTACTTCATTTCTCCATTATGATATTCAGCATGATGACCTTATACATATGGATGGGTCAGCCTCGCAGCGGTTTTTCCGTTCCTCTCCCAATGCCACAAGCAGTGCAAGCGAGTAAAATACCGGCATTCTGCCCAATCAAATGACATAGCAAAGAGCATTCCATAAACCTCGTATATAATGTCGACCTAAAGTAAAAGCGTTATAACTTATTGACCGCTGGTGCCTACACGTTAATAAATGTATTCTTGCTAAAGAAATAAAAAAGACACCATTCAGGTGTCTTTTTTCATGATGCTGCATCGTATTGTGTCTTGATTATCCTTCCAAATCCACGTTATGGTACACTTGCTGAACATCATCAAGGTCTTCAAGCGCGTCAATCAGTTTCTCGAATTGTACCTTTTGATCCTCTTCCAGCGTGACTTCAGTCTGAGGCAGCATTGTAATTTCAGCTACACTGAATTCGCTGATGCCTTCATTCTTCAGCGCCTGCTGTACAACATGGAATTGATCAGGCTCAGCATAGATAATTACGGCTTCGTCCTCTTCCAAAATATCGCGCGCATCCACATCTGCGTTCATCAGGATCTCCAGTACATCGTCCGCGCTCTTGCCTTCCAGACCGATTACGGCTGTAGGACTGAACATGTATGTTACGGAGCCGCTTACTCCAAGGCTGCCGCCATTTTTGTTAAATGCAGCACGAACCTCGGAAGCGGTACGATTCACGTTATTTGTCAATGCATCCACGATGATCATGGAGCCGCTTGGACCAAAGCCCTCATAGCGAAGCTCGTCATAGTTCTCATCGGAGCCGCCTTTTGCTTTCTCAATTGCGCGATCAATGATCGCCTTTGGTACATTGTATGTTTTGGCACGTTCCACAACAAATCGTAATGTTTGGTTCAGCTCAGGATCAGGCTCGCCTGACTTCGCTGCAACGTAGATCTCTCTGCCGAAACGCGCATATATACGACTCGTATTCGTGTCCTTAGATGCTTTTTTCTCCTTAATATTGTTCCATTTACGCCCCATACTGTATCTCGCTCTCTTTCCGCATAAAGTATGCATACTCCTAATAATTATATCTTTTCAGGGGAACTTGGGCAAATATGAAAACTTTTGATTTTCAATTCTTAGCTAGTTATACGGGCTTATTTTACGTCAAAATTCGAACATTTCGAGGACCTAGAGGCCCCTTTCACTATGCCCAATCGTACAAAGGTGTAAAAAACAGAAAGCTGTGATAAAATACTGTAATTGCACCCGCTATTTTGTTAGGGAGGTTTAGTGAATCACCATGCTCATTATCGGTATCACCGGAGGCACCGGATCCGGCAAAACAACGGTTGCCAAGTCCGTCATTGACCGTCTTGGTTCAGAAAAGGTTACATTCATTTCCCAAGACAACTACTACAAAGATCATTCTCACCTCAGCATGGCTGAACGCGAAGTGATCAACTTCGACCACCCCCTCGTGTTCGACAACGAGTTGCTGATTGAGCATGTAAATTTGCTCAAGGAAGGCAAGACTGCATATGCACCGGTATACGACTTTACGATTCATGCCCGTTCCAAGGATGAAACGGTAGAGCTGAAGCCGAACAATATCATCATCATCGAAGGGCTCCATGTGCTGTTCGATGAAAATTTGCGTCATTTGCTCGATATTAAGGTATTCGTAGATACTGATCCTGACGTGCGTATCCTGCGCCGTGTACTTCGCGATATTGAAGAGCGCGGTCGGACGATTCATTCGGTATACAATCAATATTTGACCTCGGTCAAGCCTATGCACGAAGCATTTATCGAACCTTCTAAAAAGTACGCTGACTTGATTATCCCTGAAGGCGGCCAGAACGAAGTAGGTATTCACATGCTGTCTGTGCTGACAGAAAAGTATTTGACGAGCGAGTGGAATTCATGAGAAAAAGCCGATCAAGTGACAGACCTGTGTCTGCCATTCGATCGGCTTATTTTCTGCGCTCTACTTCGTAGATTCAACATTTTCAAGCGTCTTCATGCCATCGGCTCCAAAAATGTTGTATATACCGAATTCATAGAAAGAATAGCCATAATCCGTATTTCTTTGGATGCCTTCAAATTTCACATATCTTGCTTCTGTTGGCGTGAAATGAATCGTATCTCTTCCATCCAGTGCCGTAATGACGCCGTCATTCTTCGACGTTACATTTACCCACTCTTTCTTATCTTGAGAGACAAGAATTTTATACGTTTTGGCACGAGCATACTCCCAATCGATGCGGATCGTATCGAATTCTTTTACATCGCCAAGATCAACCATGAACCAAGAAAGATCTACATAGTTGCTTGCCCATCTCGTCGCAGGGAGGCCATCTACTGCTTTTTGCGGCATGTAATTTGGATTATTTCCTTCTACGGAAGATGCCTCTACTGTTTTATTTTCCGCCATATTGCCAAGAAGGTAGTAGGCATGATCCTTCAGCGTGTTATAGGCGCCATCTGCAATTTGACCTTTGATCTTCTGGAACTCCAGCATCGCATTGAAGATCTTAATGTGCTTTTTGAACTCTTCTGCACTACCTTCCGCTTGTTTTGCATTGTCCAAATGTGTCTGCAAAGCTCCAGCCGCCGCATCATTATTGAACTGATTCTCTTTCTCGAATTGGTCTACAAACGTTTTGATCAGATCCACATTTGTGCCAGCCTCTATCACATAAGTTGTCTTTTTCGACTTGCCCGAGGTCACCGTAACAGTCAGCTCATGCTTGCCAAGCTTGCCTGCCAGGTTAATCGGTGTACCCGATGTGTAGGGCTTGCCATCAAACGTAGCTGTAACCTTTGCAGCCCCGCTTCCATCGTCATCCTTCAACTTCCATGTAAATTGAACCGTTTCCGTTGCTGATACCGTTGTATGGCTTTCAATCGGCTGCCCGTTCATTTGTACTTCAGCATCAGAAGGAATACCGCTATTCACGCTATATGTGCCCTTTACGAATTGGTACAGCCAATCATACAGAATTCGGTTGGATGGATCCTTGCTTACTGCTGAATGATATACAGCGTCATTGCCTTGATAGTAGGCATTGTAGCCATTTTGCATAAACCCATTCTCTGCGCCATTATTCAAGTACTCGATATACTTTTCACGGAAATGATTGTCTGTCAGCATCCGATCATCGAACTCCAGCTCATTGCCCATGCCGTGCTGCTTCGATAAATACGCTGCATCCTGCAAGCGCTCAGGGTCGATATCTTCCTCGAAGAAGTAGTTCGGCTGGTAAGCTACGTTGTCGATGCCAACATCCTTCCACATGAATGTCTTGTATCCTGAGAAGAACGGAATCCAGAACAACTTCATGCCCATGTCATGCACTTTCGCGCTTGTCTCACGAAGCATGTCTGGCCCTTTACGATGCGTGCTGATCTGCTCATCCAGCCAGTACATGCCGACAAGCTCCAAATTAGAGTAGTTGGCAGCGTCCCACATCTGCTTCACTTGATCCAGCCACCAGTGAACGGCTTTCACTCGGTTAGCGAAAGCTTGTTCCACGCCAATCGAGTCGCTGAAGCTTAAGTTGCCGTCGCCAATATCGCCGAAGTCTGTCGTACCTTCAACTGGAAACGGGATCATATACACAACTTTCGTTTTGTGGTTAGGATCATTCAGCTTCGCCCCAACTTCTTTGGTCGCTTCATTTAATTGATACATATCGCCTTGCGCTGCAAATGTCTTTTCCAAGTACCATTTCCAGTCATCCAGCTTACCATTCAGCCCCAAATTGCGACCTGATGGCGTATCCAGACCGAGATAAAGAATTCCATCGAACAACCAATCCTTCGGATTGCCCGTCTCATCTACATAACTAATATTCGGGATAATGCGTTCCTTCGTCCAATCTCCCTTGTTATTCGCATAATGTCCATTGTACAGCAGCCCAAGGTCGCTAATTCCGGCTGTTGCCTCTCCCGGAGTTTGGTAAGCTGGGGTCTGCGTAGGAACGGTGTCTGCTCCTTGCACCTTCCCGTCTTCGCCCATAATTTCGATTTCATCGACTAACGTCATGGCCCTAGGATGCACCATGAAGCTAACCTTCACATACCGTGCATAAGCGATGCCTCCGTAAGCCAATCCTTCTTTGTTCGGATCTTTGATTCCATCTTTGTTGCCCTTCCATTCGAACGTCTCTTCATGCTGTCCGTCTATCCATAACGTTTGGAGCGCATTATGGGATAATAGGCCCCAATTATCCTTGTCGTCGGATACGTAAATGGATACTGTCAACGGCAGAAGGACATTATTGTTCGGCCAATCCTGCATGAAATGAGCCTTAACGGATGAGATTGATTTATTCTCACCGAGATCAAATACCACTTCACGCGTTCTTTTCTTCAAATGACCGACCCAAGCTGGATCGGATTTGTCCATTTTTCCATACTTGCCATCTGTCAGCTTATAGCCGTCGTCAGCATAACCTGCCTCTGGTGCTTGTGACCATTCATAAGGAAGACCCAGTGCTAGATTGCGTACCCCTTGCTGAGGTTCAGCTGCCTGCTGGGGTGAGTTCTGCTCTCCCGCCTGCAACAATGACTTCGCCTCCTCCGCCTGTACAATTGGAACCATTATCGATAGAGCTAGTACTGTAGACATTACGATAGATAGCCACTTCTTCTTCATCATCCTAACTCCCTTTCTATCTATAAGAATATAATGATCATCAAATACCAACGAATCTGTGATTTGATTGAAGTTATTCCGTTGTCATTTCGCCCTCCTCTCTTTTCCCATGAACCTTAGAATTAATTGTTGATAACGCTTACTTCTAACCTTAAGAGACATACCGCTAGAATCAAATAGATTAATCATTACTTTTGTATACTTTTGTTTACGTGTTCGTCAGAGCGAATGAAGTTTCCCTTAAAAGGGGCTTCCTCCGTAAGGAGCAGCCCCTAATAACAATCTTACTCAATTTTTTATTACATATATTGAGATGAGCTAGTTGCATACAGCTTTACTTCCTCGTTGCCACCAGGAAGCTGGACTACTCCTTCTAGCTTCATTCCGATTTTCTTAAGCAGATGGCCGGATTGTTCGTTATCTAACGAGGTAATTGCTACAATACGTTCTAAACCGAGCTTTGTCAGGCCATATTCCAACGTGGCGGCAGCCGCTTCATAGGCGTACCCTTGACCGCGGAACTCAGGGAGAAAGGGAAACCAATGTCTACATCCTGCAAGGAATCCCTCTTAATTAGGCCGCAAATGCCGATGGGAACCTTTTCTTCCTTTCAATACCGTCAAAAACAAGCCAAAACCACGCCGCTGATAACTTTCCATTGGACCATTCACAATATAATCACGCGCACCCTCAACAGTTCATATTCCTCTATCGCCGATATACCGGTGCCAAGCTTCATCATTCAAACCTTTAACATATTAGTAAAAATAGAGGATTCAGTCACTGATGAAACAAAAAGGTTGAGTTTAGGAGGTAATGTAATCCCTAGCTCAACCTTTATAAAGTAAAAACCATCCCATTTATGATAAAAAATGACATCATCACCAATTTGCCCAAGTTCCAAATAACATGGATTGTCCAATCCTTCGTTGATATTTGTTCTTTTTAATCTGAACGCATGGAACTCCCCAGTCCCGTAAATAATTAAAAAACTGCTTAAAAGGGCACACAGGATAAGGTACTGTGTTTCATAGATGAAATTAATAATCAACTACTTATTCCTATGTAAAATAAACATCCATTGTTTCGTTTCTTTCTGGGCTTTAATGTCATCGTAAAAAAACTCTTCACTAACTTTTGATGAAAAGCCTGCTCTATAGAATATATCAAAAATTTCCTGGTACTCTTCTTCGGTTCTATAGATTGCACTATATTCATTTGCTAAATCTTCAGAATAATAATTGTTTAATGTCAATCTTTCTTCCAATGCAATCGGCTCAGATATATAGATAATACATTCTTCATCGAATCTTTCGATAAGTTCGCCAAGAACCTCTTTTACTTCATCATCATTAATGTACATGAATACTCCGCCCGATATAATAAAACGGTTAAATTTCTTTTTAACCGGAAACTGGACAGTACCATTCGTTAACTCTTGAATCGACGAATGAATAAAATAGGTAGATTCCTTTTTCTTAATATCTTCACGTAGCTGTATAATATCGATAAATTCCTTTACATAGTCTACACCGACATAAGTATTGACCACAGAAGTAATGTATTTGGATATACGACCTGTGCCGCATCCAACTTCAAGCACAACACTATCGCTATCTATATTCAAAAGTGGAAATCTGTGCTCCAGTTCAAAGGCAGTCCAAGCCCCAATCTTGCTTTTGTCCCTGTCTCCACATAGGACTACTGGTGCATCTATATCAATGGATATTTTCTCTCTTGCTCTTTTCTGGTAAAAGTCTTTTAAACTTTCAGGATCAATATGAACTTGTTCATTGTATACTCTGCTCAATTAGTTTTCTCCTCCAGAGGACGAATTATTTACAATTTTAATTCTGATCCATCCAAAAATTTAATATATGAGGCATATATATGCCCTTTTTGCTTTTCTTTTGGTGGCAACTCCATATATTCCCCATACATGGAGGATAATATATCATCATAACCCTTAGGTATTTGAAATAAACGGCCTTCAAACTCAGCCATTATCGCCTCGTCATACCATTCGCGTTTAAAAACATGGCCTGCCACATTATTACACACTAAAAATGGGGTATCTTTTTTGTTGTCTATTCCAGAAAAATAATTAAAAACAGAGATGGTTAGTGCACGAGGGATCCATGATAATACTTTAAATAATAACCTACTGTAAGCATTCCCTGCACATTTTTTCCCTACCTGCGCCCATAATATTTTTCTACACATCTTACATATGGAAACAGAAATCTTTTGCTTATACTGTCTGGACGACAAATTATCAATTGGACAGATATCAATAAATATACCATCCTTTTGTTTAATGTGTTCTTGCCCTGCACGGACAAATGATGTGTTTTTCAATCTCAACTTCCCATAAACCCAATTATAGTGTTTGTCTGAGCGCTGATTTTGTAAAAAGAATTTCTCACCATCTAATTCTTTTTTGCATACTTCGCAAAATCGTTCGTAGTCTTTTCTAAACATATGGATATCTATGTCGTCATCCCATGGAATAAATCCTTTATGTCTAATTGCTCCTAGTAACGTTCCTCCTGCGAGAAAATACGGTATGTTATTTTTTTGGCATATCTTATCCAATTCTATAAGGAGTTGCAACATCTCCTCATGTAACTTTTTCAAATCCTCATCATCTAGTTTTATATAATCTATTCCCTCTATCATTTTATATCACCGCTTAGTACGTTTTCTCTCTCATTGTCCTTACACGTATAAGCCAAAATTCTTTGATAATCATCAAAATAATCTATTTCAGACCAAAACATTCCTTTTATATCAATCGTATCAATGTTCTTTTCTTCTACTAACGAATACAAAATATTTTCCCACCACAATTGGTGCTGCTGATTCCCTATCAAATGATCAAGCTTTTCTAGAAACTCAGACAAGAACTTATCCTTTATTTTGCCAATGCCTACATATTCGCAAGTCCGATCAATTAAAGGCAAATCTTTCCCGTACTTTCTTATAAAGCCGTTCTCTAGCTTCAAAAAATAATCTCCCTCAGCCGTTCTTCCGGTATCAACCATTAAAGCACAGTCTTTCTTCGTTTCTATTATGAGATTCAAAATTCCATCATCAATATAAACGTCGCCATTCATAATAATAGAATCTTCGGTTAATTCCCCTCGAGCAAACCATAATGACGCAATACTATTTGTTACATTATAGAAAGGGTTATAGTAATAGGTGACATTCAGCCCGTCTAATGCTTCATAAATTTTTTCTTTACAGTAACCCACGCATACAATTGGCTGAATATTTTTTTCTAATAGCATCATGACGCTTCTTCTGATTAATGGTACTCCATCAACCGGCAGCACGCATTTTGGGATTTCTTTTATCATTCTTGATATTCTAGTTCCTCTACCTGCTGCCAATAATATAGCTTTCATATTTCACCTCTCCCCTCAACATTCATCGATTTTTTCAAAATGCTCCCAAAATAAACGCATTACTTGAATACTTCCCGTCGTTACTCGAATCCAGTTGGACAAGATAGGGGCAGAGTATGTTTTAATTAGTATATTTTTTTCTTTTAGCGCTGAAAATACTAGCTGAGGCTTCTTGTTGCTTTTAATCAGCACATAATTGCCATGATTAAAATGATATTCATAATTGTGTTTTTTGAGCTGATCCAATAGGTACTCTCTACCCAGCCGTTCTCTCTCTGTTAAATCATCTATGATTTGAGGGTTATCTAGTATCTTTTCAGCAAATTGAAGTGCAAAACAATTGATAGGATACGTCGAGCAAGCCTTTTTGATTTCCGTAATTATTTCATGATTCGCGATAATATAACCTATCCGGCATCCGGCAATAGAAAGCATTTTTGAAAAGGTCCGAAATATCATGACATTATCGTATTCGTTTATGAAATGCATGAATGTGGTAGGCGAAAAATAATAGTAGGCCTCATCGATAACGACCAGCGCATTATTTTCTCTCGCTTTTTCAATGATTGCTCTTACTTCATGTTCTAGCCAGGATGTACCGATAGGGCTATTCGGATTCAACAAGACTACAATTCCTGTATCGCTGTCAATTTGATTTAACGTATTTTCCACGCTTACGTTGAAATTTTCATCATAGGTTACCGGCGAATGGATCATCCCGTACATATTCATGTACACCGCGTACATTTCAAAGCTGGGACTTACCGAGACTACTTTCTTGCCTGGCTCCCCGAATACTTCAAACAATAATCGGATAGCGTCATCAGAACCGTTGGTCAAAGAAATGTTCTCCGGTTGACAATGCAGGTATTCCGCCAATTTTCCAACGACTGTGGTCATTTCCGGATACATTGCTACATAATCCGGCGTTATGCTTTTCATTACTTGTTCAAAAAAAGAGGCAGGCAACCCCTCCGGATTTTCATTCATATCTAAACGAACGTAATTTTTTCTGCTTTCGCTATATGACGTTCTATATAAATTCTTTATGTTAGGATTTACGTAATACATGTATTATCACCTTTCTGCATCAAATATTCAGGACTTGCTGCATAAGTTCGTTTTTGATGCTCTGATGAATCTTTTGCCCGCACGTGCCGTCCGCATTACTTACGCTCTTTTTAAATCTAGAAACGCGTTCCTCTCTCTTGTAATCTTCCCCGCGTTCTACCATTTCAACAAACTGAGGCACAGTAACATCTTGATTTGCAAAATAACATCCTGAATAGTCCGCATGATAATACCGATCCGTTGCTATCATTTCACTGTTCAATAACCCCAAAATAGGTTTTTCAGTTACAATGCATTGCAGCATAACGGAACTATAATCACTAATGATACCGTCAGAAGCAGCCACAGCCGGATAAATATCGCTGCTGTTATCAACAATAACGTTAGCAGCTTGTTTCAGCTTGTTTTCCAGTATTTCAAAAGATTCTAATAGCTGCGGGCGCATTGTTTTAATTGTAATCTCTGTAAGTGGATGCGGGCGCCAAATAACGGCAAACTGCTCATGATCCATAAAATAATTTAGAACTTGCTCAACTTGCTCAAACCAAGAATCAATGGATAACAGATCGGCTATTCCCGTGTTTAACAAAAAGGCCTTTTTATCGCCAATTATTTTTTTCCAATAAAACGGTATTTCTTTAGGTTCCTTTATCGCCTCAAACATGGCATCGAGTTTTGGGGATCCTAAATCTAATAACTTGTGAGCATCAATTCCATTAGCTATAAAAGAATGAAGTGAGTTTTTAGATTGAACAATAATTTTTGCTGCATTCATATAAGATGGGAATACGCTAATTTCAGGAGTAGCCGTACTTCCGGCCAGGTAATAAGGGACATATACTAGCATCTCCGTATATTGCGCAAGATTACCAGAAAAGAATCGACTGTTGACCATTGTAAGTATATTATAGTTATCGAAAGGGTTATGAATGTAAATAATATCCGGTCTTCTATTCTCAAAATCATACAGTTCGAACGGTATGGTAGTTACATCTTTCGGGAAGTCATTTCCCTCATAACAAAACTTTATGATTTCTCCCTGTGCATTTTTTTCATAATACGGAATTGGAACGACGTAACATGTGCAGTTCGGATCTTGATTGGCCTCTCTATATATACTTTCTAGTGCATCCCACATCGAAGCTTTGTACGGCATGAACGCGATTTCTATGTCTGTCTTTACGTTATTTATAATTAAGGTTTTCACATCAACCATTAAGTGCTTCAATTTATTAATATGTAACGAATATTTGTGTTCTTCTTTCATTCCTGCCATTAAGGATTGGACTGCTTGAATAGCTTGATGAAGAAGCCCGATAACTTCTTCCTCCCCATTCATTAACTTTAGCAAAAATTGTAATCCATCGTTGCTATCTTGCAATATAACGCTCGTTCTATCGTCATTAGTATGACTTGCGTAATCAATGCCTTCTTCGATCGCAGCAATAAAATCCATAATCTGGCGCTTTTGATTTAATCTCATGACTTCTCTCCAATGCTCAGTGCAGTTTGTATTTCGATTCCGTTCAAGTTTTTTTGTCTCAAAACCTTTTGGACACGATAGCCATTTCTCCATTGTAATTAATTAGTATATTTGTGAATTGGGATCACAATAAGATCAATGATTTTCAAGGATATCGACATTTTTGGACAATATATTCTGTATATATTCTATCGTCATAATAAAAGAAAAGATTAATAGTTAAAACACTTGAGCCGCTTACAGGAATCACCTTTAATTTCCACTTTCGCAAAAGCAAAAAACCGACCTCATGCGGTCGGTTTTTCATGCGTTTTTCTGAACTTGTGTTGGTATAAAAAAGCTCTGACTTCGTTACGTAAACAGTCAACAACTATGAGACGCGAAAGGTTTGTCTTCTCATCCACATCGTTGCAACCCACTTTTCTCCTTTTCTCACCGGTGCGCCTGCATGCAGGGTTCGTTCGTTTAATTCATGATTACTGTAAAAATATTCGAAGTAGACGGCCATGCCCTTGCTAGGGAACACGGATAAATTAAGCATGGGGAATGTCGTTTCTCCGCCTTCCTCCACATCATTCAAATACATAACGAGCGTACTAATTCGATTGTTCGCACTTGCTCGACTCGTGTCAGCGAAGAAATCAAAATGAGGCTTATACTCCTGGCCAGGGGCATACAACAGCACCTGCAAGCCATCACCGTGCTCGATCGGAATATTCATGATTTGAGAGATCCGTTTCTCGATCTTTGCAACCGTCTCATTTTCCTCACAGAATACCCCACTGCTCGTTCTAATTTGATTGACTGAACGCTCTTCTCCAATTTTAGAACGCTGCAATCGCTCCTTAGAGTGCTCAATCAGTTCGTCGCATTCCTCATTACTGAGGACATTTCCTAATATGACAATCAAAGGCTCCTCATACTTGGCAAGGATACGAATTTCTCGATCTTCTGTCTTAATCGTGCTTCCGACATGATCAAAAATGGTACGTTCTTTCTCCGTCGCGTTCCCAATCATCCTTATGTATCCTCCATAAAATGACATCCACCACAAAATAAGATACCATAAAATGGTCATTTTCCTCTACTGATTTTTAGGCAGTATGTGAAGGAAAGGCACGAGCATTCAGTCAAACGTTATCATTGTTATTGTTTCTTCTGGTGGTTTACGTTGTCTTTATGATAAAGAGTGGAACGGGTCATATCATTATGATCTATCAGCTCTTGGGGATTCCATTTCAATCCCCCGTTTTTTACTTAAAGAATAAGTTTTAGTATAATAGCGAAGAATGTAATTAGTACAACTCCTAAGGAGGGATTGCACATGGATATCAAAGCAAAAATTGAAGAAGTCGTTGCTAAAGTCAAGAACGATCCAGACTTCTCATCTAAATTTATGAGTGATCCTGTTTCGGCAATTGAATCTGTTATTGGAATTGACCTCCCGAATGATCAGATCAATGCATTAATCGAGGGTGTAAAAGCGAAATTGACCGTAGATAAAGCCAGCGGCATTTTTGATTCGATCAAGAAGCTGTTCTAATTTGATACATAACAAGTTGAGCGGTTCTTCGTGCAAAGGGGATATACATGATTAGAAATGACATGTATATCCCCTTTTGGCATTCAAAAACGTTTTACAGCGATTTAGATTTAAAAAAGACAGAAGGAAGGGCTTAGCAGCAACTGTTGCCCCTACACTGATTTTAGATTGCCTGGATAGAGGAAAATACCCGGGTTGGGATGCGGCTAATGCTGAATCCGTCGAACTAGCTAAAAAGCTGGGATACACGTTCAAGGAATCTTATCCCCCTCCCTATAATCAAGCCTCTCACTTGCGCCTGCTATTTCTCTATGTTCATTTCATCATTTTTATACAATCTTCTTATGCTGGTGTAGTCATAGTTAAATGTCACTCCTATATAGGCTTCTGCATACGATGGAGAAAATGATTGAATCTAAAATGGAGGCCACGACCATGAGCTTGCAGCAACAGGGGCAACAAGAACAAACACTGTATCGAATGGATCCAACTACTATGCATAACTTAAGATCCATTCAAGATCACATAGGGAATATATGTAACAACCATATGAACAAACTTGTTCTAGTGGAGACAGTGGATGGCGATGTTTTTGAAGGGTTACTTATCCACTGTGAAAGGGGAATTTTATACTTAAGACTTCTAAACCATGGAACTAATCGCGGCTTTGTTCCTGGTTTCCACAATGATTTCGTTTTACCCCTAGTACTGTTCAATTTACTCGCCATTTCATTATTATAGGCCTGATCAAGCCTAATCCTCTAATTAAGGAGTGAAATCTTATGGCATTTACACCGCCTCAAGGGCCACAAGGAACACAACAGGCACCCTCCTCCCCTCCTCCACAATTCACACCACCGCAACCCGCTGCTACAGCGTTTGCCATCGACCCTGGAGCTATTTCCGGTTGTTTATTCCGCAACACATTTGTGTGGCTAAGAAATGGGAACTCATTCTGGTTCTTCCCAACCTTTGTAGGACGCACATCCGTTGCAGGTTTTAGATGGACCGGTCGAAGATGGGTGTATACTGGAGTCGATCTAAGAAGCATTGTATCATTTACATGTTTTTAGAGGGGAAAATAACGGCCCAGTACCAGTACCTTATCGGTGCTGGTTTTTGCTGCCTGTGTAGCCACTTATATTGAGCGTAAACCACGGCACTACTTAGCTTTGAAAATGCCCGTCGTTGATTGCCTTTGGTATAATTGCAAACCAGTATCCTCAAGCCGCCTCTCGAACCGCTATCGTAGATCGCGGGAAGGAGTTGCTTGTTATACAACCTTCTGGACAGTATCGGGCCAGCTACGTCCAACAGTACTTTGATATCATGAAGCCAAATGGCCGTATCATGAAGTTTGGAGCTTACCCAGAATATCCCTCAACTTATGCCATGATATAATCCAGAAAATGTGAAGCAGGTGTCATCAATATCGAAAACCAAACTTCATATTATTCCCCCCTGTATACCGGGTAACCTACAAATTTAAAATCTTTGCCTAATGGCTGCACACTGACATTGTGAAGCTCTACAGCGCCACTCATCTTTTCGACCCCTGCCCCACCGAGAAAGGACGATGCATTCCGACCACCTATCAGCTTCGGAGCCATGTAAACAATGAATTTGTCGATGAGTTTATTCTCAAAAAAGGCTGCATTGATTTCACCCCCGCCTTCTATCAAAACGGAAGAAATCATCTCCCTACCCAAAAGCTGAATAACTTCGATTGGATTGACCCTGCCCGTCTGTTCCGTAACAAAAACTTTAACGCCTGCCTTTTCTAAGGCCGCCCTCTTCTCGATATCGTGAGAAGTTGTTGTGAACACCCAAGTGGGAGCTTCTCCATCTATAACCACCTTAGCATTCAAAGGTAACCGTAAAGAGGAATCCAAAACCACGCGTATCGGATTCCTACCGTTAGGCAACCTTGTTGTAAGCTCGGGGTCATCTGTAAGCACCGTATTAACACCAACTAGGATCGCGGCATTCTGATTGCGAAGAACGTGGACATCTCCCCGAGCCGCTTCTGAAGTAATCCATTTGCTATCGGAAGAGTAGCTATTGATTTTCCCATCCATCGTGATAGCTGTTTTTAAAGTTACAAACGGAATATGCTGGACAATGAATTTATTGAAAACCTCATTTATTTGGAAAGATTCTTCTTCACATACTCCCGTGATGACTTCGATTCCTGCTTCCCGGAGTATATCTACCCCTCTGCCCGAAACGAGCGGGTTAGGGTCAAGTGCTGCGATCACCACTTTTTTAATGCCTGCTTCAACAATGGCAACTGCGCATGGCCCTGTTCTGCCATAATGGGAACAAGGCTCAAGCGTCACATAGATGGTCGCTCCCCGCGTAAGCTCTCCAGCCATGCGGATCGCATGGATTTCAGCATGGGGTTCGCCTGCCTTCATATGAACCCCGATGCCCACGATGCGGTTTTCGTTGACAATCACAGACCCTACAAGCGGGTTTGGATCAGTCTGCCCCTTCATGGCCTTTGCATTCTGTATGGCCAGCCGCATATAGAATTCATGGTTATTCATCATTGTTGCAGGAGCCATTCCCTTCGTTTATATGTCCCGACCGCTCGATTTTGGTTTTTAAATATTTTTCATTATATTCCGATATATCTCCCCAAAGCTGTACGCGATCTTCTACTGCCATGCCTGCGTTTCGAAGCGCATCAATCTTTTTAGGGTTATTGGTTATCAGTGTAACCGGTTTGGTCCGAAGGACATTTAATACTTGTATCGCATCACTATAGTCACGGGCATCGTCAACAAATCCAAGTTTAAGATTGGCATCTACGGTATCGTAACCATTTTGCTGAAGGATATAAGCCAGCGCTTTACTGAAAAGCCCAATCCCTCTGCCTTCGTGGTTGGCAAGGTAAAACAGCGCGCCAGTTCCATGCTCGGCAATATGCACCAATGACTGTTCAAGCTGATATCCGCAATCACAGCGTTTGCTGCCGAAAATATCCCCGGTGTGGCAAATAGAATGGAACCGGATTAAGGCATGTTCTGCATTCTCGAAGTCTCCGTGCACCAGCACGCTCGATTGTTGAAATTCAGCTAAATTCACATTCGATAATTTGGCAATAATACGCTCAAAATCTTCTGTTACCTCGCCGCAATTCAACCAGCAATACCATTTAAACTGAACGGTCTTCCCCCGCAAATTAATCGGAAGATTTATTGGTCCGACAAGATAAATGGCGCCTTTTTCCGTGTTGATCATTTTAATTTTCTCTTGCAGAAGAGAAATGACTTTGGGATCAAACTCCTTAACAGGAGGCATTACAACAACTCCTCTTTTAACCAATGTTTATGTCTTATTGTGAACGAAACAACTTTTCATTCCCTGTTAATGGTTAAACCAGCATCCTGCCTAAGCCAATCCAGAACATCACATTGATTTTCTTCCGAAACGCCATGGTCTGTCGGGTATATCTTTAATGTGACTCTTTGCGTGTGTTCCTTTAAATATGTCGCCGTTTCATGCACGATCCTGACCGGGAATACGGAATCATACTCACCGTGGGAGACAAATACCGATACATTATTCAGACTTCGGAGCGAATATTCCGTCTTTACAAAGTCAGGAATGTATCCATTCAACGCAACGATTCCCCTTAGCTGATCGCCCATTGTGAGTGCAAGCGTCATGGATAAAATGGCGCCTTGACTGAAGCCGAGCAAGTAACATTTGCTCGGATCGATCGGATACTTTTCCATCGCATATTGAATGAAAGCTTCGAGCTGTTTTACCGCCTCATCAAACATCTCTCGAATGGGATTACCCAGATTTTTCAGTTCGTAATACTGATATCCTGTACCAAGCGGTAGATTACCGCGAATCCCAATGACAATGAAATTATCACTTATAGGTGCAACCAAGCCAAACATATTTCTTTCATTAGAACCTTTACCGTGCAGCGTAAAAATAACCGGGTATTTCTTATTCGGTACTACATTGGCAGGCAGGTGAACGTCATATTGGTAAAACGGAGTCATTTGAACCACCCTTTTTGAGACGCTTTTCCTGCCATAATCATGCGGTCAAGCGAGAATGGCGACCGGTCGGCCACTGCAAGGTACAAAGAAATCATCATAAATCCAAGATCCAACTCATAGCCAGCCATTTGAGCATTGCCAAGAAGTCCGGCGGAGAGTTTTGCAGTCAGTATTGCACCCATAAGCATTACTACGAACAACGCCGATACATAACGGGTAAACAATCCCGCTATCAGCATAATACCGCCCACAAGCTCAAGCAGCGCCACGATATAAGCCGCAAATCCAGGAATACCAATGGAACTGAACCACGCCTCAACATTAGTCATGCCCATTTGGAATTTCGCGATACCATGGAACATAAATATGATTCCCATCACTACACGCATAATAATTGTTACTGAAGCTGTCTTCGTCACACTAATCACCCTCAAATAATATTAGTTATAAAAAAATAAAATTCATATTTGTAATACTAGTCAAAAGCAAGTAGCGTGTCAACAAAAAAATTGCTAATATATAATTATATTTGTTATCACTAATATTAATGAGGTGCAGTCCTATGGATATTGGCTCCACAATACGTGCTATCCGAAAACGAAAAAATATAACTATTGCCCAAATCTGCGAAGAAACCGGTCTGTCTCAAGGATTCTTGAGTCAAGTGGAAACAAATAAAACTTCTCCTTCCATATCAACTCTAGAAAACATCGCAATAGCACTAAAAGTACCTTTAGCTTACTTGCTATTAAAGAAAGAAGATCGGATGAATATTGTTCGTAAAGATGAGCGAAGCATTACGACAAGCGGTTCTGATAAGTTAACAGTGCAGCATTTAAGCTCTACGAAGAACGTAAGGATGATGGTCGTAGAGTTCCCTCCAGGGGCTTCGACGGGAACTGCTCCACATGCGCATGAAGGTGAGGAGGTTCATGTTGTCATTGAGGGAAGAATCTACGCGGAGCAGGGAGAAGACGCGGCCGAATTTGAAAAAGGCGATTCCTTCAGTTGGAACGCATGTACACCCCATTTGGTGAGAAACATCGGTGATGACACTGCCATCGTTCTAATATCCATCTATACGGAGAACGACAATAATCGGGAGCTCATCTAACTATAAGCGATGTTCGTAGGACATAAAAAAACGAGGAGTTTTGCCAGTGGCAGAACTCCTCTTCAAAGCCTTCTTATTCTCTAAAAAATGAGGCTGAAGCACGGCGATTTGATTCTCTCACCATTGTGCAACAACCTCATAGCTATACATCTAATCGTTTTCGTTTAGATCAACTTATACTCTTTAAGCAGTTGCATGATTCTGGTGTGAGAAACTTTTTGCACACCCGTCACTGCTGCTAATTGGATTGCTGGAGGCAGCTCCATATCGGTTAGTTTCTTGCCGTCCATCATTTTCGCTGTGGAATCCAACAACACACGGACATCATAAGCGGATCCAAATACTTCTGGCACGCCGCGGTCAATGTCAAGAAGCGTGTACACAGCTTCCATGGCGGTACGCACCGAATACTCTGTGGTGAATACCGTGTCTCGCGGTGTTTCGGCGAAGTTACCGATAAAGGCAGCGTTGACACAATCATCAGGAACAACATTCGGGCGATCTCCCGCAGCTCTTGGCATGAAGTAAGATGTAACATAAGGCATCATGCAAGGGACACAGTTTGCGGAGTTTACGGCAAGATCATGAATCTCTGCTTCTGGTACGCCCATGTGGTAGAGCCATTCTTCCGTGATCTCGATACCCGTGCAGTCCTTCATCGGTTTCTTGATGTAGTCACCTGGCACGTCGCAATACAAGCTGTATACCCATACGACGAGCTGATCTTTTGGCTGCGATTTGAAGTGAGGCTGCCGGTTCAAGGTAAAGCTCATCAGCCATTTTGAATCTTTTACCGTCACGATACCGCCGGTAACGACCCTTCCGCTGAATGGATCGCGCTTGCAGATTTTTTCGATATAAGGCGGAATCCGGTCATCTAACGTTGTAATGGTGGCAGACTCCCAGTTGCTTTCCGCAATATTGCCACAGAATTTGTCTGGACGGCCAAAGGCAGGATCTTGTTCCGCGATCTTCTTCCAAAGCTCCCAGCTTCCTCCGAGGGAGGTGTTCATGATGGCAGGAGTGTTGTTGTCGCCTAAAGTGGAGCTTTCGGTATTGCTGCCATTGGTGATGAACACCAGATCATTTTCAGTCAGGTCAATGTGTTTTTCTTGTCCGTTTTGAACATAGACCAGCTTGTTAGCAACTTTCTTGTTCTCCGTAATATCAAATTCTACATTCGTCACGGTCGTTGCATATTGGAAGGTAACTCCATGGCCTTTCAAATACTTCATAAGCGGCAGTGCAAGAGACTCGTATTGATTGTATTTTGTAAATTTCAACGCTGAGAAATCTGGCAATCCCCCGATATGATGAATGAATCTAGCGATATATCTGCGCATTTCCATGGCGCTGTGCCAAGGCTCAAACGCAAACATCGTCTGCCAGTAAAGCCAGAAATTCGAGTTGAAGAAATCTTCCGAGAAGACATCTGTAATTTTCATATCTTCAAGCGCTTCTTCTGGAGTAAAGAACAACTTGATAATTTCCATCGAAGCGGTTTGAGTAAGTGTGAATTTGCCATCGGTATGTGCATCCTCACCACGATTGAGGATAGCACGCTGCAAGGAGAAGTTTGGATCCTCCTTGTTGAGCCAGTAAAATTCATCTAATACCGATGCACCCTCCGTTTCAAGTGAAGGAATAGAGCGGAATAGATCCCAGAGGCATTCGAAGTGGTTCTCCATTTCCCGGCCACCGCGGATAATGAACCCCCGACCATCATCATAGATGCCGTCTAATCCACCTCCGGCAATATCGAGTTCTTCAAGAATATGAATGTTTTCCCCCTTCATCTGACCATCCCGTATGAGAAATGCGGCTGCGGACAGTGATGCAAGACCAGAGCCGATCAGATAGGCGGATTTTTGATCAACACCGAGTGGTTTCTTTGGACGGGCAAAAGCTTCATAGTTACCATTGCTATAATACATCCTTACAACCTCCTTTAGTGGTCCTGACACCTCCACTTTATAGGAGTATGAATGGAATAAAAATAGACAGGTAAAGCCCTGTGTCTAAAATTTAAACTTCAAGTGCTATATGTCTAAAAAATCTATAGATTATGGTAAAATAGTAAGAAACATTGCACCCTAAGGAGAGGTTTCCTATACATCCATACACCAAGCATGCATTGGCTGATGCATTGAAGGATATGTTGGGCACCAAGACTTTAGATAAAATAACGGTTAAAGACTTAGTGGAAGCCTGCAAGTTGAATCGCCAAACCTTTTACTATCATTTTCAGGATATTTACGACCTGCTGGGATGGATATATATAACGGAGGCACTTGGCGCTATTCAGAATAACAAATCCTATGCGACTTGGCAGCAGGGGCTATTAATCATTTTAGAATATGTGGAAAGCAACAAGGCGCTTTGTATGAACACATGTCGTTCTCTTGGAAAAGAGCATTTGGAGATGTTTTTAAATCAGGTTTTATTTGAACTTCTAAGCAATGTCATCAATGAAGTTTCGGATTCCCGTGCGATTTCGGAAAAGGACAAGACGTTCATCGTTCAATTTTACAGTCATGCCTTTGCAGGAACGCTTCTGGATTGGATTGAGGATGGGATGAAAACACCTTGTGAGGCGATCGTAAACCACATCATTCGATTGATGGATGGGCGTTTTATGGATGCAGTGGAGCGTTTTAAAAATTAGCACACCTATTTATCATGGAATGTCAGGTGTTTCGCTTGTTGTTCCCTTTAAACCGACGATAAAAAAACAAACCCCGACTTTCATGTCGGGGTTGTGGCTGAAATACCTTGATTGTGTTTATGAAGTCTTTACTTTCTTTCCTTCATATCCAAATACGATTATGAAAAAGGCTGCAGTCACTAGTGTAATAATTGCAGAAACCAAGTACACTAACATTGGACTATATGCCGGGATTCCTAAGAAACTTGCAAATGCATAAGATACCATTTTGACTTGGAAAAACCCATTAATTCCACCACCTATTGCTCCTGCAATCATAATGTAAATGAAAGTTTTGCGATATGGAACAATTAAACCATAGATAATGGGTTCTGTTACACCGCTTAGTACGGCTGGTATCAAAGAAGAACCTGCTAGAGTTTGCAGCTTTTTATTTTTTGAACGTAGCAAGAAACCTAACGCAATTCCCATTTGGGCAAATGCACACATTCCTCCCATTGCATATAATGGATCACCGCCAGCGCCTAAGTTAGCTAATACAATCGGTACGAGTCCCCAGTGAAGCCCCATAACAATTAAGAAGGTATAAAAACCACCTAGGATAGCACCCGTCAACATTCCACTGACACCACTCAACATTACAACAAAATTAGCAATGGCTTCACCAACCAAAGTGCCAAAAGGACCGAAAATCAGCATAGTTAACGGTACAATGACAACAAGAGATATCATTGGAACCATGAACATCTGTAACATTTTTGGTATAAATTTGATTAATAATTTCTCGAATTTTGCATAAAAAGCAATGGCTATGAAAACTGGAAATACACTAGAAGCGTAATCAATCGCTATTAATTTAATTCCTAAGAAGTCTACATTTCCATTTCCAATTAACCCCATAAATCCTGGCTCTAACAAAGATGCTCCAATTACTGCACCAATGTATACGTTTACACCTAAGCGTTTAGATAATGAGAAACCTAGTAGAATCGGTAAGAAGTAGAAAACAGCATTCGAAATGGAAGATAATACTATATACGTACTATTATTTGTGTTGATCAGATTGAATTCTAGTAATAAATTCAAAATGGCCTTTAGCATTCCAGAACCAGCTAATACTCCCAATAAGGGCAAAAAACTTCCTGAAATAATGTCAAATATCCCTTGAACACCTTTTTTAGTTCCCGTCTCATTTTGTACATTGTTCGCTATTTCTTCCGAGGTGTTTTTATCTTTTAGTTTCATAATTTCTTTGTATACATCAGCTACTTTACTGCCGATTATTACTTGATATTGCCCTCCTGCAACAACCGTTCCTAGAACTAAGTCAGTTCCTTTTATTTTCTCATCATTTACTTTATTTTGATCTACTAATTGAAACCGTAATCTAGTTGCACATTGGGATAAATTGCTAATATTCTCCATTCCTCCAACTTGATCAATCAAGTTTTTAGCAATTTTCTCGTAACTCATTTCTATATCAACTCCTTCTACTGCTTTGATAATTTGAGTCTAGCAGCAAATTAAACGCTATACAATTTGATTCATTTTCTAAAATCGGAAAATAGAATCCGCGTAACATCGCGTTTTTTCGCATTTAGGTCTTGCACGTTTCCTATTCCACATTATAATTATCCCCAATCCACATCATAATTATAACTTGGATTGGGATGCTGCTTATATATTAGAAATACAAACAAAATGCCACTATATATGGGTTCCATTCGTTAAAAAGCCCAAGAATAGTATGGTATGTTTATGGTGTTTCCTGTTTATAATAAAATCAAAAGATTTTCACTTTTTTCGTTTGATCCGTTTCCATAAATGGAATTCTGGTGCTTCTATTCGGTGAGCAGTCGAACTTGCCTTTTACTATCATAAGCTACCGGATTCTGTACTTTTGAAATTCATTTTTTATAAAGGAGTTCATTCAATTGCAAGATCACTCAATTCCTTCTAGTCCAGTGTATATAAGATTAACTGAGTTCTTTTTTAAGTGCACTAAACCCAGTGTGTATTATACAATTGTTAAAGTATTAATTAAAAAAATTCATGAATTTCCAGATATTTATATTGAAGAAATTGCCTATGTAGCAAATACAACACCTGCAAGCGTAACTAAATTTTGCAAAAAAATAGGTTATTCTTCTTTTAAGGAAATGAGGACTGATTTAGCTCCCTACTCTTACAAAAATCCGTTTAGTACGATCGATTGGAGTAACTCCCCACAAAATATGATAGAAGCGATGAAAATAGAAGAACAAAATCTAAACGAGAAAATTTATGAATTAATAGACCTAGAACAGTGCAAGAGAATTGCTCAAAAGTTGGCTTCTACAACTGAAATTGCTGTTTTATGTAATACATTTAACTTTGCTTCTGCTAATATTTTACGAGAATTACTTAGTCTTAAGGGTATTACAGTTTTTGAAATTAATCGCAAGGCGGATATTTCTGTTATAAAACAAATGCTGCGCGAAGTAGATCGTTGTTTCATCTTTTCTCTTACCGGTAAATGGTTGACAGAAAATCCCGATGTTCTTATGGAAATACAACAA
This sequence comes from Paenibacillus sp. B1-35, assembly GCF_050474385.1. Lineage (NCBI taxonomy): Bacteria > Bacillati > Bacillota > Bacilli > Caryophanales > Paenibacillaceae > Paenibacillus > Paenibacillus sp. B1-35. The sequence goes on from NZ_JBCHVJ010000004.1 coordinate 504,463, forward strand.
TCCGAAACGCCCACGTTTCTCCTGACATCTCAACCTGAACCATTCCATGCTCACATTTTTGAAGAGATTATTTCTTTGGAAGCATTTAATTTTCTTTTTTATTCTAATTATTACTCCCAAAAAGTTATTCATACTATTTTGAAAGTTATTGCCAATTACCTAACGTTGGTTTAGGTTTTCTATTTTTAGAAAACGATAAAGATAGTCAATCACTTGGTTTCCATTTATGATAAAGCTAAAGCTTAAGCTAAATCATGGTGGTAAAAATTATATTTTGCTACAGATTAATTTATCATTTGAAAGGAAGTAAGCAGATGAAAAAGAATCCAAAGACATTTCCTAAAAATTTCTTTTGGGGAGGAGCTGTAGCAGCTAACCAGTTAGAAGGGGCATATTTAGAAGGTGGAAAGGGACTGAGTGTCGCTGATCTCAATCGTTTTCGTGATGATATTAACATTAAGAAAAAAGGAAATAAAGAAGTAAGTACAACAGATATTGAAGAAGCACTAAATGATAAAGTCGGTATTTATCCAAAACGAACAGGAATTGATTTTTATCATACTTTTGAACAAGATCTAGCTTTATTAGCTGAAACAGGAATGAACTCTTTCCGAACCTCTATTAGTTGGGCGCGTATTTTCCCTAAAGGGGATGAAATAGAGCCAAATGAGGAAGGATTAGCATTTTATGATCGATTAATCGACACAATTATTAAAAATGGTATGGAACCTCTTATTACTATTTCTCACTATGAAATGCCAATTCATCTAGCAATGGAGTATAATGGTTGGTACAATCGCAAAATGATTGATTTCTTTACTACATTTGCTGAGACATTGTTTAAACGATATCGTAATAAAGTAAAATATTGGATATTAGTTAATCAAATGAATTTGATTACTCATGAGTCTTTTAATCACTTAGGTATTCCTTCAGATCGAGTAGATAATCTTACGGAGGCGAAGTATCAAGGGGTACACAATGAATTAGTGGCATGTGCAAGGGCGATTAAAATCGCAAAGGAAATTAATCCAGAATTTCAGCTTGGTATGATGTCTTATTATGGAAATGTCTATCCTGCAACATGTGATCCAAAAGATGTCTTAGCCAGTTTAAAATATAACCAAATGGAGTTTTTCTATTCAGATATTTTGGTTCGTGGCAAGTATCCAAATTACGCTTACCGCTTTTTTGAAGAGAAAGGTCTTCATATTGAGTTTGGTGAACAAGATGAAGAAGATTTCAAAAATACAGTTGATTTTGTTTCTTTTTCTTATTACTACACTCAAATTACAGATTCTCAACGTATTCATACGGACAGCCCAACAGCACTGAATCCTTATTTGAAACAAAATGATTGGGGCTGGTCAATTGATCCTATAGGGTTACGTACTGCATTAAACGAATGGTATGACCGCTATCAATTACCAATTATGATTACAGAAAACGGTATGGGCTTTTATGAAGAATTGAATGAAGAAGGAACAATTTACGATGACTATCGAATAAATTTCTTCAAAGAACACATCACACAGGTAAAAGAAGCAATCAGAGATGGAGTTGAAGTGATAGGCTTCTACCCTTGGGGACCCATTGATTTAGTAAGTTGCTCTTCTTCTGAAATGAGTAAACGTTATGGTTTTATTTACGTGGATTTGGATGATTATGGAAGAGGTAGCGGTAAGCGATATAAAAAATCTAGTTTTGATTGGTATAAAAAAGTAATTGAATCAAACGGTGAAAATTTATAATGTTGTAGTTAATCTAACCCGAATAAGATTTGTGTAATAGTACATTGCACAAATCTTATTCTTTTTTAATGGTCGGGGGAGCCTTTCCTTCGAAGCCATTCCTTCGATGACTACCTTAATGGTTGAAATCGATGCCGTGCTCGTTCGCTGTTGTCTTTCTTCGAAGCTGCTTCTTCGCTTCCTGTGCGCGGAGCGAACCCCAGGGGTTCTCATCCCGAAACTTTGCCTCCAATGCAAAAAGCCGACCTCACGCGGTCGGCTTAATGATGGTGGAGGCGAGGGGATAATCAATTTCTTTATTGAACTTGCTTCGATGCTTATCCTTCGATGACTACCTTAATGGTTGAAATCGATGCCGTGCTCGTTCGCTGTTGTCTTTCTTCGAAGCTGCTTCTTCGCTTCCTGTGCGCGGAGCGAACCCCAGGGGTTCTCATCCCGAAACTTTGCCTCCAATGCAAAAAGCCGACCTCACGCGGTCGGCTTAATGATGGTGGAGGCGAGGGGATTCGAACCCCTGTCCGAAGATAACGCAACACAGGTTTCTACGGGTGTAGTCACAGTTTTGATGTCACCCGAGCATCGCCCCGTAACCGGCTATGCTTTGGGTCAGCCTGATTGTCTTCTTCAGCACACCTCAGGCGGAGATGTGACAGCGTATCCCACTAAAGTTGAGCCCCTATCCCGGCACATGGGCGATGCAGAGTAGGAGCACGCTCACAGGTTATTAAGCTGCGAAAGCGTAGTTTGTTTGTTGTTTGCCGTTTAATTGGCTTTAGCGTTGATAAAGCGGACGCGTCCCCACTACCCGCTACCCGAGCCCGAACTATCCCCGTCGAATCCAAGAACGCCCCCATGAATGATAAGCAACATCTTGCCCATCAGGGGAATAGAGTCTTGAATTAAATGAGAATCTAGTTAAGACACAGATAGTGTATCCTTCCACACTATTCAGTTGTCAATGAGTTGATTATTCAGTCAGCGGCTATATTGTGCTGTGAAGCACTGTTCGTTACTGACATGTTTATTATAACACACCTAAGCGAAAGTTGTTAGTCAACTTGTTGCCAGCGCTTCATGCCATTTCCTTGGTACAAACGATCCAACGATGAACTAGCCATAACTAGGATCACAGGATATGCAGTTGCAGCAATTACGGATTATCCCAGTCAAAGCGTTGACTACCGCGTTGACTAATTTAACTACATCCTACAACCAAACCTTCGCCAAAAGAAGCATCGCTTTATTTCTAAGACGATCTAACCTCAATATTTCTGCTTCTCACGCAGAGCGCGTTGAATTTGACGATCCGCATCCCTTTTGGCAGCTGTTTCACGCTTATCATAGTTCTTTTTGCCTCGACCCAGCCCAATAAGAAGCTTCGCATAACCATTGCGCACATACACCTTCAGCGGAACAAGTGTATACCCTTCCTGCTTCGTATGCCCGATTAGCTTGTTAATCTGCTCCTTATGCAGCAGCAGCTTGCGCGCACGTGTCGGATCGGAAGGATTGTGACGGTTGCCCTGCTCAAACGGACTGATATGCATATTGTGAATGAACGCCTCGCCGCCGCGAATCGTTGCAAATGAATCGCTAATGTTCGCCTTGCCCAAACGGAGCGATTTAATTTCCGTCCCTGTGAGAACCATGCCCGCTTCATAAGTGTCCTCGATAAAATAATCATGGGACGCCTTTTTATTTTGGGCTAAAACTTTATTATCATTCTTTTTACCCATGATTGCCCTCCAACGTTACGACAATGACATTAGCAAGTGAATGGGGTCTTTTGCACGAAACCATTTCACTATAGCTTATTTCTTAGAAGTATATTGTACCAAAAAGAATGCCCCCGACTCAAGCTAGAAACCTGTTCATCCATACCTTCTATTCCACTATTAAATGAAAATTGAATTCTGTAGCTCCATAATAGAATAAATAAACCGTCAATTTTAAATTTGACCTTGATATATACGATACGCAGAATCCTTACCTGCTCAAATTAAGAAATCATATGAACGTCCATAACGCCTTCGAGCCGCAGAAATACTTCACAGCAGTCTGTTACCGATTTGACCTCTTCAGCCAGTACTTTCAGCTCAATGTGCAAGTACCTTGTACTTGTCGAGATCTGTCCATTGTCGTCCATGGTTGTATCAGACTGAACCTCATTCTCCATATGTAAAGACAGCCCTTCCCCAGTTCGATTTACAGCCTTATCAGTCGCCGTACTGTTTGCTGGCGCTTCCTTATGTCCAGTGCCCTCAAGAGATTGCTTCTCAGTGCTGTAAACCTCTATATCTCGCTCAGGTAAATGCTCGCTTCTTTTGTTCTGTTCAAAAACTTGCCCCTGCCCAGCTCCTAGAAATTTCGCCCACGTTTTCCCCGCACGTTCCGGCCGCATACGAATACTTCGAACTGTAAGCCCCTGCTCCTCTGCTACCTTCGTTAGCGCTGTCAGCCATCCTTCACGCTCCTCCACAACGACCTCCAGCTCGTGAATCCGATGAGCGACACGATTTTTAATATCGTACTTATTCAGCACCCACAAGGCAACAAGAGACAGGCCACAGCCGAATAGTGCCGCAGAAATAAAACCCGAGCCACAAGCAAGCCCAATCGCTGCCGACACCCATAAGGAAGCTGCCGTTGTAAGTCCCTTCACACTGGTTCCGTTGCGAATAATGGTTCCAGCTCCTAGGAAGCCAACACCACTGACTACCTGTGCTGCGATACGCGCAACATCAACCGCAGCCTTATTATCCCCACTTAAATCCGGAAAACCATATACGGATATCAACATGACAAGCGCCGATCCGAGACTCACAAGCATATGCGTCCGCAATCCCGCAGCTTGGCTTCGCTTCTCTCGCTCAAGCCCAATACATCCGCCCAGCACTAACGCAAGCACCATACGCAACATGACATGATACATCGATATATCTGAAGGACTCATCTGACTCACCTCCCTACCAAAGTAAAAAGCAGCATCTCCTAAAATATGTACATTATATCATATGTATTCCGGTAGATGATCAGCTTCCCCAGCTTGACCTAAAAATACAAACTTCATTTCCCAAGCGTGTCATTTCTTTTTTAAGAAAATAAAAAACGGCTCCAGCTCCGCCTAGGCGGAACTAAAAGCCGTTATACCCTTATACATACCATGCTGTTTAACGCTTTTTACGAACAAATTTCGCAGTCTTGTTGTTCGTTTTTCCCTTTTTCTTCGCCGCTCTTTGAGCGGATTCTCCTTGACTCCGGGCATTGGCTGCCTCTTCGCCGATGAAAATGCCGCTCTCAGAAGTCGAACGACGACCCTTCTTCCCTCCACCGGTTGAGCTATGGTTTCTACGGAAGCCTCCGTCACGTCCTTGCTTGCTGCCGCCTTGGTCGCTTCCATTTGCACGTCCATAGCCTCCACGGCCAGAGCCAAAATCGAAGAACCTCGGACGATCGACTTCTTCTTCCGCATCCGCGATCAGTCGATCTACCCAGTTGGAATCATCATACTCCTTCTTCGCTGGAGTTGAACGCTCCGCGTTTCCTGGGCCCGCTCCAAAGTTAATGCCGCCCTTGCCTCGCGGCTGAGAAGAACCGGATGACTTGTCGTATGGGTTATTCCCACGTCCCTGCCCTTCGCGGCGTCCTTTGCGTCCACGACGGCCTCTCTGCTGCTCACGGAACTCGCCTTGGTTATACCAATCGCCAGCGAATGCATCGGCCTCTTGCTCCACAGCATCATTATTGTTATGACGCTCATAACGAGCATCCCGCTCCAATCGCTCTTCTTGCTCATGCTGGTGCTGATTTCGACCATATCCACCTCGCACATACTGACCGGAGGAAGCACCATACTGTTCATAAGCTTGCTGTTCCGCAGGATCAACGCCAGTGACGTTGCGTCTATCAGCACGACTATCTCCATGCACAACTTGACCAGCGTGCCGATCTACACGACCGTCTGCACGTGCACCTTGACCGGCATGCCGATCAGCACGATGTCCACGATCTGCCGGTCGATTCTCTCTACCGCCGAATCGATCCGAACGACCGCCCCTTGCTCCTCTATCCGCGCCGCGGACATTTTGCGATTGACCGCCACGATCACGTTCTCCTGGTCGGCCGCCTTTCCCATCCTTACGACCCTTCCAGTCACCACGTCCTGCTCCACCGCGTCCTTCAGCACTATATCCGCCGCGACCACGTTTCTTCCGAATTTCGAAGCCGAAGTCACGACCATTGTGACGCGATTTGCTCTCAATCAACTCAAAATCGATCGTATGCTCATCCATATTGACACGAGCTACTCGAATGCGCACCTCATCGCCAATGCGGAATACATTTGCCGTCCGCTCCCCGATCAGCACCATATGCTGCTCATGGAAGTGGTAATAATCATCATTCAATTCACTTAGTCGAATAAGCCCTTCAACCGTATTATCCAGTTCAACAAACATGCCGAAGCTTGTCACACTGCTAATAATGCCGTCAAATTCCTCGCCGACCTTATCGAGCATGAATTCGGCCTTCTTCAGCGCTGTTGTGTCCCGCTCTGCATCAACGGCTACCCGCTCACGCTCTGATGATTGCTGGGCAATGTCCGGCATGCGGGCATGGAGCTGCTCTAAGCGCTTCTCAGGCAGGGATCCTCCATTATCCATCACTTCACGCATGACTCGGTGAATGACCAAATCCGGATAACGGCGGATAGGCGATGTAAAGTGCGAATAGAATTCAGCAGCTAGACCGAAGTGGCCGGTCATCTCCGCATCATACTTCGCCTGCTTCATCGAGCGAAGCATCATCGTGCTGATCACAGTCTGCTCACGCGTTCCCTCAATTTCCTCAAGAAGCATTTGCAAAGAACGAGGATGTACCGAGTTGCCCTTGCCTCGAACAACATATCCAAAGTTCGCCGCGAAGGACATGAAGTTGAATAACTTCTCACTATCCGGCTCCTCATGAATCCGGTATAGGAACGGAACTCGGAGCCAATGGAAATGCTCCGCAACCGTCTCGTTAGCTGCCAGCATGAACTCTTCAATAATCTGCTCTGCAATCGTACGTTCCCGCTTGATGATATCAGTCGGTACGCCCTTCTCATCCACCAACACTTTCGATTCCACAAAATCAAAATCGATTGCTCCCCGGTTCATCCGCTTCCGGCGAAGCTTCAGCGCCAATTCCTTCATCAGCTTGAAGCTGTCAACCAAGTAAGCATAGCGTGCCGATACTTCCGGATCCTCGTCTTCAACAATTTTCCGTACGTTCGTGTACGTCATACGCTCAACAGTACGAATGACACTCGGGAATACATCATGCTTCACTAGCTTAGCCTTCTCGTCGAACTCCATTTCACAGGACAGCGTCAAACGATCCACACGCGGATGGAGGGAGCATATCCCGTTAGACAACCGATGCGGCAGCATCGGGATGACTCGATCGACTAAATACACACTGCAGCCGCGAGCGTAGGCTTCACGATCGAGCGCAGAACCTTCCTTCACATAATAACCAACGTCCGCTATATGAACGCCAAGCTTGTAGTGACCATTCGGAAGCTGCTCCACGTATACCGCATCATCCAAGTCCTTCGCATCTTCTCCGTCGATTGTGACGATATTCATGCCGCGTAAATCGCGGCGGCGTTGGCTAATGATTTCTTCCTCCGTAATGGAATCCGGCACAGCTTCTGCTTCTGCCATGACTTCATCCGGGAACGCTTCTGGGAGCTGATGCTTACGGATGACGGACAAAATATCAACACCCGGATCATCCTTATGACCAAGGATTTCGGCCACCATGCCTTGTGCAGCTGCCCTTCCTTCCGGATAGCTCACAATATGGACAACGACCTTCTGTCCGGTAACCGCGCCATGCATATCTTCCTTCGGAATGAAGATATCACGGTTGATCCGTTTATCATCCGGAATGACAAACCCATATGATTCGTAATTTTGAAAAAGACCGACGACGCGCTCCACTGCACGCTTCACTATGCGCACAACTTCGCCTTCCATTCGCGCACCATCAAAGCCTTTATTCGTCACGCGTACAAGCACGGTATCTCCATGCATCGCTGTTTTTAAATCATTCGCGTGAATGTATACATCGGGATGACCCGTTTCTTCTGGAATCAAGAACGCAAAGCCCTTGGCATGAGCCTGCAGACGCCCACGCAGCAAGTTCATACGCTCCGGCACGCCGTAGCGGTCGGTACGAGTGCGCAGTATCTTTCCCTCTTCTTCCATTTGATTCAGCATTTTCAGAAATGCTTTGAATTCTGAAGCGCCTTCAATATCGAAATGCTGCTCCAGCTCTTGATAGGTCATCGGCTTATAAGCGGTTTCACGCATAAAGTCCAACAACTGTTGTTCCGTTACCATTCCTTCACCTCACCTTGCCATGACCTGCATGATACAGTATACCAATATATAACCTAGTATACACGAAATAAAATCGTTACATCCCGGCGCTTTCCCTACATTTTTGCCGTTCGATCCACATCATAACAAGTTTTTTGTTTTTTCCGGAAAAAAGGGTACAAAAAAAGCGAGGAGCATGTCCTCGCTTTGCTTTACAAATGGAAATTAACTTTTAAGGAAATAAGCTACGATGAGTGACAAGATGAAGAATCCTCCTGCCAATACAACCGTTGCACGTTGCAGGAACAAGTCCAGACCGCGTGCCTTCTGCTTTCCGAATAGATGTTCCGCACCGCCGGAGATGGCACCTGACAAGCCGGCACTTTTCCCTTTCTGCAGAAGCACAATGCTAATCAAACCGATAGAAAAAATGACAAGCAAAATTTTCAAGAAAATTTCCACAGTTACACCTCCTAATGCGTGATACACGTTCGAAAAGCTAAAAACAGTACTTTCATTGTATCACACGTAACGGCAGTAGGCAAGGCCTATCCCTCTTCTTTCCTTTTCCACTTCAAGGATTTCCTATAGGTTCTGAAAAGCTGCACAATCATCGTATAACGTTTCGAAGCCCTTAAGGCTTATTCTTCTCCATGCTGCAGCAAACGCAGCGCATTGTGACGCACTGGGCCCACATACTGATTCAGTGGGAAAGAATGGCGGATCGCCTCCGTAATGAAGCTCTTTGCCCTATGAACGCTCTCCCTGACATCATTCCCCTTCGCCAGTTCTGCAGCAACTGCCGCGGAGTATGTGCAGCCAGCGCCATGTGTATATGTTGTATCGATGAGATCTGCCTCCAACATTTCGAAGGATTTGCCGTCGTACAATACATCGACGGAAGTAGGCAACCCAATCTTGGAACCGCCCTTTACCAATACATACTTAGCACCCTGCTCTTGAATGCGGGCTGCTGCTTCCTTCATATCTTCGAGGGTACGAATTGGTGCTGTCCCCGCCAATTGAGAAGCCTCGAACAAGTTCGGTGTTACCACGACAGCCTTCGGCACGAGAATATCGCGCAGGGCTTCGTTTGTCTCAGGATGCAGGGCTTCGTCAGCACCCTTGCATACCATCACTGGGTCAACGACAACATTCGGAATATTATGCTTCTCTATCGTACGAGCAGCAAGCTCAATAATATCAATGGAGCCAAGCATACCCGTCTTCATACCTGAAATGCCAACACTCATGATCGTCTTTAATTGTTCTTCTATTGTAGAAAGCGCGATTGGGAACACACGATGCGCCCATCCTTCTTCAGGATCCATGGTCACGATCGTTGTTAATGCGGTCATTCCATAAACACCGCGCTCTTGAAATGTTTTCAAGTCAGCTTGAATACCAGCTCCGCCGCTCGTATCCGAGCCAGCCAATGTCAGCACTTTATGAATCGATTTCATGTATCCTTACCCCTTTACTGTATCATGTACCTTTAATTTTAGATAAGTACATTATAACCGATTCGGGGAATACTTCCGATAATGACCCGTATTATTTTTCGACAATCTTTATGCCGCCTGCTTCTGTTCGTGCCTTAATGAGCATATCGCTTCGATTTTTCGACTCTGGCGCCTCTGTGCTTCCAAACTCCGTACGCAAATCATAACGACCATCAAACTCAGGAGAAACTCTAACATCAATACTGCCGAATTCGCTTTTCGCATCAATGGCGTGAGGCTCCAGTTGGTCAATTTCGATGCTGCCCGATTCTGCATGGACTTGAAGCGGCTTCCTTGTGTTCAGCAGCTCGATCGATCCGAACGAAGAGTGTGCCTGGATTTCCGCATCCACGCTGTTTGCTTTCACTTCACCTGCGTCCGAAGTCAATTTTGCAAATTCGCCCTTCAGTTTGCTCACGCTTACGCCTCCGAAGCTACTTGCTGCTTCTAATCGTTTTACTTGTCCGCCAGACATGTGGAATGCTCCCGCGGACTGCTTCGATGCAAGTCGATCTAGAACCATGTCCTCTGTCGCATGTATGATAACTTCGTGATTGCGGCTTTGGGATTGAAATCCGAAATTGATTTGAAACCAACCTTTATCTTGCGGGTTCACATAATTTAAGACAAGCTTTCCGTTTCTAACCTCGAATTCGCCGATTTTTTTTATGACTTCGTCCGGCGCACGGCCCTTTAATTCAATCATTTGCTTATTATCGACTACCCAGTTGATTTCGACGTCCCCGAAATCTTCCTTGATCTCCAGTTCTCTCAGATCTTTTCCCATATCGATACGATATTCATATTTAGACAACTCAGAGCCTAAAATCTGATTGGATCCAAATAAAATCAGTCCTACGATACCTGCTGCTATACAAGCGATCGCAACAAAATTAATCGCCACCCGCTTTACGTTCATCTCATTCCCCCCTTTCCTTCATATACGGTCCAACGAAAATAGCTTGCATTCCATTTTGTATATTTACCACCCAAAAAGAGAACGGCTTGTATCAATAGAATGCCGAGACCAAAGGCAATCGCCAAGACTGACAATTCCGATCCATAAATGGGCGATCCAAGCACTAGCTTTACGACATATAGAATAGGAGACAGGAGAAGGGCAACAGCCGCTGCTCCAAGCCCAATGCAGACTCCCCACCCGCCAATTAAGAGTGGTACTATGAATAAGCTGATAAATAAAGTTCCTATGAGACCTGGAAAAGAACGTGAACGCCTTTCCTCATATGGCGCAATCGGAGGATACACATTCCTATTCATCATATCCCGCAAATGCGCATCATGTTGTTCATAGTGATGAAAGTGTAATGGCTGCTCTTGTTGATGCAGATACGTAGGATCCTCCCAGATCGGCGGCACCTGTTGTCCTTGGTTTGGGGGTTTATCGAACAGGTCTCCCGTCTCTCCTTCAATACTTTGAGCCTTGTCTCCGCGCCCGCCTAACAGCAGCTCCGCTGCCAGCTCTTCCGGATCGCCCAGCTCTCTTGCAATTTCCTCTTCTGTTCGCCCCTGCTGCTTGCTGAATTCGAAGTGCGCATCGTACTCAGCTAATATTTCATTACGCTCCGCCTCTGGAAGCGACAACAGCCCCATTTTCAATTGCAGCATAAATAACTGCTTATGCACGCTGATTCACCTCTCACATCTCCTTGGTTTCTTCTTATTCCGCTTCGGTGAGCAAATTTGCTACCCCCGACACGAATTTATCCCACTCGGTCACGAGCTCATTCATATATGCCTTGCCGACTGGGGTAAGCTTGTAATACTTCCGTGGCGGACCCTCAGTGGATTCCTGCAAATATGTAGTGCAGTGGCCGTCAGCGACCATTCGCCGCAGAACCGGATACAAGGCACCTTCGGCTACCTCCACATGCTTGGATATTTGCTGTGCCAACTCGAAGCCGTAGCGATCCCGCTGATTAATAAGAACCATGACACACAGACCGAGCACACCTTTTTTAAATTGAACGATTTCCTTCAACCCGGTCACCTCCTACCTCATGCGTGAATGATTTATTGTTTATGGTTCAGTATTGTATATTAATTAGTAGTACACGATGATTATATCTTCTGGAATAGTGTTCCACAATAGGCTTTTTCCAAAACTAGCCTCTGGTCTAGGTTAAACCCATCTATGGTCTGAATGAACCGACGGAGCATCATTTCACCAAGAAGAACAAGGTAAACAGGGGGTGACAAGAAAGAACAAAAGGAGAGCGCAGTATGCCTACTTTACATATGGAATCATAAAAAAGAAGCCAGACCCCTTCAAGGGAGTCTGGCTTCTATCGAATCAGCGAGCCGCTTGTGCGGCAAGCCAATTATTTATTCAAGTTGTAGAAGGATTTCAAGCCATCGTAACGAGCTGTGCTTCCCAAGTTGTCTTCGATGCGAAGCAATTGGTTGTACTTCGCAACGCGGTCCGTACGGGAAGGAGCACCTGTCTTGATTTGGCCAGCGTTTGTTGCAACCGCGATGTCAGCGATTGTGCTGTCTTCGGACTCACCGGAACGGTGGGAGATAACAGCTGTGTAGCCAGCGCGTTTTGCCATTTCGATCGCTTCGAAAGTTTCTGTAAGCGTACCGATTTGGTTAACTTTAACCAAGATGGAGTTACCGATTCCTTTTTCGATACCTTGAGCAAGACGCTCAGTGTTTGTAACGAACAAGTCGTCACCAACGAGTTGAACTTTGCCGCCCAATTTTTCAGTGAGCAACTTCCAGCCATCCCAGTCGTCTTCGGACATACCGTCTTCGATTGTGATGATTGGGTACTTTTCGACCCAAGAAGCAAGAAGGTCGACATACTCAGCAGATGTGTAGGACTTGCCTTCGCCTGCCAATGTGTATTTACCGTCTTTGTAGAACTCAGTGGACGCAACGTCCATACCCAAGAATACTTCTTCGCCTGGCTTGTAGCCAGCTTTTTCGATTGCTTCAATAATCACTTGAAGCGCTTCTTCGTTGGAACCAAGGTTAGGAGCGAATCCGCCTTCGTCACCTACAGCTGTATTCAAGCCTTTGCTCTTCAATACGGACTTCAGGTTGTGGAAGATTTCAGCACCCATACGAAGTGCTTCTTTGAAGCTTGGTGCGCCAACTGGCAATACCATGAACTCTTGAACGTCGATGTTGTTGTCAGCATGCTCACCACCGTTGATGATGTTCATCATTGGTACTGGCAATTGCTTCGCGTTGAATCCGCCAAGGTACGTGTACAAAGGCATATCCAATGCATGTGCAGCAGCGCGAGCTACAGCCATGGATACAGCCAAGATTGCGTTCGCACCCAATTTGCCTTTGTTAGGCGTGCCATCAAGCTCGATCATCGCTTTGTCGATTGCAACTTGATCAAGTGCGTCGTAGCCGATGATTTCTGGAGCGATAATTTCGTTTACGTTTTTAACAGCGTTCTCTACGCCTTTACCAACGTAACGGCCTTTGTCGCCATCGCGAAGCTCAACTGCTTCGTGAGCACCAGTGGATGCACCGGAAGGTACGATTGCACGGCCGAAGCCGCCAGATTCCAATTTAACTTCTACTTCTACCGTAGGGTTACCACGGGAGTCAAGCACTTCGCGTGCGTATACGTCCATAATCATTGTCATGGTGTGTACAACTCCTTTTTGATTGTTTATAAATAAATTACTATATATCCAGGTAAGTTGTAAAACTTACTTCTTAATCATGCTTTGTCCCGTCATCTCGGCTGGCTGAGGCACGTTCATCAAGTCCAGAATCGTTGGAGCGATGTCTGCCAAGATGCCGCCTTCGCGCAACTCCACATCGTTCGAAGTGACGATGAATGGAACCGGGTTCGTCGTATGTGCTGTGAATGGACGGCCTGCTTCGTCGAATACCATATCCGCGTTGCCGTGATCCGCCGTAATAAGGCAGACGCCGCCTTTCGCCAATACCGCTTCAACGACCTTGCCCATGCACTCATCCGTAGCTTCTACAGCCTTGATCGTTGGCTCCAGCATACCGGAGTGGCCAACCATATCAGGGTTCGCGAAGTTCAGGATAATCGTATCGAACTGGTCAGAGTTGATTTCGTTCACGGCTGCTTCTGCAACTTCATATGCGCTCATTTCAGGCTGAAGGTCGTAAGTTGCTACCTTAGGCGAGTTGATAAGCACACGCTTCTCACCAGGAAGCTCAACGTCACGGCCGCCGCTGAAGAAGAACGTTACATGCGGATACTTTTCTGTTTCCGCAATGCGAAGCTGCTTCTTGCCATGCTGCACGAGCACTTCACCAAGTGTGTTGTCCAACTCTTTTGGAGAGTAAGCAACGTATCCGCCAACTGTCTCTGCGAACAACGTGAGCGCGACGAAGTGCAAGTTCTTAGGGAACTTGTCGCCACGATCGAAGCCGCGGAAGTCATCGTTGGTGAACACTTGGCCAAGCTGGATCGCACGGTCTGGGCGGAAGTTCATAAATACGACAGAGTCGCCATCTTGAACCAAGCCGACCGGCTGATCGTTCTCATCCACAATGACCGTTGGCATAACGAATTCGTCATACACGGATTGTGCATAAGATTCTTCAACTGCCGCAAGCGGATCGCGGTATTTCGGGCCTTCGCCGTATACCATAGCGCGGTACGATTTCTCAACGCGTTCCCAACGCTTATCGCGGTCCATCGCATAGTAGCGGCCTTGAACCGTAGCGATACGGCCAATTCCAACTTCAGCGATTTTGGCTTGCAGCTTTTCAATATATCCACGGGAGCTGTCAGGCGCAACGTCACGGCCATCCAAGAATGCGTGAACGTAAACATCCTTCAAGCCTTCGCGTGCACAGAGATCGAGCATCGCAAGGGCGTGGTCGATATGGCTGTGTACACCGCCATCGGACAACAATCCGTAAATATGAAGCGCCTTGTTGTTCTCCTTCGCACTCTTCACTGCTGCAAGCAATGTTTCGTTCGAGAAGAAGTCGCCTTCACGGATCGATTTCGTAATGCGAGTCAGGTCTTGATATACGATGCGGCCTGCACCAATATTCAAATGACCCACCTCGGAGTTCCCCATTTGACCTTCTGGCAAGCCTACCGCTTCGCCGCAAGCTGTCAGCGTCGTATGAGGATATTGACTCATGTAACGGTCGTAGTTCGGCTTGTTCGCTTGCGCGACTGCGTTGCCGACTACCGTATCGCGAAGTCCGAAGCCGTCCATGATGATAAGTGCTACCGGTCTAGGTGCGGACATCTTACTTCGCTCCTTCCACCAAGGAGATGTAGGAAGCTGGTTGCAAGCTTGCGCCGCCTACCAATGCGCCGTCAATATCACTTTCTGCCATGTATTCACGTACATTTTCAGGTTTAACGCTTCCGCCGTATTGAATGCGAACAGCTGCCGCAACTTCGTCATTGTACAAGCCCTTCACAACGCTGCGGATGTAGCTGATAACTTCATTCGCATCTTTCGCTGTGGAGGATTTCCCAGTACCGATCGCCCAGATTGGCTCATAAGCGATAACAGCTGCCTTAGCTTGTTCAGCAGACAATCCTTGGAATGCTGCTTCCGTTTGCACTTTGCACACGTCGTTCGTTTTGCCGGATTCACGCTCTTCAAGCGATTCACCTACACATACGATTGGCGTCAAGCCATGACGGAATGCTGCATGCATCTTTTTATTTACCGTTTCATCAGTTTCCGCGAAGTATGCACGACGCTCGGAATGTCCGATAATGACGTAGTGTACGCCAAGATCTTTCAACATTGCGCCGGAAATTTCGCCTGTGAATGCACCGGAATCTTCGAAGTGGAGGTTTTGCGCACCAATCTTGATGCTTGTCCCTTTCACTGCTTCAACCAATGCTGGCAAGTTTGTAAATGGTGCGCAGAGTACGCTCTCTACGCCTTCCACCTCTGCTTTGCCTTTCACTTCGGATACGAAAGCGACCGCTTCCGATACCGTTTTGAACATTTTCCAGTTCCCTGCGATAATCGGTTGTCTCACACGATTCACTCCTTTACGCATAAGGGAGCGGCCGAAGCCGCAATCCCCTTACTTGCTCTCTTACTTATCGTTCAATGCAACCACGCCTGGCAATGCTTTGCCTTCCATGAATTCAAGGGAAGCGCCGCCGCCTGTGGAGATGTGATCCATTTTATCTTTCAGCTTGAACTTCTCAACCGCTGCTGCAGAGTCGCCGCCGCCAATGATTGTGTAACCAGCAGTTTCCGCACATGCTTCTGCTACAGCACGCGTACCATGAGAGAACGGCTCGATTTCGAATACGCCCATAGGCCCGTTCCATACAACAAGCTTGGAATTCTTGATAACGTCAGCATAGATTTCACGAGTTTCTGGACCGATGTCAATGCCTTCCCACTCTGCAGGAATGCTGTCGATCGATACCACTTGCGTGTTTGCATCAGCGCTGAAGTCGTCTGTAACTACGATATCTACTGGCAAATAGAGGTTTTTACCAAGTTCTTTTGCTTTTTCGATGAAGCCAAGTGCAACATCAAGCTTCTCGTTGTCGACAAGCGACTTCCCGATTTCGTTGCCTTGTGCTTTGAAGAATGTGTACGTCAAGCCGCCGCCAATGACGATATTGTCAGCGATTTCCAACATTTTGTTGATAACGTCGATTTTATCTTTAACCTTGGATCCACCAACGATTGCTGTAAATGGACGCTCAGGGTTCGTCAGCGCTTTGCTCAGTACATTCAATTCTTTCTCCATCAACAAGCCGGACACGGCTGGCAAGTGATGTGCGATGCCTTCAGTGGATGCATGTGCACGGTGAGCCGCGCCGAACGCGTCGTTCACATACAAGTCCGCAAGCTCAGCGAAGGCTTTAGCCAATTCTGGATCGTTCTTCTCTTCGCCTTTGTGGAAACGAACGTTTTCAAGCACGATAACGTCGCCGTTTTCCATTTTTGCAATTTCAGCTTTTACGTTTTCACCAATCGACTCGTCCAACTTCTTAACGGGCTTGCCAAGCAGTTCGCCAAGACGTACTGCTGCAGGTGTCAGACGCATGGAATCCACAACTTCGCCCTTCGGACGACCCATGTGGCTTGCCAAAATAACTTTCGCACCTTGTTCCACCAAGTAGTTAATTGTTGGCAGCGTTTCTCGTACACGTGTATCATCCGTAATCACACCATTTTCCAATGGCACGTTGAAATCGACACGTACGAATACGCGCTTACCTTTAACTTCTACATCACGCACACTTTTCTTGTTCATCCCCGTGTTCCTCCTATCGTCGCTTACACCGGCACACGCCTCTCTCTGGTGTGTTGTTCGGTATGTTCTGTGTTCATGTTCTGTATGGGTTCCATCTAAATCTTTCTCTCTATTATATCGTATATCGTTCGTTAATATGTTCTGGTTTCTCTCTGTACTCTCTATCTCTGTATATCTATACAAATCTGTGTCCGCACTGGTTCTCGATATGCTCTAGGCACTATAAGGATCAAAAGAGGAGGCCTAAACGGTCACTCCTCTTTGATTGTAAGTGCTATGCGATTACAGACCTTTTTTTGCGATGAAAGCTGCCAAGTCTACAACGCGGTTGGAGTAGCCCCACTCGTTGTCGTACCAGGATACAACTTTCACCAAGTTGCCGCCGATTACCATCGTTGTCAAAGCATCGATAGTGGAGGAAGCTGGGTCGCCGTTGTAGTCGCTGGATACCAATGGCTCTTCGGAGTAGTTCAAGATGCCTTTCAATGGGCCCTCAGCTGCTTCTTTCAAAGCTGCATTCACTTCTTCAACTGTAACGTCCTTCTCAAGTTCTACTACCAAGTCCGTAACGGATACGTTAGGAGTAGGAACGCGCATGGACATACCGTTCAATTTGCCTTTCAATTCAGGCAATACGAGGGATACCGCTTTAGCAGCTCCAGTTGTTGTAGGAATGATGTTTTGAGCTGCTGCACGAGCACGACGCAAGTCTTTGTGCGGCAAGTCAAGAACGTTTTGGTCGTTAGTGTAGGAGTGAATTGTGTTCATCATACCTTTAACGATACCGAATTTCTCATGCAATACTTTTGCGAATGGAGCCAAGCAGTTCGTTGTGCAAGAAGCATTGGAGATAATTGTGTGGTTAGCAGCGTCATACTTGTCTTCGTTAACGCCCATAACGATTGTAATATCTTCGTTAGTAGCAGGTGCGGAGATGATAACTTTCTTCGCGCCGCCTTTCAAGTGCATTTCAGCTTTATCTTTCGCTGTGAAGATACCAGTGGACTCAACAACGATTTCAACGCCGTTAGCGCCCCAAGGCAAGTTCTCAGGGTTGCGCTCAGCGAATACTTTCACTTCGCGGCCGTTAACAATCAAAGCGCCCTCTTTAGCTTCTACGGAAGCTTCGAATTTGCCGTGAGTTGTGTCATATTTCAACAGGTGAGCCAGAGTCTTTACGTCTGTCAAATCGTTGATTGCAACGATTTCTACTTCTGGATTGTTCAATGCTGCGCGGAATACGTTACGTCCGATACGACCAAAGCCGTTAATACCAACTTTAACCATTGATGATTCCTCCCATTTCCTTCGCAATTTTTTTTATATATCTCAAGACGGCCTGTAAGGCACATCGAGACCACAATGTTTCAATACTTCCATAGCTGCTGCCTCATCAATGACGAGAATGTCTTCATGTCCTGCACGAAGCACAGCGGTAATGGATTCACCCTTACTTTGACCTCCAGCAACGGCGATGACAACCTCCGTACGAGAAATATCCTCTAGGCGAAGGCCTAGTGTCAGCATCGTATGTACGACATGTCCGTCTCGGTCGAAATAATACCCGAATGCTTCTGCAAGTGCTCCTTCCTGGAGCAACTGCTGGATCGTCTCCTCATTCGCCCGGCGACGCTTCGCCATGACGAGGGCCTCTCCAATGCCATGCACGACGATGCGTGCTTGGCGTATGACTCGCAAAATATCTTGGATGTTCGGTTCCTGCTTCAGCGACTGGTATGCTTCCTCACTCAGCAAGTCTGGCACATGCAAGAGCCGATACTGAGCGCCTACGCGCTTCGCCATCGTGGATGCGATTGTGTTCGCTTGATGTTCCAAGCTCTCCCCAAGTCCACCACGAGCGGGTACGAACCAGTTGCCTTTCAACGGTGTTGGACTCGTCAATTGATCTGCCATTGCAGCCAATGTGGAGCCGCCTGTCACCGCCACGACATCTTCCTTGTCCATTACGCTGCTGAGCGCTTTACAAGCCGCTTGCCCAAGTTCCTGTTTAACGACAGGCGATACATCCGAATTGCCGGGTACGACAATGACCTGCTTCAAACCAAATGCTTGGCGGATACTCTCCTCCAGCTGGCGCATTCCGAGCAGTTCACCCATCACGGATTCCAGCTTCCGGACAAGTTGCCGGCCTTCATCAGTGATTCGCATCCCCGTGTTATCCGAATCAATCAGGCCTTGTGCCTTCAATAAGTCGGTTTCTGCACGGAGCACACGCTCGGTCATCTGCAATGACGTTGCCAGCGTTCTTCTCCCGATGGAGTCGGACAACATGATTTGATGCAGGATGGTGTAACGCTTCTTCAACAGTTCAATGAGTTCAGGTAGAAGTCGCTTCTGTATTTCCAACCACTCACGCATTCTCTCCACTCCTGCTTCCCATAAGCAACCATTGGACTAAAAACGTCCCATCTCTACATTTTTTGTCCCACCACTATTCTACCGAATAATGAGGCAACTTGCAAGTAGCCAGAACCCCAGTACATACACCCAAAAATCAAAATTTTCATGCTAAGGAACAACTCTATAATGAGCAAGCAATATCAAAGTTATTCATAATTAGACAGCCTGTCCAAAGACATTCGAGCGCCTATGAAGTAATTAACCCAAAATGCGACATGTTCATACATTTTTTCTAAATCAATCTCGACATTTTTCAGTATAGACAGGAATGATGGACATCATGCTTGACCTTACAACGTTTACAAAAAATTTGAGCCTCCAGAGGAATAAAAAATGAAAACTGTACGGTCAGCGTTGTGAAGCGAGACCTAGCTTTTCATTAGAGTCCAAATATTATGCTGGCAAGTACTTTAACTTATAAGTAGAAGCGACTTGTTACCCCATCCATAGGAAAAGGAAATAATTCAGGGGCGCTCACTTGACTTTGTTATACGCTTTCTTATATAATAAGTTTTGCTCTTGTATGAATGCGCCCGTGGTCCAATGGATATGACGTAGGCCTCCGGAGCCTGAGATCAAGGTTCGATTCCTTGCGGGCGCGCCAATTACACTCCTGTCCTTATTAGGTACAGGATAAGAAGCTACGTTACGCATATATTTAGGTACATAAGCACGGAAGCAACATCTTGAATTTTGCAGAAGCGAAAGGATAGATGTTTTTTTCTCGACATAGTTTGACCATCTTTGACTTTTTGTTTTATGTCCTTTATATTGGATGTGTAACGACATTTAGTGAGGAGGGGTTATCTTGAGTTATGTACCCGTAGTTGTTGAACAAACGAATCGTGGTGAAAGATCCTATGATATTTATTCCCGGTTGTTGAAGGATCGCATCATTTTCCTCGGAACAGAAGTGAACGATCTGGTGGCGAATTCGATTATCGCCCAGTTGTTGTTCCTGGCTGCAGATGACCCGGAAAAGGATATCCATTTATACATCAATAGCCCGGGCGGTTCTATCTCGGCCGGCATGGCCATATACGATACAATGCAGCACATTAAGCCAGACGTATCTACGATTTGCGTCGGCATGGCTGCCTCCATGGGCGCTTTTCTGCTGAACGCAGGCGCTAAGGGCAAGCGCTTCGCGCTGCCGAATAGCGAAATTATGATTCACCAGCCGCTTGGCGGAGCTCAAGGTCAAGCTACCGATATCGAAATCCGCGCACGTCGCATCTTGAAGATGCGCGACAACTTGAACAAGATCTTGGCAGAGCGCACGGGACAACCGCTTGAGCGCGTGGAGCGCGACACAGATCGCGATTACTTCATGTCTGCCCAAGAGGCGTTTGATTATGGTCTTGTCGATAAGGTTCTTGGCAAAGAATAATTTCCAACATTCCTTTTCTACTACTTGAAGGCAAAGGTCGAGTCTGTGTTCTTGAACGCTGGCTCGATCTTTTTTGTCTGTATTTCCACACCCAACAATAAATCGTAGTCCAAGAAGAAACGGCTGTATCCATAAAAAAAGGACCGCATCGCGTAAACGCTGATGCGGTCTATATATGTTCTAGGGGTAAACTGTAAACCATGAGAAAGATGAAACGGATCACCTGGTGCAACGGAAGACTTCCGGTTGACCAAGGCCAGTAATCGCTGCCGGCAACCCTCCTTCGCAAGAACTCATCTGTCATTCGGTCCATTGTTAGAATACTAGAGTTACATTAAAGAAAACTGAACTGAACCTTAAAATAAGATAAAATGCGCTTCCTCACCTTAAAATCCCCTTCGATTGTCCTCTCCACAAAAATAGTTGTACGCGCCATGAAATCATTCCATTTCCCATTGGAATCGTTTACAATAAGAATATTGCTGATTTTTTCTGATTTCTCGCTTTACAGACGAGTCGAAACGTATACAATGATTACAAATCATCAACATCTCTTCTCGAATAGATTGTCTTCTTAATTTTTGCAAGATTCACTTCATAGCAAGATTACATCAGGGACTACTAGGAGGTTTGTCAGGATGAGTTGGAACTATTTTCGGTCGAAGCTGCTATTACAGTACATATGGTCGTATATATTGATTTTTCTCATCCCATTAGTGGTTCTTACTATCTTCATCTATCAAAATGCCGTCAACAATCTGCGCTCCGAAATTGAGCAATCGAACGTGAATCAGCTTAATCAGGTGAAACTGAATATTGATTCTCGCATGACGGAACTCCGGGATATTGCTTCACGCATTGCCTATGACGAACAATTGACCCCATATATGATTCGGCATCCTTATTACAGCCGTGACGCGATATCCGCGCTCGGCAAATACAAAGCGAATAGCTCCATCTTGGAAGAACTATTCCTCTATTACCGCAATACTCAAGCCATCTACTCTCCGAAAGGAATGACCAATGTTAATGTGCTCTTTGAGCAATATTATTTGTTTGAGGACTGGAATAAAAAGGATATTATTCACGAACTAGAAACAGAACTTTATCCCATAGTTCGGCCTGCTGAATCGGTCAACTTAAATATGAATATTACAAAGTCCATGCTTGCGTATATGATTCCGATTACACCAAACAGCTCTTCTCCGCATGGAACGGTGCTCTTCCTAATGGAGGAATCCAAGCTTACTGGACTGATGGATACCATCTTGAACGGGTTCAAGGGCAACACGTACATTTTTGATGAAAAGGGACGTGTACTTACACAGAACAACCATGGTGAGCCTATTCCGAAAAATGAAATTCATTTGCTTTCAGCGCTCGGATCCGGCATCCACAGCTTAAAGCTGGATAACAGACAACAATCCGTTGTGTCCGTCAAATCCTCCATGAATGGATGGACCTATGTAACGGCTATGCCGAGCGAGCAATTTTTTGGACGCGTATTCCATATTCAGACGTTTTTCCTGCTCGCCTTTGCCGTCGTCGTGTTAGGTGGCATTTTGGCTGCTGTATTCCTTGCCCGCAAGCAATATCACCCGATCCACGATTTGATGGAATTTGCCATGCTTAAGGCGGAAGCAACAGAGGCGACATCCACACAGCATGTACAGAAGTCACGTAATGAGTTGGAATGGATCCGCAAAGCCTTACACGACTATAGCGCCCGCGTCGATATTCAGGAGCCATTTGCCCGTAACCAATTTCTGCTTATGCTGCTTAAGCACGGGAAGCTGGATAACCCTGAATCGGAACATATCATGGACGTACTCGGAATTGAGCTGACAGGCAGGCATTATTTCGTAATCGCCATCTCATGGGATGAATACCCTGGCGTAACTGATGCACTGCATCATCGCCAACACATTGCCGAGTTGCTTGAGGAAATCGAAATCCCTGATTACGGTACCCATGCGTATGGCATCGAACTGCCGCATTTTGATCAATTTGCACTCATTGTAACCATGAACGAAGATACGCAAATCACGGTCGGGCATCGAATGGAGCAAATTGTCGATGCACTGCGCATTATCGTAATGGAGAGCACCCATCTTATCCCCTCTATCGGCGTCGGTACAGCTTACGAAAATGCGGTGCTGCTGAATCAGTCTTATATTGAGGCGGCTTCTGCACTCGAATATCGAATGGCGAATGGGAAAGGCAGCATTACGTACTTCGACAAGCTCTCTCATACTCCGAGCGATACGTTCTGGATTGCGAAGGATTCCCTTCTGAAGCTCACGCAGAGCTTGAAGCAGGGCAACGACACCATCGCTATGCAAATGATTGAAGCCATATTCATCAAGCTGAAAGCAGAGCGCCTATCCATCTCTCTGCTGCGCTGCATTTGTTTTGATATTATGAATACGCTGTTGAAAACAGCATCCGAGCTCGGCCTAAATGAATTGATTCGCGATATTCCCGGCTTTACTTCATTCGAATCGCTAGAGGAGCTCGAAAAAAAGCTACAGCTATTGGCCGCACACATTTGCGAACAGGTCGAGCGCAATACAGAGTCCGAGCAGATTTCGTTAATGGATAATGCCATTGCCTTTATCGATCAACAGTATACCGATTACAGTTTAAGCCTTGAAGGAGTTGCACAGAAGTTCTCGATTTCGTCCTCCTATTTAAGCCGTGCCTTCAAGGAGAAGACCGGAAGCAACTTCTCCCAATATATATGGCAGCGGCGCATGGATGAGGTCATCCGTCAGTTGCTCACAACAAGCGATCCGCTGAAGGATATCATTGTTAGGGTTGGATATTTGGATACTCCGAACTTCATTCGCAAGTTCAAGAAGGAAACCGGCTATACACCTGGCCAATACCGGAAGCTTCACGCCTCAAGCGAGCAAGCGAAAGCTGCCGCTGATGCGGATGATGAATCCTAATAGATATCGCTAAGAAATAGAGCACCTGGGCAGATACACAAGCCCAAGGTGCTCTATTTTCATCCGATTAGCTATCTTGCATTTTCATACTGTATTTCAATACGCTTACTTCGCTGTATTCCATTGATCATAGGCTTTTTGATAAATCTCAACGATCTTATCAGCACCCATTTTCTTCAGGGTCTCTACGTATTTATCCCAGTTCGCCAGAGATTCTTGGCCTGTCACGAACTTCGCTTCCATTTGCTCTACATACTTATCGAGATCGGAGCGCATGCTGCTCACTTGCTGCTGATCTGCTTCAGACAAGTATACGCTTGGGAATGGAACCTTTGCGATTGGGATAATCTTCTCATCGGTTTCTTTCTTCAGCCACTTCTCGAAGTCGCCTTGGAAACCGCGACCCACTTCTTCACTAGCCAGCTTCGGAACAATCGTACCATAGTCCGGTGTCAGCTTTGCACGGTATTCCTCACGATCGCCGCCCCCTGGTACTGGCAGCCATTTTTTCGTATGATCGTCCTTGTTCACATATTCCCACAGTATGCCCTCTGGGCCAAAGCTAAGCAATTCTGATCCTTCTACCGAGTACAAGTAATCAATCCAACGGATTGTTGCTTCTGGATTCTTGTTCTTATTCGTAATGGCAAATGCGCCTGTAATCAAGCCAGGGTGCTTCGCAGCTACCGGCTCGGACATTTCGCTCTTTACTGGTGCATACATTGGATCTGTCATGCTAGGCTCTCCGCCCAATGTAAAGTAGGCATGGTAGTCAGAGAACAATCCGATTTGATTGTTTTTCCCTTTCGCCTTCTTCTGCTCATCCGTTTGCGAGAATGTTTCCTTATCCAGCAAGTCTTCGTTCCACAGCTTGTTCAAGAATGTCAGGTAGCCTTTGTAGCCTTCTTCCATTGGCGTGTAGTGTACTTTGTTCGCTTTGTCAGCATAGATAACCTCATTATAGATGCCCCAAGAGCCAAGCAGCCACATACGAATGTCGTTCAATTTTACCGAGGCCAATGGCACTTCATCCTGCTTGCCGTTGCCATTCGGATCTTCTTCCTTAACACGCTTCAAGTACGTGTACAGCTCATCAATTGTCGATGGTACCTTCTCAATGCCAAGCTTCTTCAGGAACTTGCCGTTATACCAGAGCGGACCACGATACCAGCCTGCATCCAAATCAATGTTCGGCAAGGAGTAGATATGTCCATCCGGTGTTGTAATCGACTTACGAATATCAGGGTGATCATTCAAAATCTTGGTCAAGTTAGGTGCATACTGTTCTAGGAGTCCTTCCAGCGGAATCAAGGCACCTTGTGCGCCATAGTTTACTTCATCCGCAGTCTTTAGCTGACCAGAGAAAAATACATCCGGGTATTCTCCACTTGCGAATACCAGGTTGCGTTTCGTATCGAAGCTGTCGAGCGGCGCATTCTGAAATTCGAATTTAACCCCTGTCTTCTCCTCCATCTTCTTGAAGAAGTCCATGTCCTTCCAGTTTTGAATGCCGACATCCTGGCCCATCATCGTCAAGGTAATTGACTCTTTAACAATTGGATAGCCTTCCTTGTTCAAGTTCTCTACATTGCCTTGGCCCGCCTCTGCCGCAGGCTTATCCGAAGATGAACCGCATCCTGCGAGCATTGTGAAGATCAAGCTCATAGACAACAGCAGCGCACATGTTTTTTTCCATTTCTGCATGGCGATGATCCTCCCTTTGATGATTCGTATAATGTCCTTCTTTATAATAAACAAAGGCGTTGGCACCTTCGATTATTACCGTTGAAGCATTCAACCCTGTAACAAGCCACATCCGACGTACTTACATGAATCTTATATAGAGGCATACAATCAATACTCAATAATAATCAGCCTTTGACAGAACCGATCATAACACCTTGCACGAAATACCGTTGCAAGAACGGATACACAACGATGACAGGCAAGGTCGATACGATAATGACAGAGTATTTCACCAGAGCTGCAATTTCTGCCTTGTTGTTCAGCGCAGCAGCTACTGAGCTGCTTACCGCTGCTCCTGTAGTCTCTGCCGACATCTCTTGGAGAACCAAAATTTGACGCAGGATCATTTGCAACGGATATTTCACTTCGTCATTCAAGTAAATCAAGGCCCCAAAGTAACTGTTCCAGTGTCCTACTCCATAAAAGAGCGCCATAACCGCAATAATTGGAGCCGACAACGGCAATATAATGCGCAGGAACAACCGCAAATTCGTGCAGCCATCGATGCTCGCCGCTTCTTGGAGCTCCTTAGGTATCGTAGATTGGAAGAACGTGCGTGCAACGATTATGTTCCATACAGACGCTGCACCCGGCAGGATTAAGGCCCACATGCTGTTGATAAGCCCCAGTTCCTTAATGAGGAGATAGCCAGGAACCAGACCACCGCCGAAAAACATCGTGAATAAGAACATCCCCATAAAGAAGCCGCGACCGATAAAGTCAGAACGACTCAATGCATATGCCGCCGGTAGCGTTACAAAAAGATTCACACAAGTCCCGACAACCGTATAAAGAATCGTATTTGCATAACCGTTCCAAATCTTTGAGTTCTCGAACACTCTGGCATACCCTTCGAATGTGATACCTTTAGGGAATAGCCACATTTCGCCTGATGCTACATACTTCGGATCACTGATCGACGCACTCAAGATATACAAAACTGGATAAAGCACCAGGATTAGCGCAATCGTCAAATAGATATAGTTGCATACGATGAATATTTTATCCGCTCTCGTTTCTTTCACTGCAGCAGCTGCCATGTGCTGTTCTCCTCCTTCCTACCACAAGCTGTTTTCACTCGTGCGACGTGCGATTTGGTTAACTACAATGAGCAAAATAGCGTTCACGATTGAGTTGAACAAGCCAATCGCTGTAGAGAAGCTATATTGCGCATCGACTAGACCAGATCGATACACGAAGGTGGAAATAACGTCGGACGCTTCTTTGTTGAGCGGGTTTTGCAAAAGCAAGATCTTTTCAAATCCGACACCAAGAATGCTGCCCATGTTCAAAATGAGCAAAATCGTAATTGTCGGCACAATTGCCGGAATGTTAATATGCAAAATACGCTGGAATCGACTTGCACCGTCCACGATGGCTGCTTCATGCAGCTGCGGATCAACGCCCGATAAGGCTGCCAAATAAATGATCGTACCCCAACCTGTGCCCTGCCAAACACCAGACAAGACATACATCGTCTTAAACCAGGCTGGATCGGTTAAGAATGCAGCCGGCTCAAACCCAAAGAATTTAATAATATGAATGATAATACCAGTTGAAGGAGACAGGAACGTAATAATAATACCTGCCATTACGACAACGGAAATGAAATGCGGCGCATAGGTTACGGTTTGAACCGTCCGCTTGAATACCCCATCCTTAATCTCATTGAAGGCAAGCGCCAATATAATCGGCAGCGGGAAGCCTACCGCCAGCTCATACAAGCTGATGCTCAGCGTATTCCAAAGCAAATCCCAGAAGTAATAAGAATTGAAGAAACGTTCGAAATGGTCAAATCCAACCCATGGGCTCCCCATAATCCCTTTCGCTGGGATAAAGTTTTTGAAAGCGATTTGAATTCCGTACATCGGGCCGTAATGGAAAATGAGGAAGTACAAAAATGCAGGAGCAATAAATAAATACAACTCCCAATTCTGAAGCATCTTCTTCCACGTCGGTTTCTTCTTATTTGGAACCACGTTCATTGAAAGGGCACTCTGTCCATTTCCTTGCATCGTGTCCACTCCCTCCTTTCAAATGATGGCATGATTGGCATCGCCGATGCTGCACATGATTTTGACATGTCGCGCATTAACGATGGACGAAGCCGTGCTAGCGCTTTCATGAGATAATTGTAGGCATCCTTTACCAATAACGTAAATATGTCGTTTCCGCATTGTCGTTACATATCCTTTACAACCGCGCCATTGTGCGGTTTTTTGAACTCATCGCCTAGCCCGCAGTCACTCCAGTTGCCGCAAAATTGGTTAAATTTGATGTTGCCGATCACACACCAAATCTTACACATTGTCAGGAAAAACATGCCGTAAAACACCTCTTACAACTCTGGTAGATGAAAATAATGACTGGTTGACCGAACCAACTATTGCTTAAAGTGAGGCGCTATTGTATGATAGTTCTATAATTATCGAACTTATATTTGTGATGAAAGGAGCAAGATTCAATTGTCTACCTATCTTCTTGTTCACGGAGCTTGGGATGGCGGTTTTGTATGGAAGGAGGTAGCTGCTTTCCTCCGGCAAGCTGGCCATGACGTATACACTCCCTCACTTACCGGGCTTGGGGAACGGACGCACTTGGCACGTCCCGAAATTGACTTAGATACATTCATTCAGGATATTGTAGGGGTCATTACCTACGAGCAACTGGAAGATGTCATTCTTGTCGGTCATAGCTTCTCTGGCATGGTCATCACAGGGACGGCCGAACAGGTTCCTGATCGAATCAAGCACCTTGTGTATGTAGATGCTATGGTGCCACGTCATGGTGAATCGGTATCAACGTTATCTGCCCCATTTCTGGACACCCCCTATAACGACACGCCAGATGACAATACACCGGAATTTATTGCACCGCGTGACCCATCAGATCCGCTAAAATCGCCAATGCCGACTCGTGCTTATATGCAGAAGATCTCTATTTCTAATGGGCATGCTGCACAAATCCCCCGTACTTACATAGAACCGCTGGACAATCCAGATAGCTGGCCGATGACCGCTTTCTTCCGTGCAATGGCATTACGGGCGCGAGAAGCTGGATGGCGTCATTTGAGCATCGAACAAGGAGGACATTGGCTCATGAAGACACAGCCTAAGCAATTGTCCAAGCTGCTAATAGACATATAAATGCAAAAAAGCCCCTGATCTACAACAGATCAGGGGCTTTCTCTTATCATTTTAGATATGCTTGATTATCTTCCGCTCTTCAATTCCGTCCACATGCGGTCATACAACTGCAGATGTTTACCGACATCGCCAAGCCACTCCGTACGAGTCAGCTCGTCGTCAGACAAATTGATCATTTTGTTATCCAAATACTCTTTGCTATGGAACTCTTTCGCCTTCGTCACAGGGTTGCTGTAGCCGATGGACTCATAGTTCTTTGCGCTGTTCTCTGGATCAAGCATGAAGTTGATGAATTTCTGTGCCAATTCCTTATTTTTAGAGCCCTTTGGAATTGCGTAGTTGTCCGAGAAGATCGTGCTTCCTGTCTTCGGAATCATGAATGCAACATCCGGATTTTCTCCATGAATGACAGAAGCGTCGCCAGACCATACTGTGCCAATCCAGCCTTCTTCCGCAATCATCTTCTGCTTGATGTTGTCTGTATCAAACGCAAGCACGTTCGGCACTAGCTTACGCAGATCATCAACAGCTGCGTTAATATCAGCTTCATTTTCAGAGCTGTTCGACTTGCCCGCCTTCTTCAGCGCCATTCCGATGATTTCACGGTTGTCATCCAGAAGGAGTACCTTTCCTTTGTACTCATCCTTCCACAAATCCGCCCAATCGGTTGGAGCTTGCTTCACATATTTTGTGTTATAGGCAATGCCTGTAACACCCCATGTATATACGATGGAATACTTGTTGCCGGGATCAAATTCAGGGTTTTTGAAACGATCCGTGACGTATTGGAAATTCGGAATTTGATTTAAATCAAGTGGCTCCAGCAAATCTTGCTTAATCATGCTAGCCACCATGTAGTCGGACGGTTGAATTAAATCATAATTCGCGCCGCCGGCTTTCAACTTCGCCAGCAGTTCCTCGTTGTTGGCAAAAATCGCATAGTTAACTTTTACGTTATTCTCCGATTCGAATTTCTTGATCATATCCATATCGAAGTTATCTGCCCAGCTATACAAATTCAATGTTTGCTCCGGCTTAGAAGAGCAACCTGCCAGCGCAGTAAGTGCCAACATCCCGGCCAATACGACCGCGAACCATTTCTTTTTGTTCAATTCTTGTAACCCCTCTCTGATCCTGCAAAAGATCCTTAGAATGTATTAATATGATTCAAATTCACATGCTTACATCTGATAAGCGGTGAATTAGAACGGCAGCATAGAGCTTTTCTTTTCTCCGTTGCCACGGTTCAGCAACCATTGTGCAAGTACGATTAGCACGACGCTAAATATAATCATCAACGTACATAAGGCGTTGATTTCTGGAGAAATTCCCCGTTTTACCAAGCCGTAAATGTAGATCGGCAAGGTCGTTGAGTTCGGCCCGGCAACAAAGAAACTGATCATAAAGTCGTCTATCGACAGTGTGAACGCCATGATTGCTCCGGCAAGCACGCCTGGCCATATCGAAGGTAGCGTAACATGGCGGAATGTCTGCCATGGTGTAGCACCAAGATCAGATGCTGCTTCTTCAAGTTGCTTGCCCATGTTGGCAAGTCTGGAAGCAACAATGACATATACGTACGAAATACTGAACGTTATATGTGCAATGATAACCGTCATTTTGCCCAGCTCAATTTTAAACTGGCTGAATAATACCAATAGGGACAAGCCCATAATGATATCCGGCACAATGATTGGCAAGTATAATAGGCCTATTACCCCTTGCTTACGTCGGGAAGCCATACGGCGAAGTGCTATCGCCGCCAACGTGCCAAGTACGGTTGATATGACGGTAGATATCAATGCGATCGACAAGCTGTTGCTCAGCGCCTCCATTACTTGCCGATTATCGAACAAAGAGCTGTACCATTTGAACGTGAATCCGCTCCAATTCGAATTAATGCGCGAATTGTTGAACGAGTACGCAATAATCAAAAATACTGGGACATAAATAAACAGAATTAACAGTATCGAATGGAGCGCAAGCAGCGGATGCTGCTTCTTTTTGCTTGCCACCTTCATGCCCCCGCCTCCTTCGATGCTTCATATTTGGAGCGGAGTGCCCGGTTGAACAGACCGATGATGATCAATGAACTGATCACGAACACGACTGACAGCGCGGAACCGAATGGCCAGTCACGCGCACCTAGGAACTGATTCTGTATAATATTACTGAGCATTTGCGCCTTAGCGCCGCCCAGAATGTCTGTTACCACGAACATACCCGCCGTTGTTACGAAGACAAGCACGCTGCCTGTCATCATGCCAGACTTCGTCTGAGGCAACGTAATATGCAAGAACGATTTCCACTTAGTAGCACCCAAGTCGCTGGATGCTTCAAGCAATCTTTTATCCATTTGCTCCAATGATACATAAATCGGAAGCACCATATACGGAATGAACGTATAAACCATTCCAAGGAGCACTGCACCCTTGGTATAAAGCATTTGCAGAGGCTCCGCTATCCAGCCCAAATCAAGAAGCGTTTGGTTGACGATCCCTTGCGTACGAAGCAATAGCACCCACGCATACGTCCGAATAAGGAAGTTAATCCAGAACGGAACTGTAATGAGAATGAGTAGCAACTTCTGCTTTGCCGGGCTCGTCGTCGAAATATAATACGCAAGCGGATAGCTGAACAACAAGCAGATTATTGTTGTTAATACCGATAGCCACAGTGTATCCCAATAAATTCCCAAGTATAAGGGATCGAAAAATCGTTCATAATTGTTCAGCGTAAACGAAAAGACGATATTGCCGAGCTCGTCCCGCTGCATAAAGGACACAGCAATAACTGCAATCATCGGCACGACAAGAAATATCGTCAGCCACAATACGACCGGCGCAATGATGCCAAATGAGCGTTTCATGAGCCGATCATCACCTCATCCTGCTTATTCCAACTTACTCCGATGTGTTGGCCAATTTCCCACGTTCGCTCGTCCTTGAAGTCAAGCACAACCGATACGTTCGTTTGGTCATTATCCAAGTGAACGATCAGCTTGTGGATATTCCCCAAATAAACGATATCCTGAATAATTCCGGTACGCGGTGCACCTTCCACTTCTGCTGTCACATGAATCTTTTCTGGACGAACGGTAAAGAGGTTCTCTTCATGGAACACGTTGTTCTCTCCAACAAACGTAGCTGCAAACAACGTCTCCGGGCGTTCGTAAATATTTTTAGGAGAGTCGATCTGTTCGACACGTCCATTATTCATAATCACGATCCGATCCGACATCATCATCGCTTCTTCTTGGTCATGGGTTACATATACGAATGTAATTCCCAAGCTCCGCTGCAACTGTTTCAGTTCAGCCTGCAAGTTTTTGCGAAGCTGCAAATCAAGCGCGCCAAGCGGCTCGTCCAATAGAAGCACCTTCGGCTTGTTAGCAATAGCACGAGCAATCGCAACACGCTGCTGCTGTCCACCGGACAATTGATGCGGATAACGCTTCGCAAGCGCTGTAAGCTGCGTCAATCGAATTGCTTCTGCAATGCGCTCACGCTGCTCTGCCTGCGGAATTTTCTTCATTTTCAGGCCGAATTGAATGTTCTGCTCGACCGTCATATGAGGGAACAAGGCATAATGTTGAAATACAAGATTCAAATTCCGCTTGTTCGGAGGTAAGTTCGTAACATCTTCTCCATCTAGGCGGATATGGCCAGATGAAGGCTGTTCAAAGCCAGCTATCATGCGTAAAATGGTTGTCTTCCCACAACCACTCGGACCGAGCAGCGTCAAAAATTCCCCTTCGCCAATCGTAAGCGACAGAGGATGCACAACGGGTTGCCCGGCAAAATGTTTCTCCACATTTACCAGTTCAATCATTAGCATCAACCCCTTACATCGTCAGTCTGCCAATTGAGGTGGCTGTTCCTGCATGCAGCATGCCCGTCGTAATGGCAGCTGGCACGCTCTGCAGCACCACCCCAAAAGGGATGAACAAGAATGCGCGCAGTGTATAGGATACGTTCTTATTCATTAAGCAAAAAAAGCCATATCCATTGGTATGGCTTCTACGTCCCGTTCACGTTGGCGTTTTTGCATATCCAATATACATCGTTTTGTCTGACGATACAACTTATTTTAACGTAATTTCGACAAAAACATACATTTCGTTTCAACGGTTCGCCTTACTTCCACCACGGATCAGGCCATTAGGCACTTATTTGAAATATATTAATAGAAGAATACATCAGTATTCATTTCCCCTGTTACATTCTAGGGCTTTGTTCCTTAAAATACAACCCCTAATCCAACATCATCGTCACACAAAAAGGCACTATGCCATTTCTGACACAAGTGCCCCTTGGTACAACGCCATTTATTCTGATTTACTCGCCTTCTCTTTGGAAAATATGCATGGATTTAACAATAGGAGACTACACTCATAAAAGGAACATTTATACTAGATGCTTATTTCAATTGATACTGAATTTGTACCTGAGCATTCAGCTTAATAAGTCCACCCTGCAAATCTGTTGTTGCTGTATCCTTCTTCATTTCAGCTGCATTGGAAGTATCGTACATGACACGTACAGGGGACCAGTCTGCACCGGACTCCGCAATCGTAAGTGCTGCCCCTACTTCACGACCGGCAGCCTTCGCCAATGCAGACGCCTTCTTTGCTGCATGCTGTACTGCCTTCTCCAATACTTGTGCCTCATAGTCGGCACGCTTTTCGGTGTCGAATTGGATACGAGCAACTCGATTCACACCTGCATCAGTCGCGGCATCAACTAAGCTTCCTAATCGACTCAAGTCCCGGTATGTGACACGAACAGCATGCTGCGCTTGATAGCCAACAATTTGAGGCTCCTTGTTTTCTTCGTATTTATACTCTGGATTGACCGAAAAGTTTACCGTCTTCAAATCCTTCTCCTGAATGCCGTATTTTTTGGTGAGCACCTGCTTCACCTTATCATATAATGCCGCATTTTGTTTTTGTGCTTCTGCCGCTGTTTTTCCCCGTGTATCTACCGCGAGTTCTGCATAAGCCACATC
This sequence comes from Paenibacillus sp. B1-35, assembly GCF_050474385.1. Taxonomy (NCBI): domain Bacteria; kingdom Bacillati; phylum Bacillota; class Bacilli; order Caryophanales; family Paenibacillaceae; genus Paenibacillus; species Paenibacillus sp. B1-35. Next base: position 537,969 of record NZ_JBCHVJ010000004.1, read on the forward strand.
AGGAGTAACTTCCAACTCGCCAACACCTGACACACTCACTGTATCCTTAATACTGAATTCGGCTGCCGCTGCCTTCACCGGTACAGGAGCTGCAACACCTGTACCTACAAGCAGCGCTCCTGTCAGCATTACTGCCATTGCCATTCTCCGCCATGCCGTTCTTCCTGCCAATTGCGTCATAACCATTCCTCCATCGCGTTATAGAATGTAAGATTGACTTGCTTCTTGCCTTCTAAACGTTGCCAAGGTAAATATTGTTGCAAATCAGCATGGAACTTTGGAATGATATTTTTCAATATATATGATAACCGCTCAATCTTTCACAATAAAAAAAGAGCCTGAACGGCTCTTCTCTTGGTATCAGTCACAGCTCCGCTGCTTCCACAATGGAATGGACAATTCATCAGCTATTGATTTAGCTGTCCAATTCTTCTTTGCTTACAAGCCCGACTAAAGCGCTTACAGCCTGATCGGCGTCCGCGCCATCCGCAGTAATGGTAATCGACGTGCCGGTGCTGATTGCGAGACTCATAATACCCATGATGCTCTTAGCATTAACTTTCTTATCTTCTTTTTCAACGAAGATATCCGAAGAATATTTATTCGCTTCTTGAACGAACAAGGCTGCAGGTCTTGCGTGCAGTCCAGTCTTCAAACGTACGACAATTGGTTGTTGAGCCATGCGAATCATACCCCCTATATTCCATGTAGTTTACATTACTCAAATTTACGCTAATTTGCTCTATTTCATCACATATTAGCATTATAAACGATTTCAAGCGAGGAATAAAGTTTATCTCGCTATCCGTTGCGCAATCGTTCAGCCATCTCATCTATCTTGCGCAGTCGATGATTGACACCAGATTTACTTACTTTACCACTCAGAAGCTCGCCTACTTCCTTCAGGTTAATATCCGGGTGTGCCAATCTGACCTCCGCTACTTCCCTTAGCTTATCCGGTAGCTTCTCTAATCCAAGATGCCTCTCCAGAAAACGAATATTCTCGATTTGACGAACGGCTGCACCAATCGTCTTATTCAGGTTAGCCGTTTCGCAATTGACGATCCGATTCACTGAGTTGCGCATATCCCGCATAATACGGACATCCTCAAACTTGAACAGTGCTTGGTGGGCACCAATGATATTGAGGAATTCGATGATTTTCTCGCCCTCTTTAATGTACAGGACAAAGCCTTTTTTACGTTCAATGAATCGGGCATTCAGCTGGAACTCATTCGCTAATTCAACCAATGCGCGGCAATGCTCCTCGTACATCGAGGATATTTCCAAGTGATATGATGATCCCTCTGGATTATTCACCGATCCACCTGCCATGAACGCCCCACGCAAATACGCACGTTTGCAGCAGTTATTTTCAACGATTTGCTCATTTATGCCGTCCGTGAATAAAAAACCTTCCGATACAATGTGCAAATCACGTAAAATCTCCTGCACACGCGTCGGAATGCGTACAATGTACACGTTGTTCTTTTTCAGGCGCATCTTTTTGCGGACAAGCAGCTCTGTATGAACTTGAAAATACGTTTTGACAAGTGTATAAATGCGGCGGGCGATCGCAGCATTCTCTGTAGAAATGTCCAATATTACCTTGCGGTTGGACGAGAGCTGCACAGAACCGTTCATGCGCATTAATGCAGACAGTTCCGCCTTCTCACAGCACGACTCGGATTCGATCATCGTTAATTCTTTTTTTGTCTGTGCTGCAAAAGACATTGCGGCTCACCTCTTTCGTATCATCCAATTTTCCACAAGCTGATAAATATGATGACTAAGCTTATCTGCGTCATGTCGCAGATAGGTGCGGAACAGCACTAAAGAATCTGCAATTACTTGATAGCCGCGCTTCGTCACTTCTTCCATATCTAAATGTACGGCCTTCGCGCCCTGCTCGGCATATTTATCCTGAACTTGCGGCGGGATTTCACCGTTATTCACGATCACATAATCGAACAGCTGACTGCCGACATGCAACTGTACAGCCTCTAAATGATCACCGACCGAATAATTATCCGTTTCTCCCGGTTGGGTCATCACATTACATACAAATATTTTCACCGCATTAGATTCTAACACTGCCTGGGCCAGCTTTGGTACGAGCAGTGTTGGGATAATGCTGGTATAAAGACTGCCTGGGCCAATCAAAATTGCATCCGCCTGACGGAGTGCCTCCACGGCCTCAGGCAACGCATCCACCTGTTCCGGTTCTAAAAAAACACGTTTAATACGCTGCCCCGCTTGAGGAATGGAAGATTCACCGGATACAATCGACCCATCTTCCATCTCTGCCTTAAGGACAACTGCCTGATTCGCTGCTGGCAGCACGCGGCCTCGAACCGCAAGTACGCGGCTTAATTCCCGTATACCCGCCACAAAGTCGCCGGTAATGTCAGTCATTGCTGCTAGGATCAAGTTACCCAAACTATGTCCTGCCAATCCAGACCCATTCTTGAAGCGGTATTTCAACATCTCTGACAGCGAGGGCTCCACATCTGCCAACGCTGTCAGCACACTGCGTATATCTCCTGGCGGGGGCATTTGCAGCTCGCTGCGCAATATGCCGGAGCTGCCTCCATCATCCGCCACGGTAACGATTGCGGTAATATCGAGCGGCTTTTCCTTCAACCCACGCAGCATGACCGACAGCCCTGTGCCGCCGCCCATAACCACAATACGCGGGTGAACTCGCTCTTCATCTTTACATGTCATAACGCCCCTCCACTAATGCCGATCTCTCTCAGCATCACGGTGACTGACACGAACAACCTCCGTGTCACTCGCACCAATTGTACGACCTAAATATTCTGCAATAGCCACTGATCGGTGCTTGCCGCCTGTGCATCCGATGCCGATGATGACCTGACCTTTCCCTTCCTTGCGATACTGCGGCATGAGAAAGTTCAGCAAATCAAGCAATTTAGTAAGGAAGGCCTGTGTTTCAGGCCATTTCATGACATAATCGTATACTTCAATATCCTGTCCAGTTCTCGGGCGGAGTTGCTCCACATAATGCGGATTTGGCAAAAAGCGTACGTCAAAAATAAGATCCGCGTCAATTGGCACGCCATATTTAAAGCCGAACGATGTCACATTCACCGACATCACGTTCTGATCGGCGTGCGTGAATCTAGCCGCAATTCGTTCCTTCAGCTGCACGGGCTTCAAATTGCTCGTATCAATGACTTGTGTCGCCCAACCCTTCAAATCTTCCAGCAGAGTGCGTTCCTGCTTAATTCCCTCAAGCGGCATGCCGCCTGGATTGAGAGGATGACGACGACGGCTCTCCTTATAACGGCGAACGAGAACAGAATCCGTTGCATCCAAGAACAATATTTCACAATGGATGGTAAAGTGATCACGAATATAATTAATCGATTCCGATAAAGCCGTGAAAAATTCCCTTCCGCGCAAATCAATGACAAGGGCTACCTTGCCGATTTTGCCCTTGGACTGCTCGATGAGTTCAGCAAACTTCGGTATAAGTACTGGTGGCAAATTATCCACGCAGAAAAATCCGAGATCCTCCAAGCTTTGAACCGCAATTGTCTTCCCAGCACCAGACATTCCCGTAATGATAACCAGCTTTGCTAAAGCTGTCATCTCTGATGATTCCATCATCGTTCGTCCTCTCCTCCTTACAAGATTCGGCTACGAACGCAAGAACAAGCCTGCCGCACCGATCATACCGGCATCATTGCCTAGCTCTGCTGGCACGATGGATACGCCGCGCGTAACCGGGTCAGGTGTTAATTTCATGAATGTTTCACGAATCTGCTCAAACAGGAATTCCCCTGCCTTCGATACGCCTCCACCAATTATGAAACGCTCTGGATTCAGCGTCACTGCTACAGCAGCCATTGCTTTACCTAAGTAATAAGCTGCACGGGATACGATGCGAACTGCGACCTCGTCCCCTGCCTTCGCAGCGTCAAATACATCCTTTGCTGTGATACTCTCTACAAGGGATAAGGAAGTACGATCCCCACGTTCAACTGCATCATTGGCCATACGAATGATACCAGTAGCAGAAGATACTGTTTCCAAGCAGCCCATCTTGCCGCAGCCGCATTGGATAGCCTCCAGATCCGGGATAACCGCCATATGGCCAAGCTCTCCTGCAAGACCTGAGAATCCTTGTACAATTCTTCCATTAATAATAATGCCTCCGCCGACACCCGTTCCTAGCGTGTAGCAAACACAGTGGTCAATACCCTTGCCTGCGCCGCTCCACACCTCGCCAAGTGCGGCAACATTTGCATCATTGTCAATTTTAACTGGCTTGCCTAGACGTTCTTCCAATATGGAACGGATCGGCACATCCTTGAATCCTACGTTGGGCGCCAAAATAATAATGCCTTCCTTTACATTCGTAAATCCTGCGACTCCCGCGCCAACACCAGCCACTTGGCTCCAATCGTAAGGAGATTGTTCCACGATGAGACGAACATATTTTTCGATATTATCCATGACAGTATCCGGACCCTTAGCTACTTCAGTTGGACCCTCAAATGTATGCAAAAGCTTGCCTTCTGCATCACAGATTCCAACTTTAATGGCCGTACCGCCCAAATCGACACCCACGTAGATCTGCTCAGACATGCGTCATCCACCTTTTATATACGTAATCGAATTATGGTACTTTCAGTACCCACTATACGCGAACCCACTAGTCAGGTCAAGAGAACGGAACCTCTAGTAAAACGTTGTCAGGCCGCGCCAGAAGTGCTTACCACTCCTTCTGACAACCCAATTGATCCATACGATCCAATGCTCGCCCGCAGGCTCGTTTCTCCTCTGTTCCGCATAAATATCTGCCCGATTATTCGAAAGAAAAGAGGGAGCCCGCAGGCTCCCAACTTTCCGAAAAGTGAGTACACTTCCAGCTATATCTCCAACAGCACTACACCTTCATTTTCCAGTGTTTTATTCCTATCGAAGACGTGCTTAACTGGAGGTCAGCACATTATTTATTCAAAGACTGGCTCCAGTCCTGTGTAATATGGCCTTCGAGGAATTTCTCACAGTCCAAAGCGGCTTGGCAGCCAGAGCCTGCTGCTGTAATTGCCTGACGGTACTTCGTATCATGCACGTCGCCAGCGGCAAATACACCTGGAACGCTCGTTTCCGTTGAACCTGGCTTCACGATGACATAACCTTGCTCATCCAAGTCGATGTGACCCTTCAGGAAATCCGTATTTGGCTTATGACCGATGGCTACGAACAAGCCGTCCGTCTCCAAAACTTCTTCTTCGCCTGTTTCGTTATTCTTCACCTTCAAGCCCATTACACCCATACCTGTGGAAATGACCTCGATTGGAGTACGGTTCAATCCCCATTTGATCTTCTCGTTGTTCTTCGCGCGATCTTGCATAATCTTCGAAGCGCGAAGCTCATCACGACGGTGAACCAATGTAAGCTCGGATGCGAAGCGAGTTAAGAAGTTCGCTTCCTCCATTGCGGAGTCTCCGCCCCCGACAACGATAATTTTCTTCCCTCGGAAGAAGAATCCGTCGCAAGTCGCACATGCGCTAACCCCTTTGCCCAAGTTTTCTTGTTCACCTGGGATGTTCAGGTATTTTGCGGATGCGCCAGTTGCGACAATCAACGTTTCCGTAACAATTTCGCCTACGCCTTCCACTTGAAGCTTGAAGGGACGGCTAGATACATCAACGCTGTTTACCCAACCTGTCTTGAACTCTGTGCCGAAGCGCTCAGCCTGCTTGCGCATATTGTCCATCAATTCAGGGCCCTGAATGCCTTCAGGAAATCCAGGGAAGTTCTCAACTTCTGTAGTTGTCGTTAACTGCCCGCCTGGTTGAGGTCCCTCGATCACAAGCGGATTCATGTTGGCACGCGCCAAGTAAATAGCTGCTGTATATCCTGCTGGTCCTGTACCGATAACAACTGATTTATATACTTTGTTCTCCATGGGGTTGGCCTCCCTTATGATCAAGTTTTGACTTTATCTTCATGTAAAGGATTGCTTGATTTTAGCTTCTACCTGACATGTGTCTTCCATTCGTTTCACATGCTTGGCAACCGTAGCTGCTGATACGCCATATTGCTCTGCTGCAACCTGATAGGATATCTCTCGACGCAGCATTTTCGCAATGATGAATTCAATTGCCGCTGCCCAGCTTGCCGCCTTGCCAATACGAGGTACTTCATCGGGATATAGACGCGTAATAAACTCCACCCAGAGCGTCTCTGCATCATGCATATGGAACAGATCATAACGCTCCCTCATGGACTCGCGCAATATATCAAGCACCTGCTGCCACTGCGCTTCCCACACCGGCAGACGATTCGCAATATGATTGTGGTGAACTTGGATGTGCTCACCCTTCCACTCTACTTCAATGGGCCCTTCCACTCCGTGCATACGGAGAACATAGACTGCCACCTGCTTCAAATAGGCATCCTGTTCAGGATCCAACAGCATAGAGCACAGCGCATCATTTGCCTCATCGTCACCAAGCATACTCATTGCCTGCAGCGCTTGAAGCTTCACATCTGGTTCGCCAAACCGCAGCGCCCAAAACAAGGAAGCACGTACTAGCGGATCTTTCTTCAACTGCTGCTCCCAATTCCCACCACTCTTTGATCTTCCAGAGCGCCCGCTATCCTGGGATGCAGCCTTAGCAGCAGCCCTACGGCTTGCCTCCTCATAAGGCAAACGATAATGGTAGGTTGGCATAGGATCAATGTCGCCTTGATCACGCTGCTGCAATCGCTCCATATAGTAAGTTGCGATGCCTGATTCAGGATCGAGTCTGCGGCATACTGCCCACCAGCGCGACGCTTCCTCATATCGACCTAAACGGCAAGCCGCTACGGCCGCATAATGATAAATGCTTGCTTCTCGCAGCATATTGCCCGCTACTAAACGCCGCAAATGCCGATAGGCAAGTTCATGTTCATCCAGCATCCCCATCGTGGTCGCAATCTTGAACAGATGCTCCCGATAGAAGGGCTGAACCTTGCTAATCATCGCAATCAGCTGTTGGACTACAGCTTCATTGCCTGCGTGGCGTTCGAATATCGCGAGGTTACACAGAGCGTGCAAATTCCCCTGATCTCTCTCAAGCACGGCATCAAGCGCCTTCCGAGCTTCATCGAACTGCCCCATATAATAATAAACTAACGCTAGGTTGTTCCGTGCTGCCAAATAATCTGGATCTGACTCTACAACCTGCTTCAACAATTTCTCTGCCTCGACGAATCGACCCGCCTCCAGAAGCAAGCGTGCTTCTGCATGGTTATCCTCTGCCTGCTCGGAGACTCCCATCTCTTCGTCGCTCAGCGCTGACGGCAGCTTCGCTGCTGACGATTCTGCCCTCACATTCTGCCCACCTCGGTGCTGTGATGAGGATTGCTTATTGGCCTCGAAACGGATCATTTCGAGCATTTCTTCCGCTTCCTCCGCATACATCCCCGTAAGATCTCGGGACAAATACGTTTCCAGCATCGCCTCCGACTGTTCGAACTGTTCCATATATGCAAAGTTATTCGCCATATAGTAGTAGCATTCGTTCATGTTCGGATCGAGTTTATGCAAGATGTGGTGCAATGTATCGTTTGACTCTTCGAACTGGCCCGCTTCTGCAAGAGTTCCTGCTAAGTTGCAATGCAAAATAGGGTTGTCCGGTTCGAATTCCACCGCCTTACGAAAATATGTCAACGCCTTGTCGTAGTGCAGCCGTTCCAACGATTGTACTGCACGTTCAGAGAACGCAGCAGCGTCCATTGGGAACATAACCACCTTATTCTGTTCTGCCATCGCCAAGGCCCCTCCTGACACTATATACTGTACACATACCCATCAGTATACCATAATGAAGCTCATTTCCCGCATCCCTTTCGCGAAGACTTTAAAAGGAGTCGTTTTGATCCCTTCATTCCTTCGCAATAGCAGGTCTAAGCCGCCATATGCCCCACAACCTCGCAAAGGCTGAAGGGACAAGAAGGAGCACATCTGAATGACATCAGCAATCAGATGTTTATTTTTATTTAATAATTATTCTTATCTTATTATAACTCAAATCTTTGTTTCCGGCAATCAATAAACCCTTATAATGGATAGTAACCGAATTGATTCGATCACAAACAAAAAGCAGACACTGCACTGCGCGCTCTTCACAGAACACACATCACAACGCCCGCCATTCCAAATCCAGCCTGTTATTCACGATTTTACTTTCCCCTGCTCATTATACGTATCTCGTCTTGGCCCACTGTGCCGTATTTCTAATTCGGATAATACATCTGCTAGCGCGATATCGCGCTCCCGGAGCAGCACAAGCACATGGAACAGCAGGTCACCAATTTCACCGACCATTTCCGTCTTGTCCCCACTCTTCGCTGCGATGACAACCTCCGTTGCTTCCTCGCCAATCTTCTTCAATATTTTATCGAGGCCTTTCTCGAATAAATAAGTGGTGTATGATCCTTCTGGCCGTTCAAGCTGCCTTTGTGCGAGAAGGTTCTCCAGTGCTGATAATACTGAAACGCCTGCAGGCGCTATTTTATCTGCTTCTGGTACCGCAGTTATCTTCTGAGCATTATCGAAGCAAGTTCGGCTTCCGGTATGGCAAGCCGGCCCTTTGGATCTCACCTGAACAAGAAGCGTGTCCTGATCGCAATCCACAGACATGGATACAATTTGCTGCGTATTGCCTGATGTTGCTCCCTTATGCCACAGTTCCTGACGGGAACGACTCCAAAATATGGTTTCCCCCGTCTTGCACGACAAAAGCAAGGATTCCCGATTCATATACGCTACCATTAGAACATCCTTCGTTTCTGAGTCCTGCACGACAGTCGGAACAAGTCCACAATCATTCCAACGAATCAGATTTGCCAAGCGTTCACCAGCTGCCATTACCTGTTGAGTCATCGTACATGTACCCCCTCTGCCTGAAGCGATGCCTTCACCCCCGAAATCGACACCTCTTTATAGTGGAAAATTGACGCCGCAAGCGCTGCATCTGCATGCCCTTCAGTAAATGCCTCTACAAAATCACCCGCGCTGCCTGCACCGCCTGAAGCGATAACGGGAATGCCGACCGCATCAGATACCGCACGCGTCAAGGCAATATCGAAGCCATCCTTCGTTCCATCCGCGTCCATACTCGTTAACAGCAGCTCTCCTGCTCCTAGCCGCTCTACCTCTTGAGCCCAAGCGACTGTACGCAAGCCAGTCGGTGTACGGCCACCATCGATATACACTTCCCACTCGCCCCAAGCTCTATTGTACTTAGCATCAATGGCAACAACGATACATTGCGATCCGAATCGCCGAGCTCCATCTGCTATCAAACTCGGCTTTTTGACTGCCGCTGTATTTATGCCAATCTTATCCGCACCTGCACGAAGCATGCGCATCATATCCTCGACAGAGGAAATGCCGCCACCTACTGTGAAGGGGATGGAGATCTCTCCTGCGGTCTGACGTACTACCTCCACCATCGTCGCCCTGCCCTCGACAGTTGCGGAAATGTCCAAGAACACCAGCTCATCCGCACCTTCCCGATCATACAGAGCAGCCAGTTCTACCGGATCTCCAGCATCACGCAATTGAACAAAATTTACTCCTTTTACAACACGGCCATCCTTTACATCCAGACAAGGAATTACACGCTTCGCCAACATCGCAGTCGCCCCCGTCCGTATTAGCTTCGCTCGGCTGCTCCCAGCCGTACCGCCTCAGTTAAATCAATACCGCCTGTATAAAGTGCCTTGCCAATAATCGCCCCTGCTACACCATCTGCCGCATACGCTGATAGTGCACGGATATCATCCATGCCGCTCACACCGCCTGAAGCAATTACCTGCTGTCCTGATGCCTTCGCCAGCTGTACAATTGCCTCGACATTCGGGCCCTTCATCATGCCGTCTCGTGAGATGTCCGTAAAAATGAACGTCTTCGCTCCTACCGCAGCCAATTCAGCAGCCAGTATATCCGCTTTCACTTCCGACGTCTCCAACCACCCGCGTGTGGCAACAAATCCATTGCGAGCATCAATACCGATCGCTATGCGTTCTCCATACTTTCCAAGTGCCGCTTCGACGAAATCGCGATCCTCTATCGCCGCTGTACCCAGTATGACCCTCGGTACACCCGTATCAAGCAACAGTTCAATATCCTCAAGCGTACGCAAGCCGCCTCCAACCTGAATCGGAACCGATACTGTCCGTGCAATTTCGCCAACCAACTGTGCATTCATCGGCCGTCCTTCCTTCGCTCCGTCCAAATCCACCACATGAATCCAAGATGCTCCATTCGCTTCCCAACGCTTTGCTACCTCTACTGGCTGCTCATCATAGACTGTTTCCTGTCCATAGTCCCCTTGTACAAGTCGGACACACTTTCCCCCGCGAATATCAATTGCTGGATATATCGTGAACGCCGCCATCTGTCTCGCCTTCCTTTCCCATCGTTCTTCATTGCTGCCTTGTCACTTATGTTGCAGATTTCCTGTCCACTCCAGTCAGTGCTAAAAATCTCCCCAATAGACACTGTCCTAACGCACCGCTTTTTTCCGGATGAAACTGCATACCATACAAGGAGCCTCGACCTACAATAGCCGTTACCTCTACGCCCCCATAACTGCACGTAGCAAGCACATCTGTACGCTCCTCCGCAACGACGCGATAAGAGTGCACGAAATATACGTGACCTTCTTCTATCCCCTCAGCAAATGGATGCAAATATGCTGCCTGCTTCCAGCGCAGCTCATTCCAGCCCATATGCGGAACCTTATAGGAGCCGCCCTCGAAGCGTACTGCACGGCCCGGCAGCATGCCCAATCCCTCATGATAGCCATGTTCATCGCTTCCTTCGAACAGCAGCTGCATCCCTAGGCAGATACCGAGCATCGGCTTGCCACTCTCCACGATCTCGTGCAGAGTGGGGATTAATCCACTAGCCCGCAGCGCCAGCATGGCGTCTCCGTATGCGCCTACACCCGGCAAAATGACACCCGCTGCTGTAAGCAAATCTTCACGGGAATTTGTCAGGATGAACTCATATCCCAATCGCTCTACAGCCTTGCTGACACTATGCAAATTCCCCATCCCATAATCGACTATGGCGATCATGAGCTACAGCACTCCTTTTGTAGAAGGGATGCCTTGTACACGTGGATCAATCGACGTTGCTTCATCGAGCGCCCGTCCAAGTGCCTTGAATACCGCCTCGATCATGTGATGCGTATTCTGACCATAATGAACGATGACATGGAGGGTGATTCTTGCCTCCAGCGCTAGCTTCCACAAAAACTCTTGTACTAGTTCTGTAGAGAATGTGCCCACTTGTACGGAAGGATAAGAGGCTCTATATTCAAAATGCGGACGGTTGCTCACATCTATCACCACTTGAGCCAATGCTTCATCCATCGGGATAAACACAGAGGCATAACGCCGAATTCCGGACTTATCACCCAACGCCTCTCTCAAGGCATGGCCAAGACAAATGCCAATATCCTCTACCGTGTGATGATCATCGATTTCAATATCGCCCTTGGCATTAACCTTCAAGTCGAAATGACCGTGCTTTGCAAACAAATCGAGCATATGAGTTAGGAAAGGAACGCCAGTATCCAGCTCGCTTTTTCCGGTTCCATCAATAGAAAATAACAATTGAATGTTAGTCTCGTTCGTCTTGCGGTCAATATCTGCTTGACGTGCACAATTGATCGCTTCCTGTACCATCAGAATTTCCACCCTTCTACTGAGGATTCTCGCTCCATTTTTATATCGAGGAATATTTCCGTTCAATGTGAGATTGCTGATTTACAGCATCATTTCACACCGCCAAAGATGTCTTCTCTCCACTTCCCCACTATCTCTAAACCGTACTTTATATCTCTTTATATCTCTATATCTCCATAAATACTATTACTCTATGATTCGTTGTGTAACTCTTTCTTGTCATAAGATTGTTCACGCAATCGAACCTCAATTGCACGAGCATGCCCTTCTAGTCCTTCATGACGGGCCAGCTCTATAATGGCCGCCCCGTTGGTCAACAGCGCTTCCTTGCTGTAGCGAATTAAGCTTGATTTCTTCATAAACATATCTACATCGACCGGTGAAGAGAAACGTGCTGTTCCATTAGTCGGAATAATATGGTTCGGCCCTGCAAAGTAGTCCCCAACAGGCTCGGAGCTGTATGCGCCAAGGAAGATCGCTCCTGCATTTTCAATGAGACCGAGCCACTCCATCGGCTCCTCTGTCATAATCTCCACATGCTCAGGAGCCATCCGATTTACGAGCTTGACACCCTCTTGCAAATCCTGTACCACCAGAATTGCCCCATACTGTTCAATGGAAGCTCGGGCAATTGGATATCGCGGGAGCTCCTGCAATTGGCGATCTACTTCAAAGGACACAGCTTGGGCCAACTCCATAGAATCTGTCACGAGCACTGCCGATGCCATCTCATCATGCTCGGCTTGGGATAATAAATCAGCTGCCACATAGACGGGATTGGCCCACTTATCCGCTAACACGACAATCTCAGATGGGCCAGCAATACTATCGATATCAACAGTTCCATAAACTTCCCGCTTCGCGAGAGCCACATAGATATTCCCAGGACCGCATATTTTATCGACCGGAGCAATTGTCTCCGTCCCGTACGCCAATGCAGCTATCGCCTGTGCACCGCCCACGCGGTAAATTTCCTTCACTCCAGCTTCAGCTGCGGCTACGAGAATATAAGGGTTAATCCCTTCCACTCCACCTGTAGCTGGGGGGGTAACCATCACAATCTCCTCTACACCCGCAACTTGGGCAGGAATAACGTTCATGAGAACAGAGGAGGGATAGGCTGCCTTACCGCCTGGCACATAGACGCCCACACGTTTCAGTGGACGCATAATCTGGCCTAACAGCGTTCCATCTGGTTCACACTCCATCCAAGATGTTCGCTTCTGTCTCTTATGGAATCGTCTGATATTGCTTGCAGCTTGACGAATTGCTGCTAAGAATGCTTGCTCCACTTGCTCGTACGCCTGTGAAATATCTGCCTCGGTTACACGAAGCTGCTCTTGGATCAGCTCTACCTTGTCATGCTCGCTTGTATATTTGAGAAGTCCGGTATCCCCTTCATATCGCACATCGCTTACAATACGCTTCACGCTGTTCAATTGATCCGGAGTTCCATAATCGACCTTCCGAGCCAGATTCCAATCTGCTGCCTGAATGATCCGCATCTCGTTCTCCCCCTCCTAAATCCCGCGCTGCTATAAGCATCATTCGACTTTCGCTTTCATATTGTGTGCTTGTTTATCCTAACGAAAATGCTGCTGACGCTGGCGTCTCCAATGACTGGGGCACAATACCCTGTAACCGGTCGCACAGCCCTTGAATTGCCTCGCTCTTCATTCGGTAGCTAACTCGATTGGCTATCAATCGGCTAGTAATGCCGAACATCTCTTCCAGCTCAATCAGACCATTCTCTTTCAGTGTCTTACCCGTTTCCACCATATCTACAATTCGATCCGCCAGGCCGATTAAGGGAGCCAATTCGATTGAGCCATTGAGCTTAATCACTTCCACCTGCTGGCCTTGCTCTCGAAAATATTGAGAAGCTACATTTGGATACTTCGTTGCTACCCGCAAATGGCTGACCGGCTTCCATGAAGGCAATCCGATAACCGACATCCGGCAGCGCGCAATTCCGAGATCCAGAAGCTCATATACATCCTTGTTCTCTTCCATCAATACATCTTTACCGACAATGCCGATATCAGCAGTGCCATACTCCACATAGGTCGGCACATCAACAGGCTTCGCCATGATGAACTGCATCCCCGCTTCCAGTACATCAATAATCAGCTTGCGCGAGTCATCTTCATCTTCTGGCACATAGAGTCCGGCTTGCCGAAACAGGGCGGATGCCTGCTTATAAATACGTCCTTTCGGCATTGCAACCTTTAGCCACTCCTGCATAAGTCGTTCCTCCTTCGTCATCAAGCCCGATTCGTAAAGGCAAGCATCTCGATTCCGCGATTGCCGCAAGCATTGGAATGAACTTCTGCCTTACCAACTCCATCACGTTGATCCTCACATACAGTGCCAATAAGTTGTGTCACTATGTTTTTGCCTTCCTTTCGCAAACGCGCAGCTTCTTGAAATGCTTCTTGACGGTGAAGCTCATCATAGCGAATGGTCATTACCTGCTCCCCTTCATCAGCTGCACCACAACTGCCAGAAAGTGCATCTACGATACGCGTCGTCTGCAGTGCGAACCCCGTCGCAGGAGCAGGTCGACCGAACTGCTGCAACAAATTGTCATAACGGCCCCCGCTCATGACAGGAAAACCCGTATCTGCCGCATAACCCTCAAATATCGTACCCGTGTAATAAGAGAAATCACCCAGCATCGTTAAATCCAATACGATATGCTCTTCCACGCCGTACGCCATCAGCACATTCCATACCTGCTCCAAATGCCGGATCGACTGCTGTATAGCTGACACATCAGCTATACCTCGAGCTGTCTCCAGCACCTCACGCCCCCCACGCAAATGCAATACTTTCTCCAGGTAATTTCTGTACTCCTGTTCAATAGATAAGCTATTCACAAGCTCTCGATAACCAACTACATCACGCTGCACCAGGCGAAGCTTCAACTGTGTCTGCACCACTTCCTGATTGGGAAGTGCGCATTCAAGCAGCCCTTGCAAAAAGCCATGATGCCCAAGCGCAACCTTAAAACGTTCAATACCCGCCGCCTCCAGACAAGCAATTGACAGTGCAATCACCTCAGCATCGGCATCGGGTGAGCCGTCTCCTATCATCTCCGCTCCTGTCTGATAGAACTCCGCTTCGCGTCCAGCCTCCTCCTCCATAGAGCGAAAAACGTTGGCATGATAAGACAAACGGATTGGGAACGGTTCCTTGCCCAGCAAGGAACCAACCACTCTCGCAATGGGCGCTGTCATATCAGAACGCAGCACCATCGTTGTACCGCGCTGATTTAACAGCTTGAACAGCTTGTGGTCAGAGGTAGAGCTCGCTGCACCTACCGTATCGTAATACTCCATGGTCGGCGTTATGATTTGCGCATATCCCCAACTATCCATCGTGCGGAGTGCCTTGCCTTCCACTACACGCAGCCGTCGCACGGCTTCCGGTAAATAATCACGCATACCCGATGGCTTTTCAAACATTCTCGGCTTTGTCATTGGATCACCTCGGAAAAAGACTTTAGTGAGTTAATATATTAACAAGTTACCTTATTAGCAAGTTGAAGAAATTTAATGGTAATATTATCACGTATTGTTTGCTCCGTCAATCCATTTTCAACCTCTCCTTAATCTACTTTGTTTGACTTGTTGACCCCTTCATTGTCAGCTTTTGCATAAGCAGAGAAGGACGCCCGTTCCTTGCATACTGCAAGAATACAGGGCGTCCTCCGTCTGATGACAATGTATGAATTTTTACCTTATACTATTGTTAAGATGCATTGCTGTGTCTAGCCACATCAATTGTTGCGACTGGCTTTTTGCGGTTCATCAAATAGCGCGGCGAAGCACCTAGTCCAAATGAAGCGCCAGGTATTATCGGATTGCCCCATATACGAATATCCACGACATCCCGAGCGCGAACAGATATCCGCCTCCAATGAATAAAGGATACAGCAGCGGACTCCCCTTATACCAAGGGAACTTCCGATATACGGCGAGAAATACAGGATGAATCAAATACATGCCGAATGACAAATCACCTAACTGAGACAAAAGCTTCCGCCCCAGATTCGGAAGAAGCCGCTCCAAATAGAACGCAAGCTGCATAAGTACAATCGCTGAAAGCATCGTGTGTCCATTCCAAAGCAGTTCGTAGATCAGAGAATGCATCTCTTTGCCTGTTGAACGCGTCCAATACCAGATCTGCACATGCAGCAGTGCAAATGCGAGCCATGACAACCAGATAGCAGCCGTCATCAGCTTATAACGCACCGAGCAAGCTCGTCCAATAGAATCAAGCTACGGACGTATATTGTGAAAATGTATCCCTAAGTAAGCACCTAAAAAATAAAAGCTTATGTATGACAGCGAAATACTCCCTTTCGCTGGAATTTGCACACCGTATTTGTTCCATACGACAAACCCCCATTGCAAGCAAGTCCAAGCGGAATAGCCCAAGCCACGATTCGCCGTGAACGGAACAGCAAGAGCAGCAATGGAAACAACAAATAAAATTGAATGCTGATGTACATGAAATATAGATGCGTATAAGTTGTCCCTGTTAACAGCTTGTTTACGAATAAAGGAGCCGCTTCGCTCCACGATTGATCCGAGTACAGTGTTACCTGTACAAAAGCAAAATAAAAAAGAGAACAAATTACATACGGAATACATACATAGAAAAATCGATTTTTATAAAACTTTCCCAACACACTGACCTGCAGCTTATCGCCTCCGTAGTTATAAAAAAGAACAAAGCTGCTTAACAAAATAAACGTAGGCGTTCCATACTTAAAGAAAATGTTAAAGAAGGTATATCCGTAAAATACGCTCGATTTCTTCATAATTGCTGCGGTTTCTGATGTAGCGTGCACACTAATGACACCAAGCATGGCAAGTGCCCGCACGATAGAAAGAGTAGAAATACGATCTTTTCGTGGCTCTATTGCATCCCTCCCCGCTACGTCAGGTCTTTGCCGATGCATTCATTTAACAAAGATAGACCCACGTACGTATTGTTTTCTAACTTGGAGGCTGTAAAGTTATCTGCTTTTGTTGGCTTTGTTTCGTTGTGCCTCCACCTTTTTTCGGCAGTGCCCCGATGAACATCCAACTATCTTGAAATATAGCGATGGGTGAAATTCTAAGAGTAGGTTTGTCTCCTTATTAAGTTAAGTCCATATACCATGACAAGTCTATTAGGCTTCAACTTTGACGGGCAGTCTAAAAACTCCAGAATAAAATAACAAGTGGTAAAGGGAAAAAGGGGAGAAGAATGAGCTGTAATCGTTTGGGGTAGAACTCCTTTAAGGAATATTCAATGAGGATAACCCTTGTCATCATAAGTATAGAACATGTCGAAGCCTTTCAGGCAGCAAGAAGGCCTACAGCAAAATTTGCTGAACATATAGAAAAAAGTTATAGACGAAAATAGGTCATTCGTATACTCTGCCTTAATCGTCTATGATGTTGCATGAATGCACACTATGTCCAACATCGCAATAGCTCTATAAGATAGATTAGGGTGAAGAATTCTTTACTTATTGCTCATATTATTTTATCTCCCCCATTACCGAGAGCCTAATGATGTCGAATTATAGAGGCAACTCGGCAATACAAATTATTAATTCCGACAACTTGTGAGGTTATTTCCCGGGAAACAACCTCACAACCTGTTGAACATCGTCAATCTTATATTTAATACCGAACACCTGATGAAGCTGAGCGAGCTGAAGATACCAAATGTCCTTTTTTTTCACCGGCCTCAGCTCAGAGTATACCGGCTCCTGATTCCATCGTACCGTATAAGAAGTCTTGGCACGCCCAAGCTGAGCATCCTTGCCCTTATTCCCCATTCGCTCTAACAGATCAGATGTTCTAATCTTCTGATTGCCTGCATTAATACGGAATCCATTCGTAGTCGTGCGTTGATTGATGCCCGGCTTCACAGTGAAAGTAACATAGATGCCCAACTGCTTGCATACATCAAGAACATCCTTGTTAAAAGCTCCATACGGGAAAGCAACCACACTGTACGTGTTGCCAAGCATTTGCTTCAATCGCATTTCTGCCCGCTGAAGATCCTGTTTGGCCCGAGCTGTAAATTCCTCACGCGTCTCCTTGCGATGGAGCTTTTTCAAATACTGAGGCTTGGACAACATCGGCCTCAAAGTGCCCTTCTCGTTAACCACCGTGTATGCATGGGAATTGTAGGTATGGCTGTAAAAGCTCATACCATTACGCTTCATCTCGCGCATTTGTTCCCAAGTCAGCTTTGGTCTTCCTACACTTTTTCGATTATCAATCGTTGACACAATTACAAAATTTGTCGCTGGAATATGATACTTCTGCATAATCGGGTACACTTCCGTATAGAACGATTCATAGCCGTCATCGAATGTCATCAAGACAGCATTCGGCGGAATCTGCGCCCCATAAAGCATAAAGTTTATATACTGATCCATGGATATAAAATTGTAATTGTTATGAAGCAGAGCCTGAATCTGCTCCTCTAATTGATTCGGTGAAATGAAGGTGACATGATCTGGATTCTTCTGAATATTGTGATACATTAGTGTTATCACTTCATCACGATAATGGAGCGGTCTGTATTCCCAATGTGATTTCAGATTATCCGTTGAAGACATCTCCAATTGTTTGTCTGTCGTACGCACTTGAATGCCAAAGGCTTTCTCTAGGGCGTCGGCTGGGACATACCACTCATTCCCCATCAACAATGCTTGCTCTTCAAAGCCATTATACCCATCCCATACAATACGGTGTGATTGCGCCTGTACTCCATCCGTATTCAAGAACAGCGTGCAGCATAGAAGAGCTATGAGCAATATGACACCTACAGTGCGTTTCTTTCGCATGTTGTACTTCCCTCTTCTTCCAGTAACATTACACCTATTTTAAACTAACCTACTTCTCAATTGTTGACATTATTGTTTCCATGTACAAATTGTTTGTAAATACCAAAAAAGTGGCAGGTGGGGAGCCCCTTTCCTACCACTTCTCGGCTGATTCTTCTATTGTGTGGATGGTTCTGTCAGGAGAGCTGCATCCCGAATGACCCGCATAGGATTGCCGCCTACCATTTGACCAGGCAATACGTCTTTGTACACGACCGTTCCCGCAGCGACAACCGCGTGATCCCCAATTGTGACACCAGGTAAGATCGTACTATTGGCCCCGATCATGACATGGCTGCCGATACGCACAGTTCCGAGTCGATATTCATGTGTCAAATATTCATGCGCCAAGATCGTGGAATTATAGCCGATTATCGTATTATCCCCGATCTCAATTCGTTCAGGGAAGAAGACATCCACCATCGCCATCAGACCGAAGGCTGTGCACTCTCCAACCTTCATACGCAGAAGCCTGCGATAGATCCACAGCTTCAGTCGCAGGGATGGGCTATACCGTGCAATTTGAATGCAGATGAAGTTCCACATTCCTTTCCAAGGACTGACCGTACGGTAGATTTGCCACAGACTATTCGGTCCTTCGACAGGATGCCGCTCCACATCTCTCACTTTTATTTCCGCTCCAATCCGACCAATGCGTACAAATCACGCATGTCATGAATAATATGGCGTGGCTCATATTGACGAAGTACAGCTTCTCCTTTCAGTGACCAAGCTACGCCGCATGATACAACACCAGCAGCATTCGCAGCTTGTATATCTGCAGGACTATCGCCGACCATAATCGTCTGTACTGGATCTGCCTTCAGTGCTTCAACAGCACGAAGCACAGGTTCAGGGTGCGGCTTCGGATGAGTCACATCCTGAACGGTAACAATCGTGCTCAAATAGTCGATTAGACCGAACATGCGCAGGGCCCGCTCTGTTGTAGCCCGCATTTTCGTCGTCACGACACCGAGCTGAATCCCTGATGCATGCAGCTCAGCCATCACTTCCTTCACATAAGGAAATTCACGTACAAGCTCGTCATGACGCGTAACGTTGTATTCTCGGTAAGCTGCCACCAGCTCATCAACCTGATCCTGTCCTGTAAAAATTCGAATTTGCTCTTCTAGCGTAAGCCCCATACTTGGGATAATATGTTCACGTGTGAACGGTGACGGCGTCTTATCTCGCAGTACGTGGAGAAAGGTCTCGATGATAAGCTCATTCGTATCGATAATTGTGCCATCCAAATCAAATAGTACCGTTCGTATCATTTATACTACTCCTTCTTGCTATCATGATCTAGTTGTTGGTTATCTGTCCCTTTATCCGCTACTTCCAATTCAGAAGAGTCCGGTGAGCCCTGCATGCTCTCCGCTGCTTCTTCCACAGATACTTCTTCGTTCTTTGCATTCTCGACTGCCATGGTCTTCTGAACAGGTGCCTCTACTTGGGGCAAACTCCCGGCAGCTCCTGTACCTGCCTCTACACGAATCGCGGAAGTCATCGGCGAATTATAAGGAACTCGCGCAGCTCCTGTCATACGACGAGCGATAATAAGAATAACGCCCGCTACAATTAAGAAGATGGCGAGCAACTGCGAGATGCGTACATTGCCATATGCAGGATCTAAATAGCCTGGCTCGAATACGACTGTCATTGGAGACCACAGTCCATCAATCAATGATACTACCCAGTCTGATCCTTGATACGCCAAGCTATCCGTACGCAGTCCCTCAATAAAGAACCGCCCAATCGAATACCAGATTAGATAACTGATGAATACTTCACCGCTGCGCACATTGCGTAGACGGCGGAAGCCGAATAGCAGCAGCACCCCTGTGAAGCTCCACAGCGATTCATATAAGAAGGTTGGGTGGTGGAATATACCTTGAACGTTCATTTGATTCACAATGAAATCAGGAAGATGCAAGGTGTTGCGCAAAAACGATTCCTCAATCGGCCCGCCATATGCTTCTTGGTTCACATAGTTGCCCCAGCGTCCGATAGCCTGTCCAATTAGAAGCCCAGGTGCACAGATATCCGCAATCCGCCAAAACGAATAGCCCTTCTTGCGGACATAAATCATCGCACAGATAACTGCACCAATTAGGGCACCATAGATGGCAATGCCCCCATTCCATATTTTAAAGACATCTACCCAATTGTCTTTATATTCATCCCACTTAAACGCCACATAATATGCACGCGCCCCTATCAAAGCGGAAGGCACACCGAACAATAGCAAATCCATAAAGAAGTCCTGGGATATGCCGAATCTCTTTCCTTCCCGCATTGCGAGCAGCAGACCAACCAATGCAGCGGTACCTAATATAATCCCGTACCAATGCACCTTCAGCGGCCCTAGCTGAATCGCTATCGGATCTAGCAGCATTGTTGCCATGCTTTACACTCCTTCATGTATATAGGTTACGCTTATGATCAATCAAAATCATCCATATCCTCGGCAATCGTTTCTGTCAGCTTGTTCGTAAACTGCAATGCCGCATTGTAACCCATACGCTTGAGACGATAGTTCATGGCTGCCACTTCAATAATAACGGCCAAGTTCCGTCCTGGACGAACCGGTACCGTAACGAGTGGAACATCCGTGTCAATAATTCTGGTTGTCTCCTCATCAATGCCTAAACGATCATATTGCTTATCTTGTTGCCAATTCTCCAAAGAAATGACCACGCTGATTCGCTTATTGTTACGAATGGCGCCTGCCCCGAACAATGTCATAACGTTAATGATGCCGATGCCGCGAATTTCAAGCAGATGGCGAATAAGCTCTGGTGCCGAACCGTGCAGTACATTGTCAGAAGTTTGACGGATTTCTACTGCGTCATCCGCTACTAGACGATGTCCGCGCTTAACCAGTTCTAATGCAGTCTCACTCTTACCAATCCCGCTGCCGCCAGTAATAAGCATTCCGACACCATATACATCGACCAATACGCCATGAATGGTGGCCGTTGGTGCCAGCTTCTTCTCCAGGAAGCTCGTAATGCGGCTAGACAGAATCGTTGTTGCGATGCGTGAGCGCAGCAAGGGTACTCCCTGCTCTTGGCATACGTCGATAATCTCCTGCGGAACATCGAGTCCTCTTGTTACGATAATGCAGGGCATCTCTTCCGAACAGAACAATTGCATCCGTTCACGCTTCGTTTCTGGGGAGAGCATCTCGAAGAAAGCAAGCTCCGTCTTGCCGAGCAGCTGTACACGTTCCTTCGGGTGATATTCAAAATATCCGGCCATCTCAAGCCCCGGTCGATGCAAATCATCAACAGTAATTGTCCGCTTCAAGCCTGTATCGCCAGCCAAAACCTCCAGATGGAACTGCTCCACCATTTCGGAGACCTTTACCTTTTTGGCCATCGTCGTTCACTCCTTCGTCTCCGGCATTGCTCACAATCGCTTACGTCCTGTTATGATGCTAATAATGCCGTATCTCTTTGTATTCATCGTATAGGAAAAGCTCGCTTTTTTCAACGTACCTCACTTCGCAAACACAACAACGGAATAATCAAAGAGAATATTTCTATATTTAGTTGAGGGGAAGCAGGAAAATCCCCTAATTTTCACGAATATTTCAAATTACTTACGGAAAAGGAGGTGGATGATATTTATCCGGATTCCTCACCCTTCGTTACTGCGAATCATAAAACCCGTTAAAAGTAGGAATCCGATCCTCACCTATAATGACTTCCCTGTCAGACCCATCCGTCCATCCCTTATCTTTGAACGAAGGAGGCATTCTCATGAATCGAAGTCCGTTACGATTGGTAATGAATCCGCTTCCAAGGTCGTTTACAGCCCTTGCTCTTGTATTCGTCCTCTTGCTGTCGATCTTTCCTTCCACAGTACTCGGAGCAGCTGCTCCATGGTCGCCGAGCACCGCATACAAGTCCGGAGATCTCGTCTCCTACAGTGGGAAGACATATGCTTGCCTCCAAGCTCACACCTCTCTTACTGGTTGGGAGCCGCCAAATGTACCTGCGTTATGGAAGCTGTCAGCTGATGATCCCGGCGACACCACACCTCCTACAGCTCCAACTAACCTGCGCGCAGCTTCGATTGGTACTGCCGAGATCGCATTAATATGGAATGCAGCTACGGATAACATCGGCGTTGTATCCTATGAAGTATACAATGGTTCACAGCTTGCAGGATCAACGAATTCCACTTCATACACTGTCAAAGCTCTAACACCTAACACTTCTTATTCATTCACCGTCACCGCTCTGGATGCAGCAGGCAACCGATCCACACCAAGCAGCAGCCTTGTCGTTCGTACGAACGCCGCGCCTGTCGATACTGATCCGCCTACAGCTCCTACCGGATTGCAACTGCTGTCAGCTACCCCAACCAGCTTAACGATAGCGTGGAATTCATCCACAGACAATATCGGCGTTACGGGATACGATATCCTGCTTAATGGTTCTGACGCTGCTTCCACAGCCAACACCACTTACACCTTGACAGGACTGAATGCCGCAACTTCCTATACCATTCTCGTTCGTGCATTCGACACTGCTGGCAATCGCTCTGCGGATAGCAATGTCCTTACGGCCGACACACCTCAAGTTCCGATTGGCTCCAGTTCGAAGCAATTAATCGGATACTGGCACAACTTCGACAACGGATCATCCAATATTCGATTAAAGGATATATCCTCACGCTACGATATTATTCAAGTGGCATTCGCTGAGCCTATCAGCGATAGAGCAACAATGGCCTTCACGCCATACAACGCAACGAAAGAACAATTCAAGGCTGATATCGCCCTGCTCCAATCGCAAGGGAAGAAGGTACTCATCTCCATCGGCGGAGCAAACGGCACCGTCGAGCTTACCTCTGTAACAGCGAGAGATAATTTCGTCCGCTCCATGAACGATCTTATTCAGGAATACGGCTTCAACGGGATGGATATCGATCTGGAAGGAAGCTCATTGGCCTTAACCGGTGCCGACACTGATTTTAAAAACCCAACAACACCGAAAATCGTCAATCTGATTAGCGCAATTCATTCCATCCTGTCAAACAAACCTACAGACTTCATGCTGACAATGGCACCAGAAACCGCGTATGTACAAGGAGGCATGGTCGCATATGGCGGGCCATGGGGAGCCTATCTGCCAGTAATTTATGCGTTCAAGGATCGCTTGAATATTCTGCATGTTCAACATTACAATACGGGCTCTATCACCGCATTAGATGGACGATCCTATAGTCAAGGCACGGCCGACTTCCAAGTTGCCATGGCTGAAATGCTGCTGCAGGGCTTCCCGGTCAATGGCAACGCTGCAAACCGCTTCCCTGCACTGCGCGAAGATCAAGTCGCGATTGGCTTGCCGGCTGCTCCAGCTGCAGCAAGCGGAGGCTATACCTCTCCAGCAAATATTGATAAGGCATTACAATATCTCGTTAAAGGCACTTCTTATGGAGGATCCTATCAGCTAATCAAGTCATCCGGTTACCGCGGCTTCCGTGGAGTCATGACATGGTCTATCAACTGGGATCAAGCAAGTGGCAACAGCTTCTCGCAACCTGTCCGTACCTCACTGAATGGATTGCAGCAATAAGGGAAATTCCGAATCTGTATCAGTAAAATAGATTTCACTCAACTGTCCAAAAGTATAACCGATTGAACTTAGAAAAGTTCGATGCGGCCATTTTCTCTCTTATAACATTCTTGTTAAGGCTACACATCTATCAAATTAAAACTGTATCGGGATATATATGGTATATGAAGTTCATAACTGCCTTTCAAAAAGTCATTAAAAGGTTGAAATAAAGACTCCGTGGGAAATGGAAGAGATAAAAAGGCTGGCCCCAAGGGACCAGCCTTTTTATTTTATATTGAATTAGTTCTCGAACAAGTTCAACTCGGAATCTTTGTCGAAAATATGGATTTTGTTCATGTCGATAGCAAGCTTCACGTTTTGGCCTTCTTTCGCGTTAGAACGTCCGTCTACGCGAGCGATAACCGTTTCCTTGCCTACACCTGTCAAGTACAAGAACATTTCATGACCCATGTTCTCTGTAACTTCGATAGCCGCAGTGAAGATGCTGTTAGGGGAAGCTTCCAAGAATACAGGCTCTTCATGGATATCTTCGGAACGCACGCCGAGAATAACCTCTTTGCCCACATATCCTTTTTCTTTCAAGATTTGTGCACGACCTGCAGGAACTGCTACATCCAAGCCAGTTGCCTTGAAGCGGAAGTTGCCGCCTTCTTCGGACAATAAACCTGTAATGAAGTTCATTGTAGGGGAACCGATGAAACCTGCAACGAACATATTAACCGGATGATTGTACAATACGTCTGGGGAAGCTGCTTGTTGAATGATACCATCTTTCATAACAACGATACGGTCACCCATTGTCATTGCTTCGATTTGGTCATGCGTTACGTAAATAACAGTGGTTTGCAAACGCTTAGCAAGCTTGGAAATTTCCGCGCGCATTTGACCACGCAATTTTGCATCCAAGTTAGAAAGTGGTTCGTCCATCAAGAATACTTGTGGTTCACGAACGATCGCACGACCCAAGGCAACACGTTGACGCTGACCACCGGACAAAGCCTTAGGCTTGCGGTCAAGCAAATGCTCGATGTCCAAGATGCGAGCTGCTTCACGAACACGCTTGTCGATATCTTCTTTTTTGAACTTACGTAATTTCAAACCGAACGCCATATTTTGATACACGTTCATGTGTGGATACAAAGCGTAAGATTGGAAAACCATCGCGATATCGCGATCTTTAGGAGCAACGTCATTCACAAGGCGATCGCCAATGAACAATTTACCTTCAGAGATTTCTTCAAGACCTGCGATCATACGCAGTGTTGTCGACTTACCGCAACCAGATGGGCCTACCAATACGAGGAACTCTTTGTCTTGAATGTCCAGGTTAACATCCTTAACTGTTGGATTTTCTGCACCCGGATACTTCTTGAAAATATGTTCTAAACGTACGCCTGCCATGTGCGTTTCCCCCTTATAGTTAGATAAAATGTAATCGGTTACTTTCGATACATTTATCTTACCGGAACCCTGTACAAATAACTATACACAATCTGCACAAAAAATGAATGTCCTATTTTGTTACTTTGTACAATAGCAATATGAGTTTTACCAACACAGCATCCGTAAACTGACGAACATCCAACCCCGTCTCATGCTTAATTTTATCTAATCGGTATAATAGCGTATTGCGATGAATATAGAGACGTTTTGCCGTTTCGCTAACACTACAATCATGCTGAAAGAACGTATCTAAAGTTGACAAAGTCTCCGGATCATTAAAGCTGTCGGCCTTTGTTACGACCCGCTGAAGGAACTGCTTGCGCACCCCATCCGGTATACTGTTAACAAGCCGTTCTAAATGCAGCTCCCAAGGAAGATGGATGTTGTCAGTGACATGAAAGGTACGTCCCAAATACATCGTCTCTCTGAGCTGGCTTACAACCGATGGCATTCCCTTCACTGGAGCAAATGGATAACCAATTGATAACTGACTATCCCCTACCCATTCACTCGCTAGTAGCTCATACAGCCCTAGACAGAATGAAGTTAGCTGTTCCTCCATCGTTTCCTTGGATTCCACATCTTCGTCTGCTTCACTGACTTGAATCAGCTGCTCTGGGCATAAAATAAGCCATTCCTTGTCCGATAAAGGTAGCAAAATTAAGTCCCCACCAAAGTAGGATTTAAGCAGCTTATATAAATGCTTGTATCCCGGATTCTCCCGATGAGCATGCTCTGCCACCAACAGAAAGGGTACACTCTGCGTAAACATTTTTGTTTTCCATGAGAAGGAATCCGGAATTTCCGCGGTCGTATCGCCATCCTTCATATGCTCAATAATCCATTGACTTATAAGATAGGCCTGCTGCTCATCCGTTACATGTGCACTATTCATTGCAGGTTTCGACTGATGCTGCATCCATAGAACAAGCCCAAGCCATTGGAGATCTTGCGCTGATAATGTGCTGCCATCCAGCTTCATAACCTCTGTTGTCGTTTTGCCAGGCTTCCATAATAGAAACCATTGACCATCTCGCTTTACCGTCGCAAGGGGGGATGACGGTAAATTATCCTTCTCTTCCACCGCTGTTGATACCCACTCTTCCCACTGTGCCGTTGGAATGTGTAACGACTCTAAGCGCATACCCGTTAGTCGCTCGATCTGCAGTTGCAATGCTTGCTTATCCATCATCGCTCTCAACCCATTTCGTCCAGCATAAATTACTTCCATTGTACCATATCAAGATGCAAAAAAACCGATTAGGCTGCCCCAACCGGTATCTATGTAGCGACTATGCTTTATGTGCTATTAGGCAGACTGTTTCTCTTGCCTTATGCGAATCAAATGATCTGCGATTGAAACGGTAACTATGCTACAACCATAAATAATACCAGCCGTCCATGGCTTACCGATTGCGTCAAACCATTTAGCAATACCAAACCCGATAAAAACTGTCGCTACAAACACGACCGCTCGTATTAACCATTTCATCATGCTATATTCACCTTCATGTAAAATATACGTGAACATACAAAAAAACCTCAGCTTTCGCTGAGATCGATTGAAAAAACTGGTGAGCCATGAAGGACTCGAACCTTCGACACCCTGATTAAAAGTCAGGTGCTCTACCAACTGAGCTAATGGCTCGCAAATGGTGGAGGATGATGGATTCGAACCACCGAACCCGGACGGGAACAGATTTACAGTCTGCTGCGTTTGGCCACTTCGCTAATCCTCCATTTTGCAATGGTGGCTCGGGACGGAATCGAACCGCCGACACAAGGATTTTCAGTCCTTTGCTCTACCAACTGAGCTACCGAGCCATATTCAATTAAAAAAAGTGGGGGTTGACCTCCACTTTTACTTGAGATAAAAATGGCGGAGCTGACGGGATTCGAACCCGCGGTCTCCTGCGTGACAGGCAGGCATGTTAGGCCTCTACACCACAGCTCCAGGATGGTTAAAATGGTGCCGGCGAAAGGAGTCGAACCCTCGACCTACTGATTACAAGTCAGCCGCTCTACCAACTGAGCTACACCGGCATATTATGGTGGACGCTGACGGGATCGAACCGCCGACCCTCTGCTTGTAAGGCAGATGCTCTCCCAGCTGAGCTAAGCGTCCATGTTTTTGTAAGAAAGGTAATATGGTAGCGGCGGAGGGAGTCGAACCCACGACCTCACGGGTATGAACCGTACGCTCTAGCCAGCTGAGCTACACCGCCATATTATTAATTATTGTATCACCAGAGTATAACTGGCGGAGAGAGAGGGATTCGAACCCTCGCGGCTGTTACACCCTAACGCTTTAGCAAAGCGTCCCCTTCGGCCTCTTGGGTATCTCTCCAATTCGTTAAGGTGCGTAATACGCTTGTCCACCGTATTATACGCGATTCATGATACAATTACAAGGCTTGAACCTTGAAAACTGAATGCGAAAGTTCGTGTTTTGAATCAAATAGGATAAGCCCTCGACCGATTAGTATTGGTCAGCTCCACACATTGCTGTGCTTCCACCTCCAACCTATCTACCTCGTCGTCTTCAAGGGGTCTTACTAATTGGGAAATCTCATCTTGAGGGGGGCTTCACGCTTAGATGCTTTCAGCGCTTATCCCTTCCGCACATAGCTACCCAGCTATGCTCCTGGCGGAACAACTGGTACACCAGCGGTGCGTCCATCCCG